>NZ_JCAMRR010000001.1:1075000-1586317 GCF_059821195.1 Opitutus sp. sgz309028 | reverse complement strand
GGTGCAGACTTGCATCGTCCATCTGCTGCGGCACTCGTTGTCGTTCTGTTCCTGGCAGGATCGGCAGCCCATCGCCCGGCGCTTGAAAGCCGTCTACGACGCGCCGAACGCCGAAGATGACTCCGGCGAAGGGAAGGTGAGCAGGTCGTTCTCGTAATACTGTCGGTTGCTGAAAGTGATGAGGCCTTCGTGACGGCTGCGGTAGTGCCATTGCAGGCGTTTGTGGCGCACCTGATGACTCATGAGTTCGTCGAGCACACTCTCCAGGTCCTTGTGGGCTTCGGGTGTCAGGTCGTCTTCGTCGTCGTTGCCGGCGCTACTGAAGAAGTTCGTCGGTGGAAGCTGCTTGGGATCGCCGACCACGATCAACTGTTTGCCGCGTGCAATGGCACCGATCGCGTCCCACACCGGGATTTGCGAAGCCTCGTCGAAGATCACCACGTCAAAGGTCTCGTGGGAGGCTTCCAAGTATTGTGCAACGGAAAGCGGACTCATCAGCACACAGGGTTTGAGCCGAGGCAACAGCTTGGGGATGCCCGCCAGTAAACGACGCACCGGGATGTGGCGCATCTTCTTGCCGAGTTCTTTGCGAAGCAGACCGATCTCCGTCTTCGGCACGTCGCCGATGCCTTGGTCGCGTGGGATGCCGGTCGCCAGACGAGCGCGGATGAGTTCGCGCGAAAGCCCAGCGATCTTTTCGTCCAGCTCGCGGAAGCGTTCGATGCGCTCGTTGTGTTCGCGACCGAAGAATTCACGCAACGCGGTTTCGCGTTCAATCAGGGCGAAAAGGAGGGCCTTCCGGTAACTCCGCTCAAACAAGCCAGGCACGTCCAGCGTTGCTCCGTCAGGGGATTCCAGTTTGGCGATCACCGGTTCAAGACCCGTATCCACTGCTGCTCTACGCGCCTTCTGCCATGAGCACCATTCGCGGACCTGGCGCCACGCGAACGGGAGTCGCTCAGTCAGCGCCCGCACGGCGCCGAGGTAGTCGGGTGCGCTGTCCACTGTAGCTCGACGCAGTTTCACCTCTGCGGTGAATCGATCCATTTCCGTTTCGAACGCGTTCAGCGCGCCACAATAGCGCGTGAGCCGTGCTCCGATGCCGGTGCTCGGTGCGTAGACTGCGGGACCTTCGCTGAACAACGTGGCGAGGAGCTGGCGCAGTTGGCCAAGCCAGACCAAATCGTCCCCTCCGCACGCGAGCATCCGAGCGTGAAGCATTTCGCCCCACTGTCGGGCTTCCGAAAGCGCATCGGGCGAAGGTTCGCCTTTCGCCCAAAGCACACCGAGACATGCTTGCGCGGTAGGGGCTGACGACCCCAGCTCGGTATTAATTGAGCGCAGTCGCGGTGCCGTAAGCACGAACAACTCCAGTCCAGACACCACCGCCGCGAGGTGACCCGGCACGGTATCGAATTCTTCGCGACGCAAGGCAGCCGACGCCGTTAGCGGTTCGTAAGCGATGGTGAATTTCTTAGTGGCATCTTGAAAGCGCGCGAGGCGGCGACCAATCGGCGTTTCAGGCGCAAAGCTTGCGAGCCCTTCGGCGAAAAGCCTCCCGAGTAGCTGACGCAGCACCTCCAGCCAATCCGTGTCGTCACCGGCGAGGCTGAGCAGTTGTTCATGGAGGGTGGCGCCCCAAGCGCGCACCGCAGCCAGATAGTTCGCATCGGGCTCTCCGTTGGCCCAGATTCGATCGCCAAGCATTTTTTCCGCATCGCTGCGCGCGCCGGCCAGCTCGGCGTTCACCGTGCGGAGGCGCAATGCAGCCGTGATCACTGCGTCCAAGGTGCCGACTTCCGGCTTGGCTTGGTCCGACCGTGCGGTGCGGAGATGTCGGCGGACATAGCCGACACGAAGCCACTTCATGAGAAACCAAGCGTTGCGGCCGGATTCCCATTTTTGCTTCAGCGTATCCAGATCCAACGCGAGCAATTTGGCTTCGTCATAGCCGGCCAGCGAGGAACGCAGTTCCACACGTTCGTTGATCCAGCCAAGCCACCGGTCGAAGCGAGTGACCCATTCAGGCCAAGCCGTGATAACAAATGCGGCGGTCACAGGGGCCGCGCCGACAATGCTTTCAACCAGAGCCAGCAGGTTTGCCAATTCCGCACGCGTCGAGTCAGACCGGGGTGTCTTGAGCCACTCGTGCAATTCATGCGTCGCTCCGATGGCCGTTTTTGCCAGCGCAATCAGATCGCGGGCGCGTGCCACATTCATTTCCGATTCCGCGTCGGTCCACGTCTCGCACACCACGGGCGCGCCACCAGTGCTAGGCCGCACGTGAATGTGGCGAAGTTTGGCACGTAGTTCGGCACGCTCTGCGGTGTGTGAGATCCACCGATCGAGGTCGGTTACCAATTGGTTCCACGGTGTGGTGGCAAACGCGGGGCCAACCGGTTGTGGCGCCAGCAGACTTTCAATCAGATCGCGAAGGTGATGAAGTTGCTGACGAGTGGCCGAGTTGTCCGGGCAACGCAGCCAAGTCCGCAGTTCGTGCGTGGCGTCAATCGCGGCGGTGCAGTGCGTGGCCAGTTCACCGATGCGGGCGAGCGTGCGTTCGGCCCAGGCGGGCGACCACTCCTCGCAGGCGAGCGGAGCCAATGCATGGTCATGCAACGGCATGACGGCGCGCGACCGCTCTTGGAGTTGCCGTGCGAGCTGACGCGTTTCATCCAGCTTCGCGGCGGTCGTTTCGAAAATAGCCGGCCAGTTGTCGAGCCGAACGGTCGGCTCATTCTGACGCGGAAGAAGGTAGTCGAAGCAGGCGTGCGCGCTCAGGCCACAAGGCGTGCGTCGGTGTAGAGCGCGCGTGTAGGCGTTCAGGCTGAAGCGCAAGCGCTCCAGCTCAGCGGCGCGGTGTTCCCAGTCGGTGGCACTCTCTTCAGCTACGAATTTCAGGCTGCGCTCGAACTGGGCGAGGACGTCGGCCTTCCCGACTTTGTTGGAATGGAGTTCGAGGCAGAAGGGCTCCAGCCCTTCCTCACGCAAGCGACGGTGAACGACGTCGAGAGCGGCGCGTTTCTCGGCCACGAAGAGCACGCGTTTCCCGTGCGCGAGGCAGTGGGCGATAATGTTGGTGATGGTCTGCGATTTTCCGGTGCCCGGCGGCCCTTCGAGCACGAAGTCGTGTCCGGCCGCTGCAGCCATAACCGCGGCAAGTTGGGACGAGTCGGCGCTGCGCGGACAAAACACATCACGCGGATGGAACTGATCGTCGAGTTGGGGCGGCCGGATGTCGTCAGGGGGATTGTCGTAGGGTGTGCCGGCCTCGTTGATCAGGTGGTTGACGATCCGATTACGCGTGAGGTCGTCGAGCCGGTCGGAGAGATCCTTCCAGAGGAGAAATTTGGTGAAGGAAAACTGCCCGAGCCAGACCTCGGTTTTCACTTCCCAGCCGGGCAGATCGCGCACCGCGTCGCGGAAAATCTGGAATACGCGAGCGACGTTCACGCCGCTGTCGTCCTCGGGCAAGGGGTCGAGGCCGGCGATGTCCTTCTGGAAATTCTGCCGCAGCATCTCCATCAGGGTGACATTGAGGCGCGTTTCTTCGTCGATGCGGCGGAGAGCAAAGCCTTCGAGCACCGACTTGCGCTTCAGCTCGACGGGCACGAGGAGCAAAGGTGCGCGGAGGACGCGATCGCTATGCTCGGTCTCGCGCCACTCGAGAATACCGACGGCAGCGAAGAGCGTGTTGGTGCCGTTTTCGTCGAGGGCGTTGCGAGCGGCACGAAACAACTCGGTGAGCCGACGAGCATGTTCGGATTCGTCGAGATGGGTGTGCAGCCTGCCGTGCGTCAATTCATCGGCAAGATGCGCGGCAAGCGCGTCGGCGCGCTGTTGACGGGACATCGTCGCGCCGTGACGCGGGTCGTCCTCGCTCATGAGCTTCGGCTTGGGACGTAAGGCGAGTTCGTTCTCGGCCGCGAGTTCGTCCTCCACGTGTTCGGGCGCAGCCGAGAGAATCCGGATGGTGGATCTGGTCTCTTTGAAATTCAGGAGCCGGTTGCGTAAGCTGAGGTCGAGCAGGCGGCTTTTCCATTGGTCGACGCGCGTGGCGGGTCTGGCGGCGGCGTTTGCGGTCGGATCGAGTGGATCGACGAAGACGCGGTCGCCGATACCGTCGACGATATCGACCGAGACCCGACTGTTCGTCGCGTCGGCGGCTCGCTGCCCGGGAATGGGCAGCGGCACGATGCGAGCGATGCGGGCGCGGTGAACATCGAGCGCTAGCCGAAACGGTTTCTCCGTGTGCAAGTGCGCGCGGGCGGCGCGCTCGGCGTCGTTCAGCACTCCCGGCGATTCGCTCGCGACCAGGGTGGTCTCAAAGACCGTGATCAGCGATTCAGTCTCATGTTTGCGAATCTGCTGAAGCGCGTCGGAGCCGTCCGCTGTCGAGTCGGGAAAGGTCCGTTCCTCCAACCAGCAACCCGCATAGGCGTGGCCCTCGTGCATGAGCATGAGCGGATGCAACCCGGCGCGTTCGCAACTGGCGGCGAAGAGCAGCGTGAGATCGAGGCAGGTGCCGAACCGCTCCGCGACGACCTGCGAAGGGAAGGACACCTTCTGGCCGGTGTTTTCGAAGCTGGCGGGCGGATTGATGTAGCGGATGCCGAGTTCGGCGACGGCCTTGTAGATGGCGGCAACCTGTTCCCATGCGCGTTTGCGATTTTTGTCCTGGTAACCGTTGAGCGCGCCGCGTCCGGTGGCATCGCGAAGCAATTCCGACGCACGGCCAAGGATCGGCATGAGCGCCGGATCATTAGGCAGGATGAAGGCAGCGAGAATTTCCGGCAACGACACGAGACCGCACCACTCGTTGCGCGCGAGCAGCGAGATCGACTCGGTGCGCGAGCAAAGCACCGTGTCGCTGGCGATGACTTCAACCTTGAGCCAGCCGGCGACCTTCTCGTTGAGCCCCGCGAGGAAATCGTGACCGAGCTTCAGATCGAGCTGCGAAACGCGAAACTCGCCGTGGGGCTCGATGGCTTGGATGCGAACCTCCGCCGGAGTCGCGAATGCTGGCTCGGTGGAGACGCGAATGGCGAGATCTCTGCGGGCAACGCCGTCATTCTGAAACCGCAGCTCTTTGACGACCGGAATCGCATTCTGCTGGAAGGCGTAATTTATAGCCGAGTCGTAGGCTAATGCTAAGGTGGCTTCAGACATGGTCAGGAAAAAATAGGCTTAAGAATCAGTTCAAATTCCGAGCATGTCCCATCCAGGTGCGGCAAATTATCGCAGCACGCCAAGATAGCTTCCTTAGTCGTGATCTCCCTTCGAAACTGCTGAGCGCGGGCAGGCTTTTCTCCACCAACGATTGATGGCGTATAATATTCCTCAATAGCTCCACGCGAGAGAACAAAGACGTTCTGCTTTCGCAGTTCTTCCAGGAGCGCGTGTTTGGCTGCGATGACCTCAGGTGTCGTCGATACGCTCAAGAGTCGCAGACGCTCATCGTTGGCTTCCCAAGCGAAGAACGCGTCAACAGCATTGGTCATCGTCGCAAGGTTCTCCGGCGTGCGATCCTTGTCGTAAGCGGCTTTGGCGGACTTGGCCCGGGCCCAGAGGACCTTGATCTCGCCGCTCCTATTGGCCTCTTTGAGCTCCTGGGTGTTTTTCGCCGCAACCGCAGTGATTTCATGATCCAGCAAAGCGATTAAGTCTGTCTGCATCTTTTGGAGTGCCGCATCCGCGTTTAGAATTCTAAAACCCTTTAAAAGCAGGTCTAGATCGGCGACCACATAGACCGCTACGTTAAACAACGCGAAGAACTCCCGGTAGCGTCTTATGCTAGGTCCGTAAGATCGCGAAAACGACCATGCGGCGAAGTCCATCGCCCTTGGTCTCAAGGCCACCCTGAGTGCCATCATCGGCTAGAATACGAGTGGTTGAGAGGATGGCCTCAATTCTCGGCGGAGGAATCTCTAGTTCGAGCTTGATGTTGCTGAAGCTCTCACGGACATAGCCCTCAATGGTGTTTTCGATGAGCCGGATTTTCTCCAAGCGTTGATCAGCGACGATGTCCTGGCGGAATCGATGCCTTCGGGGTAGCGGGCGGTGAGGTCGGCGATCTGGGATTCGAGCGTGCGGAGGCGGGCGCGGTGTTCGCCGACGAGCTTGGTGGCACTTTGTACGGATTGAGCGGCGGCGCGTTCTTCGGCGCGGAGCTGGTCGAGTTGTTTGCTGAACGCTTTGAGCGTTTTCTCGGCAGCGGGCAGGGCCTGTTCATGGCTGGCCTCGGCGGTTTCTAGTTCGGTGAGGCTGAGGGCGCTCTCGGGGGCGGTGGGCGAGAGCGTGGTAGTGAGGGCGTCCGCCCGGCGAGCGATGGTGGCGGCGGCTTCGCGGAGGGCGGCGAGCGAATCGTGTTCTCCGAGGTGAGGTTTGAGGGCCGCGGTCGCGATCTTGATCTGAGAATCGAGTTCTTTGGCGGTGGCGACGGCTTCGCGGGCCGTGTCCACACTCGCGATCTCGGCGGCTTGCAAGGCTTCGCGGAGTTCGGTTTCGGTGGCGGCGAGTTGGGCGGCGGCGTTTTGAGCGTCTTGGGCGCCCGAGCGGATGGCGATTCGGCCCCAACCGGCGAGGTGGAGATCGAGGAATTGCGGGCGGTGGAGGCGGTAGGACTCGCCGGAGGCGAGCGAAACCTGAGAATTGAGACCTGAAACCTGAGGATCAGAAACGACAGTTGTGTCGTGATCGGGCGTGAGTTCGACAGTGAGGCCGAGGGCTTCGAGTTGGGTGCGGAGGGTGTGGACGGAGGCAGCGAGGGCTTCGAGCTTGTTGAGCCTGGCTTGGGTGAGCTTGGGAAGTTTGGTGCGGCGGGCCTCGAGCGCGGCAACCTCCGCGGTGGCGGCTTCGGCTTTGGCGACTTGCCTGGCGAGCGTCGCGGCGGCGGCGGTATATTCGCGGAGTTTGAGGAGGGATTGGAGTCGCTGGTGTTCGACGCGGAGGGCGCTCAGGTGGTTCTCGTGTTTGGGCGCCTCGGCTTGGGCGGGGTCGAGGCGGGCTCGGACTTGGGCGAGGGATTGCTCGGCGGAGGTGGCGGCGGCTTCGGCAGTGACGAGTTCTTTTTGCGTGGTCGCGAGGGCGGTGCGGCGAGTGGCGAGGACGTCGGCATCGGCAGCGAGCGCGGCGAGTTTTTCTTGCGCGGTGGCGAGGGCTTGGCGGCGGGCGTCGAGTTCGCCGCGCAGGCGTTCGGCAGTGAGGGTCTGTTCGCGGAGCTGGTTGGCGAGCGCGGTGCGGTCGGCGAGCTCTTTTTCCAATTGGGCGACAGAGGCCTCGGCTTGGTGGTAGCGCTGGTGGGTGACTTCGAGATTGGCGCGGGTCTGGCGGAGGCCATCGAGCTGCACCTCGATGGCGGCGAGGTCGTCCTCGGCGGTGGCGAGGGGGCCACCGGTCTTGGGTCTGCCGCCGGAGGTGAGGATGGAATCAGCGCTGGCGGAGAGACGGGCACGAAGTTGTTCGATGACAGGATCGAGTTCGACGCGGGCGAGGCGGGCGCGGATGCGTTGGCCCACGGCTTCGTCGTCAAGACCGGGCCAGGCGGCGGGTTCGCCTTGGCGAGCCCAGAGGAAACCGAGGAAACCCCAATGTTCGGGCTTGGTGGCGCCGCGGCCGGGGAGCGTGGACTGGAGGAGCGTGTTGACGCGCTGGTCGGCCTGGTCGGCGTCGGCGATGAGCTGCCAGGAGCCGGATTGCCACTGGCTGAGCTTGCTGCGCGGCGAGTTGAGAAAGGTTTTCTCGATGAGGAAACGGCCGGCGCGCGTCTCGAAATCGACGGCGATAGTCGGCGCGAGATCGGTGCCGGCGGGCTGGAGGACTTTCAGCTCTTCGCTCTTGGTGGTGTGGCGATCGAAGAGGGCGCGAGCGGCAGCTTGGAGCGAGGTGGATTTGCCGGATTCGTTGGGCGCAGCGAGGACGTTGAGGCCGGGGGCAAAGGGACCGAGCTGGACGGTGGAACGGAAGCGGCCGACGTAGGTGAGCTGGATGGAATGGAGGATCATCGAGTGACCTCCTGAAGCGTTTGGAAAACTGTCTGGCGGAGCTGGTCGAAGAACTCGGGCGTAAGCTGAGCGAGATCGATACGGGAGGGGGCGAGGAGTTTTTGGGCCTCGGCGAGCGAGAGCGGATCGGCAGCAGAATGCGAAGGGGCGGTCGCGGCGCCGGCGGACCCGGGCGCGATTGTTGGCGTGGTCCCGCCGGCGAAAGTTTCGAGGCGATCGACGTCGGCGAGGACTTGGGCGAGGATCGGATGGCGGGCTTGGAAATCGGCGAGCTCGGCGGTGGTGAGCGCGACGCGGGTGCGGTCGACGACTTGGTCGACCAGGAAAGTGGCGAGGATCGGGTTGAGCCAGGCGCGCGTCTCGGCAAGCGCGGAGGGTGAGGCGATGCCGGTGAGGGTGACGCGCAACACCGTATTGGCCGCGGTGGGTTTCAGGTCGTTAAGCGTAGCGGCGAGGCTGGCGCGCGAGGCTTCGGCGGTGAGGAAATCAAACGAGAGCGAGCGCCACGTGAGGGTGGCGACGGGAATCGGTTGCACGCGGGGCGTCTGGCCACGCGCAAGGATCTCGACAAGCGCGACGTGACCGCTGGCATCGTTGGCGAAGCGGTCGGGTTCGGGAGTGCCCGGCATGACGATGCGACCGCCGTCGGTATCGGGCAGCCAGTTGTGCCAATGACCGATGGCGAGGTAATCGAGACCGGCGCGCGTGGCGGCGTTGAGCGCGATGGGAAAATCGTTGGGCTGGTGTTTAGCCTCGATGGCAAGGGCACCGTGAGTGATGCCGATCTTGACGGCGTCGCGTGGGAGTCCGGCAGCGAGTTCGCCGAGCTTTAGGCTGGGATCGGTGGTGGAGAGTTTTTGATGAAGCGGAGAAGCGAGCAGGAAGGTGTCGTCGCCGAGATCGGTGACGCCGGCTTCGCGGAGAACGTGGACGTTGGACGGAACGTTGAGGAAGGCCTTGCGTTGCCAGACGGAATCGGGGCCGGTGTGCGGGTCGTGGTTGCCAGGGAGGATGTAGATGGGCAGCGCGGGGAAAGCGCGGAAGAGACCGACGGCGGACGTAACGAGCGCGTCGTCCACTTGGTTGTCCTCGAAGAGATCGCCAGCGATGAGGAAGGCGTCGGCTTCTTGCTGCACGGCGAGATCGAGCGTGCGTTTCAGTGTGGCGAGACGGGCTTCGCGGAGGTGGGTTGCTCTCGCGCTGAATTGGGCGAAACGTGCGCCCAGCTGCCAGTCGGCAGTATGAATGAAGCGAAACATGATAAGCCGATCGGGGGCTGGAGCTTGATCGGCGCTGGATGGAAGCTAGAGGCGCAGATGCTTTGCGTAAAAATTCTGCCGTGCAATAATGATTCAGAAAGACAGCCAGAATTTTCCACTTCCAGCGAGGCCCCCCCCAGGGGAGAGCAGATGGTCTCCCCGTTGGCCATGTTTGTTCGCCCTTCACTCCGGCTGAAATCCTGACGCTCGAGTCTCGCTTTCTTGCGCTCCGTTGCTTTCGCGGCTGCATGCTTCCGATCACTAGGACGAACGTCGGCTATCCTACGAGCGCGCCGCACTACTGGCCGCAGAGAAACGCTGGGTGGAGCGGGTCCGCCCAGCGTTTTTTACCGGAGTTCAAGCGATCGTCGGGATTCGTGCGGGGGAGAACGAGCGCACTGATGAGCTCCCCCACCGATGGTCAGCAATGAAAAGACGGTCGCTCCGAAGCGCCTCCTGAACCTCAGCGGGATCTTCAAGCTGCCGCAGAACTGGCCAAGATCACGAACGTCGGCGGTGAAAGGCTGTAAGCAATGAAATCGGTAAAAGTGATAAATCTGTTTTATCTTGTTTATCGATTGTTCTCCGTTATCGGTTTTACCGATAATCATGGACTACCCCATCAAGACACCTCAGCAGCTTGGCGCGGTGCTCAAGGGCTTTCGGCGTGAACGCCAGCTCACCCAAGCCGAAGTCGGGGCGCGGGTCGGACTGGCGCAGAATGCCGTTTCGGAAATCGAGTCCGATCCCGGCCGGAGCAGTGTGGCTCGCGTTTTGAAACTGCTCGCCGCACTCGACGTGGAGGTCGTCCTGCGACCGCGCCAGCCACAAGGGAAACAAGCGGCTTGGTAAGCACCATGGGCCGCGCGAAAAAATCCCGAGCACTGGGAGTCTGGATGAACGGAGAGCTGGTCGGCCACTGGCGCCTTCCGGCCACCGGAGCACAGGAATTTCTCTACGCCGACGCGTGGCTCGCCTCGCCGGCGAGCCGCCCCATTTCGCTTTCGCTGCCGCTGCGTCCGTCGCGCGAGCCCTATCGCGCCAACGTGGAGGCGTTTTTCGACAACCTTCTTCCGGATAACCGACACATCCGCGAACGTCTGCAGCGGCGTTTCCGAACTGCGTCGATCCAGGCCTTCGATTTGTTGCAGGAAGTGGGGCGCGACTGTGTGGGCGCGCTCCAACTGCTAGACGAAGATTCTCCTGCGCCCGATGTTCGGAAAATCACGGGCGATCCGCTCACTTCGGCCGGCGTCGCAGAGTTGCTGGGATCTGCACTCAACCCGTCTTTAGGCCAAGACGACGATGCGGATAGTTTCCGGATCTCGCTCGCTGGAGCACAGGAAAAGACGGCGTTGCTGTGGCACGGCGGACGATGGCGACGACCGACCGGCACGACGCCCACCACGCACATCTTGAAACTGCCGATCGGCCTAAGCTCACAAGGCATCGATCTGACCACTTCCGTCGAAAACGAGTGGCTCTGCGCCCAGCTTGTCCAAACTTACGGCCTCGCGATCGCGCCGTGTCGGATCGAAACGTTCGACGATTTCAAAACCCTGGTGGTGGAGCGATTCGACCGTCGGCTCGCGGAGGGCGGAAAGTGGTGGCTGCGTCTGCCTCAAGAAGACTTCTGCCAGGCCACCGGCACTCCTCCGGCCTTCAAATACGAAAGTGACGGTGGCCCGGGCATCCGGAAGATCATGGACGTTCTCCTGACTTCCGAAAACGCGGCCGCTGACCGACGTGATTTTCTCCGAACGCAACTCGTATTCTGGCTGCTCGCCGCGATCGACGGGCACGCGAAGAATTTCAGTTTGTTTCTCCGGCCGCGCGGAGCCTTTCGCCTCACGCCATGTTACGATGTGCTTTCTGCGTATCCAATGATCGGTCGCGGGCGGGGCCGCCTGGCGCCAGAGAAGATAAAGATGGCCATGGCTGTCGAAGGAAAGAACCGGCACTATCAATGGAGTTCGATTCGCCTTCGACACTGGCTCGAGACGGGAAAGCGTTGCGGCGAGCCGGACATGGCCGCTTTGGTTCGTGAACTCGTCGATCAAACCCCCGCGGTGCTGAGCTCGGTCGAAAAGCGAATTCCCGCGAGCTTCCCCGCTGCGTTGGCGGAAGCGATTGTCGCTGGGGTGAGGAATGCTGCGGCGGAGCTGGGCGACGAGCTGGCACGTTCCACCTAAACCCTAAACGCCGCGCTTGAGGCGCGACGTGCAAGCGCGGATTGGCGGCGCCGCGACGAGCGAGAAACGTTTCCGATAATCCTGCGGCGAGCAGCCGCAGAACTCGCGGAAGGCGCGGTTGAAGCGGCCCAGCGAGCCGAAACCCGACGCCTCGGAAACGTCCACGATCCGCAAGTCCGACGTGACCAGCAGTCGCTGCGCCTGAAAAATCCGATATCCCGTGGTGAAACGCGACAGCCCCGTGCCGAACACCAGGTGAAACAACTTCAGCGCCTGCTTCGGCGCCAACGAGATTTCGCGCGCGAAGGTTTCCGTATCGACCTGCTCCGTGTAGCGAGCGCGACGAGATGCGCCATCCGCTCGGCTTTGAGCAGAATGCCATCGTGAATGAACCCCGCCCGCTTCACTCGCGCGGCGGACGCCGCCGGCGCGTCCAGATACGAGGCGCTCAAACGCCGGATCTGCGCTTCGATTTCCAGAAACGCCGCGCTCTGCATCGTGCGGTCCGGCGAATCGAAATCCTGCTCCCAATCCTGCAATCGCGAGAGCTCCAGTTCCGTGTGCGCAAACGACGGCGGCGCCACCACCTGGCCGTGCAGCAGCGCCTGCACGAAACGCTCCGGCAGCCGCAGGCTCAGGAACCAGCCAAGCGGAACCGTCACCACAAAGTAATCCGCCTGACTGCCATGATCGACGATCTGGTGCGGCACCGCCGCCCAGAACGCCGTCAACCGCCGCGGCTCGATCCGCACCAGGTTCCCGCCAAAGAGATAAGTGATCCATCCGTCGGTGAGAAAATTCAGCTCGATCTCGTTGTGCCGGTCCGCGCGACGCATCACTGCCGGCGTCCATCGCTGACACGAGAAGCCATACGGCGTGAGATCCAGACGAGTGGGGTCGAAACTTATCATGACGGAAAAGCGGGCGCGTGGCGGCGGGGCGAAAGCCGGCGAGCGCGCGCATCGTGAGCGATTAATTGGCTGACACGCGAGAGCCTCGCACAGAAAAAGACGCGACGCCCATGGATGCCTTCCCCGACATTCGCTCAAGCATCGGGTGAGCCGAAAATTTATCCGATGGTCAAAGCCCCTGCGCCTCTTTCCTTCGATCCCTCCCGCCCGGACTTCGAGCCTTACGGATTGACCTGCGTGCACTGGCGACCGTCGAAGATGCTCCGGCCCGATCACCACAACGAGGTGGAGTTGAACTTCCTGAAATCGGGCAACGTCACCTACCTGCTCGGCGGGCGAAAGGTCACCGTCACCGCGGCGCACCTGAGCGTGTTTTGGGCGGCGGTGCCGCACCAGATCATCGATTTCGACGACGAGCCGTCCTACTTCGTCGCGACGATTCCGCTGCCGTGGTTCCTGCAGTGGCGGCTCCCCGCGAGCATCGTGAAGCCGCTGCTCGCCGGCGCACTGATCAACGAGCCTTCCGGTCAGCGCGCGGTGTTCGACGCGCAGCTTTTTGCGCACTGGGAAGCCGTGCTCCGCGAAAACAATCCGGCGCTCGAGCGCTCCGTGTTGCTGGAGATGCAGGCGCGCTTGCTTCGGCTCGGCGCGAGCGTCCCGTCGCGCACGAACGCAGAAACGCGAAAGCCGTTCAGCGCGGCCGGGCTCAGCAAGGCGGAGCGGATGGCGTGCTTCGTGGCCCAGCATTACCTCGAAAAACTCACGGTCGAGCGCATCGCGAAGGTCGTCGGCCTGCATCCAAACTACGCGATGAACCTCTTCCAGAAGACACTTGGCACGACGCTCATCGATTACATCACGAAGCATCGCGTGTCGCACGCACAGCGCCTGCTCGCGACGTCGGACGCGAAGATCAACGACGTCGCGGCGGACTCCGGGTTCTCGTCGATCAGCCGGTTCAACATCGCGTTTCGCAAAACCTGCGGTTGCTCGCCGCGCGATTATCGCCGGTCGAATCGCATCGAGGAACGCGACGTCGGTTAACGTTCGTTCAGCAGGCGCCTGACCGCCGCTTGCCATTCGCCGTGCAACCGGCGCGCGTCCTCCGCGGGCAGCCGCGGACGATAAACGGTCACCTCGCGCGCACGCTCCAGGCGCGGCACCATCGATGCGTGAGCGCCGCTCCGCGGTTGACCCGCAAGCACCGCGCCAAACGCGGAGCCGTCGGCGAGATTCGACACGTGCAGCTCCGTGCCGGTCAAATCCGCCGTGAGCTGCATGAGGAAACGGCTCGCGGTCGGACCGCCGTCGCCGTGCAGCACGCCGACCGGCACGCCGGCATCGCGCCGCATCGCTTCGAGCGCGTCGCGGATCTGCCACGCAATCGATTCGAACGCCGCGCGCGCGACGTGACGCCGATCGCTGTGACTGCTCAAGCCCAGCAGCGCCGCCTTCGCCTTCGGTTGCCAATACGGCAGACCGAGACCGGTGAACGCCGGCACGAGATACACACCGCCATTGTCCGGCGCGGCCTGGGCGAGTTGCTCGATCGCCGCGATGTCGCTGGCGAATCCGAGCTGATCGCGCAGCCACGTGAGCGTCGAGCCCGACGAAATGATGATGCCCTCGAACGCATACGTCGGCTCGCCATGCAGCACCCACGCCAGCGCGGTGAGCACGCCCTGACCCGCGGCGCACGGCGTCGCGCCGACGTTGAGCAGCAGCGACGAACCGGTGCCGAACGTGACCTTCGCCGCGCCCGGTGCGATGCAGCCCTGCGCGAGCAATGACGCCTGCGAATCGCCCATCACGCCGCGAATCAGCAGCGGTGCGGGCAACGCGCCCTCCAGCGTCGTGTCGCCAAAGGTGGCGGAGCTTTCCCGCACTTCGGGCAACGCGTTTCGCGGCACCTGCCAGAGCCGGCACAACGCGTCGTCCCAGGTGCGCGTGTGAAGATCGAACAGCAGCGTGCGGCTGGCGTTGGTGGAATCGGTGGCGAACACCCGCCGCTCGGTGAGACGATAAATGAGATACGCGTCGATCGTGCCGATCAGCGCGGCGCCCGACTCGAGTTGCCCACGCAGCTCAGGACGATGCTGCACGAGCCACTGCAGTTTCGACGCGGAGAAATACGGATCGAGCTTGAGGCCGGTTTTCCGGTGCACGAACTCCTTCTCCGCCGCGAGCGCGGCGCAGAACGGTTCGCCGCGTCGGCACTGCCACACGATCGCGGGCGCGAGCGGCCGGCCCGTGGCGCGGTCGAAGATGACGATCGTCTCGCGCTGGTTCGCGATCGACAGGCTCAAGATCTCGGCGGCGCGCGCGGCTTGTCGCGCGACGAGCGTGCGGAGGACGGTGAGGGTGTTGGCCCAGATCTCCTCCGCGTCGTGCTCCACCCAGCCGGGCTGCGGATAATGCTGGGCGTGGTCGCGCGCTTCGCGATCGAGCGTCTGCCCGGCGGCGTCGAAGAGCAGCGCCTTGGTGGCCGACGTGCTTTGATCGAGCGCGAGAAAAAACATAAGTAGCCGCGTCAGCGGGACAGCAGCGCGCGCGCGGTCGCGCTCAGGCCTTCCATCGAAATACCGTAGTGACCGAAGATGTCGGCCTGCGCGCCTGTGACCGTGTCTTCGTCGGGCAGGCCGACGATCTGGAAACGCGGCGCGAGGCCGGCTTGCAGCAACGTGGACGCACAAGCCTCGCCGAGACCGCCATGAATCGAATGCTCCTCGACGGAGATCACGGCGCGACACTCCCGGCCGGCGGCGAGCACCGCGTCGGTGTCGAGCGGTTTGATCGACGGCAGGCTCAGCACGCGCGCGGCGATGCCTTCGTCGGCGAGCTGTGCGGCGGCGAGTAGAGCGTGGACGACGGTTTCGCCGGTGGCGAGAAACGCAACGTCGCGGCCCTCGCGCAGCGTGAGCGCGCGGCCGACTTCGAAGTTCGTTCCGGGCGCGTGCAGGTCGAACATCGCGGCCTTTCCGAAACGCACGAACACCGGTCGTGGCGCGCGCGCGGCGTAGCGGATCGCTTCGCGCGTCTCGAAATTATCCGCCGGCACGAGAATCGTGAGATTGTGGATCGCCCGCAGCACGGCGAGATCGTGGAGCGAGTGATGCGTCGAACCCAGCGCGCCATAGCTGACGCCGGCGCTGATCCCGACGAGCACGCCGGGAACGTCCGAATAACAAAGGTCGTTCTTGATCTGCTCGAGCGAGCGTGCGGTGAGGAAGCACGCCGGAGAAACGCCGAACGCTTTTTTTCCGCACGCCGCGAGGCCGGCCGTGATGCCGACGAGGTTCTGCTCGGCGATGCCGACTTCGACGATTTGCTGCGGCAGCGCCTTGCCGAAAGGCGCGAGCTTGCCCGAGCCGCGCGAATCGGAGGTGACGGCGACGATGTTCCGATCGGCGAGCGCGAGCGACTGCAGCGTGGCGGCGAACTCCTCGAGATTGGCGCGGCCCATTTTTAGGCCGAGCTTTTGCGTCATGGCCTTCGCTGCGGGCGTGAACATCGACGGAGCGGGCGCGCTCATGCGGCGGCCTCCTGAAGTTTCTTCTCGGCGGCGGCGAGCTCCGCGAGCGCTTGCGCGAGTTCGGTCTCGCTCGGCACGCCATGGTGCCACTTGCCGACGTTTTCCATGAAGCTGACGCCCTTGCCCTTGACGGTGTTGGCGAGGATGAAAAGCGGCTTGCCCGCAGGCGGCGGGGTGGTGAGCGCGGCGGTGAGCTGCGCGTAATCGTGGCCGTCGATCGAGCGGACCTCCCAGCCGAAGGCGCGCCATTTCTCGTCGAGCGGCTCGTTCGACATCACGTAGCGAGTGGGGCCGGTGATCTGGAGCGTGTTGTGGTCGAGGATGGCGACGAGGTTGTCCAACTTGTGATGCGCGGCGGCCATCGCGGCTTCCCAGTTGGAGCCCTCCGCGAGCTCGCCGTCGCCGAGCAGCGTGAAAACGCGATAGCTCGCGCGATCCAGCTTCGCGGCGAGCGCCATGCCGAGGCAGATCGGCAAGCCGTGGCCGAGCGCGCCGGTATTCATTTCGATCCCGGCGATCTTGCGGGTCGGGTGACCGACATAGGGACTGCGATAGTGGCAGACCGTATCGAGATCGGCGTCGGGAAAAAAGCCGCAGTCCGCGAGCACGGCGTAGAGTGCCTCGACGCTGTGGCCCTTGCTCTGGACGTAGCGGTCGCGCGTCGGGGAGTCGACGGTCGCGGGCGAAACCTGGAGCACGCGGTGATAGAGCGTATTGAGAATATCGAGACACGAGAGACCGCCGCCGGTGTGGCCGGCGCCGGCGTCGTGAATCAGCCGCAGCATCCTCCGGCGGAGGTGCGTGGCCTTGAGGGCGAGTTCGAGATCGGTCATCGGGAGCGTCAAATCGCGCGCGGCGGGACGGCCGGCGCTCAGGCTTCGGGGCGCTCGTGGTGGTGGCACTCCCAACCGAGGTAAGTCTCGAACGCTTCGGCGAGCACGGCGGCGGTGCGGGAGGCATTCATCACGACGTGGTGCTCGAAGCCTTCGCGGCAGACATGATGCAGCAGCTTCTGCAGCTTCGGCACGTGGGCGACGGCGCGGTTGCCGAAGGTTTTGAGCTCGTCGTTGGTGAGCGTGCCCTCGCCGACGTAGGTGCGGATGACACCGGCAGTATCGTCCGTCGTGATACGACCGAACGTGAGCGGGCTCGCCGGCGTGCGGCCGTCGAGCGCGCCCCAGGTGTTTTCCACACCGAGCGTGGAGCCGAGGATCGGGGCGGTGGCGACGGTGATGTCGGGGAGGAACGACTTCGCCCAGTTGCCACAGTGGAAGAGGACGCACTTGTCGGCGTCCGTCCCGTAGTTGTTGTTCCAGTCCACGAGGGCCGACGGCGAGCCCGAGGCGAGCTGCATCGCATACATCGTGAGCACGCCGGTGACGTCGACTTCGCAGGCGCTCGGCAGGAAGGCTTCGCTCATCATGCTCATCGAGGTGCAGACGTTGCAGCCGTGATTGGCCTGCACGGAGGTCCAGCACTGGATGGCGGTGGCGTCGAGGTGGTGGGCGGCGACGAAATCGTCGAGGACGACGCCGAGGCGCGACATCTGCACGAGCTTCGCGGGCGGGACCGCGCTGGTGTTGGCGTAGGCGTTGATCTCGTCGATCTTGGTGCGGAGCCGTGTGTCGGTTTCGCCGATCTTCGCGGCAGCGCCGAGGATTTCCGAGAGGTCGACGGTGGTGACGCTGATGCCGTGGCGCTCGAGGATCTTCTCGGAGTAGCGCACGGTGTTGAACGCGCCCGGCCGGGCGCCGACGGCGCCGAGCCGCACGCCGCGCAGACCGCGGACGACGCGACAGACGGCGACGAAGTCCTGCAGGTCGGAGCGGAACGAGGCGTCGAGCGGGTGCACGACGTGTTTCGTCGTGAGCGAATAGGCGATGCCGGCCTGGCGGAGATTGTTGCAGACGGAAATCTTGCCGCAGAACGAGTCGCGACGGCGGATCACGTCGAGTTTGTCGAGATCGTCGGGATAGCCCTGGACGAGCACAGGGAGGTTGAGGCCGGCGAGCTTCAGGGTGTCGGCGATGCCCTTCTCGTCGCCGAAATTCGGCAGGCACACGAGGATCCCGGCGATGCGGTCACGGTGGCGTCGGAAGAGATCGGCGCAGGCGCGGGCGTCGTGGTGCGTTTCCACGCCGCCGAGTTTGGTCTCGGCGGGATCGAGCATCACGGCTTCGAGGCCGAGCTGGCCGAAGCGCTTGGTAATGTCGGCGCGCGCTTCGGGCACGAGCTTGTCGGGGAAGAAATCGCGGTTGCCGAAAATGACGCCGAGGGCGAGAGGGGCGGATTGAGTCATGGCGGGCGACGGTGCCGATCGCTCACTCGCGAAAGTGAAGCCCGGCGGGGTCGGGAAGGACCGCGATACTAGCGGGAGCCGCCTGCGATTTCGCGCCGGATTCTTGCAGATTTTGGCGCAAAACTAAGGCGGGCCGGAGCGCCGCGCGGGCCTTCTCCCCGTTTTCGGCGAGTTCAAGGAGGCGGTTCCAGGTGCCGAGCGCTGTTTACCGCAGGTTTAAGAAGATAGGAGCGACCAGGAAGTCGGTAGAATCGTGACGATGCGGCCGGTGCAACCGGGGGGCTGAGCAATCGGGCTGGAAATAGGGGCAATCTCGTCCGCGAGGCGCGCGGCGCCGACGCGTCAGAGTTTTTCCAGGCGCGCGTTCAACTCCAGGTAGTCGCAGAGTGCCGCGACGTTGCGGTTGAAGACGCCGCTGCTGATGCGGTCCGTGACCGTATACTCGCCGTTCCAGCGCTGGCCCTTCGGCGCCTCGCTTTTGAAACGGTCGTTGCGGGTGATCCACGCGCCGGACGCGTCCTGCGCGGCGATGATCTTCTTCACCGTGCCGGACAACTCGTCCAGGCGGCGGACGATCTTCTCCTGCGACGGCGCGCGCTCCTCGTCGTTTTTCAGGCCCTCGCGGCCGAGTCGCAGCGCTTTCTCGTAACGGCGGGTCGCGGCGGCGATCGCGTCGGACAGGTCGGTCTCGTAGCCGTAGCCGGTGCGGCGCTCGGGATGAAGTTCCTCCACGCTGTTCACGCGAATCCGGCCGCGGTCGTAGTAGAGCGCGTGGTTCGTGCCGATTTCGACGAAGCGCGCCCACTTGCCGTTGGGCAGACGGATTTCGCCCAGCCAGCGCAGCGCATCGGGGATCGGCTCGAGCAGGGTCTCGTCGCCGAGCGCGAGGTAGAGATCGATCAGCGTGCCGATGTTGCGGACGGTCACGCTGGGGCAGAGGGACGCGGGCTCGAACGTGCGCGCCCAGGCGGGTTGGAGAAACTCGTTGTATTGCTGCGCCCAGCCCGGTTGCGGCGGCGGCTGTTGCGAGATCACGATGAAGCGGGCGACGCGCCGCAGGCTGTGCTCTATCGCCGCGTTCTTGGGATCGGCGCGGTGCGCCTCGATCATCACGCGCACGCAGTCGTTGATGCCGGCGTCGTTGAATGTCGCGAAATCGTGGTAGTTGCCGCGCGCGGGATACAGGTGCGGCCAGCCGCCGTTCGCCAGCTGCGTCGTGAGCATCATCTGCACGGCGCGCTGCGTGGCGGCGGTGAGTCGCTCGTCGGGCGCGACCTGGTTCAGGGCCAGCAAGAAGCTGACGGCGGACTGGCTCTGGTTGTCGTCGAGGCTGACGGTTTCGTTGGTCAGATCCGCGAAGTCGATCGTGTGATCCCAACCGCCGTGCCGGTTTTGTCCGCGGATCAATGCGTCCGCGGCGTGGCGCGCGGCGGCGAGCGCTTCCTTGTCGCCCGTCGCGAGGTAGGCGCGTAGGAACGACTGGCCGACGGCCGGCGTGCCAGGCGGCTGCACCTCGATCGTATCGGCATCGGCCGGAGACTCGCCCCAGCGCTGCGCCAAATCCGGCGTCACCGCGTAAACGTAACCGCCGTGGGCGTTGAGGGTGTGGAAAAACGCGACGGCTCTCGTGAGCGCGGCCTCGGCTTGGGGACGGAGTTCGTCGGCGTTGAGTCCGGCGGTGAGGAGCAGATACGCGATCCAGCTGACGATTTTCTTCGGCATGACGATGGGAGGGTTTTATCCCGCGCGCGGGAGCGTTTAGCGGTTGGGTAATTGCACGCGACCGGGCGGGAGCGTGGAGAGGACGTGAAACTCCAGCGGTCCGCCGGGCGAAGTCAGCCCGCGGAGATCGACGTCGCGCGTAAGCGGTCCGGCCACGCGCACGTCGAGCGGCCCGGAGGAACCCGCGGTGCGCGCGAGCGCGGTGTCTCGGGCGATGAAGCTCTGGGCGTTTTGCAGCTGCAGCAACGGTCCCTCGGTGGCTTCGATCTGCACGCGATCGAACTGGATGCCGGCGACGTCGATCAGGCGGGCGCCGCGCGTCGCGGTGATCCGGACGTTTTCGAAACGCACGTCTTGCACCGGCATCTCGGGCAAGCCGCGGATCCACATCGCGGTGCCGGCGCCGCGGCAGATCACATTGCGAATCGTGATGTGACGAAACGACGGCGTGGTTTCGGACACGGCGGGGAAGCGGCTCAGGTAGTCGGCGGGATCGGCGGTCGCGGCGTCGTCCTCGGCGGGCGCGCTGCCGGAGTAGAACAAATTGAAGTGAATCGGCTCGGTCGGAATGTTGAGCATGTTCACGCCGTCGATGTGGATGTTTTCCACGACGCCGCCGCGGCCGCGGGTGCTTTTGAAACGGATGCCCACGTCGGTGCCGATGAAGGTGAGATCGGCGGCGTAGATGTTGCGCACGCCGCCGGACATCTCGCTGCCCACGATGAAGCCGCCGTGGCCGTGGTAGACGACGTTGTCGCGGATGACGAAGTTCTCCGTTGGCCGGCCCCGGGCGCGGCCCTCGGCGTCCTTGCCGGACTTCAGGCAGATGGCGTCGTCGCCGACGTCGAACGTGCAACCGTAGACGACGCCGTTGCGGCACGAGTCGAGATCGAGGCCGTCGCCATTTTGCGAATACCACGGGTTCAGCACGGTGACGTGACGGATGACGACGTCCTCGCAGAGCAGCGGATGAAGATTCCAAGCGGGGGAATTTTGAAACGTGGGACCATCGAGCAGCACCTGCCGGCATTCGCGCAGGCTGACCATCACCGGCCGGAGGAAGTCGCGGATGCGTTCGAAATCCTCGCGAGTCGGACGACCGTCGCGGGAACGCCCGTCACCGCGCGCACCGGCCAGCGCGCCAGCGCTGGGCCACCAGATCTGGCCGCTGTCGTCGAGCACGCCGCCGGAGGCGACCAAGTCGCGCCACTGCGCTTCGGTGAGCTTGGCGCGTTTTACCGGGCGCCAGGCCTGACCGGAACCGTCGAACACGCCAGCGCCCGTGATCGCGATGTGTTGCGCGCCATTGGCCGAAAGCGGCGACTGGCAGCGCATGGAGCGTCCGCCCTCGAAATTCGTTTCCACGAGCGGGTAGAGGGTGCGGTCGGGGCTGAAAAGCACGACGGCGCCGGCTTCGGTGTGCAGTTCGATGCGATCGCGCAGCACGATCGGGCCGGTGAGCCAGATGCCGCGCGGCACGACGACGCGGCCGCCGCCCTGATCGGCAAGCTGACCGATGGCGCGCGCGAACGCGTCGGTGTTGAGCGTTCGGCCGTCGCCGATCGCGCCGAAGTCGACGATCGACGCCGCTCGCGCCGGAATCTGCGGCAAGGTCACGCGCGGCAAATCGAACGGCGCCCCGGCATAGAGCGTTTCCGGCACGGGCGCAAAAACGGTCGGCGCGCCGGATGATGCGGCGTTCACCGAAGACGCGGCGGTGAGGAGCAACGCAGCGAACCAGCGAAGCGCGTGGGAATGACGGCGAAGGGAGAGCATGACGGGTGTGGGGTGGGGCAAAGGCGGCGGTTAGTTGACGACGTTGACGATCACGCGCTGGTAGCGCGTGAGCCGCGGACTGCCGTGATCGGTGACGGCGAGGATGATGTGCATCGCGCCGGTCCCCGGAGCCATGACGCGGCTCGTCGGAACGGTGAACCAAGCTTTCGGCTGATCGAAATTCTGGATGTCGAGCGGCTGACCGGAGCGGCCGCTCGAGAGCGGGAACGTCCCAGCCTCGTGGTAATAGAACCACTCGTAGGAAACCGCGTCGCCGTCCGGATCCGTTGTTCCCTCGGCGCTGAGATCGATGCGCTCGCCGGGTTTGGCGGTCAGTTGGGCGGCGTGGCCGAGCCTGGGTTGCGGCGGGTGATTGGCTTCCTTCGGCGATTTCACGGTCCAATCCATCCGGGCGGCGAAATCGTTTTGAAAGGCTTCGCGCCAGCGCCAGATCGTGGCGTGGTTCGTGTCATGCCAGCGGCCGTCGATGCCTTTCACTTCGTCGTCGGAGTCGGTCCAGATCGGGCGCGTTTCCGGATGAAGGTGCCATTTCTGCGGACGCGGCGTGTAGAGCTCGTAACGTCCGCCCCAGCCGCCCCAGTCGGGATGTTCGGGGACGTTGAGGCCGTTGCCGATCAAGCCGAGGAAGCTTGGCGTGTCGCCCTCCATCAGGTATTCCCAACGCGGATACTCCGCGCCGAGCGGGCCTTTTCGGCGGATGTGGTGGTCGAGCCACTCGTTGGTCACGACGGTGAAGTCGGCGCCGGCGCAGCGCGCGTGAAAATAGTCGCCGCTGATGCCGCTCCACGTCGCGTGGTGGTAGGCGCCGCCGGTCCCGAAGCCCGGGCTCACGATGTAGAAGAGTCCGGGAAACTCCTGGCGCAGCCACGGCCCCGAGTCGTCCTGGTCGGAGATCGCGTAGACGCGGAGCTGCGCGACGGCGCGGGCGAGCTGATCGGGCGAACGCGCGGCGCGGATCTTCCACAACGCTTGCGCAAGCACGCTCGGCCCGCCCCAGACCGGAACCCAGAGAGGACGCGCGTCGTCGCGGTCGAGCGCGCGGATGAGCGCTTCGGAGCCGGGCGAGTCCTTGCCCTCGCCGACGCCGAGCAGCCCGTAGACGGGGAGGCCTTCGGAGACGAGGCCGAGCAGGTGTTCGCCGGTAGGAAAGCCGCGCTCGTGTTGCTCGAGCTGATCGCGAACCTTCCCGTAGGCCGTCACGATCTGGCGGATCCGTTGCGGCGCGACGCGGTTCTGCTGGTGGATCGACGTCGTGGCGACGAGGCCCTCGACGTCGAACTGGTTCGCGTAGGTGAGAAAGCGCACCATCGACATCGCGTCATCGGGCTCGTTCTCGATGTCGGTGAGGACGAAGACGCGCGGCTTCGCGGCACTCGCGAGCAGCGGCAAGGCGGCGGTCGCGAGCAGAAGAATCAGACGCAGGGTTTTCATGAGAGTATTCGGAAAAAGGCTACGTCACTTACGGCGTGACGGTCACGATCACGCGTTGATAGCGCGACAAGGCGGGGCTGCCCTTGTCGGTGAGTCGAAGAATGAAGTGGAGCGTCTCGGGTTTTTCTACCTTGGGTGCGATCACCCAGGCGCCGATGGCGTTTTCGGCGCCGTCGATTTTCACCAGTTGCCGGTAGCTGCCGGCTTCAGGGTAGTGAAACCAGTAGAAGCTCAGGCTGTCGCCGTCGGGATCGCTGCTGCGGTGCGCGCTGAGGCCGAAGCCCTCGCCGGATTTAACGGTGAGCTGGGCGGGATGATCGAGCACGGGAACTGGCGGGTGATTTGCCTCGGCGAAAGGCTTGGTGGTCCAATCCATGCGCGCGGCGAAGTCGTTTTGAAAATCGTCGCGCCATCGCCAGAGCGTCGTCTTGAAATCGCGGAACGTCTTTTCGCCCGGGCGCGTCGCGCGGCCGTAAGCGGGCGTCTGCGGCGGCGCGTAGGTGTCGATCGCGTTGGTCCAGATCGGACGCGTTTCCGGCGGAATGGGAATGCCGCCGATGAACGTCTTCGGATCCGCGACCGGCACGTCGGGCCGGTAGCGTTCGTAACGTCCTCCCCAGCCGCCGTAATCGGGATGCTCGGGAGCGTTCAGCCCGTTGGGGACCAGGCCGAGGAAACTCGGCGTGTCGCCCTCCACGCCCCACGCGACATCGGGATAAACGGCGCCGAGTGGACCGTGACCCTGCTGCAGATGGGTCGCGATCCAGCGATTGCTGATCGTGGTGTTGTCCATCCCGTCGATGACGCTGTTGATGCCGCTCCAGGTGGCCGCACCGTAGTCGCCGCCGGGCGTGACAATATAGAAGAGGTTCGGGAATTCCTTCCGCAGCCAAGGGCCGCTGTCGTCCTGGTCGGAGATTGTATAAACGCGGAGCTTGGCCACGAGACGATCGACCTCCGCGGCGGAGCGCGTCGCGCGCAGTTTGTGCAGGGCCTGCGCGAGCGTGTTGGCGCCGCCCCAGACGGAGATCCACAGGGGGCGCTCGTCGCTTTTCTCGAGGACGTGAATCAACCAGTCGGAGCCTTCGCTGTCCTTGCCGTCGCCGACGCCGCTCATGCCATATTCAGGCCGACCGGATTTCACCAAGGCGTCGAGCGCGTCGGGTTGCGGATAGCCGCGATCGTGCTGGAGCAGATTGGTGTGAACCTTGGCGTAGGCGCGAATCACTGCGTGCATCGACTCCGGCGCGACGGACGTGCGTTTCCAGGTGGAGGTCGTCGCCACCAGGCCCTCGATGTCGAGACAATCTGAATACAGCAGCAGCCGCACGAGGCTCTGCGTGTCGTCCGGGTCGGCTTCGATGTCGGAGAGGATGAAGACGCGCGGATGGGCGGCGCCGGTCGCGAGCAGCGGGACGCAGCAGGCGAGGGCGAGAAGAGCGAGGCGGACGTGACGTTTCATGAGCGGAAGGAGTCTTGCCTCGGCGGCGCCAGCGGCAACGTGGCGGAAGCGTTGAACATTAGCGCGAGGCCGGTGCGTTCGCGGGCGCGCGGCAGCGTTCGAGTCGTGTGGCGAAATCGCGCAGGAAATCCTCGCGCCACTGGCTGATGGTTTTCGCGCCGTGGTGCCGACCTTCGGCGACGGCGGGCGATGGGTCGTCGGTCCACCACTGCGGATGCGTGGGATCGACCGCGAGCGCGGCGTCGGCCGCGGGAAACACCGACGTGATCGCGCCTGTTTTTCCGTCGAGCGCCGGCGCGTTGCTGCGCACCGTGTAGCGATAGGTTTTCGCGTCCTTGGGACAGAAACGAAACCGGATCGCGCCGGCGCCATCGGGCCAGCCGGCGAGGTTTTGGTTATCCACGACCAATTCCGCGGATGGCGCGGCGGGGGCGTTCGGGCCGAGCGGCAGAACGAGCTCGAGAATGCCGAAGATTTCCAGGCGATCCTCCGCCGTCGTGAGGCGATCGAAGCGCGCGTAAGGCCGCGGCCACGCGCGGACGTAGCGACCGCCCCAACCGGGTTGAAACGGCAGCTCGGGATTGCCCCGCAGCAGCCAGCTCACGGTCGGCGTGTCGCCCATTTTCAGCGAGGTGCGCGTGCGCTCTTCGAGCCGGATCCCGCGCGCGAAGAAGTCGCCGAGCGCGCCGCGGCCCGCCGCATGCGCCGCGGCGAACGTCTCGCTGCCGAGATCGCCCTCCTGGTTGCCGCCGGTGAACCAGCCGCGGTAGGTCGCGTTGGACTCGATCATCCACAGATTCGGATGCTGCGTCGCGAGGTAGTGATAGGCGTCGGGGCTCCATTTCTTGTTCGGGCCACCGATGAAATACACGCGCAACTTCGGCAGGATGTCGGGCGCATCGTGGAGCGCTTGCGCGACGTCCTCGATGCCGCCCCAGACGAGCACGTGCAGCGGACGCGGATCGTCACGCCGCGCGCAGCGGACGATCCAATCGGAGCCGGCGGTCGGGCGGCGAAATCCGGCATAGGGCGCGGCTTCGATTTCGCCCTGCTGCGTGATCGCGCGCAACGCGTCGGGCTCCGGGTAACGCGCGGAATACGTGCGGAGGTTGGCGTAATCGCGCGCATAGCAATCGATGACCTGCAGGATGTGCTCCTTGCGACCTGCGCCGTAGGGCGACGCGATCAATCCTTCGAGATCGAGGACGTCGGCGTAGAGCAGCACGTGCACCATCGACTGAAAATCGTCGAAGTCCGTGCCGCCGATATCGGTCGACACAATCACGCGGTGACGATGCCCCGCGAGCGCGCCCTGGTCGGCGAACGCGGAGGTCAGCGCGATCGCAGCGAAAGCGCAGAGCGCAAAAGCAAGGTGGACAGGTTTCATCACGCGGTGCGGGGTGGGGTCCATACTGTGGGGCGCCAGTGCGCGGTCGAGGCGAGGGTGCATATCAAACGCGCAAGCAGGGTGGCACCTGGCTGGGACAGTTTAGCAAAGGCGCGCGGCGGACTCCTCTCTCCTGGCAGGCTTTTTTGTGCCTATCCTAAGGTGGGTCGGGACGGTGCGGGCCGGCGCGCGTCGGTGTTACGCCGGGAAGCCCCGGATTTGACCGGAGCTCACGACCAGCGCGGGCGCGATGAGAGCGACCGCCGCCGCGCGAAGTTCGTGTCAGATCCAGCGGCGGACTTTTCGCCGATAGGCGAGGAAGGCTTCGCCGAAAAGTCGCTCGAGTGCGGCCTCCTCCGGCTTGATCTGAAAACGATTCATGCCGACCACAAAGAGCGCCGGGCCGAGCAGCGCGAGCGGGTGCGCGAGCCACCCGGTCCAGGCAATCAGCCAGAGCAGCATGCCGAGATACATGGGGTTGCGGGTGAGGCGATAGACGCCCGAGGTGACGAGGGCCGACGCTCGCTGCGGCTGGCGCGGGTTGACGGTGGTCCGGGCGCGGCGAAACGAGACGACACCCGACACCACGATCACGCCGCCAATGAAAGCGATCAGGCCGACGGCGGGCTTGCGCCACGGGAGTTCATAGCTCCGCACCGGCACCGTCCGCGCGAGGAGCAGCATCAGTCCGCCGACGAGCAGCAGGATGACCAGCGGTGGAACTCTCGGATGTGGTGAACCCATCGCGGAAAACGACACCGCGAAACCGTCACCGGCGCAATCGTGCGGTGCGTGCTGGTGCCGCGATCTGCCGCATCAGGCGCGCTGGAATCGTCAGCGCAAACGGCTCCCTGGCGCCGCACCGCAGGGCGGGTTCACGCGTTTGACGGTCGCGGAAAACTCCGTCGGCACCCGGAGCGGCAACGGGCTTGCCCGGGTGGGAGCCGCGAGGTTTGCTGCGCCACATGAAGCGATCGCCCCCTTCCGCCTCGTCTCGCCAAGAGCTCGCGGCGCCGACGGGAACGGTGTTCGTTTTGCTGCTCGTCGCCGCGCTCGCTGCTTACCTGCCGGCGCTGCGGGGGACGTTTCTATGGGACGACGCCGGCCATGTCACCAATCCGGCACTACAATCGTGGTCGGGATTGTTCCGCGTCTGGTTCGAGCCGGGCGCGACGCAGCAGTATTATCCGCTGCTGCATTCGGCGTTCTGGCTCGAGCACCGGATCTGGGGCGACGCTCCGCTCGGCTATCATTTGATCAATGTGTTGTGGCACGCGACGTCGGCCTGCCTGTTCGTGACGCTGTTGCGGCGGCTCGCGGTCCCCGGCGCGCTGCTGGCCGGCTTCGTGTTCGTCCTGCATCCGGTGGCGGTCGAATCGGTGGCTTGGATCTCGGAGCAGAAGAACACGCTCTCGCTGGTCTTTTATCTGGCGGCGGCGCTCGCGTGGTTGCGTTTCGAAACCGACCGGCGGCCGCGCCGTTACGCGGTTGCCACGTTGTGGTTTGTCGCCGCGTTGCTGACGAAATCCGTCACCGCCACGCTGCCGGCGGCGCTGCTCGTGATCGCATGGTGGCGGCGCGGCCGGCTCTCCTGGCGTGCGGACGTGCGGCCGCTGCTGCCCTGGTTCGTGCTCGGCGCCGCCGCGGGACTTTTCACCGCCTGGTTCGAGCGTGTCGGGATCGGGGCGCAGGGCGCCGACTTCGGGCTCGATGCCGTGGAGCGCGTGCTGCTCGCCGGCCGCGTCGTGTGGTTTTACCTCGGGAAACTGGTGTGGCCGGTCGGGCTGGCGTTCTTTTATCCGCGCTGGACGATCGACGCGTCCGTCGGTTGGCAACTGTTGTTTCCGCTCGCGGCGCTAGCGGCGATCGCCCTCGCCGTCGCCTGGAGCCGGCGCCATCGCGGACCGTTGGCGGCGCTCCTGCTGTTCGGCGGCACGCTCTTTCCCGTGCTGGGATTCGTGAACGTTTACCCGTTCGTGTTCTCCTACGTGGCGGATCACTTCCAATATCACGCGAGCCTCGCGATGATCGCGCTGTTCGCGGCGTCGGTGAAGCTTGGATACGCGCGGCTGCCCTGGCCGCGCTGGAGCGGTCCGGCGCTCGCGGCGGCGGTGCTCCTCGTGCTTGCGGGACTCACGTGGCGGCAGAGCGGCACGTATCGGAACGGGTTCGCCCTTTATGAAGCGACCCTGGCGCGCAATCCCGCGAGCTGGGTCGCGCATTTGAATCTCGGCATCGCGCTCGACGACGCCGGTCGCACGGCGGAAGCCTTGCCGCACCTGCTGCGCGCGAACGAGCTGAAGCCGGATTTCCCGGAAACGCTCAACAGCTTCGGCAATGTCCTCAACCGTCTGGGCCGCGCCGCCGAGGCTCGGCCGTTGCTCGAACGAGCGATTCAGCTCCAGCCGCGGTTCGCGAACGCTCACAACACGCTGGGTGTCACGTTGATGGCGCTGCGCGACGCCGCGGCGGGCGAGGCGGCCTTTCGCCGCGCCCTCGAACTCGAGCCCGGGCTGACCGTCGCCCGCGTGAACCTCGGCTGGGCGCTCGCGAATTCCGGACGCGTCGCCGAGGCGCGCGCGCTGCTCGAGGAGGCGCGTCGCGAGCAACCGGACAACGCCGAAGCCGAGTTCAAACTTGGTCTCGTTTACGCGATGTCGCAGCGCCTGGGCGACGCGGCGTCGCACGTGCGACGCGCCGTGGAGCTGCAGCCGGGCAACGCCGACATGCGCCATGTGCTCGGCTGCGTGTTGCTTGATCTGGGCCGGCCGGGCGAAGCGGCCGAGGAGTTCGTTGCGGCTCTGAAGATCGCTCCCGCGCACGACGGCGCCCGCCAGGGCTTTGAGCAGGCGCAGCGTCAGCTCGCTCGCTGACCCGGTGCCGTTACGCGCGCCGTGCGTCCTGTAAGTCGCGTTCCGATGCGACGGCGTGGCGAGAACGTGCTGGCGAACGGCTTGCGGTCGGGCCGGAATGGTTTCCGGACCGTTGACAGCGGGCGGGTTAGCGGAAGCTTGGCGGAACTCCGCGTTCTCTGACATGACGGACTCTACCTTTATGCGCCGCTCACTTTTTACTGTTTCGAGCCTCGGATTTTCCGCCCGCGGCCTGTTGCGCGTTTTTCTGCTGACCTGCCTTCTGGCCCTGACACCCGCCTGGGCCGCCGATCCCGCTGCCCCGGCAAACGAAACGGCGACTGCTCCGGGCGGCGCCGGCGGCGAAGCGGAGCCGATTGTTTCCATGAAGCGGCTGGAGTTCGACGCTGAGGATGGCGGCGTTTATGGACAGCTCGTCTTCGCCGACGAGTTGCAGAGCGCGAATGGCGACAACGATCTCGTCTTCACCATCACCGAGGAGCCGTTGCATGGCCGCGTGGGCCTCGCGGGCGGCGACGATTCGGACTTCTTCAAGAACAAGACGTCGCGGCTGGGCTATTTCGCGTATCGGGCGGACGACGACTATCAAGGCGAGGATTCCTTCTCCTATACGGTGCGCAACGAAACATCGGGCCTCGTGTTCAAGAACACCGTCGTGATCGCCGTCAGCCCGCCACCGCCAGTGATGCTGCAGAAGCTGGAGGTCGATGCGACGCGCGTCCGGGGGATGAACGTTCGCGAGGTCGCGCTCACGACCCGGCCGAATCAGCCGGCGATGTACAAGGTCCCGAGCCACGAGGATTTCATGTCTCCCGTCGACCGCGCGGCTGTCAGCGACCCGAAGGTCGCCTACCTGCTCGACGAGCAGGCGAAGCCGCAGAACGGCACCGCCAAGCTCGATCGCGCCACCGGCCAGCTCACCTACGCGCCGAATCCCGGCTTCATCGGCGAGGACCGTTTCAAATACTATACGGTCGACGAGAACAACCCGCACCTCGGCGTGGAGAACGTCGTCGTCGTGCACGTCGAGCCGATCCGCCGGGTGCGCCACGTGACCGCCGACCGCTCCCGCAGCCGCGAGGTCGATCTCGTGTTTGTCATCAATAATTCGCCGTCCATGGCGGCGCACCAGAGTCGCATCGCGGCCAACCTGAGCCGGTTCCGCCAGCTCTTCCACACGCGCGACCTGGACTATCGCATCGGCGTGCTGACAACGGACTTCGTCAATGCGGAGCCGGGCGTCCGCGCCGAGGATCAGCGTTTCTATAAACAAGTCCGCACGGTGGAGCTCGATGCGGCGGGAAAACCCGTCCTCGACTGGCGTGGGCGACCGAAGCAGACCACGAAGCGCGTCGCCAGCAATGGGCGCCTCGTGACGCTGCCGGCCATGGCGCAGCCGTGGGTGACGCCGAAGACACCGGACAGCCTCTTTGCCGAGTTGGTGAAGGTCGGCACCAACGGCGACAGTAACCGCACGGCGTTCACCGCGGTGTATAATTTCGTCGCGAATTACTACAACAAGCAGCACACGTTCCTGCGTCCGGAAGCGACCACCATTGTGGTGTTCTTCATGGACGAGGAGGAGACGCGCATGGCGTTGTGGAAGGAGGAAAGGGACGGCACGCAGAAAGCCGAGTGGATCGAAAACGGAACGCTGCCGGATCTGCTCAACCAATATAACGCGCGGCATCCGAAGAATCGGCAGACGCTCGACGGCTATATCAATTACTGGGTGTTGCGGCCGTTCATCATCGCGAAAGGCAACAAACGCGGGAAGATCGAGATGCACGCGGTGGTCGCGCCGGACAACATCTCGCACCGCCGCGCCGCCGAGCTCACGGGTGGGACGGTGTTGAACATCGAGAGCGATTTTTCGGCGCCGCTGGCGGCACTCGGCGATCGCATCGCCGACACGGTGGCGGTGGCGCTCGATCCGGTCGCTCCGGGCGCCACGTTATACAAGAAGAGTTTCCGCGTGTTGGTCGACGGCGTCGAGGTGAAGCCCGATCCGGAGAACGGCTGGAGCTACGACGAGCGCACCCACAGCATTCGGTTCCAGGGCGAAGCCAAAAAGAAAGCCTTCACCGCCAAGATCGACATCACTTACGAAGAACACCTGTGACCTAGCGGCAGAAGGTGGCGCGGACAGTTGGCGGGTCGCGATCGCCGGGCTCGGGGCCCGGCACCAGCCGCGCGGCGAGGGCGATCAGGGCGCAGCGGCGCGCACCGCGAACGGCTGGCCCACCGTGCCGATGACAAACAGAACGAGGCGCACGGGCGTCGCGCCGGTGTTGATGCCGTTGTGCAGCAGGTCGACGACCTCGGGCAGGGCGTCCCCGGCCTTGAAGGTCTTTTTTTCGCCGGTCTCGGTTTCAACGGTGATCTCGCCGTCGAGGATATAAGCGAAGCAGGGGACTGGATGGCGGTGCCAGTTGGTCTGGCGTCCGGGCGCGAGTTCGACGAGGACGGCGGTCACCTCCGCCGGCGCCTGCGTTGGATAAACCAGTTTGGCGCCTGCACCGTCCGTCTGTGTTTGCAGCAGAATCTTCGTCGTTACGCTGCTGCTGTAGGCGGCGGCGCCGGCCTTGTCGTTTGCGGCGGCGTTGGTGACCAGGGCGAGGCAGCTGAAGAGAAGGGTGGCGGTGAGGAAGCGGAAGCGCATGGTGAAGAGGAGTTCGGGTGTGAGGCTGGCGTTGAGCGGGGTTCGAAATCATTGCCGTGGGTGGGCGCGCGCTTCGCGAGACGAAAAATGTGGGTGAAAACCACCGGTCATGCGGGTTTCGCACGTTGCATTAGTGGAATGGTCGGTTAGGGTGCCCGCTTGATCCAAAATACATCCACCACCCGCCCAGACTCGAAATCTGCATCTCATATCGAAGTTGAAGGAAAGATCGTAGCTGTGCTGCCCGGCACCATGTTCCGGGTGCAGCTTTCCAACGGCCACGTCGTGCTGGGGCACATCTCCGGCAAGTTGCGCAAGCACTTCATCAAGATCGCCGCCGGCGACACCGTGAAAATGGAGATGAGCCCCTACGACACGGAGAAGGCGCGCATCACGTATCGCGTAAAGGATACGTCCTCGACCTACCGCCCGCGCGCCCGCCGGCGTTATTGAGCGCGAGCCGCGACGGCGGCGGTCGCTTCGATCGGATGGGGAACCACGAAAAACACGAAAGTTTCGGATTTGGCCCACGGAACACACGGAATACACGGAAGAATGGTTCTGAATTCCGTGTGATCGGTGTGTTCCGTGGGCTCATTTGGGTGCGACTGGGTCGCGGGCGTGCGCGAGTGGGGTGAAGAACGAACCAAGTTTTCGGCCCGGCGACTTGGTATCGGGTGGCGGAACGGATTCGCCTCATTCCGGGCATTCTTCTTGCCGAACGTTCGCCCTCCTCGCGCCTTTGCGCTGAGTCCGACGGTTTTTCTCTTCGAACAACGCGAAGGCGGGAAGGCGCGAAGTTCACGACGCGGCCGGCGCGTCGAGATCGCGCAGCAGGGCTTCGATCTGCCGCTTCTCGGGCTGGAGCCGGAACCGGTCGCGTATCCACAGAGCTGCGACTCCGAGCAGAAGGCCGATCGCAAAGACCAGAGCCATGCTCCAGGCCTGATCGGCCGTGGCTTTGCCGCTGGCATAGAGTTGTCGAACGGCCAACCGCTCAGGCTTCGCGTGACGCCGGCGCGAAACGGCGGATGAAGTCGAGAAGGAGGGCTGCCGCCGTTTCGGCGTGGGTTTCCAGCAGGAAGTGTCCGCCATCGAGAATGTGCGCTTCCATTCGGGGCAGCGCCTGCATCCACGACACGGTCTCGGCGATCTCGAAGAAGGCGTCGTGTCGGCCCCACACCATCAGCGCCGGCGGCTGGCGGGCGGCGAGATAGTGGGCGATGGCGTCGAAGCGCGCCACGTGCCGCGCATAGTCCGCGATGAGGGCGCGTTGCGTTTCCATCCGGCCGGGCCGGCACATCACCTGCCAGTCTTCTTCCCAGACTGACGGTGAGATGCGGTCGGCGACCTCGGCAGGCACGCCAGCCACGTATTGGGCGCGGATGCCCTCAAGCGTGAGGTGTGCGGTGGCCGCGGCTTCGTTGTGTTCATTCGGCGCCGACCAGAAGGCCATCGTATCCGCCCATTGGGGACCGAGACCGGTGCGATGCGCGTTGCCGTTTTGAATGACGAGACCCAGCACACGATCGGGCGCCGCCATCGCCAAGCGGAGCCCGACCGGTGCGCCGAAGTCGTGCAGATATATGAAACGCGGTCCGACCGCCAGATGATCGAGCAACTCGGCGACGGCCTCCGCAAACGCCTCGAACGACGCGGAAGGCAGCGGGTCGGACTCGCCGAAGCCCGGGAGGTCGGGCGCGATCACAAACGCCGTTCGCGCCAGCACGGGGATTATCCCGCGGAAGCTCCGGGCCGAATTGGGAAATCCGTGTAGAAGGAGCACCGCCGGCGCTGACGCGTTGCCCGCGGTCAAAAACGATAAACGCGTTCCGCCGGTCAACGTGATCGTCCGCCGTGTCGCCAGCTCGCGCTTCGACTCCGGTGTGCCCGGACGGACGGGCTCCTTGGCGTCACCGGGAAAGGAAGTCGCGCTCATGGAAGACTCGGACGTCCGCGCATTCGGATGAGAAGAAGAGCGGCGCCGTTTCTGGGACAGGTGCGCCGCAAGCGGGTTCAAGAGCAGGGGGCCGCGCAGTCTTCGGGAAAAAGGTCGCTCCTCTTTGCGAATCTTCGCCGCCTTCGCGTCTTCGCGCTTAATCCGACGCTCCTGCGCTCTGTCACAACTGCAGGTTTTTCACCTCGATCAATCCGTTGAGCATCAGCACCACCGACTGCACCATCGGGCAGGGCGGACAGGAATAGCGCACGCGGTCGCGGATGTAGGCGATTTCGTCGACGGGCAACTTTTTCAGTTCGTCGTTGATCTCGCGCAACAGCGCCTCGTCGCGCATGTCCTGCGGGCCCGCCGCCAACCGGCGGAGGGCGGCGCGAACGCGGGGAGTGAGGGAAGGGCGGGCCATGACGATTAAGGCCGCGGAACCTGCACACCTCGCGCCGAAAGGCCAGCCCGCGGCGCGGGTGGCTTCGACCGCGGAGATGAAGCGCAAAGAGGCAAAGGCGCGAAGGCCGATCCGCGAAGCCGAACCGATCGAACCGACGGCGCGCCGCGGCGGCGCTGGTCGCTTCGATCCGGGGGTGAAGAACGAACCAAGTTTTCGGCCGGCTGTTCAGTGGCCGGGTGGCGAAACGGATTTGGCTCACTCCGGCCTGTCTTCTTCGCGAACCTTTGCCTCTTTGCGCCTTCGCGCTGAATCCGAGGGTTTTTGTCTTCGAACAAAGCGCGAAGAAGCGAAGGCCGATCCGCGAAGCCGGACCGATCGAACCGCCCGCGCGCCGCGGCGGCGCTGGTCGCTTCGATTCGGGGTGAAGAACGAACCAAGTTTTCGGCCGGCGGTGATTTGTCCCCAGGGACAACGGCTTTGCTTCACTCCCGCCGGTCTTCTTCGCGAGCCTTCGCAGTCTTCGCGTCTTTGCGCTTAATCCGTTTTCTTCGCCGCCGGCTTCAGGAAGCCGTTCACGTCGAGCCAGTGCATGAACGCGTCGAACCAGCGGTTGCTCGTGCGGTCGGGATTGCCGAGGCCGAAGCCGTGTCCACCATTCTGATACAGGTGAAATTCCACCGGGCGCCCGGCGTCGAACCACGACTTGATCACGCCGAACTGGCCGCGGAAGAGGAAGTCGTCGGTGGCGATGACGTTGAACATCGGCGGCGCGTCCTTCGGCACGTCGACCGGGCCCATGCCGCCGTAGATCGGTCCGATGAACGCGAGCTTCATCGTCTGCGAATGCAGCGTGCAATGCATCGTGAGCCCGGCGCCGGCCGAAAAGCCGATCATGCCGAGACGCGAGGGATCGACGCCCCATTCCTTCGCGCGCTTCAGGATCAGTGCGTAGGCGGCCTCGGCGTCCGCGAGCTGGTTCGACAAATCCGGCCGGGGCGGGCGCGGCCGGTTTTCGCCGGCTCCGGCGGCGGCGAAGGTCTGGTTCATCGATTCCTTGAAATCCTCGAGCGAGACCGGCGTCGGTTGTAACCGGTATTTCAGGACAAACGCCGCGATGCCGCGGTCGGCGAGGGCCTGGGCGACTTCCCAGCCTTCGTTGCCCATCGAGAGCCAGCGAAAACCGCCGCCGGGCGCGACGATGACGGCCGCGCCGTTGGCTTTGGCGGGATCCGGCAGGAAGGGCGTGAGCGTGGCCGCGGTGATGTTGCGCGCCATCGGATCGCCCCACTGGCGAAACCAGGTTTCGCGTGCGGGCTGGTTTTCGACGCCGCCGGTGTTGAGCGGAATGGCGTTGGGTTCGGCGGGCGTTTCGAGCGGATAGATGGTGCCGTCCTGAGCCACGGCGGACGTGGCGAGAACAAGCAGCGAGGCGAAGGCAGCGGTTTTGAACAGGTGCATGCGGGGCAGGGGGATTGTCATGGTCTGAGGGGAGTTTTTTGCCGGCCCGAGGTTGGGACGCGGCGGGAGGGGTGGACAAACGCATAGCCGCACCGGTCCGTGGGCGCCAACCCACGCACAGAATTACCGTTCAGTTGAGGAACGAAGACCGAACGGTTTCGCGCTTGGTTGGGGATCCAGAAACCTAATTAAGCGCAAAGACGCGAAGCCGGCGAAGGCTCGCGAAGAAGTCGAACCGATCGAGCCGACTGCGCGCCAGAGTGGCCGTAAAGTAGGGCGGTTCTGTGACCCGCCTTTCCACGGAGGGAAGTTCAGAGACCAAAGCCCAAAGCCTAGAGCCCAGAGCCTAGAGCGACGTAGGGGTGAGTTTTCTTCGCGAACCTTCGCAACCTTCGCGTCTTTGCGCTTAATCCGATGTTTGTCGCGCTTCATCCGCCGGTCGGGCGGGCAACATGAGCGTCGCTTCCGCCAAGCCGGGCGCGGTGAAACGCACGCGGGTCGGGGTGGTCGAATCGGTCGATTGCACGTAAGCGACGAGCCGGCCGTGGTGAACGCGGTGCGTGGCGTCCGTGTAATCGGACATGTCGCGAAGATTGCCGGCCTCGAGGCCGAGCAGCCGGCCGTTTTCAACCGTGCACGTCACTTCATCGTCCGCGTTCAACACCGGCACGCCGTGACGGTCCACAAGCTGAACCGCCACTACGCTGACGCCGCCGTCCGGCCCGGCGGGTTCGCTCGTGTGCACGCGCAGCGCCGTCGCCGCTTCCGCCGTGCGCACGACCGTTCGGCCGATCTCCGCGCCGTGCTCGTCGAAGCCGATCGCTTCGAGCGTTCCCGCCGTGAACGGGAGGTCCCATTTCATGATTCGCGTCGCCGGATCCTGGCGCTGGTCGGCGCCGACGGGTTTTCCATTCAGTAGCAAACGCACCCGTGCTGCGTTCGTGTAGCAGAGCACGCGAACGTCGGTGCCGGGCTCGTAATTCCACAGCGGCCACGATTCCGTGGAGCGCCGGTCGTGGTCCGGTTTTCGTTCCGTTCCAAGATGGATCACCGGCCGGTCGGACCACAGCGCTTCGCGGAAACGGCCGCGGGGCTTTACGGCGCCGGTGAGATCGAGGAGTCCGGCGGACGAGCCGCGCGAAGGCCAGCGTCCGGCCTCGCCGAGATAATCAATGCCGGTCCAGAGAAACTGGCCGAAAATGAACGGGTTGTCCTCCACCGCGCGCCAGGCGTCGACGGAGTGCCGGTTTTCGCTGCCGTAGATCACGCGCCGCGGGTAGTGCTCATGATCGAGGCGGTAGCGGTCCTCGGTGTAATTGTAGCCGACGATGTCGAGAGCGCCGGGGTATCCGGTTTCGTTGGACATCACGACGCCGGCCAGCGCGGCGGTGACGGGCCGCGAGCGATCGTGCTGCCGCACCACGGCGGCGAGGCGCTCCGCGATCGCCCCGAGCCGCTGCGCGTCGGGCGCGTCGGGCTGATACTTCCCGATTGTCGGCTGGCTGATCCGCGCCTCGTCGAGGACGGGATGCGAGTAAGGATCGTTGGGATAATCGACTTCATTGCCGATGCTCCAGGCGAAGATCGACGGGTGATTCCGGTCGCGGCGCACCATGTCGGCGAGGTCGCGCGCGCTCCATTCGGCGAAGAAATCGGCGGAGCCTTCGAAGCCCGGTTTCCCCACGTTCCAGCCCTCGAGCCATTTCCGCTTGGGAAACTCCCACTCGTCGAACGCCTCGTCGAGGACCAGCAGGCCGAGTTCGTCGCAGAGTTCGTAGACGTCGGGCGCCTGCGGATTGTGGCTCATGCGCACGGCGTTGCATCCGAGCGCCTTCAGAGTCGCGAGCCGCTGCCGCCAGACAATCCGCGGCACGGCCGCTCCCAGCACGCCGGCGTCGTGATGCAGGCACGCGCCTTTCATCTTCATCCACTCGCCGTTGAGCGCGAAGCCGCGGTCCGGATCGAACGTGAGCGTGCGAATCCCGGTGGTGGTCGTGGTCTGGTCGAGCGTGCGGCCGTCGGCGTGAACGATTCTCGTGCGCAACCGATACCGATGCGGCGCGGCGAGCCGCCAGAGTTGAGGCGACGGCACCGTGAGCGGTTGCGTGACGGTCGCGGTCGAGTGGGCGCGCAGGTCAGCCTCCTCGTGTGCGGCCGCGACCTCGGCGCCGCGTGCATCCAGCAGCACCTGTTCGACGCGCACGCGAAGATTTTCGGCGGTTTCATTCTGGAGCTCGGTGTCGACGTCGAGCGTGGCTGACGCGTCGTCCGCGTCACGGGTGCGGACGAACACGCCCCACGGCGCGAGGTGCACCGGCCCGGAGCGAATGAGGAAAACGTGCCGGTAAATGCCGGAGCCGGTATACCAGCGCGAATCGGCGGAACGGCTGTGGTCGACGCGCACGGCGATGGTGTTCTCGGCGTCGAACTTCACGTGCGGCGTGGCGTCGTAATAGAACGAAACGTAGCCGTTGGGACGTTGCCCGAGGAGGTGGCCGTTGAGATAGACCTCGCTGCGATTATAGACGCCTTCGAAATACAAGAAGACTTTGTCGCCGCCCTCCGCCGGAATGAAAACCTGGCGGCGATACCAGCCGACGCCGCCGGGCAGATAGCCGGTGCAACTCGCGAGCTGCGGATCGAGTGGCGCCTGGATGCTCCAATCGTGCGGGAGGGTGACTCGTTCCCAGCTGCGATCGTCGAAACCGGGATCTTTCGCGGCGGGATCGTCGGCAAGCGAGAACGTCCACGCGTCGTCAAGCGGAGACGCCGAGCCGAGGGACAACGGCGTGGCGGCGAGATTCGAGGTCAGGACAAGAGCCAGAACGGAAAGGAAGCGGATCATGGGGAAGAGGGGCGGCGGAGCGTAACACGAATTCCGCGGCAGGAACAGATGCGCGCCACCCCTCGATCAAAAATCACCCGATCGGGTGAGCCACTCTCAACTCTCAACTCTCAACCCTCATCTCTCAACTCCCGCCTCGCCTCCCTTCACTCCTCGCCCTCGATTTCCGGCGGCTTGATCGGCATGAGCAGGCGGTCGAGTTCGTCCTGCGTGGGATTGCGGATCGAGAGCACTTTCAAGATTGATTCGCCGGCGGGGAGCGTCACCTGGGTTTGCGCGCCGGCGGCGAGGCCGAGCAACGCGGTGGCGAGCGGCGAGTTGTGCGGCAGGCATTCGATGCCCGAATCCGGATCGGTCGCGGTCTCGCCGTAGGTCGTGACCAGAAACGTGAAACGGTGTATTCGTTTCGTGGCGACGTCCTGCTTCTCGATCCGGGTGACGTGACCGAGTTGCAGGGTGTCGGTGGGTTTGGTGAGCCACGTCGCCGGATCGACTTCGATGAACGTGTTGCGGGCGACGAAGCGATCGAGCGCGGTCATCTTGCGGTCGACGGCGCGAATGGCCTCCTTGGCGGCCTTGAAGCCGAAGTTCTCGCGCAGGTCGCCCTGGCTGTGGGCTTCGATCTTGTCCTGCACGAGCCCGACGCGCTTCACCTTCAGCGCCTCGAATTCCTCGGCGAGCACGCGGTTGTAGCCCGGTCGAACATAGATTGTCGTAGGCGCGGGCGGCGGCGGGCGGTAGATGTGTTTGCGACGGAGCGGCATGGGGGAGGGGGAGTTGAGAGCTGAGGGTTGAGAGCTGAGGGTTGAGAGTTGAGAGTTGGAGGAGCGGACGGGCGGAGCGCTGGCTCGCGGCTGCTTCGCGTCCTGGCGTCTCCGCGCTTAGATCAAATTCGGATCTGAACGAAGCGCGAAGGTGCGAAGATCGATCCGTGAAGCTTGGGGTCGTGAGGTAGGGCGGGTCTTTGACCCGCTTTTTTGCGTTTCAGTCAATCGAAGGCGGGTCACAGACATGCCCGACCATGGAGTCCTACGCGCGGAGGTTGCGCCTTCGCCTTCTTCACGAAGCTTCGCCATCTTCGCGTCTTTGCGCTTAACCCGATTTCTCGGTTTCCAAATGAAGCGCGAAGGCGCGAAGGTGCGAAGATCGATCGGCAAAGCCGAGCCGATCGAACCGCGGCGGGCCGCTTCGATCCGGGGCGAAGAGGGAATCAAGATTTTTTCTAGCGGCTCTTCGGTGGGCGAACTGCCATTGCCATCTCCAAGTCCTGGTTTTCTTCGCGAAGCTTCGCCATCTTCGCGTCTTTGCGCTTAACCAGTCCTGTCACTTTTCTCACCGCCATGTCTGACCTCCGCGCGCAGCTCGACGCCGTTTACCGGGCCGAAAGCGGTCGCATCCTTGCGACGCTCATCCGGCTGCTCGGCGATTTCGAGCGCGCAGAAGATGCGATGCACGATGCGTTCAACGCCGCGCTGCGCCGCTGGCCGACAGAAGGCGTTCCCCGGAATCCCCGCGCGTGGTTGATTTCCGCCGGACGGTTCACGGCGATCGATGCGATCCGGCGGCGCGCGCGTTTCGACGTCGCACAAGCGGACATCGCCGAAACGTTGCACGGCGGTCAACCGCCCGCTCCGACAGGCGACGACGAGTTGCCGGACGACCGGCTCAGGCTGATTTTCATCTGCTGCCATCCGGCGCTTCCCGCGGAGGCGCGGGCGGCGCTCACGTTGCGCGAGGTGTGCGGGCTGACGACCGAGGAAATCGCGCGGGCGTTTCTCACCACCGCCCCGACGATCGCGCAGCGGATCGTGCGCGCGAAGGCGAAGATTCGCGACGAGCGCATTCCCTACCAGGTGCCGTCCGGGCCGGAACTGCCGGAGCGCCTCGGTGCGGTGCTGGCGGTGGTGTATCTGTTGTTCAATGAAGGCTACTCGGCGTCGTCGGGGCCATCGCTCGTCCGTGCGGAGTTGTCGGCGGAAGCGATCCGGCTCGGGCGTGTGCTCGGCGAACTGCTGCCGGAGCCGGAGGTGGTCGGGCTGCTCGCGCTGATGCTGTTGCACGAATCGCGGCGCGCGGCACGCGTGAGCGGCGCCGGCGAACTCGTGCTGCTCGAGCAGCAGGATCGATCGCTGTGGGATCGCGCGCTGATTCGCGAGGGCATCGCTTTGGTCGAGCGCGCGCTCGCGACGCGGCGGTTCGGGCCCTACACGCTGCAGGCGGCGATCGCGGCCGTGCACGCCGAGGCGGCGGCGCCGGAGGCGACGGACTGGCGGCAGATTTGCGCGCTGTATGCGGCGCTGCTCGCGATCCAGCCCTCGCCGGTGGTCGAGCTGAACCGCGCGGTGGCGGTGGCCATGCACGAAGGCCCGGCGGCCGGCCTCGCACTCGTCGACGCGCTGCTCGCCCGCGGCAAGTTGCAGGAGTATCGCCTCGCGCACGCGGCGCGCGCCGATTTCTGCCGCCGACTCGGCCGGCGCGACGAGGCGCGCGCGGCTTACGAACGGGCGCAGGGGCTGGCGAGTTCGGACGCGGAAAAGCGTTTCTTCGAGAAACGCCTGCGCGAGCTCGGCTAAAAAAATATTGCCGTGCGCTGTCGAATTTCGCGGCGGCGGTTCGGCTAGTGGTTGAAACCCGCCCGATCCCGGGCGAGGTCACTCTCACCATGAAATACATCTGCCTCGGTTACATTGATCTGAATTGGTTCGCCTCGATTCCGGAAACGGAGCGGCAGGCGATGATGGACAACTGCTTCGCTTACGACGAGAAGCTCCGCGCGAACGGACACTTCCTTGGCGGCGAGGGGCTGCAGCCGCCGAACACGGCGGCGACGCTGCGCTACACGAACGGCCGCGTCGTGGTCACCGACGGCCCATATGCGGAAACGAAGGAGCAGATCGGCGGCATCATGATCCTCGAGGCGCGCGATTTGAACCACGCGATCGAGCTGATCTCACAACATCCGGGCGCGAAGTTTGGTCCGTGGGAAATTCGGCCGGCTGCGGATTTGGACGCCCTCGTGCGCGAGAGCGAAGCGCGTCGTCGCGCCAGCGGCGAAGGGTGAGCTCTCGCGATCGGGGACAGAGGCCGGGTCGGCGGCGGCCGGCGACTTATTTTTGCGCTCGCCGCGCGGCGGCATCGGCGGCCGCCTTCTGCCGGGCGGCGAGCGCGTCCTCGCGGGCCTTGGCTTTCGCTGCCACCGCCGCCTCGTGGTCAGCCTTGCGCTTGGCTGCGGCGGCATCCGCGTCGGCTTGTCGTTTCGCGAGCGCGGCCTGCTTGTCGGCTGCGGCTTTCGCTTTCGCGGCCTCGGCTGCGGCGAACGCTTGCTCCTCGCTTGCCTTTACGGCGGCGAACCAGGTGTGGACGCTCGTGCCGGGAGCTGGAGTGACGGTGACTTTCTTGATCGGTCCGGCGCCGCGCGGGTCGACCGAGGGGCCGATGAACACGATCGTGCCGTCCGGCATGTATTCCCACGGCTTTGCCTCGGGATCGGGATCGATTGAGCTCACGCCGAAGGGCAGGACCGTCGCGCTGGCGCGGTCCCACCTCATTTTGGGCGAGTTTTCCCAAGGAAGAGACTGGCCGGAAAATTCCGCCACGAGGTCGCCATCCAGGAAATAACGTGCGCCGACACCCGGGCGGTCGCTCGCCGGTCCGCCCTTCACGATCAGATGCTGGCTGTCGGGCGTAAATTCCGCGGCGCGGCCGGGAGCGCGGCGGGCGGGGAGAAACATCCCGTCGGCGTAAACGGTGCCGCCGTCCGGGCCGCGGGTGGCCGCCGCCACGTGTTGCGAGTCGGGACTGAAGAACACCGTGCCGCCGAAGCCGCCGTCGCGCGTGACGACTTCGCCGTCGACGATGAGCTCAGTCGTGTTGGCGTCGATACCGGCAAAGTAGGCGCAGCGTTCGCCGTTGGGGCTGAGCGCGAGTCGCCAGATGTTGCGATGCACGGGCGAGGATTTCCCGTCATGATAAATCTTCAACGCGAGCGGCTGCGCGCCGGCGGCGTAGACGAATTGGTTTCCCGTCTTCGCGAACGTCGGCCGGCTGCGGACGAGCTCGTGGCCTTCGTCCGCCTCGCCGTTCTTCACCATGAACTGTCGCGTGCCGTTTCCCGCGATGTAAGCCAGCGTGGACGAATCGGGGGAAAACGTGAGGGCGTCGACGGAGGCATACTCCTGGTGCTTTTTCCCATCGTGCACGACCCACTTGACGGTCGCCATGTCACGCTGGAACCACGCGGCCCAGTGTTTGCCGTCGGGACTGAATACGATGTCCGCGACGCCTTCCGAATGCGAGACGAGTTTGCCGTTGAGGTAGAGCGTTTGCTTGAACACCTCGGACGTGCCGGCCGAGGGCCGGACGATCGCGGCGATGTCGCCGTTCGCGCTGACGCGGTAACGTTCGATGAACGGCGCGCTCAGGATCGGCTTGCCGTCGACGAGCAGTTTCTGGTCGCCCTCGGAGCCGGAGGTGCAGACGACGTGTTTGCCGTCGGGCGTGAAACGCGCGCGCTGGCCCGAATAGCCGGCGTCCTTGCCGTCGACGATGAGGAGGCGATCGGCGGGCTGTTTGGCCTTGCCGGCGCTCAGCAGCCAGCGCTTTCCGTCGGCGCTGAAGAACGGTTGCGGCACGCCGTCGAAGGCGGGCGTCACCGGTTTCCCATCCATCATCAACCGAAACGAGCGCATCGTGTCGGCGGTCTGCTGGTAGAAATAGACGTGGGCTCCGTCCGGCGTGAATTGCAGCAGCGAGACCGGTGGTGCGGCGGTCGAATGAGGCGCGCGGAAGATTTCCTTGCCGTCGAGAATCACGACCACCTCGCTGCCGCGGCGAGCGGCGTAGGCGTAACGCTTCCCATCTCGGGTGAAGGCGACCGGGCCTTTGCGCGCGACTGACTGCTCGCGGATGATGCCGGCGTTATCGTAGTCGGTTTCGAACATCGGGACTGCGCGCAGGATATCATCAAACGCCTCGCCGTCGGTGCCGTCGATCGTCACGACGAATTTGTTTCCCTTGGCGTGCGTCGCCGCAAAGCGCATGCCTTTTTCGCTGAGCGTGTAGATCGTGCCGGGGACGTAAGCGGGACCGACGATCTCTTCAACGATCGTGGGTGTGGACGATGCCGCGAAGGCGTGCGCGCCGTCGCTGGCGAACACAACGAGCGCGGCGAACACGGGCCGAAATGACCAACGAGGGGTGTTCATGGGGGCCTCTGCACAGGAAGGCTGTCGGGGGAGGGTGGAGCGTTCAGGTGAAGCCGGCCTCGTTTCGGGTGACGAAGCACCGATTCACCGGGGAGAATCGCGCGATGGCGTGCTGCGAGATGCGGACAACGCGGCCGGGCCTTCAAGCCTGCTGCGGGGTCTTCGGCTGCGATCAGCTTTTGCCTGATGACGCGGCGAGAAAGCCTCACCCGGAGGGGCGGCGGACGGGCGCTGAGCGTCGTCTCGCGCTACGCGTCGGTGCGCCGCCGGACGCGGTGAACAACCGAGGGATGCGGCGCGGCGACGGTCAGGGGGTCTCGGGCGCGGGCAATTCAGCGCTGACCTGGAGCGCCAGCACGGGGTGCACGCGCGGCGCCGTGATGGCGTTCAAGACTTCGAAGCGAAGTTCGATTTCCGTGAGGGGGTCGATCGGTTTGACCAGGATCGTTGCTGTCGCGTGGGCCGGGATTTCGACGAGCGAAGCGTGTTGATGAAGCTGATACGCGCTCACGTTGCGCAGCCGGAAATCGGCGTCGCTGTGGTTTTGCAGCGTGACGGCGAGGACGGTGGTTTCCGGCTGGTAGATCGCGGACGCGACCGTGAGCGACGCGGCGAGCAGCGGCTCGATCCATTCGGCGCGACCGATCAGGGTGTTGTCGAACCAGACGACCGTGCGCCGGGCGAACAGCGCGTCTTTGAGCCCGGCCTCGGTTTTCTCCCGCGCAAAAACGAGCGTGACAGGTCGGTGGCCGCCTTCCGGCACCTGATGGGTCCAATCGACGAGGTCATGGATGTCGGAGTTGCCCATGATCGTGAGATTGCGATCGAGAGCGATCTGCAGGGATTCGTCGGAGAACTCGTGCTCGTTCACCACTTCGATGCCGTGGATCAGGTTCTCGGCGAGGAGTTGCTCGTGCATCGGCGTGAGCCGCGCCACGCCGTCGGGCGTCTGCTTGGTCCACGACGGATGGTTCCAGAAAATGAAGGCTCCCTGGCGCGACGCTTCGCGAAACGCGTCGATCGGATCCGCGGTCAGGAGCGGATTCGCGTCCTGGATGAAGATGGCGTTGGCGTGTCCCGGCGGCATCTTGCGCGTCACTTCGGCGCCGCGGATGACGAGGAGGGTTTGGTCCTTTGCCGCCTTGCTCGCGATGACATGGGCGCGGTTGCGATCCGGATGCGGGATGTCGGCGGCGTGCGGTTGATACTCGAGGTGGTCGGTGATCGCGATGGCGTCGAGGCCGTCACGGGTCGCTTCCTGCACCCGAATGTTTGGCCACACGCTGCCGTCGGAAAAGACGGTGTGCTGGTGGAAGTCGCCGACCAGGGTTTGATAATCGGGCAGGTCGGGAAACTCGATGACGCGCGACGCGGGCGAGTGTCCGAACGCGGGAGCGGCGAGCGCGGTCAGCGCCGCGAGGAAAAGCGGGGAAGCGGCCCGGAGAGGTGAGGGGCAGGAAAGCATGCGTGAGTGAAGCGCGGCGCGACGAACCGAGACAAGGTTGGACCTTCTCGGGGCCGACTGGCGCGGGAGCGCAAAGCGCGGCCCCGCGTCCCGCATCGAGCCTGCTTTCCGCCGCGCGGTTACGTGCCGTGGCGGCGGATGAAGGGTTGCGGGCTCAGGCCGTGCACACGCTTGAACACCCGCGAGAAATGAAACGGATCCATCCCGAGCCGTTCCGCCACCTCGTGCACCAGCAGGTGCCCTGAATCGAGCAACTCCGCCGCGTGCACCATGCGCTTGCGCGTGAGATATTCATAAGGAGAGCCGTGACCGAACCGCTGGAACAGTCGCGACAAATGGCTCGGCGAAACATGGCACGCCGCCGCGACTTCCTCCGCCGTGGCGGTGCTCACGAAATGCCGGTCGATGTAGTCGAGACAGCGGCGGAGTGTTTGCTGCGAGCGCCGGTCCGGATCGCCCGACGCGTCCGGATGTTCGCCGAGCTTCAACAGCAGCACGCGTAGCTCCAGCGCCACGATCGCCGGCGTGTGCGGGCGATGATGACGGCCGTCGGACACCAGCAGGCGCAGCGCCGCCTCGACCTCGTCGGCATTCGGCAGCACGCGAAACCGCCCGGGTTGCAGCGCCGTGGCGGAGAGCAGGTTCTTCGCTTCGCCACCGCCGAAGTTGATGAAAAATTTCGACAACAGGTGCTTCGGATCCGACTCGATCCGAACTCGCACGCCCGGCCCGTAGGTGAAAAAGCAGCCGCGCTGCAGCTCGTGCTGCGTCCCCGCGATTTCGAGCCGGCCCCTGCCTCCAGCCACGAACTCGACCGCGAGCCACGGAAAGGTCTCGCGCCGAATCAGGTAGTCCGGTGCGGTGAGTTCCCAGCCGCCGCAAATCACCGTCAACTCGTCCGTCAGCGGTGCGCCGGAACCGAGATAGAAGCGTTCTGCCGCCTTGACCTGACGGGAGATGAAGGCGGGTTCCTCGGGGGCGGGGCGCGGTGCGGGACGGGGATTCATGAGGGCGGAAGCAAGATCAAGAATCGATATGCAACGGCAAGGAAATGCCATGGGAAACCCCACCGCATCCGGGCAAGATATCGCCAGCTTCGCCGGCGGCGCGCCTCCGGCAACCCCTTCGCCTTTCGATCATGCTGAAAGCCGGCATTCTCAATCCCCAGTTGTTGTCGCTGCTCGCCCGCGTGCGGCACACCAACTCCCTCGTCATCGCCGACCGCGGCTTCCCGTTCTGGCCCGGTATCGAAACCGTGGATATCTCGCTCGTCGACGACGTGCCGACGGTGCTGCAGGTGCTCGCGGCTCTCCGGCCCAACTTCGTCATCGGCGCGGCGCACATGGCCGAGGAGTTCCTTGCGCATAATCCGCCCGGGATTGTGGCCCGCTTCGCCGCGGCGCTGGAGGGGATCCCGCTGCAGCACGAACCGCACGAGGCGGTCTTCAAGCCGCGCGTGCCGCGCGCGATCGGCCTCATCCGCACCGGCGACACCACGCCCTACGCCAACCTCATCCTCACCAGCGCGTGACCCGCGCGCTCCTGTAGTTAAACATGCACTACCGCAAACTCGGTTCCACCGGCCTCGACGTTTCGATTCTCAGCTTCGGCGCCTCGTCGCTCGGCGGCGTGTTTCGCCCGACCGACGACCGCGAGGGCGTTCGCGCGGTGCACGCGGCGCTCGACGCCGGCATCAATTTCATCGACGTGTCGCCCTACTATGGCGCCACGCGCGCCGAGTCGGTGCTGGGCCGCGCGCTGCAGGGCGTGGCGCGCGACCGGTATATCCTTGCCACGAAGGTCGGCCAATACGGCGAGGGCGAGTTCGATTTCTCCGCGGCGCGCGTGACGCGTTCGCTCGACGAGAGCTGCGCGCGGCTGGGCGTCGACTACATCGACCTGCTGCAGTGCCATGACATCGAGTTCGCCGATCTGAACCAGATCGTGGACGAGACGCTGCCCGCGCTCGTGAAGCTCCGCGACGCCGGCCGGATCGGCCACATCGGCATCACGGGTCTGCCGCTCAAGGTGTTTCCCGCCGTGCTCGATCGCGTCGCGCCCGGCGTCGTCGAAACCATCCTCTCGTTCTGCCGTTTCGAGTTGAACGACTCGGCGCTCGGCGACCTCGTGCCGTATCTGCGCGAGAAAGGCGTCGGCATCATCAACGCCTCGCCGACCGGCATGGGCCTGCTGACGGAACGCGGCGTGCCGGCCTGGCATCCCGCGCCGCCGCACTTGGTGGCGACGGCGAAACGCGCCGTCGATTACTGCCGCGAGGCGGGCGTCGACATCGTGAAGCTCGCGATCCAGTTCGCCATCAGCCATCCGGGGATCGCCACCACGCTCGTCGGCACCGCGAATCCGGAGAACATTCTCAAAAACGTGGCCTACGCGGAGGCGCCGGTGGAATTCGAACACATCGGTCGCGTACTCGAGATCCTGCGCCCGGTGCACAATCACAACTTCACCCGCGGCCGTCCGGAAAATCGTGACGAGCTCGTCGCCTGAAAACCGCTTCCCCGATGCAAACGCTCATTCTCGAAACGCCCGGCAAACTCGTGCTCGCCGACACCGACGTCCCGACGTCGCCCGGTCCCGGCGAGGCGCTGGTGCGGGTGCACCGCATCGGCGTCTGCGGCACGGACATCCACGCGTTCAACGGCAAGCAGCCTTTCTTCAGCTATCCGCGCATCCTCGGTCACGAGCTCGGCGTGGAAGTGCTGGCGGTCGGCGCGGGCGTGATGCACCTCGCCGTCGGCGATCGGTGCGCAGTAGAACCTTATATCAATTGCGGTCGCTGCATCGCCTGTCGCCGCGGCAAACCGAATTGCTGCGCCGCGCTGAAGGTCCTCGGCGTGCACCTCGATGGCGGCCAGCGCGAGCGCATGGTGTTGCCCGCGGCCAAGCTGCATCGCTCCGCGAAACTCAGCTACGATCAACTCGCGCTGGTCGAGACGCTCGGCATCGGCGCGCACGCGGTGGAGCGCGCGGCGCTCCAGGCGGGCGAGACGGTTGCGGTGATCGGCGCGGGACCGATCGGCTTGTCGGCGATCCAGTTCGCGCACGCGGCGCAAACGCGCGTGATCGTGATCGACGTCAACGAGGCGCGGCTCGCGTTTTGCCGCGAGCGGCTGGGAATCGCGGCGGAGGACTTGATCGACGCGCGTGCCGGCGGCGTGGTCGAGCGACTCCAGGCGCTCACGGCCGGCGATCTGCCGACGGCAGTGTTCGACGCGACCGGCAGTCCGGGCTCGATGAAGAGCGCGTTCAATTATCCGGCGCCCGGCGGGCGTCTCGTGTTCGTGGGGCTTTTTCCGGGCGAGGTGACGTTCGACGATCCGAATTTCCACCGCCGGGAGCTCACGCTGCTGGCGAGCCGCAACTCGCGGCCGGACGACTTTGTCCGCATCATCGAACTCGTCGAAACCGGCCAGGTCGACACCTCGCCGTGGATCACGCACCGCGCGGCGCTGGCCGACGTGCCCGGGCATTTCGCCGCCTGGACGCGACCGGAGACCGGCGTGCTGAAAGCGATGATCGAAGTATCCGATCAGTAGTTACAGAACCTGCCATGAGCGTCTCCCCGTCACACGAAGCCCGGCTCCGCGAGGTCTCCTCTGCGCGTTTTGCCGGCTGATCGATCATGAAAACTTCCTCCCTCGCTTTGATCGGCCCCGGTGCGATCGGCTGCACGTTGATCGGGCACCTGGCCGCGACCGGTCGCTTCGACCTGACGGTCGCGGCGCGCTCGCCGCTGGACCGCATCGAGGTCGAAACCGAGACGGGCGTCCTGCGTTGCGAGCCGCGCGTCTGCACCGCGGCGACGCAGGTGCTCGCACCCGTGGATTGGGTTCTGGTGGCGACGAAAACCTACGACGTCGCCGGCGCGTTGCCGTGGCTGGAGCGGCTTTGCGTGCCCGAAACCCGCATCGCCCTCCTGCAGAACGGCGTCGAGCATCTCCAGCGGCTGCCCGAGCGGTATTGTCGCACGCAGCTCGTGCCCGTCGTGGTCGATTGCCCGGCCGAGCGTCAGGCGCCCGGCCGCGTGCGCCAGCGCGGCCCCGCCCGGATGATCGTCCCCGACGACGCGGCGGGGCGGGCATTTGTCGAACTGTTCCGCGAGACGCGTATCCAGGTCGACACGACGAACGATTGGCGAACCGCCGCCTGGCGGAAGCTCTGCCTCAACGCGGCCGGTGCGGTCTCGGCCGCGACGCTGCGGCCCGCGGGCATCGTGCATTTCCCGCCGGCCGCGGACCTGATGCGCGCGATCGTGCGCGAGGTGGTCCTCGTCGGTCGCGCCGAGGGCGCGCAATTGGACGACGCGATCGTCGACACGGTGATCGAGAACACCCGCCGCGCGCCGCGCGATGCGGTGAATTCGATGCACGCGGATCGCGCGGCCGGACGCCCGATGGAAATCGATGCGCGCAATGGCGTCGTCGTCCGTATCGGCCGTCGGCACGGCATTCCCACGCCTTGCAACGAGGCGCTGACCAATCTGCTGCTCACGCTCGAGCTGCCGGAGCAAGCCCAACCCTGATCATCGCAACCGCCGCGGACATCCCCTTTTTCCTGTCATGAAGCCCTCCTCTTCTACGTCCCTCTCGGGCCGGCGCGTTCGTGCCGCTCTTCTCGCCGGTTTGCTTTTGCCGGCGGCCGGATCGTTGGCGGCCGAGCCGCTCTCCTCGAATCTCAAACCGACCGTCATGGTGGTGGCGGCGGACGAGCCGGTCGCGGCCGGCCCGTTCGAGCCGTCGTGGACGTCGCTCGCGAACTACGAAGTGCCGGAGTGGTTTCGCGATGCCAAATTCGGCATCTGGGCGCACTGGGGGCCGCAATGCGAACCGGAGCAGGGCGACTGGTATGCACGCTCGATGTATTCGCAGGGCACGCGGCAATATGAGTATCAGACCCAGCATTACGGCCATCCCTCGCAGGCCGGTTTCAAGGATGTGATCCACGCCTGGAAGGCCGAGCACTGGAATCCCGAGGAGCTGGTCGCGCTCTACGCCCGGGCCGGCGCGCAATACTTCGTCGCGCTCGCGAATCACCACGACAACTTTGACCTCTGGCCGTCGAAATACCAGCCGTGGAACGCCACGAAGCTCGGCCCGCAAAAGGACATCGTCGGCGGCTGGGCCGCCGCCGCGCGGCGTCACGGTCTGCGCTTTGGCGTGAGCGTGCACGCGGCCCACGCGTGGAGCTGGTATGAAGTCGCCCAGGGCGCGGACGCGACCGGGCCGCTCGCCGGCGTGCCTTACGATGGCAAGCTCACCGCCGCCGACGGTCGCGGCACCTGGTGGGACGGACTCGATCCGCAGGACCTTTACGAGCAGCGGCACACGCCGAGCCCGAACTTCGGGAACCTCTCGTCGATCCACGCACGCTGGAACTGGGGCAACGGCGTCACCCCGCCCGACGCGGCCTACTGCGAGCGTTTCTACAATCGCACCGTGGACCTCATCAATCAGGTCCAGCCGGATCTCGTTTACTTCGACGACACTGCGCTGCCGCTCTGGCCGGTCAGCGATGCCGGCCTGAAGATCGCGGCGCACTTCTACAATTCCAACCTGGCCCGCCATGGCGGAAAACTCGAGGCCGTGCTCTGCGGCAAGATCCTCGCGGAGGACCAGCGCCGGGCCATGATCTGGGATATCGAGCGCGGTCAGAGCAACGTGATCGAGCCGGAGCCGTGGCAGACCGACACCTGCATCGGCCAGTGGCACTACCGGCGTTCGATTTACGACGAGAAAGGTTACAAAAGCGCGCGCACCGTGCTGCAGACGCTCGCGGACGTCGTGAGCAAGAACGGCAACCTGCTCCTGAGCGTGCCCGTGCGCAGCGACGGCACGATCGACGACGAGGAGCGCCGGATCGTCGAAGGCATCGCGGACTGGATGGCCGTCAACCGCGAGGCGATCTTCGCGACGCGCCCGTGGAAAGTCTTCGGCGAAGGCCCGGCGTCCGCCGGTGCCGAGTTGAGCGCGCAAGGTTTCAACGAGGGCAAGGGCAAGCCGTTCGGCGAGGAGGACGTGCGCTTCACGCAGTCGAAGGACGGCCGCGTGCTCTACGTCATCGCGCTCGTGCCGCCCACGAAGCCGCTGCGCGTGAAGGCCCTCGGCACCGCCGCTGGCCAGCTCGACCGCGGCATCGCCCGCGTGCAACGGCTCGGCGCTTCCGCGCCGGCAAAATGGCAGCGGACCGCCGAGGCGCTCGAGATCGCAGCGGGCGGTTCCGCCGGGCCCGATCAGCCCGTCGTATTCAAGATCGTGTTACAGTAGCAAACGGGGCGGCCCGGGCAGCGGCCTGGTTTACGTTTTCATTGGGCCACCGCGACAAGGCCCTTCACATCCTCGACAACTCGTCGCTGTGCCCTGCTTATCGGGACGCCGTCGCCGCGGCCTTCGTCCTATGAAAAAACTTCGCCTGCTCTTCTGGTTATCGCTGCTCGCGACGCCGCTCGCCGCCGCGCTGCAACTCGGTAGCCCGTTCACCGATCACGCCGTGCTCCAGCGCGACCAGCCCGTCCCCGTCTGGGGCTGGGCCGACGTGGGCGTGACGGTCACGGTCAAATTCGCCGGTCAGACCAAATCCGCGACCGCCGACGCGAAGGGCGCGTGGCGCGTGACACTCGATCCGTTGTCCGCTTCGGCCGAGCCGCGTCCGCTCACGGTCGCGCAAGGTTCCGAGACGCGCACGCTCGCCGATCTCCTCGTCGGCGAGGTGTGGCTGGCGTCGGGCCAGTCCAACATGGTTTTCACGCTCTCAAAATCCCGTTACCGCTGGGCCGGCGTGATCGACGAGGAAGCCGAGATCGCCGCGGCCGATTATCCGTTGATCCGGATGTTCACCGCCGGTGAACAGAAATCCTACGAACCGCAGGCGACCGTGCCCGGCGAGTGGCAGGTTTGCACGCCGGCCAATGCGCCCGCGTGGTCCGCGATCGGCTATTTCTTCGCGCGCGATCTGCACCGCGAGCTCGGCGTGCCGGTCGGCATCGTGACCGCGGCGTATGGCGCGAGTTGCGCGCACGCGTGGATTCGTCGCGACGCGATGCTCGACGATCCCGCGTTCAAGGCCGTGCTCGATCGCTTCGACGAACAGGTGCGCGGCCACACTGAGCCGACGGCGGCGGAGATCGCGGATTGGGAGCGTGCCGTCGAACTCGCAAAGGCGGAGAACCGCCGGCCGCCGCGCCGTCCCGGACAGAGCCCGATTCAGGACCAGCACAACCCGACGGTGATGTTCAACGGCATGATCGCGCCGCTCGTGCCCTACGCGGTGCGCGGTTTCATCTGGTATCAGGGCGAATCGATCACGTCGCCGCGTGAGCTGTTCCCGCGCTGGAACGCCCGCCTGATCGCCGACTGGCGCCAGTTGTGGGGCGGCGAGACGAAACCGTTTCTGTTCTGCCAGCTCGCGGCGCTGGCCAACAACAGCAACAGCCCGCAGGTCCGCGCCTGGCAGGCCGAGGCGTTGCGGGAATTCAACACCGGCATGGCCGTGACCATCGACGTCGGCGACGAGAAGGACGTGCATCCGCACGACAAGGCGCCCGTCGGCCATCGCCTCGCGCTCCTCGCGCTCACGCACGCGTATGGCCGTGACCTCGAAAGCTCCGGACCGGTGTGCACCGGCGCGATCGCGACCGCGGAAGGCGCCGCGCGGCTGCGGTTCGATCACGCGACCGGCGGGCTCGTGGCGAAGGGCGGGGCCTTGCAGACCTTCGAGATCGCGGGCGCCGACGGAAATTTCACGGCCGCCGAAGCCGCGATCGATGGCGATGCGGTGATCGTGCGCAGCGGTGCCGTCTCCGCACCCGCTGCGGTGCGCTACGCGTGGGCCAACTATCCGGCCGGCTGCAATCTCTACAACGGCGCGGGTCTGCCGGCCGCGCCGTTTGGCGTCGCCTTTTCTGCGCCGTGACGATGTTCGTGCCCTCTCCGGCCCATGCGATGGGGCGCGACCAGGCGGAGGAGGAGCGAGCTTTTATTCTTCGAACAGCACCGCGCCACCTTCGGCGGCGAGCGAGAGCGCGATTTTGCCATCCGCGCTGACGGTGATCGAGTCGCGCTTCGCAGTGCGGTCGGGCGCGTCGTGGAGTAACGTGAGCGTCCGGCCTTTCAGTTCCGGCAGCGAAAGCGTGAGCTCCTTCGGCTGCTTTTCGCCATTCGAGGCGGCGATATACCAGCGGTCGCCGTGGCGACGGGCGAGCGCGACGTCGCGGCCGGGATAGCCGGCGAGAAAACGCGTCTCGTCCCAGACGGCCGGCACGCGTTTCAGAAAATCGATCACGAACGCCGGCTGCTCCTCGAGGTTGTTGGGCGTGAGCCCGAAGTGCTGGAGCGGCGATTGGAAGAGCACGGTCGTCGCGAGCTGAAACGCATCTGTCGTGCGGCGCACGTTGCCTTTATCGGCCTCGCGATGAAAGCGGCGGTTCAGGACCATCGGGCCGTAGTCCATGGGCGCGACCGGATTGCGGACAAAGGGAAACACGGCGCTGTTGAACGCCTCCTGGTCGGCGAAGCCTTGCGAGAACACGAGATTCTCCGACGCCGTCACGGCCTCGCTCGTCATGAAATTCGGATACATGCGCTCCCAACCGCGGGGCAGCGTGGCGCCGTGGAAGTTGAGCATCAGCCCGTGCGCGTTCGCGTCGGTGAGGATGTCCTCGTAAAGCTTCATCGTGGCCTGCTTGTCGCCGCCGAAGAAATCGACCTTCAGGCCCTGCACGCCAATCGAACGCAGCCACGCCATCTCGCGCTGCCGCGCGGGGGCGGCGTCCATGCGTTCGCGCGGCGTCTGCGGGGCGTCGTTCCAGTGGCCGTTCGAGTTATACCACAGCAGGACGCCGACGTTTTTCCGGCGCGCGGCGGCGACGAGCTCGGCGAGTTTCTCGCGGCCGAGCTCGGTGTCCCAGAGCGCGTCGATCAGGATGTATTCGTAGCCCATCGCCGCGGCGAGATCGATGAATGCGCGCTGGTCCGCCTCGTTCATGCTCGCGTCCTGCCAGAGCAGCCAGCTCCACGTGGCACGGCCGGGGCGGTAAACCTGCGAGGCGTCGTAGAGCGGTTTGACGACGTCGGTGGCGACGGTGGTTTCGACGATCGGCGCGAGCGTGCGCCCGATCGTGATCGTGCGCCAGGGCGTGAGCAGCGGCAGCGCGGCCGCGACCGTGGCGTCGCCGACGCCGCCGTTTTCGCCAGGCTCCGGAAACGCGAGCGGATACAAGCCGTCGGCGGTGGGCTCGCCGAGTCGCGAGCCGACATAGCGACTGGATACGCCCGTTTCGGAAATGAGCGCCCAGCCGTCGGCGCCGATGCGGAAGAGCGCGGGAAACGTGAAGCCGAGTCCGTGCTGCGATTTCGTCCCGACCGGGACGTCCATCAAATAACCTTCCTCGTAGCTCGGCTTCGTGGCTTTCCAGCCGCTGCCGGCGGGCGCTTGCGACGTCACGAAGGCGGTGGCGTTGGCGGGGAATTTAAAGCCCGTGCGCTCGCTTTGGACGATGGCGCGCTGTTTCTCGGGGCCGGACAGACGATACGCGAACGCGACGTCGCGATCGCTCACGCGGAAGATGACCTCGAGTTGGTCGCCGTTGGCATTGGTGAATCTCGCGGTGAGCTCGTTGGCCCGGTAATGCACGTCGCGCGTCTTGCCGTGCGGCAGCGTGTAGTGCTCGTCGATCGCGGCGGTCGTGCTGCCGGCGGCGGTCAGGCCGGTGGCGAAACTACCGAGGCTGGTTTCAAGGCCGAGGGGCGAGGCTTCGAGGATGGGTTTGCCCTGGTGATCGATCCGGTAGGAAAGCGCGCCGGCGTCGAGCGTGAGGCGCACGGCGAGGGCGCCGTCGGGACTTTTAAGTTCCTGGGCGCGGACGCCGAGGGCGAGCGAAAGGGCGACAAAGACAGCGAGGGCGAATTTCATGGTGGAGAACGGGGTGCCGATGACACCCGCAAGACGACGGCGGCCCGCGCGAACGTCGACTCGTTTGTCGCCAATTCTTGCTGGACCGTGAGGCGGAAACGGTCGGGCCGATCGCACGCCGAGCGTCGTTGGGCTGCTGCCTTCCGTCGGCTTATTCGGTCATCGAGGAGATGCTTAGGATAGGTAGGTAAAACCCCGGGTAAGAACCTGAACGGTGGAAGGTGGCGCTGCCGCCGAAGTGCAGTTGACTAACGTCGGTGGCTTCCGGCGGGTCCGGTCCCGCCACTTTCCAGCATCATGACCGAAGACCAACTGCGCCAGCTGCTTAATGTCTTGGAGGCAGGCGTCCTCATGTTCGAAGCGGAGGACCGTGACCGGCTCTCGAGCCACGAATTGAAAGCGTGCATCGCCCTGATGGAAGCGCGCGCGCACGTGGTGCTGCAGCTCGAACGGCAGTCGCAGGCCCAGACCCGCTTGCTGGCGGCGCACCAATCCTAGCGATCAGGTTTGGCTGGGCGCGGTTTCAGTGGCGCCTTGGGTCGAAATTTGTCCGTTTCGCACAGCGCGCTCGAATCGGCGACAATACCAAATGGCGCCGACCGCGAGGACGAATTGGAGAACGAAAATGCTGCTGTAGTCGAAGACGTCTGACGCGGCCGAGTTCGTCAACCGGCTGAAGCCCTGCACCCACAACCCGCCGAGATTGATCAACACGAAACCTGAAACGCCGCTGACAAACGAGAAACCGGCGCTCACCGTTCCCAACCGGTCCGCCGGGATGAAGTCATACACCAGCGGGCCCCAGATCAGGTATTTCAGCGCGATGAAGCCGCCGCCCATGCCGGCGAAAAGGCTGACGCCGACGATCACGGGAGGGGAGACGAACCCTTCCGGTCCGAAGCGGAGCAGCGCGAAGAGGCAAAGGTTGACCGCCGCGGCTCCGCCGATCGCGAGTTGCATGAGCTTCAGGCGGGAGAAGCGGTCCGCGAGGTAGCCGGAAAGCGGCACGAACATGACGAGATTGGCGAGCATCGTAATCGTTTCGATCCCGCCAAACTGCGCCTTGGTCAGACCGATCTGCTCGGTCAACGTGAGCGGGACGAACACTCGTGACGCGGTGCTGGAGAGCATCGGACAGGCATAAAGCGCGTAGACCGGCCACCACCTTCGGTCGGCGAAAACGTCGCGCAGGAAGCGGGTGAACTGAAAGCGTTCGCACACGGTGCCGCCGGGCGGCGGAGCCTCGCGGACGGCCAAAGCGATGAAGAGCGTCGCGACCAGCGTGAGCGCCGCGCCGGCCCAATAGATCAGGTGCTCGCCTCGGAGATCGAAAGTCCCGCCGGCGAGCAGCGGCCCGAAGCTGCGATCGAACTGAACCAGCAGCACGCCGTTGAATACCAGGCCCACCATCGTGGTGGAAACGCTGCGCAGCACTCCGGTGCGGCCGCGTTGCGCGGGTGGCACGACCTCGTTGTAAAGCGGTTCGTAAGGCTTGGCAACGTCGGTGAAAAACTGATACAGGCCAATGAGCGCGGCGAGGGTCCACAGGTTGGGCGCGAGAGGAATGGCGATAACCACCAATGCGGAACCGGTCCAGCCGACGATCAGGAAGGGGCGTCGGCGCCCCCAGCGGGTCCAGATCCGGTCGCTGACGTAGCTCGAGACCGCTCCGACCATGAAGTTGAAGGCGATGTTGAGACTGCTGAAAAACGCGATCAGGGCCGGCTGGTCGGCGAATTTGCGCAGCGTGAAGGTGAGCGGGGAGCCGCTGAGCAGATTGGAGTAGTTCATGGCCATCCACGGCAGCATCATGCTGGCGGCCCACGTCCACGGGATCCTCGACTGACCGGTGGTGATCGGCATCGCGCGGAAGATCAGATTCCTTCGCGCGTTCTGCGGACGCACTCGCGAGCCCAGGCGCAGGGCGTTATCAAGCGGGGCCGTTGACGGCCGTGGGCGCAGGCGCAGATGACGGGGGCTTGGTTGGATGCAGGGCTTTCCCGGGGGAAATGTTGAGTCGGGATGGGCATCCGGCGGCGCACGTTGGCGAAAAATCGGTCGGAGCGGAAGAGTTTAGGAACGGCCCGGCGTGGTCCCGACCAGGCAGGCGTGACTTTCCCGGGAGATGCGTCCAAATGGAAAGGATACAGCCCGACCGGCAGGTTCGCGTGTCCATTGCCGCGGTAGCCCAGGCGCTCGCGGTGCGGGCAGTCGGGGATCTTCGTCACAAAAAGGGGACTACAGGGCAGCGAGGCACGACGGCGAACCGGCGGGGCACGGTCTGGAAATTGACAGCATGGCTCAAACGTCTTCCAGGTTACACCGATGACGAATCTGCTGCGCGTGACTCAACGGGATGTGGCGCAGAAGTATGGCTGCAGTCATGCGACGGTCTCGCTCGCGCTGAGCGGCAATCCGAGAATCAGCGAGAAGGTGCGCGCCGAGATCGTGGAGCTCGCCGAACGGATGGGCTACCGGCCGGATCCGAGTCTCGCGCAACTGGCGCGCAGCCGTTTCGCCCGGCGGGCGGCGGACTACCGGGCAAACCTCGCCTATCTGGTGCATTCGAAGGCCACAGGCGCGATGCAGCTGCGACATTTCGAGGCAGCGCGGCGTCGGGCGGAACAAAGCGGTTACAAGGTCGAGTGCTTCGACCTCGCGCCTTACGCGTCGGGCTCGTCCGCTGCCCAGGTGCTGTATAACCGCGGGGTGCGCGGCGTCATCATCCCGTCGATGCCGACGCTGGTGGAAGAGTGTATGCGCGACCGCGCCTGGGAGCGGTTTACCATCGTGTGCTGCACGCTGGGCTGGGCTCGCTTCGTCTATAATGTCGTCACCGACGACGTCTTTGCCGCGACGCGGCTTACCTGGAACGAGGTCGTGTCGCGCGGCTACACGCGGATCGGCGCTGCGATGTTTCGGCACAATCCGATCGCCGAGGACGATTATGCGCGGCACGGCGCGTCGGTCGCTCAGCAGGAGGCGCTCGTGCCGAAGAACCGGCGGATCCCGATCCTCGTGGATTGCGATCCGTTCGATCGCGACACGTTCATGCGCTGGTTTGAGCGGCACGAGCCGGAGGTCGTGATTTCGTTCATCAGCCGCGCGTGCGAATGGCTGACGGCCGCCGGATACCGCGTGCCGGAGGACGTAGCTTTCGCCTGCCTGAATGTTCGTCCGCAGGAGCGCTACACGGGAGTGCTGATCCCCGATCCGGATCTCGCGACCACTGCGGTAGACTTTCTGATCGCCCAGATTCACCAGAATCAACGGGGCGTGCCGCGCGTGCAGCAGTCGCTCATGCTGGAGCCACAGTGGCGCGAGGGGAAAACCTTGCCGGCCCTCTCGGGCGGGCAGTCGCGTTAACGGATTAACCGCGGGCGGGTTTGCGGGAGAGGCGGCCGGCGGCTTCCTCACGTTCACCCAACGGCGTGTCCGCCGGTTCTGTGTGTAGTGTAACATCGGATGCGCCTCACCCCCAAGCCACCGTTCGCCCCCAACAGCCATGCAGACCATGACTTCCTGCCGTCCCGGCCTCGCCGGGTTTCTGGCGCTGACGGGCTTGCTCGCCTCGCCACTCCCGGCGCTGGCGCAAGCCACCGACGATCCCGCCGCCCGCCGCAACGAACCCCTCGTCCTCTCGCCGTTCGAGGTGACCACGGAACGCGATCGCGGCTACATCGCGACGAACACCCTCGCCGGCAGCCGCCTGAACACCTCGCTGCGCAACACGCCGGCGTCGATTTCCGTCCTGACGAAAGACTTCCTCGACGACATCGGCGCGCTCAACGTGAACCAGGCGATGGAGTTTGCGCTCAGCGCCGGCAATGACATCGGCGGCGGCAATTCGAACGTCGCTGCGTCGACCGGAAACGGTCTCATCGACAACGATTTTAATTTCCAAATCCGCGGCTATCGCCGCGCGACGCAGACGCGTGATTACTTTAACACGATCATCAGCGCGGACATCTTCAATCTCGACCGCGTCGACATCGCGCGTGGTCCGAACTCGATCCTTTTCGGCATCGGGGGACCGGGCGGCATCGTGAACGTGACACCGAAGCGCGCGCGGCTCGATCGTAACATCGAGGACGTGACGCTGCACTTCGGCAGCTGGAACATGCGTCGTGGCGCGATCGACGTGAACCACGAGTTAATCGACGACAAGCTGGCGGCGCGCCTGAACTTGATGGCGCAGCGGGCGGACGGTTATCGCGATTTCGAGTCCGACAACCAGGAGCGCGGCGCGCTGGCGCTGACGTGGAAGCCGCTCGAAAGCACGACGATTCGCTTCTCCGGCGAAATGGGCCACATGAAGCAGAACAAAGTTCGCCCGTGGATGCCGTGGGACCAGATTGCCACTTGGGACGCGATGGGCCGCCACTTCGTTGATTTCGGCACGCCGCAGGCACCCTCGGTGCTGGGCGACGAGGACTACGCGCAATTTCAGAGTGGCAATGGCAACGGATTCCCGGCCAAGCCAGCGGATCCGTTCTTCGGCGGTGAAATCAAGACTGCCGGTCACATCGTCAACGGCACCGGCCGCATCTATCTGACGGACGGCCCGCTCGCGGGCAAGGTGCTCTATACCGGCACGAGCCCGGAAAACGCGCGCTTCTATCGTTCGTCGAACAACAACGGTGTAAACGGCTACAACACCCCGACCGCATGGGAAGACGAGAGCGTCTATCCGCGGAGCGGTAACATCACCGGCCCGGGACAGTTCGTGGAGTTCGATTATCACACCGTGGGCCTGTCCCTCGAGCAGCGCATCGGGCAGAATCTGTTCATCGAAGCGGCGGTGAACCGTTCGCAGGTGGAGCGCCTCAATCGGCAGGTCGTGGGGTTCGGGGGCATTTCGATCATGTATGACGTCACGTCCACGCTGCCGACGTTCACGAGCGACATGCGCTACAATGCCACGGTGGGCGGCCCCAATGGCGCGGCGTTCGCCAACAAGCTCGGCATTCCGTATCAGGCGACGACGCAGGGACAGAATGCGCTGAACTTCAACGAGAGTGTCCGTAATCCGTATGCCGGCGCCTTGATGGCGTATGCGGAGCCTACTTATTCGGAAATGGAAACGACGCGCGACGACATGCGGATCAGCGCTAACTATAACCTCGATCTCGACCGCTTCGGGAAGCACATGCTGCTCGGTTTCGTCAGCCGGGCCGAGACGCGCAGCGAGAATCAGGGTTTCCGCGAGGGCAATGTTCACCCGCAGCGGCTCGCGGCGAATCATTTCACCGATCTGCCGCGCCGGGTGTCGCACATCTTCCCGTTCTCGCCGAATCTCGCCGAGCGCGGACTCCCGGATCCCTTCGCCACAAAGATCGGGCCGACCCAACTCTATGGACGTCCGGACGAGTGGTTCGAGAGCGGTTTCGTGCGCGATACCTGGAGCAAGGGGAAGAATCGCATCGACTCCGGCGCGCTCGCGGCGCACAGCGAGTTCTTCAATGGCCATCTCGTGACGACCGCGGGTGTCCGCCGCGATCGCATCAAGGTGTGGAATCGGACGCAGGTCCGCAATGCGCAGACGGGTGAAGCGGGAGCGCTCAATCCAGAGCCGGCGGCGCCTGGCCTCGATCAAACCGGAGATACCCACACGCTCGGCGCGGTGTTTCACATTCCGAAGGCCGAGTGGCTGGGTGTGTTCGTCAATCGCTCGACGAACTTCCAAGACCAGGGTGGGTTGGCGTTGCTCGAGGACGAATCTCTGCAGGCCGGCCGCACCCTCGGACCGCTGGAAGGCAAGGGTCTCGACTACGGGATCAAGCTCAGCCTGCTCGACAACCGTATCAACGCGACGGTTACGCGCTTCACGGTCGATCTCGAGAACCAGGCATCCGGTCACCAGAGCGACGTGTTCAACTATATCAACGCGATCTGGACGACGTTGCTCAACGGCGGCCCCACCGGCACGCTGACGGACCAGAACGATCCGAACGGCCATCGTGTGGGCGGCACGGACTCGCGCTCGCAGCAGTCGGAAGGTTACGAGCTGGAAATCACCGCGAACCCGACGCCGAACTGGCGCATTTCGTTCAACGTCAGCAAGGCGGAGAACCAGATCTCGCAGCTCGGCGGCGCGCTCTCCGCTTACATCGAAAAGCATCGCTCCACCTGGCAGCAGAATGCGGGACTGAATTACGACACGAGTCGTCCGCCGGGGAATCTCACCAATGCCGGCGGCACGAATACGATCGGCGCGCTCATCACCGGCCTCGACAGTTGGCTCGCGTTCGTGAAGTCGCAGGAAGGGCAGATCGAGACTAACATCCGTCCATGGAACGCGAATCTCTTCACCGCGTATCGCTTCCGTGACGGCACGCTGAAGGGCCTGACGCTCGGCGCCGGTGCGAACTATCGCGGCGACGCGATTCTCGGCGTGAAACCCGCGACCTTGCAGAACCCGGTGAACGAAGTGTTCAAGGGACGCGATTACATCAACTACAACGCGATGGTCGGCTACGAGTTCACCCTTCGGCGTGACATCCGTGTCCGCCTGCAGCTGAACGTCGACAACCTGTTCAACAACGACGACAAGCAGGTCGTCGCGTCGGCGTGGAATCCGGTGCTGAACGGATTGCAGACCTTTGAGGCGATTCCGAATCCGCGCAGCTACCGTCTGAGCGCGACGTTCTCGTTCTGAACCTGGTTTGATCAAACGGCCGAGGGTCTGAACTCGACCAGCGAAGCCCGGCGTTTCGGCGTCGGGCTTTTGCATTCTGGAGAGCGCTTGGGCGGCAAAGAGGCGCGAAATCGCTCAGGACAACGAGTGAGGCGCGGCGCCAAGCGGAGTCGCCGAAACGGCAGATCGCCTCCCAAGTCGTATCATTGAAGATCCTCCTGAATGGATGATGCGCGTTGGCCTTAGCTGGCTTTTCCTAAAACCGGTTGGGGGATTCCATGAAGTCCGGCCGTAGGCGCCACGACGGAGGAGAGGGCGGAACGTTCCGCTGGCCTCAGGCACTAACCGCCGATAAAAAGGGCGCGGATCGGTTGAACTGCCGAGGCGGCATGATCCCCGCTTCGACGCCCCAATCCGTCCGCATGTCCCGAGTTCATTATCGTCCCGAAATCGATGGCCTCCGCGCGCTCGCGGTGCTCGCCGTCGTGTTTTTCCACAGTCAGCTGAAGTTCCCCGGTGGATACGTGGGGGTGGATATCTTCTTCGTGATCTCCGGCTACCTGATCACGGCGATCATCGCAGCGGATCTGGCGGCGGGCAGGTTTTCGCTGCGCGATTTCTGGGAACGGCGCATCCGGCGGATCATGCCGGCGGCGACGGCGACCGTGGCGGTTTCGCTGCTGGCGGGCGCCGCGCTCATGCTGCCGTCGGATTTTGCGGAGCTCGGGCGTTCGGCGGTCGCGCAGGCGGTGCTGTCGGCGAATGTATTTTTCTACAGCCAGAGCGGCTATTTCGACGGACCGGCCGGCGCGAAGCCGCTGCTGCACTTCTGGTCGCTGGCGGTCGAGGAGCAGTTCTACCTGCTCTTTCCGTTCCTCCTGCTCGCGCTGCATCGGTGGCGCGCGGGCGCTCAGACATGGGGCATCGCCGCGATCGCTGGGCTCTCGTTCGCGGCGAGCGTGGTGGGCGTGCACGCATTTCCCTCGGCGACGTTCTACCTTCTGCCCACGCGCGCGTGGGAACTGGCGATCGGGGCGCTGCTCGCGCTGCGCGGCAACCGGCTGCCGCTGCCGGAGCGCGCCCGCGGCTGGCTAGGCTGGGCCGGTGTGGCGTTGATGATCGCACCGATGGCACTTTACGATACGGACACGCCGTTTCCGGGCCTGGCTGCGGTGCCGCCGTGCGTGGGCGCGGCGCTCGTGATCTGGGCGACGGGCGCCGGTGAATCGCGGTTGAAACAGCTGCTCTCGCTGCGGCCGGTCGTGTGGGTCGGGCTGATTTCCTATTCGCTGTATCTGTGGCACTGGCCGGTGAAGGTATTTTTCCATTACTGGTTCACGGGACTCTACAGTCCGCTGCCGATGCGCGTGGCGGTGGTGATCGTGAGTTTCGGGCTCGCGTGGCTGTCGTGGCGTTACATCGAGAAACCGTTCAGACGGAAACGGGCGGGCGCGCCGGCTCTGCGTCCGGTCCTCGCGGCGGCGGCCGCGTCGATCGGCCTGACGATCGTCGCGGGCGGAGCAGTGGCGGTGCGTCACGGCGTGCCAGAGCGTTTTCCGGAGGCGGTGGCGCGTTTCGACGAGGCGCATGACGACCGCCCCGAGATGGAGGAGGCGGATTTGACGACGGAGGCGGCGGAGGCGGGGAATCTGCCTGTGATCGCCGCCGGCCCGGCGTCGCCGTCGGTGCTGGTGTGGGGCGACAGCCACGCGCGCGTCGCTTCGCCGGCCGTCGAGTCCGCCTGTCGTGAACTGGGAGTGCGCGCTTACCGGGCGAGCAGGTCGGCGACGCCGGCGGTGCTGGCGTGGGGCGACGAGGAGCAACGCGCGCACAACGCCGCGGTGCTGCGCTGGATCCGCGCGGAGCGCCCGACGCTCGTCGTGCTGGTTTCGCGCTGGGAGAAAGTGCTTCGTTCGCCGGAGGACGAAGCGGCGCTGGCGGCGACGGTGCGGACCCTGGCGGACGCGGGGGTGACGGTGTCGCTCATGCGACAGGTTGCGGCGCAGCAGCGCGACATCCCCAAGTCGCTCGCGAAAGCGGCGTTGCTGGGCGAGGACGTGGACGCCGTCGGCGTGCGCGTCGCGGATCACGCGCGTTTCACCCATCGCTCCAACGAAATCATCGATCGCATCGCCGCGCGCGAGCCGCACCTGCGGGTGATCGACCCGATCCCGTATCTGGCGCGCGACGGTCGCTGCCTGGCGGAGGAGGGCGGGCGGGCGCTGTATTACGATTACCAGCACCTGACGCGGCACGGCGCCGAATTTCTGCGACCGATGTTCGCGTCGCTGATCCAGCGGGTGGCCATGGTTCCGCCGCCGCGCGGAAGTTACTCGGCGGTGCATTGACAGCGGGATGACGGTATCCGGCGGGAACCTGCCTGCCGGCCGGACCACCATCCGGAGGCGGCGCCGTATCCTGGATCTGGACGCGCCGTTTTATGGATTGCCCTCCTTTTCCGATTTTCGCGGAGCTCCGGTCCCGCCCCGGCGGCCGGCCGCACGCGGGACAAGATTTTACATTGAGAAAGGCTGAAAGTTTGCGAAACACGGCCCCCTCCGTGCGAGCGCTCCGCCCCTTTCCCCTTCCGTCCTCGTCTTTGCGCGTCGGGTCCCGCCGGACCTGGGCGGCGCTGGGCCTCGGGGCGTCGTTGCTGTCCGCCTCGGCCCAGGTGGCGCCGCCGAGCACCTACCAGCGGCTGAAGGCGATGACGCTGGATGAGTTGTTGAGTGTCGAGGTGACCTCGGTTTCTGGATACGTCGAAAAGTTGCGCGAGGCGCCGTCCGCGATCCAGGTGATCAGCGGGCGCGAGATCCAGCGTTCGACTGCGCAAACGCTGCCGGAGGCGCTGCGGCTCGCGAACAACCTCAATATCGCGCAGAAGAACCCGCACGACTGGGCGATCAGTGCGCGCGGCTTCAACGCCAACGTCGGCAACAAGCTTCTCGTCCTGATGGACGGACGCAGCGTCTATACGCCGCTCTTCGCGGGCGTGTTCTGGGACGGCCAGGACTACCTCCTCGAGGACATCGAGCAGATCGAGGTGATCAGCGGTCCGGGCGGAACGCTCTGGGGCGCCAACGCCGTCAACGGCGTCATCAACATCAACTCCAAGAACGCGCAGGACACGCAGGGTGCGCTGGTGCGGGCGGGCGTCGGCGACGAGATGCGTTCGCTGGTGGCGGCCCGCTACGGCGGCCGGGCCGCGCCGGGTGTTTACTATCGCGTCTATGGCAAGCACCTCACCCACGAGGCCGGCGTGCTGGCGGACGGAACGAAGGCCCGGAACGGCTGGGAGCAGGGCCGCGGCGGGTTTCGCGTCGACGTCATGCGATCGACGACGGATACGTTCACCTTCCAGGGCGACGTCTATTCCGGCGACCTCGACGTGCAGGCCGGCGAAACCGCGCGGCTGGCCGGCGGCAACCTGCTCGCACGCTGGACGCGCAACGGTATCGACGGTTCGGAGACAAAGGCGCAGCTCTATGCCGACCGCACGCACATCGCCGTGCCGTTCGCCGAGACCCCGTTTGCGCCAGCGGGCTTCATCAAGGACGACACCGACACCTTCGATTTCACCCTGCGCCACAGCCGGCGCTGGGGCGAGCGGCAGCGGCTGACCGCGGGCGTCGGCTATCGTTTTACCCATGACTCGGTCAAGGAGCAGGCGCCGAACTTCGCGTTCCTGCCCGCCCGACTCGATCGGAGCCTGTGGAGCGTGTTTGTGCAGGACGACCTCCGGTTGACGGAGCCGCTCACGGTCACGCTGGGCAGCAAGCTCGAGCACAACGATTACACGGGCTTCGAATACGAGCCGACCTTTCGGCTGCAGTGGAAGGTGGCGCCGCACCGGACCGCCTGGGCTGCGGTTTCGCGCGCGGTGCGCATGCCGTCGCGATTCGATCGCGATCTTTATCAGCCGGCGCCCCCAAATTCGCTGCTCGCCGGCGGGCCGCATTTCCGTTCGGAAACCGTGGTCGCCTACGAGGCCGGCTACCGCGCGCAACTGACGTCGCGTCTTTCCGGATCGATCGCGATTTTCTACAACGATTACGACCACCTGCGCAGTTGGGGAATCACGCCCGTGACCGTGCTGCCGGTGGTGTTTGAAAACAATCTCCAGGCGAAGACCCACGGCGCCGAGTTCGATGCGGACCTTCAACTCGCCCCCTGGTGGCGGCTGAGCGGCGGCTTGGTGCTCCTGCGCGAAACGGTGCGCGTGCGGCCCGGTGCCTTCGATCTGCAGAACGCGCTGGATGAAACGGCCGACCCGCGTCATCAGGCCTCGCTGCACTCGATTCTCGATTTGCCGGCCAATCTCGAATGCGATGTCGCCCTGCGCTGGGTCGATCGGCTCCGGGTCAACCACGGGGGCCTGCCGGGCGTGGTCCCGGCCTACACGGAGCTCGATGTGCGCCTCGGGTGGAGGCCGTCGGCTATGCTCGACCTTTCCCTGATTGGGCGTAATCTGCTCCACGCCCAGCATGCCGAGTATGGTCCGCCGGGACCCCTTCGCGAGGAGCTCCAGCGCAGTCTTTTCGCCCAACTTACGTGGCGCTATTGATATCGATTCACCCCTTGATGAAACGCCTCCGTTCACTGCTTCGTCCCGCCAGACCGTTGCGCCCGCGCGGGCCGGACGTCCGGCGGTTCACGCTTGTGTTCGCCTTGCTGGGCACGGCATGGGCCGGTGCGGCGGAGGCAGCGTCGGAGTATGACGTCAAGGCCGCGTTCCTGTATAACTTCACCCGCTTCGTCGAATGGCCGGGAGAGGCGCTGCCGCCTGTCGGTGCGCCGCTCGTGATCGGCATTGTCGGCCAGGATCCGTTTGGCTCGGCCCTCGACCAACTCGTCCGGGGCGAGTCCGTGCAGGGACGGCCGGTGCAGGTGCGCCGGTTCAGCCGCCGCGATCGGCTCGACGAATGTCATGTCCTCTACATCAGCCGCACCGAGGCGGCGCACCTGCCCGCGCTGCTCGAGCGGTTGAAGGGCCGTCCCGTGCTCACCGTCAGCGATTGCGAACGTTTCGCCTACGACGGCGGCACGATCGGCCTCGTCATGGAGCGCGGCAAGGTCCGGTTTCAGATCAACCTCGACGCCGCCCGGGCGGCGAAGCTCGCAATCAGCGCGCGACTCCTGCGACCGGCGACGGTGATCCGCGGGCGCCCGCAATCGAAGCTGACGCCCGCCTGGGACCTGTTCGACGAGGAGCCGGAACTGGCCGCGTGCGAACTTGTCCCGCCGGAGAATAACGTTACTTCGACGTAACCTGTCCGGCGCCACTTCGCGCTGGCACCGCGACAGGAGGCGTGACCCGATAGCGCCCGCCGCGCCATGTCCCGCCCGTCCGCCTCCGCCCCGCTCGCCGAAGTCGGCGCCGCTTTTCTCAAACTGGGGCTGACGTCGTTCGGCGGGCCGGTGGCGCACCTCGGTTATTTCCACGAGGAAATCGTCCGGCGGCGCCGCTGGCTCGACGATCGCGAGTTCGCCGACCTCGTGGCGCTCTGCAATTTTCTCCCCGGACCTGCGAGCAGTCAGGTGGTGTTTGCGCTGGGATTGAAACGTGCCGGGCTCGCGGGCGCACTGCTCGCGTCGTCGTGTTTCACGCTCCCCTCGGCGGTGCTGTTGATCCTGTTTGCGTATGGCGTGAGTTCGCTCGGCGACTTGCACGCGGCCGGCTGGCTGCACGGGCTCAAGCTCGCGGCGGTCGCGGTGGTCGCCCAAGCCGTGTGGGGTATGGGACGGCGCCTGTGTCCGGATCGTCCGCGGCTCACGCTTGCGCTCGGCGCCGCGGCGATCCTGCTGCTTCTCCCGGGCGCCCTCAGCCAGATCGGCGTCATCGCCCTCGGGGCGGTCGCCGGGGCGTGGATCTATCGCGGACGCGTGGAGCTGCCGCCGCCGGCGGAGCCGGCCGCGCCGCGGCATCACGTCTGGGCGGCGGCGGCGCTGACCGTTTTTCTGGCGCTGCTTTTCGGACTGCCGGCGGTGGCAAAAGCGACGCAAGCGGGACCGCTCGCCGTGTTCGACGGGTTTTACCGGGCCGGCTCGCTGGTGTTTGGCGGCGGGCATGTCGTGCTGCCGCTGTTACGCGCCGAAGTCGTGCCGCCCGGCTGGGTGAGCGACGATGCGTTTCTCGCCGGTTACGGCGCGGCGCAGGCGGTGCCCGGGCCGCTGTTCACGTTCGCGGCCTATCTCGGCACGGTGATGAGCGCGGGTCCGCAGCGCTGGGTCGGCGGCCTGTGGTGCCTGCTCGCGATTTTTCTCCCGGCCTGGCTGCTGATCGGCGGCGCGCTGCCGTTCTGGCGGGTGCTGCAGGGCAAGGCGTGGATGCAGGCGGCGCTGCGCGGAGCGAACGCCGCCGTCGTCGGCGTGCTCCTCGCGGCGCTCTATTCTCCGGTGTGCACGCAGGCCATCGCGGAACCGCGCGATGTTGCCGCGGCGCTCGGTGCGTTCGCGCTCCTGGAGATCTGGCGCGTGCCGCCGTGGCTCGTCGTGCTGCTCGCCGCCGCGCTCGGCTACTGGGCCTGGTGAGCGGAACAGATGGCGCCCGGGCCGTGGTCGGCGTCCGCCGGCGTGACGGACTCGCGGTGCTTGCACAACGAGCCGAACGTCGCGATCTCCTCGCTGGCGATCCGGTCGATCGCGCCTTGCAGATCGGCAAACGCCGCATCCCGCTCCGCAGCGTCGAGTCCCGGCGTGGCCGCGAGCACGAGCACCAGCGCCTCGAGCAGCGCCTGGTTGCCGGCGCGAAAGTAGGCGAGAAACGGATTCCTCCCGCACGCACACTCCGGCCGCGTGGCTGCGCCTCCCCGCCCGCCGCGCCGCAGCTCGACGAACACGCGGTCGAGCGTCTGGTCGAGCAGGAACGACAGCGTGCGGGGATGCGCCAGCGGAGAGGTGACGGGCTCGACGAACAGCATTTCCTGCCAGCGGGCGCGGATCTCCGCGCGCCGCGCGATGAGGGCGGTTTCGAATTCGCGTTTCATGGACGACGGGAAACTCGAGAAAAAAGAGGCACTTCGATCAGCCCAGAATCCACTCCAACAGCAACGCGCTCAGGAGCAGCGGCAGGTAACAGATCGACGCGAGGAAGAGCCGTCGCGCCGCTTCGTCGCGACGCCGCTCGTCACGGAGAAAACGCCACGCGCGCTCGAGAAAGAAGGCGCCGCCGAGCAGCGCCGCGGCGTAGTAAATCGGACCGACCTGAGCCGCGGGCGCGCCGAGCAGCGACACCGCGATCAGCCCGAACGTGTAGCCGAGCGACCAGCGCGCGGTTCTGACACCGGTCGGATCCGTGGCGGGCAGGAGCGGAAAGCCGGCCGCGTAGTAGTCGCGTCGATACATCCAGCCGATCGCGAAGAAATGCGGCATCTGCCAGAAGACGAGCACTGCCGCGAGGAGCAGCGCGGACGGATGCAGGACGTCGCCCGCCGCGGCCGAACCGATGAGCGGAGGCAGCGCGCCGGAGATCGAGCCGATCTCCGTCGCCCAGCGCGTGCGGCGTTTCAGCGGCGTGTAGATGACGCCGTAGATCAGGATCGTCGCGGCCGCGAGCGCCGCAGCGGTGAGGTTCGCGGTGAACGCAAGCAGGCCGACGCCACCGAGCGACAGGCTCGCGCTCCACGCGAACGCCACCGCGGGCGCCAGGGTGTGGCTCGGGAGCGGGCGCTTGCGCGTGCGGCGCATGAGCGCGTCCGTGCGGCGTTCCCACCACTGGTTCAGCGACAGCGCGCCGCCGGCGGAGAGCGCGGTGCCGAGCAGCGTGAGCCACGCGGACGCAGCGCTCGCGGGCGAGCGGGCGAGGATGAACGCCGCCATCGCGGTCAGCAGCGAGAAGAGCGCGAGGCGTGGTTTGGTGAGTTCGAACAGGGCGCGGACGACGACCGCACCGCGCTGCAGCGGCGCGGCTCCGGCAATCGTCCAACTGGATACGTTGTTCGCGGGCGGAGGGATCACGTGAGCCGCATGATAGTTCGGCTTTCGGCGCGCGGCCTTGATGCAGGTCAAGGCATGACGAAGCCGCGGCCGCTATAAACGGCCCCCGCATGCCTCCGGCTTTAACCTCTGCGTCCGCTCCGCTCGTGCCGCTGTCGGTCTCCGTCGACGCGCCGCGCGCGCTCGTGGCCCCGTCCGTCGCGGTGGCGGCCGTGGCGCCACCGGCGGTCAGTGCCGAGGCGAAACGCTGGTTCACGCTCGCGATTGGCAGCCTCGTCGTTGCGGGCCTGCTGTCGCTCTCCGTCGTGCTCGGGCGGCTGCCGGTGCTGTCGCGGATCATCGACGATCCCTTGTTCTTCAAACGTTGCCTCGTCGTGCACGTCGACCTCGCGCTGGTGGTCTGGTTCTACGCGTTCCTCGCCGCGTTGATGGCGCTGCGCACGCCGCGCGGCGAAGGCTCGAGCGGACGGGTGGCGTTCACGCTGTCGGTTGGCGGCGTGCTTGCGATGCTCGCCGGCGGACTCGTCCGCGGCGCGCAGCCCGTGCTGGCCAACTACGTGCCGGTGATCGATCACCCGCTCTTTGGCGCGGGACTCGCGGCCTTCTTCACCGGCGCGCTCATCTTTTTCGTGCAATCGCTCGCGCGACCAACGAGCCAGCGGGCGGACGAACTGCCGTCGGATGTGGCGATCGGGCTGCAGGCCGCCGCCCTGACGACGGTGATTGCGGCGGCGACGTGGGTCTCGGCTCGCGCCGGGCTGCCGGCCGGCGTTGACGCCTACACGCGCGCCGAGTTTCTCGCGTGGGGCGCGGGTCACGTGCTCCAGGCGGCGAACGCCGCGGCGATGCTCGCGGTCTGGCTCTGGCTGCTGCGCCGCGCGACCGGACGTTCGTTGTTTTCGCCGCGAGCCGCGCGGGGCGTATTCGCGCTGGTGGTCCTGCCGCAGCTGGCGATGCCGCTGCTCACGGTGCGCGGCACGCTCGACACGCTGTATCACAGCGGCGCGACGCAGCTCATGCGTTGGGCCATTTTCCCGGCGGTGGTGCTGGTGTTCGCGCTCGGCGTGCGACACCTCTGGCGGCACCGCGCGGCGCACGCCTGGCGGCCGCGCAATACGACCTGGTCGCCGGTGCGTCCGGCGGATCCCGCGGCGCCGGTGGCGCGCGTCGGGTTCGCGGCGAGCGCGACCCTCGCGATCCTCGGCATGATCCTCGGCGCCTGTATTCGGAGTTCAACGACGCTCGTGCCGGCGCATTACCATGCATCGCTCGGCGCGGTGACGATGGCGTTCATGACCGCGGCATTTCTCGTCTGCGCTGCGGCGCGACCCGCGGCGAACGGCGCCGGGCTGTCCGACCGCACGTGGCGGCAGGCGCGTTGGCAGCTCCTCGCGTATGGCGTGGGCCAGACGATTTTTGTGGCGGGGTTCGCGATCGGCGGAGCCTACGGACTCGGGCGCAAGGCCTACGCGGCCGAGCAGCACGTGCGCGGCGCGGGCGAAGTGACCGGGTTGATCGTGATGGGCGTGGGCGGCCTCCTCGCGGTGGCGGGCGGGCTGTGGTTCTTGTTTCTCGTGCTGCGCGAAATGCGCGGCTGGTGGCGGGCGCGCGGCGCCGCGGCGGAATTTGCGATTACCTCAACATGAAAAAACCATCCGACGAACCGTGGCTGAAACGCCTCATGGACAACACCTGGCTGCTCCTCGTGCTGGGCGTCCTCATTCCGCTGCTCTCCTACACCGTATGGGGCTGGGTCGAGCTCACCGTGGTCAAACCGGCGACGCTGCCCTGACGCCTTTCCGCCATGAGTCTCGCCATTCCTGAACGCGGTTGGTTCAAGGCGCCCGCGGGCGCCGAAAAACTCTGGATCGGCCTCGCGCTGCTCTGGTGCCTGGTGATGAGCGTGATGATGCCGTTCTGGCATTTTCGCGGTAAACAGAACAGTCGCGGCGAAGCCTACGCGGTGCAGCCCGCGGCGTTTCAAGCGCGCGTCGAGCAGTTCGCCGCTGCCAACAAAGTCGGCGAACTCGCGGGCGTGCCCATCGTCGAGCCCGCGCCGGGCGGCGACGCCTACCTGCTTGCGCGCATGTGGAGCTGGTATCCGGTGCTCAAGCTCCGCCAGGGCGAAACCTATCGCCTGCATCTCTCGGCGCTCGATCTGCAGCACGGTTTCTCGCTGCAGCCGCTCAACATGAACTTCCAGGTGCTGCCGGGTTACGACCACGTGCTCACGCTGACGCCGACGTCGAAGGGCGAGTTCACGATCGTGTGCAACGAATTCTGCGGAATCGGGCACGACAAGATGTTCGGCAAGATCCTCGTCGAATAACCGCCAACCCCAGCCGCTTCGCTTATCGCCATGTCCTTGGACGCTTCACTTCCGCTGCCGCCGGTCGGCGGCACCCCGACCTCGCTCGCCGCGCCTGGCGCGCAGGCCCGCCGTTGCGAGACGACCGGCCTCTCGGTCTGCCTCGCCGCGCAGCAGTTCATCAAGCTCAACGCCGTCAGCGCGGTCGTTTTCCTGCTCCTCGGCGGCATCGCCGCGATCCTGCTCGCGCTCACGCGCTGGCAGGCCGTGCACCTGCTGCCGGTGGATTGGTTCTACCGGATCCTGACATTTCACGGCCTGAACATGCTGATCTTCTGGATCCTGTTCTTCGAGGTGGCCGTGCTTTATTTCGCGTGCACGGTGCCGCTGAAATCGCGGCTGTTCTCGCGCAAGATCGCGTGGGCGTCGTTCGCGATGATGCTCTCCGGCGCGGTGATGGTCGATTACATCATCCTGCGCGGCCAGGCCGACGTGCTCATGACGAGCTACCTGCCGCTGCTGGCGCATCCGCTCTTCTATCTCGGCATCATCCTCGTCGCGGTCGGCACGCTCACGGGCGTGTTCAACTTCTTCGCGACCCTCTACATCGCGAAACGCGATCGCACGTATGAAGGCTCGGTGCCGCTGGTGACGTTCGGCGCGACGGCCGCGGCGATCATCGCGGTGGTCACGTTGCTGCACGGCGCGATCGTGATGATCCCGACGTTCACCTATTCGATGGGATGGACCGGCCAGCCGGATCCGATGTGGTATCGCATGATCTGGTGGGGCCTCGGCCACCAGTCGCAGCAGGTCAACGTCTGCGCGATGGTCGCGATCTGGTATCTCATCGCGCATCTCGCCACGGGCGCCAAGCCGGTCAACGAAACCGTCTGCCGCGGCGCGTTCGTGCTCTATATCCTCTTCATCAATCTCGCGTCGGCGCACCACCTGCTCGTCGATCCGGGCGTCGGCTCGGCGTGGAAGATCTGGAACACGTCCTACGCGATGTATCTCGCGGTGCTCGCGTCGATGATCCACGGCTTCACTGTCCCCGCGTCGGTCGAGATGGCGATGCGCGAGAAGGGCTACGTCAAAGGCCTGTTCGGCTGGGTGATGTCGGCGCCGTGGCGCAATCCGGCCTTCGCGGGCTTCGTGCTTTCGCTCGTGATCTTCGGCTTCATCGGTGGCATCACGGGCGTCACGCTCGGCACGCAGCAGATCAACATCATCGCGCACAATACGCTGCGGATCACGGGCCACTTCCATGCGACCGTCGTGGGCGGCACGAGCCTCGCGTTCATGGCGGTGACGTATTATGTCATCCCGCTGATCTTCCGCCGCGATTTCATCTGGCGTTCGGCGGCGCGGATGCAGCCGTGGCTCTTTGGCATCGGCATCCTGCTCGTTTCGCTCGGCATGTCCTTCGCCGGTTCGCTCGGCGCGCCGCGCCGCGATTACGACATCGACTCGTCCGGTGCCTTCGGTCCGGCGGCGCACCTGTTTCTCGGCGTCATGGGCGTTGGCGCGATTCTCGCCGTCATCGGCCTGTTCCTTTTCGTGCTGCTCTGCGTGGGCACGATCCTGTTCGGACCGAAGACCGACGGTCGCGCGATGGCCGACTGGGGCACGGTCAAGGCCCTCGCGAACGCACAACCCGAGGCGATCGCCGAGGATCACTGGGCGATGAAAGGCACGATCGCGCTCACGTTCGTGTTTCTCGCGTCGTTCGCGGTCTACTACTTCGCCAACTGGAAAGCGCTCGCCGACGTCTGGCCGGTGCGCTGACCGCCTCGCCGCGCGTGAACGACGACCGCTCCCACGCCCTGCCCGCGCCCACCGCCGCCGATCGCGGCTGGCGCGGGTTCTTCACCGGCACGGGCCTGCCGCTTTTCATGCTGGCGGCCGCGACGGTGTATGAGCTGTTCCTGCTCGCCGTCGTATTTGCGCCGGAGAGCACGAGCGCGTGGGGCGATTTCTCGCGCGAGTTCAAGCAGTGGTGCTTCCGCTACGACGCGCGCACCGGCGGCATGGAGTGGGCGGCCGTGTGGGTGATGCTGATCGAGCCGGCATTCGTCGTGCTCGTCGCGGCGTTCGTGTGGCGTCGCGGACTGCGCCCGCTGCGCCAGCTCGCCGGCTGGCTGCGGCACTGGCGCGCGGCGGCGGGTGGCGTCGTCGTCGCGGCGCTCGCGATGGGTGGACTCTACGCCTACGGCCGGCCGGGCGCGGAAGCGGAGGCGGTGCTGCCGTTTCCGGGCGAGCGGATCCGCACGCAGCTCGCGCCGCCGGCAAACGTGTTCGTCGATCAGAAAGGACAACCGCTCGCGCTCGCCGACCTGCGCGGCCGCGTCGTGCTGATGACTGGCGTGTATGCGTTCTGCTCGACGGCGTGTCCGGAGATCCTGCAGGAAACGAAAGCGCTGCTCGCCACGCTGCCGGTGGGGGTGCGCGACCGGGTGGCGGTCGTCGCGGTGTCGCTGAATCCTGAATACGATACGGCGGAGCTGATGGACAACGTCGCCACCGGCTACGGCTTAGCGTATCCGGAATTTCGTTATCTCAACGGCGAGCCGGCCGCAATGCACGCGGCGCTGACGCAGTTCGGCTTCGGCGCGGTGCGCAATCCGGCGACGGGCGTCGTGGATCACGCGAATCTCTTTCTCGTCCTCGATGCCGAGGGACGGATCGCCTACCGGTTCACCCTCGATCCGCGGCACCGCTCCTGGTTGCGCGAGGCGATTCTGGCGCTGGCGGAGGAGACGGCGTGAGCGACGGGTCAGCGGAGATTCTGCCGTCGGTGGAGCCGACGGAAAGTGCGGCACCTTCGTCCGCGGAGCCCATCGATCCGGCGGAAAGCCGGACGCGGCTCGCCGCGCCGCTCGCGCGGGTGGACCGCGCGCTGGCGTGGTTCGATTCGCTGCTCGCGCGGTGGCTGCCGGCGGAGCACAACCCGCTCGCCCAGGCCGGCACCGCGGCGAACCTCGCGCTCGCGATCGCGGTGGTCTCCGGGGTGGCGCTGCTGATCTGGTATTCGCCGAGCCTGCAGTTCGCGTATCCGTCGATTGCGGACATCCACGGCCGCACGCTCGGCGGCTGGGTGCGCGCCATGCATCGCTACAGCGCCGACCTGGCGATGTTCTTCATCGTGGTGCACGCGCTGCGGGTGTTCTTTGCGCGCAAGTTCGCCGGCGCGCGGTGGCTGCCGTGGATTTCGGGGCTCGGTCTGATCGGCCTCGTGTGGTTCATCGGCTGGACGGGTTACTGGCTGGTCTGGGACCAGCCGGCGCAGCAGGTCGCGGTGTCCTCGATGCGCCTGCTGGACGGACTGCCGATCTTCGGCGAGCCGATGGCGCGGCTGTATGTGGCCGACCGGCTCGTGCCGAGCCTGCTGTTTTTCGTGGTGTTCTTCCTGCACATGCTGCTGCCGCTCGCCATTGCGGTCGGGCTGGCGGTGCATCTCGTGCGCGTGAGCCGGGCGCGTTTGTTTCCGCGCTGGCCGTTGATGGTTGCGCTGGGCATCGGGCTGGCGGCGGCGAGCGTGCTGGTGCCGGCGCCGCTGGATGAGCCGGCGCAGATGGCGGTGAAGGCGCCGGCGTTTACGGTCGACGCGTGGTATCTCGCGCCGCTTGCGCTGGCGCTGCGGTTGCAGCACGCGGGGCTGTGGCTCGCGCTGCTCGGCACGGGGCTGTTTGCCGTCACGATTCCGTGGTGGCTCGGCCGCCGGCGCGTGGCGGCGCGGCAGCTGGCGTTCGTCACCGAATCGCGCTGCCACGCTTGCACGCAGTGCGTGCAGGATTGTCCGTTCGATGCGATCACGATGGAGCCGCGCACGGACGGGAAGCCGTTTCCGTCGCGCGCGTTGGTCGATCCCGCGAAGTGCGTGGGTTGCGGCGTGTGCGCGGGTTCGTGCGATTCCGAGGCGATGTCGATGACGTGGTTCGACACGCGGCGCGAAGAAGCGCGGATGGAGCGCGAGATTCTCGGCACCGTAGCCGAAGGCGGGCCGGCGTGGGTGGCGTTTATCGGTGCCGATATCGACGGCGGACTCGGGCTGTTTCTCTCGGCGCGCTGGCGCGAGCGACTGCCGGATTATCAGGTGCAGGCGATTCCGACGGCATCGTGGCTGCGGCCGAAGTTCGTGGAGCAGTTGTTTCGGCGCGGGGTGCGAGGCGTGCTGGTCGTGCGCGATGCGCGTGCGGAGGCGGCGGCGCGCGATGGAAATCGCTGGGTGCTGGCGCGGTTCGCGGGCGAACGTCATCCGGTGTTTCGTTCGGCGCGGGCCGGGGGCAACGAGAACTGGCTCGTGCTCGACGCGGATCTGTCGGACTGGCGCGCAGTGGCGAAGGCCGCGGCGGAATTTCAAACGGGCCGCGCGCAAACGAACGCCCGGCCGGCGCGCTGGCGCGTCGCCCTGGCGGGTCTTGCGCTCGCGGTGGGCGTGAGCGCGGCGGTGGTGGCGCCGAGTCATCTCGTGGTGAACAATCCCGCGCCCGCGGAGCCGGAGTTCGTGTTCTCGTTTCGCGCGTTGGGAGAGAAGGTCGCGGCGGTCCCAGCTGATCCGGCGGCCGAAGCGGCCAAGCCCGTGCACATGCGGGGTGTCAGCACGCAGAAGGTTCATCGGAGCGCGGTGACAGTGCGCGTGACGATCGACGGCGAAAAGGTGGAGCGCGTTTTCCGGCCGAAGGGAATATCCGGCGACGGGCCGGCGATCGACGAGTGGCGGTTTGCGTTACCGTCGGGCGGGCATCGCGTTGCGGTAGAGCTGTTGCCCGGACCGACCGCGCCGGCGCTGCGCTGGAACGGTGTCATCGAGGGACGCGACCGTCGCATCACGGTGCTGACCTACGAGCCGGGCGCCGGGTTTCGACTCGAGTAGAGAGAACGCGATTTGCGCGGGAATTGATCCGCATCAAGGCGCATGCCGCCGGCTCGCGGCATACTTTGCGCCGTGAACCGCGCTTCGGCTTACGCCTCGATTCTCGCTCCTTCCTGTCTCACCGAGCTCGATGCACGGTGTGGCACGCCGCCGAATCACGTGAAAGCGATCGTCGCGGCACTCGACGCCATGCCGGCCGGTCGGCCGCAATCGCTACGGACCAAGTCGAGACCCGTGCGCCTGCTGCAGGAGCTCGCCGCGTTGGACGTGGAAGGGGAGAGCGGCGCGTTGCCGGACGGCAGCTGGCGCACGCTCCTGCGCCGCACCGCGGCGGCGGCCTGAAACGGCGTGAAGCACGCATCCAACTTTCTGCTACGATGAATACACATACCTCCACCGATACCTCCGTCCTCGACGTGCGGCCGATTCCCGGTCGCTCCAAGCACGCGCAGATCTTCCAGCGCTGGTTCGATCTCGCGGTTGGACAGCATTTCGTGCTGCTCAACGACCACGATCCGATTCCGCTGCATTACCAGTTCGCGGCCCAGTTTCCCGACGCGTTCGGCTGGGAGTATCTCGAGCAGGGACCGGAAGAGTTTCGCGTCAAAATCACCAAACTCCGCGCCGTCGAGGCCCGGCTGCCCGAGCCGCCGATCGGCATCGTGCGCCCGCCGAGCACCTCCGTGGCCAAGGCTGCGGGCGTGGAGGAAATCGATGTGCGCGGACTCGAGCCGCCGGAGCCGTTGATCCGGATCCTCGACCGGCTGGAGAAACTGCCGGCGGGAGTCGAACTGCGGGCACGGACCGACCGCGAGCCGTGCCATCTGTTCGGCGAAGCCGAGCAACGTGGGTTTCGTCACGACTGCCGCGCGCAGCCGGACGGAAGCTACCTGACGGTGCTGACTCGTGGCTGAAGCTGGCCACGTTCGTCCGCCGTCGCCAGCCCGGCCGATGCTATCGCCGAGCTGGCTCGCGACGCAGGGCCGGCTGCCGCTGGCGTTCATGGGGCTGGCACTCGGCTGGCTCGCCGCGGCGACCGCGTTGTTGGTCGCCTGGCCGGAGGTGCTCGCGCTGCCGCACCTGCACCCGCACGTCATCGCGTTCACACACGCGTGGGTGCTCGGCTTCTTCGTCACCGTCGCGTGCGGCGCGGTGTATCAACTCGCGCCGGTCGCGCTCGGCACCACGCTCGCCAACGAACGTCACGGCTGGTGGCACCTCGGGCTCCATGCGGCGGGCGTGCCGGGCATGGTGTATTCGTTCTGGATCTGGGACCTGAAGCTGCTGGGGCATTTTGGTTTCGCCGTCGCGCTCGGCATCCTGCTGTTCAGCACGAACACGTGGCAGACGGTGCGGCGCTCCGGGCGCGGCAACGCGGTCGCCTGGTCGCTCGTGCTCGCGGCGGCGTGGCTGCTGTTGACCGTGCTGCTGGGGCTGTTGCTTGCGGCGAATCGCTTCTGGTCGTTTGTGCCGCTCGATCCCTTGGCGCTGCTGCGGGCGCATGCGCATCTCGGACTCGTGGGTTTTTTCGTCACGCTGCTGCAGGGCGTCGGTTTTCAACTCGTGCCGATGTTCACGCTTGGCGAAGTGCGCGACTGGCGGTTGCCCAAAGCCGGGTTGTGGTTGTCGCAACTCGGACTCCTGGTCCTAGCACCGGCGCTGGCGTGGCAGCTCGGCGGGCTCGCGGTTGTGTGCGCTGCGGCGATCGCGGCGGGACTCGGCTGTTCGGCGGTGGGGCTGCGTCAGGCGCTCGCGACCCGCAAGAAACGGGCGTTCGATCCGGGCACGCGCGCGTTTCTCCGGGGCGGCGGCGGCGTGCTCGCCGCGGCGTTCGCGGGCGCGGTGCTCGTCGCTCCGGGCACGCCGTGGGGTTCGGCGCCCGGCGGCTTCAATGCGATGACCTACGCGATCCTCGCGATCGGCGGCGGACTGCTGCCGTGCATCGCCGGCATGATGTGCAAGATCGTGCCGTTTCTCACCTGGATGCGTGCGTATGGTCCGCGAGTCGGACGTGGGCCTACGCCCGCCGCGAGCGCGCTCACGTCGCCACGCCTCGAACGCTGGGGCCTCGGGCTCCAGCTGGCGGCGATCCTGCCGTTGCTCGCCGGCGCGTGGCTGCTCGATGAACGCTGGCTGCGCGCGGGTGCGTGGATGCTGGCGGTGGGCGTGGGACTTTTCCTCGCGGACATGGCGGGAGTGTTGAAACACCTGCGGACGCCGGCCGTGGCGCCCGCGACCGCGCCGAAGCCCGCATCGAATTTATGAATACAGCCATCGATTCGACCGTCGTGTGGGACGCGCTTCGCTCGATTCCGGATCCGGAGTTTGGCATCAACATCGTCGACCTCGGGCTGATCTACAGCGTCGAGTGCAACGGCCAGGACGTCGCCGTCACGATGACGCTCACCACGCCGAACTGTCCGTCGGGGAGCTGGATCTACGAAGGCGCGAAAGAGGCGCTCGCGCGTCTGCCGGGCGTTGGCACGGTGAACGTCGCGATGGTGTTCGAGCCGCCATGGACGCCCGACATGCTGAGCGAAGAGGCGAACCGACAGCTGGGGCGCACGGAGTGACGAGCGGACGCGGGTTCTCCGCGAATCCGGATTTGCGCGGAGGCCGTCATCGGTGGCAGGCTGACCTACGATCATGAGCACGCCTTCCCGCCCCCGCGGCCCTTCCACGCTCAGCATTCACGCCGGCACTTATCACGACTCCGCCACCGGCGGGGCGTGCAGCCCGGTGTTTACGTCGACCGCCTTCGCGTATCCAAATCCGGCGAACGAGAACATCTACCCGCGCTATTTCAACACGCCGAACCAGCAGGTGATCGCGCGCAAGCTCGCCGCGCTGGAGCACGGCGAGGACGCCGTGGTGTTCGGTTCCGGCATGGCCGCGATCTCGACGCTGCTGCTGGCGTATCTGGCTCCCGGCGACCACGCCGTCTTCCAGGCGGATCTTTATGGCGGCACGTATCACCTGGTCGCGAAGGAGCTCACGCGGCTCGGCGTGCAGGTGACGTTGTGCGCCACCGCCGGCGAGTTTCCCGACGCGGTCCGGCCGAATACGCGCCTGCTCTACGTCGAGTCGCCGTCGAATCCATTGCTGAACTGCATCGATCTGGCGGCGGTCGCCGCGCTGGGCCGCTCGCGGGGGCTGTTGACGGCGATCGACAATACCTTCGCGACGCCGATCAATCAGAACCCGCTGACGCTCGGCTTCGACGCGGTGGTGCACAGCGCCACGAAATATCTCAACGGCCACAGCGATCTGAATGCCGGCGTCGTCATCGGCGCGTCGGCCGTCACGCGCCGCGTGCGCGAGATGGCGTTGAGCCTGGGCGGCATGCTCGATGCGCACACGTGCGCGCAATTGGAGCGCGGATTGAAGACCCTCGCCGTGCGGATGCGCGCGCACAACGAAAACGCTGTCGCGCTCGCGCGCTGGTTGCAGGCGCATCCGGCGGTCGCGCGGGTGAATTATCCCGGTTTGCCGGAGCATCCGACGCACGCGATCGCGGCGCGCCAGATGCGGGGGTTCGGCGGCATGGTGTCGTTCGAATTACGCGACCCGGTGGGCGTCGATGCGCTGCTGAGCAAGCTTCGGATTGTCATGCCCGCGTTGAGCCTCGGCGGCGTGGAAAGCCTGGTCTGCATCCCGAGCCGCACTTCGCACCGCACGATGACGCCGGAGGAGCGGCACAAGGCGGGGATCAACGACGGACTCGTGCGCGTGTCGGTCGGCATCGAGGACGTGCCGGACCTGATCGCCGATTTCGAGCAGGCGCTGTCCGCCGGGTAGTTGCAGCGCAATGCCGGGGTGGGACGGCTCCCTGGCTCGCGCAAACCAGGCTCAGGACGCGTGGGGGACACGCGTCCTGACCTCGCACAGCGTAACAGAAAACAAACTACGGCGTCGCCACCGGCGCGACGTTGCCCGCCTGCCATCGTTCCTTGAGCGGGGCGCGCACGCGTTTGCCGTTGGAGTTTTGCGGCATGGTGTCGACGCGCAGGATGCCGACCGGCCGCTCGTGCGATTCCCAATGATCGTAGCAGTAGTCGGCCAGGCGGAGTTGCAACGGTTCGAACGGCGTGGTGGCATCCACGAGCTGGACGAACAGAACGCTGGCCGGTTCGCCACCCATCTCGATGCCGACGATGACGGCATCCAGCACTTCACTGAAATCGGCGACGATCTGCTGCTCGAGTGGTTCGGGCACGACCCACTTGCCCTTCACCTTGAAGGTGTCATCGGTCCGGCCGAGATAGACATAGCCGCCCTCCGGTTCGCGGGCGAAGAGGTCGCCGGTATGATACCAGCCGGCGCGGAATTTCTCCGCCGTACGTCCGGGGCTTTGGTAGTAGCCCAGCGAGAGGCTCGGCCCGCTGACGAGCATCTCTCCGCCCTCGGTCAGCGGCACATGATCCGTCTGCGCCAGCTCGATCCGGTAACCGGGCAGCGGATGCAGCGTGGAACGATCCGGCCGGATGCAATTGGCCATGTAGGCGTGCCCCATCTCTGTGGCGCCGAGAATGTCGACGATGCTGCAGTGGAACCGTTCGCGGAAGCGCTCGAACAGATCCGCGGATAACGGCAATCCGGCGGAGCCCGCGATGCGCAGCTCGCGCAGAACGTCCGCCGCGCGCGGAGCCACGTCCGCGGCCAGGATCCAGCGGAAGACGGTCGGCACGGCGAAGAACGCGGTAGGCCGGACCAACGCCAGATTGTCCAGCACGACCTCGAGGGTCGGCCGGCGCGGGTCGAGGAAGGTCGGGCAGCCGCAATACAGCGGGAAAAAGACGCTGTTGCCCGCGCCGAAGGCGAAGTGCACGCGGGCCACGGAGTAGGTGAGGTCGCCCGGATGCAACTGCAGGTGCTGGCGGGCGAAGATCTCGCAATACGAGAGAATGCCCCGCGCCGATTGCATGATGCCCTTGGGGGCGCCGGTCGTGCCGGACGAATACTGCAGCACCGCCAGATCCGTGTCGTCGCGAAGAACCGGATACACCTCGCCGGTGCGAAGGGCGGGATCGAGCACGTTGGGCTGTCCCCGGGGCGACTGGCGCGAGGCGTCCCACACGTTCAGTCCGGGAGGGCGCGGCGCCTCCGCCGCGACACCGGGCTCGGCGACCAGGTGCAGCGCGCCGCAGTCCGCGATCAACGCCGCGAGCGCCGTGGGCTTCAGCGCGGGATTGACGGAGACCGGCACGCCCCCGGCCAGCAGGACCCCGCAGAAACAGGCGATGTGATCGATCGAGTCCGGCTTGGCGATGACGACGCGTTCTCCCGGCCGGAGGCGATCCTGCCAGAAGCGGCCGGCGCCCTGCGCGAGCGCGACAAAGTCGCGGACGGCGATTTGCGAATCCGGCTCGACATAAAGGAACGCGTCCGGCGGCAGCCGGTTGCGGCAGTGAGCCAACAGTGCCTCTCCCAGGTTGGTTTTCATCTCCAGGTGCAAGCGGGGTCTCCGCTGGCCGATACGCCGGCCACCGTGCTGGGTTTGAAGGGAGGGCGATTTCGTTTATGACACGGCGCGGTCGCGCATGCGAGGTCATTTTGCCGGTCCCGCTGATCTACCCGGATTTGCGCCCGACCACCTGCCCGGTCACGCCGACCGGCTCTTCAATTTCACGAGCGGCTTCTGAGCCGCGGTCCGCGGTTCGGACTTTTGTCCGGCAAAGGCCTCGTTTTAGCTCCGCGCATGACTCCCGCCCGCTGTTTTTCCACGCTCGGCTGTCCCGAGCTGTCGCTCGATCAGGTTTTCGCGCTGGCGCGCCGCCATGACGTGGAGGCGGTGGAATTACGGGCGCTCGACGGGACCATCGATCTCGCGGCGCGGTTCGCCGATGGGTTCGGTTCTCCTGCGGCGCTGGCGCAACACGTGAAGCACGCGGGCGTGCGCATTGCGGCGATCGATGCGTCGCTGCATCTGGTCGGAACCACGGACAGCGAACGGGAGCAGGTGCTCGGAGTGATGCCCTGGGTGGAGGCGCTGGGCGTCGCGTATCTGCGGGTGTTTGACGGCGGCAAGAGCGCCGACGCCGCGGAGTTGGCCGAGGCCGCAAAAACGGTCGCGTGGTGGCGCGAGTTGAAACGGGCGCGGCAGTGGCGCGCAGACTGGATCGTCGAGACGCACGATTCGCTGTTCACCGCCGCGGCCATCCAGCGCTTCACCGCGGCCGTGCCGGACGTCGCACTGCTCTGGGACACGCATCACACCTGGAAGAAAGGCGGGGAGGATCCGCTGAAAACCTGGTCGGCGATCCGAGCGCACGTGGCGCATGTGCATGTGAAGGACAGCGTCGCCGACGCGAGCGAGCGGAAAGGCTATCGCTACACGGTGCCGGGGACCGGCGAGTTTCCTTTCCGACCGCTCATGCAACGGCTGCGCGCCGACGGGTTCACCGGCTGTGCGAGCATCGAGTGGGAGCGCTTCTGGATTCCGACGCTCGGCCCGCTCGACGAGGTTCTGCAAGCGACCATCGCCACGGGCGAGTGGTGAGTGGAGGGAGAAACCACGAAACACACGAACGAATCGAAAGCAGGAAGCGCGCGCAGTGAACGGAGTCCTCTTTCCGTGTGTTCCGTGGCCCAGCCTGTTCGCGATCAGAGTTCGATGATGCCGCGTTGGACGGCGGCGGTGACGGCCTCGGTGCGCACCGCGACGTGGAGCTTGCCCATGATGCTCTTCAGATGGTCTTTGACCGTGTATTCGGTGATCGCGAGCGTGGCGGCGATTTCCTTGTTGGCCTTCCCGCGCGCGATCTCGCGCAACACCTGGATCTCCCGGGGCGTCAGCTCTTCGTAACTTTGCCGCACCGCCAGACGCGTCGCCACGTCGCGCGGGATCCAGGCATCGCCGGAGGCGACGGCGCGAATCGCGGGAATCAAGCCTTCGCCGGTCGAGCTTTTGAGCACGAAGCCGTGTGCGCCCGCGCGCAGCGCCTTGGCAATATCCTCGTCGCCGCTGAAGGCGGTGAGCACGAGGATGCGCGCGGCGGGAAACTCGCTCCGGATCTCCTCGATCGCCTGGGTGCCGCTCTTCACCGGCATCCGCAGATCGAGCAGCGCAAGGTCCGGTCGGTGCCGGGCAAACAGGTTCACTGCTTCGGCGCCGTCGGCCGCTTCGGCGACCACCGTCAGGTCGCTCTCGGCCTGGATCACGGCCACGAGGCCGGTGCGAACGATGAAATGATCGTCCGCCACGAGTATCCGAACTTTGGACGCACGTGTCACGGTTCGCCCTCCTCGTTCTCCAGGTGGATGGGCGCGGCGGCGGCGTCCACCGGCTCCAGCGGAACGTCCACGGTGATGACCGTGCCTCGGCCGGGCGCGCTGTCCACGACCACCCGGCCGCCGAGACGTTTGGCGCGCTCGGTCATGCCGATCAGTCCGAAATGCGGCACGCCATTCGGCGGCACGGCGTCCGGGGCGAAGCCGACGCCGTCGTCGGCGATCCGCAGCCGCAGCGCGTCCGGGGCGAATGCAAGTTCGGTGGCGACCTGTGTGGCGTGCGCGTGTTTGGCGACATTGGTGAACGCCTCCTGGCCGATGCGCAGCACGTTCTCCTCGACGACCTCCGGCAGCGCGCGGCGCTCGCCGGTGGTGGAGAACTCGAGGCGCAGGTCCGTGCCGGCGGCGAGCTGCTCCGCACTCTGCTGCAGCGCGCGAGGAAGGTCGAATTGCTCGAGCTCCCGCGAGCGCAGATCCCAGATCGACCGCCGCAGCCCGACCTGGCTCTGGTGCAGCCAGGTGCGCGCGAGCTGGAGGTGACGCTGCGATTCGTGCGGCGCGCGCGCAAAGAGTTTCGCGGTGGCGTCGAGCTGCAGCGCGATGCCGGTGAGTGTTTGCTCGAGCGTGTCGTGCAGGTCGCGTGCGAGCCGGGTGCGTTCGGCCAGCACGGCCTTGAACTGCAGCTCGGCGGTCTTGCGCGCGGTCATCTCGACCTGGAGCTGGGCGGAGCGTTGCGCCACCTTCTGTTCGAGCGTGTCGTGGGCGTCCTGCAGCTCGCGCTGTGCCTGCTCGCGCTCGCGAATGAGCGTTTGCAGGGCGGCGTTTTTCTTGGAAATCGTGAGCAGCCAGGCGAGTGCGCCGACGAGGATCGTGCAGACGATGCCGAGCCCGGTCAGGAGACGTTGCGGCGAGAGCCAGCTCGGCCGGGCCATCACGCGCATCGCCGTTGCGTCAGGCAACAGCAGCTTCAGCGACTGCAAGCGGCCATCCGTGTCGACGGTGGAAACGCAAACGCCGTCGAGCTCGACGAGGCTGCCGAGGGGAATCCCGGCGAGCGGATTGCGGTCGCCGGCGATCTCGTGTTCCACCGTGAACGCGAGGTCGTTGCCTTGGAGGAGCCAGGTGGTCAGGAGGCCGGAAAACGCCGCGACCGGGCGGACGAGCGGGCGGCTGGTCCGGTCGACGATGCGACCGCGAAGGGTAATCAGGGACGCATGGTGCAATCCCTGACGCAGCTCTGCGAACGTCACCGCGCGCGGCACCGCCGGCGCCGGCGATCCGTCGAGCCGGCGGCAGACCGCGTCGCGCAACACGGGCAGGTGATGCTCGAATTCGAGAAAGCCCACGGCTTCGACGGGATCGCCCGGCGTAAGGGGATCCGGCTGCGTGCTCTGGATGCGCAGCCCGCCGGTGGCATCCTGCAGGAAAAGTCCCTCGCCTCGCTGCTGCAGCGTGACAACGCCGCGCACGTGCAGCCGCCCCGAGGCCTCTCCGCGGCGGTAGCCCGCGATGTCGCGCAGCGGCACGGCCGGTTGCGCGAAGGGATTGGCACTTTCCGCCTCGATGACAGCGATGTCCTCCCAGCGCGGCACGTAGACGGCGACGGAGGTCAGGTGGCGAAGCGCGGCATTATAGTGCGTCGCCGTCGTGCCCCGCACCCGGATCCGTGCGGCAACGAGCGCCTCCGGTCGTCCCACCGCGAACGGCGGCGCGCAGACCTGAAGCCGAAACCCGCCGACCGCGAGGTCGATCGTCGTGCGCGCCGGATCCGCCAGGACCGATCGAACGACGCCTGCGATCTCCACCCGCAGGCCGTCCTCGACGCCGGCTTCGAGGTTCTCGATCGACACCTGTTTCGGCGCGGGCAGCGCCGCCGCGCCGAGCTTGCGCCACTGCGGCGCGCTGACGATCGGAGCGAACGCTCCCGGATGGCTGACACCGCTGACGCTCACCAGATCACCCGGCGCGGGACCGCGCTGATGCAGGTTCTCGACGAAGACGCCACCGGTTTCGTCCTGGAGAAAGAACTGGCCGTTCCAGTCGGATTCGGCGGCGGTCACGATTCCCGTGACTTCGATCGGGAGCTTGCGGCCCGCCTGTTCGGCGGTGAGCGACAGCACGGCCGCGGCGGTCGTCAACGCCGGCCGCTCCGCCGCGCGAAGCGCCGGCATCGACGCGAGTGCGGCGACGACGAGGAAGCGCAGGGCGGGGCGGACGAACATGGGGCGGGGTAAGGCGCGGTGCTCCGGCGGGAAGACCGCGGACGTCGCAATCTGGCCCGCAGGCGCCTCCGATCCAAGCCTTCTCCCGTCCCCCGAAAGAGGGATGCCGGCGGCGTGGCACGAGTGCTAACGTAAAGGCGTTCGTTCCCCTCCGCCCCGATCGCTGCGACCGCCTTCACCCCGACCGAGATCGCGCGCATCGGCCAACCCCCAAGCGCACCAACACCGATGAACCCCGCCCGATTGTTGTTCGCCGCCGGCGCCGTTGCCGGCTTGTCCGCCGCGCCGCTCGCGTTCGCCCAGGCCGAGCCGCCGCCGCCTCCGTCCAGCGAAGAAGAAGTCGTCGTCCTCTCGCCTTTCTCGGTCGATGTGTCGCGGGACAAAGGTTACCGCGCCACGAACTCGATCTCGGGCACGCGACTGAACACGGCCATCAAGGACCTGCCGATGCCGATCGAGGTGATCACCGCGGACTTCCTGCGCGACACCGGCTCGACGGACCTGCGCCAGAGTCTTCGTTACAGCTCGGGCGTGATCCTGCAGACCCAGAACGACTACTCCGCTCCGGCCGGCAGCTTTTCGACCAGTCCGGGCAAGATCAACAATCCCGAAGGCCTGACCGCGAGCGCCGACCAGACGCATATGAAGATCCGCGGTTTCCAGACGGAATCGGTGCTGCGCGACGGTTTCCGCCGGCAGAATGCCACCGACTCGGTCAACATCGCCCGCATCGAGGTCGTGCGCGGTCCCGCCTCGCTGCTCTACGGCGTCGGCAATTTCGGCGGCGTGGTGAACTACCTCGTCAAGCAGCCGGAGCCGAAGCCCGCGGCCGAGGTGTCGCTCGCGGTCGGCAGCTACGATTTCCTGCGCGGCACGATTGACCTCACCGGCCCCGTCACGTCGTCGGGGAATCTTGGATACCGGCTCACGGCCGCGGTGCAGGACACGGATTCCTACACGGATTTCAACAGCGAGAATCACTACTTCGTCTCGCCGGTGCTCGTCTGGCGCCCGACGGCGAGCACCGAGGTGCTGCTCGACCTGGAGTATGGGAAGCAGCGGTTTCAAGGCATCGGCTGGCAGGACCTGCGGGCCGCGGTCTCGAGTTTCGTCAACGACAGCGCCGGTTATAATGGAAACTTCCTGCCCATCCCCGGACGCGACGTGCGCGAGTTTCGCTGGAGCGGACCCGACACGTATCTCGACAGCGAAACGTCGAACGTCGAGTTCAAGGTCACCCAGAGCTTCGGGTCGCATGTGCACCTGCTCGCGGGCGTGAACCGCGGGACGTTCAACTTCGACCAGCTCGACAACCTCGCCGCGCTGCAAACCGTCTCCGCTGGCAGCGCCGTGCCGGCGTGGGCGGTGGCGCCCGTGAACTACGTGGGCCTGAGCTCCGGCCAGTCCGGTGTGCCGGCGGGCCCGCAACCCTCGACCATCGCCTACCAATGGGAGAAGCGTCGCCAGAGAAACGTCCATGAGCAGGCGCGCGTGGAGCTGAACTTCCAGCTCACCCTCTTCGAGGAGCGCTCCAAGTGGCTGCGTATCGATAATTCGCTGCTCGCCGGTTTCAGCTACACGAAGGAGCGGATCGACGACCGCACGCGGCAGACGCCCGGCGACCGCGCCAATTATCACAGTCCGGCCGATTTCAGCTACTTCCGCTTCGGACGGCAGGGCGACGGCTCGCCGGACTATCCGCTCGTCGAGTGGGACAACATGAAGACCACGACCTCGGACCCGGCGCTGTATGCGGTTTACCAGGGCAAATTCCTCGACGACCGGCTGACGCTCATCGCCGGCGTGCGCCGCGACCGCAGCTGGAACACGCAGTGGATCTACAATCCCGAATACAATTCCGACGGCACCAGGCGCGGCGACGCCGCGCCCTACACGACGCGCAGCACGGACAGCAAGGATACCACCTACCAATACGGTGTGAATCTCCGGGTGACGAATGAAGTCTCCCTCTACGCGATGCGCTCCGAGGGCATCCAGCCGAACTACCAGGGCAAGCTCGACCTCTACGGCGTGCCGCTGGAGGCGGCGCTGGCGAAGAACGAGGAGGTCGGCGTGAAAATCGATCTGCTGCAGGGCAAGGTGTCCGGCACGATCAGCCGCTTCCGCATCACGCGCGAGCGCGCGCAGGTCGGCAGCTCGAGTCTCGTGTGGTTCGCGCCGGTGGTCTCGAACCGCCTGAACTTCGACCCGAACAAGGACATCGTCTACAACGTCAACGATCTCAATCCCATCACCAACGACTGGAACGGCGCGGCCGTCGCGTCCCGCGCCCAGTGGGACGCCGCCATCGCCTCGGGCGCGATCTACCAGGCCACCAATTCCGCCGGTAGCACGAACTGGTATGCCAACGCCTCGAAGGCGGACGGCGCGGCGTTTCTCGACGCCGTCTTCGCCAATGTCGCGACGCTCAAGCAATACGGCTGGTGGGGCTGGCTCTACAACGGCGCCGATCCCGGCAGCCTGCCGTTCGACAATCTCGTGAACAACGCGACGATGGACGACAACGGCGCGCAGAAAAGCGTGGCGACGGGCAGCGATCGCTCCAGCGGCTGGGACACGCAGATCCTGATCACCCCGGTCGAGAATCTGCAGATTCTCCTCTCGTGGTCGCACATCGAGAAGGTGGTGCTGAACGCGCAAGCCTGGCCGAAGTATCCGTATCCTCAGGACAGGTGGGCGATCTGGTATGCGCCCATCTCGTGGGCGGCGACCGCCGGCCGGCCGCTGGATCAGGTCTACGCGGATCCGAACGACACCTCGACCTTCATCGCGTTCGGCACGGGCCTGCCGATGGACGACACGCCGCGCAACCAGGGCACGATCTGGGTGAACTTCGATTTCCCCAAAACCACGGCGCTGAAAGGCTGGTCGATCGGCGCGGGTGGCGTCTACGAGAGCGAGCGCACGGTCTATCCGGCCTACGGCCAGAACGCCCTCGATAACAACGGCAACACGATCACCCTCGTGACCCCGAGCCGCACCACGATCAACGCGATGGTGAAATACGAGTTCAAGCTCCGCGGCCGGGACTCGAGCGTGCAGCTCAACGTCGAGAACGTGGCCAACGACCGCAAGCTCTACGGCTTCATCTACGCCGCGCCCCGCCGCTGGCAGCTCACCTTCACGCACCGGCTCTAAGCGGTTCCGCCCTCTTTTCCGCCGGACCGTGCGGTGCGGTGGAGGTCAGGGGCCGGGCGGCGGCAACCGCCCGGCTCGCACCCCGATCGTTTGTATCGATTTTATCATGACAACCTCGCTTCGCTTCTCCCGCCTCGCCGCCTTGCTCGCGACCGGGGCCTCCCTCTCCGCCGCGCCGCGGGCCGGCGACGTTTTCCTGACCGAACAAGGCTCCGACCGCCGGCTGGCACCCGCCGGCACGCTGCAGTTCGAACCGCTGCCGCAGCCGTCGGAAAAACAGCAGTGCGTCTTCGTCGATCCGTCGCACGCGTTCGAGACGCTGCTCGGCATCGGCGGCGCCATCACCGACGCCGCGGCCGAGACTTTCGACAAGCTTCCGCCCGCCCAACGCGCCGAGCTGCTGCGCGCCTACTACGATCCGGTGCACGGCATCGGCTATTCGCTCGCGCGGACGCACATCAACAGCTGCGATTTTTCCTCCGCCAGCTACACCTACGTCGCGGAAGGCGACCGGGAGCTGAAGACCTTCGACATCGCGCCGGACCGGCAGCACCGCATCCTGCTCCTGCGCGCGGCGCGCGAGGCGGCGGGCGGCCAGCTGACGACTTACGCGAGTCCGTGGAGCCCGCCCGCGTGGATGAAGGACAACGGCGACATGCTGCACGGCGGAAAACTGCGGCCGGAGTTTCGTGCCGCGTGGGCCGAGTATTTTGTGAAGTTCATCGAAGCTTACGAGCAGGCCGGCGTGCCGCTCTGGGGCGTCACGGTCCAGAACGAGCCCATGGCGGTGCAGATCTGGGAGTCGTGCATCTTCACCGCGGAGGAGGAGCGCGATTTCGTGCGCGACCACCTCGGCCCGACCCTCGCCGCGCGCGGACTCGGCGGAAAGAAGATCGTGGGCTGGGATCACAATCGCACGCAGCTCTACCACCGCGCGGCCACACTCCTCGGCGATCCGGCCGCCGCGCGCTATCTCTGGGGCGTCGGCTTCCACTGGTATGTGGACGACACGTTCGAGAACGTCCGTCGCGTGCGCGACGCGTTTCCGCAGGCGCAGTTGATGCTGACCGAGGGCTGCAACGGGCCCTTCGCCTGGGATAAGATGATGGATTGGGCGCTGGGCGAGAGCTACGGCCGCGCGATGATCCACGATTTCAACAACGGCGCCTCCGGCTGGACCGATTGGAACATCCTGCTCGACGAAACCGGCGGACCGAATCACGTGGGCAACTTTTGTTTTGCGCCGGTGCACGCCGACACGCGCACGGGCGAGCTGCACTACACGCCGGCGTTTTACTATATCGGACACTTCTCGAAGTTCATCCGGCCGGGCGCCCGGAGGATCGTCGCGTCGCCGACCGTCGACCGGCTGATCGCGACCGCGTTTCGCAATCCCGACGGCAGCATCGCGGTGGTGGTGATGAACCCCAGTGCGGAGCCGCAGCCGTTTCATGTCTGGATCGGCGGCCAGGCGGCACCGACGCTCAGTCCGCCGCATTCCATCATGACGATCGTATTGCGCGGCGACTCCGGCTGAGGCGCTGGAGCGGCTGTTGCGGCTCGTTTGCACAGATTTGAGGAACTCCCGCCGCCTCTCCGCTGACAAGTGGGCGGGTCCACTCCGGGTCACTTGACTCGCGGCTGGGCGTTGCCTCGGATGCCCGCCTTTGTGTTGAGCCGTTATCTGTCTTTCTTCCATCGGACCCTGCAGGGGCGGCTCGCGCTGCTGGTGGCGGCGGTGCTGTTGCCCGTGACGGTCCTCGTCGTCTGGCTGATCTACGAAAGCTACCAGAACGAGCGGCGTCAGCTGGAGCGGCACCTGATCGCGGCGGTGCGGGCGACGTCGCTGCTGGTCGATTCGGAGGTCGGCGAACGCGAGTCGCTGTTGTGGGGCCTGGCCACGTCGTCGCGCCTGCAACGCGGGGAGTTTTCGACCTTCCGCGCGCAGGCGCAGGCGGCGGTGCAGCGGTCGGACGAATGGATTCTCTTGGTCGACATCGACGGCACGCAGCGGATGAACACCCTGCTGCCGCCGGATTCGGTGCTGCCCAATTTCCGCTATGAGCCCGAGTTCCTGCAGACGCTGCGGGAGGGGCGCACCTATGTTTCCAATCTCGTCTTCGACGAAACCGGGAAAGCGTCGCTGCTCTTCACCGCGGTGCCCATCCGGATCGATGGTGAGGTGAGATACGCGTTGATCTCCGGCATGCGCCCCGCGGCGTTTCGCAACGCCCTCGGCCGTGGCGGCGTCGCTCCGTCCTGGAATGTTTCCATCGTGGATCGCACGGGCGTGATCGCCGCCCGCACGCGCAACCCCGAACAGTATGTCGGCGCCAAAGCCGGACCGATCATCGTCGCAGCGATGGCGGCCTCACGCGAACGCGTGATCGAAAGCACCACGCTGGATGGCATCAAGGGCATCACCGCGTTCGCGCGTTCCGCCCGCACGGGCTGGACCATCGTCGTCTCGGCGCCGGGAGACGAACTGTATGCGTCTGCGCGCCGCCTGCTCAGCATCGCCTTGTCGATCTCGCTGCTGTTGGGCGCGACCGGCGCCTTGCTCGCGGTGTGGTTCGCGCGCGGCGTCGTGTCGGCGGTGCAGACGATCGTGGAGCAGACCCTCGGGATCGGTCGGGGCGAGCCGGTTCGAACGGAGTCCACGGGCATTGCGGAAACCGATCTGGTGCTCCGCGCGTTGGGCGAGACCTCCGGCCAACTCGCCCGGCGCGAGGCGGAGCTCAAGGAGCTCAACGAATCCCTGCGCAAGGCTGGCCGCGCGAAGGATGAATTTCTCGCCGCGCTGTCGCACGAACTGCGCACCCCGCTCAATCCGGTGCTCCTCATCGCAAGCGAGGGCGCGCAATGCGGCGATTATCCGGTGGCCGCGCGGGACGCGTTTTCTGCGATCGCGAAAAATGTTCTCCTCGAAGCCCGGTTGATCGACGACTTGCTCGATCTCACTCGCATCACCGAGGGCAAGCTGTTGCTGGAAAAACAGACGGTCGACGTGCATCGCGTGCTCGCCGAAGCGCTCGCCACCGTGCGGCCGGAACTCGAAGCGAAGGCCCAGCAGCTCGAGGTGCGGCTCGCTCCCGGCGCGGCGCCGGTGCACGGCGACCCGACGCGGCTCCAGCAGGTGCTCTGGAATGTCCTGAAAAACGCCGTGAAGTTCACGCCGAAGCACGGCCGCATCCTCGTGACCAGCGCGATGGCGGACGGACGCGTGCGGATCGAGATCGCCGACGAAGGTATCGGTCTCACGCCCGACGAGATCGGCCGGGTGTTCAAAATTTTCTCCCAGGGCGATCACGCCACCGGCCGCGCCGGGCATCGGTTCGGCGGGCTCGGCCTCGGTCTGGCGATTTCCCGGATGCTGATGGAACTGCACGACGGCAGGATTTCCGTGCGCAGTCCGGGACGCGACCAGGGTGCGGTGTTTGCGATGGAGTTGCCGTTGTCGGCGACGCCGGCCCTCTTGGCGGCTGACGTCGAGCCCGTCGAAGAAACGGCCGCCGGCGCTCCCGGGCCGCAGGGACTCCGCATCCTGCTGGTCGAGGATCACGAAGCGACCCGCGTGACGCTCGTGCGCCTGCTGCAACGCCGCAAACTGGACGTCTCACCGGCGGCCGACGCGGCGGAGGCGTTGCGTCTCGCGAGCGAGCGGAGCTTCGACGTGGTGTTCTCCGACATCGGTCTGCCGGATCTGGACGGCTTCTCGCTGATGCGCCACCTGCGCGAACGTCACGGCCTGCGCGGCGTCGCGCTCACGGGCTACGGCACCGAGGCCGATATCGATCGCGGTCGTGCCGCCGGTTTTATTGCGCACCTCACAAAACCGATCGAGGTCCGGAAACTCGAAGCGGTGTTGCGCAACCTCTCCGCGCCGCAGGACTCATAACGGCGTCGAAGACGACCATTGTTGCCGTGAGGATCGCGGAACTCGGCGGCGCCTGCCGGCGGTGTCGGATCGGTTGACGCGTTGTCGGGAAACTTTCCGAACTACCGATCTGCGGCCGCGGGGTTCGACAAATTTTCCGGCGTAATCGGTTCCCGCGCAGGCAGGCCGTGGTCGGGCGTACCACCGAGGCACGCACCGTGCTCGAAATGGCTTGGCCTTTCGAACTATGAAAACTCTCGAGTGGATGGCGCAGCAGCGCCTGGCGCTCGCCCGGCGGGCGCCCTTCGGTGCGGGAACCCGCGCATCGTTCCCCATTCGCCTGCGCCGGTCGCGCGCGCAAGCGGGGATCGTATCTTTCGCTTCTTTCGTGCTGCTCCTCGCGGTGTCGCCGCGGGTTTGGTCGCAGGGTGCGGCCGATCCGGGCTTCGATCCCAAACCGAGCGCGCTTGCCGGCGGACTGGCCGTGCAGCCGGACGGCAAAATCCTGTTCACCGCGACATCATCCATCGGCGGCGTGGCGTGCCACGGACTCGCCCGGCTGAACGCCGATGGCACACTCGATGCCGCGTTCGCGCCGGATTTCGGCACGGACGCCGTGTGGGCGGCTGCGGTCCAAGCAGACGGAAAGATCGTCGTCGGCGGGCGTTTCGCTACGGTGAATGGTGTCACGCGTCACAACCTCGCGCGGCTCAATCCTAACGGGACGCTCGACCCAAATTTCGACCCGCAATTCGACGACCAGATCTTCAGCGTCGTGCTACAGCCGGATGGGAAAATCCTGGTTTGCGGCGAATTCACGACCGCCAACGCAGTCGCCCGTCCTGCGTTTGCCCGGTTGAACCCCGACGGTTCACTCGATAGCCCATTTGATCCCGGCGTCACCGGCATCGTGCATGCCATCGCCGTCCAGCCCGACGGAAAGATCCTGATCGGCGGCAACAGTATCAGCGTCGGCACGAGCGTCGTCCGGCAGAGCCACGCGCGACTCAACGCCAACGGCACGCTTGATGCGGGCTTTGAGATCCACTCGATCCAATGGGTGCGCTGCTTCGCCCTGCAGCCCGACGGGAAAATCCTGGTCGGCGGGGACACGCGCCAGTTGCAGCGTTTGAACCCCAATGGATCGATCGACACCAGTTTTTCCATGGTCCTCGCGGCTGCAGACCCCCCGGGTTTCGTGAGTACAATCGCGTTGCAGACGGATGGTCGCATCATCTTTGGCGGCCGCTACAGTGCCGTGAACGGGACGCCCAGAAACTGCATCGCGCGGGTGAATGCCGACGGGACCGTCGACGCGTCGTTCGATCCGAAGGCGGACGGGTTCGTGTTCGACCTCAGTCTCCAAGCGGACGGCAAGGTGCTCGCGGCCGGAAACTTCACTTCGATCGGAGGTGCGTCGAGAGACCAGGCCGCAAGATTGCTGAACGATCCTGCCGTGGAATCGCTCATGGTGACGGATCATACGCGGATCGAGTGGTTGCGCGGCGGCTCGGCGCCGGAGACGACGCAGGTCACCTTCGAGCTTTCCACCGACGGCGCCACGTGGACCTTGCTCGGCGCCGGAAAACGGATTGCGGGCGGCTGGGAGCTCACCGGTCTGCGTCTGCCGGAATTCGGGGCGATCCGCGCCCGCGCGCGAATCGTGTGCGGCGACCTGAACGGCTCCTCCGGTCTGGTGCAGGCAACGACGATGTTTGGCGTCAATGCGGCGCCGGAGGCGTTTCCTGCTCCAGCCGTCCAAACCCGGGAGCTTGGCGTCGAGCGCGTGGTCGTCACCGGCGAGGTTGCGGATCTCAATGGCGATGAACTGACGTATCAATGGCTGGTCGGCACGACGCGGCTGAGCCGCGGCACGGTCACCGCTCCGGCGAACGGCAGCCGCGTCGCGATCGCAGGCGTCGACCTGGCCTCGACGGACCGCCGCCTCGGCTTGGGCACGCACCAGGTGTCGCTGCGCGTGAGCGATGGCGTGAACCCGCCGGTGAGCGCGGCGGTGAGTGTCAAAATTGTGGATACGAAAGCGCCGACCTTGACCGCGCCGCCCGATCAGCGGGTGAACGCCACGCGGCCGCAGGGCGCGAAGGTGAATTATCCGGCGCCGGTCGCCCACGATGCGGGCGGGCCGGTGGACATCGTGTGCTCGAAGGCGAGCGGAACGGTGTTTCCGATCGGCACGACCACCGTCCGGGTGACCGCGACAGACGGCGCGGGCAACAAGGCGCAGGCGACGTTCAAGGTCACCGTGCTCGGCGCGGCCGATCAGCTTGACGCGCTGATGGCGGCCGTGCGGGCGATGAATTTGCGGACCACGACGCGCGTTCTGCTGGTGGGCACGCTCTCGCTGGCGAAAATGTCGGTGCAGGTCCCGCCGATCGCGCGCGGCCTGTTGCGGGGGTTCATCGAGGAGGTCCGCCTGCAGCGGGGACACACTCTGACCGCGGCGCAAGCGGACTGGCTGACCGGCGAAGCGCGCCGGATCATCGCGGTGCTCGGCGGCTGACGAGCCGCGGGGCGACTCAAGGGGCGTCGACCCGCGACGCCTCCTTTGGGTTTAGCTGCGTTGCAGCAGCGTCAGCAACTCACGGTCAAGTTGGTGGCCGTGCCAATCTTCGTAAGCAACGTCGTCGCGCTCGGTGTCGAGAATGCCGAACTTGCTGCCACCGAGAAAATCCCAGAGCGCGAATCCGATGCCGAGGTCGCGGCAAACGCCCAACACGTCGCTCAGCCACGCGCGATATATCGGCGCGGGCAATCGATGCGAGCCGCCGGTCTCGCCCATATGCACTCCGAGACCCTGCGCGAGAATCTGCCGCCACGGTGCGTAGTAGCGCTCGAGGCGCTGCCGATCCCACGCATAGCCGGCGTCGTCGGTCGCGCCCGGCCATTTCGGCTTGGGCCAGTCCGCGCGGTCCTGCATCCAGTCGACCTTATAGTGACTGAGGATGCCCGGAATATAGCAGTGCACGCTCTGATGCACGCCGAGCGGGATGAGCTCGGGCACGCAGAGATTCCCGGCGCCGGCGCCGTCGGCGATGACGATGCGATCGGGGCTGACGCGCCGGATTGCCGCGACGGCGGGCGCGATCGCGTCGTGATAGATTCCGCCGTTGAAATCGTCGTTGGGCCACGGCGCCTCGTTGAACAGATTGAAACTGAGCTGGTCGGCCGCGCTCCCGCGATAACGCCGCGCGAAGTGATCCCAGTGAAACGTGAACGCGTCGACCGCCGCAGCGTCCCGCCAGAGGACGAACGGCTCGTCGACGTTCTTGCCGACGCGGTAGCCGGGCGCGTGATGAAAACAGAGGCAGATGTGAACACCGTGCTTCTCGCCATAGCTCACGGCGTCGTCGATCAACGCGAGCACCTGTTCGTCGACCTGAAACGCATCGTCGGGTGTGATGCTTTCGCCGCGGCGCGTCTTCTTTTTGAGCCACGTGCGGTAGCTCATGGGAATACGGACGAAGTCGAAGCCCCAGTCGGCGATCCAGCGGAAATGATCTTCGTCCGGTTTCGCGAGCTCGCCGCCGGCACGGTAGAGATACTGCAGGTTGAAACCTCGCCAGCGCGGTAGCGCGTTGCGAGAGGTGGCGCTCGCGGGCTTCGCTTCCGCGAGTTGCGGGGTGAGTCCGAGCGCGAGCCCGGCGCCGGCGGTGCCGGCGAGTTTCAGAAAATCGCGGCGACTGGTCGGAGCGCTCATGGCAGGTAGGCGAGCTCGACGCGACCGATGGCCTGTGCCGCATCGGCGTCGGCGGAGAGTTCGATTTCGACGCTGCCCGTTCTCGGCTCGTCGAGCGCGAGCTGGAAACGGGCGCGTCGTCCCTTGTCGTAGGCGGTGACGTTCGGTTTCAGTTCCATGCGCGCGCCGTGAGCGTCGTGCAGAAAAACGCGCGGCGGAATAGTGGCGGCGAAGACGTTGAACGTTATTTCGCGGAGTGCTCCAGGCACGCGGTAAACGAGCGAAGCCGGTTGCGCCGGATCTTCGCGCCCGGCGAGGGCGATGTCCTCAAGATACGCGGAGTGCGCGTAGGCTTTTTCGATGCGGACGTTCTTTGAGTCGGGTGCAAGTTGGCCGCCGTCGAACAATTCGTCGACGAGCCAGCATCGGTCGGGTGTCAGCGGGCCGAGGGTGTTGGACGGCTGCGACGTGCCGGCAGAGTTGCGCGCGAGCACGCGATAGAAATAGGTGCGGCCGACCTCGGCGGTGGTGTCGCAGAAGAGCGGCGCGTAAACGATGAGGTGATCCTGCACGCCGCGCGCGAGCGTTGTCCACGGACCGTCGGCCGTCGTGGCGCGCTGCACGTCGTAGTCGGTCGCGCCGGTCGAGCCCTGCCAGGTGAGGTGCCCGACGTCGGCCGCCGGAAGCAGGCGAGGTGCGTCGGGGATTTCGACGGCGGGCGCGGGCGTGTCCGTTATCCGGCTCGCGTAGTCGCGCAGGATTCCAAGGAGCTCACGTTCGCGCGCGATCTCGGGCAGATAGTTTTCGGGATCGGCGAAGCCCGGCCAGTTGAGATCCTCAAACTGGGAATTGCGATCGCTGTGCTTGTAGAAACCGCCGTCGCGATTGCGAAAACGCAGCGCCCACCAGTTGGCGCCCACGGTGCCGTCGGCGATGACTTCATCGAGCAACGCGCGCAGCGCGGCGGGTTTCGTATACATCGCGACCTCGGTGACGAGGAGCGGCTTGCGCCCGCGCAGCTGGCTGCGGATCAGCCGGAGCGTGCCGGCGGGCGTGTCGGCCTGCGGCAGGTTGACGTAGGTGTGATACGAGACGGCGTCGATGTGCGGGTCGTCGGCGAATTCCTCGTAACGATCGAAGACATCGTTCGGTTTGTTGCGTCCGTCGATCAATAGATGGCGTGGATCGATGGATTTGATATACGCGGCGATGTCGTGGAGCCACGCGCGACGCGCGGGATCGTCGCCGATCACGAGCTCGTTGCCCGTTTGCCATGCGAGGATGGCAGGATCGTCGAGATAACGCCGGCCGGTGAACGCATTCGTGCGCGTGAGCAGCTGGCGCAGCATGTCCTTGAACGCGAGATTGCCGGGGCTGCCGACGTTCCAGAAATCCGCGCCGTAAGTGGTCACGTCGCCGCGGACGTTGCTGTTGTAGGCGACGAGCGGCACGATCAGGCGAACGCCCTCCTCGTGGCAGATTTGGAGGAGGCGATCCAGAACCTGCAGGGCGGACTCGTTGGGCACGACCGGCAGGCGGGAAACGTCGAACGCGAGGGCGGGATGCGGCTCCCGGCCGCAGGTGATGACGAATGTGCGGATCACGCGGCCGCCGAGCTGCCGCACGCTGCGCACGCAATCGCGCAGCTCGAATTCGTTCGGCAGCCGGTAGCGGCCGGCAGGCTGCTCGGTGTCGAAGCGGTAGTTTGTGATGAGCTGAAAACTGTCCGGCATGTTGACCGACACGTAGCGAAATTCGCGACTGCCTTCGACGAAGCGATCACCCTCGCGCGTGACGAACTGCGTCAGCGTTTCGGCGCGAGCCGGCGTGAACGCCGTTGCCAGGAATGCGGCCGGCGCGACCAGACAAAGGGAACGAAAGGAACGTAACATCATGGGGTGGGGGTGAGGGAGGGCGACGCGGCAGGTTCGCGGCGTTGCCGCGCGGAGGGGCGCACGGCGAGGCCGACGGCGATCATGAAACCAGCGCAGAAAAGCAGGCCGGCGCGGCCGGACCAGGAGGCGGAGAACAGCGCGAGCACGGCGATGAAGCCGCCGTAAACGAAACACATCTGGGCGACGCCGCGGTGGCGCCCATGGTCGTCGATGCCCGCCTCGGCGGGCGTGACGTCGGTCGCGACGTGCGCGAAAAATCTCCGGACCTGCGCGACGCGGGCGGGCGATTGGCCGCGTTCGCCGAACAGGAACGCGGCACCGAGAAACCACAGCGAGCCGAGGACGACGTTCGCGATCGTGATCGCCGCGTAATCGTGCAGCCGCGCCCACGCGAGCCAGCTGCCGAGGCCGTCCGCACCGAGACCGAGCGCCCATTCGGTTTTCGGCAGCAGGCTCACGGCCGCGCCGACGCCGCAGCAAACGAGAATCGTCGACCATGCGGCCCAATCGGGCGAGCGCCGCACGAGCAGGCACCAGAACAGCGGCACCGCATAAGGCGTGGCGACGAGCGCGCTGAAATTCATCATCAGCTGAAACACGCCCAAGTCGCGCCACGAGCTGTAGAAGAGCGCCATCATCACGGACAGCGCGCCGAAACCGAGCGTCGTCAGCCGGCCGACGAACACCAGTTCGCGCTCGGGCGCCTGCGGGCGAAACACGGGTAGATAAAAACTGCGGACGAAGATGCCGGCGTTGCGGTTGAGACCGCTGTCCATCGATGACATCGTCGACGAAATGATGCCCGTCACCAGCAGTCCCATCAGCCCGGCCGGGAGACATTGCGCGGCGATCGCGATGTAGGAAATCTCGGCGGGATTCGTCACACCCGCGAAGCCGTCGAGCGGCAGCTGCCGCGCCCGCGCCACCATCGGGGGAATGAACCACACGATGGAGCCGAGGAGAAACAAGAGCGCGCTGAGCGCGCCGGCTTTCTGCGCATCACGCCCGCTTGCCACGCAAAGGTAGCGCGTCGACGAATGGAGCCCGTTGATGTTGGAAATTTTCTCCATCAGGACGGCGATGATCCACCACGGCCCGAAATCGGCGGCGGCGCCGGTGAGGTCCCAGTGCGTCGCGGGCAAATGGTTCACGAACTCGCCGATGCCCCCGATCGACTGCAACGCGGTGAACGCCGCCACGATCGTGATCGGCACGAGGACGAGTGCCTGGATGAAGTCGCCTGCGACGACCGCCCACGAACCGCCCGCGGTGGCGACAAACACCACCACGATGCCGCAGACGAGAATCGTCGCGCGCACATCGAAGCCGAAGAGCGGCGCGCAGAAGATTGCCAGGCCATACAGCCAGATGCCGGCCTGCAGGATTTGAAACGGCACCTGCAGCCAGGTGAACACCTGCTCGTTGGCGCGGCCCAGCCGTTCGCGCACGGCCTCGAGCGCGGTGACGACGCGGGTGTTGCGACACCAACGGCCGAAGTAGGCCCAGTTGAGCAGGAAGCCGAGGGCGTTGGCCCAGTAGAGAATCAGAATCACCAAGCCCGCCTCGTAGGCGACTCCGGCCGCGCCGGTAAACGTCCACGCGCTGAACGCGCCCATGAAGCTCGACGCGGCGACCATCCACCACGCCATGCGCCCGCTGCCGCGGAAATACTCGCTGCTGTCGCGGCCGGTGTGACGGAAGAACCAGCCGATGCTGAGCAGGAAGAGCAGATAGAATCCGATGACCAGGTAGTCGAAAACGGCGAGCATGTTGGCGGCGTCAGGTGGCGCGATCGTAGGCGGCGAGACTCAGGGCGGCGGCGGGTCTTTCGCCGCGGAGAAACGTGCGCAACTGTTCGAGCGCATGTGCACCGCAGTGCGGATAACGATCGAGCGTCGGCCCGGCAATGTGCGGTGACAGCGTCACGACACCGCTCGTCACGTAAGGCGAAGCCCGCGTCACCGGTTCGTTGGCCACGACGTCGAGCGCGACGCGCAACCGGCCCGCGGCCACCTCGCGTTGGAGTGCGGCGTCGTCGACGAGATCGCCGCGTCCGATGTTTACGAATACAGCATCGTCCGGTAGCGCGCCCAGGATCTCGGCCGAAACCGAGTGGGCCGTGGCCGGCGTGAGCGCCTCGCATTCGAACAGCACGTCGGCGCCCTTGAACAACTCCGCGAGCGAGGCGCGGGGCTCCACGCCGGCGGCGCGCATCAGCTCCGATGGCACGCCGGCGGAGTAGGCGGATAGCGAAACGGAAAACGGGGCGAGCAGCGGGAGCAGGGCGCGCGCGACCGCGCCGAAGCCATGGATGCCTACGCGCCGACCGAAGAGCGTTCTCGTGGCGAGTTCCTCGATCCGCCGCGTGGCGGGCGGGCGGGCGATGAAGGCGCGCCAGTGAGCGGCGTTGCGGAGCGCGGACAATGCGAGCAGCAGTCCATGCTCGGCGACCTGGCGCGCGACATTGTCGCCCCAGTTCGTTACGATCCCGCCGCGCTGCAGGAAAAGGCGGGGCACGAGCTTTCGGACGGAGCCGGCCACATGGCAGACGTAGCGCAGCGGGCAGTCGGGCGCGGCGATCCAGTTCTCCGGCAGCGGCGGCGTGCTCCAGCCGGTGACAAGCACCGTGGGGCGGATCCGCGCGAGACGCTCCGGCCAGACATCGCCGGCGAAGTCAGCCTCGCTGAAGCGATGGTGCGGAACGGACAGACCGTCGTTGGGCTCCCGGAGAAAGAGTGAAAGCTCCCGTGCGGTCAGGGCGAACGCGACCAGCGGTGCGTCAGGCGGGTCGTCGGGAGACGAGGTGGTTTCCGAATGAAGGCTCATTAAACAGAGAAGGGGCCGCGTCAGGCGAGTGCCGGCAGCTGGGAATGGCGGAGCGACCAGGAGCCGAGCTGCGGATGCTCGAGCTCCCACGCCCCGTCGCGCGCGGTGACGAGCGACCAGGCGGCGGCTTGGGCCGGATCCGTGCCGGTCCACGTCAGTGCGGCCAGCACCCCCGCATTCTCGGCGCGGCGTCGCACGGCGAGCGGTGTGGCGTGATACGGCGTCGCGAGATGCGAACGCGGTGAGGTGTCGTCGAGACGGACGTCCCACGCCTCGTCGTCGAAACCATGCAGCGGCTGCAAAACCGAGCCGCGTGCGCGATCCGTTGTCCAAGCGGAAAGGATACGCGACGCGTGGGTGCGCTCGCAGCGCGGTTCGCGCAGCGGCAGCGCGTAGCCGCCGAGCCGCAGTGCGACCGGCTGGCGGGCATCGAAACGATGCAGCTGCAGCAGCCAGCCGGCGCGCCACCAGACGAGTGTGTCGACGCCGACGTTGATCTGTTCCGGTGCGTAGCCGAGCGCCCAGCGGTAGGCGAGGTGATCGTCGGCGAGTTCGGTCGCGACCGTCGAGTGACGACCGAAGACGCGGCCGTCCGCGAGCTGGAGCGTGAGCGCGGAATCGGGCGACCAGTTTGTCGGCGCGGGAAAGGCGCACGTGAAACTCGTGCCTGTGCGGTAGGCGGTCTTGCTCCATTTCCACGCACCGTAGCGCAGGTTCACGTGCGAAACCTGCGAACCGGCGTTGAGGAGCTCGACCTCGCCGTCGACGCTGCGCACGACGAGCGCGGCCGGTTTGATCACATGCGCGTGATCGCCGCGTTCGCTCAGGAGCGGTTCCTCGGACGCAGTCCAGAACGGGTGCGACGGCGGCAGCAGCAGCGGTGAGAATCCCTTCGCGGCCCAGTAAGGTGACGCCGCGCTGGTGTAGAGTTCGGCGGATGCGTCAAAGCGGTCGAGCCAGCCGACGGCGAGACAGCCCTGGTCCTGGTAGATCGGATGCTGCAGGAAGAAATCGAGATTGCGCGTGCAGAGCCGGCGGACGCGTCCGAGGGGAAGGTCGCAGCAGTCCTCGAGCACGCCGAGGCCGAACGGCGCGAGGCTGTTGAAGCGGTAGGTGATCGAGCGGCCGAACGCCGGATGTTCGCCGCTGGCGGCGAAGAAATGCTCATAGTGCGCCGTGAACCGTCGCGACCACTCGCGCCACCGCGCGGCGCGTGCGGGATTGCTCTGACCGTAGAGCCGGGCCCACCAAAGGCCGTAGAAATTGAAGGCGTAGGCGTTGTAATAATCGTAAGCCTGGTTGATGCCGTCGGTGAACCAGCCGTCGCCGCGATGCAGGTGTTCGAGGCGATCGAAATAGTCATCGACCACGATCTCGTCGCCGGCTTCGCCGTAGCCGTGCGCGCGCAGGAATTCGATGATGTGAATTCCCATGAAGTAGTGGTTGTTGTCGACGTAGCCGGAGCGCCGGGCCGACGCGAGCCAGCGGGCGACTTGCGCTTGCTCGGCGCGGGTGAGCGGCTGCCAGAGCTGCGCGGGTGCGATCTGCAAGGCCAGGCAGACGAGCCCCATCTCGACGTGCAATTGATGGTAGTTCGCGTCGGGCCCCCAGGACTCCGGTCCGTCGGGCGCGGAGCCGGCGACGAGCGCGGTGCGAAACCACTCGGCCACGCGCTGGCGGAAGGCGTTCGCCGCGTCGGTCGCGGCGCCGGTTTCGGGCGCGCTCTGCAGGTAGTGCGCCGCGAGCAACAGCGGGCGGGTAAACGACTCGAGCCGATCGGCCTGGACACCGTTGGCCGAAGCCGGACCGTGGAGTTCGAGCGAGGCGCGGCCGGGCACGAACAACGCGGCGAGCGGTTCCAACAGCGCGCGTGCCTGCGACTGCCAGTGTCGGTAGGTGTCGGGCACGGCCGCGCTGGCGGAAGGCGTTGGCCCCGCCCGCGCGGTCAGCGCGGCGAGCGAGCGGGGCAGCGAAGCGCCGGCGCCGGCGAGCGCGGCCATTTTGAGAAATTGTCGGCGGGCGAGTTGCATGGGGCGGAAAGGGGCAGACGCAGCCTGACGCACGGGCGCCGGCGACGGACGCGCAACCTAGCGGCGCCGGCGACCGGACCAAGGGCTGCGATTGTCACACAGGTGTCGGAAACGCGCGGAAAAGGAGGAGGCGGGCGCGCGTGCCGGCGCGCCAGTCGGTCCCGTCCGGTTCAGCCGGTCTGCGGACGCAGCGTTTTGCCGGCGAGCCAGCGTCCTTCGACGTGGATGCGCTGCGGGTTTTCCGGGATGCCGCGTTCCTGGCGATGGATCATACCGATGAGGAAATCGACCGCGACGCTGCCGATCTGAACTGAGTTTTCGATGACGCCGGCGAGTTCGGTGTCGGCCGAGGGCAGGAGCGGGCAGGCGACGCCGATTTCGTCCGGCACGCGCCGGCCGAGCGAGCGCAGCACATCGAGGAAATGATAATTTCCGGTCACGATCGCGTCGGGCTGGTGCGCGCGCAGCCACTGTTTGACGGCCCGATGATCCGGATACGGCGCTGGCAGCGGCGGCACGGTGCTGCCGCCGCCGGCGAGATGTTCCTCGACCAGATAACCGGCGAGGTAGTTGTGGTCGGTGCGCAGATCGTGATCGCCATCGAGCGCGAGGCCGATGCGCCGGTAGCCAAGCCGGCGCAGCTCGTGCACGGTCTGTCGCATCGCGCGATATTGTGTGGCGCTGACCGTGTGGAGGTGCGGGGTGGCGAGGCTGTAGCCGAACGTGACCGCGGAGAAATTCTGCCAGGGGAAATCGAGATTCGTCTCGGGCCGCGGCTGCGGACACAGCAGCACGCCCTGCACGCCGCGGGCGGCAAGAATCGACGCGAGCCGCGCGGGCGTCATTCGCGGGGCGTTGAAATCGAAGATCTCAAGCTGAAACCCGTAACGCTGCGCCTGCGCCTTCGCACCTTCGAAATAGTCGCTGAAGTGCGGTCGCAGCGTGCGATCGCGCCAGTCGAAACCGTAGGCGGAGTTGGTCAGCCAGGCGAGGGTGCCGTGAAACGTGGCGGGCCGCTTGCGATTGCGGTAAGCCGCGAGCGCGGAAAGCATCGGATCCGGCGCATAGCCGAGCTCTGTCGCAATTTTAAGGATACGCTCGCGCGTCTTCGGCGGGATGTTCGGATGGCCCTTGAACGCCATCGATACGGTGGCGCGGTGCACGCCGGCCTTGCGGGCGATGTCCTTCTGGGTGACGCGATGCGACTCCACGGTCCACCCCTTGCGGCACCGCGGCGGGGAACGCGAGTTTGTTTTGTCGCGCTCCGGGCCGCGGCGCGCGCGGTCGTCACCTGTGCTACTAGCGGCGGGATTGTGTGGCGGCACGCTTTCGCGCGGTGATGCGCCCGCCATCGCCCGGCGTGCGAGCCACTTCGCTCCTTGCGCCCGGCGGAACCGGCAAACAAACCCCACCTCCCCGCCTGGCGCGGATCGCGCTCTTGCCCGACCAGCGGCTTCGTTTCCGCCCAACCTCATCCCAACGACCATGAACACCGCCACCTCCTCGCCCGTTCGCCGCACCGCGCCCCCGCGGGCGCTGCCGGGCGCGCTCCTGCTGTCGCTCGCCACGCTCGCCGTGGCACAGACCGTGCCGCCCCGCCCCGCCGATCCCGAAGCCGCGGAAGAAATCGTGCAGCTCTCTCCGTTCGAGGTCTCCGCGAGCAGCAACGAAGGCTACCTCGCCACCGCCTCGCTCGCCGGCAGCCGCCTCAAGACGGACCTCCGCGACATCGCGTCGCCGATCTCGGTCGTGACGCCCCAGTTCCTGCGCGACACCGGTGCGCGCAACCTCAGCGATCTGCTCGTCTACACGACCAACACCGAGATCAACGGTATCAACGGAAACTATACGGGGGTCGATCTCGGCAAGGACGGCGCTTCCAGCCAGGACGGCAACCTGCGCAATCCGCAGGGCGGCAACCGCATTCGCGGCCTCGGCAGCGCGGACGTCACCCGCAACTATTTCCCGACCGACATCCCGCTCGATGCCTACAATACGGAGAACATCGAGATCCAGCGCGGCCCAAACTCGATCCTCTTCGGCCTCGGCAGCCCGGCGGGCATCATCAACGGCGCCCTGAAAGCACCCAACGTCACGAAGCAAAAGATCGGCGTCGAGCTGCGCGTGAACAATTTTGGCGGCACGCGCCAGGCGATCGACGCCAACGTGCCGCTGGTCAAGGGCTCGCTCGCCCTGCGGGTGAACGCGCTCAATGAGGACGAGGCGTTCCGGCAGAAGAACACGTCGGCCGACACCACGCGCGCCACGGGCTCGCTGCGCTGGGAGCCGAAGCTCGCGCGTTCCATCTTCACTCAGATCACCGCCACCGTGGAGGCGGGCAAGACCGACTCAAATCGGCCGCGTTTCTCGCTGCCGCTCGACATGTTCAGCAACTGGTTCGATCCGAGCCGGCTCAACAAGCTCACCACCGCCGAGCCGGTGAATCGCGCCACGCTCGCACCCGGCGGCGCCTGGTATCAATACGGGCCCTACCTCAACCGCGATATCGGCGGCGTCGGCGAGTGGTTCGATCAGGAAGGCATGGTGTGGTTCAACCCGTATTCCAGCGCGACCGGTGATCCGAGCAACCCGGCTTTCCCCGACGCCTATCACCAGCGCGGCGGCGCCTACAAGAGCACCTCGCGCATCGGCAACTGGGGTATGATCGCACCGGTAAATTTCTACGACAACTTCCACATGACGCTGAATCCCGGCGTGCACCCGCTGACGCGCAAGGAGACCTTCGCCGGCGATCCCGACCTGCTCGCGCGCATCAATCGCATGGAGGCGATCTCCGGGATGTCCTTCACCGCCAAACCCTGGAGCACCTGGCAGCAGCAGCAGATCACCGATCCGAGCGTGTTCGACTTCTGGAACTACGACCTGGCCGGCCCGAACAACTCGCAATACAGCCGCTACAACGCGCGCAACATCGCGCTCGTGCAGACGTATCTCGACGGCAAGGCCGGCATCGAGCTCGCCTATGACGAGCAGGAATACCGTAACGGCCACATCAACTGGCTGAATAACCCGAACAACATCAACATCGACATCAACCAGAACCTGCGCCGCTCGACCGAGTATTCCGACCCTGCAAAATACGGCCCCGAGATCCCCAATCCCGGTTTCCGCCGTCTCGTCGTTGCCACCTCGACCGACGGCCTGCGCAACCGCGCGGAACGCACCGGCTCGCGCGCCACGGCGTTCTACCAGTTCGATTTCGAGGATCACGTGAAGCGGCCGTGGCTCTCCCAACTCCTCGGCAATCACACGTTCACGGGCAATCTCTCGCGGCAAACCTACGAGAGCCAGTCGCGCTCCTTCAGCCTGCAGACGCTCGGCACCGGCCGCGAGTTGTCGCAGTATATCGCCGCGAACGAGGACTTCATCGGACTCCACTATCTGGATACGCGCGTCGATCCGGCGGTCAGCCCCGGCATTGCGGGCCTCGGCATCCAGCCGCTGTATGCGATCCAGGCGGCGCAACCCGGCGAGGGCACGGTCAACGATCTCTACCTCGACACCCATTCCGTTCCGCGCGTGCCCGGCTACTCTCGCCAGCAGGCGACCGGCATCAACGATTACCGCACGAACGAAACGAACATGTATCGCAACGGCCCGAGCCACCAGGCGACGCGCGTGACCAACCGGGCGTTCATCGTGCAGAGCAAGTTTTTCAACGACAAGGTCGTCGGTCTATGGTCCGTCCGCCGCGACGATTTCTTCCAGCAAAGCAAGGGCGCGACCAGCCGGTTCACGAGTCTCACCGACGCCAGCGGCAAACCCACCGGCGCCACGCCCTATAATCTTGGCACGCAGGTGCAGGCGCCGAACGGCTCGTATCATTCGCTGCCCGATTCGCCCGATTGGATGTTCGATCCGGCCAACGACAAACGCGCGATCGAGACCACGCGCTCGTGGGGCCTCGTCCTGCACTCGCCGGAGTTCATCAACCGCCGTCTGCCTTGGGGCACGCGGCTCAGCTACAGCCTGAACAGCTCGAGCAATTTCCGGCCGGAAAGCCTCAGCTTCGACATGTATCACAAGCCTAATGGCACGCCGTCCGGCATCTCGCGCGATCACTCGGTCCGCATCAATACCCTCAACGGCCGTCTCGACATGCGCGTGACCTGGTTCAAGACGCTGCAGAAAAACGCCTCCTACGGCGGCGGTCCGTCCGGCGCGCAGGTCAAGCAGCAGCTCGCCCGCACGATGAACGGCCTCATGATCGACGCCACCTCGAGCACCGGTATCCAAAATACCACTCCCGAATGGCTCATCAACAAGTGGTTCTTCGGCGACAACTACGATAAGACCGTCGCCGCGCAGCCGATTCCCGAAAACTGGACGAAGGAGAACGGCGCCGCGCTGCTCAACCAGCCGCTGCGCATCCGCCGCGCCGCCGTGCCCGGCGAACCCACCTACATCGCCGAAGGCACGCCGCGCCCGACCGGCGGCGGCACGTATTCGGAACCGCCGATCACTGACGCCGAGCTGCGTTATCGCCGCGAATGGTTCGCCGCCCGCACCGACGAGGAATGGTTCCGCCCGTGGAACATCTACGCCGACCAGGGCCTCAATCTGAACGACGGCTTCCAGCTCGTGCGCACGCCGGTTTCCTCGGCCTCGGCCGCGCCTGCCTTCTTGTGGAATGCCGACGGCGGTCCCGCGGGCTTCGGCAAGACGTCGGACAAAACGTCCACCGGCGTCGAGATCGAGATCGCGGCCAATCTCACGCCCAACTGGCGCGTGATTGTGAACGGCTCAAAAACCAACGCCCGCGACACGAACATCCTCAACGTCGCCGGCGGCGGCAATTTTGCGAAATACTACGAGGCGGTGAAACCGGTGGCGCAGGATGGTTACAGCCCGGCCGACGCGACCGCGACCTATAATTACTGGCAGAAAAAGGGTTTCGCGCACATCGCGCCGTTCGGCGACAACAGCCGCGAATATCTGGGCTACATCTGGACCGACGGCTTCGAGCGCGAATACCTCCAGGCACTCGCGGCCGAGGGCAAGGACGTCGGCGAACTGCGGCAATATCACCTCAACGCGATCACGTCGTATGATTTCACCGAAGGTCGGCTGAAGGGCTTCGGCGTCGGCGGCGCGATGCGCTGGCAGGATCGTCCGCTGCTCGGGTTCAAGAAAACCTTCCTCGAAGCGCCGGTGCTCAACTGGGTCGACGACCTTTCGTCACCGATCTACGGCAAGTCCGAGACGAACTTCGACGCGTGGGTGTCCTACCGCCGGCACCTCACGAAGGACATCGACATGTCGATCCAGCTGAACGTGCGAAACCTGTTTCAAGGCAAGCGGCTCGTCGCCGTCGTCGCGAATCCGGACGGCAGCGTCGGTTCGTATCGCCTTGCGGAAGGCACGACCTGGGAGCTGACGACGCGCTTCGAGTTCTAGGCGCAAACGGCACCGCCAGACGGACGGGCAATAGTAGGGCGGGTCTCCGACCCGCCATTTCGCGCCGATTGTGGGCGAAAGACATAAAGGCGGGTCAGAGACCCGCCCTGCCAGGATACAGCACATTTCACGGCCGGAGTCCGCACGACTCCGGCCGTTTTGCTGTTGGCGAATCGAACGAGTCGGAAGACTCCGCGCTTGTGCGATGAGAAGGCAGAGGCGTTGATGAGCGAGACGGGCGCGGATCTCTCGCGCCACTCGTCCATCAACCCCTTTGCTCCATGAGACTCCTCTGTTTCCTCGCGGCGGTCTGCGCCGGTTTTCCCCTGTTCGCGGCCGCCCCCGCGACGGAGCGGCTGTATTTGTCGGGCCGCGACAGCGCCGACGCCGTGACCTGGGAATTTCGCTGCTCCGCCGGCGCGAAGTCGGGCGTTTGGTCCACGATCCCCGTGCCGTCGAATTGGGAAATGCACGGCTTCGGCACGCTGAGTTATCACAGTCTCACGCCGTCCGAGAGCGGCGAGTATCGCCATCGCTTCACGGTGCCGGCCGAGTGGCGCGACCGCCGGATCAAGCTCGTGTTCGACGGCGTCATGACCGACACGCGCGTGCAAGTGAACGGTCAGCCCGCCGGCCCGATGCACCAGGGCGGATTCTACCGGTTCAGCTATGACGTCACGGACAAGGTCAATTTCGACGGCGAGAACGTCCTCGAAGTGGCGGTCGACGAAACCTCCGCCAACGAAGGCGTCAACAAGGCCGAGCGCACCGGCGATTATTGGAACTTCGGCGGCATTTACCGGCCGGTCTGGCTCGAGGCCGCACCCGCGCAGGCGATCGAACGCGTGGCGATCGACGCACGCGCCGACGGCGCCTTCGCGCTCGACGCGTTTCTCGAGGGCCGCGGCGACGCGGCGCAGGTGGAAGTGCGGGTGGTGGACGCCCTCGGTCGCGAGGCGGCGCCGGCGTGGCGTGCTGACATCGCGGATACAAAAATACGCGTGACCGGCCGCGTGAATGCGCCGCAAGTGTGGAGCGCGGAATCGCCGGCGCTCTACTCGGCGGAAACGCGCCTGCTGGCGAAGGACGGCACGGTGCGGCATGCGCTGCGCACGCGTTTCGGTTTTCGCACCTTCGAGGTGCGGGCGGGCGACGGCTTTTATCTGAACGGCCGCCGCATCGTCCTGCAGGGCGCGAACCGGCACTCGTTCAACGCGGAGACCGGCCGCAGCCTGAGCGAAGCCGATCATCGCGAGGACATCCGGTTGATGAAGGAGATGAATTTCACCGCCGTGCGGATGTCGCATTATCCGCCGGACGAACGCTTCCTCGAACTCTGCGACGAGGAGGGACTCTACGTGATCGACGAACTCGCGGGCTGGCAGAAGAGCTACGACACCGAGGTCGGACGCCAACTCGTCGAGGCCATGATCAAGCGCGACGTGAATCACCCGAGCGTGCTGCTGTGGGACAACGGCAACGAAGGCGGTTGGAACACGGATCTCGACGCGGAGTTCGTGCAATGGGACCCGCAGCGCCGCGCCGTGCTGCACCCATGGGCGACGTTCAGCGGTGTCAACACGGCTCACTACCGGCCGTTCTCGCAACTGGCCACGCTCGTGCAGGGACTCGAGATCCCGCGCGGCGCCAAGCCCGACGCGCCGCCGGTCGAGCATCCGCAGCCGCTGATTTATCTGCCGACGGAATTCCTGCACGGCCTCTACGACGGCGGCATCGGCGCGGGCATGGAAGATTATTGGACGCTGATGCGCAGCGGAAAAACCTTCGGCGGCGGTTTCGTCTGGGCGCTGGTCGACGAGGGCGTGCTGCGTCCCGACACCGGCGAGATCGACGTGAAGGGCAACCAGGGGCCTGACGGCATTCTCGGGCCGCGCCGCGAGAAAGAGGCGAGTTTTTACACCTTGAAGGAGCTGTGGTCGCCGCTCGTCGTGCACGAACGGACGCTGCCGCAAGAGTTCGCGGGAACTTTGTCGTTGAAAAACCGATACAGCTTCACCGATGCGTCGGCGTGCCGCTTCGTCTGGCAACTCCGCCGGCTGCCTGAGCCGGGCGCGACGAATGCGGCGACCCTGGCTTCGGGCGTGACGACGAGCCCCGCGATCGCTCCGGGCGAAACGGGAACGCTGCGGTTGGAACTGCCCGCGAACTGGCGCGAAGCGGACGTGCTCGCGCTGCGGATCGAGGATCCGCGCGGACGCGAAGTGTGGACCTACACGTGGCCGCTGCCGGGCGTGCAGCGTTTCGCGCAGCTTTCGGAAACGACGCCGGCGAGTGGCGTTCGCGCGGTGACGATCGGAAAAGCAGGCGCGCTCGATTTTGACGACGTAGCGCGCGGCATGCGTCTGCGGCCGGCGGGTGGCGCGGCGGAGTTGGTGGCGAGCGACATGCGCGAGGAGAACGGCGACCGGATCGTGACGCAGCGCTACACGGGTGGATTGAAAACGGTGGAATGGCGCCTGCGGGCGAACGGCTGGGTGGATTGCACGTATGAAGTCGCCGGCGTGAAGGGCGCGACGTTCCAAGGCGTGAGCCTGGACGCGTCCGACGTGGAAGTGCGCGGCAAAAGCTGGGTCGGCAACGGTCCGTATCGCGTGTGGCAGAACCGGCAGCGCGGCGTCACCTTCGGCGCCTGGGCCAATGCCTACAACGACACGATCACCGGCTGGCGCGGTTTCGTGTATCCGGAATTCAAGGGCGTGTTCTCCGACGTGCGCTGGCTCACGCTCGAGACGAGTGCCGGCCGGTTGACGGTGGTGCCGAAAACCGCGGGCCTTTACGTGCAAGTGATGAAGCCGGACGAGCCGCCCGCCGAGCTCGTCGCGAAAACGGCTGCCGCATTGCCCGACGGCACCTTATCGTTGCTGCACGTGATTCCCGCGATCGGGACGAAGTTCACGCGCCCTGAAGAAGGCGGTCCGCAAGGCATCGCCCCCGACGCGCAGGACACCTACCGCGGCAGCTTCAGCTTGCGCTGGGAAAAGTGAGCGGTTCGTCGGCGTAGACGCGCACGGCGGATTACACTGCGAAACGAAAAAAGGCGGGCCGGAAGGGCCCGCCTCTTTTGTGGGAAACGGAAGAGGTCGCTCAGCGCTGGGCGAGGACGGTGGTTTCGTAGCGGGCGACGTCGGCGAGCCAGTCGGCACCGGCGGGCACGCCGTCGCGCGCGCAAAGTTCGTCCCACACCGCGCCCCACGGCAGCGCCTTCGCGTGCTCCATCAGCGCGAGGCGCTCGTGGCCGCGGCCGGCGGTTTCCGCCTGGCGGAGCGTCTTCGACGGATCGAGCAGGCCGAGCAGGATCGCCTGGCGCGTCGCCCGCGCGCCGACCACGTAGGCGGCGATGCGGTTGATCGACGCATCGAAGAAATCGAGCGCGACGAACACGCGATCCCAGGCATTGCCGCGGGCGATCTCGAGGAAGAGGTTGCGCACGGCGTCGTCGAGGATGACCACGTGATCGCTGTCCCAGCGGATCGGGCGCGAGGTGTGCAGGAGGATGCGCTCGTGGAACTGCATCAGCGCCGAAACCTTGTCGGCCACGGACTCGGTCGGATGGTAGTGACCGAGATCGAGGCAGAGCACGAGATCGCGGGCCTGCGCGTAAGAGGAATAAAACTCCTGCGAACCGACGACATACTCCTCGCTGCCGAGGCCGAAGAGCTTGCCTTCGACGGCGTCGACGCAGAGTTTCCGGTCGACGGATTTGTCGGCGAAGATCGCGTCGTAGGATTCGACGAGCCGGCGGCGCGGCGACCAGCGGTCGGCAGGCGCGTCCTTGGCGCCGTCCGGTATCCAGTGATTATGGACGCAGGGCGTGCCGAGTTTCTTCGCGAAATGCTGCGCGATGCGGCGGCAGGCCTTGGCGTGATTGATCCAGAACTGGCGGATGGATTTGTCGGCGTGGGAGAGCGTGAAGCCCGACGCGGCCTTCGGGTGCGCGAAATAGGTCGGATTGAAATCGAGCCCGATGCGGCGTGACTTCGCCCAGTCGACCCAGCGGGAAAAGTGCGCGGGCTCGAGCGCGTCGCGGTCGACGTGGGCGTCGCCGGTCTCGGCGTAAAACGCGTGCAGGTTGAGCCGCTGTTTGCCGGGGAGAAGTTTCAGCGCGAGGTCCAGATCGGCGCGCATCTCGTCGCCGTTGCGGGCGCGACCGGGATAACCGCCGGTCGCCATGATGCCGCCGGAGTCGACGCCGGGCAGCGGCGTTTCGAGGCCGCGAACGTCGTCGGCCTGCCAGCAATGCAGCGAGATCGGGATGGAGCGCGCGCGCTTGATCGCGGCCTCGGTGTCGACACCGAACTCGGCGTAAGCGGCCTGGGCGAGCTTGTAGGCGGAAGAGATTTTTTTGGCGGAAGGCATGGGATTGGAAGCTATGTGCTAAGAGTCTAGAGCCGAGAGCAGGAGAGAAGAACGGAGGGAGAAATCGAAGGTTTCGCTCTGGGCCCTCAGCTCTGGGCTCTGGGCTTATAAACGGTCTGTTGAATGTTTTTCGCGAGCAGCGCGCGGAAGGTCGCGAGGTCTTTCACGGCGCGGAGCGCGATGAGCTGGCTGGCGAGGTTGCCGACCGCGGTGCCTTCGAGCGCGAAGGACACGACTGGCACGCCGGCGGCGTCGGCGGTGGCCTGGCAAAGGAGACGATTCTTCGAGCCGCCACCGACCATGAGGATGCGCGCGAAGCGGCGATTCGCCAGGCGTTCGAAGGCGCGCATCGCGTCCGCGTGGCCGCGGCCGAGCGAGTCGCAGATGAGGCGCATGTAGCCGGCGAGATGCTTGGGCGGCGCGGACTTTTTCTTTTTCAGCTGCGCGTCGATGGCGGCGCGCATCGATTTCGGATTGCTGAAAACGGGATCGGTGACGTCGAGGAGCGTTTTCGGCGCGGGGAGTTTTTCGGCGGCCTTGATGAGCGCGGCCCACTCGGCGTCGGTCTTCGGCCGGGCGGCGAATTCCTTCAACGTGCCCTCGAGGAGCCAGAGACCGATGACGTTGGTGAGCGGACGATACCGTCCATCGCCGGTGCGCTCGTTCGAGATGCGCGCGGCGAGCGCTTCGGCACCGAGCACGGGTTGATCGCTTTCGAAACCGACGAGCGACCACGTGCCGGAGCTCAGATACAGGTCGGTGCCGGCGGGATCGGCGGGCATCGCGTCGTAGGCCGCGGCGGTGTCGTGACCGGGCACGGCGATGACTTGCGTGCCTTTCAGTTCGGGCAACGAGGAGACCTTGCCGAGCTTCGTGCCGGCGAGGACGGGTTTGCTGAACCACTGCGGCGGCAGGCGGAAGTAATCGAGGGCGGGACGCGACCAGTTCGTCGAGTGGACGTCGATCAGCTGCGTGGTGCTCGCGATGGTGAACTCGTTCTCCATCCGGCCCGAAAGCAGGTAGTTGAAATAGTCCGGGAGGAAAAGGCAGCGCGTCGCGAGGTCCTCGATCGCGGGGCAGTTCGCCACGGTTTCGGCGAGTTGGAGGCTGGAGTTGTAGAAGACGTTCGGGATGCCGGTCGCCTCGTAAATACGCGCGAGCGCGGCGCGGGTGTTGGCGAGCTTTTGCAGGCCGGGCTGCGTGCGGGCATCGCGATATGCGTGGGCGGGAAAGACGAGCCGGCCGTCGTCGTTGACGAGCACGTAGTCAACGCCCCAGGTGTCGACGCCGACGGACGCGATGGACTTGAAGCGCGCGGCGGCTTGGCGGAGGCCGGTTTGGATTTCCGCCCAGAGGCCTGGGAGATTCCAGTAATCGTGCGACCCGAGCGACTGGAACGTATTCGGAAAACGGTGAACCTCGGTGAGCGTGAGCTTGTTCTTGGCCCAGGTGCCGACGATCACGCGACCGCTGGTCGCGCCGAGATCCACGGCGGCGCAATGAAGGGAGGAGGTGGAGCGGGGCATCGCAAAAATGAAAATCTCATGTGAGCGATATCGCTCATATAAGTCCAGCGCGATGACACCTCCCGCCACGCGCGGTTTCCTGCGGAGAAAAACAAAGTGTCATCTATTATATGACACTCTGCTGTTTCACGGGCGCGGGCTGGCTCGCAGGCTGGCGGGTGGGGCGGACGCGTGGCTCGCGGGCTTCGCGGTTAGGGGCGCGAGGCTAGCGCGGATTTACTTTGGTCCAGATCTCGCGGAGGGCGCGGGCGCTGGCTTGGAGCGACTGCTGTTCCTTCGGCCAGAGCGGCACCTCCACTTGCGCGAGAACGCCTTGGCGACCGACGATGCAGGGGACGCTAAGCGCGACGTCGTGCAGGCCGTATTTACCCTGCTGCAGCGAGGAAACGGGTAGCAACTGACGCCGGTCGAGCGCGACGGCGTGCAGGACCTCAGCAATCGTGACGGCGACGGCCCAACCCGCGCCGCCCTTGCGGCGGATGACTTCGGCGCCGCTGGTTTTCGTGCGCTCGAACACCTGCTGCTGAAAACTCGCGGTTGCGCCGGGCATCTTCTCGATCGGCAGGCCTCCCACGGTCGCGCTGGACCAGATCGGCACCATCGTGTCGCCGTGTTCGCCAAGGATCAGCGCCTTCACTTGCGTAGGCGCGAGCTGCAGCGAGTCGGCGATCAGCGAACGGAAACGCGCGGTGTCGAGCATCGTGCCGAGACCGAACACCTGCTGCCATGGCAGGCCGAGGCGGACGACGGCGAGCTGCGTGAGAATGTCGACCGGATTGGAGACGACGAAGATGAGCGCGTCCTTGCGAAACCCGGCGGCTTTCACCGACGCAAGAATCTGGTCGAAGAGCGCGATGTTGCGGTTGATGAGATCGAGCCGCGATTCGTCGGGTTTGCGCCGCAGGCCGGCGGTGATGAGGAAGACATCGCTGTCGGCGGCGCGGGTGTAATCGCCGGCGTAGATGCGCTGGTCGGCGATGGAAGACGCGCCGTGGACGAGATCGAGCGCCTCGCCGGCGGCGAGCTCGGCGTTGGCGTCGAGCAGTTGAATTTCGGATACGATGCCGGCGCACTGGAGCGCGAAAGCGGCGTTGGATCCGACGCGGCCGCCGCCGCCGATGATGGTGACTTTCATGGGATGGGAAGTAGCGAGTAGTGAGTAGCGGGTAGCGAGTAGCTGGATGGGCGGTAGTGACTGGGTGGCCGTGATGCTCGCTACTCGCTACTCGCTACTCGATGCTCGCTACTTCGTTGCGGTGAGCTGCTTCAGGATTTCGTTGGTGATCTGGCGGACGAGCGGTTCGAGCTCGGGATTCGATGCTGGCTCGGCGGGCGCGGGGGTGGCGGGCGAGGCGCAGACGGCGCCGGGGCGAAACTCGCTGTTGTCGTCGCAGAGCTCGCATTCCTTCAGATTCGCGCGCGGGTCGGGCATGCCGAGTTTCTGGCGGAGGTTGATCAGGTCGCGGAGCTTGTCGGGCCCGAAGCGGTGGAGGCCGCTGCCGAGGCCGGCGGCGATCGCGACGGTGCGGCAATACGCGTCGATGTTTTCCATCTTCCAGTAGGCGTCCTCGACGTCCTTGCCCCAGCAGATGACGCCGTGGTTCTGCATCAGCACGGCTTGGTGATCGACGCCCACGCGGCCGACCTCGTCGGCGTTGGCGGCGGTGCCGGGGGTCTCGTATTTGGCGAGGCCGATTTTCCCGAGGAAGACTTCGGCTTCGGGGATGAGGCGCGACGGGATGGTGGCGTTGGAGATGGCGAACGCGGTGGCGTGCGGCGGGTGGGCGTGCACGCAGGCCTTGGCGGCCGGCTGGCGTTTCATGATGCCGAAATGCGTCTTGGCCTCGCTGGTGCGGACGCGCGTGCCGGCGAGCTGGTTGCCGTCGAGATCGACGAGGCACATGTCCTCGGGCGTCATGAAGCCCTTGCAGATGAGCGTGGGCGTGCAGAGCGCGAGATTGTCGCCGACGCGGATGGTGATGTTGCCGCCGTTGCCGTCGGTATAGTCTTTCAACCAGAGCCGGCGTCCCATGTCACACATGCGGCGTTTCAGCTCCTCGATCGCGGGCGAGCGGAAGAAACGCTCGATCTCGGCGGGCGTTTTCGGATCGGTGCCGGGCGTCCAGCGGAACTCGTAATCGGGAATCGACGGGACCGCGGCGACCGCGGGATTTGAGATTTCAGATTTGAGATTTGAGATGGCGGCCGCAGGCGCGGGGCTTGCCACGACGAGGGCGGCGGAGCCGGGCTTCGCGCGTTTCTGGTCTTCGAGGAAGTCGCGCGCGGACGGCGTAAGCAGCGCGTCGGCGGGCACCGGTTGACCGGAGCGGACCAGGGTTTCGACTTCGCGGGCGGTGAGGACTTGAGGCATGTCGGTAAAGTGAAGGGTTGGCAGACTGGAACGGGTTCAGCGCGGCGGCGTGTAAGCGAGCTGGTCGACGATGCACGCGCAGTAGGCGTCGACGGGCGCGTCGCCGGGAAACGGCTGGGCGGCTTCGGCGCCTTCGGTGAAACCGATCGCGCTGCCGAGGCCGGCGCCGAGTTCGTCGTAAACGATCACGCTCGAGCCCTTCGGCAGCGGTGGCACTTTCGCGCCGGCGAACTGCGCGCGCGTCCACGGCTGCACGATCAGCAGCCGGCCGCCGGTGTAAACCGGCTCCTTCTGCGTGAGGGTGACGCGACCGATGACGGTGCCGAGGCGCATGGGAGTGAAAGTGAAAGGGAAAGTGAAAGGGACGGTGAAAGTGAGGGTGGTGGTGGAAGTGGAGGTGGAGGTTTCAAGTGGAGCTAGGCGGACACTTTCACTTTCCCTTTCACTTTCACTCCCGCGCCGAAGGCGCGGGATCGACGACGCCGATGATGAGGTTGCGGAGCGGGGATTTCGGATCTTTGACGAACTCGCGGGTGGCGGAGCCGTCGGTGGACAGGATCACGCGCTGGTGGAGTCCGGCGCCGAGCGGATCGACGGCGAGCACCGGTGCACCTTCATCGCGGCCGTCACCATCGAGCGGCTGGCAGACGACGGTGCGCGTGCCGGCCATGCTGGGATGGCAGGCGCTCGCCACGAGGGTGCCGTCGATGCGCGCGAGGATCATGCGGTTTGGGGCGCGAGCTTCAGCTCGACGAGCTGAAGGAGCGTGCCGACGTCGGATGATGTCGGATGAAAACGGATACCGCGGCCTTCGACGTAGGGACGCGCGTCGGCGACGAGCTGCTTGAGCCGGGAGGGCAGCGGGCTTTTCGCCGCGGCGGCGGCGGCTTTCTCGCCGAGCACGACGGCGACTTCGAACGAATGCGGCGTGGGCAGAAGATACAGCAGCGTGCGGCGGTGATGTTTCAGCCGGCAGAACGCCCCGAAATCCGTCTTCGCCGCCTTCCACTCCACCTCGAGCGGCGCATAAGCCTGCGAAAAGGTGGCGACGATCTCGTCCCAAAGCGTCGCCGCCGATTTCAGCGCGGCGCCGAGTTGCTGCGGAGTGGGCGCGGGTTTCGGGGATTTCGTTTTCACGGTGAAAAGCGGGCGGCTCAGTAGATCTTGAGGTTGTCGACCATCACGCAGCGGCGCGTGCGCGTGAACGTGCGCGGCGTGGTGATGCCCTCGCCGGTGGTGGTCGCGATCGAGTAGGAGAGGTAACCCTCGCCGCCGAGCCCGAGGCCGGCGACGCAGGCGCCGTTCTTGATGAAGATCGTCGTGTCGAGCGCGCGCGCCATGAGCGTCATGTGATCGACATTGAGCGAGTGGATGATGGCGGAGTGCTTGTAGCCGTGTTCGGCGCGGAGCGCGGCTTGCACGCCTTCCTCGACGGATTTCACGCGCACGATCGGAAGCATCGGCATCATCTGCTCCTCGACGACGAACGCGTGTGACGCGTCGGTCTCGGCGAACAGCAGCGGCGTGTCGGCGGAGACCTCCGTGCCGGCGTGGCGGGCGAGCACGGCGGCGTCGACGCCGACGAGTGCGCGGTTGAGCACGGGGTGCGAGCAGCCCCCGGCGTCGGCCTTGGTGGTGAAGGCGGCGGCGGTGAGCTTGTCGAGTTGCGCGCCGTTGAGCTGGCGCGCGCCGCGGCGGGCGAGCGCGGCGAGAAAGGCGTCGGCGACGGCGTCGAGGACGAAGACCTCCTTTTCGCCGATGCAGAGGAGATTGTTGTCGTAGGCGGCGCCGTGGATGATGTCGCGCGCGGCGGCGTCGAGGTCGCGGGTGCCGTCGACGAGCACCGGCGGGTTGCCGGGGCCGGCACAGATGGCGCGCTTGCCGGATTTCATCGCGGCGGCGACGACGGCCGGGCCGCCGGTGACGCAGAGCACACGGACTTCCGGCGCCTGGCAGAGGGCGTTGAAGGAATCGAGCGAGGGCTGCTCGACGGTGCAGACGAGATTCTCGATGCCGGTGGCGGCCTGGATGGCTTCGTTGAAGGCGCGGACGGCGAGCGCGGCGGAGCGGGCGCCGCCGGGGTGCGGGTTGAAAACGACGGCGTTGCCGGCGGCGACGATGTTGATGACGTTGCCTGCGAGCGTGGGGATCGAGTGCGTCATCGGGAGGATGGCCGCGACGACGCCGTAGGGCGTGTATTCCTCGAGGGTGATGCCGTGGTCGCCGCTGCGGGCGTCGGGGTGGAGCCACTCGACGCCGGGCACGAGTTTCACGATCTGGAGCTTCTCGATCTTGTGGTCGAGCCGGCCGATCTTGGTTTCGGCGAACTCGAACTGGCCCCATTCGACGGCTTTGTCGGAGCAGAGCGTCTTGACGATCTCGACGACCTTCGCGCGGGCGGCGACGCCTTTGTCGCAGAGTTGTCGATACGCGGCCTGGGCGGCGGCGACGGCGGACGGGGCGTCGGGAAACACGCCGAGGCGCGGGCCGGTGGCGCGCACCACGGCCGGGGCGCTGCCGGAGGCGAGGGTGACGCCCGGGCGCGTGAAGTTGCGGAGAACTTCTTCGACGACGGAACGGACGACAGATTCGTCGAGGGTGAGGGAGGACATCGGAAGAGGAGCGAGTAGTGGTAGCGGGGAGCGAGTAGATCGGGGACGCGGCGTGATTGGGAATGTCGCGACTCGTTGCTCGATGCTCGCTACGACGGTTTACACCAGGCGCTTGCCGAGGACTTCGACGGTGTCGACGTGGCCGACGACGGCGGCGTCGATCGGAAGCGTTTTCATGCCGGTGGTCTGGCGCGCGGAACTGCCCTGACAGAAGAGCACGAGGTCGCCGGTGCCGGCCCCGAGGGCGTCGACCGCCACGATGGTGTTCGCGCCTGGACGCAGTTTCGCCGGATCGGACTCGTCGACCAACATCGGGCGGAGGAGTAGTAGTTTCCGGCCGCGCATGGTTTCGTCCTTCTTGGTCGAAACCACGGAGCCGATGACACGGGCGAGGAACATGGATTTGAGGCGAGAGGCTTGAGGCTCGAGGCGAGAGGACGCGCTAAAGCCCCGGGAGGCGGCGCGGATTATTTTTTCGCGGCGGCGAGTTTGGGGAGGACGGCAGCGACATCGTCGTGCGGGCGGGCGATGACCTGTACGCTGACGACTTCGCCGTATTGGCGGGCGGCGGCGGCACCGGATTCGGTGGCGGCTTTGACCGCGGCGACGTCGCCGGCGATGACGGCGGTGACGAGCGCGTTGCCGACTTGTTTCATCGGGCCGACGAGCGTGACGTTGGCGGATTTGAGCATCGCGTCGGTGCCGGCGACGAGCGCCGTGAGACCGCGGGTTTCGAGGAGACCGAGGGCGGGTTGAGCCATGTTGGTTGGGAGTTGAGGGTTGAGAGAGAGGGGCGGACGAAAGGCGGGCGGAGGGAGCGCGAAAAGCTTACGCTTTCCGCTACCGAAGAGAGGCGGTGCGGGCGGAGAGGAGGCGTGCGGCTTCGCGGGCGACGACGAGTTCCTCGTTGGCGGGAATCACGAGCACGCGCGTGCTCGAGTCGGGTGCGGCGAGATCGGTTTCCGGGGCGGCGTCGGCGTTGATCTCGGGATCGAGCCAGAGGCCGAGCCCGCCGAGTCCGGCGCAGGCGGCTTCGCGGATCCAGGCGTTGTTCTCGCCGATGCCGGCGGTGAAGACGAGGGCGTCGCACCCGCCGAGCTCGAACCAGAACGCGCCGATCCAGTGGCGCAGCGAGTGGACGAAGGTGTCGATCGCGAGCTGCGCACGGGCATCGCCGCGATCGGCGGCGGCCTTGATATCGCGGAGGTCGGAGCCGACGCCGGAAAGCCCGAGCAGGCCGGACTCTTTCGTGAGCTGGCGCTCGGCTTCGGCGAGGGAGAGATTCAGGCGACGCATCGCGCACGGCAGCGCGGCGGAATCGAGGTCGCCGACGCGATTGTTCTGGGGCAGGCCGGATTGCGGGCTGAGACCCATGCTGCTCGCGACGGCGACGCCATCGACGATCGCGGTGACGGAACTCGAGCCGCCGAGATGGCAGGAGATGACGCGGAGCGGATCGCCGGGAACGACGCGGGGACCGTGGAGGTAGAGCCCGCGCACAATGTCGGCGACGTCGTTGCGGCCGAGCAGTTCGGCGGAGCGCTCCGCGACGTATTTGTGACTCGCGCCGTGGAAGCCGTAGCGGCGGATGCCGGCGCGGTGCCATGTATCCGGAATGGCATAACGCCGCGCGTAGTCCGGCACCCATTGATAAAACGCGGTCTCGAACAGCGCGACGCGCGGGACGTCCGGCAGGCGTTCGCGGAACAGCCGCAGGCCTTCGGCGTAGGGCGGGTTGTGCGCCGGCGCGAGGTCGGCCGTGTCGCGGAGCGCCTGCTCGACGGCTTCGTCGGCGAGCACGCAACCCGTGAGATCTCCGGCGAAGACGGTTTTGAAACCGACGCCGTCGAGGTCTGCCGCGCGGCGCACGTGGCCGCCCTCGGCGAGCTCGGTGAGCGCGCGATCGATCGCCGCACCGTGATCCGTCACCCGTTCGCTGCCGCCGCGCGCGAGCAGCTCCGCCTGCGCCCCTTCGATCGAGAAGAGGCGGTATTTGAAGGAGGTGGAGCCGAGGTTCGCGACGAGGAGTTTCACGGCAGAGATACGGCGGTGGTGCGAGGGCGAGGCGGGTGGCGGGGTCCAGTCAGGACGGTGGTGACAACCGGCCTACTTGGTCAGGCGAGCCATTTGCCGAGATTGGCGAGGTCGTCGTGTGGACGCGGAATGACCTGGAGGGCGATGACCTCGCCGACGCGCTTGGCGGCTTCGGCGCCGGCATCGACGGCGGCTTTCAGCGAAGCGACATCGCCGCGGAAAAAAGCCGCGACGTGGCCGGAGCCGACGGCCTCGTAGCCGGTCATCGTGACGTTGGCCGCCTTGAGGGCGGCGTCGGAGGCCTCGACGAGTGCGCAGAGGCCTTTGGTTTCAATCATGCCGAGAGCTTCTTGAGCCATGGGGCGAAAAGTTGAGAGTTGAGGGATGAGGGTTGGGAGCCGGTCAGCTGAGATTGAACTGCTTCAGCAGTTCGGCGTGCGGCCGCGCGATGACGTGGGCGCAGACGAGTTCGCCGACGCGTTTGGCGGCTTCGGAGCCGGCTTCGACGGCGGCCTTCACGCTGCCGACGTCGCCGCGGACGATTACGGTCACGAGACCGCCGCCGATCTGGACCTGACGGGCGAGCGTGACGCCCGCCGCTTTGACCATGGCATCGCTGGCTTCGACGGAGCCGACGTAGCCTTTGGTTTCTACCATGCCGAGTGATTCGCTCATGAGGAGTGGGGTTTGGCTGAGTTGCTAGTTACGAGTTGAGAGTCGAGTGCTGAGAGTTGAGAGGAGGGCGCGGGAGCGCGGCGGAGGTCGGACGTTAGCGGAGGAGCTCGCAGATCGTGTCGGGGCCGAGCTGGCAGGCGTTGGCCTCGTCGGTGTCGATGTGCACCTCGAGTTTGAAGTCGGGCGACACGCGCACGAGGAGTCGGTCGAACGTGATCGCGCACGTGCCGCTCACGCGGAGGCGGATGAACTCACCCGGTTTCACGCCGTAGAACGCGGCGTCATCGGGATGCATGTGCACGTGCGGCGCGGCGCGGATCACCCCTTCGGGCAACTCGAGAAAACCCGCCGGGCCCATCAGCATGCAACCGGGCGTGCCCTTGATCTGGCCGGACTGACGGACGGGGATGTCGAAGCCGAGCGAGATGGCGTCGGTGAACGCGAGCTCGACCTGGTTAAGATCGCGGCACGGCCCGAGGATGCGGAGATTCGAGATGACGCGACTGCGCGGGCCGATGAGCGTCACGGCTTCCTCGGCGGCGAACTGGCCTTCCTGATACAGCCACTTCTTCGGCGTCAGCTGGTGACCGCGGCCGAAAAGCGTTTCGACGGCCTGCGGCGTGAGATGACAGTGACGCGCACTGGCGTTGACCACGAGCGGGCGCGGCGCGCGGACCGACCGCGGGAGCGGTTGTCCGAGCCGTTGATAAAGCAGCCGGCGCACGACGTGCTCGATCTCTGCACGGTGAGGGGTGGCGGGTGCGGGCGACATCGCCCGGCGAGCATGCCAAAATCGGGCGCAACCGACTCGGCGGATTTTGTCGGAAACTGCGCATTATATGATCGGGAGTGATCATATAAATAGCCTAGAGCCCAGAGCTGAGAGCCCAGAGCTGAGAGCCCAGAGCGGCTAGCGGGCGGGGAGGTAGTGCGTGAGCGGGAGGGGAATCGCGGCTTGGGCGAGCGCGGCGGGCGGGGCGTCGGTGATCAGCGTGATGGGCTGGTCCCAGCCGACGACGCGGTGCGGCGTGGCGCGTCCGAGCTTGGTCGCGTCGAGGCAGAAATAGGCTTTGGCGGCGTGGCGCACGACGGCCTGCTGAAAGGCGGCGATTTTCGCGTGCGAGTTCGTGATACCCTTTGCGTCCATGCCCTCGCCGCCCAGGAACGCGGCGTCGAACTTCCACGCTCCGAGGGCGCGAATCGATTCCGTCCCGAGCAGGACAGCCTGCCGGTGCAGAAACATCCCGCCGAGCACATGGAGTTCGAGGCCCATCGTGCCGCCGAGCACGCTGGCGATCGGCAGGCTGTTGGTGACGACGATCAGTTCGGAGAAGCTGCGCCGGGTGAGGAGCAGGCGGGCCAGCGCCTGAACAGTGGTGCCGGCGTCGAGGAAGATCACGCCCTTGCGCGGCAGCTGCGTGAGCGCGACGGCGGCGATGCGAGACTTGGCCGTGCGGGCGCGGTGCGCGCGCTCACCGAGCGAGGCGAAGGTGGTGTTGTAGTCCGCCAGGGCCCCGCCGCGCGTGCGCGTGATGTGGCCGTGCGCGGCGATGGACGCGAGATCGCGGCGCGCGGTCGCTTCGGAAACGTCAAGCCGACGGCAGATCTCGGCGATCGGCAGGAAGCCGTCGGTGCGGATGAGCTGGCGGAGTTTCTCGCGACGCTGCTCGACGATGTGCAGGGGCACGCGCATGCGGCCGCGACGATGCGCGGCCGATATGGCGGGATTCAATCATGAAATGGCGGCGGGCCGCCGGACGAAAAAGCAGTGTGTGGCCGAGGCGGACCCAAAGTAGGACGGGTCTTTGACCCGCCTTTTTCGCGCTCCCCTGTAATCGAAGGCGGGTCAAAGACCCGCCCTACGATGGTGCGCGGGCTGACTCCTGCTACGGAATGTTGAACGCGGCGCGGAGTTCGTCGATCGACGCGGCGGGCATCGGCACGATCGGGCCGAGCGGGCGCGCGAGCAGCAACGCCTCGGCGGTCGCTTCGAGAACTTCGAGCCGGTCGAAGGCTTCGAGCAGCGTGCGGCCGACGACGACGGCGCCTTCGTTTTCGATCAGCACCACGGGGCAGTGCGTCGGCGAGAGCTGCGTCGCGATCTGCGCGGCGTCCTCGACGATGCGCAGGAACGGCAGCTTGGGCGCGTTATTGAGCACGACATAGCTCTCCGGGATCGTGTGCGTGCTCAGCGGCGCGTCGGTCATGCAGAACGCCGAGGCGTGCGCGGGCTGGGCGTTGATGATCGCGCCGATGCCGGGATGGCGCGCGTAGATCTCGGCGTGCAACCGCGCGGCGCGGCTCGGCTGCTGGCCGGAGGAGCAGGAGTCCCAGCGGACGCGCACGATGCCGGGGGGGCGGACTTCGAGCCGGTCGCGGCGGCGCGGGGTTATCAAAAAATCCTCGCCGGACAAACGCGCGGAAAATGCGCCCGCGGTGCTGATGAGCAGGCGTTGCTGATAGGCGCGGTGGAGGAAACGGCAGATCTGGCCGCGCAGGTCTTTTTCGTCGTTGCTCGGGAGCTGCAGCGGCAGGTCGCGGTAGACCGGCATCGTGTCGACGGCGAGGGCGTCGGTCGGCAGCACCTTGATCGGGCCGAGCGTGGCGGCGCGGATGAGCGTCTGGGCGGCGAACTCCAGCGTCTCGAAACGCTGGAACGCCTCGCGCAAATCGCGTCCGCCGATCACGACGCCGTGGTTCTCCAGCAGCACGCAGTCGGCGCCGGCGGCGAAGGTCTCGGCGATTTTGTCGCCGAGCGCCTGCGTGCCCGGGCACGCGTAAGGCGCGAGGGCGACGCGGCCGCAAACGGCGTGGACGTGCGACTGGACGCGCGTATCGGGAATTTTGCGACAGATGGAAAAGGCGACGAGCGCGCCGGGGTGCGCGTGGACGATCGCGCGCAGGTCGGGGCGGCGGCGGTAGATCTCGCGGTGAAACGGAAACTCGGACGACGGCGGGTGCGCGCCCTCGCGGCGGTCGTCGGGGCGGACGCGGACGATGTCGCCGGGCGTGAGCGCGCCCTTGTCGACGCGCGAAGGCGTGATCCAGATGCTGCCGTCGGGATCGAGGATCGACAGGTTGCCGCCCGAGGTGGTCGTCATCCGGTAGCGGTAGATCCGTTGCATGGTGGCGACGAGTTCGTCGCGGGGATGTAGCCAGCTTGCGTCCATGCGGATGAACTTACGGGTGAGCGTCGCGAATGCACGCGAATGCGCTCGCGGACAGTGACAATCCGGCGAAATCCGGGGTCACGTTTCGCGAATTCTGAAACAAAAAAGCCGCGACGGTCGGTCGCGGCTGAGAGGGCGGCGGGGGGCGCCGCCCGGGTCGAATTTTGTCGAAGGCGTTTACCGGAGAAACGCCTCGTGGAGACCGCCGTCGACCGTGATGATCTGGCCCGTGGTCTTGCTGAGACGCTGGCTGACGAGGAGGAAATACGCCTCGGCCTGATCGGCGGGCGTGATCGGCGCCTTCGTCAACGTGCGGTCCGCGTAGAACTGCGCGAGCTTCTTCACGAGCGACTCGGTCGCCTCGTCGTCGGTGTAGGGGATGTTGTATTTCGCGAGCGAGCCGATGACGCGGTCGCGCGGGAACATCGCCGAACCCTGCACGACGGTCGCGGGGGCGACGCCGTTGACGCGCACGAGCGGGGAGAGCTCGATCGCGAGCTCGCGCACGAGGTGATTGGCGGCGGCCTTCGAGGTGTCGTAGGCGAGCGAGCCCTTCTTCGCGACGGCGGCGTTGGCGGACGTGGTGAGGACGAGATTGCCGCGCAGGCCCTGTTCGCGCCACGTCTTCGCGGCTTCGTCGCCGACGAGATAGCTGCCGGTGACGTTGATGGCGAACGTGGTCGCCCATTTTTCGTCGGGGATGTGGCCGGTGGTGTCGCTCGGCACGAAGATGCCGGCGGTGACGCAGATGGAGTCGAAGCCGCCGTAGGCGAGCGCGACGTTGTCGAGCATCGCGCGGATCGAACTGCGGTCGGTGATGTTGGCGGCGAGGCCGAGGGCGGGGCCGCAGTTGGACAAACCTGTTCCGGCGACGCCGATGCCGACGCCGTATTTGTCGGTGATTTCCTTGGCGGTCGCCTGCGCAGCGCCCTCGATCAGATCAACGCACACGATGTGGGCGCCTTCCTTGACGAGGCGGTGGGCGGTTTCCTTACCGATGCCGGAGCCGGCGCCGATCACGACGACGACCTGGCGGGCGAGTTCCTTCTCGGCGGGCATGCGCTTGAGCTTCGCCTCCTCGAGCAGCCAATACTCGATGTCGAACGCCTCCTGCTGCGGCAGCGAGATGTATTCGTCGATCGCCTCGGCGCCGCGCATGACCTCGACGGCGCAGTTGTAGAACTCGGCGGTGACGCGCGACTCGGACTTGTCCTTGCCCCACGCGATCATGCCGAGGCCGGGGATGAGCACGACGGTCGGATTGGGATCGCGCATCGCGGGCGAGTTGGCGTGTTTGCACGCCGTGTAATAGGCCGCGTAGTCCTTGCGGTATTGCTCGAGGCCGGCGGTGAGCTTGGCCCTCAGCGCGGCGACGTCTTCCGACTGCGGATTCCAGTCGACGTAGAGCGGCTTGATCTTCGTGCGCAGGAAGTGGTCGGGGCAGGAGGTGCCGAGTTCCGCGAGCCGCGCGGCGTCCTTCGAGTTCACGAAGCGCAGGATCTTCGCGTCGTCCTGCACGGTGCCGATGAAGCGCTTCTGTTTCGAAACCTGGCCGCGGAGCCACGGCAGGATGGCGGCGAACGTGGCGCGGCGCTTCGCCTCGTCGAGCGTCTGGTATTTTTGTCCGCCGAACGCGGCGGCGTCGCCACCCTTGGCCGCGTATTTGTTTTCAATATACGCCGCGGCCTTCTCGATGAAATTGAGCGTGTCGGTGTAGCACTGCTTGTCGTCGTCGGCCCACGAGATGAAGCCGTGCTGGCCCATCATGATGGCGCGGATCTTGGGGTTTTCGCGCGCGATCTTCTGCATGGCGAGGCCGAGCTCGAAACCCGGGCGCATCCACGGAACGTAGGCCATCGCGCCGCCGAAGATTTCCTGCGTGAGCTTCTCGCAATGCTTCGAGGCGGCGATGGCGATGATCGCGTTCGGGTGCATGTGGTCGACATGCTTGCCCGGCAGGAAGGAGTGCAGCGGCGTGTCGATGGAGGACGCCCGCGGATTGAGATTGAAGGTCGCGTGCGTATACATGCCGACCATGTCGTCCTCGGCGGCGGACTTCAGGCCCTTGTCGGCGCGCGCGGCGTAAAGCTTTTGGAGGTCGAGCAGCTTCTGCTGGTAGAGCGACGAGAAATTCTCGCGCGTGCTCGTGCGGAGATCGCCGCCGGAGCCCTTGACCCAGAGGACCTCGACCGGCTGGCCGGTGAGCGGGTCCTTCTCGGAGATCTTCGACGACGTGTTGCCGCCGCCGGTGTTGGTGATGCGCTGGTCGCTGCCGAGGAGGTTGGAACGGTAAACGAGACGCGCGACCGGATCGAGCGACGCGGCCTTGGCGTCATCCCACAGGTAATTGACGAATTGGTAGGAGGGCATGGTGGAAAAGGAAACGGAGCGCCGACGGACGCCGGCGCGGGGGGAGGGACAGCTTCGCCCGGATATGATTGGGATCAATCATAAAACGGCGTTGGGTCCGGGGCCGACGGGAGATCCCCGTGGGGGTTTCAGGTGATCCGGTCGAGGCGGCGGATGGTGGCAAACAGCAGGACGGCACCCGCGGCAATGAGGCCGCAGATCGCCTCGAGCGAAAACGCCGCCAGCGAGCCGGCGGCGGCCGGGAGGAAGGCGCCGCCGATATAGGCGGCGCCGGACTGGCGGCCGATGACGGTCTGCACGGATTCGGGAGCGAAACGTCGCGGCACCTCGTGCATCAAACCCGGATAGACCGGCGCAAAGCCGAGGCCGGTGATCACCAGGGCGACCGCCGCGACCGGCGTCGACGGCGCGAAGGCGAAGAGCAGTGCGCCGACGATCGCCGTGAGAGCGCCGCCGGTCACGAGCCGGCGGTTGCCCCAGCGGTCCACCACGAAGCCGCTGCTGATGCGCCCTACCGTGATCGCGCCGTAATAGGCGGCGCCGCAGAGGCCAGCGATCGGGGCGGCGACGCCGCGGGACTCGACGAGGATCGAACTTGCCCACAATCCGGTGGTGCCCTCGATGGCCACGTAGATGGCGAGGATGGCGGCGGACAACCAGCCGGCGGGCGAGTTGGCGACGGTGGTGGGCGCGGGGCCGGTCTGATGCTCGACAGATGCGGCGATCTTCCGCTCGGGGACCGCGTTCCAGAGCCGGAGCGTGAGCAAAAAAAGACCGGCGAGCGAAAGCTGAACGCTGCCGAGCAACATGTAGCCGCCGCGCCAGCCGCCCGAGGAATCGAGCGCGCGCGCCATGATCAGAGGTCCGCAGGTGGCGCCGATACCCCAGCAGGCATGCAACCAGTTCATGTGCCGGCCGCTGTAGTGGCGTGCCACGTAGCCGTTGAGCCCCGCGTCAACGGCGCCGGCGCCGAAGCCGAGCGGCAGCGCCGCGACCACGAGCCAGAAGAGATTGGTGGCCAGGCCGAGGCCGAGGAGGGCAGAGCCGGTAAGCACGCAACTGACGAGGACGACCGGGCCGGTCCTGAAGCGCGCGATGATGCGGCCGCTGTTGAAGCCCGAGATCGCAGCCAGCAGCGTCACGAGCAGCAGCAGCACGCCCGCGAGCCCGATGGGCAGTTGCAGCGACTGGTGCATCCGCGGCCACGCGACGCCCAACGTGCCGTCCGGTAAGCCCAAACTGATATAGCCCAAATAAATGATGGGCAGCAGAAAGGCGGCGGCACGGGCGGACGGAGACATGACGGCAACGTGTTGGGCACGACCTCTCGCGCAACGCGAGCGATTTTCGAACATTGGAGAGCGCGCGGGGAGTTCGTCGATGGGTTGCAACGTCCGGATTCAATCGGCTGGCGCAACCCGGCCCGGCATGCGAGGGTCGCGGGCGTGGCGAGGCTGGACGAACGAACGATGGCGATCAGGCGGTGCGTGCCGGGCGACGAGGGCGCGTTGTCGCTTGTAGGCCAGGCGTCGTTTCTCGAGGCGTTTGCCGGCGTGCTCGACGGCGGCGACGTCGTGGCGCATTGCACGAAGCAACATTCGGTGGAAAACTATCGCGCGTGGCTGAGCGATCCGCGCACGAGCATCTGGATTGCCGAGGTGGCTCGCTGTCCGGTGGGTTATCTGGTGCTGACGACGCCCGACCTGCCGCTGCCGGACGTCGGGCCGTCGGATCTCGAAGTGAAACGCGTCTACCTGCTGCACCGGTTTCAACGTGAAGGCGTCGGCGCGCGGCTGATGGAAAAAGCGCGGACGCACGCGCAGGATCTCGGGATGAAGCGCCTGCTGCTGGGCGTATATGCGGAGAACAAGCGCGCGATCGCGTTTTACGAACGGCTCGGCTACGTGGTGGTGGGCGCGCGCGATTTTCGGGTCGGAGAACACACGTATCACGACCTCGTGCTGAGCCTCCCGCTCCGCGGCTGAACGCGGCCGCGCCCGGTCGTCACGCGGACGTGGAATCGAACGCGTTCAGACTGACACCGGTCCCGCTCCTCTGCGGCGCGAGCCCCGGCAGAGTGTCATACATTATATGACACTCTGCTGGGAGCGCGGCGCGTGACCGCGGGGCGGCTTTAGGCGGGATGGGCCGGGGGGGCGCGCGAAAGCAGCGGGGCGGAGGCGGCGTGGCGCGGTGCGGGAATGAGCGGCTGGCGCAGGCGGTGTCTGGGCGAGTTGCGGGCGAGCTAGCGGGACTCGGGTCGAACGGACGCGCCGGGGATCTTGAAGCTGTAGGCGTGGTCGCAGGGCGTCTCGCCGGGGGCGAGCGCGGGGACCGTGATCGTGAGCGTGGTGCCGTCGACCCGCGCGGCGAGCGGTTCGTCGAGGCCAAGCATCGTAACGACGGGATTCGGCGGACAATCGATACCGCGCAGCACGAGCTCGCGACCGGGCCAGCCGGCGGCGATCGCGTAGAGCGCGTCGGGTTTTTGAGTGAAGAAAACCTGTTTCACCGCGCGACCGTCCTTCGGTTGCTGGCCGACCTGGTCGAGCAGGTTGTAGTTCACCTTGTATTCGCCGTAGGCCTGCTCGGGACGCTGGCCGTCGGTCCATTGGCACGAGCGACCGGCGAAGCGCGTGCCGTAGATGGCTTCGCCGTTGATCTGCAGCCAGGCGCCGATGTCGAGGAGACGCTGCTCCATGAGCGGCGGGATGGTGCCGTCGGCGGCGGGGCCGATATCGAGGAGGAAATTGCCGCCGCGGCTGACGAGGTCGATCAGCACGAGGATGAGCTCGCGCGAGGATTTGTAATCGGTGGCGCGCTCGGCGCGGTTGAGACCGTAGGAAAACGCCATGCCGCGGCTTTCCTCCCACGCGTGCGAGTCGTCCTGGAGGCCGGCGGCGTATTCGGTGGTCCAATACCCGCCGTGGCGGTGGCGGGTCTCGCTGCCCCAACGGTCGTTGACGACGACCTCGGCACGGGCAGGGCTGTCGTTGAACAGCCACGCGAGCAGTTCCTCGCTGTGCCAGTCGCGGGACGGCAGATCCCATTCGCCGTCGCTGAAGATGATCGCCGGTTCGTAGCGCGTGACGACGTCCTTGAACTGCGGGATCATGTGTTCCGTGACGTAGCGGGCGCGGTCGGCGGTCCAGAGCGGGTTGAACCATTCGTAGAGCGAATAATAGAAACCGAACTTGAGTCCGCGGGCGCGCGAGGCGTCGGCGAGCTCGCGGAGGAGATCGCGGCGCGGTCCGATTTCGGCGGCGTTCCACGGCCGGCCCCAGGTGCGGGAGGCTTCGGCGCTGGGCCAGAGCGCGAAGCCGTCGTGGTGTTTCGAGGTGGGCACGACGTAGCGGACGCCCGCGCGCGCGAAGAGGTCGGCCCATTGCGCGGGGTCGAACAACTCGGCCGTGAAGCGCGGCGCGAAGTCGCGATAGTCGAAATCCTCGCCGTAGTTGCGCCGGTGAAACTCGCGGAACGGCGCACCCTCTGACTTTGAAGTTTGGATACGCTGCCAATACCATTCGGCGTATTGACCGACTTCCGCCCAGGCGGGAACGGAGTAGACACCCCAGTGGATGAACACGCCGAACTTGGCGTCGAGGAACCAGGCGGGCGTGGGCCGTTGGTCGAGCGAGGCCCAGTTCGCCTCGTAGCGCGGGGAGGCCGGAGCGGCGGCGGGGCTGGAGTTCGAGAGCAACACGAAGGCGAACGCGAGGAGCGGGCGAAGTCGGGGCATGGGCTTACGTTTTTTGGAGAGAAGAACCGTCGAGCACGAGGAGGGCGGGCGGGGGGTGGAGATCGCGGAGGATTTCGCGCGCAACATTGCACCACGCGCCGCAGTGGTCGAGGACAACGCTGTCGGTCGTGGCGATCGGGTCCGGCGTTTCGCGCAGAATTTTGTCGGGACTGAATTCGAGGCGAACGTCCCAGGGCCATTGATGTTCGGCGGCGAGGGTGGAGAGCAGCGTCTTGAGTCGTCCGCTGTTGCCCACGGGGCGGTCGAGCAACCAGTGACAGGCGGCGACGCCCCAGCGGGCGGTGGCGAGACCGACGAACCCGGCGGCGGCACGCGTTTCGGCGACCTCGCGGTAGGTGCCGTGCAGGCTGGCCATGTCGCGCACGCAATCGTCGCGTCCCTGGAGCAGCACGCCGCCGCCCAAGGCGGCTTCGAGCGTGATGAGCAAATTGTAGCCGTCGATCCACAGTTCGCGGCCGGCGAGTTCGGAAGGTTCGAGTTGGTGCGCGAGGCGCCGCGCGCGTTGGGCAGCGGAGCAGGCGCAGCGCGCGACGGCGAGCCGCTGCCTTTGCGTGAGTCCGTGACGGTCGCCGGTCAACGAGAGCGACGAGCGCAGCGCGTAGCCGCGATCGAGCAGCCAGCAAAGATCGGCGCTCGCCGCCTCCAGCGCGGGGCGGTGCGATGCGGAAAACTGCTCCGCGTCTTCGGGATGGGCCCCGCGGTGTTGGCGGGTGTCGGACATGCGATCAGTTTGACCGGAGCCGCGGGCTGCACAAATTCTCCGGCCGGCGAGGTGGTCGGTCGGTAACAAAAAACGCACGGGAAGGTCTCTGCGGATCCGCCCCTTCGCCTTTCGAAAGCCATGCAAATCATGTCCATTCTTCGCGCTCTCGCGCCGCTGGCGGCGCAAGCCGGCCGGCTCGTCGTGGACCTGCGCGCCTCGAGCACGAACGCGAAGCTCGACGAGCGTTTCGGGAAACTGGAGCAGGAAACCTTGCGCGCGGGCGAAGTGCTGGCGGGCGTCGCGCAGCAGTTGCAGGCGCTCGCGGAGCAGCTGCGCGTGCAAGCGGAGCAGGCGGAGGCGCTGCGGCGGCGCGCGAATGCGATGATGATCGTCGCGGGCGTGAGTTTGGCAGCTGCGGTGACCGCCCTCGTGTTGGCGGCAAACTAACGACGCGGCCGCACAGACGGCTTCCTCGATGAAATCATCGGGGAAATTCCGGGCGGCGTATCCGGTTTGAGGCGAACTACCGGTGGGCGCGCGAAATTTTTAAATTCTTTTGGACGGCGGTCGACTCCGCGGAGGTTCGAACGTCGTAGTCATCAAGCCCTCTTTCCCGCCGATGTCTTCTCCCGACGCCGTTCCCGCACCGCCCGTCACGCTCGAAACCCCCTCGCTGGCGCGGGCGGTGTGGCAGGCGTTCAAGGGCGAACAACACGATTACACGACGGCGCCGCTGAATCGCGCGGTGCTCCTGCTCGCAGTGCCGATGGTGCTGGAGATGGTGATGGAGTCGTTGTTCACGGTGGTCGACGTCTTCTGGGTTTCACGGCTGGGCCAGGAGGCGGTGGCGGTCGTGGGCCTCACGGAATCGGTGATGTCGCTGATTTATGCGGTGGCGATCGGACTCTCGATCGCGGCGACCGCGGTGGTGGCGCGGCGCATCGGCGAGAAGGCGCCGGAGCAGGCGGCGCAGGCGGCGGGACAGGTGGTGATGCTGGGCGCGGCCGTGGCGCTGACGATCGGAGCGGTGCTGGGTGTATTCGCGCCGGAGATACTGCGGTTGATGGGGGCGGATGCGGCGACGGTGGCGATCGGCGGCAACTACACCCGGATCATGCTGGGCGGAAACGTCACGGTTTTCCTGATCTTTCTGATCAACGCGGTGTTTCGCGGTGCCGGCGATGCAGTGCTGGCGATGCGCACGCTGTGGATCGCGAATGCGCTGAACATCGTGCTCGATCCGTGCTTCATCTTCGGCTGGGGACCGTTTCCGGAAATGGGCGTGGCGGGCGCGGCGGTGGCCACGAATATCGGCCGCGGCATCGGCGTGCTGTATCAGCTCTGGCACCTTATGGGTCGCGGGCGCGTGCACGTGCGGGCGCGGCATTTCGCGCCGGATCGCGAGACGATCGCGACGATCCTGCGGCCGGCGTGGAACGGCATCGGGCAGCTGCTGATCGCGACGACGAGCTGGGTGGGATTGTTCAAGATCCTGTCGGTGTTCGGCAGCGCGGCCCTGGCCGGTTACACGATCGCGATTCGCGTGGTGATTTTTGCGTTGATGCCGTCGTGGGGACTGGCGAATGCCGGCGCGACGCTCGTCGGGCAGAATCTCGGCGCGGAAAAACCGGACCGCGCCGAGCGGGCGGTGCGGATCGCGACGCGCTTCAACATGATGTTTCTCGGGGCGGTGGGACTCGTGTTCGTCGTGCTGGCCGGGCCGATCGTGAGCTTGTTCACGACTGAGCCGGACGTGCACGCCTTCGGGGCGCGGGCGCTGTGGGTCGTGAGCCTCGCGTTTCCGCTCTATGCGGCGGGGATGTGTTTCGAAGGGGCGTTCAATGGCGCGGGGGATACAGGCACGCCGACGAAACTGAACTTCTTCTGCTTCTGGCTCGGGCAGGTGCCGCTCGCGTGGGTGCTGGCGCATCCGGCGGGACTCGGACCGCTGGGCGTGTTCATCGCGGTGCCGGTGTCGTTTTCGTTTTTCGCGCTCTGGGCGGCGGTGCTTTTCCGGCGCGGGAAGTGGAAGCTGAAGAAGGTGTAGGCTAGAGGCTAGAGGTGAGAGGCTAGAGGTGAGAGGCTAGAGGTGAGAGGCTAGAGGTGAGAGGCGAGAGGCGAGAGGCTAGAGGCGTGAGGGTCAGCGGGTGTGGTTGGTCCAGAGGAGGCGGGCGAGGGTGAGGGTGACCATGGTAAGGAAGAGGGGACGGATGAAGCGGGCGCCGCGGGTCATGACCAGATGGGCGCCGAGCCGGCCGCCGAGAAGCTGGCCGGCGGCCATCGCGAGGCCGGCTCCGAGGTGCACGAGACCGGCGGCGGCGAAGAGGGCGAGCGCGGCGACGTTGCTCGTGGCGTTCATGATTTTCGTGAACGCGGTGGCGCGGGTGAAGTTCTGGCCGAGGAGCAGGACGAGCGCGATCGCCCAGAACGAGCCGGTGCCGGGACCGAAGAAGCCGTCGTAGAAGCCGAGGCCGAGGCCGAACGCGATGAAGAACAGCGACGCGGGGAGTTTCGGCGGATGGTCCTCGGTGCCGATCCGCGGGCGGAACAGCGTGTAAACGAGAATCCCCGCGAGCAACCACGGCACGAGGTCGCGCAGGATGCCCGGATCGATCTGCTGCACCGTGAAGGCGCCGAACAGGGCACCGGCGAGTGTCGCGAGAATTCCGATACGGCATTCGCGCAGGTTGACTGCGCCATGGCGGAGGAAGTGCGCGGAAGCCGAGACGCTGCCGAAGCTGGATTGAAACTTGTTGGTGCCGAGCGCGAGCGGGACGGGCAGGCCGAGATTGAGCAGCGCGGGCACGGTGATCAGCCCGCCGCCGCCGGCCACGGCGTCGACGGTGCCGGCCACCAGACCCACGAGGAAGAGCACCGGGTAGTGCCAGAGCGCCAGTTCCATGCGAAACCGGAGCCTCGCGGGCGGGCCGGGCAAACGGAAGCCTCTTTCAGCAGAGCGGTTTGACTGTCCGCCATGGCATCGTGGCCCAGCTGAGGTTTTCGATGCATCCGCGAGGGCCGGAGCGCGTCAGTTCAACGCAACGGCAACCAGTGGCGCGACGTCCTGGCTGCGATCGTTGTCCCCTCCCCTGTCTTTTCATGAAACGAACTGCTTTGCTCACGGCGGCGCTGGCTCTCGGCGCGCTGGCTTTCACCGCTCCCTCCGCGCAAGCCCAGATCGGGCGGCGCTTTCCCTCGGAGAAAAAGGTCGTGATCGATCCGGTGACCGGCACGCCGCTGACCTTCCTGACGAGCACGCCGGCCGGCGACTCCAAGATCTATCAGACGCATCACCAGTGGACGGCGGACGGCAAGTGGCTCGTGTTTCGCTCGAATCGCGTGAAAGGCCAGGCGATGGCGGTGAACGAGGAGACGGGCGACATCGTGCAGGTGACGGAAAACGGCTACACCGGCATGCTCTGCCTCGCGGACCATTCGATGAACCTGTATTTCCTGCGCACGCCGCGGGTGATTCTGGAGAACGCTTCCGGTGCGGCCGCGGTGCCGGGCACTCCGGAGAAGCCGACCGAGCCGTCGCAGATCGTCCGTGTGGATCTGGCGAAGGTGTTCGCCGACAGCGCCGCGGGAAAAATGAAACCGGCGAGCGAATACGAACACGTGTGCGGCACGGTGCCGCTCGAGTATGGTGCGGTCGGCGATGTGGCGCTCGATCCGACGGAAGAGTTCGTTTATTTCCGCGTCGGCAACAAGGAGATGGCGGGGAAACACCTGCCCGCCGGCACGAAGATCGAGGCCAACTACGGTCCGCGCAACATGGGCGCCGGTCCGACCGGGCTCGCGAGCATGAATCTGAAGACCGGCGAGGTGAAGTTCATCGTCGCGGTGCCGTTTCAGATCGGTCACGTGCAGACGAATCCCTGGGTGCCGGGCGAAATCGTTTTCTGCTGGGAAACCGGCGGCAAATCGCCGCAACGCACGTGGACCGTTCGTTCCGACGGCACGGGGCTGCGCCCGCTCTACGTCGAGCCGGAATACGACTGGGTCACGCACGAGGCGGTGATCACGAAGGATGAAGTGGCGATTGCGATCATGGGTCACCGCAAGGTCGGTGTGGACGACGAGTGGGGCCGGGGCGGCACGCGCGAGCATGCGACCGGGCTCGGCATCGTGAACCTGCGCAGGCGCGAGATGCGGATCGCGGGGCAGACGCCGTCGGGCAGCGGGCTGTGGCACGTCCACGGTTCCGGCGACGGACGCTGGGCAGTGGGCGACGATTTCTCGCGCAGCCTTTACCTCATCGATCGTCACACCGGCGAAATGATCATGCTCACGACCGGTCACAAGACGACCGCGGCGGATCACCCGCATCCGACCTTCAGCCCGGATAACACGCGCATCCAGATCCAGTCGGCGATGCTGTCGGAGGACAACCGCTCGATGAACATCTGCATCGTGCCGGTGCCGAAAACCTGGCTCGCGCGGACCTACAGCGAAAAGGCGCCGCAGTAAGGCGCCGGTTCGCGCTTCAATTTACCTCCCGCGATTTAAGCGCCCGCGACGAAAGCTGCGTCCGATACTGCAGGTGCCTGCCTGGGGGGCGGGCGGGACGAAGGCCTTCGCGCGGCGCGCCATCGCGGGAGCAATTTTTCAAGACCACGGCAGCCCGCGGCGGATGCGGCTGCCGTCGCGCTCAGGCACTGACTTCGATGGTGAAACCGCCGTAGGACATGCGGTCCGCGTCGAAGGGCGAATCCTTCGGATCGCACATCGCGGCGATGCGAGGGTCCTTCATGACCTTGGCGTTCACCTTGTCGCGGTGAGCGCGGGATTTGTAGACGATCCACGAGAAGACGACGGTTTCCGTGGGCTTGGTCTTGGCGAGTTTGTTGAAGGGAAGGCCGAACTTGGTCTTGAGGTCCTCGCCGACGGCCTCGCGGTATTCGAGTGCGCCGTGATCCTTCCAAACCTTCGAAGCGGCCTTCGCCATCTTGAGGTAAGCTTTGAGATTTTTCTTGGGAACGGGGATGACGAAGCCGTCGACGTATTGAGGCATGGGAGGTCCTTGGTTGAGGGTTGGGGTTTGATTAACGGAAAAGGGAGCGGGTCGTCTGTTGATTGACGTTTGGAGGCAGCGAAAACGGACGTCGCGACGGGATGGAACCACGAAAACACGAAAAACACGAAAGGGAAGGCGGAGAAGCTGGTCCACGGCTTGCACGGAAGTCACAGAAACGAAAAAGCCGCGCGGGAGGCGCGGCTCGGTGAGGAATGAAGTGGGGTGTTCCGCGCGATCACAGTCGCGGCAGCGTGAGGCCGCCGTCAACCATGATGACCTGGCCCGTTGAATACGGGAAGTCGCCCCGCGCGAGGGCGGCGACGGCGCGACCGACGTCGTCGGGCAAACCCCAGCGCGGCTGCACGCAGAGGCCGTCGGCGATGAGCTTGTCGTATTTCTCCGTCACGCCCGCGGTCATGTCGGTTTTGACCACGCCCGGCCGCACTTCGTAAACGGGAATGCCTTCGGCGCCGAGCCGCGTGGCGAAGAGTTGCGAGAGCATCGAAAGGCCGGACTTCGCGATGCAATATTCGCCGCGGTTGATCGAGATCACGGTCGCGGAGATCGAAGTGATGTTCACGATCGTGCCGGAGAAGGAGGCATCCGCTTTCTTCGCCGCCACCATGTCGCGCGCGACGGCCTGCGTGAGGAAGAAGACGCCCTTGAGATTGGTATCGAGGACGCGGTCGTAGCTTTCCTCGGAGGTTTCGAGCAAGTCGGCGCGGACCTTCGGCGCGACACCGGCGTTGTTGATGAGTAAGTTGAGAGTTGAGGGTTGAGAGTTGAGAGCGGCGACGAAGTCGCGCGTCGTTTTGAGGATGGCGGCGCGGCCTTCGGCGCTGGCGATGTCGCCTTGCGCGTAGGCGACGCGAATGCCGCGGGCGCGAAGTTGCGCGAGCGGTTCGGCGACGTCGGCCTCGGGACGCACGCCATTGATGACGAGGTCCCATTTCTCGGCCGCGAGCTTTTCGGCGATGCCGAAACCAATGCCGCGCGAGCCACCGGTGATCAGAGCGATTTTAGACATGAGGATCTGTTAACCACGAAACACACGAAATACACGAAAGTCGGAGTGGAGGAGTGCCCACGGAACACACGGAAGAATCAAAACGTGTCCGACGGAAACGACGGCCTGGCGGAAGATTCCGTGTTTTCCGTGTGCTCCGTGGGCCACAATCTGGTTTTCGTGTGTTTCGTGTATTTCGTGGTTTCGTTCTAGAGCTTCGGGACGTCGACCCACTGGCGTTCGGACCAGGATTTCAGGCCGAGCTCCGCGAGCTGGACGCCTTTCGCGCCTTCATACAACGACCAGGGGAACGGGCTGTCGGTGACGACGTGCTTCAGGAACAGCTCCCACTGCACCTTGAATGCGTTGTCGTAAGGACCTTGATCGGGCACGCGCGTCCAGCCCTCGAAATACTTGATCGGGCTGTCGATATCCGGATTCCAGATACAACGCGGTGTCGCGGAGAGGTGTTGCGCGGTGCAGTCGCGGAGACCCGCGACGGCGGTGCCGTGCGTGCCGTCGACCTGGAGCGTGAGCAGATCGTCGCGGCGCACGCGGACGGTCCACGAAGAGTTGAAATGGCAGATCGTGCCGTTGGTGAGCTCGAACGTCGCGTAGGCGGCGTCGTCGGCGGTGCAGCGATATTTCTTCCCGGCTTCGTCCCAGCGCTCGGGGATGTGCGTAGCGCCGAGGCAGGTGAGCGACTTCACATCGCCGAAGAGATTCTGGATCACATACTGCCAGTGGCAGAGCATGTCGACGATGATGCCGCCGTCGTCCTCCTTGCGGTAGTTCCAGGACGGGCGCTGGAGCTTTTCGTGTTCGCCGGTGAACACCCAGTAGCCGAACTCGCCGCGGACGGAGAGGATTTTGCCGAAGAAGCCGGTATCGATGAGATACTTCAGCTTGAGGAGGCCGGGCAGCCAGAGCTTGTCCTGCACGACGCCGTTTTTCAGGCCGGCGGCGGTGACCTCTTTCGCGAGGGCGAGGGCTTCGGCGGAGGTGGTGGCGGTCGGTTTCTCGCAGTAGATGTGTTTCTTCGCGGCGATGGCCTTGCGCACGCCGATGGGGCGCTGGCCGGTGAGGGTCGCGTCGAAATAGATCTGGTTGGCGGGATTCGCGAGTTCGGCATCGAGGTTGGTCGAGATGCGCGAGACGCCGGTGCGCGCGGCGAGCGCGCGGAGCTTGTCCTCACTGCGGCCGACGAGCACCGGATCGGGCAGGATGACCTCCGAGTCGGAGAGCTTCACGCCGCCCTGATCGATGATCGCCTTGATCGAGCGGATGAGGTGCTGGTTGGTGCCCATGCGTCCGGTGACGCCGTTCATGATGATGCCGATGCGGTGGGTTTTCATTGGTAAGAGATTCGAAGACGGAAAGTGTATCGGAGGCGGAGGAGGTTACACTGAGGTCACGGAGGAGGCACAGAGGCCACAGAGAGAAACACGATTTTTGCTCTGTGCTCTCCGTGATCACCTCCGTGCCCTCTGTGTCATGGATCGGATGGATCGGATGGATCGGGTCAGACGTGCTGGCGGTAGGCGGCGACGATGTTCCGGAGAAACTCGTCCTGGTCGGTCGCCCAGAGGCGGGTAGAGAAGATCTCGACTTCGTTGAAGCCGCGGAAGCCGGCGGCCTCGACCCAGCCGCGAATCTGGCGGAGCGGGATGCAGCCTTCGCCCATGAGGCCGCGGTCGAGGAGCAGATCCGTGGTCGGAGTGCGCCAGTCGCAGACGTGGTAGGCGAAGAGTTTCCCGAGCCGGCCGCAGCGGGCGATCTCCTGCTCGAGCGCCGGGTCCCACCACAGGTGATACACGTCGACGGCGACCCCGACCCACGGCGAGTTGAGCTGCTCGGCGAGGTCGTTGGCTTGGCCGAGGGTGTTGATGGCCGAACGGGAGTCGGCATACATCGGGTGGAGCGGTTCGATGCCGAGCTTCACGCCGGCGGCCTCGCACTCGGGCAAAAGCGCCGCGATGCCGTCGCGGATGTGCTGGCGGGCGTCGGCGAGCGGCAGACGCGGGACGGCACCGCAGACGAGCACGACGAGCGGCGCGCCGATCGCGTGCGCCTCGGCGATGGCGCGGCGGTTGTCGTCGAGCGCGCGGCGGCGATCGTCGGCGTTGAACGCGGGAAAGAATCCGCCGCGGCAGAGCGAGACGACCTCGAGTCCGTGGTCGCGGAGCAGCGTGCCGACGCGGGCGGGATCGCGGCCCTCGAGGGCGTCGCGCCAGACGGTGATGCCCTTGACGCCGGCGGCAGCGTAACGGGCGACGGCGGTTTCAATCGGCCACGGCTTCGTGGTGATCGTGTGGATACAGAGGCGTTCGAGCGAGGCAGGCGTCATGAGGAGGGAGGAACCACGAAAAACACGAACTACACGAAAACGGACTCAGAAGAGGGGCCCACGGAACACACGGAGGACACGGAAGGGAAAAAGGTCATCGCGAAGTAGGTCTGATTCTTCCGTGTCTTCCGTGTGTTCCGTGGGCCTATGGTTTGGTTTTCGTGTGTTTCGTGTTTTTCGTGGTCTGAATTCAGCGGTGGGGCAGGCAGCCGAAGAAGGTGAGGTAGGGCTCGTTGCGCGCGAGGCGTTGCACATAAAGCGCGAGTTCGCGGATGTGGTAATCGCCCCACATGCAGGCTTCGCCGCAGGGGACTTTGCGTCCGGCGGGGATGTGGTCCCAGCCGTTTGGACGGTGGTAGACCGTGTGCAGCAGCAGGCCCTGGTGGTCGGAGGCGGTGGAAAGGTAGGGCTCGGACAGAAGCGTGCGGAGCGTGGTGAGACCGGCCTGAGAGTAGCGGCGTCCGGCGGGTGTATCCAAACCGATGACACGACCGAGCCGGAGCAGACCCTGCGCGCCGATCGCGGCGGCGGAGCTGTCGACCGGTTCGTGATCGTTGAACGGTTCCGCGGGGCGATTCCGCCAGTCGCCGAGCTTGGCGAGGTTTGGCGCGCCGCCATCCCAATAGGGAATGCCGTCGGTGGCGGTGTTGGCGATATACCAATCGCAGGTGGCGGAGGCGGCTTCGAGGAAGAGCGTGCGCCAGCGTTCGCGTCCGCCGAGCGGGGCGAATTCGTGATCGGAGAGGGCGGCGAGGAATTCGAGCTGTTCGGCGAAGCCAAGCATCGCCCAGGCGAGTCCGCGGGTCCAGGTGGTGAAGCCGGAGTAGCCTTGCTGCGAATTCGGACAGCGGTAGCGGCCGTCGTTGGGGTTGAAGATGCTCTCGTGTGCGGTGCGGCCGCGCTCGTCGTAGGCGTCGCGGCCCTTGCCGTAGTAGACGGAGAACTTCGCGGTGGCGTCGGCGTGCTGCAGCGCGCGCTCGAGGAGGTTGATGGCGGCGTCGTTTTCGCCCATGAGCCGGTGGCCGAGCGCGTGGGCGACGAGCACGATCCGGCAGGAGCGGATCGTATCCACGAAAAGACTATGCGGACCGTTGAACGAGTAAATGTAGCCGCCGCCGCCGTGGATCGGAGACCAGCGGGCGGCCTGGACGGCGCCGGAGACCTTCAGCGCGAGCTCGCAGAAATCGAGGCGCGCGGGGTCGGTCGCGAGGCGGTTTTCGCGGAGGAGGCGCAGCCAGTTGCCGTAGGTGGAGAGATTGTTGAAACCGTGGTCGTGCACGCCGATGTGGCTGACGTGCGAGGCCATGCGACCGACGGTGTATTGTTCCGCGATGCCGGCGAAGCGGCGCTCATTGGTCGCGTCGAACTGAAGGAACGCGGAGCCGTAGTGAAAACCCTCGGTCCACTCGGTCCAACCGCGCGTGGTGTATTTGCCGGCGACGGTGAAGACGGGCGAACCCTTGGCGGGATCGTAGTGGCGGACGAGTTGGTCGATCTTGTCGCCGGAGAGTTTCCAGAAACGCTCAAGCGCCGGCAGAAGCGCGGCGGGTTGGAGGGAGTCGTCGATGCGCATGGGAGTCTAGAGGGGAGAGGGGAGGAACCACGAAATACACGAAACACACGAAAAGGAGCTGCGGCGTGGCCCACGGAACACACGGATTACACGGATTACACGGAAGGATGATGAAAACGGATCTGCGGGACGGCGATTCCGTGTGTTCAGTGTGTTCCTTGGGCTGATGGAGTTTTTCGTGTCTTTCGTGGTTACTGCACTGCTCAGTATCTTTTGTCTTTGCGGAGGTGGAGGATGATGAGGCGGACGTCGGTGAGCGCCTCGTAGGAGTGCTCGAGGATGGCGTCGAACTGGATGCTTGTGCCGCTCTCCAGCTCGAAAGTCTCGTGCGGGAGCGTGAGCCGTAGCCGGCCGGAAATGATCCAGCAGACCTCGGTGTCGTCGTGGTGAATTTCCGGTCGTTTGATCGACGCACCGGCGGGCGCTTCGCCGAGCAGGCCTACGACGTTCGCGAACCGGATCTGGCGGAACGTGAATTTGTCCGAGCGATACGTCGTTTCGTCGACCTGGTGCGCGAGCGGCGACTCCGTGAGCGCGAGCAGATCGGTGGCGCTGAGTCCGAAAGCGCGCGCGAGCCGGAAGAGCGTGTCGAGCTCGGCGGTGGCTTGATTGCGCTCCAGCTTGGAGATGACGGCGATGGACACCTTCGACGCCTCGGAAAGCGCGGCGAGCGTCATCTCGTGCTGTTCGCGCAGGCGGCGAATCACGCTGAAATCGAACTTGGGAGGCGGGGCGGCCATGTTTCGCTGACAGCAACTCTTAAGGCCGAGTGTTTCTGTCAACGAAAATAGCGAATCGGGCTGTTCCGGGCGAGGGAGCGCAAAAAAAAACGCCGCGCGGTGAGCGCGGCGTGGTCGTTGGGGAAAGCGCGGCTGGGGTTTACCAGCTCGCGGGAATTTCGATGGTCATCAGGTCGAGGCTTTTGCCGTCGGTGAGATGGCCGGACTGGATCAGCACGCGTTTGCTGTCGGGGCTGAAGATCGGGTGCGTGTGATCGGGCTTCATCTTGTGATCGGTGGTGAGCAGGACTTGGCGGCCGTTATTCCGATCGATGACGAAGATGTTACCCTTGAACGTGTCGGCCACGGCCCAGCGACCGTCGGGCGAGCCGTTGCAGTGCCAGTAACCACCGAGCTGGCCGTTGCCCATGTCTTCCTCGGTCTGGCCGATGATCTTCATGTCGTCGGTGCGGAGGTTGATCACGGCGACGCCGGTCGGGTGTTTCCGCAGGTAGGGCAGGTGGCCGATGATGAGGAACATGACCTCGTCGGGCTGCGAGACGGTTTCGTGCGTGATCCACTCGTCGGGCGTCTCGACGTAGAGAGGGCGGTTGCCCGAGCCGTCACCGCGCACGGTCCACATGCGCTGCGGGGAGTCGCCGGTGGTTTCGTGGCAATAGATGATTTCGCCGGCGACCCACGGATTCGTCTGCACGTGGCCCATGCGGAATTCGGTATCGATGACCTTGGTGATTTCGCCGGTCTTCAGGTCGATGCGGCGGATGCCGCCGGGGCCTTTGCCGGCCTCGGCGAAACGTTTCCGGGCGGCCTCGCGGGCCTCGCCCGGGTCGGTGTTGCGCGAGTCGACGACGGAGCGGCCGTCTTTCGTGCGATTCGCGTGGGTCGGCGCGGGGCGGGCGGGGGGCGGGCCCCAGGCGACGCCCCAGTAGGCGCAGGATTCGTCGGCATCGAGTGCGAAGCCGCCGGCGTCGCGCAGATCGGAAGGCAGCGTGCAGACGATGCGCTCGTAAGCGGACGCTTCCTTCACTTTGCCAGCGAGAGAATCGGGGATGAGTTTGCCGAGATCGATCTCGACGAGCTGGCGCGGGAGCGGCGGGGTGGCGTTGGCGTCGTTGGCGTTTGCGCCCCAAACCGGACCGCCGCGCATGACGTAGAGCTTCATCTCCTTCCGGGAGAGATTGAGGCTGCCGGTGCCGGACGCGGGACCGTCGGTGACCTGGATGATGTCGCCGGTCTTTTCGTTGACGAGAAACGCCTGCGGGCCGCTGCCGGCGCGGTCGGAGCGGAAGATGATCCACTGGCCGTCGGCGGTCCAGGTGGTGTGCGTCTGGTAGGGCTTGGCGTCGTTGGCGGCGTCGGACGTCAGCACCGTGACGGGCAGCTGGGTCACCGGATCGGTGTAGCTGCGCTTTTCGGAGGGGAAATGCCGGCCGAGATTGCCGGCGTAAACGGCAGTGGCGGCGAGTGCGGTGCAGGCGCCGAAGAGCGCGACACGAAGGAAACGAGAATTCATCATGCGGGGGTCAGGATTGGGTGAATCGGGGTGACGTCACCGGTCGCAAAAGGGTGCACCCACTGCGCGCGCGCCTTGGTCGGACAGTTTGGGAAACGCGTCTGCCTCCGATCGCAACCGGCCGCAGGCCTGCCGCCTAAACCAGCTCGCTGAGGCGCGTCGCTTCCGGGCGCAGCGCGACGAGGTCCGTCAGGTTCACGGGCTGGTTGCGCTGGATCGATTCGACGCCGGCAATGCCGACGAGGATGGACGCGGCGCCCTGCTCGTGGCCGGCGAAGCGGCCGAGCGGATCGGTCTGCGGCGAGGCGGGATCGTAGAACGAGCGGCAGAGGATCTCGTCGGCGCCGCCGTGGGCGCCGCCCTGCGCGGCGACGGGCACGAGGTAGCTGGATTTGAAATGGGGATACACGCGGATCCACTCGCCCTCGGCCTCGGCGCCGGGCTTCTCGTCGAGCTTGAAATCCTTCGGGCGCACCGCGCGGTTCATGTGGGTGCCGATGAACTCGTGGTATTCGAGGCGGCCGCGGTCGCCGTTGAACGACACGCGCATGCCCTCGCGCGGACTGTAACAGACGAGCGAATACGTGAGGAGCTGCCCGGTGCGGTAGCGGACGTTGAGCGACATCTGGTCGTAGATGGTGATGTCGTCGCGGAAGACATTGCGGTCGCGCAGATAGCCGGAGTCGCCCTCGCCGGCGCGGTAGATGCGGCGGAACGGCTCGCTCTCGTCGAGATCGAGGCGGAAGGGATCGTCCTTGGCCAGCGGTTCGCCCGTGTAGCGTTCGTAGCGCGTCAGGTGCGCATCGCCGCGGGCGACTGCGTTTTGTTTTCCGTAGAACACGAGATCGCCGTAGGCGAAGACCTGCTGTGGGATGGCGTCGAGCCACCAGTTCACGAGGTCGAAGTGATGCGTGCTCTTGTGCACGAGCAGCGTGCCGGACTCGTCAGCGTGGGCGTGCCAGCGACGGAAGTAGTCGGCGCCGTGATTGGTATCGAGGAGGTATTCGAGGGTGACGGAGTGCACGCGGCCGATCGTGCCGGCGGCGAGCAGCTCCTTCACCTTGGTGCGGAACGGCGCCCAGCGGTAGTTGAACGCGACGCGCAGCCGGCGGCCGGAGGCCTTTTGCGCGGCGAGGATGGCGCGGCATTTTTCGGCGTCGATCGTGAGCGGCTTTTCCGTGATCACGTCGCAGCCGGCGTGGAGCGCGCGGACGATGTAGTCGTGGTGCGTGGAGTCCTTCGAGCAGACGAAAACGACGTCGGGCTTGGTGGTGCGCAACAGCTCGTCGAATTTGTCGGCGGTGAAGGTCGGCACGGCGTGATAGGCCCATTCGCCGGCGAGCATGTCGTTGTAATACGCCATGCGGGCGGGGCTGAGATCGCAGAGCGCGACGAGCTCGTTGTGCTCGCTGTAGCTGGTGACGAGGGGCTCGACGAAGCTGATGGCGCGGCCGCCGGTGCCGACGAAGGCGTAACGTGTCTTGGACATTCGCGGGGAGTAAAAAGCAGGAATCTGGCAGCGTCGCGGCACCTGCAAACGACGTTGACCTCGGACCGTTGGAACCGGGTCGACGACGGTTGGAGAACCGCCCTCGGGGGAGGACCGGAGGGGCGAAATGAGCCCCGCGGCTTTATTTGGCGTCGCGCTGTGACGAAGGAAACGGAAAACCCCTCACGTCCACTTTTCTCCGCGTGCCGTCTTCCCGCCTTCCCGCGTCCGTCGCCCGCTGTTGCGGCCGGCGCCGGCGTGCTCATTTCCTGTCGATCAGCCTGATGTTGTTGGGCTGGCTGCTGGCGGGTGCCTGGGTCCGGGCGGCGGCGCCGGTCGCGAGCTGGGTGCAAATCACGGAGGACGAAGGCCTGGCGCATTCTGATGTTCGCGCGATTGCGCAGGACCCTGCCGGCTTCATGTGGTTCGGCCTGCGCCTCGGTGGGCTGGCGCGCTACGATGGCTACGAGCTGGTGGTGCGCCAGCACGATGCGGCGGATCCGCAATCGATGGGCAACCAGATTGTCTGGGCGTTGCTCGTCGACCGGGCCGGTGCGCTGTGGATCGGCACGGAAGGCGGGCTCGATCGTTACGACCGGCAAACGGATACGTTTCGGCACTACCGGCACGAGCCAGGCCGCGCCGAGGGTTTGCCGAACAATGTCGTCACCTGCATTTACGAGGATGCTTCCGGCCGGCTGTGGGTCGGCACCCGCGAAGGGTTGGCGCGGCTGGACGATCGGGAACGCGGCACATTCCGGACCTTTCTGCGGCCGCAGGTGGTCGAGGGTAGCACCGCGAAGGATACGATCCGTTCGATCGTCGAGGATCCGACCACCGGCTTGTTGTGGCTCGGCACGAGCGACGGCCTCGCGGCGTTCGATCCGCGCACGGGCGCGTTTCTGACCTGCCTGCACGATCCCGGCGATCTCCGCAGCCTGAGCCACAATGCCGTCAACAAAGTCGTCCGCGACACGGACGGCGCGTTCTGGGCGTTGACCGAGCAGGGCGCGAACCGCTTCCGTCCGCGGATCGAACGCGTCGAACGCCACGCCGTGCAGGAACCGCGCCTGAGTTTCGACCGCGTGTATGTTCCCGGCGACGCCGGTAATCCCGGTGCGAATTTCGTGCGCGATGCGCTCGTGGATCGCAAAGGCCGGCTGTGGTTCGCTACCCGCGGCGGCGTGCACCTGTTCGATCGCGCGACGGGCAAGTTCACCTCCTACCGGCGCGTGCCGGGCGATCCGAGCAGCCTCAATGACGATCTCGTGCAGGCGATCTTCGAGGATCGCGCGGGCAACATCTGGGTCGGCACGTATGCCGGCGGGGTGAATCGGCTGCGCAGCGACGTGAAGCCGTTTCGCACGCATCGTCACAATGCCGGCGATCCCCGCACGTTGAGCGAAAACCGGATCGCGGGCCTCGCGTTCGACCCCGCCGGACGCTTGTGGGCGAGCACGGTGAATGGGCTGAACCGACTCGATGACGACGGGTGGACTCGTTTCCTGCACGACCCGCAGGATTCCGCGACGCTGCCCAGCAACGATCTGTCGACGATCGCGATCGGGTCCGACGGCGTCGTGTGGGTCGGCTCGAACTATCGCGGCATCTATCGCTACGACGGCGTGCGCTTCAGCACCTACGCGACCTCGCCGTCGAATGTGCCGGCGCCGAACGGCACCTATTCGTTTACCGGCGGGCAGGTGAATTCGCTGCTGCCCGATCCGGCCGGCGGCGTGTGGGTGGGCGCGCGCAGCTACGGGCTCGACTGGCTCGAGGGTGAGCGGTTTCGGCACTATGCTCCGCAGGCCGCGGCACCGGGCCAGGCTTCGCAGCCGACGACGAATCCGTTGCTCGGATGGCTCGCGGAGAACGGCGAACTTTGGTTCGCGACCGAAACCGAGGGACTCGTGCGGCTCGACCGGACCACCGGTCGGTTTGCCACGTATGTGCCGCCGGACGAGGCGGGCGGAGGAAGCCGGAGCCTGCACTGCCTCGCGGCAGGAGACCACGACACTCTCTGGCTCGGCGCCGCGGATGGACTGCTGAAATTCGACCGGCGCGAACAGCGCTTCGTGCGCCAGTATGGCGTGCGCGACGGACTGCCGAATCCGGCCGTGATGACGATCGTGCGCGACCGCCGGGGACACCTCTGGCTCGGCACCGCGAATGGGTTGTCCGATTTCGATCCCGTGCGGGAGACATTTCGCAACTACGATAAAGCCGACGGCCTGCCGGCGAGCGTGTTCGCCCAACGCGCCGGCGCGCTCGGGCCCGACGGGCGCGTGTATCTCGGCACGCGCGCCGGCATCGTCGAGTTCACGCCGGAAGAACTCGAGGACAACCCGGTGCCGCCGCCGGTCGTGCTGACGGAGCTGCGCTGGATCGGCGCCCCGCCGAATACGGCAAATGGCCGGCCCCCGGCGGCGATCGTCAACCTCGGCGACATCCTTCACGTTCCCGCGGGGCAGCCCGGATTTCACCTGCGTTTCTCGGCGCTGGATTTCTCGGCGCCGGAAAAGAATCAGTTTCGCTACCGGCTCGAAGGCTGGGACAACGACTGGAACACCACGTCGGCGCGCGCGCGTTCGGCCACCTACACCTCGCTGCCGCCGGGGAGCTACACGTTCCGCGTCCAGGGGAGCAACGCCGATGGCGTTTGGAATACCACGGGCGCCGCGGTGCGGATCGAGGTGGCGCCACATTGGTGGCAGACGCTCTGGCTGCGCCTCGCGGCCGGCGCGATCGCTTTCGGCGTGATCGGCGGCGGCTTGCGCTGGCGCATGCGGGTGGTGCGGCAGCGCAATGCGGAGCTCGAGCGCCAGGTGTCGTTGCGGACCGCCGAGCTGCAATACGAGGTCACCGTGCGCCAGCAGGCCGAGGCCGATCTGCGCGAGTCGCATGCGCGGCTGGAGCAGCGCGTTTCGGAGCGCACCGCGCAACTCGCGCGGATCAACGCCAGCCTGCAGGAACAGATCGCCGAGCGGCTGAAAGTGGAGGCGCAGCTGCGGCAGTCGCAAAAAATGGAGGCGATCGGCCAGCTCGCCGGCGGCATCGCGCACGATTTCAACAACCTGCTCACCGTCATCCTCGGGCAGAGCGAATTGCTCAACGAGCCCGACCTGACGCCGGTCGAGCGGGAAAACGCGGGCCGCGACATCCGCGCCGCCGCGCAGCGAGCGACGAATCTCACGCGGCAGCTCCTGGTGTTCAGCCGCCATCAGGCGATGCAGCCGGAGACGCTCGATCTCAACGACGTGGTTGCGGGCGTGGGCAAGCTCCTGCGCCACGTCATCGGCGAGCGCATCGAGCTCGAGAGCCGCACCGCGGGCGAGCCGCTGCGGACGCATGCCGATCTCGGCATGCTGGAGCAGGTGGTGTTGAACATGGCGGTGAACGCCCGCGATGCGATGCCGAAGGGCGGGCGGCTCGTGATCGCGACGTCCGCCGCGACGGTCACCGCGGAGCATTGCCAGCGTGAGCCGCGCGCGCGGCCCGGCCCGCACGTGCGTCTCACCGTTTCGGATACGGGCTGCGGCATCCCGCCGGAGGTGCTGCCGCAGATCTTCGAACCTTTCTACACCACCAAGGCCGCGGGCAAGGGCACCGGGCTCGGGCTGGCGATTTCACTCGGGATCGTGTTGCAGCACCAGGGTTGGATCGAGGTCGACACGCGCCTCGGCGAGGGCACGACGTTTCACGTTTATCTGCCGCGCAGCGAACGGGTGGAGGCGACCGGCGATGCCGAGGCGGCGCCCGCGAGCTGTCCGCGCGGCGATGCCACCGTGCTGGTCGCCGAGGACGAGGTGGCGGTGCGCATGCTCGTGACGTCGATCCTGCGGCGCCAGGGCTATCGCGTGATCGAGGCGAAGTGCGGGACCGATGCGCTGGAGCAGTGGGCCACCCACCGCGACGAGGTCGATCTGCTGCTCAGCGACGTGGTGATGCCGGGCAAGGTCGACGGCCACGAACTCGCGGCCCGGCTGGCCGCCGACAAACCCGCGCTTCGCGTGCTGCTGATGAGCGGCTACGATCCGTCGCAACTCGCGTCGGCCGGCGAGACGCTCAAGCCGCAGCTGCGCAAGCCGTTCACCGCGGACGAACTGCTTGCGGCGGTCGCGCAGGCGTTGCGCGGCGGCTAAGCGGCCGCCGCGCGGGTGCTCAGTTGCCGCGCAGGCGCGTGTCGCTGCGGAGCGGACTTGCGGCGAACTGAAACGTCTCGGGCGCGTCGGGCTGGCCCGGGTCGAAGCCGGCGAAATCCGCGACGATCTTTTTTGCGAGCGGCAGGTTGGCGTCGCGGATGCCCTGCACCACGCACTTGGCGAGTTCGTAGGCGCCGTAGTTGTTGTGATGCGTGGCGTCCTTGCCGCCCTGGTTGAAGGCGAGCGGCGCGCGTTTCTGGCCGAGCGCTTCGTAGAACGCGACGCTCATGCGATCGAGATCGATCAGGGCGACATTCTCCTCGGCGGCGACGATCCGAACCGCCTCGGTGTAGTCGCCGTGCGTATTGCGGATTTTGCCCTGCTCATCGAACGTCCGGCGCTGCATCGAGGTGACCAGCACGGGCGTCACGCCGCGCAGGCGCGCTTCCGCGATGAACACGCGCAGGTAGGCGCGGTAGGTTGTGTGGGCGTCGACGTAGGTTTGCGGCCAGTTGCGCTTCTCGTCGTTGTGACCGAACTGGATGAAGAAGTAATCGCCCGCCTTCGCCTGGCTGAGCACCTTGGCAAGGCGCAGGCCGGAAATGAACGACTTCATCGTTTCGCCCGACTCGGCGTGATTGGCGACGGCGACTTTCTCGAGAAAGCGCGGTAGCATCTGGCCCCAGCTCGCGGCCGGCTCGTAAGGCTGGTCAGTCACCGTGGAGTCGCCGAGCAGGAACACGGTCGGAACGGCGGCCGGTTCGATGTCGATCGCGGCGACGCGCGGCGCGGAACCGTTGAACTCGAGCGTGAGCTTGTCGTCCCAGCGCAGCAGGTCGGTTTCGCGTTCGTTCAACACGACCGCGGTGCCGCCGGGAGCGAATTTCTCGGGCGGCGGGATCTGGCGGTTGCGGACGTTAACGAAGAAGCGGCGGGTGACGAATTCGCCGGCACGGGTGGTCACGCGCTCGAGCATGAGCTGGCGCGATTCGGCTTTCACGGTGTTGTCGGACGCGGTGGCGGCATCGCCGAACGTGACGCTCACGCGATAGTTGCCCTCCGGCAGCGCGACCGAAAAGAAGAACGGCCGGCCTTCGGCGCTCGGTGCGGTGCCGAGATCGAAGCCCGCGCCGTTTTCTGCGGGGAAGGTCGCGGTGGGTGCCATCGCCGCGAGATCGTAGTGCCGGGGCCACGACGCCTCCGCACGGGCGGTGGCGGCGAAGGCAGCCGCGATAATGACGGTGCGAAACGCACGGAGAAGCGAGGCGGTCATGGGCAGGGGCGCGGAGCCTCGCCAGGTTTCGGACGGCGCGCAACCTGTACCGTGCTCCGGTCAGTTCGAACGCCACCCGCTACGTCCGCCCGCGCCGCTCACCGCGACAGGTCGACATCCGTTTCCACTACCTGCGGTTCGCCGAACTCGACGACGCCTCGCCGCAACCGGCGGAACACGAACTCGGGCTCGGGCATCTCGCGGCCGAAATACGGGCCGCCGCTGAGGAGGAGCGCAGGCATCGACTCGCGCAGCGAGATGCCGGTGGCTCCGGCGGTGAGGCTGGTGCGCCAGAGCAGTCGGCGCCGGCCGTTGCTGAGAGCGGCGTAATCGTAGGCGGATACGATGGCGAAATAGATATCCTGCATCGCCTGATCGTGCAGATTCTCCTGCTTGGAAGGCAGCGGCACCAGACCTTCGGCAAACTGGATGCGCCGGAGGAGGAACGTTTCGAAACGCCGGCCGCCGACGAGTCGCATCCGCTCCAGGCGGTGCCGCAGCGCCAGTTCCGGAAACATCCGGCGCATCTCGAAATCCATCTGCGAGTGGACGCCCCAATGCAGAACCAGGAACACGGAGGGGGCATGTTCCGGGCCCGCCGGCAGGAAACCGCTGGCGCGAAGTGCGCGCCGGAGCACGTCTTCCAAATAGACGGGGTCGGGGGCGGTGAACCCCGCCACCGGTTGTCCGCGCTGCTGCATGCCGGAGTTATAGATCGCGTAGTAGGCGGGGCGCTCCGGTGCCGGGGCTGGCTGCGCTCGTCCATCGGGGGTGACCTCCGTCAGCACGGTCATTTCCAGCTGCGGATTGCGCTGAAACGCTTTGGGCAACAGCTCCAAATGGAAGCCCGGTTCCCGCTCGTTGGTCGGAGTGGTGAGCGCGGGCAGCGGCAGGTTTGATGCGCCTGCGACACGGGTCGCGACGGCCAAGCCGAAAACGGCTCCGCAACGGATGAAGGCATTCATGTTCGACTGAAGACTCTAGGCGTCAGTGAACCGGGGTGCGTGTGTGAACCTGGAGAGGATTGTCGTCCCTCCCCGCGCGTGGAGCAAGGAAACGATGCCGCAAGCAATCGAAGGCGGGTCAAAATCCGCCGCTACCGCGGAGTGCCGGAAGCCACCGAGCGGGACGAAGCCGCCCTAAAAGCTGCGATCGGACACGGCGTCGAAGCGGACGTCGTCGACGCCCGAACACCGGTGCGCTTCGAAATCGGCGACCTGTCGCAGCACGAAGCGCGGCGAAGCCGGGTCGGCGGGCAGGCGGACATTTTCGAACGTGACGCCCTCCGCCTGTTCGAGCACGACCAGCGGCCGGGTGTCGGCCGTCTGGAAGCGTAACGTAACCGCGGATACGGTCAGCGCGCGCACGTGACGCGCGTAGACGAAACTGGCGGGCAGCAGCCCGAACATGCTCGGCTCGGGATAAGCGGCGGCGCGCTGGGGCACCGCGAACGGATCGCGCGGACCCGTGATGCCTGCTTCATCGCCGCGGAGGAAAAACGGGTTCACGAGCTCCGCGGGCTGACGCGCGACGATCTCGGGAGAAAGGCCGCCGCGGGAGACGAGATGCAGGTCGCTGAGCGTGAGGTCCTCGATCGGATAATTCTCGAGCCCCGCGATCAGGATCGGATAACGCGCGTCGCAGTCGTTGACGGTGACATGGCTGATTTGCACCCGCCGGATGGCGCCGATCGGCGTGCCGGCGGGGCCGCGGGCGCGGTTGCCCAGTCGGAGGAAGATCGGCGCGTTCACGATTTCGCTCATCGCGAGATTCGTGACGGTGACATCCTCGATCACCCCGCCGTCGACGCTTTCGAGCGCGAGGCCGCGGGAGCGGACAAAGATGCAGTTCGCGATGGTGATGTTGCGAAAATCACCGTTCGACTCGGTGCCGAACTTGATGCGGCCGGTCGGACCGTCGCGATCGGGCGCGCGTTCCTGCGTGCGACGGAACGTGCCGTCGAGCATCGAGCCAACGTCGAAACCGCTCACCGTGCAGTTGGTGATGGTGACGTTCTCCGTCGAGCGGCGCTCGCCGAGCGCGTAACTGGCCTTGAGCACGATGGCGTCGTCGTTTGGCGTGTTGACGCTGCAGTTCGAGATGCGCACGTGGCGGCAGGCGTCGATGTCAAAGCCGTCGCGATTCGAGTCGACCTTGACGTTGTCGATCGTGAGGTGGTCGACGCCGGTGGCGAGGAGCGCGAAGTGGCCGGCGTTGAGCACGGAGAAATCGCGGAGCGTGACGTTGCGGCAGTTCTTCAGCGCGATGGCCTTGTTGCCGATGCCGCTCATGTCGCGTTCCGGGCCGCGGGCCTGGCCGCTGCCGGGTTCGCCGACCGGGCGTTTCGGCGGCGGTCCGTGGCGGACGAGTCCCGCAGTGCCGTCGATGAAGCCGGGACCGACGATGGAAACGTTTTCCAGGCCCTCGCCCCAGATCAGGCTGTTGCGCCAGTGACTGTGCCCGAAATCCTGATACAGATTGGAGGGATTCGGTTCCGGGTCGTCGTAGCGGCCGAGCCCGGAGGCGGGGTCGACCGCGACGAGGACGGCGCCGGGATCGAAGCGCAGCTGCAGGTGGCTGCGCAGCCGGAGCGAGAAGCTCAGGTAGCGGCCAGCAGGAAGGCGGACGACACCTCCACCGGCGGCGGCCGCCGCCTCGATCGCGGCGTTGATCGCTGGCGAGTCGAGGGCGACACCATCGCCCTTCGCGCCGAAATCGCGCACATTGAAATCGACGGGCGTCATGGCGAGAGCGGCGCTGGCGAGAAACGGCAGCAGGAAGAAACGGAGGAACGACATGCGTGACGGCGGGCGGAGCGTGGAGTGCGCGGCGGTTTACCGGTAGCGGTAGAGCGTCACGCGCTGGCTGGTCGGGCCGTCAGGACCGAAGCGGAGGCCGGCGCCGGACTGGCGCGCGGCAGCTTGTTCGGCGAGATGATAATTCAGCATGATGTCGTCGCCGCTCATCTTGCGGGTCGCAGTCCAGCGACCGTCCCGGAACGTGCCGGTTTCGGCGTCCGCGATGCCGTCGATCGGATCGCCCGGCGTGGCCGGAGAGAACGTGATCTGCACGTCGGTCGCGGTGACGAGGAATTCGTCGGGACCGAGCGCGGCGATGAGCGCGTAACCGGTGTCGCTCATGAAACTCTGGTCGCGGGAATTGCGGCGGAGTTCGACGTGCAAGGTGTGGTTGCCGAGTTTGATGTCTTGCGCGGGCTTGTCGCGGTTGAGCCAGGCGGCGCGGAGGGTGCCGGCGGATTGGTGTTCGAGAATAAAGGCGGACTGGTCGCGCAGCACGGCGTAGGCGCGGGCGAGCGGCAGGTTTTCGAGATCGGTCGGCGCGGGCGTGCCGGGAGGCGGGCGGAGGCCCACGAGACGCGCGGTGTTGTCGATGCCGAAGGGCGAATAGCCGATCGCGGCGTGCGCGCCGATGGCGTAGAACGCGTTGGCGACACCGGCGCGATCGCCGCGCGATTCGGGCACGAAGAGCGGATTGTCGGAACGGTGGAACGCGGCGACGTGCTCGTCGAAATTCGGCAGGTAGATGTCGGGGCAGTTGAGATCGATCGCGGGCGCGCCGGCTTTCCAGACGTCGAGCGAAAGCGGTTGCGGACCGCCGCTCGGATAATCGCCGGGGCGCTTGTCCTCCGGTTGCACGATCCAGGTGTTGGTGAACACGGGCAGCGGCAGCACGGCTTTGCCGGCCGCGGTCATGTGATGCATGTAGCGCGCGTAGTGCCACGCCATGAACAGTTCATCCGTTGCGGGCGAGTGGCCGAAGACCTCCGTCCAAGTGCCTTGAGCTTTCTTGCCGGCGGCGGTCCAGAGGCGGAGCAGCGCGGGCGAGAGGGTGGCTTCGTTGCGTTGCAGCGCGGCCATCAACTCCGACGGCACGGGCGCGGCGAAGGCGGTGTTGGCAGCGTCGCCGCGATCGCGGGAGTCGCCGAGGACACCGACCTCGTTCTGCATCTGAATCATGACGACCGTGTGCTGCGGATCGACGTCGCGCAGATGCTCCATGAATTTCACGTAGGCGCGGGTGTCGGCATCGCGCGCCGCGGTCGAAAACGGGCTGAGGATCTCGACGGAGTCGCCGCTCGCGAGGCGGACGCGCGGGAAGCGTGCCTGGTCGTGTTTCACCCAGGTGGGCACGAAGCTGGAAACGCTGTTCTTCCAGCTGCCGAACCAGAGAAACATGACGCGCAGGTCGTGCTCGCGCGCGCCGGCGAGCAGCTGGTCGACGAGGGTGAAATCGAAGCGGCCTTCCTCCGGTTCGACCCACGCCCAGGCGACGGCAACGAGCACGGTGTTGAGATTCAGCCGGGCCATGTTCGGCCAGACTGAGGTTTTCATGTATTCGAGATCTGACGACGCGGTGTTGGCGATCTCGCCGCCGCGGACGAGATAAGGCCGCCCGTCGACGATGAGCTGGGTGGCCTGGCCGCGGACTTCCAGCCGCGGGAGCTCCGGAGCCGCCTGCACCGAACAGGCGAGCAGCAGGGAGCCGAACAGGGAGCGGAGTTTCATGGGGAGAGAAAGCGACGGACGCTGGAATCAGCGGAGTTGCACGTCCCAGACTTTCGAGCGGCGGGCGGTGCCGTCCGGGCCGGAGACTTCGAGGACGATGACGTAGCTGCCGGGTTTGGCGTAGGCGTGCTGCGGGTGCTGCTCGGTCGACGTGGAGCCGTCGCCGAAGGTCCATTTCCAGGAGGTGACATTGCCGACCGAGAGATCCTTGAACGCGACGAGGCGTCGATCCATGTCGACGACCTGCCAGCTCCATTGCGCGGCGAGCTTCGGCACGAACTCGGGTTCGAGCGGCATGAGCCGGAAAGCGCACAACTCCGACGCGTGGCCGTAGGACGTGCGTTGCGGCGACAGTACCCAGAAGCCGCGCGGCGAGGGCCCGTCGTAGTCGATCACGATATAGGAAAGACCGATGATCTTGTCTTCGCGGAGCACGGATTCGACGGCGCGCTGCGGACCTTCGGGTCCGGCGTAGTCGAAGGGCGTGATCCAGAATTCGAGGGTGAGCTTGCCGGATTCGCCGTGTTTGAACTGGAAGGATTGCGCGGCATTCGCCCAGGGAAATTCCTTGGTCCATGTCGGCGCGCCCCACATCAGCGCCCAGTCCTTGTCCACCGCGGGCGTGAAAATATGATAGTTCTGTGCGTGCACCCCGTGAACCGTCCAGTTGGCGTCGTCGACGCTGATGCGGTCGTCCGGACGGGCGGCGGCTTCGCCCACGCGGTCGGGCGTCCAGAATTCCTTGTGGCCCTTGTCGATGAACGGGCCGCCGGAGGCGTCGCCGTCGACCATGATCTCGAAAGTGTCGTTGCGCAGGTCGGGCGAGGCGAAGTCCCAGTAATCGTCCTCGGCTTCGTAGAGGAAATAGAGCCGGTTGAGGCCCTTCACCCAGCCCACCTTCACGCTGAAGGCGAGGGTGCGGTCACCGGCGGCGGGCTGCGACTGCGACGTGTTGTGCATCTGGTCGCGGTGCACGGCGTAGCGCTCGGGCACCATGGCCCAGTCCGAGGCGTCGCCGTCGATGCGCGGGATCCGGTCGGCGGGGAATTGAAAGATTGGATACGTCATGTCCGGCTTCTCGAGGGCGGAGGCGGTGGACGCGAGGAACAGGCCGGACGCGGCCAGGAGCGCGCCCCGCAGGAACGGGGCGCAGCGAAGCACTTGTGGCAACGAGGACATCGGTCGGGCGGGTTGAAAAAGACGGCGGGCGCGCCCTTATGGATAACGGATCGCGGGCGGCGCAGGCAGCGGGGCGGATTCGGCGAGGTAGAAGCTGGGATGCGGCGGCTGGTTGTAGGCGACGTTCTGCCAGGCGACGCTCAGGCGATATTGCGGATCGTGCATCAGCGTGAAGAGCCGGTGCTTCGTCGGGATCGTGCTCGTGTAGATGCGCAGCTCGCGATTGTCGCGCGTGCGCCAGATGACCTCCTCGCGCCAGTCGCCCCAGAGGTCGCAGCTCACCGCGGGCGTCGCCTTGGTGCCGTTGTTCGAGGTGCAGGCGTGGGCGACGAGGAGCGGGTCGATGGTTTCCGTTTCCCAGTTCCATTTCACGATGCGGTTCTGATCGAGCAACTCGTGGAGTAGATCGCCGTCCCAGAGGAGGCCGAAATTGCACGGGAAACCGCGCGGACGGCGTTCGAGGAAACGGCGGCCGGTGGCGTCGTAGAGGCCGTCCATTCCAGCGCCCGCGGCCCAGCTCTCGGCGCCGGGGAAACGCGGATCGATGTTGAACGCGTTGCCGCGGCCGGGGCCTTCGCCCTTGTCGCCACCGGAATCGGCGGCTTTCACGGAAGGAATGGTGAAGATGGGGCGTCCCGTGCGGGCGTCGCGGAGGCTCATGCCTTGCTCATCGAAACGCTCCTGGATGTCGAAGATCTCGAGGCCGGGATTCGACGGCACGAGGTCGCCGACGTGCAACACGTCACCGTGTCCCCAGCCGGTCGAGTAGAGGCCGGTGCCGTCGTCGTCGATCACGGCGGCGCCGTAGACGATTTCGTCGCGGCCGTCGCCATCGACGTCGGCGACGGAAAGGTTGTGATTGCCCTGGCCGCGATAGGCGCGGTTCTCGGGCGAGGCATCGCTGTCGAACACCCAGCGTTGCGTGAGCGTGCCGTCGCGCCAGTCCCACGCGGCGAGCACGGCGCGCGTGTAGTAGCCACGGCACATGACGAGGCTCGGGCGTTCGCCGTCGAGGTAGGCGATGCCGGCGAGATAGCGGTCGCTGCGGTTGCCGTAGCCGTCGCCCCAGATTTCGGCGAGTTCCTCCGGTGTGGGATCCGATTTCGTCGGATGCCGCGCGGGGACGTAAGGCGTGGTGGCGAGCTCGGCACCGGTGCGGCCGTCGAAGATCGTGAGATACTCCGGACCGCGGAGAATATGGCCTTGCGCGTTGCGGTGATCGGCCTGCGGGTCGCCGATGACGCGACCGGTGCCGTCGATCGTGCCGTCGGCGGTCTTGCACGCGATCTCGGCGCGACCATCGCCGTCGAGATCGTAAACCATGAACTGCGTGTAATGCGCGCCCTCGCGGATGTTGCGACCGAGGTGAATCGTCCAGAGCAGCGTGCCGTCGAGCTTGTAAGCCTGCAGCAGGGTGTCGCCGGTGACGCCGGAGCGGGAGTTGTCCTGCGGATTTTGCTCCTGCTTCAATACGATCTCGTAATCGCCGTCGCCGTCGAGGTCGCCGACCGAGGCATCGCCTGGCGTGTAGCCGTCGGGGGTTTGCAGCGGGATCGCGTGATAAGGCAGCGGCGCGGCGTTGGCGGAAATCACGAACGGCGCGCTCGGCTCGCCCTCGCGGCCATCGATCACAGGGCGGACGAAGTAGCGCGTCTCGCGTTCGAGCCGCGCGTGCGCGTCGACCAGCCAGGTGACGTCGGCGAGGGGAGCGTCGTTCAATTTCCGGGTGCCCGTCCAGGGGTCAGGGCGCGAGCCGAAGGGCCCGGTGTCTTCGGGCGAACCGGCGCCGGTCGTGCGATAGACGTTGAAGGCGATGTTGGCCGGGTCGGTGGCGAACAGTCTCCAGGAAACGAATACGCCGCCGTCCGGCTGCTGGACGGCGACGACACCGCGGGAGAGGCGCTCCATGACGCGCGGGGCCGGCGCGGCGGCGGCGGCGATCGAAAAGAAAAGGGCGAGCGTAAGGCCAAGGATCGATTTCATGGCGAAAGAGACGGGTGGAGACGGCCGGACTCGCAGAGCCCGGATTTAGGAGAACGCGGCCGGATTTACGGCTCCGGCCGGAGAAAAAGGAACGAACGGCTCAGTGTCCGGTCGCGCGGTCGAAGTGCACGCCGCCGTCGTGGATCACCGCGACGGCGCCCTTGCCGCGGCGCAGCGCGATCATCTCGGCGCCGGCGAGCAGCACGGGACCGTAGCCGTGCGCGGCGTGGACGTTGGTCGGGCGGTAGTAATAGAACATCGGATCGAAGCCCATGCCGGTGCCGACGCAGGTGCCCTCGACCTGGCCTTGGGCGTTCACCTTTTGCGCGACGGCGTTCCAGCCGAGCGAGACGATGGGGCCGTAGGCCTTTTCGTCGAGCCAGCCGCGATTGATGCCGCGGGCGATGGCGTAGACGAACATCGCGGACGCGGACGTTTCGAGGTAGGAATCGTTGCGATCGAGCAACTGGTGCCAGAGCCCGGCGCCGCCTTGGCGCGTCGCCAGCCCTTCGACATGCGCGCGATATTGGGCGAGCACGTTTTCGCGGGCGGGATGATCGGCCGGCAGGACTTCAAGCAGTTCGGCCATGGCGACGATGGCCCAGCCGTTGGCCCGCGCCCAGTAGAAGGCCGGGTGGGGATCCATTTCCTGGATCCAGCCGTGGCGGTAAAGCTTCGTATCGGAAACAAACATACGCTCGGAGAACTGCGCGATCTGGCGGGCGGCGTCGTCGAAATAGCGCCGTTCGCCGGTCAGCGCGCCCATCTGCGCGAGCGCCGGGACGCTCATGTAGAGATCGTCGAGCCAGAGCGCGTTGGGCATCGGGCGGTTGCGGGCGAGGGTGCCGTCGGTCAACCGGAACTGGCGGTTCGAGATGAAATCGAGGAAGCGGTCGATGCTGGGGCGCAGGGCAGCGGTTTGCACGCCAGCGCGCGCGGCCTTGATCATGCCGGCGGCCATCGCGCCGGAGTCGTCGAGCGTGCGCGGCTGCCGCACCGAGCGGAGGCTGAGCATCGCCTCGCGCGGCGGCAGGTCGGCCGGGAGCGGCTGCGCACCAAAGTGGTTGGCGAGCGCGGCGAGGGTGCCGAGACGGCTGTCAACATAGTCGCGATAGCGCGCGTCCTCGGTCACGGCCGCGACATGCATCATACCGGCGTAGGTGACGCCCCATTCGTAGCTGGTGAGCAGAAACGTCGTGCGGGTGAGCGCGGGGTGCGCGGGAAGGTGGGCGAGATCGGTGACCGGCTGACCGGAAGCGCGATCGACGATCTGCGGCTTGGTCTCGGCGTCGACGTAGGCGAGGACGCGATCCAGCACGGTCTTGATCTCCGCTTCGGTCGCCGGCTCGTAGGCCACCGGATAATCGGGCCGCATCATGTGCAGCGCGGTGGGGGGCGGCGGCGTTTGCGCGAAAACGGGCAGGGTCGTCGCGAGCGTGAAGGACGCCAGGAGGAGGGATCGAAGGATGGACATGATGAAGTGAAGGCGGGGCGGTCGCCGGTCAGGATTTGGCCGGCGTCAACAGGTCGCGGGCGCGCAGCCATTCCTCGGCGCGTTTCGGCCACGCGGAAGAGGTGCCGAGTCCGTCGCGCATGCCCATGCCGTGGCCGCCGCGTTCGAACAGATACATTTCCGCGGGCACCTTGGCGCGGGTGAGCGCCTGGAAGAACAGGATGCTGTTTTCCACCGGCACCGCCTGATCGGCCTGCGTATGGATAAGCAGCGTCGGCGGCGTGTCGTTCGTCACTTGCTTCTCGACGGACATCAGCTGCAGCAGCGCGGGATCCGGATTTTTGCCGAGCAGTTGCTGGCGCGAACCAGCGTGAGTGTAGGGATCGTCGAGCGTGATCACCGGATACATCAAAATCAGGAAATCAGGACGCGCGTTGACACTGTCGAGCGGCGCGCCGGTTTTGCCCGCGGGATGATTGAAGAGCGTGCCGGCGCTGGCGGCGAGATGGCCGCCGGCGGAACTGCCCATGACGCCGATGCGCGCGGGATCGATTTTAAACTCAGCCGCGCGCGAACGCACGATGCGCACGGCGCGCAACACATCCTGCAGCGGCGCGGGGTGACCGAAATCGCCGACGCGATTCGTGAGGATGAACGACGTGACGCCGAGCGTGCTGAGCCAGTTCGCGTATTGTACGCCTTCGCGCTCGCGCGAGAGCCCGGAATAACCGCCGCCGGGACAGATGATCACCGCGGTGCCATTGGGGCGATCGATGGCGGGACGCACGAACGTGAGCGTGGGATTCGCGATGTGCGTGACCCAGCCTCGCCCGTCGACCTGCTCGGGGCCGACCTCCGGTTTCGCATTCGGCACGCCCTCGGGCCAGAGGGGAAACGTGCGGTCGTCGGTGACGGCGAATGCGCTCGAGAGCGCGGCGGAGAACAGGGCGAGGCGGAGGAATTTCATGGGGTCGATGGCGGTTGCAGCGGAACGAGGACGCCGAGCTTGACGGGGCCGAGCAGTCCGGAGTTGCGCGGCGTCCACCGCGCGGCGGTGAAAAGTCCGTCGGGGCCGACATTCTCGCGCCGCCGGGCGGGCATGTTGGCGTTGTAGAATTTTTTCCACGTGACGCCGCGCCGATCGAGATCGGCGATCCGGTTCGCCGCGAGGTTCGTGACGGAAATCGTCAACGTGTTCTCGTCGCGAAGCTGGTCCGCGGGAATCGTCACACGCCACGGCGCGCGAATCAGCGTGGCGAGCTCGCGGCCATTGAGCGTGACGCGCGCGCTGTCGGCGACGTGGCCGAGATCGAGCTCAAACGCGGACGCGCCGCCGGAGGGGCGCGGAAACGTCGTCGTGTAGGTCGCGGTGCCGGAGAACGCGCGGCCGAGATCGCCGGCGAAATCGGTCCACGAGCTCAGGGCCGTCAACGACGCATCGGCGGGGAGCTGCGGACCGCCGCGGACGAAATGCACCTGCCACGGTTCGCGGAGCTCAACCGCCTCGCCGTTCGCGCGCCAGTAGGACCACGCGGGGGCTTGGGCGGTGTCGTGGCGGAATTGCACGATCGTCGACGCGCCGGGTGCGAGTTGGAGGTAAACCTCGGAGACGGCATGCGAAGCGGAGTCCTGGTTTTTGCGCAGCGCGGCGAGGCCGAGTTGCCCCGTCATCGGTTCGAATTGCGCGGCACGGTCGGCGGAAGTGTTGAACGGGACCCACGCGTCGAGCGGACGATCGCTGCGGTTGACGAGGAAATACGCGGCGCCCTCGGGCGTGCGGCGTCGGACATATTCGAGGCCCAGGCTCACGAGTTTTTCCTGCGGGAGCCGGGACGCGGCGAGCAGCGCGTCGACGTCGGGGGCGAGGATGAAGCGTCCGCGGCCGACCGGGGCGACGCTCGTGTCGCCGTGGCGTTCAAGCCGGGCGCGAATCTGCGCGAGCAGGCGGTCGAATTCCGGCTGGCGTTGCGGGCCGAGGAAACCTGGCGCGCGGCGAGGGAGCTCGCCGACTACGAGGACGGTCGCGCCGTCGGACGCGAGCTGCACGAGCCGCGCGAGCGTATCCACGGGCATGTGACGCGTGTCGGGCAGGACGATGGCGCGGTAGCGCGAAACCGGAGCGGACGCGAGCAGCCGGTCGGAAATGAAGTCGAAGCCGACGCCGCGCTCGAGCAACGCGGCGCCGGTGGCGGCAGCGCTGGTGCCGATCGGATCGCGGCCGTGGCCGAAGTGTGGCATCGTGCCCTCGCCGCGCTCGGCCCAGCGGTCGTGGATATTGTAATACAGCAACACGTCCTCGTCGCCCTCGCCGTGTTGCAGGAAGGACTGGACGCGGGCGACGTAGGTGTTGAGCGCGCCGAAATCCTGCCAGAATGGATTCGCCGGGCTGAGCTCGACGGAGGCGTAGAACTGGAAACCCGGCCACGGATCGTCGGCGGGCGAGAGAGCCGTGCCGTGGTAGACGACATGGTTGATGCCGCCGAGGAAGAAGTCGTCGGCGTTGTCCTTCAGTTCGGACAAGGTGGTCAGGAAATGCTCGTTGAGCCAGGTGGCGATTTCGGCGGCGGCGAGCGGCTTGCCGGTGAGGTGCGCGGCGGAAGAGGCGAGCTTCATGGCGAGCCGGCCGTTGCCCTCTTGCTCGGGGATGTCGCTGGCGACGTAGAGATCGAGAATATTGGCGGGTGCGTTGTGCGCCTGATTGCGAATGAGGACGCCGCGACGGTTGGCCCACGCGCGCCAGGGCTGCGTGAATTGCTCCAGCAGGAGATCGGAAACGGTTTCGCGGTAATCGCTCAGCACCTGCTCATCGCCGTGGAAGAATCGCGGCAGCTGCTGGCGCAAATCGTAGCCGCGGAGCCGTTGGAACTCGGCGAAGAAACGCGGGGTGAAATCGGATTCGCCCTCGGAATCGTCGACTTCGTAGGAGTCGTTGAAGAACGCCCGCAGGCCGGAGAGATCGCGACCCGCGAACGCCTCGTCGAAGCGGGCGAGATAGTGGTCGAGCGCGGTGGAGGACAGGTGGTCGATGGCGTAGCCCTCGGCGCCGGGCGCGGCGCGCTCGACCATCTTGCCGTGCTGGCCGAGGAAAAGCGCGTAGAGCGTCCATCGCCCGCTGCCGGCGGGCGCGGTCCAGTTGAGCTCGCCCCGGGCGTCGACGCGATCGGTGAGGTCGATCGCGGGGCCGGTGTTGTCGCGATAGGCCATGAGCGACACGAGCGGGAGCGGCGTTTTGAAACGGACCTGGTCGATCGCGAGCTCCTGCAGGTTGTCGTTGGTGGCGACCGGTTGTTTCAGCGTGTCGAGGGCGACGCGGCGCGGGCCGGCGAAACGAAGGACGGGCTTTTGTTCGAAGGCGACGCGTTGTGTGAACGAGCTGCCGGCTTCGACTTCGAAGATGCGGTGTGCGAGATAGTGGGCGGCGTCGCGATCGGTGACCCACGGTCCGCCGAACGGCCAGCCGGTGCCGTTGGCGAGATCGATTCCGAGCTCGAGCCGCCGACCCTCGGCGAGCGTGTGTTCGAGCAGACCGACCCAGCGCGGCGAGAGAAAGGGGACGAATTGTTTTTCGTAACCGTGCACGCCGTAGATCGGCGTGATCTCGAGACCTCCGAGGCCGACCGACGCGCACGCTTCCATTGAAGCGGTGAGGGATTTTTCGTCGGCGATGTTGCCGAGCCACCACCAGCGGGTCCACGGCTTCGTCTCCGGGCGGACGGCGGGCCAGGCGAGATCCGTGGCGAACGCGGACGGAACGGCAATGAGCAGGGCAAACGAAAGCAGCAAGCGGGAGGGCATAAGGCGCGGGGAACGGCGCGGACGGGGAATGTCGTGCGCGTGGGGGAAGTCGCAAACGAAGGATCGTCGGATCGTCAGGAGCATGGGAGTTCTCCCGTAAAAGCAACCGGGCCGGTCTTGCGACCGGCCCGGCGTGGAAGCGTTGCGGATGTCGGCAGCGGTGGCCGGCGGAGGAGGTCGGTGTCTCAGGCGGTGCCGCCGTGAAGCCAGCGCGGTGCGGCGATGAACCACAGAAGCGTGCCGACAAGCATGGTGTGTTTCATGGCGGCGTCGGAGAGGACTCCGGCGGCGAAGAGGATGGCGGGACCGAGCGTGAGGACGAGCGCGAGAAGGGCGACGAGGCGGGCGAGTTTCATGAGGCGACGGCGACGGGCGCGGGGTTGCGGAGGAAGAGTTTGGAAAAAACAATATACAGGATGCCGCAGGCGATCCACACCGGCACGGTCATGTAAGATGCAAAAATGTTATATTGCTTGTACAAATAGAAGAAGACGGCGACCGGAAGCACCCACGCGAGGAGCGCGGCGACATTGAAGGGCGAGCCGGTGCGTTCGGCCCAGTTGGACGTGAGGTTCAGCCGCCGCGCGAAGTAGTGGTCCACGACGATGATCGCGCCGACGGGGGCGAGCACCGTCCCGTAGATGCCGACGAAATCGAGGAGCTTCATGGCGAACGCGGGGAAAAGCCCGGCGATGGTCGCGACCGTGCCGGCGATGATCGTGCCGGTGTTGCGCGAGATCGCGGGCAGCACGCCCTGGAAGGCGAGGCCGGCGCGATAGATGGTGGGATTGGCGGTGGTCCAGCCGGCGATGACGACACAGATCAGTCCGGCCCAGCCGGTGGCGGAAAAGACCATCGGACCGGGGGCGTTGGAGGCGTCGGCGCCGCGCTGCTGCAGTTCGAGCGCGAAGAGCAGCGAGGCGCAGATCCACGCGACGTAATGGCCGAGGAACATGCCGGCGGCGGCCGCCCAGCCGGAGGAGTTTTTCCGCGCGTAGCGGAAGATGGAAAGATCCGACATGCCGAGGTGCATGGCGGCGTTGCAGAGCCAGGAGAACAGCACGATGCCCACGAAGCCGATGCTGGCTTGGCCGTTGAGGGCGACGCCGGTCCAGATCTTCGACGGCTCGAGCGAGGCGAGCTTCGGGAGCGTGCTCAGTCCGCAGGCGACGAAAACGAGAAACATCCACGGCGCCGCGAGATGGCCGACGCGGGCGACGAAGGAATAGCCGCGCACCGCGACGACCGTCTGGAGCGCGCCGAGGATCACGACCACGACGCACCACGCGAGACCCGTCGGCATCGTGTCGGTGAAGGTCGGCATCTGCACGCCGGGGAAGGGGACGCCCACCGCGGTGGCCGACACCGTGACCATCGCGCCGGCGAGGAAACAGAAGAGGACGCCGTTCGCGAGATTGTATAACGACACGAGTTTGCGGCCGCAGATCTTCTCCAGCTTATAGTAAAGCGTCATTCGCAGGTCAGTGGCGATCGGCGTGGTGAGATAGCGCCAGGTGAGGACCGCGAGGATGTTGCCCAGCAAAAGTCCGACGATGACGTCGACGGCCGAGGCGCCCCACGCGATGAAGAGCGGCCCGAGCATGAACTCGGTGCCGGCCGTATGCTCACCGGCATACATGCCCCAGAAGGAGCTTGGGCCCTTGAGCGCGTGATTGGGCACGCGCTCGCGTTCGTATTCGTTGACCTCGGTGGTGGCGGTGGTGGATGCGTCTGCCATGATGACGGGGGTTCGGGCCGCGGTGATCCGGCGGCGGAGTGCGCCGATGCCGCACGAGCGCGCCGCGGCTGTCAATCTGCGCGTGCGCTCGCGCAATCGTGCCGGTCCGGTTGAACAATGCCGCGCGTCCGCTATGGTGGCGCCCTTACCCGGCGGATTTTCACCGGCACGAGCGCCCCTTCTCGTGAATCCCTTTTTTTGATACACCTCGCCGCAGCGGCGGATCGGACCTATTCCTTCGGACTGTCTGAGGGCTCGTTCGGTTGAGGCCATCCGACGAAGCGGCTTCACGTCAGGGCACGAAGTGCGAATCCCCGGACCCCGCTGCACCTTGGCGAATCCGTTTCGTCTCCCTCCGTGTCTCGTCGTCGCTCGGTTCGACGAGGTGCGTTTTTAAATAGTCCCCTTAGCTCCTAAGAACATGACCACACCACTACATACCTCGCAGTCATGCGTGCGATACCTCTCGGTATCTTTGTTGGCGATGTTGTCGGCGACCGTGGGCTGGGCGCAGACCGCTGCGCCGGCACCCGCGACGACGACGAATCAGGAAGAAGAAGATTTGATTGTGCTGTCGCCCTTCACGGTCGATGCCTCCAAGGACAAAGGCTATTTCGCGCAGAACACCCTCGCGGGTTCCCGCATGCGCATGAACCTGTCCGACCTCGGCGCCTCCATCAGCGTGGTGACGAAGCAGCAGATGGAGGACACCGCCTCGGTCGACATCAACGACGTCTTCCGTTACGAAATCAACACTGAGGGTTCGCTGACCTACACGCCCTCGACGCCGACGATGCGTGGTGACGGCGTGCTCGACGTGAGCGCGGGCGGCACGCAGGGCAGCTCCGTGTCGAGCTTCACCAATGCCACCGCGAATCGCGTGCGCGGTCTGGGCGCTCCCAGCACGGCGATCAACTACTATCCGTCGATCGCGTCGATCCCGATGGACGCCTATAACGTCCAGTCGCTCGAAATCAGCCGCGGTCCGAACTCCATGATCTTCGGCTTGGGCAGCCCGGCCGGTATCGTTAACCAGAGCACGGCGCAGGCGGTGTTGAACCGCAATAACAACCGCGTGACGGTCCGCGTCGACCAGTATGGCTCCTATCGTGGCACGCTGTCGTTCAACCGCGCGCTGATCGACGACAAACTCGCGATCTATGGCGCGTTCCTGTACGACAACCGCGAATTCGATCGCAAGCCGTCGTATGATATTACCAAGCGGCAGTACGGCGCGCTCACGTTCAAGCCGTTCTCGAAAACGGTCATCCGTGCGGACGTCGAAAACTACCGTAACGACAACCGCCGCCCGAACACCCTCACGCCGCGCGACTTCGTCACGCAGTGGAATCTGGCCGGTCAGCCGTCCTACAATCCCGTGACGCGTGAGTTCCGACTGGCCAACGGCCAGCTCGCGAGCGTCAACGTCAGCCACGCGACCTCGGCTCACATCCAGCAGGTGCGGAACTTCATCATGTCCCGCCCGGGCTATGATCCGACGAAGTGGAATGCCGCGCAGACCCAATACAATGGCATCAACATCTTCGGCCAGACGGCCCTGACGAGCCTCGGCGGCTTCAGCCCCGCGACCAACACGCCGTCCACGAACCCCCTCTACGTCCCCGGCATCGGCTGGTCGACGAACCGCACGGTACAGCAAATCGGCGGCGGTCAGCTCCAGAGCTGGTTCCAGCCGCTCTACGGCTACAACTACCGCTCGGGTTGGGGCACGCCCACCGATCCGGCTGCCACCGCTCCCTTCATCGTCACGGAAGCGCAGATCCTCGCCAACCCGACCTGGGCTGACATTTACAGCCGTGGCTGGACCCGCTCCGAAGGCTGGACCGCGATCAATAACGGTATGATCAACTACCGCTATCCCGGTGTGAGCGACAAGTCGGTCTACGACTGGGAGAAGGTTAACATCAACCAGATGAACTGGGGCGAGGAGAAGAACCAGAACTACCACGTCGAGCTGGAGCAGGAAATCCTCCCGAACCTCCACCTGAGCGGCGGCTGGTTCCGTCAGGACTACACCCAGAAGACGAACTACACCGTGGCCCAGCTGAACGTCGCCACGCTGTTCGTCGACACGAACACGCATCTGCCGGACGGCTCGGTGAATCCTTATTTCGGCAAGCCCTTCGTCGAGGACGTCGATCCCGACCGTTATATCAACAAGGCGCTCGACGATCACTATCGCGCGATGCTGGCCTACACGCCCGACTTCACGCAAAAGGACGGCTGGATGAAGTGGCTCGGCCGCCATCAGATCCTCGGTCTGTGGTCGCGCGACGAGTCGATGCGCACGGCGATCCGCCAGCGCTTCTCGTTCGTCGACAGCCCCACGCTCGAGGGGAAGGTCCGCTACATGTCCAACCAGAACAACAACGCCGCCGGCGCTCCCACCGGTTGGAACATGCAGGGCTCCTATCGCCGCCAGTTCTATCTCGCCGCTCCGGGCGACGCCAACGGTGTCGTGACCCGCTCTTCGGGCGAGTGGAACTACGTTGACTACACGGGTAACATCAAGACCTACGACTACCCGTCGAGCAGCTTCAAGGACATCACGATGCGGACCGCGTACAACACGTTCGACGGTTCGGGTCGCAGTCAGCAGCAGACCGACTCGATCAGCGCCTCCATGACCAGCTTCCTCTGGAAAGAGCGCCTGATCGCGACCTGGGGCGTTCGTAAGGACAAGTTCAAGGCCCGCACCAATGCGACCACCAACCCGGCGGTCCTCGATGAAGACGGCACCGTGCTGTATCCCGCCCTCACCAACGCCGATCGTTGGGTGAACGGCCAGTATCAGACCGATCTCCTCTTCAACCGTTGGAACCGCTGGTCGCGCGTCGAAGGCACCACCCGCACCCTCGGCGGCGTCCTCCGTCCGTTCCAGAATTGGAACAACATCGACCGCCGTGCCGGTCAGGGCTCGCTCTTCTGGCAGTTCGTCCGCGACCTGGGCTTCAGCTACAACAAGTCGGACAACTTCAATCCTCCGAACGGTGCGTTCGGCGACTTCTTCGGCAATGCGCTCCCGAAGCCGTCCGGCGAGGGCAAGGACTACGGTGTCCAGTTCTCCCTGCTGGATAACCGGCTCTTCGCTCGCATCACCTGGTTCGAAGCGAGCAACGAGAACGAGCAGTTCGGCGCCAATACCACGCTGAGCCGCCTCTCCGGCCACATCGACACGACCGCGTTCCGGAACTGGGCCCGCACGATCGCCATGATCAACCTCGGCCGCAATCCGACGTCGGCTGATTTCGCCACGGATATCTCCGAGGCGGAAGAACAGCGGATCCAGGCGGCGGCGGCTCAGATCTGGCAGCAGCCCTACGAGTATTACAACAGCCTCCCCTACAGCACCGCCAACGCCACGCGTAGCGCGGAAGCGACGGGCTACGAGGCCGAAGTGAACTACAACCCGACGCCCAACTGGACCCTGCGTCTGACGTTCGGTCGTCAGGACACCAAGTACGCCGGTGTGCTGAAGGAATATGAAGCTTGGTTCGCCGTCCGGAATCCCATCTGGCAGGCGGCCAAGGCCTCGAACTTCCTCCTGCCGCAATACCAGAACTTCGCCACCTACACGACGTCGGGCGGTCGCCCGGTCGATCTGACCAACTTCTGGACCAGCTACGGCTTCACCTCGGATATCACGCATGACAACGTCAACGGCTGGACGAACGTTGAGAACTACTACAACGCCGTCCTCGCTCCCCAGGTGACGCTCTCGCGCGATCTCGAAGGCCAGTCGGCTCCGGGCCAGCGTAAGTATCGCGGCGCCCTCCTCACCAACTACAACTTCACTGAAGGCCGCTTCCGGGGCTTCTCGGTGGGTGGTGGTCAGCGCTGGGAGAGCAAGGCCTCCATCGGCTACTACGGCCGCGCCAGCGGTGCGAACGGCACCTCGCTCGACGTCTCCGACGTCTCGCGTCCGATCTACGACGATGGTAACAGCTACACCGACCTCTGGATCTCCTACAGCCGCCGCATCCTCAACGACAAGGTGCGCTGGAAGATCCAGCTGAACATCGACAACGTGTTCGAAGATGGCGGTCTGCGCGTGGCTGGCGTCAACTATGACGGTTCGCCGTATGCCTTCCGCATCATCGATCCGCGTGGCTTCAAGTTGACCAGCTCCTTCGACTTCTAAGTCGGATCCCGGTTTGTCTCTCTACAAAGCTCCCTCCTCGTGAGGGAGCTTTTTTATTGATGACGGGCGAGCGGGCGACGCTTGCCCGCACCCCCGCAGCGGTCACGCTGCGTCTCGCTGAAACCCGTAATGAATCCCACGGCCGCAGCCTCCGCAAAACCGCGCGTGTCCGGGTGGTGGCCCGCCGTCCTCCTCGCGCTCGCGATCTTCGCCGCGTGGAGCAACAGCCTGAGCGCGCCTTTTCTCCTCGACGATCAGGAGTCGATCGTCGCGAACGCCACCTTGCGTCAGCCGCCGTCGCTCGCGTGGCTGCAACCGCCCGCCACCGCCGGCGAAACCGTGAGCGGCCGGCCGCTGCTCAATCTTTCCTTCGCACTCGACTACGCGCTGCACGGGCTCGATCCGCGCGGATTTCGCGCGACGAACCTTTCGCTTCACGTCACCGCCGCGCTGCTCCTCTTCGGCATCGTGCGTCGCACCCGGATCGACCGCCACGAGCCTGCGCCCGGCCAAACCGGCGCGGCCCTCGCCCTGGCCGCAATCTGGGCATTGCATCCGCTGCAGACCGCCGCCGTCACGTATATCGTGCAACGCGCCGAGGCGCTCGCGGGACTTTTCGTCCTGCTGACCCTCTACAGCTTCATCCGCGCGTCGGCCTCCGCTCCGGCCAAGTCCCGCTGGTTCGTCCTCGCGGTGGTCGCGAGTTGGTGCGGCGTGTTCACCAAGGAAACCGCCGCGATCGCGCCGCTCCTCGTGCTGTTGTATGACCGCACGTTCGTTTCGGGTTCTTTGTCCGCGGCGTGGCGTCGACACGCCCGCGTCCACGTCGCGCTGTTCGCGAGCTGGCTGCCGCTCGCCTGGCTCGTGCTGGCGAATCGCGGCCGCGGCGGCTCGGCCGGGTGGGACGCGGCGATTCCGCCGCTCGATTATTTCCTGACGCAGTGCGGCGCGATCGTGCACTACCTGCGGCTCGCCGTCTGGCCGGCGGGACAAGTCTTCGACTACGGCGTCACGACGGTCACCTCGGCCGCCGCGGTGGCGGGACCGCTGGTGTTTCTGCTGGCGCTGGGGGCGGCGACGCTTTGGGCGCTGATGCGGAATCGACCGGTCGGGTTCGCGGGCGCATGCTTTTTCCTGCTCCTCGCGCCTTCCTCGAGTTTCGTGCCGGTCGCGACGCAGACCATCGCCGAGCACCGGATGTATCTGCCGCTCGCCGCGGTGCTCGCGGCGGCGGCGCTCATGAGTCGAACGTGGCTCCAGGCCACCCGCGCGCGCGCCACGGCCGCGACCGCCATCGCGGCGGCGGTCGCGGTGACGCTCGGCGCGACGACCTTCGTCCGCAACCAAACCTATCGCACCGAGGAAACGCTGTGGCGCGATACCGTGGCCAAACGGCCGGACAATCCGCGGGCCCGCAACAATCTCGGCCGCGCCCTGGCCGAGGCCGGCCGGATCGACGACGCGATGACGGAGTATCGCGCCGCGATCGCCCTGCAGCCGAATCATGCCTTCGCTCATTTCAATCTCGGCACGTTGCTGCTGGCGCAAGGGCGACCCTTGGAGGCGGTCGATCACTTCCGTGCCGCGCTTTCCTCCGATCCGGATTACGTGAGCGCGCGAGTGAATCTTGGCGAGGCGTTGACGCAGCTCGGCCGGTCGGACGAAGCCGTGGCGGAATTTCGCGCGGCGCTGACGACCGATCCCGGCGCGCAGGACGCGCGCACGAACCTGGCCGCGCTGCTGCTCGACGCGGGAAACACGGCCGAGGCGGAGTCGCTGCTGGGGCAGGCGATCGCGGCGGATCCGTCGATCGCGGAAGCGCATTATCATCTCGCCCGAGCGAAGGAACGCCGGGGTGACGCGACCGCGGCGGAGCGCGACTATCGTGAAGCGGCACGCCTCAAGCCGGCCTGGGCGCCGCCGCGGCTCGCCTTGGGAAATCTCCTCGCGCGCCGCGGCGAAACCGCGGCCGCGTTGAGTGCGTTGCGCGAGGCGGTGACACTCGACCCGCGCTCCGCCGAGGCGCATTACGGCCTCGGCAATCTTTTGGCGAAGACCCGCGATTTTCGCGCAGCGATGAACGAATACCGCGCGACGCTCGAGCTGGCGCCGGCGCACATGGAGGCGCGGGTCAATCTGGCGAACTGCCAGCTCGTCACCGGCGCCGTGCGCGACGCAGTGGCGAGTTACGAGCAGGCGTTGCAGTTGCGGCCCGGCGACGAAACGGTGCGACGCAACCTGGAGCTCGCGCGCGAGCTGTTGCGCGGCGGGGCCCCTTGAGGCGCGGTGCGCTTGCGCTATTCTGACGGGTCGCGAACTGTCAGAGGGGTCCATCCGTCGCCGGTGTTGAACGCCATTCGTTTCGCTGCATGGTCTCAGCCGCCCCGGCGCCCCCCTGCCGTGCAGCGGTTTTTCTTAGCAACGCTCAATCCAACTTCTTTTATGCGCTTCGGCAGTCTCCACATCTTGGACATCGCGATCGTCGTCGCCTACCTCGCGGCGGTGGTTTACATCGGCAAGCGCGCGTCGGGCGGCAACAACTCCGAGGAGGGGTTCTTCCTCGCCGGCCGCAAGCTCGGCAAGCTCTACCAGTTCTTCCTCAATTTCGGCAACGCGACCGAGCCGTCGGGCGCGGTCAGCACCGCGAGCTTCGTCTATCAGCAGGGCGCGCCGGGTTCGTGGCTGTCGTTCCAGACCGTTTTCATGAATCCGTATTTCTGGTTCATGAATGTGTGGTTCCGCCGCGCGCGGCTCACCACGGTGTCCGATCTGTTCGAGGACCGTTTTGCCAGCCGCAAGCTGAGTCTCTTTTACGCGATGTTCCAGATTCTCGTCGCGTGCGTGTTTCTCGGATTCGCGAACGTCACCGCCTACAAGATCGCCTCCTCGCTCGTCGTGAAGCAGGAAACGCAGTGGACGGCTGAGGATCGCGCATCGATCGAAGGCTATCATCAGCTGAAGGTGCTGGAGAAGCAGGCGGCGGCGCAGACGTTGACGCCGGAGCAGTCGCAGGAACTCGAGCGGCTGCACGACCGCAACGCCCGCGGCGAGTTGCACAGCTACATCACGCTGCTGCCGGATTACCTTTTCTATGTCGTGTTCGCGGCCGTGGTCGGGAGCTACATCGTCCTCGGCGGCATGTCCGCAGCCGCCATCAACGAGGGGCTGCAAAGCGTGCTGATCATCGTCTTTTCGCTGCTGCTGATACCGGTCGGCCTGAACGCGATCGGAGGTTGGAGCGCCCTGAGCGAAAAGGTGCCCCAGCGAATGTTCGATTTGTTCGGCTCCGGTGACGTCGGCCAGTTCTCCGTGTTCAGCCTCTGCGCGATCCTGCTCGTCAGCATCGTCCAGAACGGCGGCCTGAGTCACAACATGGGCATCTGCGGATCGGCCAAAAACGAATTCGCGGCGCGCTCGGGCGTGTCGGGCACCTACCTGAAGCGCCTGATGATCATCCTGTGGGCGTTCGCCGGACTGATCGCCATCGCGGTCTTCGGCGTCGGCGGCCTGTCCGATCCGGATGCGGCGTGGGGCGCGTTGTCCAACCGCCTGCTCGGTCCCGGCCTGATCGGCCTCATGCTCGCGGGTGTGCTCGCCGGCACGATGTCGACCCTGGCGGCCAAGGCCCTCGCGATTTCGTCGCTCTTCGTCCGCAATGTCTACCGCCAGATCTGGCCCAACATCTCGCAGCAGCAGGGCGTCTTCTACGCGCGCTGCACGATCGTCGTGGTGCTCGTGCTCGGCGCGATCTCCGCGTGGCTGATGGGCGATTTTCTCTCGATCGTGAACATCGTGCTCACGGTCAACGTGCCCTTCGGCGCGTGCGTGCTGATGACGTATTTCTGGCGCCGGTTGACGGCGACGGGCGTCTGGGCGTGCGTGGTGCTTTCGACGATCACGATCCTCGTGATTCCGTGGACCGCGTCGAAGATTCCGGCGCTCTCCGAGAATCAAAACCTCACGCAGGTGGCGATGACGCCGACGGGCAAGCCAGCCGGTGTGTATTTCGCGACCGTCGTGCACGAGGTGCCGGACGACCTTTCGAGTCGGCTGGTCGGCAGCGGCCGCTTCAATCTCGAGTGCTGGCTGATGAGCAAGGCGGGCCTCGACGTCGCGTCGCTCTCGCCCAGCCAGCGGCTCACGGCGCAGTTCTTCTTCGACGCGCTGTTCCCGTTCATCGTCCTGATCGTCGCCAGCTGGCTCAGCCGGCCGACCGATCCGGCGCGCGTCGCGCAGTTCTACGGCAAGATGAAGACGCCTGTCGGCGACACGCCCGAGCTGGAAGTCGCCAACATGGAGGAAACGCGCCGCAATCCGACGCGCTTCGACCACACCAAGCTCTTCCCGCGTTCGAACTGGGAGTTCTGCAAGTGGGACAAGGTCGACACCATCGGTTTCCTCGCTTGCTGCGCGATCTCGTTCGGCATCGTGGGTCTCTTCGTGTTCGTGCTGCGCCTCGCCGCCCGCGGCTAGCGCGGAGCGTCAATTCCCCGTATGCCGAAGTAGGGCGGGTCTTTGACCCGCCCTCGATCGCAGGAAACGAGAAAAGGCGGGTCAAAGATCCGCCCTACTCAACATCGCAGGTGACTGACGGCGTCCGACTCCGCCCGCACTCTTCCACCCAGCCGCCGGCGCCCGAAGTTGCGGACGATCCTTCGCCCCGAAAAGGTGTCTCTCGCCTGCTCATTAGGCTTCTTTCCCCATGAACTCACTTCGCTGGTTCCGCCTGCTGAGCGCAGGCCTCGCCCTCCTGCTCGCGTCGGTCGGACTTCGCGCGTCCGATGACGTTTACCTGTTCACCTATTTCACCGGCAACGGCGAAGACGGCCTCCATCTCGCGTGGAGCGAGGATGGCTACCGCTGGGAGGCGCTCGACGGCGGCGCGAGTTTCCTCCGTCCCGCCATCGGCAAGGACAAGCTCATGCGCGATCCGTGCGTGCTGCGCGGTCCCGACGGCACGTATCACCTCGTGTGGACCTCGGGCTGGTGGGACAACCACATCGGCTACGCGTCGACGCGCGATTTTCTCACCTGGTCCGAGCAGAAATCGATTCCCGTCATGGCGCACGAGCCGGGCGTGCGCAACTCGTGGGCGCCGGAAGTCGCATGGGATCCGAAGCGGCAGCGGTTCATTATTTTCTGGGCGTCGACCGTGCCGGGGAAGTTTTCGGAAACGGCCGGTGCGTCGGAGGACGAACTCAACCACCGCATCTACTGCACGACGACCACCGACTGGAAGACGTTCACCCCGACGCGCGTGTTCGTCGACCCCGGTTTCAGCGTCATCGACGCGACGATCCTGCCGGATGCGAACGGGACGTTTCACCTGATCGTGAAGGACGAAACGCGCACGCCGCCGAAGAAGCACCTGCGGCTCGCAACCTCTGACGACATCGAAGGCCCGTGGGGCACCTTCGAGCCGCCGTTCACCCGCGACTGGGTCGAGGGCCCGACGGCGATCGGGGTCGGCGCCGATACGCTCGTGTATTTCGACGTGTATCGAGAAAAGCACTATGGCGCGCTGCGCTCCCGTGACCTCCGCACCTGGGAGGACGTGACGTCCGAGATCTCGCTGCCGCGCGGCGCGCGTCATGGCACGATGATCCGGGTGCCCCGCGAACTCGTGGACAATCTTCGCCAACGACGGCCCGGCCCCGAGCGGCTCGTGACCTTCGCCGCGCCCGCGACGCATTTCACGCAGTCGAGTCCGCTCGGCAACGGCCGGCTCGGCGCGATGGTGTTCGGCGGCACCGATCGGGAACGCATTGTCTTGAACGAAGCCGGCATGTGGTCGGGCTCGGTGCAGGACGCCGACCGGCCCGACGCCGCCGCGGCGCTGCCGGAGATCCGCCGGCTGCTGCTCGAGGGCAAAAACGCCGAGGCCGAGCGCCTCGTGGCGGAACATTTCACCTGCGCCGGCGCCGGCTCCGGCCGCGGCAGGGGCGCCAACGTGCCCTACGGCTCGTATCAGCTGCTCGGTAATCTCGAGCTCGTGTTCGAGGGCGATAGCGCGGCGAACGCGTATGGCCGCGAGCTCGACATCGGCGACGCCGTGACCCGGATCGCCTACGAGCGCGACGGCGTGCAGTTCGAGCGCGAAGCGTTCGTCAGCGCCCCGGACGAAGCGATGGTGATGCGGCTGCGCGCCAGCCGGCCCGGCGCACTTTCGTTTGAAGTGAAGCTCGACCGGCCCGAGCGCGCGACGACCGCCGCCACCGCGGACGGCACACTCGTGATGAAAGGCCGGCTCGCCGATGGCAAAGGCGGCGAGAATGTCGGCTTCGCGGCCGCCGTGCGCGTGCTGCCTCGTGGTGGAAAAGTGGAGACGCGCGGCGACTCGCTGCGCGTGACCGGCGCCGACGAAGTCCTGCTGCTCGCCACCGGCGCGACCGACCTTAAGAGCTTCGCCGGCCGTCCTGTGGACGATGCGGAAAAAGCGGCGCTCGCGGATCTGAATTCCGCGGCGGAGAAATCCTATGCGGCGCTCCGCGCGCGTCACGTCGCGCACTATCGCTCGTATTTCGATCGCGTTTCGCTCCGACTCGCCGGCACGCCGCCGGAGGCGCGGGCGGCGCTCACCGAGGAACGACTCGGCATTCAGGCGGCGGGCAGCGACGATCCCGGGCTCGCGCAGCTGTATTTCGATTTCGGTCGCTATCTGTTCATTTCGTCGACGCGCCGCGACGGTCTCCCGCCGAATCTGCAAGGCCTCTGGGCCGACGGTGTCCAGACCCCGTGGAACGGCGACTGGCACCTGAACATCAACGTGCAGATGAATTTCTGGCCGGCAGAGGTGTGCAATCTTTCAGAGCTGCACGAGCCGTTGTTTGCGCTCACGCGCTCGTTGCAGGAACCCGGCGCGCGCACCGCGAAGAAATATTACAACGCCCGCGGCTGGGTCGCGCATGTGCTGGCGAATCCATGGGGCTTCACCTCGCCCGGCGAAGGCGCGAACTGGGGCGCGACGACGACGGGCTCCGCCTGGCTCTGCCAGCATTTCTGGGAGCATTACCTGTTCACCGGCGATCGTGAGTTTCTCGCGACCGCGTATCCGACGCTGAAAGGCTCGGCGCAATTCTACCTCGACATGCTGATCGAGGAACCGACGCACCGCTGGCTCGTGACCGCGCCGGCTAACTCGCCCGAAAATGCCTTCCGGCTGGCGGACGGCACCGTGGCGCACGTGTGCCTCGGACCGACCTTCGACAACCAGATCCTGCGCTATCTTTTCAACGCCACCGCCGAAGCCGCGCGCATCCTTGGCGTCGACGCGGACCTGCAGCGTGAGCTCACGGAGAAAGTGAAACGCCTGCCGCCGACGCGCATTGCGAAGGACGGCCGCGTCATGGAGTGGCTCCAGGATTATCCGGAGGTCGATCCGCATCACCGGCACATCTCGCATTTGTGGGGACTGTTTCCCGGCGACGAGATCAGCCGCACCGGCACGCCCGAGCTGCTGGCCGCGGCGCGCCAGACCCTCGATGCCCGCGGCGACGGCGGCACCGGCTGGTGCCTCGCGCACAAGCTCGCGCTCTGGGCGCGGATCGGCGACGGCGAGCGTGCGAGCGACATCCTGCGCTCGCTGCTGGCGCCGGCCGGCGGCGGGGACGGAATCTCGACACAGGGGGGCGGCACGTATCCAAATCTTTTTGACGCGCACCCGCCGTTTCAAATCGACGGCAATCTCGGCGGCACGGCCGCCATCGCGGAACTGCTCCTGCAGAGCCGCGGCGCGCCCGGCGGCGTTTGGGAGATCGATCTGCTGCCGGCATTGCCCGAGGCCTGGAGCTCCGGCACGATGCGCGGCTTGAGAACCCGCGGCGGGTTCGAGGTCGATCTCGTCTGGCGCGACGGCTTTCTGGAAGCGGCGACGGTGCGCAGCCTGCGCGGCGAGCCGGTGATCGTGCGCTACAACGGAGAGACGCGCGAGCTGAAGGATCTCGCGAAAGGCAAAGCCGCTCAACTCGGCCCCAACCTCACGCTGGCCGCGACGCCCTGAACCACTAGTCTGGGAACACCATGCAAAAGGAACTGCGAATGACCGCGAATCGATGCGAAAGATCGAACTCTCCCGCCGCGCAGAAACGGGTAGGGACGGCTCTCCGAGCCGTCCGCGTCGTTAGCGCGCAAGCGCCTTTGCGCGCGCCGTTCAAAGCGCGAGGGGACACGCGCCCCTGCCTGTTTCCTCGTTGGAAATTTGCCGTCTCCGTTGTTTTTGGGTCGCTGTTCGCGATCAGCGCGGTGGCGCAGACGCCTGCGCCCGACCTCACGTCCAATCCCGCGGCCGCCCGGACGGAGTTGAATCCGGATCTGCCGACCGTGTTCATCGCCGGCGACTCGACGGCGGCGAAAGGCAGTGGCGCGGAGCAGCAGGGCTGGGCCGTGCCGTTCGCGGATTATTTCGATCCGGCGAAGATCAATGTCGCGAACCGTGCTCGTGGCGGGCGCAGCAGCCGCACGTTCATCACGGAAGGATTGTGGGAGCAGCTGCTCGCCGATGCGAAACCGGGCGATTTCGTGCTGATCCAGTTTGGTCACAACGACGGCGGCGCGATCAACGAGGAGCCCCCGGGCTCCAATCGTCCGCTGCGCGCCCGCGGTTCGCTGCCGGGCATCGGCGAGGAGACGCAGGAGATCGACAATGTGCTCACGAAGCAGCACGAGGTCGTGCACACGTTCGGCTGGTATCTGCGCAAGATGATCGCCGACGTGAAAGCGGTCGGCGCGACGCCGATCGTGCTCTCGACGACGGTGCGCAACATTTGGAAAGACGGAAAAGTGGAGCGCGGTCCGGGCGGTTATCGCGCCTGGGATCGCGAGGTCGCGGAAGCGACCGGCGTCGCATTCGTCGATGTCACACGCATCATCGCGGACCGTTATCAGGAGATGGGGCCGGAGCGCGTGGCCGCGCTGTTTCCGAAGGACCACACGCATACGAATGCGGAAGGCGCGGATCTGAACGCGGCGTGCGTGGTCGCCGGCCTCAAAGGCTTGCGGCGCGGACCGTGGGACAAGTTCCTGTCGGAAAAAGGCGCGGCGGTGACGGCCGATCGCATTGGTTGGCTCAATCTGCCGGAGCCGCGGAATCCGGAGTTGCCGACGCTTTTTCTGGTCGGCGATTCGACGGTGCGCAACGGTCGCGGCGACGGCGAGGGCGGGCAGTGGGGCTGGGGCGACGCGCTGCCGGCGCTGTTCGACCTGGATCGCGTCAATGTCGTCAACCGTGCGGTCGGCGGCCTGAGCAGCCGGACGTTTTTGACGCAGGGGCACTGGAGCCGCGTGCTGATGCTGGCGAAGCCGGGCGATTACGTGATCATGCAATTCGGCCACAACGACAACGGCCCGCTCAACGACGATTCGCGCGCGCGCGGCACGATCAAGGGCACCGGCGAACAGAGCGAGACGATCGACAATCTGCTGACGAAGGAGCGTGAAGTCGTGCACACCTACGGCTGGTATTTGCGCCGTTATATCCGCGAGGCGAAGGAGCGCGGCCTGAATCCGATCGTCTGCTCGCTCGTGCCGCGCAAGACTTGGAAAGACGGCAAGATCGTTCGCTCGGCCGACGGTTATGCCGGCTGGGCCCGACAGGTGGCGGAGCAGGAACGCGTGCCCTTCATCGATCTCAACGAACGCGTCGCCCAGGTCTACGATCGCATGGGGCCGGAGAAGGTGGATCCGCTGTTTGGCGATGCGCACACGCACACGAGCCGGCTGGGCGCGGAGTTGAATGCAGCCGTCGTGGCGACCGGTCTGCGCGACTTGCGGGATACGCGGCTGAAGGAATTTCTCCGCAGCGAATAGGCGCGGAGAGGGCGGCGGTGCCGCGATCGTTGGGACGGGCGCCGGGCTTCAGACCGGCGCCTCGACCGTGGATTCCTCCGGCGAGGAAACGGGCGGACGGAGGGTTTCGCCCTCGATCAGTTTCGCGGGGATCGTCGTCAGCGATGCTTCGTCGGGAATGCCGAATTCGTTATGCAGCAGCTGGCCGATCACGAGTTCGGCGGCGCGGGCGCCGAGTTGGGCCGCCTGCAGGTCGAGCGAGGCGCAGCCTTCCTCGGCGCGCAGCGAGTTGAGGCAGACGAAGCCGTGCGTCTTCGGGATCTTCGCGCCGCAGGCCTTCATCCAGGCCATCGCCTCCGGATAGTGGCCCATGACGACGTCGGGATCGTATTTCTTGAACCACGCCTCGAAGTCGGCACGCACGACCGACTTCATCCGCAACGCGGGCACCGCGGTGATTTTCGGCAGGTATTTCTGCAGGGCGAGGAAGGCGCCCTCCCAGCGAAACTGCAGGCGCTCGTCGAGTTGGATGTCCATGAACAACCCCGGCCGGCGGTAACCCCGCGCGTGCACCTCGCGCAGCAGCGTGATCATCGAGCGGTAATGGTCGGAGCACACGCAATGCAGCGACGGATGATCGATGAAGTAGTCGGCGTAGACCGCGGTGTAGCGCTGCCAGCTGAGCGACGAAAGATCCGGGAACCCCGACGCAGGCAGCACGACCAGCGCCTGGATGCCGCGCGTGTGGAGAATCGTATCCAGGCGGTTGAGACGCACCCCGTTGGGTCCGATCTCGAAACGCTCGACCTTGAAGCCGAGTTCGTTCGCGCGCTCGGAGACGCCCGCGAGCACGCTTTCGTTGTAGCGGATGGCATGCGAAGGCCGCGGCCCATCGACCATCTCGAGCGCGGCGAGGACGCCGCGAAACTTCTGGCCGCGCGAACGGCGAAGCAGCGACATGACGGCGCCGGTCAGTGGATTGCGCTCGTAGCCGGCCGCACGGGCGGCGGCGCGGACCCGCGCGACGGTGTCGGGGTTCACGCGCGGAGAGCCGCGGAGAGCGTCCGAAACGGTCGTGCGCGACAGACCGAGTTCTTTTGCCAGCGTGCGTAGGGTGGGAGCGGGCATCGGGGTCAGGTTCGTCAGGAGGGAGGCGAGTTCAACGTTAATTCGGTCAGTCCGAATTTTTCGGCGCGTTTCCACGAAAATTCGAACTGTCACCGCGGCAGGACGTGGCAACGTCGGGCAGGTTTCATTCGTCTTCTCTCAACCCTGACCCCTTCCCAACGATGATTCGCAAAGCGTTCGTCATGTCCGTCCATGCCGGCCACGAAGCCGAGTATGAGCGCCGTCACCGCCCGATCTGGGCCGACCTCGAGGCCGTGCTGAAATCGCATGGCGCTCACAATTACTCCATCTTCCTGCATCCGCAGACGCGCCAGTTGTTTGGCTACGTCGAGATCGAGGACGAGGCGCGCTGGGCCGCCATCGCGGCGACCCCCGAGTGTCAGCGCTGGTGGAAACACATGGCGGATGTGATGCCGAGCAATCCGGACAACAGCCCCGTCTCCACCGAGCTGCGCGAGGTCTTTCATCTCGCCTAAGCGCCAGGGCGGTTTGCCCGATCTTCGAACTCCAATCTCCGAACTGCGATCTCCGAAACTCCCATGTCCCAATTTACCCGCCGCCAATTTGTCCGTAACACCGCGCTTGCCGCCGCGGCTGCGAAACTCACGTCGTCCCTGCTGGCGCAGCAGAGCCCGGCCTCGTCCGCCACGACTTTTCGCGCCGGCGGAAAATCGGGCGTGTCGTCGGTGCACTGGCTCGACGGGACGGCCCCGAAGGCGTTGCCGGGAGTGACCTGGGGCATGCCGTGGCCGCGCGGCCGGCATCAGGCGGGGACGACTTTCACGCTGCGTTCGGGAGCCGGCGCGGTGCCGGTGCAGAGCTGGCCGCTCGCCACCTGGCCGGACGGTTCGCTGAAATGGACCGCGCATGCGGTGCCGGCCGATGCGGCGGTCGCCGACGGCGCCGAACTCGCGCCGGGCACGCCCGCCGCGCCGGCGAAGACGCTCCGCGCGAGCGACGCAGGCGGCGAGATTCACATCGATACGGGCGTGATCGCGGTGCGGGTGGCGAAGAAGGGCCGCGCGTTGATTCCGCTCATCCAGCGCGATGGCCACGATCTGCTGCGCAACGGCCGGCTGGTGTTGCTGCGGCAGGAATCGGCCGACGCCGTGGCGGCGCCGGAAAACTTCGAAGGCGAAATCGGACGCGTGACGCTCGAGCAGGACGGCCCGGTGCGCGCGGTGGTGAAGATCGAGGGCCGGCACGCGCCCGCGGGCAACGCGACGCGGGCGGCGTGGCTGCCGTTCGTCGTGCGGCTTTATTTTTACGCCGGCGGCGACGCCGTGCGGGTGATGCACACGATCGTTTACGATGGCGACGAGCGGAAGGACTTCATTCGCGGACTCGGCGTGCGCTTCGACGTGCCGTTGCGCGGGGAATTGCACGATCGCCACGTGCGTTTTGCCGGCGAGGGTGAGGACAACTTGTTCGGCGAGGCGGTGCGCGGGATCACGGGCCTGCGGCGCGATCCGGGCGCGGCAGTGCGTGCGGCGCAAATCGCGGGCGAGGCGACGCCGCCGGTCTCGGAGTGGGACAAACGCGTGTCCTCGCGTTTGCACTACGTGCCGGCGTTCGGCGACTGGAGCCTGTTTCAATCGAGCGCGGACGGTTTCGAGATCCGGAAGCGCACGAAGCCGGGCTTCACCTGGATCGGGCCGGGCCGCGGGCGTCGCGCGGGCGGATTCGGCTATGTCGGCACGCCGCAGGGCGGGGTGGCGTTCGGTTTGCGCAATTTCTGGCAGAGTCATCCGAGCGAGCTCGAGATTCTCAACGCGACCGGCGACGCCGCGGAGGTGACGGTGTGGTTGTGGTCGCCGCAAGCGCCGGCGATGGACCTGCGCGGTTATCACGACGACATGGACCTCGATACCTACGCGAAGCAGGTCGACGCGATGGAGATCACCTACGAGGACTACGAGCCCGGCTTCGACAAGCCCGAGGGCGTGGCGCGGACGAGCGAGGTTTATCTGTGGGCGGTGGCGGCGACGCCGTCGCGCGAGCGTCTCGTGGAGCTGGCGCAGGTGGTGCGCACGCCGCCGCTGCTGATCGCGTCGCCCGAATATCTGTCGTCGTGCGCGGTGTTCGGCGGCCTGTGGTCGCCGGTCAGCCGGGAAACGCCGGCGCAGATCGCGCTCGAGGAGCAGCTCGACTGGCATTTCCGGTATTACGAAACGCAGCGCGAGGAGCGGCGTTGGTATGGATTCTGGAACTACGGCGACGTGATGCACAGCTACGACGCCGATCGCCACGAGTGGAAATACGACGTGGGCGGGTTCGCTTGGGACAATTCGGAACTCTCGACCGACATCTGGCTCTGGCTGTATTTCCTGCGGACGGGGCGCGCGGACGTGTTTCGGTTTGCCGAGGCGATGACCCGGCACACGGGCGAGGTCGACGTGCATCACCTCGGCCGCTTCGCGCCGCTCGGGTCGCGTCACAACGTCCTGCACTGGGGCTGCAGCGCGAAGCAGCTGCGCATCAGCACGGCGGCGAACCGGCGCTATTATTATTATCTGACCGGCGACGAACGCGTGGGCGACCTCATGCGCGAGCAGATCGAGGCGGTGCGCGCGCTGGCGGTGATCCAGGCCAATCGCAAGGTTGCGCCCGACCGCGTAACGAAACCGGATCCGAACGCGAAGGAGGTTTACGCCGGCTTCGGCACGGACTGGGGCTCGGCCGCCTCCGCGTGGCTCACCGAATGGGAGCGCACGGGCGATGCGAAGATTCGCGAACGCCTGCTGGCGAGCATGCGGACGATCGCGGCGCAGCCGCGCGGTTTCTTCACCGGCGGCGCCCGCATCAATCTCGACAGCGGCGCCTTCGCGATCTCCGAGAGCGATCGCGTGAGCGTGTCGCACCTGAGCGCCGTCTTCGGACTGGTGGAGGTGTGCGCGGAGCTCGTGCAGTTGTTTGACGAGCCGGCCTTCCGGCAGGCGTGGCTCGATTACTGCATCTACTACAACGCGCCGGCGGACGAGCAGGCGAAGCGGTTTGGCCAGCCGCTGCGCGGAATCAGTTTGCAGCAGGGGCACTCGCGCCTCACGGCGTTTGCGGCCCGCGAACTCAACGATCCCGCGCTGGCGAAACGGGCCTGGTCGGAGTTTTACGGAGCCGAAGGCAGCGAGGGTCGCGGCCGCCGGGCGACGCCGGAAGCCAAGGTGGTCGACGGACCCGCGGTGCTGAAGCCCGTGCACGAGGCGGCCTGGGTGTCCACCAACGGCACGGCCCAGTGGGGCCTCGCGGCGATCGAGTGCATGGCCCTCGTGCCGGACGCGATGCCGTCCCGCCGGTGAACCCTTCGGCGGCCGCTTCGTGCTGACGAGGCGGCCCGCCGGCGACGTTTATTCTTACGGTCAGATTTCGCCTCAGTTGTCTCGCCGGCTCATTACAGGCGCATTCGAATGATCTGCCAAACGCACCTGCAAACCCGCTCTTGATCTCCACCCCTCTGTCCGGCTCTCGCGGTCCTTCGTGGTCGCAGAAACCCAGCCGGATCGCCGGAAAGTCACAAGCCTCCGAGTCACTGCAGCGAAAGCGTTCCCGCTGAGATCACCGTCACTTTCCGAATTCGTATGGGCTTCTATTTCGAAGATCACCAAAGCATGTTCGCGCAGGCTGGCCTGCAGGTTGAGCGCACGCTCGACGTCATCGTGCGGCGCTACCGCGGTCACAATCCGCCGCACCCGCCGACCTTCCGCGCCTACCGTCGCAGCGGCATCGTGCGCGGCCAGGACTATCGTTATCACGCGGATTTCAACGCCGAGTATCCGCAGGCGCCTGACGGCGCCTATGTCTACGCCTGGGGGCGGATCTGGTCGGAGGGCGAATCGGAGATCAAGTTCGACGTTTCGTGCCATTGCCCGACGGTGGTGTATCGCAACCAGCAGTGCGTCTTCCGGTCGACGATCTTCGAGGAACGCTATCCTGACGAGCGCCAGAGCCTGCACATCCGCCTCGACGCGGGCTGGAATCACCTCGTCCTGCGTTTCAAGAAGACGCGCGGCGGTTTCGGCGGGGTGTTCGGCACCTGGCTCGGCAAGCTCCCGTATTATTTCATCATGCCCACCCCGGATCGCGCCGGGCAGGAGGGCTGGCTGTTCAGCGAGCCGACGCGCACCGAGCTGCCGCTGGTCCCGGGCAAGAACTCGACCGAAGCGGAAACGGGCTTGAAGTGGCGCCCTGTGGCGACCTGGCCGAAGGCGCTGCAAAACGCCGGACAGTGCCGCCGGATCTTCGGCCTCGTGCCGAACGCCTGGGCGGTGGGCTGGACCCGTGGCCTTTTCCTGCGCCCCGGCCCCGGCGACTACACGCTTGCGGGCCAAAGCCACGGACCGATCACGGTGACGATCGACGATGAGGTCGTGTTCACATCCGCTCGCGGCGGCAAGTTCTCCGCGACCGTCCGCGTGCCGTTCGGCCAGCACGACGTGATGGTTCGCACGAAGGCCCAGGGCCGCGAGTGGGGCTTCACGCTCCAGCTGCGCGACGGCCGCGAACCGGTGGCGTTCGCGAGTCCCTGCAATATCCAGGGCTCGGCGGAAACCTGGATCTACACGGGACCGTTTGCCGACGAGGCAGCGGTGTCGGCGGCGAAGCTGCGCGATCTGCACCGGCTCGTGCCGGCGGAGGGGGGCGACACCTACTGGCGTCTCGACGAACCGGATACGTGGGTGCGGGTTTATAACGACAACGCGCTGTATGGCCGCTGGAACTACCCGCTGGGCGTCACGCTGTATGGCTTGCTGCACAGCGCGCGGGCGATCGGGTCCGACGAAACCCAGCGCTACCTCGTCGATCACATGCGCTTTTGCAGCGACATCTTCGACTATGCGCTGTGGGACCGGAAGCAGTATGGCGGCGCGACGAATGTCCACCACCTGCTGACGAGCATCGACAGCCTCGACGACTGCGGTTCGTTCGGTTCGTCGCTGCTCGAGGTGATGAAATATCACGACATCCCGGGCGGCCGCGAAATCGCGGACTACGTCGCGGATTTCATCAGCAACCGCCAGGTGCGGCTGCCGGACGGCACGTTCTTCCGGAAGCACCTGATGCACACCTTCCACGAGGACACGCTCTGGGCCGACGATCTCTACATGAGCGTGCCGTTCCTCTGCCGCTATTTCGAGCTCACGGGCGAGCGACGCTATATCGACGACGCGGCGCGGCAGTTCCTCGGTTTCAAGAAACACCTCTATCTGCCGGAGCTGAAGCTGATGGCGCACGTCTACGACTTTTCGCGCCAGCTGGCGACGGGCGTGCCGTGGGGCCGCGGCAACGGCTGGGTGATCTTCTCGCTGTCCGAGTTGCTCGCCGTCCTGCCCGCGGATCACGAATTGCGTCGCGAGCTGCTGGCCATGTTCCGCGATCTCTGCTCCGGCTACCTTGCGCAGCAGGACGCCGCGGGCATGTGGCACCAGGTCCTGCACGAGCACGATTCGTATCCGGAAACCTCATGCACCTCCATGTTCGCCTACGCGTTCGCGCGGGGCGTGCGCTACGGCTGGCTCGAGGATGCCGCGCCGTATGTGCGCGCCGTGATCAAGGCCTGGGAGGCGCTCAACCGCACCTCGATCGATCGCCTGGGCAACGTCCACGGCGTCTGCCGCGGCTCCGAGTTCTCCTTCACCTCGGAATATTACAAACGCGATCTCCTCTGGAACCTCAACGACACCCACGGCATCGGCATCGTGCTGCTCGCGGGCGTCGAGGTCCTGCGGCTGACGAAACACCTGCAGGAGACGCCAGCGGCGGCAACGTTGGCGGCGCCCAAGTCCCGCGCGAAGAAAAGCCGTCCGACGCGCGAGCGGAATCGCGCCCGCGCGGCCGCGAAGTAAGGCGAGTCAACCGGCCGCGGCGATCGTCGCGGCCGGCCGATCGCGCGGCGCCGGATTCGCCCGGCCGACGAGCGGCTCACGCCGCCGCGTATGCCTGCCGCATGAAGGCGATCGTCCCGGCGATGGTCGACGGATGGGTGTTCTCGAGGAGCACGTCGACGCCGGGTTTCTGCTGCTTGATCCAGCGCATCAGCTTCGGGTAATTGAGCCGGCCTTGTCCCGCCGGGTGCTCCTGAAACTGCCCCTCGGTCACGGTGAAGTCTTTCGCGTGAACGATGCAGATCCGGTCGCCGAGCAACGAATGGGCTTCGTCCATGATCTCGTCCTGCCGCTCGTGGTTCGTCGACCAGAGCAGGTTCACCGGATCGTAGATCACCTGAAGATTCGGCGAGTTCACATCGTCGATCAGCCGGCGCAGTCGCTGCGGTGAGGAAATCACGTAGCGCTCCACCGCCTCGATGCACACGAAGACGCCGAACTTCTCCGCCTCGCGGACCAACTCGCGCACGTTCGCGAGCACGTTCTGATAAGCTTCATCGCCGCCGTTTTCCGGGTGACGCGAGAAGTCGGCATTGAGCGAACCGGTTTCCGTGCCGACCACGCTGCAGCCGAAATCGCGCGCGAAGCGGAGATGCTCCTTGAAACGTTCGAGCTGCGGACGCTGCGTGGCGTCGCGCCGGCCCAGATTGATATAGCAGCCGAGCACGGCGATCTGGATATCCCGCTTCTGCAGCGCCGCGCGCACGGTGTTCGCGAAGCCAGGACTCAGACGGCCCGCATCTTCATCGAAGCCCGCGATGGCTTTCGTGACGGCCAGCTGGATGGAGCTGAGCCCGTGAGCCGCGATCCGGGCCGCGAGTTCGTCGACCGGAAGTTTGCCAAAATCGTGAGCGCGAACACCGAGTTTCATCAGAGTGGGAGCAGGGGGGAATCCGGCGCACCGGCGCCGGGGCACGCTACGGCAGATCAAATCGGCCGGCCCGGCGAAGGCCGCGTCGCCGGACAGTCTGGCAAAAGCGGCCGCCGCAAGAGCCGCCGGTCAGCGCGCCGGCGAAAGTCGGAACAGGCCCGCGCCGTGAAACGCGATCTCGGGCGCGAATTCGCCGCTGACTTCGCCGACATCACGGTGTGTCCAAAGGTCGCGCACCCGGACCGGGCCGGAAAAACCGAGATCGGCGAGTCGGACCGCGACCGGCACGCCGGCGGTTTTCGCTTGGTTTTCGTTCGTCGCCACGACCACCATGAACCGCGTCGGGCCCGGCTCGCGTCCGCGTCCATTTGACTCGACCACCGGTGTCACCCGAAAACCGACGACGCCGGGGGGCAGGTCGAACTCGACCACCGCGGGAATTTCGGCGGCGACGCCGAGCGCTTCGCCGGCGTCGTTCTTCTTCACCCGCGTGCTGTCCCACGCGGCGTCGGCCTGCGTCCACGTCAGCTCCGTGAGCGGTCGCTCGCTGCCGTCGGCCAGCACGAGTCGGGGTTGTTGCCAGACGATGCGGTTCCATTCGCCCGACGGTTCGATCGGCTCGGCGCTGAGGATGAGCCGTTTCCCGCCGCGCAGATCCGCCTCGAGCTGTTGCGAGGTGACGGGATCGCGCGTGACGGCGCCGCTGACGGCGCGGGCGTTTTCCGCGGTGAGCGCGACGCGGTCGCGTTTGTTGAAAACAGCGAGGTATTTGTCGTAAGAGTCCGGGACGTCCGCAATCCACGCGACGAGGCCGTCGCGGTCGAAGAGCGGGCGGTTATTCGCGCTGTGCTGATTGACGGCGAGCACCTCGTCGTTGGTGAGCAGGGACAGCGTGAAGCCGTCGGTCTTCGTCAGGTCGCCGCCATGCATCAACGGCGAGCGGGCGATCGACCACAGCGTCATCAACGTGACCTGTTCGTCGGGCGTGAAGCGCGTGCTGCGCGTGCCAAGGTTGAGCACGCCCAGCGGTAGCATGTCGGCATCGGGCCACGCGCCTGACCGGCGATGTGGGTTCCACGCGGCAAGGCGCACGAACTGATCGCGCAGCGCGAGCCAGCGGTCCCAGAAATCGTCGCTGATGCGCCAGAGATTCGCGTGCTGCTGCGCGTGCGCGGCCGCGCTGAGCGGCGTCTCGCCGGGGGAAAGGCTCAGCACCATCGGCCGGCCGGTGCGATCGATCGCGTGCCGGATCGCCTCGATCTCGTCCTGGTGATCGTGATACGGCCGCGAGATGTCATCGACCTTCACGTAGTCGACACCCCACGAGGCGAACAGGTCGAAGACGGAGTTGTAATACTCCTGCGCCCCCGGCTTCGACATATCCACGCCATACATGTCGGGATTCCACGGGCAGATGCTGGCGCGGTTCGCGATGTCCTGCGCGCGATACGATGTGCCGAGGATTGGCAGGTTTTTCTCCACCGCCTGACGCGGGATGCCGCGCATGAGATGGATGCCGAACTTCAGTCCGAGCGAATGCACGTAGTCGGCGAGCGGCTTGAAACCCGCGCCGTTCGCGGACGAGGGGAAACGATTCGGCGCGGGTTGGAGCCGACCGTAGTCGTCCATCACCAACACGGCGTCGCTGCGATACGCGTGGCTCTCCGCGCCGGGCTCATACCACTGGATATCGACGATGATGTAGCGCCAGCCGTGCGCCTTCAGTTTCGCGGCCATGAAATCGGCCTGCTGCTTCGTCTGTTCCTCCGTGACGGTGGTCGCGAAATTGTCCCAGCTGTTCCAGCCCATCGGTGGTGTCGGCGCCCAAGAAAGAAACGCCGGCTCGGCGGCGGACAACGAGGCGGCGGCAGACAGCGCGAAGGCGAGGGCGGGCAGGGTTTTCATTGGGGAAAAAAGACTTCCGGCTTGTGCGGCCGACACGAGGCGGGCGCAAATCCCTCGCTCCTGAACCGTCACGTGACCGCGCGCCCCGCGACCGCGGGAAGACGTCACGCCGCGGCTTTCCTCCCACGGCCGCGTCCCATCGCGCGCGCCTCCCGCTCTCCACGCCCCAAACAGAGTGTCATATAATGTATGACACTCCGTCTGGGCTTTCCGCGGTTAACGGACGCGGTCCGGTCGTTTGAGGAAGAGCGGTTTCTCGTGGGTTGGCGGCTTCGTCAGCCAGCGGCGGCGGGCGGCGCGCTTAGCGGGCGGCGGTGGGATTTGACGCGCGCGTGAGCTCGGTGGCCGGCCGGTAAACAATCTCGGCGTCCAGCAACTCGGCGACGGCATCGGAGCCGCGGAAATCCGGCTGGGCGGAGGACGGGAGGAAGATCGGCGCACCGCGCTGCAGGGGCAGCACGACGACGGTGAGCTCGCCGTCGCGCAATTGCGCGGCGTGGCGCGCGAGCCCGATTTCGAGCGGTTCGCCGTTGTAGTAATCGTCCATCACAAACGTATCGCCAATCCGGATGCGCGCGACATCGCCGCGATAGCGCAAGCGGAGCAGGGGGTCCGCGGCGAGGTCGAGATCGCGCGGCAGGACGATCCGCCATTCCGCGGCGGCGGCGAAGTCGGCGTCGACCGGCGCGGCGGCGACCGGCTTCGGCGACCGCCCGAGTTGGATCTCGCGCAGCGGACCCGCGGTTCGAAGCGGCTCGATGCGGCAGGTGACGGACGGAAGCGAAGGAAAACTCAACGGCACGCGCGAGAACAGGCCGTCCGCGGCGTCACCGGTCTTCTCGGGCGCAGGATAGACGAGGAGCGAACTTGCATCGCGCGATCCGGGCGACTGGCGAACCCGCACGGCATCGCGGTCGAAAACCAGTTCGTGGTGCGAAAGGAAGGTCCGGTTGCGGCCGAGCCACGGACCCTTCCACAGTGCGAGCGAGTCGGCTTCGTCGAGCACGACGATCTGGAGCGCGCCCGTTTCGGTTTTCAGCCGCAGGGCGATCGCGCGGCCGGGCTGAAGATGGCGGATTACGGTGCGTTCACCGCGGCGGAGCGTTTCGCCGGAAAAGGTTTCGATGCCCTCGACCGCATCGAAGGCGAATTCCACTGGCACGCCCGGCGTGGCGGCGAAGAACAGCGTGCGCACACCGTCCTGCGTCAGGTGCGTTACCGGTTGTGCGGTGGCATAGGCGAGCGTGACGCCGCCGAGATCGAGTTCAAACGGCCACAGCGCCACGGTGTGCGGCGGGATCGTGATCGGCTGCGAGGGAAACACGAGCGGCGCGGCGTCGTCCGCGGCGACGCGCAGTGAGAACTGCACGCCCGTTTTCGCCGGCAGCTCGCGGCCGCGTTCGTGGTTGTTGATGAAAACGAAACCGCGTCGGCCATCGGAGCGCGCGGACCAGCGCAGCGTCGTCGCATCGTCGCGTCCGGATGGTCGCGCGTCGGGTAGCGCGACGGCCATGTTCGCGAAGTCGGAACCGTAGTCGTGCAGAAAATAATGCAGCCGTCGCAGCGAATGATATTGCGGACGGATCTGGCCGTATTGGCCGAGCGGCGCCTGGAAGTCGTAGTTTTTCACCGGCATGTCGTTCCAGTTGGTGATCGCCGTGGACTGCTCCTCCATCAGCGTCGTCAGGCGGCCCTCGGGATTCGTGCCGCCGTGATACATGTAGTAGCCGGGGGAGACGCTGCCGGAGCCGAGCTTCACGAGCGTGGTCGACTCGATGTCGCGGGGATCGACGAGGATGCGGCGGTGATAACTGCTCATCATGCCGCCACCGATCTCGCAGGTGAGATACGGATAGCGGCAGACGTCGGGATCGTCCTGCACGTCGCGACGCCCGAGCGCCTCGTTGGCGATGTTGGCGTCGGTCCGCAGCTGCGAGAAATGAAAGCCGGCCCAGTAGTTGCCCGGCATCGGCGTGAGCTCGCGATCCCAGAAGCCCTCGGCGTAAACGCCGTAGAGCGGAAGAATCTCGCCGAACGGCATCGGCGTTTTCAACGCCGGCCAGCCCGTCCGTGTGTAGAGCGGCGTGTCGAGGCCGACCTCGCGCGCGAGGCGCTTTAACGTGAGCAGGTGTGCCGCCGGGCCGCCGTATTCGTTTTCCAGCTGGATGCCGATGACGGGGCCGCCGTCCTTCCACAGCAGACCGCGGAGTTGCGCGGCGATTTGTTGGTAGAGTTTCGTGGCGCTGGCGAGGTAGGCGGGATCGTCGGAGCGGACGTTGCCGCGACGCACGATCCAGTCGGGCAGGCCGCCGTTGCGCACCTCGCCGTGACACCACGGACCGCAGCGCACGATCGCTTTCAAGCCGACGTCGCGCGCCGTCTCGATGAAGCGCCGGAGATCGTGGGAGCCGCGCCAGTTCCATTCGCCCTCGATCTCCTCGTGGTGAATCCAGAAGACATACGTCGCCACAATGTCGATACCGCCGGCCTTCATCTTGAGCAGCTCCTCGCGCCACTCGTCGGCGGGATAACGCGAATAGTGAAACTCGCCCATCGCGGGCGTCCAACGCTGCCCGTCGAGCAGGAGGCTGCGGCTGTCGACGGTGAGCGACGAACCGGCGGGATTGCGCGCGGTGCCCATGGCGAAACCGGAGGTATCGGCGGACGGCGATTGCCGCAGCGTGAGAGTCAGCGGCTCGGCGGCGAGCGCGAGCGGCAGGGCAAGGAGGAGGAGCGGGCGCATGGCAGAAAGGAGAACGCCGCCCGGGCGGCGCGGCGTCAGGGATGTTTCAAGACCAGGGTGTCGTCGCGCTCCTCGATTTCGAGGAACACCTCACGCGTCTCGCGGGGCTGGCGGTTGGGCCGGTGGAGCGCGAGCATCAGCTGGCCGTCGAAACGGCGGAAGAGCATCGGGTGACCGCCGTCGTCGGTATAGAGCGGCGTGGGTGATTGTTGCCACGGTCCGGCGAGCTTGCCGGACTCGGACGTGGCGAGGCCGACGGCATAGCCGTCTTTTGTGAACGACGACCAGAGCATGAGGAGCTTGCCGCCCTGCGTGCGGTGGAGCCACGGACCATCCGTGACGCGGCCGCCGTGATCCGGGTTTTTCACGGCCCAAGGCGCGTCGCTGGCGTCGAAGAGCCGCTGCGGTTCGCCGACGGTGGCGGAGAGATCGTCCTGCAATTGGATCATCTCGACGGTGCCGTCCTTGATCTGCACCCACTCGTGGCAGAACACCATGTAGGGCACGCCGTCCTCCTCCCACAACGTGCCGTCGAGCGTCATCATGTCCTCGGGCAAAGTGGGGCCGTTGGCGAAGGGCCGGAACGGACCGAGCGGCGAATCGGCGACGAGGATTTGCGAGCCGCGTTTCACCCGCGGCAGCCAATTACGCCATTGCTCGGGAAACAGGTGCGACGAATCGAAGGTGAGGAACAGGTAATACTTTCCTCGATACGCGTGCATCTCCGGCGCCCAGATGCCGCGGTCGGCCCACCACTTTTCCGGGCGTTCGAAGACGAACGTCGGGCCGGTCCAGTGTTCGAGGTCCTTGCTCGTGTAGGCGGCGACGGCCGCGCGGCCGGCGGGTCCGCGCGAGGAGAAATACATCAGGTAGGTCTGCGTGGCCGGATCCGGATAGATGCAGGCGTCGCGCGCCCAGAGTTCGCTGCGCGCATAGGTGCCGAACTTCGGCGGCGTATCCGGCCGCGGCACGCCGAAATCCGGCATGCCGTCCGCCCGCCACGCGAGGGGCTGCACGCGGGTGTGACGGTTGGGATCGCGGAGCGGATCGCCCGGGATGTCGCGGTAGCTGCGAGCGTGATAAACGAGCACGTCGGTCGTGCCGTCCTCGGCGACCGTGAAGCTGTTGTGACCCGGACCGAAGATCCGGTTTTCCTCGCTCGTCGCGAACACGGGTGCGGGCGATTTCGTCCACGAGCGCGGATCGAGGAGATCGGCGTTTTCGTCGGCGCTGAGCAGGCCGAGGCAGTATTCCGCGCCGGTGCCGGCGGCGGAGTAGGCGACGAACACGCGGCCGTGGCGGATCAGGACGGCGGGACCCTCGTTGACGGCGTAGCGGACCTTTTCCCAGTCGAACTCGGGCCGCGAGAGCAGGACCTGGCGGCCGACGATCGACGTCGGCGTATCCATTTCCGCGATATAGAGGTCGGTGTTGTTCTTCACGTTCGGGTCGCGCTGGGCCCAGATGAGATAGCGCTTGCCGCGGTGCGCGAAGGTCGTCGCATCGAGGCTGAACGATTCCCAGTTGGTCTTGAGCTGGCCGCGCTCGATCCACTCGCCCTCCAGCGGATTGGGGGAGGCGTTTTCGAGCACGAACATGCGGATGTTCCAGACCTTCTCGGCTTCGCCGGCGGCGAAGTAGATGAACCACTTGCCGTCGATGAAATGCAGCTCGGGCGCCCAGATGTGCGCGCCCATGACACCCGTGGTGTGTTTGCGCCAGATGATCTTCGGCTCGGTGTCGGGGAGGCCCGCGATCGTCGGCGCGCGCCGCAGCTCGAGCCGGTCGTATTCCGGCACGGTGGCGATGAAATAGTAAAGGCCATCCGTGTGCCGGAGGATCCACGGATCCGCGCGCTGGCGGATGAGCGGATTGGGCGGCTCGGCGGGGGTGGCGGACGCGACGAAGGGCGCGGTGGCCAGCAGCAGGAAGAAGAGACCGAGGGTGGCGAAGAGGGAAACGGGGCGGAGCATCGCAACGTGAACTCTGCGCCGGCCGGGACGCGCGGCAACGAGGCGTTTGCCTTACAGTCAACCATGATGCCCGAGGAAAAACGGACGTTGTGAACGAGACGGGGCGGGGCTAGCCTGCGCCATGAAGTTTCGTTTCGGTGGGTGGCTGAGCGGACTCGCAGCGGTGACGCTGCTGCTGGGCGAAACGGGTGCGGCACAGACGCGGACACCGGCGGACTCGGCCTTCGAGAGACTCGCCGGCGAATGCATCGAGGCGCTCCTGCGGGCGCGGCCGGAAACGGCCACCCAGCTCGGCGATCATCGGTTCGATGGCAAGCTGACGGATTTCAGTCCGGCCGCCTTGCAGGCGCGGGAGGAAGAGCTGCGCGCGCAACGGGCCGCGCTGCAGCAGATCGATGTCGCGGCGCTGACGGGCCCGAATCGTGTCGATGCGCAGATCCTCGCGCTCGAGCTGGAATCAATGTTGTTCACGCTCGTGGAGGAGCGGCCGCACGAGTGGAATCCGCTTTCGTATAACGACAGCCTCGCGACGAGCATTTATCTGCTGACGGCGCGGGAGTTCGCGCCGGCGGAGACGCGGCTGCGGAGCGCGATCGCGCGGTTGAACGCGATTCCCGGAGTGGTCGCGCAGATCAAAGCGACGCTGCGCCATCCACCGCGCATTCACACGCAAACGGCGATCGGTCAGACCGCCGGCGCGATCGCGCTGGTGCGCGACGAGCTCGAGCCGCTGATCGCGTCGGCGCCACCGCTTCGGGAGGAGATCGCGGCAGCGCAGAAAACGGCGATCGCCGCGCTCACCGATTACAAAGGCTGGCTCGAGCAAGAGGTGCTGCCGCGGGCCGACGGCGACTTTCGTCTCGGCGCGGAACGGTTTCGGAAAAAACTCCGGTTCGCACTGGCGTCGGAACTTTCGCCCGAGGAGATCCTCGCGCGGGCGGAACGCGAACTCGACCGCACGACGGAGGAGATCTACGCGACGGCGCTGCCGTTGTTTCGCCAGACGCATCCGGAGGCCGGGGAACGCGAGCAGGCTGATCGCGCGCGGGTGATCAAGGCGGTGCTGGATCAACTCGCGGCGAAACACGCGAACGACGACACGGTGGTGGCGCGGGCGCGTGAGATCACGGACGCGGCGACGGCGTTCGTCAGGGCGCAGGATTTCGTCACGGTGCCGGACACGCCGCTCAAGATCATCGTGCTGCCGGAGTTTCAACGCGGGGTGGCGATCGCTTATTGCGATTCGCCGGGCGCGCTGGAGCCGGACGGCGAGACGTTCTTCACGGTGTCGCCGACGCCGGCGGACTGGACGCCGGAGCGCAAAGCGTCGTTTTTTCGCGAATACAACGATTACATGCTGCACGACCTCGCGGTGCACGAAGCGATGCCCGGGCATTACCTGCAGATCGCGCATTCGAACCGGTTTCGGGCGCCGACGCTCGTGCGCGCGGTGTTTGCGAGCGGCACGTTCATCGAAGGCTGGGCGGTTTACGCGGAGCGGGTGATGGCCGAGGCGGGTTTTGGGGGGCCGAAGGTGAAGATGCAGCAGCTGAAGATGCGGTTGCGCGCGATCATCAATGCGATCCTCGACAACCGGGTGCACACGGCCGGCATGACCGAGGAGCAGGCGCTGGAGCTGATGATCCGGCGCGGATTCCAGGAGGAAGGCGAGGCGGTCGGCAAGTGGCGGCGGGCGTGTCAGAGCTCCACGCAGCTCTCGACGTATTTCGTCGGCGCGGTCGAGCACGACGACCTCCGCGCCGAGGTAGAGCGGCGCGAAGGTGCGAACTTCGATTTGAAGCGTTACCACGACCGCCTGCTCTCGCGCGGCAGCCCGGCGACGAAATACGTGCGGCAGGAACTGGGCTGGTGACGGTCCGGCCGCGGGATTGCCGGCGCAGGCGCAATCCGTCAGACTCCGGTCAAAGCCCAGGAGGAGTTATGCCGGAATACGATTATCGCTGCGCGGACTGCGAGCACACGTTCTCGCTCGAACTCACGATCACCGAACACATGGAAAAGGAGCGGAAGCGCGAAATCCGTTGTCCAAAATGCGACAGCCACAACGTGCGCCGGGTGATCGGTGCCGTCTTCGTCACGACCTCGAAGAAGAGCTGAGCGTCAGTCGACGCCCCGGAGCTTTTCCGGGTTGTTGACGAGGTAGATCGCGCGGATGCGACCGCCGTGCAGCGCGAACGCGGTGACGCTGCGGCGGCCGTCGCGGCGCCGCAGGAGCACGCCCACGGTGCCGTTGACCTGCGCGAGCCGGGATTCGCCGTGAAACGCGCCGCGCTTGCCGATGCCGAGGAAGAAGCGGCTCACGCGATCGGCATTGACGATCGGACGGAGCGCCGACGGCACGCGACCGCCGCCATCGGAATAAAGGACCACATCGTCGGTGAGCACGGCGAGCAGTTCGCCGAGGTTGCCGGTCGTGCACGCGTGCAGGAATTGTTGCACGATCTCCTCGGCCTGGCGCGGCGGCTCCGGCTCGGCGATCGGTTCGTCGCGGCGGCCGAGCGTGCGGCGGGCGCGGCTGAACAGCTGCCGGCAGTTGGCTTCGCTTTTGCCCACCATTTCCGCGATCTCCGAATAATCGAAATCGAACGCCTCGCGCAGCAGGAAGACGGCCCGTTCCACCGGCGAGAGCTGCTCGAGCATGAACATGAACGCCATGCTCAACGAATCCGCGAGTGCGCCCGCGCGCCCGGGAGGAGCCGCGGGCGCGTCGAGCAGCGGCTCGGGCAGCCAGAGGCCCTTGTAGTCCTCGCGTTGACGCCGCGCGGAGCGGAGCTGATCGATGCACCAGCGCGTGGTGGCGGCGATCAGCCACGCGCGTGCGGAGTCGAGCCGCGTGGCGTCCTGTTTTTGCCAACGCAGGTAAATCTCCTGCACGGCATCGTCCGCTTCGGCGACGCTGCCAAGCATGCGGTAGGCGATGCCGAACAGGAGCGGACGGTGCTCGAGAAACGTGTCGGTCACCGGCGGATACGCGTTCAGCCCGCGAAACGCGGCGGCACGCGGAAGCCGACGCTGAAGCGGTTCCAGCCGTTGATGGCGACGATCGCGAGGGTGAGGTTGGCGAGTTCCTCTTCGGAGAATTCGGCGCGCACGCTTTTGAACAGCGCGTCGGACACCGGGCCGTCGGAAAGCCGGGTCAACGCTTCCGTCCAACGGAGCGCTGCAAGCTCGCGCGTGGTGTAGACGCCGGCTTCCTCCCAGGCGTTGAGGAGGTGGAGGCGGTCGTCGCGTTCGCCGGCGGCGCGGGCTTCGCGCGAGTGCATCTCGATGCAGAAGGCGCAGCCGTTGATCTGCGACGCGCGCAGTTTCACGAGCTCGAGCAAGGAATGCTCGAGACCGCAGCGGTTCACGGCGTCCTGCAATCCGCGCATGGCGGGGATCACGAGCGGCGAGGCCGTGCGGTAATTGACGCGAGGCGCGTGCGAAGGAGAGGGAGATGGAGTGCTCATACGCCAATAAGGACGAAACCGGGATTCGTTTTGTGACAGCGGCAAAAAAACCGTAGGCATCAGGGTTCGAGGAGCCGCGGCCCCGCGCCTTCTTCGGCGAGCTCATCGAACGGATTGCGCAACGGGCAGTCGCTCATGGAAAGGCAGCCGCAACCGATGCAGCCGGTGAGCTGGTCGCGCAGCTTGGTGAGTCGTGCGATGCGGTCGTCGAGTTCGGCGTGCCAGCGCACGGAGAGTCGCGCCCAGTCGCGCGCGGTCGGCGTGCGGCCCTGCGGCAGGGCATCGAGCGCGCGGCGGATTTCGGCGAGCGGAAACCCGAGGCGTTGCGCGACCTTGATGATGGCGACGCGCCGCAGGACCTCGCGCGGGTAGCGGCGCTGGTTGCCGGCGTTGCGCCAGCTCAGGATGAGACCCTTGGCCTCGTAGAAATGAATTGCGGAGACGGCGACGCCGCTGCGCTTCGCGACCTCGCCGACCGTCAGCTCCCGGGGAAACGTTCCTCGCTCGCAGGATTTCATGGTGCACCTCTTGACCTCAAGTAAGGTTGAGGTCGTAGCGTCGCGGCGTGTCAACTCACGAATCCATGAACACCTCTTCCGAATCCGGAGCGGCGCCCGCGCCGCTCCATGTGGCCGTGATCTACGGCAGTGCGCGCGAAGGCCGGCTCGCTGACAAAGTCGGCGGCTGGGTCGTGCAGGAGATGCGCCGCGAGGCCGGATTCACGATCGATGTGGTCGATCCGCTGACGCTGGGCCTGCCGGCGCATTTCGCCGGCGAGCAGGATCCCGCCGTGGCGGCGCTACGCGAACGGTTGGCGCGCGCCGACGCGTTCGTGATCGTCACGCCGGAATACAATCACAGCTTCCCGGCGACGTTGAAGGCGATCGTCGATGCGGCGCATGACGAGTGGGAGGCGAAGCCGGTCGGTTTCGTGTCCTACGGCGGGATGTCCGGCGGGATCCGCGCGGTCGAGCAGCTGCGGCAGGTGTTTGCCGGTTTCAACGCCGTGTCCGTGCGGGATGGCGTGGCGCTGACGAGCGCCTGGGAGCGCTTCGGGCCGGACGGCGCGCTGCTCGCCCCGGAGCGTCCCCGCCGGACGCTGCACCTGATGCTGGCGCAGCTGCGCTGGTGGGGTCGCGCGCTGCGACGCGCCCGCGAGATCGAGCCGCTCTCGGCCCTGGCGGCCTGAAGACGACGACTGTCACGAAAAACCAATTACAGATTGAAAATGGAAACCTTGAACGAAACGGATCGCGGCGCGGAGATGCATTATCTGGTCGAAATGAAACTGGTGCCGGTAAGCGTGATTCCCACGCCGGCGGAGGCGCTGGCGTTCAGCGAACGCTTCGTGCTGCCCACGCTTGAGGGGCTGCAGCGGCTGCACGAGTCCGGCCGGATCGTGGCCGGGGGCCCGGCGGCGGCGGGGACGGCGTTTGCCTTTGTCATGCGCGCCGGGTCGCCGGACGAGTTGGACGCAACATTGGGAGCCTTGCCGCTCTGGCCGCGCTGCGAGACGAAGGTCACGCCACTGGTGCGCTTCGACCGCCGCCTCGCGCGAGCGAGAGAACGGCTGGTCGCGCTGCGGGCGAGGATCGCGGAGGCGGAAACCGCGCGGTCGGCGTGAACCGGCTGGCGCCGGCGGACGATTTGCGGAAATGGGCGATCGGAGCTTCTTGCCCGCATCATGAACGTCGATTTCACGCCGGTCTCGAACGAGTCGGGGGATGAAGTGTTGCTGGACGCCTATTCGGATGCGGTCTCCGGTGCGGTCGCGGCGGCGCATCCCGCCGTGGTGCACATCGAAGTTCGCGGCTCCGCGGCGTCGGGAGGCTCGGGTTCGGGGTTCTTTATTTCGCCGGACGGTTACTTGTTGACCAACAGCCATGTCGTTCATGGCGCCCGTGAGTTGAAGGTGTTTCTGGCCGATGGGCGCAAGCTCACCGCAGATTTGATCGGCGACGATCCGGACACGGACCTCGCGGTCTTGCGCGTCGGGGCGGCGGACGAGATTCCGTTTCTCCGACTCGCGGACAGCGCCTCGGTGCGGCCAGGACAGGTGGCGATCGCCATCGGCTCGCCGATGGGTTTCCAGCAGACGGTGACCGCGGGCATCGTGAGCGGGCTCGGGCGTTCGCTGCGCGGCGCATCGGGACGGCTGATCGACAACGTGATCCAGACGGATGCGGCGCTGAATCCCGGCAATTCGGGCGGGCCGCTCGTGAATGCCCGCGGCGAGGTGATCGGTGTGAACACCGCGATCATTCGTCCGGCGCAAGGCATCTGTTTCGCGATTGCGAGCAACACGGCGCGTTGGGTGGCGGGCTGGCTGATCAAGGATGGCCGGATCAGGCGGAGCTACATTGGCGTGGCGGGGCAGAACGTGCCCTTGCTGCGGAAGCTTGTGCGGCATCACCGGTTGACTCAGGAAACGGGCGTGCTCGTGGCCGGGATCGAAACCGGCAGCCCGGCGGCGCGGGCGGGAGTCGTCGAGGGCGACATCGTGATCTCGCTCGATGGCGCGGCCACGCCGTCGGTCGATGCGTTGCACAAGCAGCTGACCGGCGACCGGATCGGCGAGCGGGCGATCCTCACCTTTTTGCGCGGCGTCGAGTTGCGTCGTCACGCGATCATTCCGCTGGAGATGCCGGCTCGCGACTGACGCGCGCCTCAACCGGCGGTAACACGCTTATTTGCTTTCTGGATACAGCGTGAAGCGGAGGGCCTGCTTCAGGTCGAGGTAGCGGTTCGCGGCGTGCTGGAGATTGGGCGCGGTGACGAGTGCGATCAGCTCCTCCGGATGTGCGGCGCGGCCGAAGGTCTCGTGGTCGCGGTAGATCTTGTCGAGTTTCCAGCGCCAGGCGTTGTTGTTTTCGTTGTCCTTCTCGACGTTGCGCCGCTGCGTCTCGACTTCCTTCTGGATCTCGTCCGGCGTGGGGCCCGAGGTGCGGATCCGGTTGATCTCGGATTCGGCGGCGGCGATGAGCTTGTCGACGTTCTCCGGCGAACACGGGATCATGAGGTCGAAGCGGTAGTGCGCGTAGGGCACCTGATCCATGCCGGCGTTGACGTTGGCGTAGTAGACGCCGCCGAGCTCGAGGCGGAGTTTGTCGATCATCGCGCGCTCGAGGATGTTGCCGAGCGACCAGAGCACGTGTCCCTCGTCGCGCGTGTAGGCGGCGGGGCCTTCGAGGCCGAGCACCACGAGGCTTTTCGGATCGGAGCCGCGCTGGATCTTTTCGGCGAACGGACCCGTGATCGGGCGGATCCCGAGGTCGCGCCAGCCGGCGGGCGCGGCCCGGCCGGGCAGGCTCCCGAGATACGTTTCGAGCAGCGGTGAGAGCGCGTCGACCGTGAAGGCGCCGACGAAGACGAAGGTGAAACCGGCGGCGCTGCCGAAGCGTGCGCGGTAAGCGTTGAACGTCTTATCGAAGGTGATCTGCGCCCAGTCCTCGTCGCTCGGCAGGACGTTGGGATTGCGCGGGTGATTCCGGTAGCGGATTTTTTCGACCTCGTTGAAGAACGCGGACTGCGGATTGAGCAGGACGTTCTTGAGGATCGCGCGCTGCCGATCGATGACGGACTGGTAAACGGCCGGATCGGCGCGCGGCGCCGTGAAATACAAATGCGTGAGCTGCAGGGCGCTCTCGAGGTCCTTGGCGGAGCAGCTGCCGTTCACGTTGTCGAAGTAGGTCGAGAGATTCGGGGTGACGCTCACGACCTTGCCCGCGAGGATTTTTCGCAGGTCCGGTTTGCTGAACGGTCCGACGCCGCTCTCGTCGATGCAGGCGGCGGCGAGCATGGCGGCGAGGTGATAGTCGTTGGGGAACACCGACTGGCCTCCGGGACGAAACGCGCTGAAAACGATCTCGTCGTTCTTGAACGTCGTGGGCTTGAGCACGACGCGAACGCCGTTCGATAGCTCCAGCTCGGTCACGCCCACTTCGGGGATGGTTTTGCGGCCGACGATTTTGCCGGGAGGCGGGGCTTTTTCGATCAGCTGCGAGGGCAGTTGTTTCTCGGCGTAGGCTTCGATCTTCGACTGCGCGACCTCGGCGACGACGGCCTGCAATTCGGCTTCGGCGGGCAGCTTCACGTCGGGTTTCTCGACACTCTGCACGAGCATCACGCGGTTCTGCGGCGTGATCCATTTGGCGGAGAGTTGGTTGACCTCGTCGAGCGTGACGCCGCCGAGGTGTTGTTGCGCGAAGCGATAATCGAATTCCGCGCCCGGTGCGGGATCGTTCATGAGGAAATGCGCGACGTAGGACTGCACGAGCTGGGCGGACTCGGTTTTCTCGCGTTCGATGAAGCGCTGCTCGGCGCTCCGCAGCAGGGTTTGTTTGGCGCGCTCGAGCTCGGCGGGCGTGAAACCGTGCAGGCGGACGCGCTCGTTTTCAGTGAGCACCGACGCGAGTCCGCGGCTGACGCCGTTGTCGGGCACGACGGCGAACAGCTGGTAGGCGCCCTTCTGGCGGACCCAGAGGCGGCTGTAGTTGGCGCGCGCCATGATGAACGGCGGGTTCGGCTTCTGTGTGAGCTCGGCCAGGCGCAGGTTCATCAATTGCACGAAAAGCTGCTCGACGAGCAGGCGGCGGTAATCGGCGGACGTCTCGTAGCGCGGCGGCTCGGTCTTGAAGGCGAGAACGACGAGGTTGTAGGGATTCTCGCGATCGGAGACGATCGCGTAGAGCGGCGCGTCGTTATCAGGAACTGGATACGTTTCCTTCGCGCGATCCTGCGTCGGGGCGGCGATCGCGCCGAACTCCGTGCGGATCTGTTGCTCGATCTGGTCGGGATCGATGTCGCCGACGACGATGAACGCCATCAGGTCCGGCCGATACCAGTCGCGATAGTAACGCTGGATCGTCGGGTAGCTCATGCCCTCGATCGATTCCTTGGTGCCGATCGGGAGGCGCGTGGCGTATTTCGAGCCCTTGAAGAGGACGGGCAGCGCCTTGTCCATCATGCGCTGCTGCGCGCCGCGGCCGAGGCGCCACTCTTCGACGACGACGCCGCGCTCGAGATCGATCTCGGCGGGATCGAAGGTGATGTCGCTGGCCCAGTCGCGCATGATCTTGAGGCCGTTCGCGAGGATGTCGGGTTTGTCGGTCGGGAGCGTCAGCAGGTAAACGGTTTCGTCGAACGTCGTGTAGCCGTTGATATCGGGGCCGAAGTTGGCGCCGACGGATTGGAGGTAGTGAATGAGGTCGGCTTTCGGGAACGTCTTGGTGCCCTTGAAGCAGAGGTGTTCGATCAGATGCGCGAGGCCGAGCTGGTCGTCGTCCTCCTGCACGGAGCCGGTGTTAACGGCGAGGCGGAGTTCGACGCGTTTCTCGGGCTTTACGTTTTTACGGATGTAATAAGTGAGGCCGTTGGAGAGCCGGCCGAGGCGGACGGCGGAATCGAGCGGGATTGTGTCATCGGCGGCGGGTGCGATCGATGGCAGCACGAAGTCGAGGGCGAGCAGGCAGACGATGGCTTTGAGCCAACGCACGGAGGTTTTCATGGGGAGAAGCGTCCGTCCCGGCGGCGGCCCAACAAAAGCGAACGACGGCGCGTCGCGGCGGGCGGGCAGCTCAAGTCTCTTTCACCCGCCCGCTTCAGACAAGGGCAATGCGGTGGCAGGAAGCGGGCGGTGAAGGGATGGCTCCGGCAACGCGCGGCGCGTTCCCGCCAAGAACTGCGGAGCCAGAAAACGTGTCATCTGCGAGACTGCGATCGCCCCGCGGAACGATGGGCGCTGCGCCGGGGCGGCGATGGCGATGGACCCCTATTACGTCAGCAAGACCGCGCAGTTCAACGGCGACCACGAAGTGCACAAGCATGGCTGCCAGTTCATGCCCGAGCCGCACGACCGCATTTACCTCGGCGAATTCTATTCGTGTCACGAAGCCATGAAGGACGCGCGGCGTCATTTTCCGCAGGTCAACGGATGCTATTTCTGCGTGCGCGAATGCCACACGCGATGAACCGCGAGGGGGGCGACGACGGTTTCGGAGAAAGCGCGGAGACGCGACGGGGCGACGTTTCGCGAAGAGGATTAACGTCGGCCTTCGCGGATCTTGCCGTTGCTCCGCACCTTCGCGCCGAGGGTTGGATCAGCGCGGCGAGCGGCCGCGGGAAATACTGGTGAGGTGCCAGAAGCCGCAGAGCGGACACCGATACGCCGTGCGTTCACGGGCAAAGCCCACCAGCGACGCGGCATCGAGCGCGTCGGCCTGCGTGCGATAGCGGCGCTTGCGGGTGCACATGCGATCGCGTTCGTCGCGGGTGGGCTGCTTCATCGGCGGTGAGTTTACGATTCCGCGCTCCGAACGAAAATCACGAAAGCGTCGTTACGGCTGCGGCGAATCGAGATCGAGGCTCAGCCGGTCGAGCACGATTCCCGGATCGAGCGCGAAGAGGCGCAGCGTGTGCGCGCCGGAGCGCGTGACGTTGAGCGAGGTCGCGGCGGTGCGGACGTTGCTCAACACCCCCTGCGCCCAGCGCGCGCTGCCATCGTCGTTGCCCAGTGTGATCACGACGGGCGGTTGGTCGTCGAGCGCGACCGCGAGTCGCTGGGACTGGCCATCGAGCGGATGCGTGGGCAGCAGCTCGAGCTCAAGGCGAAACGTGCCCGCGGCGGGAAACGTGACGATGTAGTCGAGCCGCGGCGCGCTCGCGGTGGCGTCGCCGGCGTCGACGGACGCGAACGTCGTGGGCAGCGGCGTCGCGGCCCGGCCGCTGCGGCCGAGTCCGGGCACGACGGTCCAGACGGCACCGCCGCGCGGCGCGGCCGAGACGAACTCGGCGGCGTCGAGCGTGAGACGCGTGCCGGGTGCGGACGCGGGGATGGCCGGACGCGGTTCGGCGGGCGGCGACCACGGCGCGATACGCATGGAGGCCCACTCGTTGCTGGCTGGCTCGAGCGTCATGAACCCGCGCCATTTTCCGCCGGCGAGCTCTTCGTTGAAATAGCGCGTTTCCCCGATCAGCCGGGCGTCGGCTGAACGAGCCACGTCGAGCGCGCCGCGCTCGCCGGCGAAAAAGCGTTCGTTGGCCAAGGCGGCGCCGACCACGGGATAGTAGACGAGTTCGTAAAACGCGTCCTGGCGTGACGGAGCCATCCGCGCCCGGAGCGCGGCGACGTGCGCGGAGAGCCGGGAAAACGCGGCGAGGCGCTGGTCGATTTCCGCGTCGGTGAAATTATTGAACCGGCGGGGTTCGCGCGGCAGCCACCACTGCAGGTGCTCGGGTTTGCGCGCGAAGTTGAGCACGTAGAACTCGTTCAAGATCGCCGCGATCTCCGGCGCCGAGTCGGCGCCGAATTCGCGAGCGGCCCACTCCTCCAGGAATTGCGGCAGAGTGTCGGGCTGCCAGCGACGGATGTCCCAGGCGAGTTGGAGGAAAAACTCGGTGCCGATCTCGGCGGGTTTCAGATCCCCGACATTGGCGATCCAGATCCGGTCGGCGCCGTGTTCGAACGCCTTGTGCATTTCCGTCCAGATCAGCGCCGGCGGCGTGGTGCCGAGCCACAGGTAGGAGAGCGGCCGGCCGAGATATGAAAGGTGATAGTAAACGCCGCCGCCACCGGGTCGCGTGCGCTCCGTGGGGCTGAGGAAATGGCGGATGTAGCCAAAATTGTCGTCGGGCGAGACGATCGTGACATCGTCCGGCACGCGCAGGCCCTGGCGGTAGAGATCGAGCACTTCCTTGTAGGCGCAGAACATCTGGGGCACGGCGGTGACGTCGGGCCGGACGTAGCGCGCGATCAGCGCCCGCTGGTCGGCGAACACCTGTTCGAGGACGCGGATGCGCTCCGCGTCGGTGGTCGGGCCTTGCATATTCGAATCGTGAATACCGCGCATCCCGAGCGTGTAGATGTTCTCGTAGCGGCCGTTTTCGGCGACGCGCTGTTCCCAGTAACGCAGGACGCCCGCGCGGTTCGTGACGTAGTTGTAGTCCTCCTTCGGCGCGGTCCACTCGTCGACGTTGTTGCGCAGCATCGGTTCGGCGTGCGACGACCCCATGACGATCCCGTAGGCGTCGGCGACCTCCTTGTTGCGCGGGTAATGATTGAACGCGCGCGTGGTGGGATGCATGGCGGGCCAGACGGTGTTGGCCTTCAGGCGCAGCAGAAGTTCGAACAGTCGCGCGTAGGTTTTGGGGCCGATGTCGCCGGTTTCAGGCTCCAAGGTTTTGGCGGCCCACGGCTGAAGGCCCCAGTCCTCGTCGTTGAGGAAGATGCCGCGATATTTCACCGACGGCGGACCGAAGCGACGAAACTCGCCGGGGAGCGCGAGGCGAGCGCGGGGCGGCGGTGTGACGTCGGCCCACCAATGCCAGGGCGAAACGCCGATCGCGGCGGAGATTTCGTAGAGTCCGTAGATCGCGCCGCGGCGGTCGCTGCCGGCGACGATCAGCGCGCGATCGACGCCGGGAAACGGATTTTCGACGGTCGCGAGCACAAAACTTTCCCACGCGCCGCGAAGGGCGGAAAGATCGAGCCGCCCGGAGCGGGCGAGTTGGTCGATCGCAGCGCTGTGGCCGACCACGCCGGCGAGCACCAGCTGCCGCGGCGGCGTCGTGGGCAATTCCCCGAGTAAGGCTGGCCGGGCATCCGCCACGCGGGCGATATCGCTGCGAACATCGTCGGCCGCCCGCGCGATGGCGCGATCGGTCGAGGCTTCGATCCAGAACGGAATGGCCTGCTGCTGATCGGCGAGAACGAACTCGGCGGCGGGAGGAGAGGAGGTGTCCGCGCGGGCGAGCGAGCACGCCGCGAAGGAAAACAGGAGAACGAAAACGCGACAAAAGCGGGGCATGACGCAATGAAGGAAGCGGCAAACCCGCCGCGCCGCGCGGACGAAAACGGCTGAACCGTCCGAAAACGAGACGACGCGCCTCAGCGTGCGGCGTTCAGGCGCCAGTGTTCGTTGGGCACGTGCGCGTCGTGCATGATCGCGGCGATGCGTTGCGCGACGTCGGCGTGCGCCGCGGCGACGTCTTTTGTTTCGGCGGGATCGGCGGCGAGGTCGAAGAGCTGCAGCGGCGCGTCGGGGCTTTTCAGCCGGATACCTTTCCACCGACCTTCGAGCAGGACGGCCTGGCTGACGCCGCTCTCGTAGAATTCCCAATAGAGAAACTCGTGCTGCGGTTGCGTGCCGCGGCCGAGCAGCGTCGGCACGAGGCTGATGCTGTCGCGATCAGGCGGCAGCGGCGCGCCGGCGAGATCGGCGAAAGTCGCCATCATGTCGCCGAAGTAGCCGACCTGCGCCGACACGGCGCCGGCGGGAATGCGACCGGGCCAGCGGGCGATGAACGGCACGCGGATGCCGCCTTCGGTGAGGTCGCGTTTGAGTCCGCTGAACGGCCCGCTGACGTCGAAGAACGCCGGATCGTAATCGGGGCCGCCTTCCTGGTGCGGTCCATTGTCGCTGGTGAAAATCACGAGCGTACGTTCGTCCAGACCGATGTTTTTTAGGTGCGCCATCAACTCGCCGATATCGCGGTCCATGCGCGTGACCATTTGCGCGTGATTGCGGGTGGAGTCGTTCCATGGTTCGAGCGCATACTGGCCCTGGTCGGGCACCTCATGGCCGTCGCCGAGCTCGCGGGCGCGCTCGTTGTTGGCATGCGGCGAGACGAGCGAGAGGAACAGGAAGAACGGCCGCTCGCGGTGCGCGTCGACGAACTGGCGCGCCTCGCGGGCAAAGAGGTCGCCCTCGTAGACGAGACGTTTCGTGGCGTAGCCGACGCCCTCAACCTCGCCGACCGGCACGAGGTCGTTGGGCAACTTCACCCGCTGGCCATTGCGAAAGAGGAAATTGGGGTAGTGATTGTGCGCGTGAGTCTGGTTCGTGTAGCCGAAGAAGTAATCGAAACCCTGCCGGTTCGGATCGCCGCTGGTGCCGGTTTCGCCGAGGCCCCATTTGCCGACGAGCGCGGTGGTGTATCCGGTTTTCTGTAACACCCGCGCGAGCGTGGGCTCGCCGGGGCGGAGGGTTTGTGCGGCGAGATTGCCCGCACCGGCGTTGCCGCGGACCGTCGTGTGACCCAAGTGCTGGCCGGTCATGAGAACGCTGCGCGACGGCGCGCAGACGGTGCTGCCGGCGTAAAATTGCGTGAACCGCATCCCCTCGGCGGCGAGGCGGTCGAGGTGCGGCGTGCGGATCTTCGTCTGTCCGTAGCTGCCCAGTTCGCCGTAGCCGAGATCGTCAGCGAGGATGAAGACGATGTTCGGTCGCTCAGGTGCGGCGGCGGCGGCGGAACTCAGCTGCAGGAGAATGGCGGCGAAAACGAACGGCAGGTGGAGCAGACGCATGAATCGAGGTTCGGTTCGGCGAGAGGGCGAGGCAAGGCTCGCGGGCCGTGGAGATGCCCTAAACGCCCCACACCCTGAAGTCCTTGAGGATCGAGCCGCCGATGAATTCGCGGAGAATCGAATGGTCGGGAATGAACTCGGGGTCCATCGGCGAGAACCATTCGAGAAACGCGAGCAGCCGACGGGCCTCGACATATTCCGGCGAGCGCGGGGAGATCTGGCGCAGGAGCGGTTCGGCGAGCGGGCGCAGGGCGGAGAGTTCGTAGGCGAGCGCGGAGTTGAACATCACGTGCGCGTTTTCCTGATACGGGAAAATGTGGAGCTTCTCGCCGCGGCGAACGGATTCCCAGCGGCCGATCGTGTCGTTGCCGTTGTAGCCGCGGTCGCGCGCGTCGCGGACCAGACGCCGGATGAGGCGGGTGTCGGTGGTGGAGACGCGGTTGGTGCGGTCGAGGTTCAGCTGCGTCAGCGCGGACGCGTAGATCAGGAACGACTGGGCGGCGAGCGCGGGCGGGATCAGCCGCGGATTCAGGCCGTGAATGCCTTCGAGGATGATCAGCTGGCCGGGGCCGAGCTGAGCGACGTCGCCGGGGAGTTGTTTCCCCTCTTGAAAGTTGTAGCGCGGCAGCTGCACCTCCTCGCCGGCGAGGAGCCGTTCGAGGTGCTCGCCGAGCTGGGCGAGGTGCAGGGCGTCGATCGTCTCGTAATCGAGCTTGCCCTCGGCGTCGCGCGGCGTGAACGCGCGATCGACGAAATAGTTGTCCAGCTCGAGGGTGTAGGGCGACAGCCCGAGCGTAAGCAGCTGCACGGCGAGCCGGCGCGAGAAGGTCGTCTTGCCCGACGAGGACGGTCCCGAGATCAGGACGAGTCGCGCCTGCGCGCTGCGATCGGCGATTTTGCGCGCGATCTCGGCGATCGTCTGCTCGTGCAAGGCTTCGGAAACGAGAATGACCTCGCGGCTGCGACCGGACTGGATCGCGTCGTTGAGTGCGCCGACGTGGCCGATGCCGAGCCGGTCGAGCCACGCGCCGTATTGGCGGAACGAGGCGAGGAGTTTCGGGTAACTCGTGAGCGGGGTGAGCTTGTCGGGCGAGTGCTGGCGCGGATAGCGGAGCGCGAAGCCGCCATTGATCGCAACGAGATCGAACTGCGTGAGGTAGCGCGTGGACGGCACCAGGAAGCCGTGGCGGTCGTCGATGCAGTCGCCGAGCCGGTAGAGCGTGATGGTGGGCTTGCGGCGGTAGCGCATCAGCCGCGCCTTGTCGGGCTGGTTCTGTTTTTCGAAGATCGCGATCGCTTCGGTCACGCTGACCACGAGGCGCTCGAACGGCAGGTCGAGGGCGACGAGCTGGCGCATCTCGTTTTCGAGCGTGGCGAGTTCTTCCGGCAGCAGCGGATCGCGGCCGCTGACGTTGCAAAAGTAACCGCCGGACGCGAGCGAGTGATCGATCGTGAGTGCGGCTTGCGGATACAATCGGGTGAAAGCGGTCTGCAGCAGGAACGTGAGCGAGCGCCGGTAGATGCGGGCGCCGTCGGCTTCGCCGAGTGTCACCGGCCGGATCCGCGCCTCGAGTTCGATGGGGAACGTGAGGTCGTGCAGCTCGCCGTTGACGAGCACGCCCACGAGGGCCGCGGGCAGGGTGCCGGCGATCGGCTGCAGGAGCGTTTCGGCGGTCGCGCCGCGCGGACCTTCGAGCGTGCGGCCGTCCGGCAGGTGCAGCTGGATCGTGGGGGCGGGTTCGACGAAGCGAATGTCGCTCATGGGACGCTTCCTACTTATCGTCACGTCACGCCCGAAGTCGAAGGAGAACGCTGCGCGGAATTTGCGGGAGGGGTAGGGCCCACCGGTGAACTTACCTTCGAACTCTGCGCACGCCGTGCAATCCGTGGTTTGATTCCGGAGTTTTGACCACGGAATGCACGGAGTGCACGGAATCAGAATGTGGATACCGGGTGCCTAGTTGGAGACGCGTTTGATGCCGAGGGTGGCATTTTTGAAATTCAAAAGGAGCGCGGTTTTCAGACCGGTGATATTGAGGTAGCCCAGCATCTGTGCGAGGTGAGTATCGTTGAAGGCTACGACTACTTTCGGGTCGACGATCACGGTTTCCTCAACGATCAGGTCCGGAACGAGCGTCCCGATGAGTTCACCATCGTAATGAACGGGAAACGGTTTCTGGGAATCGCAACGAAAGCCCTGCCTGGTAAGTTCGAGGACGAGGGCGCGTTCGTAGAGCTTTTCGTCGAGCCCCGGCTTAAGCGCAAAGAGCACCTTGTGCGCGGCCCCAATGATCTTCTCGGTGAGCTCGTTGAGTTTCACGTTCGGGGTTATGACCACGGAGTAGAAGAATTGGGATTCCGTGCGCTCTGTGCAATCTGTGGTTCAATTTGAGGGATAAGGGCCTCGTGGGCGGCGGAAAACGGGACCAGGTCAGAGTTTTGACCACAGAATGCACGGAATGCACGGAGTACAGAGGCTTGGATTCTGTGTGCTCCGTGCAATCTGTGGTTCAATTTGAGGGATAAGGGCCTCGCGGGCGACGGAAACGGGACCAGCTCAGAGTTTTGACCACAGAATGCACGGAATGCACGGGAGTACAGAGGCTTGGATCCGTGCGCTCTGTGCAATCTGTGGTTCAATTTCAGGAGCAGCCACAGAACTCACAGAGTGAATGGATTTGAGATCCGTGTGTTCCGTGGGCTCGGCTTTCAGCGCAGATCGACGAAGGTGGGCGTGTCGCGGTCGCAGGTGAGGCGGCCGTTGCGCTCGTGGAGTTCCACGACCTGGATCGAGCTGCGGCGCAGGTCGAGCGAGTCCTTGTCCTCGGGCTTGATCGTGCCGGCGCGGCCGGGGTGCGTGAAATAAAAACAGAAGACGCGATCGTCGCGCACGACGACGCAGGCGTGGCCGCCGTTGACACCGTCGTCAGGTCCACGACCGGGCGTGGCGAGGAGGTTTTCCTCCTGCGCGGTCCAGTGAGTGAGGTCGTCGGACCGATACACGCCGAGCCCGCGCCAGAGGTCGACGATCATCCAATAATGGTCACGCCAGCGGAAAACATACGGGCCCTCGCCAGGGCGCTCGCCCACGCCCTCGCATTTGCCCCGGTCGGTCCAAGTGACGAGGTCGGCGCTGTCGGCGTAGTAAATGGATTTGCGGTCGCGTTCGTTGTTATACCAAAGCCGCCAGCCGCCGTCCGGCAGCGGAAACACGCAGGCGTCGATCACGCGGTCGGAGGCGAGCGTCAACGGCCGCGGATTCCGCCAGGTGCGGAGGTCGGTGCTGGTGAGGTGGACGATGGCGCGCGGGTGTTGCCAGTTTTCGAATACACCCGGGACGACGGTGAGAAACATGTGATGCGTGCCGTCGGGCCCGGTGATCACGTCCGGCGCCCACAAGGTCGGCTCGGCGCCGCCCAACTCCGGCGGCAGCTCGATGTCGGCGGTGCCAAGATAGTTCCACGTGGTGCCGTGATCCGCGGACTCGGCGAGGCCGATCTTCGTGCCGTGCACCCAGGCGACACCGGAGAGGCCGGGAACGTTGGCGCGCCGGTTCGTGTAGAACATCCACCAGCGTTGCACGGTGGGATTCCAGATCACGACGGGATCCGCGGCGCCGTCGAAGACCGGGTCGCGAAAGAGCGGTTTCGGCGCGGCGAGCGGCGACGTGCGCGCGGATTCCGCGGGCGAAGCGGCGGAAGCGCTCGCAAACCCGGCGAGGATCAGGAAGGCAGAAAGGAAAAAACGGCGGAGATGCATCGGGGCGGAGGGATTGCGGGGCAGGCTGTCGCCGTTGGATGCGGATGAAAGGGGAATTCGGCTGGACTGTCCGCGGGCGGTCGGCGGCTCATGGCGACAGCGGCTGACCGTTGATCGTGACGCGCTCGATCGCGAAGCCATCGATCGGGTCGCGGCGAAACGCATCCTTCTTCAAAGTCAGTTCGATGTCGTCGAGCCGGAAGGCGGCAAACGTGTCGCCGGGGTTGCCCACGATCCGGCCGAGCTCGCCGAAATGGCCGCGGATCCGGCGCAGCGTCAAGCGCGCGACGTGGTGCGTCGGCGGGGCTTCGCCGCGAAGATCGAAGAATTGCTTCCACGGACCGATGTCGAAAACGCGTGCGCGACCGTCGAGCTGGAGGTCTTCGAACAGCAAGTCCTCGTAGCGCTGCGGCGTGTCGGAGCGGAGTTTGAGCCGCACGAGATGGGCGTCGCCGGCGACGCGGCAGCGCCGCACGGTGACGCGACGCACGACCGTTGCTTCGCTGCCGCACGTGAGCGTGCCGTGACCGGCCGCGAAATCGCAGTCCTCGATCAAGATGTCTTCGACCGGAGGGCTGTCGGTGTCGCGGTCGGCGTGTGGACCTTTCGTGCCTTTCAGCGCGATGCAGTCGTCGTTCACGGCGATGGTGCAGTGGCGGACGGTGATGCGTTGCGAGGAATCGAGATCGATGCCGTCGCTGCTGGGCGCGAGGAGCGCGGCGCCGGTGGTGGGCGCGAGGATGCGCAGATTTTCCAGGAGAGCGTCGCGGCAGCGGTAAAGGTGGAGATTCCAGAAACCGGAATTCTGCGCGGTGAAATCGCGCAGCTCGATATCGCGGCAGTCGTCGAGAAACAGGAGCCGCGGGCGCTCGACTTCGAGATTGGTGCACGCGGGATTGGCTCGGCGGCGTTCCCAGAAAGCGGTCCAGAAGACGGCGCCGTTGCCATCGATCGTGCCGGGGCCGGTGAGGCGGACGCGTTCGAGGTGTTCGCCGTTGACGAGCGCGAGCCGCCATTCGACGCGCTGGCCTTCGATGCGCGTGAGGCGCTTGGGATAGTCCTCGATGTTATCGGAGCCGAGCAGGACGGCGCCTTCGGCGAGATGAAGTTCGACGGCAGAGCGGAGGAAGATCGAGCCACTGCGAAAAACCCCGGCGGGCAGGACGACGCGACCACCGCCTTGCGCGGCGGCATCGTCGAGCGCGGACTGGATCGCGGCGGTGTCGAGTGTGCGGCCGTCGCCGGTCGCGCCGTAAGCGGTGACAAAAAAATCGCGTGCGACGGCGGAGGCCGTGCACGCGATGAAACAAAGGATCGAGCTGAGGAAAAACCGCATCACGGACGCAACGAGTCCGTGGCGCGAGGGATCGTCAAGGCTCAGAGTTCGAGGACAACGACGGATTTCGCGGGGAGCTTCACCGTGAGCGTGTCGCCGTTGAGCTGCGCGTCCTTGAACGGCGCGGGCTCGACGGTGTGCGGGGCGGCGAAGGTGTTGTGCGAGTTGACCGCCGGCGCGGTGAGCACGCGGCCCTGCGCGGACGTCGCGCGGATGCCGTCGAGCCGGCAGGCGACGGTGACGTCGGCGTTCGGGTTGGTGTTGGCGAAGGAGACGTGGACCTTGCCGGCCTTGTCGCGCGAGGCGGAAACGCTGACCGCGGGGATCCGCTCCTCGCCGACGGTGTAGTCGGGCGTGAGGAGCTGGACGGGCAGGTGGGTGGCGTCCTGGTGGACCTTGAACATCTCGAAGACGTGGTAGGTCGGCGTGAGGACCATCTTCTCGTTGTCGGTGAGGATCATCGCCTGGAGCACGTTGATCATCTGCGCGATGTTGGTCATCGAGACGCGATCGGCATGCTTGTGGAAGATGTGGAAGTTGAGCGCGGCAAGGATGGCGTCGCGGAGCGTGTTCTGCTGGTAGAGGAAGCCGGGATTGGTGCCGGGCTCGACGTCGGTCCAGATGCCCCATTCGTCGATGACGAGACCGATCTTTTTCTCGGGATCGTATTTGTTCATGACGGCGCTGTGGCGGGTGACGAGTTCGTCCATGCGCAGCGTGTTGCGAAGGGTGGCGAAGTATTCGGTTTCGCCGAACTGGGTGGCGGACCCTTTCGAGCCGCGCCAGCTGCCGCTCGGAAGCGTATAGTAATGGAGCGAAAGACCGTCCATCCGGCGGCCGACGTCGCGCATGAGGACCTCGGTCCAGTTGTAGTCCTCACCGTTCGAGCCGCAGGCGATGCGGTAGAGCGGGTTGGCGCGGTCGTAGTTTTTGACGAAGGTGTTATAGCGCCTGTATTCGTTGGCGTAATACTCGGGCGTCATGTTGCCGCCGCAGCCCCAGCTTTCGTTGCCGACGCCGAAGTATTTCACTTTCCAGGCCTTGTCGCGGCCGTTGGCGCGACGGAGATTGGCGAGCGGCGAGTCGGCGTCGGAGGTCAGGTATTCGACCCACTCCATCATTTCCTGGACGGTGCCGCTGCCGACGTTGCCGGAGATGTAGGCTTCGCAACCGAGCTGCTCGACGAGGTCCATGAACTCGTGCGTGCCGAAGTGATTGTTCTCGGTGACGCCGCCCCAGTGGGTGTTGATCATGGCGGGGCGCTTTTCGCGCGGGCCGATGCCGTCGCGCCAGTGATACTCGTCGGCGAAGCAGCCGCCCGGCCAGCGGAGGACGGGGATCTGGATCTTCTTGAGCGCGGCGACGACGTCGTTGCGGATGCCGCGGGTGTTGGGGATGGACGAGTCCGGGCCGACCCAGATGCCGCCGTAGATGCAGTGGCCGAGATGTTCGGCGAACTGGCCGTAGAGATTGCGGTTGATGACGGCGCCCGGCTGGTCGCCGCGGATCACCGCGGAGGCGGTGAGTGGCGGGGCCGCGGAGGTGGAGTTTTGGGCGAAGGCGCCGGCGGAAACGCCGAGCGCAAGCAGGGTGGAAACAAGGTATTTCATGGCGAGGTAGCGGGGAACACGGACGCGCGCGGAAACCGAAAGCGCGGTTTCGGCGCAGGGAGGAAGGAAGTGTGGGCTGCCGTCGTCGGTCCGACAAACGGCGGCCCACTTGACCGTCACCCGTCGGGGACGGCGGGCGCGCGCGGCGCTTATTTGGCGCGACCGCCGGCGAGCTGGTAAACCTCGCTGGCGGCGAGCACGAAGGCGCCGACACCGAACGGCTCCGTGTGTCGCGGGCTGAAGCCTTGCGGCGCGGCGCCGATCGGCTGCACATGCTCGAGCTTGCCCTCGGGCGTCACGCAGCTGGCGAGGGCGTTCCACGCGCGGCGGACGGCAGGTTCGACCTGGGCGCGATCGAGCAGGCCGCGGTTGAGGCCCCAGGCGAGACCGTAGGCGTAGAAGGAGCTGCCGCTGGTTTCGCGCACGTCGTGGGCAGCGGGGTCGAGCAAACCGGGCCGCCAGAGGCCGTCGGGTTGTTGCGCGGCGAGGATGGCGGCGGTCATCTCGCGATAAAGCTGCTGGTAGCGCGGGTAATCGGCGTGATCCTTCGGGAAATGATCGAGCACGCGGGCGAGGCCGGCGTAAACCCAGCCATCGCCGCGCGACCAGTAGATGGATTTCCCGTTGGGCTCGCGGAGATCGAGGTAGGATTCGTCGCGGGCGTAGAGGTGGTCCTTTTCTGAATACAGGCGGTCGGTCGTGATCCACCAGTTGCGGTTGGCGAACTCGAGATAGCGGGCGTCGCCGGTGACTTCATACATCAGCAGCCACGACATCGGCCCCATGAACAGCGCGTCGCACCACGACCAGTGGTCGAGACAATCGGGCGTGCCCCAGTCGAAGACCGCTTTGGTGGGCTCGGCGAGAATGCTGTCGAAACGGGCCTGCGACGGCGCGAGCATGCGCGGGTCGCGATCCTCGCGATAGAGCTCGAGGTAGGGTTGGATCACGCAGTGGTCGTCCGCGAAATATTTCCGATCGTGCGGCTGCCAGCCCATTTTCTCCGCCTGGGCTTTCACGCGCTCGCGATTGTGCCGGTCCGGGGAAACGCGATCGAGGGCGAGCGCGCCGATGTAGAACGGAGCGATGACCCAGTCGCGCGGATCGCGTTTATCGGGCGCGGGAAAGTTCGCCCATTGCCAATCGACGGCGCTCTGGCCGAGCCGGAGGATCGCGGCCGCGTCGAGCGCGCGCTCGAGGTCGACCGGGGGCGTGGCCTCGGCGTGGCCGGCGCCACCGCGCATCCGATCGATGGCGGGCGACCAGATGAGGCTGGCGATCGCGGCTTCGGCGGTGGACGCATGACGGTCGTCGCCGTCGCGCTGTTCGACGAATTGGGTGAGGAAGTGCGCTTGGGTGAAACGTTCCCAGGCTGGCGGATCCTCGGAGGGCTCCCAGGCGCCCACGGAGGTGGAGGTCAGGTCGCGCACGTTCCAATCGGTCTGTCCGCTGCGCAGCGTCGCGACGACCACGCGGCCGCCGCGGGCGTCGTCACGGTAAACGAGGTGCAGCGCCGCCGCCTGCCAGGTCGGATCGACAAGGAGGGCGGCGCGGGAGATCGGCGGACGTTTCGTGCCGGTGCCGGCGAGGGTAAACGCATCGGTGCGGGCCGGGCCGGCGATGACGTTCCACGCTTTGCCGTCGTGGTGGACGATGTTGAACTGCGGCGCGGCGTCGGGTTGCGCCGACCAGTAGGAACAAATATAGGGCCGGCCGGAGCGGTTGGCGGCGACGACCGGCGGATTCATCAGGTTGCTCCCGGTCGGGATGCGCAGCGCGTAATCGGCGGTCGCCGCGGTGATGGGCAACGCCAGTGGGGTGCCGTCGACGCGCGTCCAGGTGACGCCGCCGTCGGCGGAGCGGGCGTAGGCGAGGTCGTGATTGGTCGCGACATCGGGCGAATCGCGCCAGGTCCACGCGAGGTGGAGCTGGCCGCGAGCATCGACGGCCATCGACCAGTAGGGGCTGCGCCGGCCCTCGCCGTCGATGAGGTTGGGCTGCACGGCGGACCATTGTTGGGTCTCGACCGAGTAACGGTTGAGGATGAGCGACCCGCGGCCGGAGGAGCCGTCGCGATAGAGGAAAAGCAGGTCGCCATTGGGCAGGCGGTGGAATTGCGGATACGTGACGCTCGCTTCGCGCTGGCCGGTCATGGGGGATTTCGCGCCGAGTTCCAGCGAGCCGGGAGCGACGGAGCGCGCGTAGTTGAGCGCGCCATTGTGGTGATCCCACGCCACGTGCAGGAAGCCGGCACCGTCGACGGCGAGGCTGATGGCGTTGTGGGCGTCGGCGACCTGGCCGCGGTGGCCGGTCCGACGGGTTTCCCAGGTGTCGGTGCCGATCGTGCGGCGGGCGAGGATCATCTCGCCGTCGGTCGCGTAGAACGCGGCGTATTGCGTGCGGCTGTCGGTGAAGAGCGCGCTGCGGATGTTGGCGACGACGTTGACCGAACTGCCGGCGTAGGCGTTGTCTGCGATCGGCAGGACGCGGCCGATGGCGGTGGGCGTGGGCGCGGGCGAGCCGGCGTGGGAGGTGAGCGCCGGGAGCAGCGCCAGACCGAGGACGAGGGGCAAGGGGCGGAGTCGCATCGCCCTCAAGATGCAAAAATAAATCTGCGGCCGACAACCGAAACTTAAGGCACACGTTGCAGACGGATGCCGGAGTTTGCCGGACAATCCGAAGCAGGCGGGCTTCCGTCCGGGGCGGGGCGCGGTTGCGATCGGCGGTTCCCGCCACTATCCGATGAGACGCGCGACTTCCCGCGCGGATCGCCCGGGCGGCGGGCTTGCCTCACCTTACTTCCCTCATGAGCCAGACCAATTTGAAACAGGGCGATTTCACGCTGCCCGGCGAAGCCGGCTTCGAGCAGCTCACGCTGCGCCTCGCGAAAAAATGGGGCGCGGACACGATCCGCGATTCCGACGGCACGCAGCTCTCGCCCGAGATCGTCCAGGCGGGCTACGACATCTATTCCACGCTCTGCCTCGTGCGCTCGGTGCAACCGTGGGCGCGCGAAAACCGCGACAAGCTTCAGCAGAATTTCCTGATGAGCTTCCCGGTCGTCGCAGAAAAAAGCACGACGACGATCACGCTGCTCGCGGGCTATTTCACCGAGCAGTTCGAGGTGAACTTCAAGGACAGCCCGAAGCAGTGGTGGCAGGTGTTCGACCGCACGACGGGCGAGGAAGTCGCGAAGGCGAAGTGGTCGTACAACGAGAAGAAAGGCACAGTCACGATCGCGGGCACGGTGCCGGGCCACAGCTACACGGTGAACTTCCTCGCGTTTCGCATCTGGGAGGAGATCTCGATGTACAACCACCTCACCAACGACTGGGGCGATCGCGAGCACCTGGCGGCGGTGGATCCGATGCAGCCGGCGACGCAGAAGGTGCTGCTGGCGTTTCTCGAGCGCTGGCTGCGCGAGCATCCGGACACGAAGGTCGTGAGGTTCACGTCGATGTTCTACAACTTCTCGTGGTTCTGGGGCGCGGACCGCGCGACGCTGCGCGATGTGTATTCAGATTGGGGAGACTACGAGATGACGGTCAGCCCGCGCGCGCTGAAGCTCTTCGAGAAGAAATACGGCTACCGGCTCACGTCGGAGGATTTCGTCAACGGCGGCCTCTACAACTCGACCCACAACGCGCCGTCGCGCCGCTACCGCGACTACATGGATTTCATCCACGATTTCGTGATCGCGTTCGGCCGCCAGTGCATCGACCTCGTGCACCGCCACGACAAGAAGGCGTATGTGTTCTACGACGATCACTGGATCGGCGTGGAGCCGAGCAGCGCGCGCTTCCACGAGTTCGGTTTCGACGGGCTGATCAAGTGCGTGTTCAACGCGTTCGAAGTCCGGCTCTGCGCGCATGCGAAAGGCGTGAAAACGCACGAGCTGCGGCTGCACCCGTATCTGTTTCCGACGGGCCTGAAGGGCGAGCCGACGTTCAAGCAGGGCGGCAACCCGACGCTCGACGCGAAGAATTTCTGGATCGATGCCCGCCGCGGCATCGTGCGCGCGCCGATCGACCGCATCGGCCTGGGCGGCTATCTCTCGCTCGTCGAGCCGTTCCCGGATTTTCAGGATTACATCGAGGGACTCGCGCAGGAATTCCGGCTGTTGAAGTCGTTTCATGCGAGCGGCCAGCCGTGGGTGGCGCCGTTCAAGGTCGCGGTGCTGACGGCGTGGGGCGATCTGCGCGCGTGGACCTGCTCGGGGCATTTCACGCCCGGCGTGGAGCTTTACGACGTGCTCGAATCGCTCGCGGGTCTCGCGCTCGACGTGCAGTTCATCAGCTTCGACGATCTCGTCGCGAACGGCGTGCCGAAGGGCGTGAAGGTCATCCTCAACGCGGGCCGCGCCGGCTCGGCGTGGAGTGGCGGTCATTACTGGAGCGATCCGCGCGTCGAGGCGACGCTGACCGAATGGGTGCGAAAAGGCGGCGCGGTCCTCGGCATCGGTGAACCCAGCGCGCTGGCGCAGCCTGGCCGGTATTTCCGGCTCGCGCGCATGCTCGGCCTCGATCGCGACCGCGGCGAGCGCATTGCGAATGGAAAATTCAAATACACGGCGCCTGCGGGGAAGAAAGGCGTGCCGGGCCTCGCGGAGCATTTCATCACGCAGGACCTGACGGCCGCGCCGGATTTCGCGAAGGACGTCGACGGCCTTTACGTGTTCGACGCGAGCACGCAGGTGCTGGCGGAGCGCGCCGGCGAGAAGTCGCCGACCATCGCGACGCACCCGTTTGGCAAGGGCCGCAGCGTGTATTTCAGCGGGTTCAAGTTCAACTACGAGAACACGCGCCTGCTGCACCGCGCGCTGTATTGGGCCGCCGCACAGGAGGAAAACTGGGCGGCATGGAACACGACGAACGTGAAGACCGAGGCGACGTATTTCGCGAAGGTCGGGAAGCTCGTCGTGATCAACAACGCGGGCACGGACGAAGCGACGACGGTGACGCTCGGCGATGGCCGCACGAAGAAAAAGGTGAAGCTCGCCGCGCACGGCATCGCGATCCTCGACGTCTGACGCGCCCGCGAATCGCGAAAGAACGGAAGATCGGCTAAACCGAACCGAGGAGGCCCACGGAAGACACGGAAGAAAGATCGACCCGACGGGGTCATCTTCCGGCGCGAGCTGAGCCGTTTGGCACGGCGGAATTTTCCCGTGTTTTCCGTGTGTTCCGGGGGCTCTCTCGTCCCCCCGTCGCTTTACTTCTGGCCGTAGTAGGCGCCGGGGCCGTGCTTGCGCTTGAAGTGCTTGTTGAGGAGTTCGGGCTCGATCGTCGCGAGCGACGGATTCAGCTGCAGGCTCATCAACGCCATGTCGGCGATGCATTCGACGGCGACGGCGACCTCGACCGCTTTGGCGACGGTCTTGCCCCAGGTGAACGGCGCGTGGCGATTCACGAGGACGGCGGGGAAATCGTGCGGATCGAGCGTGCGCTGCGTGAAGAGCTCGACGATGACGTTGCCCGTTTCCCACTCGTAGGCGCCGCCGCCGATCTCGGTCGGCGTCATTTTGCGGGTGACGGGGATGTTGCCGTAAAAATAGTCGGCGTGCGTGGTGCCGAAGATCGGAATCTCGCGGCCGGCCTGGGCGAACGCGGTCGCGTGCGACGAATGCGTGTGCACGACGCCGCCGATCTCAGGAAACGCGAGAAACAGCCGCCGGTGCGTGGGCGTGTCGGAGGACGGCCGCAGTGCGCCTTCGACGATTTTGCCGTCGAGATCGACGAGCACCATGTCGGCGGGCTGGAGCGCGGTGTAGTCGACGCCGCTGGGCTTGATGGCGAAAATGCCCTTCGCGCGATCGATGGCGCTGGCGTTGCCGAACGTGAGATTGATCAGGCCCTCGCGCGGGAGGGCGACATTGGCTTCGTAGGCTTCGCGCTTGAGGTCTTCGAGCATGGTAAAAGCGAAACCACAAAACCGCCGGAAGCGCACGATCAGAAGTCCGGCTGCGCTTGACCGTTCAGGCCCGCGATCGGGGCGCGGGCGAGGGTCTTCTCGAGCGCGGTGAGCTGGACCGGCTTGGTGAGAAAATCGTCCATGCCGAGCGCGAGACAGCGCTCGCGCTCGCCTTTGAGTGCGTGGGCAGTGAGCGCGACGATGTAGGCGCGCGGCGAACCGGCGGATTCCTGGGCGCGAATCCGGCGCACCGCCTCGTAACCGTCCATGACGGGCATTTCGAGGTCCATCAGCAGGACGTCGAAGCGCTCGCGGCCCATCGCCGCGAGGCCTTTTTCGCCGTCGGCTGCGAAGTGGGTTTCGTGCCCGAGTTTGGCGAGAAACGCGCCGATGACCTTTTGGTTCACGAGATTATCCTCGAAGACCAGAACCTTGAACCGGCGGGAATCGGCGGCGGCTTCGGGCCGGGCGGCCGCAGGAAGGGCGGCCGGGGCGGGGTCGGCCGGGGCGGCGCGAAACGTGGCGGTGAAGACGGAGCCGCGGTCGGGCTCGCTGCGCAGGGTCAGGGCACCGCCCATGAGTTCGCAAAGCCGCCGCGTGATCGAAAGGCCGAGCCCGGTGCCGCCGAAGCGTCGCGTCATCGAGGCGTCCGCCTGGCTGAACGGCGTGAAGATCCGCTCCTGCTGCTCCGGCGCGATGCCGATCCCGGTGTCGGTCACCGCGAGCTCGATCAGGTCCGGCCCGGCGGCGCGGATTTCCAGCGCGACGCCGCCTTCGCGGGTGAACTTGATGGCGTTGCCGAGAAGGTTGGTAAGGATTTGCTGAATACGCACGGGATCCCCGACGATCCGGTGCGGCGTTCCCGGCAGGATCCGCGTGGTGAACGCGAGTTTTTTCTCGACGGCGAGGGGCTGCAGCAGGCGCTGCGTATGGCTGACGATCGTGCGCAAGTCGCAGGGGATCTGCTCAATTTCGAGCTGGTTGGCGGCGATCTTCGAGTAGTCCAGGACGTCGTTGATGATGACGAGGAGCGAGCGGGCGCTGTCGTCGACCAGGTCCAGGTATTCGCGCTGTTTCGGATCGAGGGACGTGGCCTGGAGCAGCTGGAGGAAGCCCACGACGCCGTTCATGGGCGTGCGAATCTCGTGGCTCATGGTGGCGAGGAAGCGCGACTGCGCCTGGCCGGCGGCTTCCGCGGTTTCCTTGGCGAGGCGCAGCTGGGTTTCGGTTTCCTTGCGCCGGGTGATGTCGCTCAGCACCAGCACGCGTGCGTGCGGACGGGCGTCGCCATCGCCGTCCACCGGAAACAGCGAGGCCTCGAAATCGGCGTCTCCCAGGCGGACTTCGGTGCGCTGATGGCCCGCGGAGGAAAAGAGTCCCATGAGCTCGGGTGAGTCGCCGAAAATCTCGCGAGCGCGCCGGCCGACGAGTCGCGGACGGTCGGGAGCGACGCGGACCGCCGCCTGGTTGTGATCGACGATGCGATCGTCGCTGTCGAATACGAGAATGCGGTCCTCCAGCCGCTCGATGAGCGCCGCGCGGGCGACGGGCGCGAGATTCAGCATCCGGTGCCGCAGGAGCGCGAAGGCGATGAGCGTGCTGGTGACGGGAAACAGCGCCGGTGCGTAGTTGAGGCCGGCGGGCTGGGTGACCTGGAGCAGGTGCAGCAGGTCGGCCGTCCAGCCGATGAAAGCGGCGGCGAGAAAAATCTGCCGTCCGCGCCGCTCCCATGCGCTTTGGTTTTTCCGCGGATAAAGCAGCAGAAAGATGATCGTCCAGGCGCCGTAGTTGAAGAGGTAATAGATCTGACCCCAGGGCCCGAGGCCGTTGCGCAGCACCGCGAGGCCGCTGCTGGCATCGAGCCAGAAGGAGTGCCGCAGCAGCGGATTCTGGCCGGGACCGGGCAACCACAGCAACGCCAGCGAGACCACCGGCACGAGCATGACCGCCGGGATCATCCAGCCGCGAAGCAGCGAGCGGCCGCGCGTCATCCGATGGACCATCTCGAGCCATGCCGGCGCGTAAAAACAAAGGAGGGAGCAGCGGATCTGAAACACGAGGAGCTTGTCCTCCAGCGAGGGCAGGCTGAGCTCGATTGCGTAACCGAGGGCCCAGGACGAGTTGAGCAGCAGCGCGAGGCAGAACGGCGCCGCCGTGGGCGTCCGCAGCCGGCTGCGGACGAAGAACGCCATGATCAGTTCGAAAACGGCGGAAAACAGGAAGGCGGTGATCTGCCAGGCCACGTGGGCTGTAAACGAGGGCAGGCGGGCCGGATTGCCAAGCAGGGAGATGTTCCGGCCGCCGTTTTCACGGCTGTTTCGTCGCTAGAACTGGCGGATGGCGAGCGGCTTGAGCCCAGGTTCACCACCGGCGGGTGACGTTCACGCCGAGGAGGCGCGGGGCGCCGCGGATCAACGTCGGCAGACCGAAGCTCGCCCCGATATTGCCGCCGTCGACGAGGTAATTCCGGTCGAAAAGATTGTCGGCGTAAACGGTCATCTCCCAGGCGCGGTCGAGAGAGGTCCACGTCAGGCGAAGGTTCACGACGGCGTAGCCGGACTGGCGGAGCGTTCCGCCGAGGAGGCGGTTGTCGTCATCGAAGAAATGCGGCGACTTATACTGCCAGACCGGCGTGAGCGCGAAGCGTCCCCAGCGGTCGGAACGATGCTCCACCGTCGCGCCGAACGACGCGGTGTGACGGGCCGTGAGCCGGAACGTGGAGCCGGCGTAGAGCTGCGGCGCGCCGTTGCTGCCCGTCGTGTCGAACGTGGCGTCGGTGTAGCCGTAGGTCGCGAAGGCGCTCAACGTATCCGTGATCAGGTTACGCAGCGACACCTCGGCGCCGCGGCCGGTCGCGCGACCGGCGTCGGTGATAATGAAGCGGCTGAGATTGGCCGGATCCTGAACTTGGGTTTGGAAATGGCCATAGCGGTAGAGAAACACCGCCGCGGACCACGCGAGCCGTCCGGCGAGCGCGCGGCCCTTGGCGCCGATCTCGCCGTTGACGATCGTCTCCTCGGCCGCACGCAGCGGGCCATCGGCGTTGACCAGCAGCGCGGCGGGGCGCCGGCCCCGCGAGACGCTCGCGTAGGCGTTGAGCGATTCGGTGAAAACATAGCGCGCGATCGCGCGGGCGGCCCAGCCGGAGGCGCGATCGGTGTCGGTCAGCGGGCCGGGCGTCGGCCGCGTCGCGAAGTTGGGCGCGTTGCCGAGCAGAAAGCCGAGCGTCGAAGGACTCGCGCTGCGGGGCGCGTCGTAGCCTCCGGCCTGTTTTTCAAAAGAAACGCGCGCCCCCGCGGTGAACTCCAGCCGTTCGGTAACCCGCCAGGTCCCGTCGGCGAACACGTCGAACGCGTCGAGCTCCGCGGTGTTGATCGAGCGGTCGGCGTGGAGCGGTTTCAGCGGCGCGCCGGCGAGCGTGGCCAGATTTGCGAGCGAGGGGACGAGCGCAAACGCCGCGAAACCGGTGGGGAGATGCGATTGCGGCGCGAGCGGAGACATCGCCGGGACGGCGGTGTGCGCGAGTGGCGCGGGTACGCCGGCGGCGAGCAGGCCGTCGCGGAAATTCGCCGACAGAAACGGCCAGGCCGAGCGTTCGTCGACGGACACGCCGTTCTCCTCGCGGGCGCGTTCGCGCGCGTAGGCGGCACCGACAAAACCGCTGATGCGGCGGTCGTTGTCGAAATTGAGCCGGATTTCCTGGCTGAATTGGTGACCCGTGGAGTCGTGGGCACCTTCCAGCAACGCGAACGCGGAGCCGTCGACGTCGAGCTGCTCGAACGCATCGTAGGCGCGCCATGCGGTGACGGCGTTGAGGGTCAACGTATGGGAAATCCGGTGCTCGAGCAGCGCGGTCGCGCCCCAGACCGTGCGGTCCACGCCGAGACGGGCGCCACGGGTGAGCGCGGCCGGCGTGAACGGGCTGGTGTCGCCGCCGGGCGGCGGAATGACGCTGCTCTTGAACGCGGTGCCCGCCGGCGTGTCGCGCTGGAATTCGAGCACAAGATCGACCGTCGTGGCGTCGTTCGGAAGCCAGCGCAGCGAAGGGCGAACCGCGATGGTTTCGCGGCTTTGCAGGTCGGAGCCGTCGACGCGGTTTTCGACATAACCGTCGCGGGTCTCGGCGGTGAACGCGACGCGGCCGAGCACGGAGTCGCCGGCGAGCGGTGCGTTGACGAAGCCCGCCGCGTGGCGGCGATCGTAGTTGCCGGCGCCGAGAGTGAGCGCGGCTTCGCGGAGGGCGGACGGCTTGCGGGAGATCAGCGAGATCGCGCCGGCGCCGGCGCTGCGGCCGAAGAGCGTGCCCTGCGGGCCTTTCAGCACCTCCACGCGTTCCAGATCGAAGAGTTCGGTGGCGCTGCCCGGCGTGCGGCTGATCGCGACGCCGTTTTGAAAGATCGAGATGCGGGCGTCCTGGCGCGGATCGGTGGTGTCGGAGCCGACGCCGCGGAGATTGATGCTGGGATTATCCGGACTTTGCGCGGAAACGAAAAGCCCCGGCACGAGCGGCGCGAGATCCTCGTAGCGTGTGACGCCGAGCGTTTCGAGAAACGAACCCGTGTAGGCGGTGATGGCGATCGGCACCTCCTCGATCGATTGCCCGCGCTTTTGGGCGGTGACGACGAGCGGATCGAGTTGGGCGGGGGGAGCTTCGGCGGCGGTGGATGCGGCCGGCAAAACGGCGAGGGAAAACGCAACGGCGAAGCGGAAGGGTGAATACGGGCGGCCCATGAACGGCGAAAAAGAAAGATCCGCCCATGGCTGGGTCAATGGATGAAAATTTGCAGAAACTCTGGCGCGGGTTCGGTTCTTTCGAGGCCGACGGTCGGCCGAAAACAAAAAGCGCCGCCTCTTGGGGGCGGCGCTCGTGAAAGAATCAGACGTTGTGCGCTTTTCTGTAGGACGGGGTCAGGAGACCCGCCCTACGACTCATCGTTGGCCGTTATACGCGGATGCCTTGCGCGAGGTGGTAATAGACCTCGTTGTTGCGGAGGTTTTGGCGGAAGTCGGCGAGGCGGGTGTCGGCGTTGATCAACGCGAGCTCGATCCCGGCGATGTTGGCGAAATCCTCGAGCATCTCGGAGGTCACGCTGTAGCTGTAACCCGTGTGATGCGCGCCGCCCGCGTAGATCCAGGCCGCACAGGCGGTCTTGAAATCGGGCGCGCATTCCCAGACCGCGCGGGCGACGGGGAGCTTCGGCAGCTTGGGCGTCTTCACGGCCTTGACCTCGTTGACGATCAGGCGGAAGCGGTTGCCGAGGTCGACGAGCGACGCATTCAGCGCGGGGCCGGTCGCGGCGTCGAAGACGATGCGGACCGGGTCTTCCTTGCCGCCGATGCCGAGCGGGTGGACTTCGACGGTCGGTTTCGTCGCGGCGATCGTCGGGCAGACCTCGAGCATGTGCGCGCCGAGCACCTGGTGGCCCTTCGGCGACATGTGATACGTGTAGTCCTCCATGAAGGACGTGCCGCCGGGCAGGCCTTCGCCCATGACCTTCATCGCGCGGAGCAGCGCGGCGGTTTTCCAGTCGCCCTCGGCGCCGAAACCATAGCCATCCGCCATCAGGCGCTGCACGGCGAGACCGGGCAACTGGCGCAAGCCATGAAGATCCTCGAACGTGGTGGTGAACCCCTTGAAACCGCCCTCCTCGAGAAACGCGCGCAGGCCGAGCTCGAGTCGCGCCGCGTAGCGGAGCGAGTCGTGGCGCTTGCCGCCGCGGCGGAGTTCTTTCGCGACCGCGTAAGCCTTTTCGTAAACGGCGCAGAGATCGTCGATGTGGCGATCGTGGATGCCGACGTCGGCGGTTTTGGCGACGAGATCGCCCACGCCATAACCATTCGTCGAGAAACCGAAACGCAGCTCCGACGCGACCTTGTCGCCCTCGGTGACGGCGACGTAGCGCATGTTGTCGCCGAAGCGGGCGAACTTCGCGCCCTGCCAGTCGTGCCAGGCGCGGGCGGCGCGCACCCAGGCGCCGAGCCGCTCGTGCACGTCGGGATCGGACCAGTGGCCGACGACGACCTTGCGATTGATCCGCAGGCGCGTGTGGAGGAACCCGGCCTCGCGGTCGCCGTGCGCCGCCTGGTTCAGGTTCATGAAATCCATGTCGATCTCACCCCACGGCAGGTCGCGGTTGAACTGCGTGTGCAGGTGGCAGAACGGCTTCTTCAACGCACTCAGGCCGCGGATCCACATCTTCGCCGGGGAGAACGTGTGCATCCACAGGATGAGGCCGGCACAATTCGTGTCGGCGTCGGCTTCCTGGCAAAGCTTCGTAATCTCGTCGGGCGTCGTGAGGAGCGCCTTGTAGACGATCTTCAACGGGATCTTCTTCGAGGCGGCCAGGCCGGCGGCGACCTTCTGCGCGTTGTCGGCGACCTGCTGGAGCGGGCCCGGGCCATAAAGGTGCTGCGAGCCGCAGACGAACCAGATTTGGGGTTCAGACAAGTTGACGAGAGGCATGGGCGAGGACGTTCGAGTTGAGGGTTGAGAGTTGAGGGATGAGAGCTGAACGCACGAAGACGGAAAGGGGCGGCTCGTGGGGCCTTTCTCGTCTTCGCGCGCCGGTCGGAATCAGCGACGGGCTTCGTCCTTGAGGGCGAGCAGGTCCTTCATCACGCGGCCGAGGTCGGCGCTGGCGTTGCGGCCGCCGAACGCGTCGTGGACTTGTCGATACAAGGCGTAGAGCCGGTCGTAGGTTTTCTGTGCCTTGGCCTTCGGCTTGTAGGAGACCTTTTTCAGCGAGGTCATCGCCGCCTGGGCGCTGGGGAAGTCCTGGTGCGCGCCCGCGAGGACGGCGGCGGAGATCGCGGAGCCGAGGGCGCAGGCCTGCGACGAGCCGGCGACGAGCATCGTGCAGCCGGTGACGTCGGCGTAGGTCTGCATGAGGAACGGATTTTTCTCGGCGATGCCGCCGGCGCAGACGACGCGCTCGATCGGCACGCCGTATTCGCGAATGCGCTCGATGATGGCGCGCGCGCCGAAGGCCGTGGCCTCGATGAGCGCGCGGTAGATCTCGGCCCGAGTGGTGTGCAGCGTCGTGCCGAGGAGCAGGCCGGTGAGCATCGGATCGACGAGGATCGTGCGGTTGCCGTTGTTCCAATCGAGCGCGAGCAGGCCGGATTCGCCGGGTGCGAGGCGGGCGGCTTCCTTCGTGAGCTCCGCGTGCAGGGCGCCGTCGCCCTGGCAGACGACCTCGACCCACCATTTGAAGATGTCGCCGACGGCGGACTGGCCGGCTTCGATGCCGTAGAAACCGGGCAGGATCGCGCCCTTGACGATGCCGCAGATCCCGGGGATGTCGGGGACGGATTTTTCCGCGGAGACGACGCCGCAGTCGCAGGTGGAGGTGCCGATGACCTTGACGAGTGTGCCTTCCTTCACGCCGCTGCCGATCGCGCCGTAATGGACGTCCATCTCGCCGATCGCGATCGGGATGCCGGCGCGCAGGCCGAGCTTCTTCGCCCATTCGGGGCTGAGGTTGCCGGCGGCGACGGTGGCGTCGTGCGCTTCTGAATACAAGCGGTCGCGCAGGTCGGCGAGCTTCGGGTCGAGCATCGCGAGGAACTCCTTGTCGGGGAGGCCGCCCCAGTCCTCGGCGTAGAGCGCCTTGTGGCCGGCCATGCACACGCCGCGGCGGATTTCCTTCGGGTCCTCGATGCCGGCGAGGACGGACGGCACCCAGTCGGCGAGCTCGACCCAGGAATACGCGGCGTCGAAGACCTTCGGGTCGACGGCGAGGCAGTGCCAGAGCTTCGACCAGAACCATTCCGAGGAATAGGTGTTGCCGCACTTGGCGATGAACTGCGGGCGGTGCTGCGCGGCGAGCTCGGTGATTTTGGCCGCTTCACGCCAGCTGGTGTGGTCCTTCCAGAGCCAGCACTGGGCGTTGAGGTTTTTCGCAAACTTCTTCGAGAGGCCGAGCGGCACGTTGCGGGCGTCGACGGGAATCGGCGAGGAGCCGGTCGTGTCGACGCCGATGCCGACGATCCGGTCCGCGGAGAAACCGCGCTGCTTCTTCGCCTGCGCCAGCGAGCCCTTCACCGCCTTCTCGAGGCCGACGAGGTAATCGCCGGGATGCTGACGCGCGAGGTGATGATCGCGCGGGTCGAGGAGGATGCCTTGCGAGCCGCTGGGATAGTTGACGATTCCGGTGCCGAATTCCTTGCCGTCTTTGACGCGCACGATGAGCGCGCGGACGGAGTTGGTGCCGTAATCAAGGCCGAGGGTAAACATGAGGCGGGGAGCTTTCTTGGTGACGAGGGTTGTAAGGTGACGGAAACAGGGTCAACCCGGGTGCGGGCGTGACCGTAAAGCCAATCGTGCCATCCGGCGTCGAGGATGGCACGGCGGAAGTGGGGGATTTTCACGAGCGGGAAAGCGCCCGCGTGCGCTCCGTTACTTGACGGTTCAGTAAAACTGGCCGAGAAGGCGGGACGTTATTCCATCCGCGATGCCCCGACCGACCCTCAAAGACATTGCGCGCCAGGTAGGCTTTTCGAAGAACACCATCTCGTTGGCGCTGCGCGGCGACCCCCAAATCCCCGAGTCCACGCGTGCGCGCATCCGCGCCGTGGCGGAGCAACTCGGTTATCAGCCGAACGCGGTCGTCTCGCAATTGATGGCGCAGCTGCGCGCGAGCCGGACCACGCGGCTGCAGGCGAAGCTCGCGCTGGTGAACGCGAACCGCGATCCAGACGCGTTTCGCTCGCATCCGACGATTCCGACCTACGTCGAAGGCTGCGAGAGTCGCGCGGCGAAGCTCGGCTACAGCTTCGACCGTTTCTGGCTGCACGATCCGGCCCTCAACGCGGCGCGCTGGCTGCGCATTCTGCAGACGCGCGGCATCAAGGGCGTGGTGCTGGTCGGCCTGATGGACACCAACCGGCTGCCGCCGGAACTGCGTCCGGTGTGGGAACAACTCCCGACGGTCGTGACGGGCGTGCGCACGCGCGATCCGGCGCTCTCGTTCTGCTCCGTCGATCATCACAACCTTGCGTTGATGGCGCTGGAACAGGCGCTCGCACTCGGCTACCGGCGTCCGGGCCTCGTCTTGGACGACGTCATCGACGCCCTGGTGGAGCGGCGGTTTTCGGCGGGATATCTCACGGGGCAACGGACGCTCCCGCCGGCGCAGCGCATGCCGATCTTCGACGAGCGCGTCGGCGCCCAGCACGAGTCGCAGCGATTTCAAACCTGGCTCGAACGCCATTCGCCCGACGTGGTGTTCACGCTCTACAACCACGTGCTCGGCTGGATCCGGGAGAGCGGCCGGCGGGTGCCCGAGGACATCGGCGTGATTCAGCTCGAATGGCGGGCGTCGCGACCGGAAATCGCGGGCATGAACCAGCACAACTTCGTCACCGGCGAGGCGGCGGTCGACATGATCGTCAGCCAGATCCACAACAACGACGTCGGGGTGCAGCCGTTTCCGCGGGCGACGCTGATCGGCGCGACGTGGGTGGACGGTCCGAGCGTGCGCGCGCAGATCGAAACGCCGGCGGTTCGCAAGGCGGCCGCGCCGCGGCGCCGCACTTCCCGCAAAATTGCGGCGTAATCGCGAAATGGTGGAGCCTGACGCCCCCCCTCTTTGGACCAGGGACAAGGGTGCGTCGGGCTCCACCGATTGCAGAAACCGAATGAAAGAGGTGGAGGCGCGTGTCCCCACGCGCCTTGAGTTCGGCGGACGCCTCGGATCTGTGCGTTCCGTGCCTTCCGTGATCGGAATTCCGGGATTGAACCACGGATTGCACAGAGTGCACGGAGTGCCGGTGGCGCGCTCGCATTCGGTAGCGGCCGTCGTCCCGACGGCCAGATGCGGCCTCATCCGCCGGCGGACATCCACAGCCCGACGGGGCGTCGGGTTCACCGATTGCAGAAACCGAATGAAGGAGGTGGAGGCGCGTGTCCCCACGCGCCTTGAGTTCGGCGGACGCCTCGGATCTGTGCGTTCCGTGCCGTCCGTGGTCGGAATTCCGGGATTGAACCACGGATTACACAGAGTGGACGGAGTGCCGGTGGCGCGCTTGCATTCGGTAGCGGCCGTCGTCCCGACGGCCAGGTGCGGCCTCATCCGCCGGCGGACGTCCACAGCCCGACGGGGCGTCGGTCTCCACCGGGAACGCCGCACCGGCTTAATCCAAAAACGAAAGCTGTGAGCCGTCGTTGCTGGCGGCGGACAGCGGCGGCGGCACGGGCTGGCCCAGCAGACGCCGGAGGGCGAGCGCAGCCCGCGGCGCATAATCGGCGTAGTGAGTGTTGACGCTCACGTGGACGTCGGCGGCTTTTGTCGCGAGATGGCGGATACGTGCGGCGATCTCGTGCAGCTCCTTTTCGGAATAAACGTAATTGTGCCGCGCCTTCGGATCGGGGGAATACTCGAGATACTTCGGATTGCGGCCGTGCAGCCGGAGATAAGCGAGCGTCGGATGCGTGACCTCGTCGAGCGGCGGCAGGATTTGCGGCGCATCGAGCCGCGGTAGATCGGTGCACACCCAGGCGAAACGCCGCGCGCGAAGATAGGCGAACGTCGCCGCGCGAGCCTCGCCCTCGACCCAGCCGCGGTGGCGCAGTTCGACGGCGACGGGCGCGACGTCGCCGAACGCCTCCGCGACGCCGTCGAGTCCCTCTAGGCGATGTTTTTGCGGGCCGAAGCTCGGACTCAGCGTGAGCAGGAACGCCCGCAGCTTTCCGGCCTCGACGAGTGGAGCGATGGCGTCGCGGAAGCGCTGCGGCCGGCGCGCCGCGGCCTGCGGATCCTTCGAGAAGTCCTGGTGGAATTTGACGTCAAAAAAGAAGTCCGGGCCGGTCTGCGCCAGCCACCCGGCCATCTGTGCCGCGGATGGAATGGCGTGATACGTCGCGTTAAGCTCGATGCGGTCGAACCACTTCGCGTAGTGGCTGAGCCGCTGGGTTTCCGGCACGCCTTTAGGAAACAGCAGCCCGACATACTCCTTGTCCCGCCAACTGCCGCAACCGATGTGAATCGCCATGAGCTGACGGTGGCGTCCGCGGTTCGGCGGGCAAGTGCGGGCGACGCGTTTCTTCCGACCGCATTACGGTGAAGTGCCTTTCAGCTGGCCGCGACGGCCGGCGAGCGCCCTTGATGCTGGGCGAAGCCGTCGCCCCCTCGATCGCCGCCTCGCGGATGGACAGACCCCGTCTTTTCCCGTAGCTTGCCTTCATTGGAGCTGATCGGCCGATCCGAACCCCCAACCCCGGTTTCCTCCGCATGGCTGACATCACGTATGCACTGCAGGCGTTCGGGCTGAACGACCCCCGCGCGTCCGAGGAGATTCTGCCGCTGGTCTACAACGATCTGCGCCGGCACGCCGGTATGCAGATGGCGCGGGAATCGGGTGGGCAGACGTTGCAACCGACCGCGCTCGTTCACGAAGCCTGGTTGCGGATGGTCGGCGGCGGCGAGCAACGCTGGCAGAATCGCGCGCATTTCTTCGGCGCCGCGGCGGAAGCGATGCGGCGCATCCTGATCGAAAACGCCCGCCGCAAGGCGCGGCTGAAACGCGGCGGCGGCCAGCAACGTGTCGATGTCGACGACGTCGAGCTCGCGGCGACGAGTCCCGAGGAAAAGGTGCTGCTGATCGAGGAAGCCGTGGAAAAGCTCGAGGCGGAGGATCCGGAGCGCGCGAAGATCGTGGTGCTGAAATTTTTCGGCGGCTTCACCAACGAGGAAGTGGCGCGCAGCCTCGGCGTGACCGAGCGCACGATCGAGCGGCATTGGGCCTTCGCGAAAGCGTGGTTGTTCCAGACGATCCGCGCGTCGCAGTAAACGCCGGCGGAGTCATGCGGCGAACGGAGCGAGAAGAGGAACTTTTCGACGCGGCGCGGATGCTCGCTGCAGGAGCGGAGCGGCGCTCGTTTCTGGAGCGCGCGTGCGCCGGCGATCGCGCGTTGCAGCAGCGCGTCGAGGACCTGCTGGCGGCCACGAGCGACGCGGAGGCGTTTTTCGCCGCCGGCGGTTCGGTCGTGCACGAGACGGTCGCGCCGCTGCAGGTGCTGGCGCGGACGCAGATCAACCGCTGGACCGGACCGGCGGCGGACGTCGGCGAGGAGCCGATCGGCGCGAAGATCGGCCGCTACAAGCTGATCGAGAAGATCGGGGAGGGTGGCTGCGGCGTCGTTTACATGGCCGAGCAGGAGGAGCCGGTGCGGCGGCGCGTGGCGTTGAAAATCATCAAGCTCGGCATGGAAACGAAGAGCGTGATCGCGCGTTTCGAGGCCGAGCGGCAGGCGCTCGCGATGATGGATCATCCGAACATCGCACGGGTGTTCGACGCCGGCGCGACGGATCGCGGGCCGCCGTATTTCATCATGGAGCTGGTGCGGGGCGTGCAGATCACGAAATACTGCGACCAGCACCGTCTCGATGTCGGCGAGCGGCTCGATCTTTTCATCCAGATCTGCCACGCGATCCAGCACGCGCACCAGAAAGGCATCATCCACGGCGACATCAAACCGTCGAACATCATGGTCGCGCTGCACGATGGGAAACCGGTGCCGAAGGTGATCGATTTCGGAATTTCGAAGGCGACCGAGGCGCGGCTGCGCGACCGGCAGTTTTTCACGGCTTACACGCAACTCGTCGGCACGCCCGCCTACATGAGTCCCGAGCAGGCGGAGATGGGCGGTGTCGACATCGATACGCGCAGCGACATCTACAGCCTCGGCGTTCTGCTCTACGAGTTGTTGACCGGCCGGCCCCCGTTCGAAACGCCGGATCTGCTGGCGAGCGGACTCGACGGGATGCGCAAGATCCTCCGCGAGCGCGAGCCGCAGCCGCCGTCGGCGCGGCTGGCGGCATTGCCCGCGGCCGAAGTAAGAATCGTGGCGGAAGGTCGGAACGTGGAGCCGGCGAAACTGCTGCCGCTCGTCCGCGGCGATCTCGACTGGGTGGTAATGAAGGCGCTCGAGAAGGATCGCGCGCGACGCTACGAAACGGCCAACGCGCTCGCGACCGATCTGCAGCGGCATCTCGATCTCGAGCCGGTCGTGGCGCGTCCGCCGAGCTGGTCCTACCGGCTCGCGAAACTCGTGCGGCGCAATCGCGGCGTGTTCATCGCGGGCGCGGCCGTCGCCGCCGCGCTCGTGGCCGGCACGAGCGTATCGACGTATCTGTTTCTCAAGGAACGCGACGCCCGGCAGCGCGCGGTGGCGGCGGAACAGCAGCAGGCGCGGCTGCGGCACGAGGCGGAGGCGCGCGAGCGGATCACGCAGGCGGCGCTGCTCGTGAGCCGCGAGCGTTTCGAGGAGGCGGACGGCCTGTTGAGCCGGATGGAGCTCACGCAGCCGACGATGGAAGGCGCGGCGGTGTTCCGTTCGGTCGGCGAATGGCACGCGGTGCAGAATCGCTGGAAACTCGCCGCGGATCGCTTCGTGTCGCTCGTGGCGGTCAACCAGCTGGAGGGCTCCGACGTGGCGACGATGGATTATCTTCGCTGCGGCCCCGCGCTGCTCGAACTCGGCGACGCCGCCGGCTACGAGCGTTTCCGCCAGGAGGCGATCGCGCGGTTTTCGGCGGCGCCGTGTCCATTCGCCGACCGGATCGTGAAGATCAGCCTGCTGCTGCCCGCGAATCCGCGCGTGCTCGAAGCGCTCGCGCCGCTCGCCGGCGCGACGGTCGAGGCGCTCGCGGCGGCCGACGCCGGCGGCGACACGTTTACCGCAGCCTGGCGGTCACTCGCGATTGCGCTGCTCGAGTATCGACGCGGCAACTACGTGGAGGCGCTGCGGTGGAGCGAGCACTGTCTCGCGTATCGCGAGGTGAATGCGCCGCGCACGGCGACGGCACAGCTCGTGGCGGCGATGTCGTGTTTCCAACTCGGTCGCAGCGCGGAGGCGGCGCAGCGGCTGGCGGCGGCGCGCGAGCCGATCGAGGCGAAGTTGAGTGGCCCGAACGATCGCGGCAGTCCGATCCAGGGATTCTGGTTCGACTGGGCGTTCGCGCGGGTGTTGTGGCGGGAAGGGATCGCTCTGATTGCCGGCGGGCGCTGAGGCGCGCGGCTGAATTCGGAAAAAGTTGCGGACGCGTGTCGGGTTCCGGTTCGGAACGGCGCATGAGAGGCATGTAGCCCTGTTGTGCCGTGTCGTTTCTTTTTGGAGACGCGGGCATGTGGCGCCACGCAATCGTCCGACCCAAAACTATGACCCCCCATCCAACCCGTTCGCGCCGCGGTCTTCCGGTTTCCCCTCGGAAGCTCGCGGCTTTCGCCCTTGGCGCCTTTGCGCTCGGGCCTCTCGTTTCCGCGCAAACCACGGTCTCGGCGACGAATTCCGAGGACGAGCCGGTCACGCTCGACACGTATGTCGTCTCCGGCCTGCGCTCCAGCACGATCAAGGCGCTCGAGATCAAGCGCAACTCGCCGCAGATCCTCGAGTCGATCGTTGCGGAAGACATCGGCAAGTTCCCCGACAACAACGCCGTCGAGTCGCTGCAGCGTTTGCCGGGCATCCAGGTGACCGACTACGGCGCGGGCAACATCGCCTCGGTGACGATTCGCGGCCTGCCCGATGTCACCACGACGTTGAACGGCCGCAATATCTTCACCGCGTCCGGCCTCAGCCTCTCGCTGCAGGATGCCCCGACGAGCTTGGTTAAACAGATCGACGTGATGAAAACGCGTTCCGCGGCCCACATCGAGTCGGGCATGGCGGGCGTGATCGATATCCAGACATTTCGTCCCTTTGACTTTCCGGGGCAGAAATTCGCGATCGCGGCGAAGGGCACGTATCAGGAACAGCGCGACCACTACGATCCCAACGTCAGTGCCCTCGCCAGCAAGGTGTGGAAGGTCGGCTCCGAGGGGAAATTCGGCGCGTTGATCAATGTCTCGTATCTGACGACGACCTACCGCGATCAGAGCGCGACGCCCGGCGCGCAGGTGCCGTTCGCCAAGGGTGCGCAGCCGCCGCCGGCCTGGCCCGAGCCTTACGCGCGGCTGTTCCCGGACGTCGTGCCGTGGACGCCCGGCCTCGAGGAAGGTTTGCCGACGACGCCCGGTTCCAAGGTTTCGGGCGTTGAATACGTGCTCGCGCGCGATGCGATCTTCTTCAACGAGACGAAAGGCCAGACGAAGCGTCCGGCGGCCAACGTCTCGCTCCAGTATGCGCCGAACAAGGATTCCCAATACACGTTCGAGGCGTTCTACACGGGTTATCGTAACAAGAACTTCAGCAATCTGCTCTTCTCGTTCGTCGACTGGTGGGTGAACTGGACGCCGGCGACGCTGAACATCGAGCTGTATCCGGGCACCAACATCGTGAAGAGCCGCGAGTATATCGGCGCGGTGTATTCGTTCACCAGCGGCGACTTCGTCAAGGCCCAGACCGACAGCTTCCAGTATGCGCTGAACGGTAAATGGAATATCACCCCGGACTTCCGCCTCACCTCCGAAGCGGTTTACCAGACGAGCCAGTTCCACCGCGTGAACTACTTCTCGCGCGCTTATCGGAATGTGCGCAACGACGTGTCGGTCGATTTCAATGCCGGCGAAGGCCTGCCGGCGTTCCGCTATCTCGACATCCCCGGAACGACCAACGTGAACGAGAGCGACGTCTCGAATCCGGCGACGTGGAGCGTGCAGGATGATGGCGCGGTGCCTGAAGTCTGGTTCCAGGGCTACAAGAACAAAGGCAGCGCCGCGACCGTCACCACCGACGGCGTGCTCGATACCGACTGGGGCTTGATCAAGCGGCTGAAGTTCGGCGTGCGTTTCGACGACCGCAAGGCGTCCGAAGCTTCGCGTTTCGCGGAAGCCGACCGGCTCGCGCGCAATGGCGGCCCGATCTCGCTTTCTGCGCTGAGCCAGCAGTTCCCCGGCATCGTGAGCGTCAACAACGGCTTCTTCGACGGCCGCGCGGACATTCCCACGTCGTGGGCGTCGATCGACGGCGAGTATGCGTATAACAACCGCGAGAAGCTCGCTCCGCTTTACACCTGGCGCACGGGCCCGAACCTGAATTCGCCGCTCCGAAAGACCTTCGACGTAAACGAATTCACGTCGGCCGCTTACCTCCAGGTCGATCGGCTGGAAACGGAGATCGGCGGTCGCCGGCTCACTGGCCAGTTCGGCCTGCGCTTCGTCTCGATCAAGAACGAGTGGGATTTCACGAACCCGGCGATGACCACCAACAACACCCGCTCCGGCGACACCACGGTCGAAAAACTGCTCCCGAGTGCGGCGTTCACCTATGAGATCACGCGCAACTTCCTCGCGCGACTCGCTTACGGCGAAACGATCCGCCGTCCCAACTTCGGCGACCTGAATCCGTTGACCACCTACAACCGTGACGTGAGCAACATCGGCTACGGCACGGCGTCGTCGGGCAATCCGAATCTCCGCGCGACGACCTCGCGTAACTACGACCTGACCTTCGAATATTATTTCGACGAAGCGACGTCCGCGCACTTCGCGCTCTTCCGGCGCGAGATCGACGGTCTCGTGGTCAGCACGCGCCGTCGTATCAGTTATACGGATAACATCGGACCGTATGATTACATTCTGTCCGAGCCGACCAACGCGTCGAACGGCGAACTCGAGGGCTTCGAAATCGGCGGCAGCTACTTCCCGAAAAATCTGCCGGGCCTGCTCCAAGGCTTCGGCGTGCAAGGCAGCTACACGCACCTGAGCTCGTCGCAGGACACGCCGCTCTTCGATTCGGCCGGCGTGCAGACGGGCGTGCGGACGACCGACTTCTTCCTGGTGTCCGACAATTCCTTCAGCGCCACGCTCGCCTACGAACGCAGCAAGTTCAGCGGCCGCGTCTCCTACACGTGGCGCTCGGCCTTCCATCACCACAACGAGGCCGCGCTGTTCGCGAATCCGCTTTCGGTCTGGAACGCGCCGGAGCGCAGCGTGACCGCGCAGATCAGCTATCGGCTGGCGGACAACTTCGTCCTGACGCTCGAGGGCACGAATCTGACGGACGACACGCAGCACAGCTACTACGGCAAGAATGGCCGCACGACGAATAACTTCGGCAACTGGATCGTGGGCCGGACGATCTCGTTGGGCGCGCGGTATTCGTTCTGAGGCGGTCGTTCGAGGTTTCCCCCGGCCCTCTGGCATTCAGCTTGTAGGGCGGGGTCTCCCGACCCCGCCCTACATTGGATCCTGGACCGCGAGGGGGGGCGGGTCGAAGAACCCGCCCTACTTGGGGCGGCTCCCGGTCCGGATCCGCCCGCTCCTCTGTCGGATTTCACGGGCGAAAGGCGCATGTAGATCAGGAGGAGAAATGCCTCCTCCCAGTTAACTCGATTAACTCCAGAAAGGGTCGCCCCATGACTATCACCATCAGAACCGAGCGACGGCAGCAGCCGACGCTTCGCGGGAAAACGTCGGCGTTCCTAAGTGCCACGCTGACTCTGCTTTCGTTCCTCGCTTCGCCGGCACCCGCCCAACCGGCCAGCTCGCTCACTCCCGGCGCCGCCGAAGACGAGCCGGTTGTGCTCGAGGAATATGTCGTCTCCAGCCTGCGCGCCAGCCTCGCCTCGGCGCAGGAGATCAAGGCCAACTCCGTGTCGCTCATCGACGCGATCGTCGCGCAGGACGTCGGCAAGTTTCCCGACAACACCGTTGCGGAAGCGTTGCAGCGCGTGCCGGGCATCCAGGTCGGCCGCGCCAATGGCGAAGTCTCGTCCGTCGTGATTCGCGGGCTGCCCGGCATCTCGACCACGATCAACGGCTACGAAGTCTTCACCGGGACCGGCCGCGGCGTGGCGTTGCAGGACATCCCCGCCGACATGATCGGCGCGCTGGAAGTGCACAAATCCACGCAGCCATCGCTGTTCGAAGGTGGTGTCGCCGGCACGATCGATATCCGGCTCCGCCGGCCCTTCGACTTCAAGCAAGGCATGTCGGCTGCGACCACGTTGAAAGGCGGCTATGCCAACCAGGCCGACAACTACAGCTACAACGGCAGCTTCCTCCTGAACAACCGCTGGAAGAACGAGGCCGGCGAGTTCGGCGCCCTCGTGAACGTCTCCTACATCCGCCGGCAGTATCAGGACCAGGTGATCGATAACTACGTGCACTTCGGCGCCAACGGCGAGACGTTCGACATCGTCACGGATGCCTCCGGCACCCCCGGGTTCTACGCCGACAATTTCGGCTGGCAGATCATCCCTGGCGATCGCAAGCGCGCCGGCGTTTCCCTCTCGCTGCAGTGGAAAACCAACGGCGGCGTCGAGCTCTATTCGGACACGTTTTTCACCAACTATCGCGAGCGGCGTGACGTGAACTTCTTCATCGGCATCCCGAGCTGGGGCGGGTTCCGCCCGCCCGCCGAGGTCACGCTCTTCCCGGCGGGCGCCGGAGGGTGGAGCAACGACGGCAACAAGGACGGCCAGCCCGACCGTTTCGTCAAAAGCTTCACCGCGCACGACACTGTCACGCTCACCAGCACGCAGGCCTTCGACAACTCCACGGACACCGTGCAGGGCGCGTTCGGCGGCAAGTGGGCGACGGACCGCCTCAGCCTGAACGGCGAGGTCAGCTACAGCTTCAGCACGGTGAAGACCAAGGGCATCATCCTCGACACCGGCATCACCTCGCCCACGCAGCAACTCGCGATCACTTACAACGAAAACGATGCGCCGACCGTGAAGGCGTCGGGCGTGGATTACGCCGACGTGAACAATTACTTCATGACGCAGTTCTACGATCAGTGGTCCCGCGCGCACAGCGACTTCGTCGCGGCCAAGCTCGACTCGGTGATCACCCTCGAGAACCCGACGTTCCGTTCGCTGCAGGTCGGTGCGCGCGTGACGCACCGCAAGGTCAACTCCCGCGCGGACAGCCCGGGCGGCACCTTCATCTGGGACGCCGCGCGCGCAAAGGACGTTGCGGGCCTCGGCATGGTCACCGACACCGAACCGTTCGTGTCGGCCGATCATTTCAGTATCCGGAAATTCTGGACGCCGAACTCCGACTGGATGCTCGCGGAGGAGAACACGAACAAGCTGCGCCAGATCTTCGGCAAACCAGCCGGCCGGCCTGACCCGGAGCTCGGCAGCGCCTTCAACGACACGGAGAAATCCTACGCGCTGTATGGCACGGCGAACTTCCACTTCAACGTGGGCGACATGCCGCTCGACGGCTTCGTCGGCGTGCGCGCCGTGCGCGCGGAGCAGCAACTGAGAGGCTACCAGCGGGCGATCGTCGTGGATTCCACCGGCACCGCCACGCAGTCGCCTTACTTCGAACCCACCGAGAACAGCAAAAAGCGCTGGGAGATTCTGCCGATGATCAACGGCCGGTTGAAGGTGACCGACAAGTTCTTCGTGCGTGGCGCCGTGACCAAGACCAACCGCCGCCCGAACTTCAACGATCTCAATCCGGCGCTTTCCGTGACGGCCGCGACGATGACGGTTCCCGGCTCCGGCAGCGGCGGCAATCCGGACCTCGATCCCGTCGATTCGGTCAACTACGACCTCGATTTCAACTACCTGCTGACGAGCACGAGCTCGATCACGGCCACGGCCTTCTATCGCGCGATCGACGGCTACATCCAGAGCTACTCGTCCCCCGAGACGATCGGTGGCCGCACCTACAATGTCACGCGGCCGCGCAATACGAAGAACGGATACCTCCAGGGCTTCGAAGCGGGCTGGACCCAGTTCCTCGATTTCCTGCCCGACGCGTTCAACGGCCTCGGCGTGCAGGCAAACTACACCTATATCGAGGGCGAGAGCGAGAATCCGCTCACCGGGCAGCAGCAGAACATCTCGCAGGTCGCCAAGCATAACTATAACGTCGTGCTCATCTATGAACGAGGCCGCGTCTCGACGCGGCTCGCCTACGGCTGGCGCGGCAAATATATCGACGCCTTCAACCAACCCGGACTGCAGCCCAACACCGTCTGGGTGCAGCCCCGCGGCCAGCTCGACTTCTCCGCGAGCTACGAACTCCGCAAGGGGCTTTTGCTCACGCTCGACGTGACGAACCTCACGCAGAGCAAATACCGCGACAACTTCGGCGACATCTCGATCTTCTCGCGCGACGTTCGCAACTACGACCGCTTCATCGAACTTGGGGTGCGCTATCGCTATTAACCGCGTGCGCCTTGTCTGGCCTTCGAACGGGAACGGCCACGCCGCTCCCGTTCGAATCCACGGCGCCCGACGTCGCGGGAGGAAAAGTTTTTATTTATGCGTTCACTGATCTTCCGAGTGCTCGGCCTGGCTGGTGTCGTCCTCGCGGCGGCAAACGGCGAGGCGCGCCAGGTGAGTATCCACGATCCCGTGATGGCGAAGGAGGGAGATGCGTTCTACCTCTTCAGCACGGGCCCCGGGATCACGTTTTATAGTTCAACGGATCTGAAAACCTGGCAGCGACGCGGCCGGATTTTCCCCGGCGAACCCACGTGGGCGAAACAGGTGGCGCCGAGCTTCAACGGACACATCTGGGCGCCCGACATCGCGCACCGAAACGGGAAATATTATCTATATTATTCCGTTTCCGCATTCGGGAAAAACACCTCTGCGATCGGCGTCACTGTCAACCGCACGCTCGATCCGGCCTCCCCGGACTATCGCTGGGAGGATCAGGGGATCGTCGTGCGCTCGGTGCCGAATCGCGATCTGTGGAATGCCATCGATCCCAATCTGATCGTCGATGAGGAGGGCACGCCATGGCTGAGCTTCGGCTCCTTCTGGGGCGGATTGAAACTGGTGAAACTCGCGTCGGACGGGCTGTCGGTCGCGCAGCCGGAAGAATGGCATTCGATCGCGAAACGCGAGCGCTCCGTGCTCGTGCCCGACGAAGAACCGGAGCCGGCGGAAATCGAGGCGCCGTTCATTTTCCGCAAGGGCGACTACTATTATCTTTTTGTCTCCTGGGACAAATGCTGCCGCGGCGCCGAGAGCACTTACAAGATGGTCGTCGGCCGGTCGAAGGGTGTCACCGGTCCATATCTCGACCGCACCGGCAAGGATCTCGCGAAGGGCGGCGGCACGCTGCTGCTCGCGGGAAATCCCGCGTGGCCGGGCGTCGGCCACTGCAGCGCCTACACCTTCGACGGGAAGGACTATCTGGTGTTTCACGCGTATGAAACCGCGGATCGAGGGCTGCAGAAACTGAAAATCGCGGAACTCACCTGGGACGATGCCGACTGGCCGCACGTGGATCCAAGCGTGCTCGAACATTACGTGAGCGAGTTGAAGCCCGAGTGAGGTCCTGCCCATGACAAACCCTTCCAGCTCCGCCCAGAAACTGCCCGTGCTCGAGAAGATCGGCTTCGGCGCCGGCGACGCCGCCGTAAACGTCGTATGGTCCGCGCTCGCGATCATCATCACGTTCTTCTATACGGATGTATATAAATTGAACGTCGCGCACATCGCGATGCTCGGCCTGATCCCGCGGCTGATCGATGCGTTTGCCGACGTCGCGATGGGCATCTTCACCGACACCCGCACGACGCGCTGGGGTCGTTATCGTCCGTATCTGTTGATCTTTGCGGTGCCGTTTGGGTTGTCGGTGATGCTCGTGTTCACGACGCCCGACCTGCCTTATACCGGCAAGCTGATCTGGGCCTACGCGACCTACATCCTGATGATGTTGGTCTTCACGGTTGTCGTTATTCCTTACATTTCACTGCCGGGCGTCCTGACGGCGGATCCACAGGAGCGCCTTTCGGCCAACGGTTATCGCTTGTTCTTCGCCAAGGGCGCCTCCCTGCTGGTGAACACGTTCGTGCCGGTTTTCGCGGCGCGCTGGGGTCAGGAACATCTTGCCCGCGGCTATCAGGTCTCGATGGCGGTGATGGCGGCGATGGCGACGCTGCTGTTTATCTTCTGTTTCTTCACGACGAAGGAGCGGGTGCAGTTCAAGAACGACCGCAAGCCGCTGGGCGAGCAGGTGAAACTGCTCTATCACAACGACCAGTGGGAGGTCCTGTTCTGGGTCTGCCTCGTCGGCACCATCGGCTATGTGATTCGCGGATCGGCGGCGCTGTATTATGCAAAATATTATCTGGGCGGCGACGCACGGTTGCAGGCGGGGTTTGTGACCACGGGCATCGTGGGCAATATTCTCTCCATGGTGGCGTCGACCTGGATCACGAAGAAGTTCTGCAAGATTCAGCTCTTCCGCTGGTCGCAGCTCATCACGTTTGCGTTGAGCGTGATCATGTATTTCGCCGTCGCTCCCGGCGGCGTCGCCCTGGCCTTCGTGCTCTATTTCCTGATCAACTTCATCGTCGATCTGCAGGGCCCGGTCTTCTGGTCGATCATTTCGGAATCGGTCGACTACGGTCAGCTCAAGAGCGGCAAGCGCGTCGCCGGCATGGCCTTCGGTGGAGTTTCGTTCGCGCAGAAAATGGGGATGAGCCTCGCGGCCGGGATGGTCGGCTGGCTACTCACGTATTTTCACTATCAGCCGGATGTCGTGCAGAGCGCGTTCACGCTGGGAGGGCTCGCCGCGCTGCTTACCGTAATCCCAGGCGTATTTCACCTCGGGATGGGACTGTTGATGTATCGCTACAGGATCACCGACGCCCGCTACAACGAGATCAAGGAACAGCTCGCCCGCCAGGGAAAGCTGGTCTTCTCCGCGACCGACGAAACGAAACCGGCCTGAACGCAGCTTTCCCATGTCGACTCTTCTCAAACCCCTCATCCTGCAGCGCGCCGACCCGTGCATCCGCCGGCACACCGATGGATTCTATTATTTTACCGCCTCGGTTCCCGCCTACGACCGCATCGAGCTGCGCCGCGCGTCCACCATCGCCGGCCTCGCCACGGCAGAAACGGTCGATGTTTGGCGCAAGCCCGACACGGGCGCTTATAGCGAGCTGATCTGGGCGCCGGAACTTCATTATATCGCGGGCGCCTGGTATGTTTATTTTGCGGCGGCCCCGTCGCGCGAGATCAAGGACAACCTGTTTCAACACCGGATGTATGTGATCTCGACGTCCGCCGAGAATCCGCTCGCGGGCGCGTGGCGTTTCAACGGTCAGGTGGATACCGGCATCGACAGCTTCTGCCTCGACGCGACCACGTTCACGCATCGCGGCATGCTGTATTACGTATGGGCGCAAAAAGACCGCGCCATTCCGGGAAACTCCAATCTTTATATCGCGCGGATGATGACGCCGTCGCGGCTCGCGACGCCGCCGGTGCGTCTGTCGATCCCGGAGCTGGACTGGGAGACGCGCGGCTTCTCGGTCAACGAAGGTCCGGCGGTGCTCGTCAGCCACGGCAAGGTGTTCATCAGCTACTCGGCGAGTGCGACGGACGAGAATTATTGCCTCGGCCTGCTGCATGCCGACGAAAAGGCGGACCTGCTCGATCCGCGCAGCTGGACCAAGCTGAAGGAGCCGGTGTTCGAGACCTGCTACGAGTTCGGCATCTTCGGCCCGGGGCACAACAGCTTCACGGTTGCGGAGGACGGAAAGACGGACCTGCTCGTGTATCACGCGCGGACCTACCGCGAGATCGTCGGCGATCCGCTGTGGAATCCGGACCGCCATACCTTTGTGAAACCGATCGCGTGGGGCGCCGACGGCTTGCCGGTGTTCGGACGCGCGTCGTGCGTGGAATGAGGGAAGAGCGATGACGCGTCGAAGCAGCTATTGGCATCGATTTCTTGTTGGCCTGGTAATTTGCATGCTCCCGCCGGCGGCCGGAGCCATGGAGTCCTCCGTAACGCTTGGACCTGGCCCGACCTTCAGCAATGTGACGGTGCACGATCCATCGGTGGTTCGCGCCGGAAATACGTTTTATGTGTTCGGTTCGCATCTCGCGTCGGCCAGCACGACGGACTGGATGCATTGGACGCAAATCTCGACGAGCGCGGCGGCGGGCAATCCGCTTGTGCCGAATCCGCAGGTCGAATTCGCGGAGGTGCTCACGTGGGCGCAGACGAACACGTTTTGGGCGCCGGATGTGATCCGCCTGGGTGACGGGCGTTATTATATGTATTATTGCGCCTGCCGCGGCGATTCGCCGCTGAGTGCGATGGGCCTCGCCGTCGCCGATGCGATCACCGGACCTTATCGTCATGTCACTGTGCTGCTGAAATCCGGGATGGTCGGCACGAGCGAAGACGGCACGCCGTATAATGCCACGATTCATCCCAATGTCGTCGATCCCAGTGTGTTCTTCGATGCGACCGGGCGACTCTGGATGGTTTACGGCTCCTATTCCGGTGGCATTTATATCATGGAAATGGATCCGGCCACGGGAAGGCAGAAGCCAGGTCAGGGCTACGGCAAGAAACTGATCGGCCGCAATCACTCGCGCATCGAAGGTCCGTATATTATTTATAGCCCGGAGACGGAGTATTATTATTTGTTTCTGTCGTTTGGCGGGCTGGCGGCCGATGGCGGCTACAACATCCGCGTCGCCCGTTCCCGGAATCCAGACGGACCGTATCTGGATGCGCAAGGCAACGATCTGACGAATGTCGGCGGCGCCAACGGGACGTTTTTCGACGACAATGCGATCGCGCCCTACGGCGTGAAGCTGATGGGCAACTGGCAGTTTTTGCATGCGAGCGGCGAGCTAGGCACGCTGAGCCGCGGTTATGTTTCGCCGGGGCACAACTCCGTCTATCGCGATCCCGATACGGGGAAGTATTTCCTCGTGTTTCACACGCGGTTTGTCGGACGCGGCGAGGTTCATGAAGTGCGCGTGCATCAGATGTTCATCAACGACCAGGATTGGTTCGTGGTCGCGCCGCAGCGCTACGGGGGCGAGACAATCAACAAGATCACCGCGCGGCAGATTCCCGGAAACTTCAAGTTGATCAATCACGGCAAGGACATCACCGCGACGGTGAAAACCTCGTCGCTCGTGTCGCTCAATGCCGATCAGACCGTGTCCGGCGCGGCGAGCGGCACGTGGGCGTTGTCGGGCGATTGGTTTGCGACCCTCATGCTCGGCGGCACGACGTATCGCGGCGTGTTTGTGCTCCAGTGGGACGACGACAATCGGGAATGGGTGCTCGGATTCACGGCGGTGTCGGACAGCGGCGTGTCGATCTGGGGCAGCAAGGTCGCGACGTTGATGGGCGTCGCTGCGCCCGCGCTCACGAGCCAGCCGGTGGCGCAAACCGTGGCGGAGGGCGGGGCGGTGACGTTGACCGCCGCGGCGACCGGCGCGCCGTCGCCCGATTTGCAGTGGGCGCGCAACGGCGTCGCGCTCACCGGCGGGACCGGCTCGACGTGGACGATCGCCAATGCCGGACCGGCGGACGCGGGCGTTTACACGATCGCCGCGTCGAATTTCGCAGGTGTCGAGACCAGCACGCCGGTGATCGTGGGGTTGAGTTCGACGAAGAAGGTGATCGGCGACGGTTACGAGATCGATGCCAACGTCGTGCATCCCAACCACAACGTTTACGATCAGGTCCTGCTCACCGGCGCGGCGGAGGCGGTGACGGCCGATTGGAACGAAAAGCAGATCGTGCGCACGTCGTTCATCGATTTGGATGACGACATCGTGCAGGTGGAGATGTCCGGACCGGGGACGTTGAGCCTCGTGCTTACGGAGACGTCCCCTCCGGCCAAGCCGGCGAAATACATTCAGGACGTGAGCTACATGAAAGGTCACGCGGGCATCGTGATCACGGGCGCCGATGAAAATACCAACGTTTCGGTCTTCACCGTCGGTCGAAAAACCGCCGTGAACCCCGCGCTTTTCCCGCCCGGGATGGACTACGACGGGATCGCCGATATCGCGTTCATCGCGATCGCCTCGACGAACGGAAAGTTCGGCGGCGTGCGCACCGGAAACGCGAACTATTTCGCGGCCGATGGCGTGACGGGGATTTACGCGCCCGGCGTGGCGTTTCAGGGACCGGTGTATGTGGGCAACATCACGGCGCATGACGCGGCGATGCCGGTCCTCAAGTTCGGCGCCAGCGGCGACGTCCAGATCACGGGCGGCGATCTCTGGCAGGCGAACGGCCGGCCGGTCGAAGTCGGTGGGCTCACGCGGCTGCAGTTTTCGGACGGCACCGATTCGCACGGGAATCTCATCCTCAAGAAAGCCAATCGCGGCGTGCTCGTGCAGGACGGGCAGGACGTGACCGCGCAGGTCGTCTCCGGCCCGTGAGCACGCCGGCGGCGTGCGCCGCGTGGGGCGCCCCACTGAACGGGACTGTAATTTTCCCGCCAAGAGGGATTGCGCTGCTTCGAGCCGTGATCTTTTGCTGGAGGACCCCGCCGCCCTCCAGCAGGTGCGCGGCCTGAGCTTTCAATTCCCTATGAAAACTGTTGTGCGCTTGTTCTATTGTTGTGCGGCCGTGTTGTCTTGCGCGGCTACGTCGCTCTTGGGAGCGTCCGCCACCCCTGTGATCACCGTGAAATCCTTCGGTCAACTGCCCGACGGTCGGCAGACCCACCTCTACACTCTGGAAAACGCGAGCGGCTTTCGTGCCGACATCAGCGATCTCGGCGGCGTCGTCGTGAACCTGCTGGTGCCCGACAAGGCCGGCCAGCTCGCCGACGTCTCGCTCGGTTTCGACAACGCTGCGCAATACCTGAAGGAGTCGCCGTTCTTCGGCGCGCTCATCGGCCGCTACGGCAACCGCATCGCGCACGGCAAGTTCACGCTCGACGGGAAAACGTATTCGCTCGCGACGAACAACTCGCCGGGCGGCATCCCGTGCTCCCTGCACGGCGGCCTGGTCGGCTTCGACAAAGTCGTCTGGCAGGCGCGTCCGACGATCGTCGACGGCAACCCGACGCTGGTCCTGAACTACCTCAGCCGCGACGGCGAGGAGGGTTACCCCGGCAATCTCTCCGTGGAAGTGACCTACACGGTCACGCCGAAGAACGAACTGCGGATCGATTACAAGGCGACGACCGACAAGGCGACGCCCGTCAACCTGACCAACCACACGTATTTCAACCTCCGCGGCGAGGGCAACGGCACGATCCTCGATCACGTGCTCACGATGCACGCGAGCAAGACGACCCCGGTGAACGCCGGCCTGATCCCGACCGGCGAAATCGTCCCGGTCGCGGGCACGCCGCTCGACTTCACCCAGCCGCACGCGATCGGCGAGCGGATCGACGCCAACAACGAGCAGCTGAAGTTCGGCGGCGGCTACGATCACAACTGGGTCCTCGACAACCAGAGCGGCAAGCTCGCGCTCGCCGCCACCGTGCACGAACCGAAATCCGGCCGCTTCATGGAAGTCCTCACGACCGAGCCCGGCTTGCAGTTCTACTCGGGCAACTTCCTCGACGGCACCCTTACCGGTAAAAGCGGCAAAAAGTATCCGTTCCGCAGCGGTCTCTGCCTCGAGACGCAGCACTATCCGGACTCCCCGAATCACGATAACTTCCCGTCCACGATCCTGCGTCCCGGCGAAACGCTCCGCAGCACCACCATCTATCGTTTCAGCACGAAGTGACCGGCGCCCGGCCTTTGACTGTCAGGCGGCACTCCGCCCGGCCGCAGCGGCCGATCCGGATTCTGGATACCTTTTGCGCAGACCTCATTAACCCCAACGACGGCTTCTTCGGAACTTCATGCAACCTCTAGACTGGATCGTCATCACCCTCTATTTCGGCCTCATCGGCTGGGTCGCCTGGTGGTATGGGCGACATCAGAAAGACAGCGTCGACTACTTCCTCGCCGGGCGAAACGCCGGCTGGGTCGTGATCGGCTCCTCGATCTTCACGTCCAACATCGGCTCCGAGCACATCGTCGGACTCGCCGGCCAGGGCGCCGCGACCGGCATGGCCATGGCGCACTGGGAGCTTCACGCCTGGTGTCTCATCGTGCTCGCCGGCTTGTTCGTGCCGTTTTATTACAAGTCCGGGGTGCAGACGATCCCCGAGTTTCTCGAGCGGCGCTTCAACGCCCGCACGCGCACCATTCTCTCCTGCGTCTCGCTCGTCGCGTATGTGTTCACCAAGGTCAGCGTGACCGTCTACGCCGGCGCGATCGTCTTCCAGGCGCTGTTGCCCGACACCTTCGGTTCGCCGCAAAACGCGTTCTGGTTCGGTGCGTTTTTCACCGTGATCGTGACCGGTATCTACACCGTGTTCGGTGGCATGCGCGCGATCATGTATACGGCGACGCCGCAAGCGGTGATCATCCTGTTCGGCTCCTTCGTCATCACGAGCATCGGTCTTTCGAAACTCGGCGGCTGGAGCGAGCTCGTGACCGTCACAAAAGCCAACGCGGAAAACTTCGCGCTCTGGCGGCCGTTGTCGGATCCGAACTTCCCGTGGCTGGGCGTCCTGATCGCCTCGCCGATCATCGGTCTGTGGTATTGGTGCACCGACCAATACATCGTGCAACGCGTGCTGTCTGCAAAGGACCTGCCGACCGCCCGCCGCGGCGCGCTGTTCGGCGGTCTGCTCAAGGTCTGGCCGGTGCTGATCTTCCTTATTCCCGGCATGATCGGCTGGGCGTTGCACCAGAAGGGCATCATCCAACTGCCGTTCAAGATTGGCGTCGATGGCCTTCCGACCGACGTCATTGATGGCGACCAGGTGTTCCCGACGCTGGTCAAAACACTCCTGCCCGTCGGTATTCGCGGCCTGATTGTGGCGTGCTTGCTGGCGGCGCTGATGAGCTCGCTGGCGTCGCTCTTCAACTCGAGCGCCTCGCTCTTCACTGTCGATATCTACGAAAAACTGCGCCCGAACAGCTCGGCGAAGCATCTCCTCCTGGTCGGCCGCATCGCGACGACCGTCGTGGTTGGCCTTGGCATGATCTGGATCCCCGTGATGGCGAAGATCTCCGGCGGCGGCTTGTATCAATACCTGCAAAGCGTGCAGGGTTATCTCGCTCCGCCGATCACGGCCGTGTTCTTCCTCGGCCTCTTCTGGACCCGCATCAACGCCACCGGCGCCACGTGGGGTCTCGCGGGCGGCTTCCTGCTCGGCATGGCCAAGTTGACCATCCAGGCCTTCTTCGGCGCGGGCAAGATCGAGAATCCTGCGTTCCTCGCGTGGATCGGCGATTTCAACTTCCTCTATGCGACCGGCGTTCTGTTCGCGCTGAGCGCGATCATCATGGTGATCGCCTCGTTCCTCACGCCGCCTCCTCCTCCGGAAAAGCTCCACGGCGTCACCTACGGCTCCGTCCACCGCGAATCGCACGAGGAAATCGTCAAGAGCTGGGATGCTGGCAACAAGCTCATGGTCGTCCTGATCGTCGGCCTCGTGCTCGGCCTGTATCTCTACTTCTCCTTCTGGCTGAAGTGACGATCGCTCCAAGCGACGCACAAAAAAAAGACGCGGCGAAAACGCCGCGTCTTTTTTGTTGGTCTGGAAAACCGTCGCGACGTCCGTCAGCCGAGCAGCAGCGCGGCTTGCACGCCCGGGCCGTGCACGCCTTCGATCAAAATGCCTTCGACGTCGGCAGTCTTCGACGGGCCGGTGCACCAGACGATGTTCGGATCGGCCGGCAGGGCGGCGAGCGCCGCGGGGATGTCGAGAAACAGCTGATCGCGTCGGACCGCCGCGATGTGCACCCACGGCGCGAGCGCGCCGAGACGCGTGGACGAACTCGCGTCCGACAGGATCAACGTGCCCGTTTCCGCGATCGCCCCGGCCGCGGCCGTGAGGCCGAATTGATAGTCGTCGACGCGCGTCCGATCGAACGTGGTTTCAACCGTAAACTCTGTCGGAAACGCGGCGCCGATCTGCGCGTGCAGCGCCGGATCGCAGTAACCGTGAAAATGGCGGTGCTGTGCGAGAAACGTCACCAGTTCGGCGACCGACGACAGCGGCGTGCCATTGACGAGTTTCAGGCGCTCGGAAAACAGCGTCCACGCATCGACCGCGCCACGGGCTTCGCGCAGGATCACGAGATCGCGTTCCCATTCCGGCAACGCCACCCGTTGCGGGAGCGGCGCGAGGGCGGAACGGACACGGCCCAAAATTTGTTCGCGAGAATTCATGAGAAGGAGCTCGTTGTCCTCAACGGGCTTGGGAGGTGCTGGCGGAGCCGGAGCCGTCCGCGTGGGGACGACGTTGCTTCATCCAACTGCGGAATTCACCGCCGCGCCACGCCGGCAGCGTCCGCTTGTTTTCCCACGCGCGGAGGGCGGGGATCGGCATGAGCTTGGTCGGCAAATAATTCATCACCTTGCCGCCGATCAACGCGGCTTTCCAGGCGGTCGGTTGCGACGCGAGCAGCGCCCACGCGCCCATCGGCGGCGTCGCGGCGGAGGCGAGCGGGGCGTGCTCCTCCTTGCCCTTGTTGCGCAGCCGCAGCAGCAGATCGGGAATCGGGATGTCGACCGGGCAGACTTCGTTGCACGCACCGCAGAGCGACGATGCCTTCGGGAGGTCCGCCAGTTCGGGAAACTTTTTGCCGGCGAGTAACGGCGAAAGCACGGCGCCGACCGGGCCCGGATATACGCTGCGATAGGCGTGGCCGCTCGCCTGACGGTAAACGGGGCAGACGTTGAGGCATGCGCCGCAGCGGATGCAGCGCAGGATGTCGCGGCATTCGGTCGCGAGCACGTCGGTGCGGCCGTTGTCCACGAAGATCACGTGCATCTCCTCGGGGCCGTCGGGCTGCGTTGCCGATTTCGGACCGGAGACGAACTCGGTGTAAACCGTGAGCTGCTGCGCTGTGGCGGAGCGGGCGAGGAGATTGAGGACGAGCCCGAGATCGCGGTCGCGCGGCACGAGTTTCTCGATGCCGACGAGCGCGATGTGGCACTTCGTGGCGGCGAGCGAGAACCGCGAGTTGCCCTCGTTGGTGACGATCACGAGCCGGCCGCTTTCGACCGAGACGAAATTGGCGCCGGTCAGACCGACATCGGCCGCGAGGTATTTCTGACGCAGATACGCCCGGGCGCGGCGGGTGATCGTTTGCGGATCGTCGTTGTAGGCGCCGAGACCCTCGCGCTCGAAACTCCGCGCGATCTCGCGGCGGTTCTTGTGGATGATCGGGCGGACGATGTGGCTCGGGTGATCGTGGTCGATCTGGACGATGAACTCGCCGAGGTCGGTTTCGAGCGCCTCGATGCCGTGCTGCTCGAGGTAATGGGCCAGCTCGATCTCCTCGCTGACCATGGTCTTGGCCTTGACCATTTTCTTCGCGCCGCGGGCCTGCATGATCTGCAGCACGGCGGCGCAGGCATCCTCGCCGGTCGAGGCCCAGTGCACCTTCACGCCGTTGGCCTGAAGCTTCGCTTCGACCGCGGGCAGATACGTATCCAGATTTTCGATCACATGCTGCTTCATCTCGCCGGCGAGATGGCGCAGGTGATTCGGATCCTCGAAATGATCCCACAGCAGCTTGGTGCGCTTCTCGTGGGTGACCTTCGTGCCGTTGTAAACCGCGGCGCGCTTGTCGCCCGGCAGCACGGTGGCGAACGTGTCGATCGGTTGCTTCATGAGCGGGGAGGTTGGGCGTTTTTCAGCGCGTCGCGGAGCACCTGCGCGAGGTGCAGCGTCTTGATCGGCTGGCCTTCCTTTTCGGCGAGGCCGCCGAGGTGCATCATGCAGCTCATGTCGCCGGAGACGACGACGTCGGGCTTGGCCGCGCGGATGTGTTCGAGTTTCAGCGTGCCCATGCCGGCGGAGATGTTCGGAAACGCGACGGAGAAGGTGCCGCCGAAACCGCAGCATTGTTCGCCCTCGCCGAATGGCACGACGCGCGCGCCGGCGATGGAGTTGAGCAGCGTGAGCGACGCCTCGCCGCTGGGCGTGCCGCGGGAATGACACGAGCGGTGAAACGCGATGGCGGCATCGTAGCGGCCGGGCCAGGAGGTGACGCCGAGGCCGTTGACGATGAAGTCGGCGAGCTCCCAGGTGCGCCGGGCAACGGCTTCCACTTCCGGCAGATCCGGTTCCTTTTCGAACTCGAGCAGCGCGCCGTGAAACATCATCGCCGCGCACGAGCCGGAAGGCACGACCACCGGGGCATCGCCGGCGAAGGTCTTGACGGTGTGGCGGACGACCTTGCGCGAAGCGGCCCAATCGCCGCCGTTGAAGGCCGGCTGGCCGCAGCACGTCTGGGCTTCCGGGAAATCGATGCGGCAGCCGAGGTAATCGAGCACCTCGACCGTGGCGCGGGCGACATCGTCGTAAAACGCGTCGCACAGGCACGTGGCCATGAGTTGCACGCGGCGTTCGGCGTCGGGGCGGCGGCGGTGGGAGAGATCCATGAGCAGGGTGGAAGCGGAGGCGCGGCGCCAGTGGGCGGCGATCGCGGATCCGGTTTATGACTGAGTTCGATCATAAAGACCGAGGCCCGCGTGCGGCGCAACCCTCATGCGTGCAAAAAAGAAAAAGGCGGACGCTGTGCGTCCGCCTTTTGAGCGCGAGAAAAGTTTCTTTTACTTCGCGATGCCCCACGGGCTGAAGATCACGTAGAACAGCAGCGTGACGGCGACGACGCCGTAGCCGGCGAGCCGCGCGCCCTTCGACGACTCGACGCTGATGGTCGCGTTGTGCCGGAATTCGAACGGCTGCGGGAGCGGCTTGAGCACGCGCAGGAGCGCCATGACCGCGAGGCAGAGTGCGAAGCACAGCGCCATGCGATTGAGAAACTGGATACCGGGCGCGGCGAATTTCAGCGCGCCGTAAGCGACGACGTTGGTCAGCAGGCCGACAATGCCGCACACTGGCGGGGCCTTGCGCACGAGCAGGCCGAAGACGAACACCGCCAGGATGCCCGGCGAGATGAAACCCTGGCCTTCCTGGATGATCGTGAAGATGCTGTTGCTGATCTTCGGATTACCGAGCGCCGGGGCGAGGAACACAGCGACCATCGTGAAAACGACCACCGAGATGCGGCCGAGCAGGACGATGCTCTTCTGCGTGGCGTTGGGCGACAGGTGCTTCTTGTAGATGTCCATCGCGAAGATCGTGGACGCGGCGTTGAGCATGGCGGCGAGCGAGCTCACGACCGCGCCGAGCAGCGCGGCGAGCACGAAGCCGACCCAGCCCTGGCCGCGCGGGAGCACGTGGGCGAGGAGCTGTGCGAGCGCGGTGTCGTATTTGTAGGCGATGAGCTTCTCCGTCGCGGTCGGCTGGCCGGCGGCTTTCGCAGCGGCCTCCGTGCGCACGTTGAAGGCGTCCATTTCCGCGGCGAGCGCAGGATTCACATGGCGCCAGGCATGATCCTCGGTGGTGAAGGTGGTGAACGGTGCCGCGCTGAGGCTGTTGAAACGGTCCTGCGTGATGGGCAGCACGAAAGGATTACGGGTTTTGACGGCGGCGACGGCGGCCTGGTCCGGATAAATCGCGATCAGGTATTTGCCCGTTTCCCAGCCGGCGATCTCGGTTTCCGACGGCGCCTGGGCGGTGCTGACGAGTTGGGATTCGGGGTTGGCCTTGATGTAGCGGGTGAGGCTGACGGTTTTCTCGGCATTGGCCTCGAGTCGCATCTCGTTCGAGAACAGGTTGAACGCGATCATGCCGGGCACGACGATCACGAACGGGATGATCAGCTTCATGAACGCGGCGAATACGATGCCCTTCTGGCCCTGCGCCAGCGAAGCGGATCCGAGCGTGCGTTGCGTGATGTATTGGTTGAGGCCCCAGTAGTAGAAGTTCGGAATCCACAGGCCCAGGAGCAGCGCGGTCCACGGGAGCACGTTGTCGGTCGCGGGCAGGAACATGTTCAGCCGCGGGCCGTTCAGTTCCATGAAACGGTCGAGGCTGCCGGAGCCGGCGGCGAGCTGCACCGTCTCGATTGCGCCGGTCTGGGTGCTGACGACGGTGGCGGCTTCGGTCGCGAGGCCGAGTTTGTTGAACGCAAAATACATGATCACGCCGCCGCCGAGGATCAGCGCGCTGCCCTGAATCAGGTCGGCCCAGGCGCAGGCTTTCAGGCCGCCCGCGGTGACGTAGACCATCGCCACGATGCCGATCGTGAGCGAGGCGTTGAGCATGCTAATGTTGTAGCCGGCGGTGCCCGCGAGCGTGGTGATCGTCAGCGCGCCCGAGTAGGTCACGGCCCCGAGCAGGAGCAGATAAATGAAGATCGTTGCGATCGCCATGAACGACCGCGCGCTCGCGCTGAAACGGTATTCGAGAAATTCCGGCATCGTATAGATGCCGGCGCGGAGGAAGTAGGGGAGAAAGCAAAACGCGACGACCACGAGGGTGATCGCGGCCATCCACTCATAGCTGGCGATCGCGAGACCGACGTGACTCGCGGCGTTGCCGGACATGCCGACGAACTGCTCCGTCGAGATATTGGCGGCGATCAGCGAGAAGCCGATCAGCCACCACTTAAGTCCGCGGCCGGCGAGAAAGTAGTCCTCGCTGCTATCGGAGCGCTCGCCTTTGCTTTTGATCATGCCGGTGGCGACCACCGCGATGACGAACAAGACGAAGATAACGATATCGATCGGGTAGATACGGAACGCGTCAGACATAGGGCTTGGGGGTTGGACGGCCCGAAACGTCGCCTGCCGGACGGATGAGAGCCGTTCCGCGGTTCAATCCGGACGGTTTGAGCGGAGCAAACCAAAACACTGCGCACGGATTGCGAATCCCCCTTTCGGGTGATCCGCCGATCAGGTTCGCCCGCGGGGCTTCCGCCCGTCCGGGCGCAACTGATAGAGTGGCCGGAAGCGGAACGGCGCTCCAGCGATCGCGTCAGGCCGCGGCGTTCAACCCCTCCGCCCCATGATTCTTCCGCGTATTCGTTTCGCCGTCACCGTGGCCGCAGTCACTTCGCTGGCCACTGGGTCGATCGCCGCCCAGTATCGGCATTTTCGCGCTGCGACGTATGTCCGCGCCTACGAGGTGCAGAAAATGAAAGACCTCGAATGGCTGCGGACCAACTGGGCGATCGTCGAGCGCCAGGTGAAGCTCGACAAGGTCTACCTCGAAACCCATCGCGACGGCATGGTGATCGACGACGCGACCCTGCAACAGGCGAAGCGCTTCTTCGCGGAGAAGGGCATCGAGACCGCCGCGGGGATCGCCTACGTGCGCAATGAGCGCAATCTCTTCGAGACCTTCTGCTACACGCGCCCCGAGCAACGCGCCGAGGTGAAACACATCATGGAGGTGTCGGCGCGAAACTTCGACGAGGTGATCCTCGATGATTTCTTTTTCACCAGCTGCAAGTGCGACGCCTGCGTTCGCGCCAAGGGCGATCGCAGCTGGACGGAGTATCGCCTCGCGCTGATGACCGACGTCTCGCGCGAGCTCATCGCCGCCGCGCACGCCGTGAATCCGCGCGTGAAGCTCACCATCAAGTATCCGAACTGGTATGAGCATTTTCAGGGCATGGGCTACAATCTCGAGGTGCAGCCGCGGCTGTTCGACCAGATCTACACCGGCACTGAAACGCGCGACTCCGTCTACAATCACCAGCACCTGCAACCGTATCAGAGTTTTCAACAGGTCCGCTATTTCGAGAACATCAAACCTGGCGGAAACCTCGGCGGCTGGGTCGACACCGCCAACCGGCTGGTCGCCGACCGCTACGCGGAACAGCTCTGGCTGACGCTCTTCGCCAAGGCGCCGGAGATCACGCTCTTCGCGCTGCACGAACTCCTCGAACCGCTGCCGGCGAGCGATCGCGCGCCGTGGCAGGGGCAGGGCACGAGCTTCGATTACGACGCGATGGCGAAACCGCTCGCCGGATTGAAGGAAACGACGATGGCGCGCGTCGCCGGTGTCGCGCTGGAGCAGGCGGACCGTTATCTCGGACTGCTCGGTAGGCCGGTCGGCATCGCGAGCTATCGGCCGTATCATTCGTCGTCGGACGAGGATTTTCTGCACAACTATCTCGGCGGAATCGGACTGCCGATCGACCTGCATCCGGAGTTTCCGGCCGACGCGCCGCTCGTGCTGCTGACGGAAGGCGCCGCGGCCGATCCGGAGATCGTGACGAAAATCCAGCAGCGACTGCTCGCCGGAAAGGACGTCGTGATCACGTCAGGCCTGTTGCGCGCGATCCAGGACCGCGGCTTCCGCCGCGACATCGCCGACGTGCGCGTGACGGAGCACAAGGCGCTCACGCGCGAATTCTGGGGTTGGCCGCTCGGTCGCGGCGTGAAGGCGCGGCTCGACCGCGACATCCTGATCCCGGAGCTGCATTTCAACACGAACGATTCGTGGACGCTGATCGCCAGCATGACGAACGGACTCGGATATCCACTTCTCCACTACGTCCCTTATGGCGAAGGGAAACTCCATGTGCTCACGATGCCGGAGAACTTCGGCGATCTCTACGAACTGCCGGCGCCGGTGCTGAACGTGATCCGCCGGACGGCGTCGAAGGGCTTGTTCGTGCGGCTCGAGGGTCCGTCGAAACTCGCGCTGCTGCCCTACGACAATCGCGCGATGATCGTGCAATCGTTTCGCGATGAGCCCGCAGAGGTGAGGCTCGTCGTCGGGTCCGAAGTCACGCGGCTGAAAAACGAGCTCACGGGTGAGGAGATGACGGCGCAGGTGGAGAAAACCGGCGGCGGCTTCATGGCGCCCGTGGAGGAGCAGCGGGTGTTTACGCTCACGGTGAAGCCGCATTCCTTTGTCGTGCTGACGGCGAAGTGAGCGGGACGGGGTGAGCTGCAGGCAGAATTCGGTGGCGAAGGAGGGCGGGTCTGAGACCCGTCCCACGAGCGGCTTGCGCTGGAGAAAGCGCTGTCGCAGCGTCGCGGGCGCTTCCCTTTTCCCCATGACGGTTCCTGCTTCCGCCTCGAAACGAAATTGGCTGCGCGTGCTCGGTTGGTCCGGCGTCGTCGCGCTCGGCACGTTTTCCATCGCATTACTTGCCTTCTCGCGCGGCGAACCGGTGAACGCCCTTTGGATGGTCGTGGCGGCCGGCTGCGTGTTCGCCGTGGCGTATCGTTTTCATTCCGCGTGGCTGATGGCGAAGGTGCTCACGCTCGACGAACTGCGGGCGACGCCGGCGGTGGTGCGCGAGGACGGCAAGGATTTCGTCAAAACCAACCGCTGGGTCGTCTTCGGCCATCATTTCGCCGCCATCGCCGGACCGGGTCCGCTCGTCGGTCCGGTGCTGGCTGCGCAGTTCGGTTATTTGCCCGGCATGCTGTGGATCCTGATCGGCGCGACGCTCGGCGGCGCGGTGCACGACTGCGTGGTGATGTTCTGCTCGGTGCGACGCGGCGGGCGCTCGCTCGGGCAGATGGTCCGCGATGAAGTCGGGCCGTTCGCGGGCTTCATCGCGCTCGTGAGCATCATCGCGATCATGGTGATCCTGCTCGCGGTGCTTGGACTCGTGGTGGTCAATGCCCTCGCCGAAAGCCCATGGGGTCTCTTCACGATCGCGGCGACGATGCCGATCGCGGTCGTGATGGGCTGCGCGATGCGGTTCGGCGGACACAGCGGGAAATGGCTGCTCGTGGTCAGTGTTTTCGGCGTCGCGGCGCTGCTGGCCGCGGTTTACGGCGGACAATTCGTCCACGCCTGGGGCTGGGATGCGGCGCTGACGCTGAAAGGCACGACGCTCGCGTGGTGGATCATTGGATACGGCGTGCTCGCGTCGGTCCTGCCGGTCTGGCTGCTGCTCGCGCCGCGCGATTATCTGAGCACGTTCATGAAGATCGGCACGGTGGCGCTCCTCGGCGTGGCGATTATTTTGCTGGCGCCGGTGCTGAAGATGCCGGCGATCACATCGTTCATCGATGGCAGCGGTCCGGTGTTCGCGGGGCCGGTGTTTCCGTTTTGTTTCATCACCATCGCGTGCGCGGCGGTGTCGGGTTTTCATTCGCTGATCGCCTCCGGCACCACGCCCAAGCTGCTGATGCGCGAAAGCGACATCCGCGTCGTCGGCTACGGTGCGATGGCGACCGAGATGGTGGTCGGCCTGATGGCGCTGATCGCCGCGTGCGCGATGGAGCCGGGGCAATATTTCGCGATCAACATGAAAGGGGAAGTCGCGGCGGTGACGGCGAAGATCACCGCGCTCGGCTTTCCGGTGACGCCGGCCGACATGGCGGCGCTCGCGGCGGAGGTCGGGGAGAAAACGATGATCGGCCGCGCGGGTGGCGCGCCGACGTTTGCGGCGGGCATGGCGCAGATGTTTGCCGGCGCGTTCGGCGGCGGCGCGCTCGCGCTGTGGTATCACTTCGCGATCATGTTCGAGGCGCTGTTCATCCTGACGACGATCGATGCCGGCACGCGCGTCGGGCGTTTCATCGTGCAGGATCTGCTCGGGATGGTGGCGAAGCCGCTCGGCGAAACGAAATCGTTCGCCGGCAATGTGCTCGCGACGGCGCTCTTCGTCGGCGCGTGGGGCTGGTTTCTTTATCAGGGCGTGATCGATCCGCTCGGCGGCATCAATTCGCTGTGGCCGATTTTCGGGGTGGCGAATCAGTTGCTAGCGGTGATCGCGCTCGCGCTCGGGACGACGGTGCTGATCAAGATGGGCCGTGTGCGCTACGTGTGGTGCACGCTGCTGCCGCTGGTCTGGCTGCTCGCGGTCACGATGAGCGCGGGCTGGATCAAGATCTTCAGCGCCGATCCGCGGCTCGGCTTTCTGGCAGCGGCGCGGGACTTCGCGGCGAAGATCGCCGCCGGCGGCGACGCGGCGCAGGTGAACCAGTGGGAGCGGCTGCTTTTCAACAACCAGGTGAACGCATTCGTCACCGGTTCGTTCCTCGTGCTGGTCGCGATCGTGGTGATCGCCAACGCGCGCGTCTGGTGGCAGCTGCTCGCCGGCAAGCGCACGCCGGTGCTGCACGAGGAGCCGTATGTGGCGGTGCCGGCGGCGGAGGCCGTGCGCTGATCGCGCCGCAGCACTGACGCACGCACGAAACCGCTACGGCTGCTGAAAACCCATGCGCCGGCCGTGGTGCGGCTCGGGCGACGCGAGCAGCGCATTGATCGCCTCGAAGACCTGCTCGAACTGCCCGTCGTAGCGCGATTCGAGTTCGGCGATCTGGCGGGCGAGTTTTTCGTTCGTGAGCGCGAATTTCCGCAGCTGGATGAAGGCGCGGACGATCTCGACGGATACGGCGACGGCGCGCTTGCTGCGGAGAACGTTGGCGGCCATCAGCGCGCCGTGTTCGGTGAAGACCCGCGGCGCATATTTGAGATTGGCGCCGCGTTTCTTCGTCACGGTTTGTGATCTTGAACGCACAAGCTCCGCAGCCTCGGTGGCGGTCAGCCGAAACGCGAAATCCGCGGGAAAGCGCGCCTGATTCCGTTGCACGGCCTGGTTCAGCGCGCTGGTGGAAACCCCATACAGCGCGGCCAGGTCGGAATCGAGAATCACACTTTCGCCGCGGATCGCGACGATCAGATCGGGAACGATGACGGCGGGTTTCATGCGGCAGGTTCAAGATCACAAACTGTGATCTTGAACGTCAACGGCCGCGGCCGGCTCCTCACCACTTGATCACGGCTTCGACGCCGTAGATCCGCGGCGCGCCGGGCACGGCGTGGCCGACGCCGGGGATGATCAGCGAGTAGTATTCCTCGTCGGTCAGATTTTCGCCGAACAGGCTGACGCGCCAGCGGGGCGCGTCGAAGCCGATCCGCGCGTTGAGCGTGCCGCGGGCGTCCTGCGCGAAGGCGGCGCTTTCCGACTCGTCGTAAAACGTCTTGCCGGCGAAGGCCGCTTCGGCGCCGGCGAACCAGCCGGACGCGTGGCGATACGTGACGCTGAGATTGGCGTCGTAGGTCGGCGCATACGGCGCGCGTTTGCCGCTGTAGTTGATTTGGGTGAACGGATCGGTGAACTCGCGGAGCGTGATCTCGGTGAGACCGAGCGAGGCGGCGACCGTCAGCTCGGGAATCGGACGCCACGTGGCTTCGAGTTCGGCGCCGAGCGAGCGCGCGCGGGGCGCGTTCACGACGAGATAATCGGTGAACGTGAACGAGCGCTCGATTTGGTAATTGTCGATGTCGTAGTAGAACGCGCGCGCGGCGAGCTTCACGGTCTTGGCGGCGAGCGTCGTGTCGATGCCCGCTTCGAAGGCGACGGTTTCCTCCGCGGCGAAACGCGCGAGCGAGGGACTGCCGGTGAACGCCGACCAGCCGCCGGGCTTCGTGCCGGCCGAGACGCTGGCCGACGCGGTCGTATCGGAAGAAAGCGCGTAGCTGACCGTGAGTTTCGGCAGCAGCGCCTTGAACGTGCGGTCGGATTGGTAGTTGCCGGGGCTCGGCACGATCTCGGAGCGGTCAAAGGATTTCTTCACCTGCTCGGCGCGCAGGCCGAGCGTCACACGCCAGTCCTGGCGGGCGACGACGTCGATCTGGCCGAAGAAGGCGAACTGTTCGGTGTCGAGGTCGTAGCTCGAGATCTCGATCGGAAACAGGCCCGTGAGGGCGCGGTTCACGGCGCCGCGGGTCTGGCTGTCGGAATACCAGAGGCCGGCGTTCCACGCGAAGGCGGAGCCGGTGGCGGAGGTGAGGCGGATTTCCTCGTTCCAGCCGCGCTGCTTCAGCGTGACGCTCGAATCGAGGGACGGCGGCAGCACGAGTTGGTTGTTATAAGGATCGAGCGTGAAATCCGTGTAGCTCGTCGTGGCGGTGAGACGGCCAAGGTCGGTGTCGAACGCGGCCTTGCCGGCGATCGCGCCGAAATCGATTTCGGTGCGGCCTTCTGCGGTGCGATCCACGGTGAAGAGCGGGCCGCCGAGCGGCACGAGCGGCTGCGCGCCGTTGCGGAGCCGGCTGCCGAGCAGCTGGAGCGTCAGCTCGCTGGTTTGCGTCGGGCGATAGCGGACGCGAGCGGACGCGGCGGCGGATTCGTAATCGTCGACGCGCGTGTTGAGCTGCGTGTTGGTGATGTAACCGTCGCGTTCGTTGAACGAAGCGGAGACGGTGGCATCGGCGGTTTCGTTCTTGCCGGTGCGCGCCGTGAGGGCGGCGGAGCGGGCGTGAAAGTTTCCGATGCTGCCGCGGAGCTCGCCGCCGGCGGTGGCGGACGGCTCGGTCGATTCGAACACGAGCACGCCGGCCTCGCCGCCGCGACCGAACGCGGTGGCTTGCGGGCCGCGGTAAATCGTCGCCGAGCCGAAGCCGAAGAGCGTCGTCGGATACGTGAAGCTGCTGCCGAGCGGGATGTCGTCGAAATAGAGGGTGACGGACGGGTCGCTAAAATACGGCGTGTTCGCGAGGCCGCGCAGCGTGAAGAGATCGCCGTAGGAGCCGGCGCCGCCGGTGTTGATGTGGAGATTGGCGACGCGGCCGGAGAGGTTGCCGAGCGACTGCGTGAGCGGCACGGCGGGATCGTCGAGCTGCACGCGGGTGGTGCCGTCGGCGTCGGCGGAGAGGCGCGGTTCCTGGACGACCATCGTTTCGCCGCGGAGCGGCGGCGTGTGGTCCGCGGTGGTTTGCGCCGCGGCGGTCAAGGTCGCGGCGAGAACTGCGAGGAGGGCAGTGTGCTTACGGGTTTGGGTCATGGTAAGGTCGGGATGGGACGCCGGCGGCGTCCTTGAGTTGCACGAAACGGCGTGAAATCGCGCGTCCGGAGAAGCAACAGGCCGGTCACAAAGGACCGGCCTGGTAAAAAGCGCCCGCGGGGTGGTCGGGCGCGAAAAAAACAAACGCGGTCTCAGCCGGCGAACGGCGCGAGCTGCTTGTCGACGCGGACCTTGTCGAGACGGGCGAAAACCGGAACGCCGTTTTCGTAGGGGACGGCGATTTCGCCCTGGATCAGCGGCTGTGCGTAGCGGAGGAACTGGAAGTTCATGCTGGTGCCATCCTCGTTGATCCACTCGCGCGGGAGCTTCTTCACGCCGTTGGCGATTTCGCTGAGCGGTGCGAGTCCGGTCTCACAGGTGTAGTGGTCGGTGTCGCCGCGGACGAGGGTGACCATCTTGTCGGTCTGGCCATCGATGGCGGCTTCGACGGCGGCCTGGCCGGCGAGAAAGGCCTCGTCGGCGTCGGTCTTCGAGCCGGAGTGCGACGCGGCGCGCTGGATGATGCCGGGTTTGGCGACGCGGGCCTTTACGCCGGGGATGTTTTGCTCGACGAGTTCCTTGAGGAAGTCGCCGGCGCCGCCGAGCTGCGCGTGGCCGAAGGCGTCGGTCGCGGTCGCGGCGGAAACGTAATTGCCATCCGCATCGATGAGGCCCTCGCCGACAACGATCATGCAGTATTTCTCGCGCTTGAGGACGCGTTTGATGTCCTCGATGCACTTGTTCTGGTCGAACGCGATCTCGGGGAGATAGATCAGGTGCGGCGGATCGTGCGGGTGATCGCGGCGTTTCGCGAGCGCGGCGCCGGCGGCGATCCAGCCGGCGGAGCGGCCCATGACCTCGACGATCGACACGAGATCGCCCTGGCCCATCGCCTCGTGGTCACACGCGAGCTCGCGGATGGTCGTGGCGGTGTATTTGATCACGCTGCCGTAGCCGGGCGTGTGGTCGGTGGTCGGAAGATCGTTGTCGATCGTCTTCGGGACGCCGATGACGCGCAGCTCGTAGTTCTGTTCCTGCGCGAGCTTGGAAATCTTGTCGGCCGTATCCTGCGAGTCGTTGCCGCCGATGTAGAAAAAGTAGCGGATGTTGTGCGCCTTGAACACCTCGAGGACGCGTTCGAAATCGGACTGCTTCTTGAGCTTGTAGCGGCAGGTGCCGAGGGCGGCGCCGGGCGTGTGGCGGAGGGCGCGGATCTGCTGTTGGGATTCGGAGGCGAGATCGATGAGATCCTCGTTGAGGATGCCGAGCACACCGTTCAGGGCGCCGTAGATTTCCTCGATGCACTCGTGGTTAAGGGCCTCGGCCACGATACCGGCGACGCTGGCATTGATGACAGCAGTGGGGCCGCCGGATTGGCCCACCAAGACATTTCCTACGAGTTCAGCCATGACGAATGTAAGTAAAGGGTTGGAAACAACGTGAGGGCGCATGGAAGCGCGCCGCGCAGGGGGGACGCAAACTCAAATTTCCCGCGCCGGGAGGTTCGGGGAAACGCCCGAACGTTGCGTCGCACCCACAAAAATTCGTCAGCGCACGCGCGCTGCCGCAGGGAGCGAAAGGAGGGGGAAGCATGGACCCCGACACAGTGCGAAAGCGCGCGCGACGGTTCCGCGAAGGCGCAAGATTGTCGCGAGCGGACGTAGCGTCGCGCGTGTAGAATTGTCGGGCAGGGTGGGGAGACGCCCGCCCGACATCGCGATCAGAGCAGCCGGCCCGGCTTGTAGTCGGCGGCGCCCTTGTAACGCTTCGCGAGCGGTTTCACCTCGTCGAGAAACGCGTCGACCTGATGCGGGGCGGCGCCGACGAAGCGGGCGTTTTCGGACAGGATCGCCTGCAGCGCCTTCTTGCCGAGGCCGACCCGTTTGTCGCCGGCGAGGCGCGAGAGCAGGTCGGCGTCGCCGCCGCCGGAGCGCAGCGCTTTCGCCGCGGCGAGCGCGTGCTCCTTGATTGCCTCGTGCGCGGTCTCGCGGCCGGCGCCGCGTTTCACGGCTTCCATGAGAATCGTGGTGGTGGCGAGGAACGGCAGGTTGCGCTCGTTTTCGGCAGCGACGGCGGCGGGAAAAACCTCCATCTGGCGCAGCACGGTGAGATACGTTTCGAGCAGGCCGTCGATCGCGAAGAACGCGTCCGGCAGCGCGACGCGGCGCACGACCGAGCAGGAGACGTCGCCCTCGTTCCACTGATGGCCGGCGAGGCCGCTCGTCATCGCGACGTAGCCGGAGAGGATCGTCGAGAAGCCGCAGATGCGTTCGCAATTCCGGGCGTTGACCTTGTGCGGCATCGCGGACGAGCCGACCTGGCCTTCCTGGAACCCCTCGGTCAACAGCCCGGCGCCGGCCATGAGTCGCAGCGTGGTCGCGCAGCTCGCGGCGGCGGCGCCGATCTGGTGGAGCGCGGTGACAGCTTCGAAATCGAGGCTGCGCGGATACACCTGACCGACGGCGAAGAACGCCGCGCGGAAACCGAGATGGCGCAGCACACGGCGCTCGAGCTGGTCGACCTTTTCGGTGCTGCCGCCGAGGAGCGTGAGCTGGTCGAGCTGCGTGCCGACGGCGCCCTTCAACCCGCGAACGGGATAGCGTTCGATGAGTTCCTCGAGCCGGTTGAACGCGACCAGCAGTTCCTGGCCGAACATCGCGAGCCGCTTGCCGAGCGTGGTCGGCTGGGCAGGGACATTGTGCGTGCGGCCGGTGATCATGAGATCGCGGTGCGCCTCGGCCTGGCGACCGAGCGCGAGGAGCGCGGCGGCGACTTTGAACTGCACCGTTTTCAGCGCGCGGAAGATCTGGAGTTGTTCGACGTTTTCCGTGAGGTCGCGGCTGGTGAGCCCGAGGTGGATGAACTGGCGCTTGGCGAGATCGGAGAACTCCTCGATGCGCGCCTTCACGTCGTGGAGCGTCACGCGCTCGCGTTTGTCGATCGACGCGAGGTCGATCTGATCCTTCACGCGCTCGTAATCCTTGATCGCTTCGGCGGGAATCGGCACGCCGAGATCGCGCTGGCCTTTCATGACGGCGATCCAGAAATCGCGCTCGAGGGCGACGCGGCCGGTTTGCGACCAGATGTCCTTCATGGCGGCGGACGCGTAGCGTTCCGCGAGAACGTTGGGAATGGGAGCGGGAGCAGGAGAGTCGTTCACGGAGGCTGGGGAGCGAAGTGCTCCGGACGCCGGTTTGCGAAGCAAAAGTAGGGCGCGAGCAAGGACAGTTCGCGGAGCGAACTCAAACCGGGGATCGGCCCACGGAACACACGGACGACACGGAAAAGGACCAATCCTTTCCGCACGAAATTCCGCGTGGACTGACGCTCCTCAGAAAATGCGCTCTCTTCTTTCCGTGTCTTCCGTGTGTTCCGTGGGCGCGATCGGTTCGGGGTTTCGTTCCGATTTAGAAATCGAGGTCGGCGGCGTAGAGGGAGCGTTCGGCGGCTTTCGTGAGCTCCTTCCATTTCGTGACGCGGTAGGGATTGCCGGCGGACATGGCGGCGAGCGACTCATCGTAGTGGAAGGCGGCGTTGCCGACGAGGGTGATGTTGTTCGCCACGACGGAACCGGCGACGCTGCCGTTGCCGTTGATCTTCACGGTGCCGTAGGGCGCGTAGACGGTGCCGCTGAGGGTGCCGTTGCCGGCGATGTCGATCGATTGGGTGCCGCTGGTCTTGGTGCCGTAGATCTGAAACTGAATGGGCTGGCCCATCTCGTTGTCCGAAATGGAGCCGTTGCCGTTGAGGTCGGTGCCGTTGGAGACGCCCTTGCCGGCGATCTTGATGCTGCCCGGCGTGTAAACCTGAAGCTGGCCGGTGCTGCCGATCGAGATCTCGCCGCTGCCGCCGCCGATGTTGATGCCGGTGGAGGTGTTGGTGAGCTTGAGCACGACCTTGTCGGAGACGATGAGCTTGGCGTTGTTGAAGTTGATCTGGTCGGCGGTGTAGTAGTAGTAGCCGTCGTCGGCGGGCGTCGAGGTGACGAGCGGGAGCGTCTTGCCGCTGGTGATGGCGGCGATCGCCTCGTAGGAGATCGTGGTGCCGTTGACGGTTTTTTCCGGCGCGCTGACGTCGTCGAAATTGGCGGAAAACTCCGTGGAGATGCGGGCGGGATCGACGGTGTTTTTGACCCAGGTCCCGGCGTCGTAAATGGAATCCTCTCCGAGGACGGAGCCGTTGTTGCCGACGTTGTCGGTGGGGTCGTCGCCGCCGGTGGAGACGTAGCCCCAGATGTCGGCGTTCTGGACGAGCACGGAATTGACGGAGACGGAGATGCTGCCGACGCTGCCGTTGTCGTTGCGCACGCCGGGGCTGTATTTCACCGGCGGGGTGGAAGGGTCGTTGTCGGGGTCGGAGTTCCAGCTGTCGACGGTGGCGTTGTTGCCGTTGAAGACGATGGAGTTTTTGGCGACGAGCCCGTTGGCGAATTTCGAGGTGCGGCCGAGCGTGACCTCGATCCACTTTTCGATCGGCGCCTCGTTGCCGGCGCCGAGCGCGACGGTGGCGCGGGCGACGATCTTCGGTGCGCCCGAGCCGGCGTAGTTGTAAACCATGACGCGGTTGAGCCCGGTGGCGTTCTGGCTGGCGAGCGCGAGGTTCTCCCACTTGCGGTGGGCGTTGAGTCCGGAGGTGGACCAGCCGTCGGCAGCCCAGTTGTAAGTGGGATCGGCGATCTTTTGATTGAGCGAATAGATCGCCTCCTCGAGGCCGCTCTCCGCGAGGTTCATGGCGCCGTTGTTGTAGAGGGCGCGGTTGGAGATCTTCAGGGTCGTCGACGCGAGGCTGAGATAGCTGGCGAGCGCGAGGCCGATCACGGCGCAGAGAATCAGCGCGACGATGAGCACCGAACCGCGCGCGGAGGAAAGCGGAGAGGAAGGCGAAGCGGGCATGGCGGGATCAGGCGGTGACGCGTTTGTTGCGGAGAATGAAGCGCGCGGAGAGGACGGTGTTGGTCGTATCCGTGGCGGTCTGACGCGCGCGCAGCGCGGCGAGCGAGATCTGGATCTGCTTGGTCGTGCCGTTCGCGGTCAAACGCGCGGCGGCGGTGCTGAAGTCGGAGATCTGCGTGCCGTTGATCGTGTAGGCCAGGAAGGAAAAACTCGTGATGCCGTCGACGAGCGTGGTCGTCGTGCCGGCGGACGTGCGGGCGAAGGTGCCGGCGTTGTAGGCGTAGGTGACGGATGTGGCGTTCACGACCAGGGTCACGGATGTCGAGCTGTTCCAGGTGACGGCGCTGGCCTGGCGGGTGTCCTCGGCGAAGACCTCGAGGGCCTTGCGGGCCTGCGTTTCCATCTCGTTGTAGCTTTGCAGGGCCCAGCCGCTGCGACCGAGAAACAGGAACGACGAGAGCACGGCGAGGAGGACGGCGCCGGCAAGCGTGGCGGCGATGAGGACCTCGACCAGGGTGAAGCCGCGGCGGCGGCGCGCGGGGTCACGTCTTGGCGAGCGTGTAGTAATAATCATAGAGGCCGTTCTTCGCATACATGCTGGTGAAGGCGCGCGTGTGGGAGCGGCCGTCGTGCGTGTGCCACTGCACGGAAACGGTGATGTGGCGGACGTCGCTGCGGCTCGCGTCGACGGTGACCGTGCGGGTGACGGTGAAACGCGCCGCGAGATCGGGGTTGCTGGTGAACATCGTGCTCAGGTCGACGGTGGCGGACGCATCGAGCGCGGCGATTTGCGTGAAGCTCATCAGCCGCAGCCGCTCGATCTCGCTTTGCATGATCTGCGACGCGAGGGTGTTGCCGCGGGCGACGTCCAGATTTCGGAAGCCCATCTGCAGGGCGACGATCGACGACGCGATGCCGAACATCATCACGAAGCTCGCCATCGCGACCTCGACGATGGTGAAGCCGCGCGCATCGCGCAGCGAGCGGCGCGCGGGCGCGTGGCCGGAGGAAGAGGCGGGTGTCCGAAACGTTCGAACCATGCCGCCATGTTAACGCGCGGCGGCACGACGAGGCAGAGGCGACGGTCCCGGTTTTTCGGAGGTAGCGGCCCGGGGCAAACGGCCCTCGGCGATAGGCCTGTTTGGGTGGTGACGCCGGCGAGGCGAAAAACTAGCTCTGCGCCTTCGACTGCACGTAGAGCGCGGCGGCTTGGGAGCGGCGCTTCACCTGCAGTTTCTCGAAGATGTTCACGAGGTAATTCTTCACCGTGTTCTCGCTCAGGCCGAGTTCCTGGCCGACCTGTTTGTTCGTGAGGCCGTTGGCCACGAGGGCGAGGACGCGGTGCTCCTGTTGGGAAAGATTGCTCAAGCTGCCGTTTCCTCCGGGGGTGCTGGCGTCGCGAATGAAGCGCAGCACGCGATCGGTGATGTCGGGCCCGAGGACGGAGCGGCCGGCCGCGGCGTCGACGATCGCCTGCACCAACGCGGCCGGGTCGATCTCCTTCATGATGTAGCCCTGCGCGCCGGCGACCACCGCATCGTAGACGAAGTTGTCGTTGCTGAAGGAGGTGAGGACGAGCACGCGGATGTTCGGGTGCTGGCGGAGGATTTCCTTGCAGGCATCGAGGCCCGAGCCGTCGGGCAGGCGGATGTCGAGCAACACGACATCGGGCAGCAGTTCGTGGGCGAGACGCACGGCCTCGGCGACCGTGCCGGCTTCGCCGACGACCTCGAACGAGCGGTCGTGATTCTGGAGGCTCAGGATCGTGCGGATCCCTTGACGGACCAGGGTGCTGTCATCGACCAGCAGAAGGCGGATGGAACGGGTGAGAGTCGTGCTCATAACGATGGACGTGAAAGCGGGATAGTCAGCCGAATCCGCGTGTTGTTGCCCGGAGCAGACTCAATGGTCAATTGGGCCGCAAGGTCCTTTGCTCGCTCGGTCAGATTTGCGAGACCTTTGCCCTTGGCGCGGCGCGCTTCCAATTCCGGATCGAAGCCCCGGCCGTTGTCGGCGACCTCGAAGACGGCGGCGTTCTCCACCGCCTTGAGGGAAACGTGCAGCCGCGTCGCGCCGCCATGCCTCAGGGCGTTGCTGATGGATTCGCGCAGGATGTGGAGGATGTTGATTTGCTGGTGCGCGGTGAGGCGGGTCGAGACGGCATCGTCGAGATGCAGTTCGGTGCGCGTGCGGTGGAGCGAATCGAGATTGGCGACCACCGCGCGAACCGCTTCCCGAAAGGTGCGGTGGCGCAGTGTGTCCGGCTCCAGGCCGGTGATGAAGCCGCGCAGCTCGTGGATGACGTCGTTGAACTGCCTCCCGATCTGCTCGAGCATTTTCTCCGCACCGGCGGGATCGCTGCGCACGGTCATGCGCGCGGACATCACACCCATGCCGCAGGCGTAGATCGTCTGGATGACGCTGTCGTGGAGGTCGCGGCCGAGCCGCGCGCGATCCTCGAGCATGGATTGCAGGGAGAAGCGCTGCTCCGCGGACGTCTGGATCAGGCGGGCGACGCGGCCGAACTCGTCGCGGCGGCCGATCAGCGGCAGAATCGACGTCGGCTGCTCCTGCGCGAGGCTTTCGCTCACGAGATTGAGCGGTCGCAGGACCCAGTGGAACAGCGCGATCATGACGAGTCCGATCGTGACGACGCCATAGACGACGAAGAGTGTGAGTTCCTCAACGTCGGCGTTGAGGATGCTGTGCAATTTCTCGACGTGATAGTCGAGGTGCAGCACGCGGACCGGATCGCCGCGATAGTCGCGCAGCGTGTGCTGCACGAGGAGTTTGACGGGGTGGGATTGAAAGCCGGGGGACTCGCCGGGCCGCGTCAGGCGCACCTCGCTTTCGTTCAGGTGGGCGATCGTCGCGAGGAATTTTTCGTCCCAACGGCGGGCGACGAAGAGCCAGCCCTGCGGCGGCGACTGGCGGTCGTAGTCGTTGGAGGGTTGCAGCGGGGCGCCGCGCACCTCGACGACGCCGACGGGCGTTTCCATGAAGAAATGCGGCGTGCGCGACCGGCGGGTGAGTGCCTGCACGTCGGCGTGGTCGAAGAGGGAAACGATGTCGGGCTCGGCGTGCGGGAGGTTGGCCACGGCGTAGACCATTTTGCCCTCGGCGTTGAACACCCACGCGCCGACGGCGTTGAAGGTGGGCAGGCTCGCGTCGAGGTTGACCGCGGCCCATGCCTTTTCCGGCTTCCGCGAAAACGCGATTATGTCGTCCCACAGCGAATAATCGACGGCGAAGGTCTGCAGCGACGCGCCGATGAGCGTGAGCACGCGATCCAGCAGCTGCTCGCGATCGACGCGCGTCGATTCGAGGACGTTGCCGATCGCGGCTTTGCTCAAGGTTTGAAGCCAGAGCACCGAACCCAGGAACAAGGCGAGCAGCAGACCCAGAACGGCGATGAAGCGGGCTTTGAGGCTCATGCGGTCGGGCGAGATCATTTCGCGGAATGCGGTGCCGGTAAAGGCCGCGATTGCGGGGAACGCGGGTGCGCTTGCCCGCTCGTGGCTGGGAAGCGCGCGCGCCGTGGCGAAACGCAAACGCGAGCTTAGTGCGGCAGCGCCTCGATGACGGCCTTCTGCGCGGCGTATTGTGCGGGCGTGAGCTCGCGGTAGCGCATGCGCTGGCCGTTCAGCACGATCGGTTCGAGTGGAAGGTCGTGCGCGCCGTTTTCGGCGCGAAGGTTTTGGTGCAGGCCCCAGTAGCGGCCGGCGCCTTGATAATAGCGAATGCTCCACGGTTCGGTGGCCACCTGGCTCTCGAACATCGCGACCATCGAGCCGCGAATGTAGAGGCCGGTGCCGTTCCAGTTTTCGAGGAGGCGCGGGAAATTATGTACGCCACCGCTGGTCTGGGCGGAGGTCGTATGCACGATGCCGGTGAGCAGGCAGGTGGAGATTTCGGTGACGCTCGGGTCGAACTTGGTGGTCTCGGTCGACGCGGACGCCCAGCCGGCGTTGGTGCCCGTTTCGCTCGTGAAATTCGGCAGGCGGGCGGGACGGATGGACGCATTCGTGCCGTCGACGCTGTTGCTGCCGCTGGGATTCGAGGTTTGCCAGGAGCTGCTCCAGCCGCTGCTGCTGCGGCGGTGGCCGCTCAGCGAGTCGGACCAGCCGCTGGATTGATAGTAGTTCGAGCCCGACTTGGTGTAGAGCGGGTGCGAGAGCAGCGTGATGCCGTCGCCCATCACCGCGCAGAGCATCTCGTTCGCGGATTCGGGGTAGCGCCCGCTGTAGCCGCCGACGCCGGTGGAGGCGGCGTTGGAGTTGACGGAGCCGTCGGCGTTGAAGTGGCCGACGATGTAAACGGCGTCGTTGCTCGAGAAACAAAAACCCGTGCGTCCGGGATACGCGGCGCCGTTCAGCGAGATGACGGGGCCGCGGCCGTTCCAGAGACGCACGCCGGAATCGACGCGATCGGGCGCGCCGGCGGTGCGGGTTTTCACCTCGGCGTCGACCGAGTGGATGTAAACGGTGACACCGTCGAACCACGGGCAGGAACCGCTGAGACTCACAAGATTGCTGGCGCCGACCTTGAAGGCGTCCGGATCCGACGCGATGCGGGTGTCGTCGGGATCGCCGGGCGCGACGTAGATCTTGAACGGATCGGCGCCGATGCCGGGCCGCAGCCGGTCGCCGCCCGCGCCGAGCGAAATCCAGCGGGTGTTGTTAGCGGGGGTTTTGTAGACGTTGCGGCTGCTTTGTTTGTAGAGGCGAAAATCCCTCGTCACACTGGTCCCGCCCTTGGTGGCGGTGAGGCGGACGGTGGCGGCATCGGTCGAGAGTGAGCTCAGTTGATAGCGGTTGGCTTTTGCGCCGGTGCCGAGAGCGCCGGAGGCGGTGCCGGAGGTCAGGCTGGCGGTGAACGTCCAGTTCGCGGTGTCGTCGACACCGCCGACGTAAACGCGCATGTCGGTATAAGCTTCGGCCAGATGGGCGCTGGGAATGGAGCCGCTCGCGGAGATGGCGATGACGTGGTACTCGTTGCTGAGGGTGGGAACGACGGCGGAGCCGCTCACGGGGAGGATCGGGATGATCTGTTCGTCGAGCAGGCGTGTGGTGGCAGCGGTGGACCCGTCGTCGGCCGGATTCGGCGCGGCACCTTCGTAATACTGGCGGATGCGCAGGTGCGTCGTGCCGTCGTTGATCGTGTAGTTCACCGACGATTCGTTGGAGCTGGAGGTGTAGCGATCGACCCAGTTCGCGCCGTTGTCGGAGGATTCGGCGATGATGAAACGGCCGTCGTAATCCTTGATCGTGCCGTTGCCCGGGCGTTCGTAGCCCTTGATCGTGAGCGCGCTGGCGGACACGGTGGTGTAGTCTTCGCCGAGGCCGAGACCGTAGGCGGCCGGGGTCGCGGACGCGTTGAGGATCGAGTGAGTCCAGTTGGCGTCGGACGGCATGTCCGGATTGTAGACCGTGCTCGTGGTGGCGTCGGCCATGCTGCGCTCGACGGCCATTTTGAAGCGCGTCAGATCGAAATCGATCTTGGCGATTGGCCGCGGGGTGAAGGGATCGGCGGAGCGGTTGAAGGGATGACCGTTGCTGCCGTCGCCGCGGCGCAGGTCGTAGAAATAGGAATCGGCGCGGGTAGGAAAAGCCGGGACCGCCGGGCTGGCGTAGCCGGTGTCGCCGGTATCGCCGTTGGGGATACGCAGCACCTGGTTGGAGCCGACGGAGGTGTCGGTGCGGTAGGCGTTGGGCAGGTTGTTGGCGTAGGCGTTGAGCGGGCCGTAGCTCGGCTGGCCGGGCAGGATCACCTCGGTGATGGTGTGGCCGCCGGCGGCGCTGACGGTGTTGAGGAAGCAGCGGTAGGAGCGGGCGCGCATCGCGACGGAGGAGCCGTCCGGCAGGCGGCCGTTGCGCTCGGTGTCGTCGGGATTGACGACGATGTAGAGGCCGCTGCGGCGGGCGAGCTTGGCTTGGATGAGATCGGCGGTGTCGGCGGGATCGGACGGCTCGATGAGCTGGCGTCCGTTCTTGGTGTCGTCTTCGGGCGTGAGCGGATCGTCGACCTCCTTGTAGCCGCCGATGGACGGGAGCTCGAGGGTGGTGACGCCGTGGACGCTGGTGCGGAGGTTGCCGCCGTAAGTCGACGTGGCGAAGGTCTTGAACTGGTTCTTGGTGGTGGTCGTTTCGGATGAGGTGCCGAACTTGTGGTCCCGCCACGCATTGCTGGAGTTTTTGATATTGGTGGCCGTGCCGGCGGGGTTTTGGAAATACAGCGGGCCGGTGCCGCCGGGGCCGTCGTCGACGCCGCCGTCGCCCATGTAGGTTTTCCCCTTGTGCGCGGTGTTGGCGTAGAAGCCGCCGGCGGCGGTGACGCGCTCCTTGAACTGCAAGGTGTTGTTGAAGCCCGTCTGGATGCGGGCGATGAGATTGCCGTTGGTGTGGACGGGGCCGCTGATGACCATGTTGGGGCCGGGGCCGAACTCCATGTCCATGTTGTAGAACACGGCGAATTGGAACAGCGGGATCATCGCGATCTGCAGATCCTGCTCGGCGTAGGCGGTCACGCTGCCGAGCGACGGATGGCGCATGGTGGCCTTGGCGACGATCGGCACGGTGCTGGTGCTGACGCTGAGGCCGGCGTTGGGATTGTTGGCGTTGGCGGCGTCGTTCGGATCGATGTAGACGAGGCCCGTGCTTTGCGTGAGACCGGCGCGAACCTCGACGTCGGCCGGCGTCGAGAACGCGGTCGTGAGCACGTCGTCGGGCGGCAGGTAGATCTGGTTGGTGCCGGACATGAACGCCATCGGGCTCGCGCTGCGCAGCCGGTAGAGCTTGGTGGTGAGCTGTTCGGAGGCGTAGAGCGCGACGTTCTCGGCCATGTTGCGCGCGCGCAGGAGCAGACGGTTGCGCTCATTGAGCCGGCGTTCGCTGCCGCTGTATTTGAGCATGCTGGCGGTGAGCAGCGCCATGATCCCGAGGAAAATCATGACGGACAGGAGCGCGTAGCCGCGGGCGTCGCGGCGCAGGAAGCGGGACAGTTTCATGGCTTACCTCCGAGGGGAGATGGTGTAGTTGAAGCTGGAGCTGGAGAGCATCCTGGTCGCGGCGGTGCCGTTCATGACCTCGATGTTGAGGGAAACGCTTTCGTTGGTCGCGGTCGGCACGGTGGCTTCCGTCGAGAACACGGGCAGGTAGCCGCTGCCGCCGGTGCGGGGCTTGCCGCGGGTGATGGCGGCGAGGAGGCGCGAGCCGGGATAATTGGGCGCGGACTTGAGGTTGACGCCGTTCAACAGCTGCGTGAGCGAGGACGAGGAGCCGGTCGTCTCGGTGCCGTAGAGCGGGCTTTCGTAGTAGCGCAGCGCGCTCTGGGTGGCGGGGGACGTCGTCGTGCGATAATAGATCCGGAACTGGCGGACGTTGGAGGTCACGTCCGTGGTCACGCGGGTGACGAGCACGAGGCAATCGCCCATCGCGAGCTGCGTCTCGTCCTCCGCCGGCTCGTCCGGCTCGAGCGCGGAGATGTCGTTCGCCAGGTCGACGTTGCCGTCGAGGGCGGTGTAGTTGGGAAACACGTAGAACTCCGTCGAATCGATGGTCTCCTTCGCCACGTGCAGCGTGAGGCGGCGCAGGATCGAGTCGGTATTCAAACGTTCGATATCGCGATACATCGACCGCATCCCGAGGATGAAGACGGCGAGGGTGCCGGCGGTGACGAAGCCGAGGATCGTCGTGGTGATCATCACCTCCGACAACGTGAACGCCGCCAGCCGGCGGCGGTGCGGGGGGCGCGATTTCATTGGTCGAAGCGGGTGCGCAGGATGACCTCGCGATCGCGCACCGTGCGCACGCGATTGCCGTCGTTGAAGGAGTAGGTGTAGACGACGGTGATCTTCTTGACCTCCTTCACATCGCGGTCGGCGTCGGGAATCTCGTCGACCCAAACCCAAAGGTTGATCGTCAACGGCTGCGAGCTCGTGCCCGACGTCGACGAGAGGCTCAGCGGCCCGATGAGATTGTTGATCGCGCCGAGGCTGGCGGCCGTGGCGGACAGAGTGGGCGTCGTCGCCGGACCTGCGGGCGCGGCCGGCGCGCGGGTGTAGACCGTCTGCAGTTCCACGATGTCGTTGGGCGTGACGCGCACGCGGATGAGCGGCGGACTGCCGCTCGGCACCGACGGATAGTCCAGCCCTTTGATCTGCTCCAGCAGGCCGTAGACGAGGCTGCTGGCGGCCGCGTGCAACACGCTCGATTCCGTGACGCGCCGCGACTGGATGAAGCTGCCGAGGAAGCCGAGCAGGCCGGTGGCGAGGATGATCATGGCGATCATCACTTCCACCAGCGTCATGCCGCGCCGGCGGCGACGCGCGATCGGAAAGGAAACGGACAGGGTGCGGGACATCTGCCGTCGATCATATCCGGTGAACCCCTACGAACGTAAGGGCCGGGATGCCCGCAAGGAAGTCCCGGAAAGCCTAGGGCCGGTCGGCCCTAGCTGCTGCGTGCGGCGGCCTTGGCGTAGAGCGCAGCGGCTTGCGCGCGACTGCTGACGTGGAGCTTTTCGAACGCCGTGCTGAGATAGTTCTTCACGGTCTTCTCCGCGAGGCCGAGTTTTTGCGCGGCTTCCTTGTTGGTGCACCCTTCGGCGATCAGCGCGATGATGCGCTTTTCCTGCGGCGACAGACTGCCGAGCGCGTCCGCGACGCCATCGCTCGCCCGCGCCATCTGCATCACGCGCGCGGTGACCGCCGGATCGAGGATCGACTTGCCCGCGCTCACATCGATCAGCGCGTTAACCAGGCCGCGACTGTCGATTTCCTTCAACAAATACCCATGCGCGCCGGCGCGGATCGCATCGAGCACCAGCGCGTCGTCGACCACCGAGGTCAGGATCAACACGCGCAAATCCGGCATCCGGCCGAGCATCTGGCGACAGGCGTCGATCCCGGAGCCGTCCGGCAGGCGGATGTCGAGGAGCACGACGTCCGGCCGCAGGCGACGCGCGGCCTCGACGCCGTCGGCGATCGTCGCCGCTTCGCCGGCGACTTCGATTTTTCGCGGGCCCTGATGGCTGCCCAGGACGGCGCGGAGTCCTTCGCGCACCAGGGTGCTGTCGTCGACGATGAGCACGCGGAGTGCGGTGGGAGGGGAAACCGACATGGCGGCGAATCAAACGGTCGGCCGGCTGAAACACGAGTCAGTTTCCCGCCCAATCGGCACGCGACGCGTCCCTCGGTCCCGGCCGAGACGGATAAAACCCTTGACTCACTGGCGGGGGTTTGAGTCTTTGGCGGGCTTCCAATCTTTTTTCGATCATGGCCAACACCAAATCCGCCATCAAAGCCGCGCGTAAATCCGTTCGTCTCCGCGACCGCAACCAAGGCGTCAAGACCCGCTTGAAGACCCTGCACAAGAAGTTCGAGGCGGCGACGAAGTCCGGCGATGCGACGGCGGCCAAGGCCGCGGCCTCGGCTTATGTGTCGGCCATGGATCGCGCGGTGAAGTCGGGCGTCGTTCATCGGAACGTTGCGGCCCGCGTCAAGGCGCGCACCGCCAAGGCGGTCTTCGCGAAGTAAGTCGCATCCGCGTTTCGAATTTTCCTTCCCCTGCGTTCCCTGCGAGCGCGGGGGTTTTTGTTTTTGCGTCGCACGATCGAGGAAAGGGTTGAGATCGGGCGCACGGTCGGTGCTATCGATCTTCGTGGTCACTCCGCCTGAATCCGTCCGCCGCCGCTTCCTCGACTGGCAACGGCCGCTGCTGGCGCAGGCGATCGAGCATCTTGCCGCGGATTGGCGCGGCGACGGGCCTCTGGATCTTTCGCGTCTCTTGGTGGTGGTGTCCACCCGGCAGGCCGGACGCCGTCTGCGCGAAGGTCTCGCGGCCCATGCGGCCCGGCACGGCCAGGCGGTGTTTCCGCCGCGGGTGCTGCAACCGGAGTCCTTGGTCCAACTCGCCGCGGGTGAGGCGAACGACGCCGCGACGCGCCTGGAATCGCTGCTCGCCTGGGCGCAGGTGCTGCGCGAGTTGCCGATGGACGCGTTTCGCGCGGTCTTTCCGGTCGATCCGCCGGACCGCAGTTTCACGTGGGCACTTGGGCTCGGTCGCGAGCTGGCGCGTTTGAAACGCACACTCGCGGAGGGCGGCTTGCGTTTGCAGGACGTCGCGCGGCGCGCGGGCGAGAATTTTTCCGAGGCCGATCGCTGGCTCCAACTCGCCGAACTCGAAGCCCGGCATCGCGACGTGCTCGCGCAGCTCGGACGGCGCGACCCCCAGGATGTGGAGCTGGAGAACGCGAGTGCGCCTCCCGTGCCGTCCGGGATCGAGCGCATCGTCGTCCTCGCCGCGCCGGATCCGATGCCGCTGTCGCTGATCGTGCTGGACTCGCTGGCGGCGGCGTTGCCGGTCGACGTTGTGATCTTTGCGCCGGAAAACGCCGCCGACGATTTCGACGGTTGGGGCCGGCCGAAAGCCGACCGCTGGGCGCGGCGCGAGCTGGAGTTGCCTGAATTCGAGCAGCGCGTGCACCTGTGCGCGGACCCGGCCGCGCAAGCGGAACGTCTCGTCGCGATCGCGCGAAATTATCGCGACCCGGACGCGGTGCTGGGCCTCGGCGTCGCGGATCCCGAAGTGTTGGGCGCGCTGGAAAACGCGTTCGAACAGGCACAGCTCGCCGCGTTCAATCCCGAGGGCCGCCACCGCAAAGGCGACGCGCTGCACCGGTTGCTTTCGACGCTGTCGGCGGTGGCTCGCGACGGCTCGTTTGCGCAGGTCGAGGCCCTCGCGCGCTGTCCGGATTTTCTCGCATGCCTGGAATCGCGTTTCCGCAATTTCAGCGCCGCGCGGTTTCTGCAGGACCTCGACCGGCTGCACGCGGAGCATCTGCCCGCAACGCTGGCGCAGGCGCGCGAGCACGCGACGAACCGGCCGCTCGCGGCGGCGGCGCTCGATCTGATCGACGAGTTGCGCGGGCGGCTTCAGGGCGACGATTTTGCCGCGGGCGCGGCGGCGGTGCTCGGGACGATTTTCGAGCGCCGGGCGTTCGACCTGGCGAATCCCGCGGACGAACGCACCGCGGCGGCCGCCGAGGCATGGAGCACGGTGCTGCGCGAGATCGGCGCAGCGGCGCCAATGTTTCCCGCGCTCGGCGCGGCGGAGTGGTGGGAGGTCGCGCTGCGCTGGTATGCGGACTCGATGCACTATGACGACAAGCCCGACGGCGCCGTCGAGCTGCAGGGCTGGCTCGAACTTTTGTGGGATGACGCGCCGCATCTCGTCGTCGCCGGCATGAACGACGGCCGCGTGCCCGACGCGATCGTTGGCGATCCGTTTCTCCCCGAGGCGCTGCGCGAGCGGTTGGGATTGAAGACCAACGCCGATCGCTTCGCGCGTGACGCGTATCTGCTGCAGGCGCTCGCCGCTGGACGCGGCGCGGGCCGGCTGGATGTGTTTCTCGGCAAAACCTCGGCCGCGGGCGATCCGCTGCGGCCGTCGCGTCTGCTGCTGCGCTGCGCCGATGAGGAGCTGCCGCGGCGGGTGCGTTTTCTGTTTCGGCACGTCGAGGGCGCCCGCGCGATGCCGGCGTGGCAGCGCGCCTGGCTGCTCACGCCGCCGCGCGTGTCGCCGCCAGCGAAGGTCGCCGTCACAGGCCTGCGCGCGTGGCTCGAATGTCCGTTCCGGTTCTATCTGCAACGCGTGTTGCGCATGGAGCCTGTCGATCCGGCGAAGAACGAACTCGACGCCTTCGATTTCGGCACGCTCTGTCACGCCGCGCTCGAGGCGATGGGCAATGAAGCTGCGCTGCGCGATTGCACCGATGCGACGACGCTGCGCGCGTTTCTGCTTGAGCGGGTCGAGCTCGAGGCGGCGCGCCGCTACGGCGCCGAGCTCACGCTGCCGTTGCTCGTGCAGGTCGAATCCGCGCGCCAGCGACTGTCGCGTGTCGCGGACATCCAGGCGCAGCACCGCGCCGAAGGCTGGGTGATCGAACGCGTCGAGCAGCCGTTCACGCTCGAGATCGACGGGCTGACGATCAGCGGAAAAATCGATCGCATCGACCGCCACGAGACCTCGGGCGCCGTGCTCGTGCTCGACTACAAGACCTCCGACCGGCCGGTCGATCCGTTTGACGCGCACGTGCGCGGAGCGAAACGCGAGGAGACCGCGCCCGAATTTGCGCGCTTCGTTTATAACGGCCGCGAATGCGTGTGGACCGATCTGCAGCTGCCGCTCTATCTGCGCGCGATCGCGGGCGGTGCGGTGACCGGCGACCGGCCGGCATTGTTGAACGGAGGTTATTTTAACCTGCCGAAAGCGTCGACCGAGACGTCCCTCCGTCCATGGGAGGATTACACACGCGAACTCGAGGACGCGGCGTGGCACTGCGCCGAAGGCGTGGCGCGCGCGATTCGCGCGGGCGAGTTCTGGCCGCCCAACGAAAAGATCCGGCCGGAACGCGACACGTTCGGGGCGCTGTTTCATCGCGGCGTGGCCGACAGTGTGGCATGGAGCGTCGAGCTGCGCGAGGAGGCATCGCGATGAAGCCGCTGCAGCACGTGATGATCCTCGCGTCGGCGGGCTCGGGCAAAACCTACGCGCTGACAAATCGCTTCGTGCGTCTCCTCGCGGGCGGTGCGCGGCCCGAGCGCATCGTGGCGCTGACCTTCACGCGGAAGGCCGCGGGCGAGTTCTTCGACGAAATTCTCAACAAGCTCGCGCGCGCTGCGGCTGAGGAAAAAGCCGCGCGCCAGCTCGCCGCGGACGTGGGCCTGAGTTCCGGCGAGGATCCGCGCGCGCCGTTTCGGCGAATGTTGCGGGACGTCGTGGATGCGATGCACCGGCTGCGGCTCGGCACGCTGGACGGATTCTTCGCGCGGATCGCGTCGAATTTCCCGCTCGAGCTCGGACTCGGCGGCGAGTTCGAGATCCTGCAAGCGCACGCGTCGCAGGTGGAGCGTGGTCGTGTGCTGCGGCGGATGTTCGAACGCTCCGGTGAACTCGGCGAGGCACAGCGCGAGTTCATCGAGGCGTTCAAGCGCGCGACCTTCGGCGTGGATGAAAAGCGTCTCGCGGCGCAGCTCGACGGCTTTCTCGATCGGCACCAGGAAATCTTTTTGTCGGCGCCGCGCGCGGAGTGCTGGGGTGCGGCCGAGCGCATCTGGCCCGACGGCGCGGACTGGCGCGGGGCGTCCGCGCGACGCGACGCGGCACTGCGCACGCTGCAAAGCGAGATCGAACGAGCCGAGTTGAACGACAAGCAGCGCGCGCGCTGGCGGGGATTTTTCGACGAGCTGGCGGTCTGGTTGCCGGGCGCGCCGATGGGCGATGCGCTGGAATATCTGATCAACAACGCGCTGAAGGCCTGGCCGGAGTTGGCGGAGATCGTTGTCGAACGGAAGAAGCAGCTGCTCACGCCCGCGCTGCGCGAGGCGCTGCGGGATGTGCTGCTGGCGATGTTCGAAATGGAGTTCGCGCGCCGGCTCGAGATGACGCGCGGCATTCATGAAGTGCTCGCGAGCTACGACGCGGTTTACCATCAAATCGTGCGTCGCGCGGGCAAGCTGACCTTTGCCGACGTGCAGCGGCTGCTCCAGCCGGACTGCGGCGCGCCGCGGTTGAGCGCGGCCGCGGGCGAGGAGGACGAGGCGGACGCGTTGGAAGCCGCGGAACGCCGGCTGCTGATCGACTACCGCCTCGACGGCGAGATCGATCACTGGCTGCTCGACGAGTTTCAGGACACGAGCTTCGGGCAGTGGTCGATCCTGCGTAATCTGATCGACGAGGTGGTGCAGGATCCGACGGGCGCGCGGAGTTTCTTTTACGTCGGCGACGTGAAGCAGGCGATTTTCGCATGGCGCGAAGGCGATCCGCGGCTGTTCCGCGAGATCTTCAATCACTACAATTCGATCCAACCCGGCACGATCGCGGAAGATCATCTCGTGCAATCGTGGCGGTCGGGGCCGGCGGTGATCGAGGCGGTGAATCAGGTTTTTGGAGACGCGGCCGTGCTGGCGGAGCTGTTTCCCGGCGAGGCATCGAAAACCTGGAATACGGAGTGGCGGCGGCACGACTCGGCGCGGCCGAAGCTCGATGGCCAGGTGGCTTTGTTGCAGGGCGCCGACGAAGCGGAGCGCTTCGCGCTCACGGTCGGCATCCTGCAGGAGATCGATCCTTTGGGGCGCGGTTTGAGTTGCGCGGTGCTGGTGCAGGGCAACGCGATGGCGACGCGGCTCGCGGATTACCTGCGTCACGAAGGCGGATTGCCGGCGGTGGCGGAATCCGATCTGCACGTGTGCATCGACAATCCGCTCGGCGCTGCGCTGCTCGCGCTCGCGAAGGCGGCGGCGCATCCGGGCGATACGCTGGCGCAACAGCACGTGCGGATGACGCCGCTCGGCGCGTTGCTGGACGCGGATGGTCTCGCGGCGCCGGAAGCGGTGACACGGCGCGTGCTCGGGGATATCCATGCGGAAGGTTTCGAGCGCGCGCTGTCCGGCTGGACCCGGCGGCTGTTGGCGCAGCTGCCGGCCGGCGACGCGTTCACGCGGGAGCGGGCGGGGCAGTTTCTCGCGGCGGCCGCGGCGTTCGACGAAACCGGCAGCCGGGACGTGGCGGAATTTCTGGCGTTCATGGAGCGGCATACGATCCGGGAAATGGATACGGCGGGATCGGTGCGCGTGATGACGATCCACAAATCGAAAGGCCTCGGCTTCGACGTCGTCGTGCTGCCGGACCTCGAAGGCATCCGGCTCGACTGCCGGCGCGACGGACTCGCGGTGCAGAAATCCGTGCAGCGCGAAGTCGAATGGGTGCTGGATCTGCCGCCGAAGACCTTTCACGCGCAGGACCCGGTGCTCGCGGCGCACGTGAAGGCGGCGGAGGCGGACGCGTGTTACGAAGCGTTGTCGCTGCTTTACGTGGCGATGACGCGGGCGAAGCGGGCGATGTATCTGGTGACGAAATCCGCCGCCGGATCGACCTCGCGGAATTATCCGAAACTCCTGGCCGAGACGCTCGGCGACGAGGTTCGGCCGGTGCGCATCGGCGCGCGGGAATTCGCGGGCGTGTATGCGAACGGTAACTACAACTGGCACGTCGGGGTGACCGCGCCGGCGGCGGTGGTTCGCGAACCGGAGGCGCCGGCGGTTTCATCCGAGCTGGCCGCGGGGGTGCGCCGGCGGCGGTTGCCGGCGCGGCAGCCGTCGGCGGCGAAGACGGCGCGGCTGAACGGTGCGCAGTTGTTTTCGGTCCAGCGCGGCGCCGCGGCGGCGTTCGGGACGGCGGTGCATGCGCTGCTCGCCGAGGTGGAGTGGTTCGATCGCGACACGGCCGGGCGTCTGCGGGTCGCGAGCGCCGGGGAGGAAGGCGCGGGGGCGGCAGCGGAGGCGCTCGCATGCCTGGAGGAACCCGCGCTGGCCGGCGTGTGGCGGCGTCCGGGGGCGGCGGCCGAGGCGTGGCGCGAGCGTGCGTTCGAAGTGGTGATCGACGGCGCGTGGATTACGGGTGTCTTCGATCGCGTGGTGGTGGAGCGGGATGCGGCCGGCCGGGCGAGGCGCGCGACGGTTTACGATTTCAAGACCGATCAGCCTGCCTCCGGCGAGGTGGCGCCGCTGGTCGAGCGTTATGCGGCGCAATTGAATCTCTATCGCCGGGTCGCGGCGATCCTCGCGGCGGTGCCGGAACGTGAGGTGGAGGCGGTGCTGGTCTTCACGCGCCTGCGGCGGGCCGTGCCGGTGGGCGGCAGGTGACGGCCTCAGATTCGGCTTTACAGGGGCTCCGGCGAGTCGCAGCGTGCCGCATTTATTTCTCTAACACATGGGTAATCTGAAAAAGAAACGTCGGTTGAAGATGTCGAAGCACAAGCGCCGCAAGCGCCTGAAGTCCAACCGGCACAAGAAGCGCACGTGGCAGAAGTAAGCCGCAGCGTGCGGCCGATTTGATTTTGCGCCCGCCGCGAAAAACGCGGCGGGTTTTTTGTTCATCCGCGGGCGCGAGCGCTTGCGGAGGATGAACGTGAAGAAAGGGTTAATAGGGCGGAGCCCGATGTTCCCATAGGGGAATAGTCTTGTCTTGAAAACGTCGATACCCGACGTTTCGCGCCCGGTTCGAGGCGTCGCGACGGAGATTTTCCGTGGAGGCGGCGTCACCGGTTTTCCTGATCCGCAACCCTTCGCATGTTCTTCGCTGCCAAGACCAAAGGCTTTTTCGTCGAGCAAAACGATCATGCCGTTTTGCTGGCGCGGACCTCGTCCGCGCGGGCGCCGCTTGAGGTCGAAGAGTTGATCGAATGTGCGCCCGGCGATGCGGCGGCTTTGGCCGCGGGAATCGCGCGCTTGCAGCCAAAGAAGAGTCCGAGCGGCTACCTCAACGCCATCTGCGGTCTTTATCCGGTGCGGCGCATGGTGCGGCGGGCGACATTGGAGCCGAAGCGCGTGAAAGAGCCGGGGTATCTGGCCGAAGTGTTGTCGACTCAGTTTCGCGTGGAGCCGGACAAGCACGTGACGCACGTGTTGAACTCGGCTGACGGGACGGATTTCGATCCGGCAAAGAGCGTGCAGAAGGAAGTCCTGTTCTGTGCGATTCCGGCGGAGGACGTGATCACAGGCCAGGACGGCTTGCTTGCCTGGGGCATTTATCCGGAACGCGTCGAGCTGGGCTCGGTGGCGATGCTGGGCGGCATCGTCGACTATCTTGGTTTCAAAAAATCGAAAACGCCCACGCTCGTGCTCGAGATTGGCGCGGAAACGACCCATTCGTTCATCGTCACGGCCGGCGGCGTGGAGACCTCGCGACCCATTGCCCAGGGGCTCGATGCGATGGTGCCGGTGGTGCAGAAGGAACTCGGGCTCAAGGATCTCGAATCCGCGCGAAAACTGTTTTTCTCGAACACCTTCGACTTCACCGGCATGGGCCCGCTGCTGGTGAAAAAGCTCCTGAAGGAGCTGCAGTCCTCGATCGGTTTTTACGAGGTGCAGACCGGGCAGTCGGTCGGCCACGTGCTGTGCACCTCGCTGCCTCCCACGCTCGCGTGGCTGGAGGGCGCGGTCGCTGCGGCGCTGGGCGTCGGGGCACTGCCGCTCGAGTTGGCGCCCTGGCTGCAATCGCGGCAGGTGACGATCGCCGGCGGGGCGACGACTGTGCCGCTGGACGTGCGCTGGCTGGGCCTGTTCAGCCTCATGGTTTCATCAACGGTTTCCGATGCTGTCGCTGCGGAGAAAAAAGACTGACGCGGCCGTTTCGCAGGAGCCGCCGTGGCATCCGAACTTCCGCAATTTCGAGCGGTTGCCGGACACGAAGGTGGTGCGCACGGCGTTCTTCATCAACGTGGGCGCGATCGCGCTCACGGTGATGGTGGCGTTGTGGTTCGCGTTCCAGGAATACCAGCTGCGCGACCTGCGGCTGCAGATCGACGCCTGGCAGCAGGAGATCGATCGCAACAAGCCGCCGAGCACGCGCGCCGTCGCCCAGTTCAAGAAGTTCCAGGAGGAGGCGTCGCGCATCCAGGAAATCAATACCTTCGTCACCGCCAGGCCGGCTGTCTCCGACCTGCTGGTGCAGCTGGGCCAGACGCTGCCGGCGAACATCGCGATCGACGGGCTCGAGCTGCGCGACACCGGTCTGCGGTTGATCGCGTCCGTGCGCGGCGCGCCGGAGCTGGCGAGCGGCCACGCGTCGACCTACCTGGCGCAGCTGCGCGCGAATGCGCGCCTCGCGGAGTGGTTCGAGCAGATCGAGCTGCAGAGCATCAACCGCAACCAGCAGACCGGCCGGCTGGTGGTCGAGTATCTCCTGAAGACGAAGAAGGAGAAGGGGGCGAAAAAATGATGTCGAACGAGGAGCTTTTCGCGTTCGTGAAAAAGAACCGCCTTGCCGTGGCCTGCGGCGTGTTGTCGGTCGGGCTCGCGCTGGCCGCTTATTATCGCGGCGACGGGCTGGCGGAAAACCAGGCGGTGCTCGACCAGAAGGCGGTCGAAGGCCGCCGCCTCGCGCTCAACCTCAAGAATGCGGCGCAGCTGGATGAGCAGCTCGCGGCCGTCTCGGCCGCGGCGGCGGAGATCAAGCCGCGGCTGGTGCGCGTCGACGAGCTCGCTAACAACCTGCAGTATTTCTACAAGCTGGAGGCCGAAACGGGCACGCGGTTGAGCCAGCTGCAGCAGACGGCGAATGCCGCGAGCGTGGCGCGTTGGACGAAGGCCAATCCGAAGGCTGCTTTCGTGCCGATCGGTTTCAGCCTCTCCGTCGAGGGCGAGTATCCCGCGCTGCTCGATTTTCTCCGCCGGCTGGAAAACGGCACGCACTACGCCCGGGCCGTCGCGGCTTCGGTTAACATTCTCAAACCAGACCGTAGCGGGCCTTACGTGCTCCAGCTGAACGTCGAACTGCTCGGCACGCCATGAACACGATGCCTTTTCGCGCCGGTTTGATGTTGTTGCCGGCCCTGCTCGTCCTGGTTCGCGCGACCGCGGCGCCCGCGTCGGATCTGAACCCGCCGCAGCTGCGCCGTCCCGTCGTGGAACTCGCGCAGAAACTCGCGACGCCGATCACGCCTGCGCCGCTGCCGGAGAATCTCGTGCAGCCGTTCAACCCGGCCGCCTTCGGCGCGCCCGATCCCGAGGAGCTGCGCGCGCTCGCCGCCGCGCAAGCGGCCGCCAACAACGCCGCCGCCAACGCGAAGCCGACCACCGATCGCGAACTCCTCGACGTGATCGCCGCGCGTATCACGCCCTCCGGCACGTTGATCCTCAATGACGAGCCGCTGCTGATTTTCGGCCAGAAACGCCTGCGCGTCGGCGACCGCTTCGCCGTCGCGTATGATGGCCAGACCTACGACCTCGAGCTGGCTGCGATCGATCGCACCACGTTCACCCTTCGCCTGAACCGGGACGAAATCACGCGGCCCATCAAACCAGGAAAGTCCAAATGAAAACCCGCCACTTCGTTTTGCCCGTCGCGCTGATCGCCTTTTCGCTCGCGCGAGTTGACGCCCAGACCGAGCCCGCCGCACCCGAGGAGGCGATGCCGGCGATTCCGGTCGAGCCGCAGGTGACGATCCAGGAAACGCACCCGGCCGCCAGCCCCGCCGTGCGCGGACGCGACAGCGCCGGCAAGGACACGCTCTCGGTCGATTTCCCCGACGAGGAGATCCGCAACATCCTGCGCAACGTGGCCGATCTGTTTGAGTTGAACCTCGTCATTCCGGAGACGTTGCAGGGCAAGGCGTCGATCAAGCTGCGCGACGTCACGTGGCGGCAGATTTTCCAGGTGGTGCTGGCGCCCGTGGGTTACACCTACATCGAGGAAGGCAACATCATCAAAATCGTCGCCAACGAGACGCTCCTGCAGGAGCCGGTCGCGACGGAAGTCTTTGTGGTGAACTACGCGCGCGCGGCGGACATCATGCCGACGATCACCTCGCTCGTGGATCCCGCCGCCGGCGGCAAGATCGTGGTCGATGCGCGCACGAACAGCCTCGTGATCACGGAGCGCCCGTCGCGCATGAACCGCATCCGTCCGATCATCGAGCAGCTCGACCGCGCCACCGACCAGGTGATGATCGAATCGAAGTTCGTCGAGGTGACGGACCGGGACTTGAAAAATCTCGGCGTCAATTGGGCGTCGTTGAGCGGCTACAATATCGGGGTGGGCGGAGATGAAGACAGCATTGTTGGCGGCTATACGCGTGGACAGACCGGCGACCGCAGCAACTCCCGCAATGCCACCTCCGGCAACAGCAGCGGCACGACCGGATCGACCACCGGCACCCAGACCAGCGGTTCCAGCACTTCGAACACGGTGACCTCCGCCAATGGCGTGACGACCGCCAACTCCACCACCGGCACGAATTCGTCTCTCACCAACACGAGCACGAGCGGCACCAACAATGCGACCTCGGACGCGTTGAATTTGCTCAACTCGATCGCCGGAGGCACGACCACCGAACGCACGCTGAATGCAGTGTTCAGCGCGGATCAATTCAAGGTGGTGCTCAGCGCGCTGCAGACGCTGAATAACACGAAGATCGTCTCCAATCCGACGATCGTGACGCTGAACAACACGGAGGCGACGATCAACGTAGGCGAAGAGCGACCGATTCCGAATTATACTTTCAGCGAGCAGACGGGCACGTTTCAGATCAGCGGCTTCACCTACAAGCCGATCGGCGTGCTGCTCAAGGTCACTCCGCAGGTCAACGCCCGCGGGCTGATCAAGCTTACGCTTGCTCCTGAAGTCAGCCAACCCAACGGCACCGTCACCTTCGGCGGCGCGAGCGGAACGGAGATTCCGATCGTGGCCACCCGCAAGGCCACGACGCAGGTATCGATGAAGGACGGCTATACGATGGGTATCGGCGGATTGGTGACATCGAATGCCACGAAGGGCGAAAGCCGCGTGCCGGTGCTCGGCTCGGTGCCGGTGCTCGGCCGGCTGTTCCGTTCGGACAACCACAACGTTACCACCAACAACCTGATTATCTTCATCACCGCGAAATCGATCAGCGCCGAAGGCGCGCCGGTGGAGCAGATTTTCGATTCGTCGCGCGTCAGGCAGCTCGACCTGCAGCGCGAGGACCTGCCGGGTTATCGTGACGGCACCGATCCGTTCGTGAAACCCGAGCCGCCGAAGGAAGAGACCGCCAAGAAAAAAGGCGGCCTGTTCAGCCGCAAGTAAGCGCCCGCATACGACCGCAACCGACGAGGTGACACCATGAACCTGAGATACACAGCTTTTTTCACCGCGACGCTCGGGCTCGCCTTGCTTTTCTCCGCGCGGGCACAGCAGCAGCCCGTCCTGTCGGTTGCGATCCAGCGGATCAATGTCGGTGGTGTGGTCGATAGTTCAGGGGCGCCCGCCATCCCCTACGGCACGGTATTTACCGGTGGCACAACGTTTGAACCCGATGTTGTCACCGAATCGTTCGGGGACAATGGGCAGACGATCAACATCGCCGCTTTCGCGACTGGGACGTATCTTAATAGCAGTTACACGTATTCCTTTTTCGTAAACGGCATTAACATCGGGAGAACTAGCAGCCCGGTAGCACCGCCGAATCTAGCCGTGGTGCAGTGGACTCCGCCGCAGCCTGGCTCCTATTTTCTGACGGTCACCGCCACCGATGGTTCCAATACCGCGACCTCGCTTCCGATCCGCTTTTTTGTGACCGGCACGGTGATCAACAGCCCGATCACCAACACGCTGGTTCCAGATGGTTCGTCCGTGGTGCTCAAAGCGGACGCCGCGGTCGCGGGTGGCTTCATCAAAAACATCGAGTTTTTCGACAACGGCCAGTCGGTCGGGTCCGACTCCACGATTCCGTATTCGTTCATCTACAAAGTTCCTGGCGGTGCGGGCAGCCTCCATCAGATCACCGCGCGAGCTACGGACAACGAGGGGAACGTCGGCTCCATTAGTCCTGCGGTTCAATTGAAGGTCGTCCAGGCGATCACGCCGCTGCCCAAGGTTGCGATCAGCTCGCCCAGTGACGCGGCGGTCATTGCCATCCCGGTGGCGACGAGCACCGCGGAGCCGGCACCGATTCCGATCACCGTCGATGCGACCAGCCCGACCGGACTGATTGGCAAGGTGGAGCTCTATATCGACGGCGTGTTGTTCGACACGAAGACTACGTTTCCCTACAAGTTCAACTGGACGCCGACCGTCGTTGGAACCTACCGGATTGTGGCGCTCGCTTCTGACGACAAAAACAATGTCATTGCTTCGTCGCTGGCCGCGGTCCTGATCGCGGCGCCGCCGTCTATCGGCGTGGTGAGTCCCTCCAACAACGGGACGATCGGCGGTGGCGTGCCGACGGTGCTCAGCGCAATTGCGACGGATAGCAACGTCGATGCCGCCGGCAACCCGCTCGGTATCGCCTCCGTGCAATTCTTCGTGGACGGCACTTTCGCCGGCATGGCCACTACGCCCTCCTCCGGCAACATTTACTCGGTCACCGCGACGATCACGCGCAAACTCGACGCCGACGGCAATCCGAAGCCCTCCGTCATCAATGCCGTCGCGACCAACACCGGCGGCATCGCCGGAACTTCCAGCAATGTGGTCGTCACCGTCACGGAAGGTGGCGGCGGCAACACCACGATCGGCGAACCTCCGACCGTGGACGTCAACTGGCCCGCGGCGGACACCCAGCTGGCAGTGAACAAACCCGTGCTCGTGACGGCGTTTGCGAACGATGAGGACGGCAATATCGTGTCGGTCCAGTTCTTCGCCAACAACACAGCGATCGGCAGCACGCAGAAATATCCCTACAGCGCAACTTGGACGCCGGGCAGTCTCGGCGCGTATGCGCTCACGGCCAAAGCGACGGATAGCGATGGCAATGTCGTGACCAGCGCGCCGTTGCGCGTCTCGGTGATTGATCCCGCGCCGAATCCGCCGCTGGTGAAAATTTCCTCCCCGCAGAATGGCCTCACGATCGGCGTCGGCTCGTCGCAGACCCTCCGAGCGACCGCGACCGATCTGGTGTCGGTCGCCAGCGTGCAGTTCTTCGTGAATGGCGATCCGCTGGGGGCGGCGGTGAAGACGTATCCGTTTACCACCTCCTGGTCGCCGGCGACTCCCGGCGTCTATACCATCAGCGCGCGGGCGCTGAACGCCAGCGGGAATCAGACGACCTCGGCTCCGACGATGGTGATCGCCTCCGAAGGCGCGGGCGATGCGGTCTTCACCGGCACATATCAAGGTGCGGGGGAGGCGGGAAATTTTGCGGTGATCTCCGGTTCGGACGATCGCGCGACGTTGCTGGCGTATTCGACGCAGTCGGGCGTCGCGATGGCCTATCGCTATGCGGATATTGCGGTGGATGTTGCCGGTGGCTTCGCCCTGACGGATGGCGCCGGTCGCGTGTTGGTGTCCGGTGGCTCGGGCCAGACCGGCACGAGCGGCACGTTTGACGCGGGACGGCTCACGTTCATCGGCATGGACACGCGCTACTTTCCGACGACGGTTCCGGTGGCGTCTGGTTATTTCAAAGGGGGTTTGTCCGGCCGTGCCTCGAGCTCGGTGGACGCCCTCGTCGGCGCCGACGGCTCGATCATGGTTTACGTTTCCGACGGCGCGTTCAGCGACGCCGGTTCCGGCAAGGTCGATGCCGCTGGCAGCTTCAATTTTGCGAGCACGCGCGGCAATCGATTCACCGGCAAAGCCGACCCGGTCACGCGATTGCTCACCGGCTCGTTGAGCGGCGGCAATGGCGGATCTTTCACCGGAGCGCCCGCGCTCGAGGCGGGGGCGGCGAACAAAGTGTCCGGTCTCGCCGCTGAAGTCGGATCCGACATTTACCTCGCGTCGAGCGGACGCACTTACGATCAGGTGCTGCTGCAGGGTGTAACCGCCAGTGTGGCCGCCGATCCCGGTCAGGTGACGCGCATCTCGTTCCTCGATTTGAGCAACGACATCGTGCAGGTCGAGTTCTCGGGAGCGGGACGCCTGGCAATTACGCTGGAGAATGCCGCGGGTCCGATGGCGGCGCTCAACTACAATCAGCCCGGCGTCGGCTATATGAAAGGTCACGCCCGGTTGGTGGTCACTGGCGCGGACGAAACTACCAACGTGTCGGTGTTCACCGTCGGAAAAGTCACGGCGGGGAATCAGAGCTTGATCAAGAGCAACATCGACTACGACGGCGTGGCGGACATCGCCTACCTCGCGATCCTCAGCCCGAGCGGTAAGTTTGGCGGTATCCGCACGGCGAACGCCAACTATGTCGCGTCGACCGGGTTCGCCGGCATCTGCGCGCCCGGGGTGACGTTCAGCGGGCCCGTGTATGTGGGTGACATCAACGCGGCGGGATCGGCAGATCCGGTTATCCTCGTCGGCACGGCCGCCGATGTGCGGGTGACCGGCGGCGATTTGTGGCAGGCCAATGGGCGGCCCGTGCAGGTGTCGGGCATCTCTAGATTGAAATTTGTCAATGGGACCACCTCCGCCGGCACGTTGCTCAGCGCGCAAGTGGACAAGTCTCGCCTCGTTCAGGAAGGCGTGGACGTGACGACTCAGGTCGTCGTGAATCCTGCATTTTGATCAGGCTCGGGCCGGATCACCGGCACGATTTCACCACAGGCCGTGCACGAAACCCGTGGCGGCCTTGATGGCGATCACGCCGGCGTTTTTCGCGGCGTGAGCGGCGATGCAGGGTAGGAGGGAATGCGTTGGATTCCACGCGGCGAACCGCGCGTAATACAACCAGAGCGAGGTCGCGAAAACGATCGCGGTGCTGAAAGCGCCCTTGCGTGTCAGCGTGAGCGCGAAGCCGGCGTCGTCCCACTGCCAGAGAAACGGGTGCAGCAGCGCGAAAAGCGCGGACGCCCCCACGATGCCCACCCAGCGCAGGGCCGGGCCGCGACCGTCGATCACCAGATATCCGCGGAAGATGATCTCCTCGATGACCGCGGCGGTGAGCGTATAAAGCGCGAACAACCCGGTGATCGTCGACTGTTCGTCTGAAAGGCCCAGGTGGTGTTCGCCCAGCGTTTCCGCGATCAGGATCGCGATCGCGCCGGCGCAGGCATACGCGATCGCGCGGCCGGAGGCGAAGGTCGCGCCCGGCAGCGCGCGGGGATTCGCGCGACCCGCGCGCGCAGCGCGGGCATCGTCGAGCCAGAGCTTGCCGAAATACAGCCCGGCCGCGCCAAGCAGCAGCAACAGAAGAGGATTGTTCGCCATGGGGTGGGCCGATTGCGGCGGGCGAACACGCAGAAAGCAACCCCGCTCATCTCCGCGCACGCCCGGCTTATATGTCTGACCGGCCGCGCCAGTATTGATTAGCCATTTCCGCGACGGTTCGTAGCGTTTCGGCCAGTATGAACGGGCGCCCGGTCGACACTTCTCCCCGCAATGGCCACGCTTTCGCCGGCGTTTTCGGCCTGCTCGCACCGCAAATGGCAGCGCTGGACGAGTTCCTGCGCGCGCAGGTCGCCGCGTTCGAGCCCGAGATCCGCAGCATGGCGGATTATTGCATCGACACGTCCGGCAAACGCATCCGCCCGGCGCTCGTGTTTCTCAGCGGCTGGCGGGGGCAGCAGGTCGTTTCGCCCGACCTCGTGCGGGTCGCGGGCGTGGTGGAGCTCGTCCATCTCGCAACGCTCGTGCACGACGATATCATGGACGACGCGGAGGTCCGGCGAAATCGCAGCACGGCGGGACGCGAATACGGGCTGACGCCGGCGGTGCTGCTGGGCGATGCCCTGTTCGCGCATGCGGTGCACCTGGCCACTCAGTTTCCCACCACCGAGGTATGTGCGGCCGTTTCGGAATCGATGCGCAAGGTCTGCGCCGGCGAAATCGTGCAGACGCTCCGGCGCGGCTCGACGAATGTGACCCTCGCCGACTACCGGCGGATCATCGACTTGAAGACGGCGGAGCTGTTTCGCGTCTCCTGCTTTCTCGGCGCCCGGTTGTCCGGGGCCGCGCCGGATTACGTCGAGGCGGTCACGCATTTCGGACGCCACCTCGGCGTCGCTTATCAGATCTACGACGACTTGGCGGATTTCTTCGGCGAGGAAAAGCGCATCGGCAAGACGCTGGGCACGGATCTGGCGAGCGGGAAACTGACCCTGCCGCTGCTGGTGCTGATGGATCGCCTCCCGGCACCGGAACGCCAGAGCCTGACCCACGAGATCCTCGGGGAACGTCCTCCGCAGCTCGCACGACGCCTTGCGCAGATGAACGAACTTGGCGTGTTCGGTGCGGTCAGGGAGGCCGTGAAAACCGAGATTTCCGCGGCGCTAAGCCGTTTGCAGGCCTGGCCGGACGAACCGCCGACGCCGCTGCTGCGGGGGCTTTGCGACGTGCTTGAGGGACAGATCGCCAGCCTGCGTCCGCACGCGGTTCCGGGCGGAGCGGAAGAAACCGTTAAAATGGGCAAGGAGAACGCTTCCTAGGGAGTTTCCATTTGCGCCGTCACGGCGTTCGCGATTTCCTTTGTTGACCATGGATGCGGCCAAAACCCTCGGGAAGACGCTTGTCGCTTCGCCGGACCGCCAGCAAGAGGCGGACTCCGACATGGCCGTCGTGCGCAAAGTCCAGGCTGGGGACGTCGCCGCCTTCGATCAGCTGGTCATGAAATACCGCGAACGCGTCTACGGCGTGGTTTATCATCTGACCTCGAATCGCGAGGATGCCGCCGATCTGACGCAGGACGCCTTCATCAAGGCCTTCCAGTCGGTGAACCGATTCCAAGGGCAATCGTCGTTCTTCACCTGGCTTTATCGGATCGCGGTCAATTCCACGCTTTCCCACCTGCGCAAGAGCCGTTTGCGGACGTTCTTCAGCTTCGAAAAAATCGACGAGGAGGACCGGGTGTCGGCGGAAGTCATAGCCGCTTTGACGGATGCGACGGGCGCCGATCGGGAGACGTTCGCCCGGGAGCTCCAGGAAAAATTGAACGAGGCGATGCAAAAACTGTCTATCAAGCACAGAACCGTGATTACGCTTTTTGAGATCGATGGCCTCAGTCATCAGGAAATTGCAGAAGTGATGGAGTGCTCGGTTGGCACGGTTCGCTCCCGGCTGCACTACGCGAAACAGCTCCTCCAATCCGAGCTTCAGCCCTATATTCGTCGATGAATCAGAAGAAGCAGACGGTTTCGCTGGAAGATTTGCTGAAGGTAAAGCGGGCTGAGCGGCCGCCCGCGGAGTTCTGGGCCGAGTTCGACCGCGAATTGCGGGCCAAACAACTCGCCGCCATCGTGACGCCGCGCCCGTGGTGGGCTCCCTTTATCCGCGTGGGTGCGCGGCTTTCGAATTATCAACTTCCCGTCGGGGCCGCCGCGATTCTGGCGCTTTCCCTGATTACGCTGAGGGAAACCCAGACGCCGGCTGCGCGACCAGCGACGCTGCCGGACATTGCGATGCCCGCGCTGGCGGTGGGTGCCACCGCCCTGACGCAACACCGCGCCGAGCTGGCGCCCGCGTCGGCCGCGCCGAGCGCGAAGCAGATCGCCGAATTGGCGGCGCCGGTCGAACTCGCCGCGACGATCGCGCCCGGAGCGTCGTCGCATGCGGTGCCCCTGGAGGAGGAGCACGCCGAGCCCGCTGAGCCGTCGCCTTCCGCCCGCTACATTGCGGCCAATCTTGCCGCGGCGCAGGCGGACGATCCGGGTTTGATGAAACAGCTTTTCGGCGCGATGGTCCGCCGCACGGAAGTTCGCGAACCGGTGCGCGATCCGCTCACCCAAGTCGCGGCGCCAGGCGAGACGCGGCGTTCGCGATTGCTGGCAACGGCTCTTCCGGCCATGGCCACCACGAGCGACGTGATGCTGGAGCCCAACGATCGCGCGGCCCGTCACCTGACCGAAGAACGGCTCTACGACTCGATCAGCCGTATCGGCGTGAAGGGCGATCGCGTGGCGATTCGTTTCTGACGCAGGTCGCCGCGTTGCGACAATTGCAGCTCTTTCGAGGCGGCCGTCGGCCGCCTTTTTCTTTGGGCTCGCGTGAACGAGTCGCCGTTTTGCTTTTCGCCGGGAAGCGTTAAGCTGCTGCCGCGATGCGCACGGAAAAAGACTCGATGGGCGAAATGCTCGTGCCGGAAAGCGCGCTTTACGGCGCTTCCACGCAACGGGCGGTGTTGAACTTCCCGATCAGTTTCCGGCCGCTGCCGGAAAACTTCATCCGCGGTCTCGGCTTGGTGAAGCTCGCCTGCGCGAGGGCCAACGAGGAACTCGGTCTGTTGCCGGCGGAAAAAAGCCGGCTGATCCAGTCGGTCGCGCGCGAGATCGCGGACGGAAAGCTGAGCACGCACTTTCCGATCGACGTCTTCCAAACCGGCTCCGCGACCTCGTCGAACATGAACGCCAACGAGGTGATCGCGAATCGCGCCAGCGAGCTGTCCGGACTGCCGATCGGCGCGAAAAAGCCGCTGCACCCGAACGACGACGTCAACCTTGGCCAGTCGTCGAATGACGTGATCCCGACCACGCTCCACGTGAGCGTCGCGATGGCCCTCGATCGTGCGCTGGTGCCCGCGCTGGAAAAACTGGCGGACGCCCTCGAAAAGAAAGCCACCTCCTTCGCGGACATCGTGAAGATCGGCCGCACGCATCTGATGGATGCGACGCCGCTCACGCTCGGCCAGGAGTTTTCGGGTTACGCCGCGCAGGCGCGGAAGTCGGTCGAGCGCGCGCGGCGTGCGACCGCCGCGCTGGCGGAACTGGCCATCGGCGGCACCGCCGTCGGCACCGGCATCAATTGTCATCCGGAGTTCGCGGCGTGCGTTTGCCGGCATTTGAGCGAGGAGACGGGACTGCGTTTCCGCGAAGCGGCGAATCATTTTGAAGCGCAGGGCGCGCGCGACGATTGCGTGGAGGTGGCGGGACTCCTGTCGGCGATCGCCGCCAGCCTGACGAAGATCGCGAACGACATCCGCCTCCTCGGCTCGGGCCCGCGGGCCGGACTCGGCGAGCTGCGCCTGCCGGCGACGCAGCCCGGATCTTCGATCATGCCGGGCAAGGTCAACCCGGTGATGAGCGAAATGCTCGTGCAGGTTTGCCTCTACGCGCAGGGCCTCTCGCAGACGGTGGCGATGTGTGGGCGCGACGGACATTTCGAGTTGAACGTCACGCTGCCGCTGATCGCGCACTGTCTCCACGAGTCGATCCAGTGCCTGGCCAACGGCGCGAAGGTGTTTGCCGAAAAGTGCGTCGAAGGCCTGGAGGCCGATGCGGCGCGATGCCGCGAACTGGTCGATCGCTCGCTGATGCTCGTGACGGCGTTGAATCCGCACATCGGATACGACGCGGCGGCGGCCGTGGCGAAGGAGGCGTTCGCGAGCGGACGGACGCTGCGCGAGATCGTGCTCGAACGCGGCTTGCTGGATGCGGCGACGCTCGATCGCGCGCTGGATCCGCTGAGCATGACGCAGCCGGGCGCCGGTTCGCCGGTCGCAGGCGGAGGTTGACCCTTCGCGGCGCCGGTTCATGCTGGTGGCGGATGATGCTGACAGCAGAGATTGTCTGAGGGACACGTTGATTCGGCGCCGCCGGGCGGCGGGGGCTTATTCGTGCCCCGGCAATGGCTGTTCCCGCGCTCTCCGGAAAGTTGAATCAATGTGCAGGCGGCCGCGCGCTGGCGCGGATTTTCGACCCCGCCGGGGTTTTCCGCATCCCACATGTCACATTCCGATTCTGCTCGCGAACGCGAGCGTCGCGCGGAGTCAGCCGCGCGTCCGGCGTATTTGAAATGTCGTCACTGTCGCATGGAGTTTTCCCTCGATGCGCCGGGCACCCGGCATCGCAATCATTGTCCGTGGTGTCTTTGGAGCGTGCATCTCGACGAAACGCCAGGCGACCGTGCCGCGAACTGCGGCGGCAGCATGGAGCCGATCGCGGTCAGCGCGCGACCCGACGGCGAGTGGCTGCTCGTGCACCAGTGCAAGACCTGCTTCGCGGTGCACGTGAACCGCATCGCCGGCGACGATAACGAGCGCGATCTTCTCGCGCTGGCGGTCCGCCCGTTGCGGCTGGCTCCGTTTCCGATCTAGCGTGGCGACAGGCGACGCGCGTTCGCGTCCGCCTGCCGCTCTTCCCCTTTATGCCTGTTCATCAACAAACGCTCACCGTCCGCACGCGCGGGTCGGGATTGCATGAGATCACCGAAGAGGTTGCGCATGTCGTGGCGCAATCACGATTCCGGGTGGGGGTCGTGCACGTGTTTTGTCAGCACACGAGCTGTTCGCTCGTGATCATGGAAAACGCGGACCCGTCGGCGCGGCGCGATCTCGAAGCGTGGTTGAACCGGCTCGTGCCGGAAAACGACCCGCATTTCCAGCACACGCTCGAGGGCGCTGACGACATGCCGAGTCACATCAAGATGGCGCTGACGCGCACCAGCGAAAGCGTGCCGTTCGCTGACGGGACGATGCAGCTCGGGACCTGGCAGGGAATTTTTCTTTGGGAGCACCGCCGTGCCGCGCACTCGCGTCGCGTGGTGGTGACGGCGATGGGAGAAATGTAGAATTTGTCGGGCGGTGTTTCCTGACGCTGCCGTTGCGCGCGGCGATACGTTACGGCGGCGGAGTCGGGAGACCCCGCCCGACAACGGCAAAACGGACGGAGTGTCCGCTACTTTTTCGTGGGCACGCAGGCGCCGCAGCCGTTCACGAAGAAGTCGTTGCCCTTGTCATCGACGAGGATGAAGGCGGGGAAATCCTGCACTTCGATCTTCCACACCGCTTCCATCCCGAGCTCCGGATACTCGAGCACCTCGACCTTCTTGATGTTCTCCTTGGCGAGGATCGCAGCGGGACCGCCGATGCTGCCGAGATAGAAACCTCCGTGTTGCCTGCACGCGGCCGTGACCTGTGCGCTCCGATTGCCTTTCGCGAGCATCACCATCGAGCCGCCCAGCGACTGGAAGAGGTCGACGTAGCTGTCCATGCGGCCGGCGGTCGTCGGGCCGAACGATCCCGATGCGTAACCCGTCGGCGTCTTTGCCGGACCGGCGTAGTAAACGGGGTGGTCCTTGAGATACTGCGGCAGGCCCTGGCCGGCGTCGACGCGCTCCTTCAATTTCGCATGCGCGATGTCGCGCGCAACGATCATCGGGCCCGTGAGCGACACGCGGGTCGTGACCGGGTGGCGCGAGAGCTCGGCGCGGATCTGCTCCATGGGCTGGTTGAGGTCGATTTTGACGATGTTGTCGTCCTTCAACGTGCGCTGCGCCGCCGGGATGAAGCGTCCGGGATTGGTTTCCATCTTCTCGAGGAAGATGCCGTCCTTCGTGATCTTGCCCTTGATGTTGCGGTCGGCGCTGCACGAGACCCCGAGGCCGACGGGGCAGCTGGCGCCGTGACGCGGGAGGCGGACGACGCGCACATCGAGCGCGAAATACTTGCCGCCGAACTGCGCGCCGATGCCGCTCTTCTGCGCGATCTCCAGGATCTGCTTTTCCATCGCGAGATCGCGAAACGCCCGGCCTTGCTCGTTGCCCGTCGTCGGCAGCGCGTCGAGGTATTTCGCGGACGCGAGTTTCACGGTCTTCAGGCAGGCCTCGGCGCTGGTGCCGCCGACCACAAACACGAGGTGATACGGCGGGCACGCGGCGGTGCCGAGATACGAGAGCTTGTCGGCGACGAACTTCTCGAAGCTCTTCGGGTTGAGCAGCGCCTTGGTTTCTTGAAACAGGAACGTCTTGTTCGCGGAGCCGCCGCCTTTGGCGACGAAGAGAAATTCGTATTTCGCGCCCTCGGTCGCGTAGAGGTCGATCTGGGCGGGGAGATTCGTGCCGGTGTTGACCTCTTTCCACAGGTCGAGCGGCGCGGTCTGCGAGTAGCGGAGATTCTCCTTGGTGTAACAATCGTAGACGCCGCGGCTCAGCCACTCGGCGTCGTTGGCGCCGGTCCAGACCTGCTGGCCTTTCTTGGCCACGATCGTCGCGGTCCCGGTGTCCTGGCAGAACGGCAGGATGCCTTCGGCGGCGATCTCGGCGTTTTTCAGGAGCGTGAGCGCGACGTAGCGATCGTTTTCCGAAGCGTCGGGATCGTCGAGAATTGCCGCCACCTGCTGGAGGTGTTTCGGCCGAAGCATGAACGAGCAGTCGTGAAACGCCTGTTGCGCGAGAAACGCGAGGGCCTCGGGAGCGACTTTCAAGATCTCCTTTCCTTCGAACGTCGTCGTGCTGACGCCCTCCTGCGACAGGAGGCGATACTCGGTTTCATCGGCGCCGAGCGGAAAGGGATCCTGATAGGTGAACGACGGGGTGGCCATGATGCAGAAGCGTCATGATTTCGCCGCGCGAGTAAAGCTGCCGCAGGGGCCCGCGCGCGGTTTGAAGTTTCGCGCGGCGAGGGTCGTTTCCCGCCTAATTGGCGATCATCGATCGCACGACCTCGTGAAAGCGCGGGAGGTCGGCGAGCGTCGCGATCGCGCCGGGCGCACGCTGCCAGCCCGTGACGCTTGGCCAGGTGCCACGCAAAACGAAAGCTTCTTGCGCGGCGGTGAGGCCGGAGACGTCGACGTAGTCCTGCTGTTCCTTTTCGTCGCGCACCCGACTGATGCGCTCGGGCGGAACGGGTGCGATGACGCTGCTCGAAATATGAGCAAGGTCGTTGAGGGCGACGAACGCGCGGGTGTCGGCCAGGGTGGTCGCCGGACGCGGCGACTCGCTGCGGAGATAGCGATAGTAGTCGAGATGGTTTTCGCGCAGACCGTCGAACGGCTCGAGGGCGATGCGCTCGACGCGGCCGTCGATCCAGCGCACCTCGGCGTGCTGCCCGACGACGTAACGCAGCGTGGCCTTCTCGAAGATCACGACTTCGGATTGGGAGCTGCCGCCGGAGCACGCGTGAGATAGCGCGAAGCGCATCGTGACGCCCGAGGCGGTATCGGCCTCGACGAAAAAGGTGTCGGCCCCCTCGATCGCGTGCGCGCGGAAAAGTTCGGCGCGCACCGCCACCAATTTTGCCCAGCTGAACAGTTCGCCGCGGCCGGCCCAGAAAAGCTGGTTGTGCACGAAGTGGGCGAGCGCGTTGCCGAGACACGAGTCGAGCACGATATGGCCGTCGACCATGAGCCGGCCGGCCCACGAATTGCGATTGAAGTAGCTGGTCGGCCGCGGCCACAGCGCCGTGAGCGTGGCGCCCTGCATGGCGCCGAACTCGCCTGCGAGGATGCGTTCTTTCAACGCGAGCCGCGCCGGCTCGATGATGAAGTTGAATCCCACCAGCGACGCCCGCGGCAGCCGCGCATCGGTCGCGATCATCGCCTCGAGTTCGAGGTGATCGAGCGTCGCGGGTTTTTCGAGATAGGACGGCAGGCCGAAGGCGGCGGCGGCCGCATGCGTTTCGGCGTGGAGTTGAATGGGCGTGGGCGAAACCACCAGGTCGAGCTCTGCGTGGCAGGTTTCGAGCATCACTCGATAATCGCTGAACACCTGCACGCCGCGCGCCGGCAGCCCCCAGAGCTGTTGCTGGGTGGCGAACTCCTCCGCCCGCGGATCGCAGGTGCACACCAGCTTCGCCTCGCCGCGCTCCTCGAGCTGCGCGACGGTCCCGTGGTGCGAAGCGGCGAAGCCGCCCATTCCGATGATGCCGATGCGGATGGGCCTCTTCACACGATTTTCAGCTTCGGGAGATCCTGCCCGTCGACGAGTCCGACGGGGCGGCGCTGCGCGTTGATGACAATGAGGTCGTCGATCTTATGCGTCTCGAACAAGCGAAGCGCGTCGACGCCGAGCGCGTTCTCGGCGATGACCTTGGGGTTGCGGGTCATGAAGCGGGAGACAGGTTGCTGGAGAAAGTCGGGGCCCGTGAGCGCGGCGCGGCGGAAATCGCCGTCGGTGAGAATGCCGCTGAGCTTGCCGGTGCGCGGGCTGACCAGCGCGATGCTGCCGGATTTGGCGCGCGTCATCGCGAGGATCGCGTCCTGCGTCGGCGTGTGCTCGGGCGCGATCGGCAGACGCTCGCCGGTGCGCATGATGTCGCGCACGCGGAGGAGCAGCGCCCCGAGATTACCCGCGGGGTGATAGCGGGCGAAGTCGTCGCGGGTGAGTCCGCGCGCTTCGAGGAGCACCATCGCGAGCGCGTCGCCCAACGCGAGCGCGGCCGTGGTGCTGGCGGTGGGGGCGAGCAGCAGCGGACAGGCCTCGCGGCGTGCGCGGTAGATCAGGCGGAGGTCGGCGTTCTTCGCGAGGTCGGAGTCGGCGTGCTTGGTGAGCGCGATCAGCTTCAGGCCCTGCCGTTTCAGGATCGGCACGAGCCGGAGGATTTCCTCGGTCTGGCCGCTGTTGCTCAGCAGGATCGCGAGATCGCCGTCGGCGCAGAGTCCGAGGTCGCCGTGCAGGGCCTGGGTGGCGTCGAGGAAGCAGGAGGAAACGCCGGTGCTGTTGAACGTGCCCGTCAACTTCTGCGCGATGTGGGCGGATTTGCCGACGCCGGTGAAGATGAGTTTGTTGCCGGAGGCGATCATCGCTTCGACGGCGCGCACGCACTCGATGAATTCCGCGCCGAGGCTCTTCGCCGTCTCGGCCAGGGCGTCGGATTCAATGCGAATGCAAGCGCGCGCCCGGGCGAGGATGGTTTTCGGTTGCAGCGGCATTTAGAGTTTGAGTCGCAATGAGAGACTGCGGAATTTACCGCCAAAGAGCAGCCATTCAATCCCATTCCCGTCGCTGATGGATATCCGCCAGATCGTCACAATCGCGCTCGCCTGCGTCGCGCTCTTCGCCGCCGCCGGATGCGACCGCAATCGCGACGACCTGTCGATCGCTTCGGAAACGGATGAGCCATACTACCGGCAAGGGCAGCAGCTGGTGAAACAGGGGCGCAGCCAGGAGGCGCTCGCCTCGTATCTGAAGGTGATCGCCAAACGCGGCGAGTCGGCGCCGGAGTCGCACCTCGAGGCCGGGCTGCTTTACCTCGACCAGGTGAAGGATCCGCTCGCGGCGATCTATCATTTCCGCAAATACCTCGAGCTGCAGCCGAACTCCCGTCAGGCGGTCTATGTGCGCGGCCGTATCGATGTCGCGAAACGCGAATTCGCGCGCACCCTGCCGGCGGCGCCGCTGGAAAGCCAGGCCGAGCGGCTCGACATGCTCGAACAGGTCAACCGGCTGCAGCGCGAAAACGACGAACTCCGGGCCGAGGTCGCCACGCTGCGGGGGGGCGTCCCCGTTCCTTCAATACGTTCGCGCGCCGTGCTGAACCCCGCCGGCGCGCCGGCGACGGCGCAGGCCGATGAGCCGCCGCGATCGTTTTTCCCCGCGCGGACGGAGGCGGTGCCGGAAGCGGCGCCGCTCGCGGGCGAGTCGCCGATTTCCCTCGCGCTGGAGCCGGAGCCATCGCGCGTGGAGGCCGCTCCGGCCGCGCTGACGCCGGCTCCGCGGGTGGCGCCGACCAAGCCGACGGCGCCGGCGGCCGTGGCCGGACGGAGACATATCGTCGTGAAAGGCGACACGTTGTTCAGCCTGGCGCAGAAATATTACGGCAACCGCTCCCGCTGGCGCGACATCTACGCTGCGAATCGCGACCTGCTGCCGAACGAGAACTCGTTGCGGCTCGGGATGGAAATCCGGATTCCGTAAACGCGTGGCTGTTTCTGCATGCCCAAAACCTCCGTCCGCACCTCGCGGTTTACCGAGTCGTTGATTCGCGAGATGTCGCGCGTGGCTGCCCGCCATGGCGCGATCAATCTGGCGCAAGGGTTTCCCGATTGGGATCCGCCGGCGGCGCTGGTGGCAGCGGCGAAGGAGGCGATGGATGCGGGCCGGCATCAGTATGCGGTCACGTGGGGTTCGCCGGAACTGCGGACGGCGCTGGCGGCGAAGCTCGCGCGCTTCATGGGGGTGCCGGTGGATGGCGACCGTGAGCTCGTGGTCACCTGCGGCGCCACCGAGGCGATGATGGTCGCGATGATGACGGTGTGCGATCCGGGCGACCGAGTCGGCCTGTTCTCGCCATTCTACGAAAACTACGCGGCCGACGCGATTCTCGCGGGCGCGACTCCGGTGCACGTGGCGCTGCATCCGCCGCAGTATCGCTTCGATCCGGCCGAGTTGCGGCGGGCTTTTGCCGGCGGCTTGAAAGCGTTCGTGTTGTGCAATCCTTCGAATCCCTGCGGCCGCGTCTTCACGCGCGAGGAGCTGGCGCAGATCGCGGCGCTGGCCGAGGAGTTCGACGTGTTTGTGCTCACCGACGAGGTGTATGAGCATATCGTTTTCCCGCCGCATCGGCACACGTATTTCGCCACGCTGCCCGGCATGGCGGCGCGGACGCTGATGTGCTCGTCGCTTTCCAAGACGTTTTCGATCACCGGCTGGCGCCTCGGTTATGTGCATGCTTCGCCGGAGATCATCGCGCAGGCGCGGAAGGTGCACGATTTCCTGACGGTCGGCGCGGCGGCGCCTCTCCAGCATGCGGTGGTGACGGCGCTGGGGTTTCCCGCCTCGTATTACGAAGGCCTGGCGGCGGAGTATGCGGCGTCGCGCGACGTTCTGCTGGGTTATCTCGATCGCACGGGACTTCGTTATACGCGGCCTGAGGGCGCCTACTTCGTCATGCTCGACATCTCGCCGTTCGGCTATGCGAGCGACGTGGAATTTGCGCATTGGATGACCCGGGAGATCGGGGTCGCGCCGGTGCCGGGCTCGAGCTTTTTCGCCCACGGCGAGAATCGTTACGTGCGGCTCAATTTCGCGAAAAAGCCGGAGACGCTTCACGCGGCCGGCGAGCGGTTGTTGCGGCTGAAGCGTTGAGGGGTGGGGGGAAGCGGAGCGCGGTACCGGAAGTTCCCCGATGGACATCGCGGGGCGGCACCGCGAACCGCCGCTGCTTTGGTTGGTCTGTAAGCGAAAGACCCGCGCCATGTATCTCAACGTACACAACGACATCACGCCTGAAGCTCGCGAATGCGTGGGGGCGATGATCAACCAGACTTTGGCCGACGAATTTGCCCTGTCGGCGGCGACCCGCGACTACCACTGGAACGTCACCGGCCCGTATTTCCGCAACCTCCACGAATTGTTCGACGAGCAATATCATCAGATCGACAGCTGGATCGAGAAGCTCGGCGAACGCGCGCGTGTCCTGGGCATCGTCGCGCAGACCGGCTGGACGGATTTGATCAACGCGCCCCGCTTCACCCCGGCGCGTGGCGCCGATCTCAGCGCCCGGGCGATGATGTCGAATCTTTCCGAGCTGCATACCCGCATGGCCGGGGAACTCCGGAGCGACCGGCGCATTTGCAGCGAACAGTGCGCCGATGGCGTCACGGCCGAACTGCTTGATGAGTTGATCGAGTATCACGAAACCACGGCGTGGATACTCGGCGAACTGCTTCAGGATCGCGATCGGGCGCAAGCCTGACCGCATCGAAGGATCCAGCTTCGATCCCACGATAACTCCCAACCCCACGTTTCACATGCTAAGCTACGCTGTACTCTTTCTCATCATCGCCTTGATCGCAGGTGTTCTCGGTTTCGGAGTCGTGGCCGGCACGGCCGCCACCATCGCGAAGATCTGCTTCGTCGTGTTTCTGATCTTGTTCATCATCTCTCTGCTGCGCGGACGCCGCGTGCCCTGATCTGGAGTGTGTCGGCCGCCGGCCGGCCGCCCCTCACCGGCGGCCGGCTGGCGGTTTTTTATTTTTGGAAGACGGCCTTTAACCTCCGTACTTCCTCGAGCACGCGGGTTGCGGCTACGACGCTGGCCGCACGCCCGGGGTCGGTCAGAGTGCCGACAAGGGCCGCAGGCGAGTCCCGATGATCTTCGGGATCGCCGAGCCCGGTCGCGCGAAAGTGGCGGAGGCGTTCCAGGATGAGATCGCGGATTTCGACGGCGTTGTCGACACCGTGGAAGACGCCGCTGTGCATCGAGTCATCCTTGTGCTCGTGCGGGTTACGGGCCGAGCCACCACCGCCGGCGGACTGCACGCGCACATTGGCAATGCCCAGCAGGCGCTGGAGCGGTCCTTGGCTCACCGTGACCTGCTGAATGTTGGCGAAGCTCATCGTGGCTTCGCGCACCGTCATCAGCCCCCAGCGGATTCGGAGACTTCGGTCGGTGACCACATACCAGTGCGATTCGTACTCGAGCCGCACCATCGCATAGGTGAGCGGCAGCTGTGTGAGGAAGAGCAGGATGCCGCCAAACTCGAACAACGCGATGCCCGGGAACAGCCACCATGGGGTTCGCTCCACGATCCGGCCCAGCGGGTTCTGCGGATCGCGCCAGAATTCGTCGCGCTCCTCGTCCCAGCGGCTCCGCTGCGCCGGTGTTACCGGGCGCTCGGGTGTTGAATCATTGGATACGCCGACAGCCGCCGAGGCCTGGCGGTCGAGCTGCACGCGTTCAGCCTCGTGTTTCACCTCGGCGAGAAATGAGAGCGAGACGACGATGCCGAAAAGCGTGGCGGCCTGTCCGGCACCCCAGGCGAGCAGTTTTAGTTTGAAGTAATTGCGACCCGCGCGGAAGACGCGCACCGATCCCGGTGCGCCGGCGGGCGGTGTCGGCGTGGGGGGGACGCGCAGAAGCGCGTACAGGCCATGACGGGCGCGTTCAAACATGGGGCGGGTCGCGGTCCGGTTTGGGGACGCGCGCCTCGAGCGTGACGCGCAGCCCGCGCAGCTCGTCGGCGATCTGGTGCAGGGTGGTCGCGAGGTCGTCGGTGGACGCGGTCTCCGCTGACGCCGTGGCGGCGGGGTTTGGGTGCGCGCGATCCTTCACCCCGCGCATGCGCTGGTAGAGAAAATCGCGCACCGCCTCGTAGTCGAGCAGGCCTTCAAGCGTCATCTCGGCCGCGGCGTTTCCGCTCGCGGTCTGCACCAGTACCTTCGCCAGGCCGAGCCAGCGTTCGACCACGTTGGACCGCAGATGAATGTCCTGGATGCGCGCATACTGGATGATCACTTCGCGCCGAAAAAGAATTCCCCATCGCATCGAGATGCCTTCGTCGGTGAACCGGTAGCGCATCGTGTGATAGCGGAACCACAGCGGCAGCGCCACCAGGGGAAACAGCGGCGGCACGACGAGGCTCGTCAGGAGGTAATAGGTCCAGAGTTTCGGGTGCGGCCGTTCGATCGCGAAAATGGCCGCGTCGTGGTGGGGCGGGGTCACGGCCGTCGATCACAGCCGGAGCGACGGCAGATCGCAAGCGCGACGTCAGAGCGCGCCGATGGCTTCGTCGAGCACCGCCAGAATGAAGTCCGCATCCGCGTCGTTGATACACATCGGCGGACCGATCCGGATCGTCTGACTCCACAGTCCGCCCTTGCCAAGGAGGAGGCCGAGGTCGCGCGCGTTTTCCACGATTTGGGCGCAAGCTTCGCGATGAGGTTCCTTGGTCGTGCGGTCCTTCACGAACTCCAAGCCGAGCATCAGGCCACGGCCGCGCACGTCGCCGATGATTTCGTATTTCTCCTGCAGGCGCCGGAGTCCGGCGAGGAGACGCTCGCCGAGCCGGTGGGCGTTGGTCTGGAGGTTCTCGCGTTCGATGACCTCGAGCACCGCGCGTCCGATCGCGCAGGCGACCGGGTTGCCACCGAAGGTGTTGAAATGGGCTTTTTGCGTGAGGGCGGCGGCGATTTGAGGCGTGGTGACGACCGCTCCGAGCGGCGTGCCGTTGCCGATGCCTTTCGCCAGGGTGACGATGTCCGGCACGACGCCTTGGGTTTCGAAACCCCAGAAATGCGAGCCGGTGCGGCCGAAGCCGGTCTGGACTTCGTCAGCGATGCAGACGCCACCCGCGGCGCGGGTGTGCGCGTAGGCCTCGCGCAGGTAGCCGTCCGGATAGAAAACAAATCCGCCCACGCCTTGAATCGATTCGGAGATGAAGGCGGCGATGCGTCCCGGCGTGGCGTAGTCGATGAGCGCCTTGACGTCGTCGGCGTAGCGGCGGCCGGCGTGCGGGTCGTCGTAGCCGAAGGGGCCGCGATACGGATACGGCGCCATCGCGTGGTGCACGCCGAACGCGTGCGGCGTATTGAATTTCCACGAGCTGTGTCCGGTGACCGCCATCCCGGAAGCATTGCCGCCGTGGTAGCCGTTGCGCAGCGCGATCACGTCGAAGTTGCCGGTGTAGGCACGCGCCATGAGCAGCGCGAGATCGTTGGCTTCGGAGCCGGAGTTGACGAAATAACAAACCTTCAGCTCGCCGGGCAGCTTCGACGCGAGCTTGGCCGCGTATTCGACGATGCGAGGTTGGAGGTAGATCGTGGTCGAATGCTGCAGGGTCTGGTTTTGGGCGTTGGCGGCCGCCACGACGTGCGGATGACAATGGCCGACGCTCACGGTCAGGATGCCGCCGATGCCGTCCAGGTAGCGACGACCGGTTTCGTCCCAGACGTATTGCATGCGCCCTTCCACGAGCATCAGCGGCCGCTGGAAATAGAGAAACAGTCCGGGATTCAGGTGCTCGCGCCGGAGAGCCAGCACCTGCTCCGCCGAAGGGCCTTCGTAAGGCAGCGGCGCGAAAGCGGTGGGCGGCAGGGGAATCGACTTCATGGCCCCACGATGGCGCAGCCGCGGACAACGGCACGCGGAAATTTCAGACGCGGCGGGACCAAGTGCTGAATACAGAACCTAAGGACGACGAATTGGTTGGCGTTGCCGGGGAGACTCGCTTCACGATGCGTTTCCCGTCTCCGGTCTGGTGTCGGAGCGGGCGACATGGTTTTGTGAATACAAATTGGGCGGGCCTCATCCTGGCACAACGCACCGGAGAAATCGTCGGTGTGCTGGCGGTCGCCATCATGTTGGTCGGCGTCTGGCTCCAGTGGCGCCGACATGATCACGTCGCCGACGTCGAGGACGACATCAAGAATGCGAAGCTCACCGAGGAGCAGGGGTGGCGCCGCGCCCGCTGGATCGGACGGCGCGCGAACGCGGTGCTCGTCGTCGGGGTGTTGCTGCTCCTGGGCGCGGCCATCATGGTGTTCGAATAACGAATCCGCCATTCCGGAGCCGCGCGGCGAGGCCCTGTTTGAGAGGGTGCTCTCGTTGTCCTGAGCGCGGCGGGGATTTGCCGCCGGGTTCGTTTTCGACCGGAGAGGTCAGTTCGCGAAAAAGGCGTCGTGCTCCGTTTTCGCCACGGCCGGCGTCCGGACGACATGCTCCGACCGGGTGGCGGTGGGCGGAGGGGTGGAAGGGCTGGCCGGGCGCCTCAGCGCGACGGCCTGGGCGCCGAGCTTGCCCCCGACGATGCGGCAAAGACCGACGACCGCTTCCTGCAGGGCGGTCGATTGCTGGCTCAGCTGTTCCGCGGCCGCGGCGGTTTCCTCGGCGTTGGCGGCATTGGATTGCGTGACCTTGTCCATCTGCGACACGGCTGTATTCACCTGCCCGATACCCTGGGTCTGCTCGTGCGAGGCGCCGGCAATCTCGGCGACGAGGGTGTCCATGCGACGCGCGCGCTCGACAATCTGTTGCAGCGATTCGGCGACCTGGGCGGAGATGCGGACGCCCTGTTCGCTCCGCGTCACCGAGTCCTCGATCTTGGCGGCGGTTTCCTTCGCCGCCTGGGCGGAGCGATGCGCGAGGGCGCGCACCTCCTCGGCAACGACGGCGAAACCCATGCCGGCCTCGCCGGCGCGCGCGGCTTCGACGGCGGCGTTGAGGGCGAGGATGTTGGTTTGAAACGCGATCTCGTCGATCGTCTTCACGATTTTCGCGATCTCGCCGGACGATTGCTTGATGGCATCCATCGCGGCGTTCATCTGCTCCATGTTGGCGGCGCCTTGCTCCGCGGCGGCGCGGGTTTCGCTGGCGACGTCCTTCGTTTGCGCCGCGTTGTCGGCGTTGCGCTGCGTCATGGAGGACAGTTCGTGCAGCGAGGCGCTGGTTTCCTCGATCGACGCGGCCTGTTCGCTCGCGCCTTCGGCCAGCGACTGGCTGCTGGAGGAAACCTGGTTGGCGGCGGCGGCGGCCTGGCCGGCGCCCTGCTCGAGCGTGCGGGTGATGGTTTCGAGCGGCTTGGCGAGCGACCGGGCGAAGAGCACGGCGCACACGAGCCCGGCGACGATGACACCGATGCTGCCCCACAAGGTGACACGGAGCAGGATCTGCGAGGAGGCTTCGCTCTCCTTCTCGCGCGCGAAGAGCAGTTGCTGCTCGGTGGCAATCGCGTCCGCGAACACGGCGCGGATGCCGTCGAAGATCTGTTTGCCGCCGCCACCGGCGGTGAAGATTCCCAACTGCTCGAAGCCGGCTTCGCCGGCGGAGACCTGGCGCCGCAGCGCGATGCCGCGTTCGGCGAACTCCGTTTCCCACTGGAGGGATCGGCCGCGAATGTCGTTCCATCGTGCGACCTGTTGCGGGTTGTCGTCGGTGAGCTGCAGAAGCGCATCCAGCCGGGCGCGATACGCGCTCTGGCCGGCCTGGTAGGGCTCGAGGAACTCGTCCTTGCCGGTGACCATGAAGCCGCGGAGACCGGTTTCCATGTTGACGAGTCCGGTCAGCGCGTCGTTCGCCGTAGCGACCACCTTGTTCGTGTGATCGACCCAGGCGGAGGTCTCCAGGTCACGCTTCGTGGTGCGATACGCAAACGCGTTGATGCAGGCAACCATCAGGAGGACGAACCCGAAGGTGACGAGGAGCCGTGACTGGACGTGAAGACGATGAAATGAATTCATGAAGAATGGCGCTTCATTCGGATGGAACGCCGGCGGCTGAAGGGCGGACACGGTGGAATTTGCGATCCTCGCGCTTTGTCGTGGAGTTGCATCGTCGTTGCGGTCGAAGACCGCGGGCGGAAGATGCCACTCATATGAATCCCGATCCCGAAACGACACGGGTGTGGCCGCCCGGCCTGCATCCGGTCCGCGGGTGGATGAGCGTGCCGCAGGTGCTGGTGGATGGCGACGGGGCGGTGTTGCTCGACACCGGATTCCCCGGCGATGACACGCGTATCCGCCGCGTCATGACGCGAGCTGGCGTCGGCCCGCGCGACGTGCGGGCGATCCTGCTGACGCACGGCCACATCGATCATGCGGGCAACGCCGCGGAACTGCGCGCGTGGACCGGCGCTCCGGTCTATGCGCATCCGGCGGAACAGCCGCATCTCGATGGCGCGTATCCCTATTCCGGCGCGGCGCGGGTTTGTGGCGTGCTGGAAGGCCTGGGACGCGCGGCGACGCGTTATCGGCGGGTGGCGATCGACGTCGAGCTGCACGACGGCCAGGACTTGCCGTTCTGGGGCGGCTTGCGCGTCGTGCATTTGCCGGGACACACCGTCGGGCATTGCGGGTTCTACAGCCTGCGGCACGACCTTCTTTTCAGCGGCGATCTCTGGGTGCGCTTCCTGATGCGCACGCAAGTGTCGCCGGCGATCTTTTCCGATGCGCTGGAGTTACGGCTCGCCAGCTTGCGCAAGGCCCGCGCGCTGGGTGCGCGCTGGATCGTGCCCGGTCACTATGATTTCCCGGACGCCGCGCGGCTGCTGCGGCGCTTCGAGGAGCTTTGCGCGGAGATCGAGCGGCGGCTGTCGCCGCGCGTGGTCTAGGTGCCGGACGCGTCAGATCCGCCAGCTCTGGAGAATGCGAACGTAATTGGCGCGCTCCAGCGCGGCAGGATCCGGACAACGGCTGAGGTTCATCGCGCCGCGGAATTCGGCGACGCTGCGGTAGTCGCGCTCGCTCATCCAGCGGCGCAGGTCCTGCAGCAGCGTGGTGACGATGCGCGGTCCGTGTTTCAGCAGGACAGAGACTGTCTGCACGGCGTGCGCGCCGGCGAGGATCGCCTTGATGACGTCCTCGCTCGAGTGGATGCCTCCGGACGCGATCAGCGATCCGCGGGTGTGGGGCGAGAGGATCGCGAGCCAGCGCAAGCGGAGCAGCAGCTCGTTGGAATCCGACAGCCGCAACGTCGGCTGCGCCTCCAGATCCTCGAGATTGAAGTCGGGTTGGTAAAAACGGTTGAAGAGGACGATGCCCGCAGCTCCGGCGCGATCGAGCTCCTGCGCGAACCACGGGAGGGCGGTGTGAAATGGCGACAGCTTCACGGCCACCGGCACGCGGACCGACTGGACCACGCTGCTCACCGTTTCGAGCATCGTGGCCTCGACGTCCTCGCTCGAAAGCGTAGGATCGGTGACGAGCTGATAGAGGTTCAGCTCGATCGCATTCGCGCCGGCCGATTCCATGCGCCGCGCGTAATCGATCCAGCCGCCGGGCCGCCGGCCGTTCAGCGAGCCGATGACGGGAATGGAAAGCTGGGATTTCAGGTGCTCGAGCTGACGCAGGTAATGGTCCGGCGTGAGTTGATACTCCTGCACCTGCGGGAAAAACGAAGACGCCTCGGAGAAGCTGTTCTCCGCGGTCTCGACGTTCTCGACCAGCGCCCGCTGCTCGGCGTCGATCTGTTCTTCGAACAACGAGCGCATCACGATCGCGGCGGCGCCCGCATCCTGGAGCTTGCGGGCGACATCGGCGTGGTCGCAGAACGGGGACGCGCCGACAACGAGCGGGTTGCTGAGCGGCAGTCCGAGATAGGTGGTCGATAAGTCCATGATGGGAGGAGTGAGCGGAGGCTCAGTCGCGCTCCTCGTCGGTGTGGCGCCACGCCAGGGGCAGGACGACCAGCAGCACGACGAGAAACGCGAGGGTGAGGTGCACGATCAGGAAGCGGCGGCGGGTTTCGAGGCGGGCGCGGGGCCGTGACCGTTGCCGCTGGCGGCGGGCGGGGTGGCGAGGCGCTGGTAGAGCGCGTAGTGCTGTTTCACATACGCCTGGGCCTCGGCGGCGAGTTCCTCGGCGCGGGCGGGCGCGATGTTCTTGAGGATCCCGAAACGCGTCTCGTTGGCGGTGAACTTGGCGAGGTCCTGCTTCGGCGGCGCGGAATCGAGCCGGAAGGCGGTTTCGCCCTTCGCGGCGAGTCGCGGGTCGTAGCGGAAGAGCGGCCAGTAGCCGGTGTCGACCGCGAGCTTCTGCTGCTCGAGGCCGAGGTGCAGCGGATAGCCGTGCGCGATGCAGTGCGAGTAGGCGATGATGAGCGCCGGGCCGTTGTAGGCTTCGGCCTCGCGGAAGGCGGCGAGCGTCTGGCTGTCCTTCGCGCCGAAGGCAACGCGCGCGACGTAGACGTGGCCGTATTGCATGGCGATGAGTGCCAGATCCTTTTTCGCGACGGGCTTGCCCGAGGAGGCGAACTTGGCGACGGCGCCGAGCGGCGTGGATTTCGAGGACTGGCCGCCGGTGTTCGAGTAAACCTCGGTGTCGAGCACGAGCACCTTCACGTTGGCGCCGGAGGCGAGCACGTGGTCCAGGCCGCCGTAACCGATGTCGTAGGCCCAACCGTCGCCACCGATGATCCACGTGGTTTTCTTGACGAGGTCGTCAGCGAGGGCGTCCAAGCGTCGAGCGACGGGATCGTCGCGCAGCGAGGAAAGCCGGGCGCGCAGCGCCACGACGCGTTCGCGCTGCAGCGCGATGCCGGACTCGGTGGATTGATCGGCGGTGGCAAGGGCGGTGACGAGTTCGTCGCCCAGTCGCGCCGCGAGACGGCTCAGCAGTTCGCGCGCGGTGCGGGCGCGTTGCTCGACCGCGAGGTGCAGGCCGAGACCGAATTCGGCGTTGTCCTCGAAGAGCGAGTTGGCCCACGCGGGGCCGCGGCCGTCGCTATTCGAGCAATACGGTGTGGTCGGCAGGTTGCCGCCGTAGATCGAGGAGCAGCCGGTGGCGTTGGCCATCAGCAGGCGGTCGCCGAAGAGCTGCGTGAGGAGCTTGAGGTAGGGCGTTTCGCCGCAGCCGGAGCAGGCGCCGGAGAATTCGATGAGCGGAGCGAGGAACTGCGAGTTCTTGATGGTCGACGAGTCCAGCTTCGTGCGGTCGGGATCGGGCAGCTTGGTGAAGAAATCCCAGTTCGCGCGCTGGGCGTCCAGCAGCGGAGCCTGCGGCGCCATGTCGATGGCCTTGTGGCGCGGGTTGGTTTTGTCCTTGGCCGGGCAAACCTGCACGCAAATCGAGCAGCCGGTGCAATCTTCGGGCGCGACCTGCAGCGTGTAGCGCTGGCCGGGAAACTCGTTGGAACGGAACGGCACCGAGAGAAAGTCCGCCGGCGCACCTTCGAGCGCGGCGGGTTCGACGAACTTCGCGCGGATCGCGGCGTGCGGGCAGACCATCGCGCACTTGTTGCACTGGATGCAGAGCGCGGCGTCCCACACCGGAATCTCGAGGGCGATGTTGCGCTTTTCGAAACGCGCGGTGCCGGTCGGCCAGCAGCCGTCGAGCGGCATGGCGCTGACGGGCATGAGATCGCCTTCGTTGGCGAGCAGGCGGGCGGTGACGCTGCGGACGAAGTCGGACGCGCCGGGATAGCTCGGCGGGACCGTGGCGCGGGCTTCGGAGTCCGGCGTCGCGGGAATCGCGACCTCCTTCAATCCGTCGAGCGCGGCGTCGACGGCGGCGTGGTTCATCTTGACGATCTGCTCGCCCTTTTTGCCGTAGGTTTTGGTGATCGCCTTCTTGATCTGCGCGATCGCCTCCTCCTGCGGGAGCACGCCGGACAGCGCGAAGAAACACGTCTGGAGCACGGTGTTCGTGCGCCGGCCCATGCCGCTGGCTTGGGAAACGTGCGTCGCATCGATCACGAACAATCTGAGCTTCTTCGCGATGAGCGTCGCCTGCCATTCGCGTGGAAGTTTCTTCCAGGTTTCCTCCGGCGAGTAGGGAGAGTTGAGCAGCACGGTCGCACCCGACGCGGCGTAGCCGAGCACCTCGGTGCGGCCGACGAAATTGAACTGGCTGCACGCGACGAAGCCGGCCTGGCGGATGAGATACGGCGCGCGAATCGGGCGCGGCCCGAAACGCAAATGCGAGGTCGTGACGGAGCCGGATTTCTTCGAATCGTAAACGAAATAGCCCTGGGCGTAGAACGGCGTCTGTTCGCCGATGATCTTGATCGAGTTCTTGTTCGCGCCGACGGTGCCGTCCGCGCCGAGGCCGACGAACACGCAGCGGCGGACATCGGCGGCTTCGAGATCGAAATCGGCGTCGAAATCGAGCGAGGTGCCGGTGACGTCATCCTTGATGCCGACGGTGAAGCGGTGCTTCGGCTCCCATTGCGCGAGGTTGTCGAACACGGCGCGGGCCATGCCGGGCGTGAACTCCTTCGAGCCGAGGCCGTAGCGGCCGCCGACGACGCGCGCGGAACCCGCGAGCGGAGATCGGCTTTCCGCGAGTGCGGTCACGACGTTCTGGAACAGCGGCTCGCCGATGCTGCCAGGCTCCTTCGTGCGATCGAGCACGGCGACGGCCTTGGTGGTCTTCGGCAAGGCGGCGAGGAAGGATTTGACGTGGAACTGCTGGAACAGCCGGACGGAGATGACGCCGACCTTTTCGCCGTGCGCGATCAGCCAGTCGGCGGTCTCGTTGAGCGTCTCGATGCTGCTGCCCATCGCGATCACGACGCGCTCGGCCTCCGGGTGGCCGTGGTAATCAAAAAGGTGATACGAGCGGCCGGTGAGTGCGGCGAGCTTGTCCATCGTTTCCTGCACGATGGCCGGCAGGGCGTCGTAGAACCGGTTCACGGCCTCGCGTCCCTGGAAATACACGTCGGGATTCTGCGCGGTGCCGCGGAGCGTCGGCCGGTCGGGCGTCATCGCCCGGGCGCGGAAGGCGGCGAGGTCCTTCTCGTCGATGAGGGCGCGCAGATCGTCGTCGGAGAACGGAGAGATCTTCTGCACCTCGTGGGAGGTGCGGAAGCCGTCGAAGAAATGGATGAACGGCACGCGGGCCCGGTAGCTGGCCACATGCGCGACGAGCGCGAGGTCCTGGGCTTCCTGCGGCGAGTTGCTGCAAAGCAGCGCGCAACCCGTGGCGCGGCAGGCCATGACGTCCTGGTGATCGCCGAAGATCGAAAGTCCCTGGGCGGCGAGGGCGCGCGCGCTCACGTGCAAGGTCAGCGGCAGCAGTTCGCCGGCGATCTTGTAGAGATTGGGGATCATCAGCAGGAGGCCCTGCGAGGCGGTGAACGTGGTCGTCAGCGCGCCGCCGAGCAGGCCGCCGTGGACGGAGCCGGCGACGCCGGCCTCGGATTGCAGCTGCACGACCCGCGGCACCTCGCCCCAGAGGTTCTTTTTCCCGGCGGCGGCCCATTCGTCGCACGATTCGGCCATCGCGGACGATGGGGTGATCGGATAAATCGCGATCAATTCGTTGAGCCGGTAGGCGACCGAGGCCACGGCCTCGTTGGCGTCGCAGATGGCGAAAGCGGGTTTGCGAGCGGAAGAATTCATGGAAAGCGCGCCCGTCGGGGTCGCCGGTGGGGCGCTTTCATCTTCGCAATCCTCGGCGTCACGGGCTGCGCATCCGTTGGCTTTGCCGCCGCAGAAGTTGGCGGAAGGCGCCAAAAAACGCGGGCCGACGAACGCCCGCCCGGTCGGCCGGATCAGCGCAACCGCAGTTGCGAGAAATTGGCGGACGAACGGTGCCAGGCTTCGCGCTCCAGGATGGCCGTGAGCAGCGCGGCGTAGCTCCAGCTGTGATCGCGGGCGGAGCGCGGCGCACCGGTGTCGCCGTCGAATTGGAACGCCACGAGACCGTCCGCGCCGATCTGCTCCAAGGCCGTCGACAGGAACGCTTCGCCTTTGCGCGCAAAGGCTTCGGCGAGCGTGCCGTCCGGCAGCGGGAAAGACGCGTCGCGCTCGAGGGGGCTCCCGAGGACGTCTTCCAACGTGGCCCGCCGGTCGCGGTCAGCGATCAATTCGCCTTCCGGCCCGTCGCGCAGGGCGCGGGCGATCCGGAAGCAGTGCTCGGCGCGCGCCGCGGTGGCGATGAAGGAGCCCCGGCCGGCCGCGGCATCGGCGGGGTGGCGTCCGAGCGCGGGGCCGCGGACGTGCCGCTGATTCAGCGGCAGAGTCCGGCGGAAATATTCCTCGAACGAATGGGCGGTGCTCCAGAGGCGCTCATCGAGGGGTGAGAACGCGCCGTCCCGGAGTCGGGCATGGTTGGCCGCCAGCACGAATGCGATGTCCAGCCCCACACGGGGCTCGGTCACGGGATCGCCCTGCTGGTCGAAGAGGGCGCCGTCGCTGAAGGCATAGGCCCGGTCCGCCTCGCGCCAGTGCGCCGCGAGGTCGCGGCGTAGTTGTTTGACGGATGCAGACCACAGCGGGTGGGCCTGGCCGCCGAAGACGCGGATGCCCGCCTCCAGCGCTCCCAGTTGCACGACGCGCGTGTAGTAGTGGAATCCGTAGGACGTCTCCCAGAGGTCGAAACTGCGCGCGCTGCAGGTCCGGCCGACACTATCGAGATCGCGCTCCACGACGATGCGCGACAGCGGCTCGATTTCCGCCGATAGCTTCCCGCGCTGCAGCTCGCGATAGCGCATGAGCGCGAGCGCCCGCAGCGCCGGGCCGACGTGTTGCGGACGCGGCCAATCGGACACGTCGAGCGTGCCGGCGACGTTGTAGCGCGTATCGCTGAGGCCGTATTTCGAGGGCAGCGACTGCAGCTTCGCGACGAGCCGCACGTGGTTCTCGAGGAAGCGCGTGAGCGCGTCGTCCGCGGGCGTGTTCTCGACATACGGCAGCAGCTGCACAAGCGCGTCGACCACGAGCGCGGCGTCGCGCGTCCAGTGAAAATACAGGTTCGGGTCGTAACGCGACGGCGCGGCGAGCACCGAGCCGAGATCGCCGACCGCGAGATTGCGGCCGAGCCTTGGCAGCGAGCGGTCGAGGAACTGTTGGACGCGCGCGTCGAGGTCCGACGGCTGCGCCCACACGGGCGCGAGGACGCAGCAAAACAGAAGGAAGCGGAGGAGACGCACGAAAAGGGTAAGGCGGCGCGCCGCGTGAAACACGCGGCGCGAAGAAGCGGCCGGCGCGACGTTCAGCCGGCGAAGAACTTCAGGATGCGCTGGAGGCTGGCGACGAGCACGTCGATTTCCTCCGGCGTGTTGTAAACGTAGAAGCTCGCGCGCGTCGTGCTGGTCAGGCCGAGCTTGCGCATCAGCGGCTGGTTGCAGTGATGCCCGCCGCGCAGCGCGAGGCCGTCCTCGTCGGCGAAGGTGACGACGTCGTGCGCGTGCACGTCGGCGAACGCGAAGCTCACGAGTCCGCTGCGATCGGTCCGCGGCCCGAGGAGGCGGATGCCCGGCAGTGCAGAGAGTTTCTCGTAGGCGAGCTGGGCGAGCTCGGTGTCGTGCCGCGCGATCGCGACGCGATCGAGACCATCGAGATAATCGCAGGCGGCGGCGAAGGCGGTGGCGTCGGCGAAATTCGGCGTGCCGGCCTCGAAGCGTTCGGGTGACGGTTTCCAGCGCGCGGTCGTGTAATCGACCTGGGCGATCATGCCGCCGCCGCCCTGGTAAGGCGGCATCGCGTCGAGGAGTTTTTGCCGGCCGTAAAGCGCGCCGATGCCGGTCGGGCCGGCCATCTTGTGCGCGGAAAACGCGTAGAAATCGCAGCCGATCGCGCGGACATCGACCGGCATGTGGCCGATCGATTGCGCGCCGTCGACGACGGTCACGATGCCGCGCGCGCGCGCCTCGGCGCAGAGCGAAGCGGCGGGGTTGATCACGCCGAGTGTGTTGGAAACGTGAGTGAACGCGAAGACCTTCACCTCGGGCGTGAGCAGTGCGTCGAGTTGCGCGAGGTCGAGTCCGCCCTCGGCATCGGCGCCGACGACCGGCACGAAACGGAGCGTCGCGCCGGTGCGCTGGGCGAGGAGCTGCCACGGCACGAGATTGGAATGGTGCTCCATCTCGGTGAGCAGGATGACGTCGCCGGCTTTCAGATTCGCGCCGCCCCAGCTCGAGGCGACGAGGTTGATCGATTCCGTGGTGCCGCGCGTGAAGACGATCTCGGCGGGATCGGCGGCGTTGACGAATTTCGCGACGCGGGCGCGCGCGCCTTCATACGCGTCAGTGGCGCGCATCGAGAGCGCATGCAGGCCGCGATGGACGTTGCTGTTGTCACGTTCGTAGAAGCGGGACAACGCGTCGATGACGACGCGCGGTTTTTGCGACGTCGCGGCACTGTCGAGATACACGAGCGGCTTGCCGTGGACCTGCTGGTGGAGCGTGGGAAAATCGGCGCGGACGTCGCGCCAGGCGGCGCGGGGATCCGGGTGCGGGAGGCCGGAGGCTGGGTTCACGGAAAAATCAGTCGGTGTGGCTTTCGGTGGTGGTCGTGGTCGGATCGTTCTTCAGCGCGTTGAGCGCAGCGTGCCAGCCGAGCGTCGCGCACTTGATCCGGGCGGGAAACGCATGCACGCCGGCGAAGGCCGCGAGATCGCTGATCTCCTCGGGCGGCTGGCCGGTGGTGACGATGTCCTTGAACTGCTCGTAAAGGTTTTCCGCCTCGGCGGCGGTCTTGCCTTTCAGCTGCGTCGTCATCAGCGACGCGCTCGCCTGCGAAATCGCGCACCCGGAGCCGTCGAACGTGATCTCCGCGATGCGATCGCCGTCCAGCCGCAGGTAGACATTGCACTGGTCGCCGCAGGACGGGTTGTCGCCGTGCGCGACGCGATTTGCGGTGGGCAGTGCGCCGCGGTTTCGCGGGCGCTTGTTATGATCGAGGATGACCTGCTGGTAGAGCTCGGTGAGATCGGCGGACATGGCGTGGAAAACCGAATCTCGCGCGGCCGCCCACCGTTGGCAACTCGCGAGAAGGGACGCGCCCCGGCGCGGGCGACGCTATTCCCAGTATTCGCCCCAGCTCGTCGCGGTCTCGGTGACGCGCACGCGTTCGAGCTTCGCGTGAGGTAGTTGCAGCCGGGCGCGCACGGCGCGGAAGATCTCCCGCGCGAGCACTTCCGTGGTCGGGTCGGTGTTTTCGAACGGAATCACGCGCTCGCCGTAGGCGGCGTGAAGTTCGGCGAAACGCGGATCGGCGGTGTTGAGCGCGAACGTGTGATCGAAGCGCTCGACGGCCGCGGCGGCGGCGGCCTTGAGGGCCTTGAAATCGCACACCATGTCGTTGGGGTCGAGGGCGTCGCTCGTGACGACGATCTCGATCGTGCGGCTGTGACCGTGCGGGAAGCGGCAGCCGCCCGCATGTTTCGTGAGCAGGTGGCCGCTTTCGACGGTGAAGGATTTGGCGATGCGAAACGGCATGCGACGCAGGCGGCAGCCGTTAAATCGTTTTGGAGTGACGGTGCGCGCTGCCCGCGAGGTAGGCGTCGAAGCGCATCGCGATCACGCGCAGCAGCGGCGCGCCGAGCGTGGTCACGCGCACGCCGGTGGCGTCGCGTTGCAGGAGACCGTCGGCCTCGAGATCCGCGAGCGAGGCGATCTCGGTGGCGTAGCGTTCGCCGAAGTTGAAACCGAAGGTTTGCGACAGCGCCGCGTAGTCGAGCCGGCGGTCGCACATCAGCTTCATGACGATGCTGCGGCGGCGAACATCCTCGTCGGACAGACGTAGTCCGCGTTCGGTCGGCAGCTGGCCAGCGTCGAGCGCGGCGCGCCAGGCGGGGAGGGTTTTGTGATTCTGCCGATACGTCGTCGGCGTCGACGAAATTGAGGACATGCCGAAGCCGTAGAGCGAGGCGCCGGCGTGCGTGCTGTAGCCTTGGAAATTGCGGTGGAGGGTGCCGTTGCGCTGGGCGACGGCGAGTTCGTCGTTGGGCCGGGCGAAGTGATCGAGGCCGATGTCGATGTAGCTGGCGGCAGTGAGCTTGGCGTGTGCGAGCGCGAACATCGCGAGCTTTTCCTCCGCGGTGGGCAACTGATCGCGATCGTCGAAGATCTTTTGCGCGGGTTTGATCCACGGCACGTGAGCGTAGCTGAAAACGGAGAGCCGGTCGGCGCCGAGCTCGAGGACATCGTCGATGGTCTTGTCGAACGAGGATGCGGTCTGGAGCGGCAGACCGTGGATGAGATCGACGTTGATCGAGGTGAAGCCGTTGGAGCGCAGCCATTCGAACGCCTGCTGGTTCTGCGAGTGCGGCTGGATGCGGTGAATGGCGAGCTGGACGCGCGGATTCGTGTCCTGGACGCCGAGCGAGGCGCGGGTGACGCCGATCTCGCGCAGGGCGACGATGTGGTCGAGCGTCAGCCGCCGCGGATCAATCTCGACGCTGAACTCGGTGTCGGGGCGGAGATTGAAGGAGTCGTGCAGCAATGCCCCGAGCCGGCGCAGCTGGTCGGGCGGGAAGAATGTCGGCGTGCCGCCGCCGAGATGGATCTGGGCGACGGGCCGCGAGCGATCGAGGCGCGCGGCGGTGAGGCTCACTTCGCGGACCAGGTCGTCGAGGTATTCCTTGGCCGAGTCGCGGCGGCGGGTGATGACGGTCGTGCAACCGCAGAACCAGCAGCGCGTTTCGCAGAACGGCAGGTGGAAGTAGAGCGAGAGCGGCGTGGCGCCGCGGGCGTTGTCCTCGGCGATGGCGCCCTCGAGATCGAGGGACGCGAGGTCGTCGGTAAACTGCGTCGCGGGCGGGTAAGAGGTGTAGCGCGGGCCGGGAACAGAGTATTTGCGAACGAGATCGAGGTCGATCGGGGCAGCGCCGCTGGGCACGGACATTTCTTGCGGGGAAATCATGGTGTGTGTCCGCCACTGTGCCAGTGTCTGGCGGATCCCGCTGCGCGCAGTTTGGCTTTGGGTGTGCGGTTTTTGGACTCCGCTCGAAAACCAAATACCGGCCTTAAACGAAAAAGACTGGCGGAGAGGGAGGGATTCGAACCCTCGGTAGGGTTTCCCCTACACGTGATTTCCAATCACGCACATTCGACCACTCTGCCACCTCTCCGGGTGTCCTGACGCCCCGTTCCAAACGGGGCCGCCATCTGTCGAAGGGGCGAAAGCAAAGTTGCCGCGGGCCGCGGGTCAACGAGGAATTGCCGGGGAGGCCGCCGATCCGACTGAAAACGTCCTTCAGAGCGCGTGAGGACCGCGTGCCGCGCTTGGCGTTTGCGTTAATGTGGTCAGGTTAGTTGCACGTGCCCGCCACGTTCGAAGACGAACTAATTTTTCCAAAACCGTCTTGCGCGAGGGGTGACCCCCATCAACCCTGCGACGGATTTTCCCTTTTCACACGCATCCTTTCACATGGTCTCGTCGAACACTGAACTAGCCTACAACAGCCGCATCGAGGGCGAGGTGGTCGTCTCGCGGGCCGACGCGGTCGTGAACTGGATCCGCACGAATTCGATCTGGCCGATGCCGATGGGCCTGGCTTGTTGCGCGATCGAGCTGATGGCGGTGGGCAACGGACGCTTCGACATCGCGCGCTTCGGCGCGGAGGTGATGCGTTTCTCCCCGCGGCAATCCGACTGCATGATCGTCGCGGGCACGGTGACCTACAAGATGGCCCCGCAGCTGCGTCGCATTTACGATCAGATGATGGCGCCGAAATGGGTGATCGCGATGGGCGCCTGCGCGAGTTCGGGCGGCATGTATCGCAGTTACGCGACCTTGCAGGGCGTAGACCGCATCGTGCCGGTGGACGTCTATATCAGCGGCTGCCCGCCGCGTCCCGAGGCGATCCTCGACGCGATCATCAAGCTGCAGGCGAAGATCCGGAAAGAGCCGGCCGCGAAAAACCTGTTCAAGGAGTCGGCTTGATGCAGCCCATGACCGGGAGTCCGGTGCTCCGAGTGAGCAGGCCAGCCCGCTGGCGGGCGCGTCAGCGAAGGTCCGGCTCTCAGCCCTCAGCTCTCAACTTTCAGCTTTTGATCACATGACCGCACCTGTCGATGCCGCCACCACGCTGAAGGGACGCTTCCCGCAGGCTGCCGACCGACCGAGCAGCGATCACGCCGCGCTCAACGTGCCGGTCGGCGATCTCGTGTCGGTGCTGAAAACCCTGCGCGACGAGCTCGGCTACAACTTCCTCGCCGATCTGACGGCGATCGACAACGGCGAGAACGTATCGCCCCGCTTCACCGTGGTGTATCACGTGTATTCCACCGCCACGGCGCAATATGTGCGCGTCGCGGCGGACTGCGCCGACGATACCGATCCGTCGGTGCCGAGCGTGGTGGCCCTCTGGCCGGCGGCGAACTGGCACGAGCGGGAATGCTACGACATGTTCGGCATCAAGTTTGCCGGACACCCGGATCTGCGGCGCATCCTCATGTGGGACGGCTATCCCGGATGGCCGTTGCGCAAGGAGTTTCCGCTGGCGGGCGTCGAGACGGCGCTGCCCGATCCCGAGATCGCGACCAACACGGGCACGCCGGTGATCCCCGCGCCGATGGCTGGTGGCCCCTTCGTCGCATCGTCGGGCGAAATCAACCTCACCGAAGCCGAGCCACGCGCGAAAGACGAGAGCTGGAACGAGCGCGTGGAGAAACCGCTTTGAATTCTTAACCACGAAACACACGAAAAACACGAAATGAAACCCTCCGGACCCACGCCTCCAACGCGGATCGAGTTTCGTGTAGTTCGTGTGTTTCGTGGTTTTCAAATTTCCGCCTAATGGCCACTGAATTTTCCGTTCCCGAGTCCGCTGCCAAGATCGCCGCCGCTCCCGGCGTCGAGCCGGAGTTTGCCGGCGACAAGATGTCGCTCTCCATGGGCCCGTCGCACCCGTCGACGCACGGCGTGCTGCGCATCCAGATGGAACTCGACGGCGAGATCCTGACCAAGGCCGATCCAATTATTGGATACCTGCACCGCGGCGACGAGAAGATCGCGGAGAACATGACCTACAACCAGTTCGTGCCTTACACGGACCGGTTGGACTACCTCGCGCCGCTAGCCAACAACATGGCCTACGCGATCGCGGTCGAAAATCTGGCCGGCCTCACGGTGCCGCCGCGCTGCCAGGCGATCCGCGTGATCACCGCGGAGATGGCGCGCATCTCGTCGCATCTGATGGGGCTCGGCGCCTTCGGCCTCGATGTCGGCGCGTGGACCGTCCTCGTGCTGTCGCTCAACCAGCGCGAACATCTCTACAAGCTCTTCGAAGAGCTCACCGGCGCGCGCTTCACCACGAGCTTCACGCGCATCGGCGGCGTCACGCGCGATATCCCGCCCGGCTGGCTCGATGGCGTGGGCAAGTTCTGCGACCAGTTTCTTCCCGCGCTCGAGGAGATCCTCGCGCTGCTGACCCGCAACAAGATCTTCACTGACCGCACGGTCGACGTCGGCGTCATCACGAAGGAAGACGTTTACGCCTACGGCCTGACGGGCCCGAATGCGCGCGGCAGCGGCGTCGCGACCGATCTGCGCAAGGACCGGCCTTACTCCGGCTACGAGCAATACGAGTTCGACGTGCCGGTCGGCACGAAGGGCGATTGCTACGATCGCTACCTCGTTCGCGGCGAGGAGATGCGCCAGTCGGTGCGGATCATTCGCCAGGTGATCAAGACCTTCCCCGGCGGCGACTGGTATGCGAAGGACGCGCGGAAGATCTTCGCGCCGCCGAAGGGCAAGATTCTCTCCTCGATGGAGGAGCTGATTCAGAATTTCATGCTCGTGACCGAAGGCCCGCAGATGCCGGCCGGCGAAGTTTACTTCGAGGCGGAAAACCCGAAGGGCATTCTCGGCTTCTACGTCGTGAGCAAGGGCGGCGGTGTGCCGTGGCGCCTGAAGATCCGTTCACCCTCGTTCTGCAACCTGTCGATCGTGCCGAAACTGTGCACCGGCATTCTCATTTCGGACGTCGTCGCGATCCTCGGCTCGCTCGATTTCGTGATGGGCGAGTGCGACCGATGAAAACCAGTAGCGAGCATGAAGTAGCGAGTAGCGAGCATCCGGGCTGCGGATGCGTTGACTTACGTTTGGGCTACTCGCTACCCGCTGCTCACTACTCGCTACTTTTCCGCTAGAATGAATCTTAAACCTGAAACCCTCCAGCGCATCGACGAGGTGATCACGCATTACCCGTCGAAGCGGAGCGCCACGCTGCCGTTGTTGCACCTCATCCAGGAGGACCTCGGCTACATCCCGCCCGAGACATTCGAGTGGGTCGCGGCGAAGCTCGAGATTCAGCCGATCAACGTCTATGACGTGGTGACGTTCTACCCGATGTTCCGGCAGAAGCCGATCGGCCGCCGCCACATCAAGGTCTGCCGCACGCTCTCCTGCGCGCTGCGCGGCGGCTACAAGACCTGCGCCGAGTTCGAGAAGCAGTTCGACACGAAGGTCGGCGAGATTTCGCCCGACGGCGAAGTCACCGTCGAGTTCGTCGAATGCCTCGCCAGCTGCGGCACCGCCCCCGTCGTGCTCATCGACGACGATCTCCACGAAAACGTCGACTGCGCGAAAGCGAAGCAGCTCAGCGACCAGATCAAAAAAGAGGCCGCGCAGCGCCGCTGACCTTCTTTCAACTCTCAGCCATCGACTCTCAACTGGTCGTCATGCCCATTCCCGAACAACGCCGCATCATCTTCCGTCACATCGACGAGCCCGGCTACACCAACGACATCGAGTGCTACGTGCGCAACGGTGGCTACGAGGTATTGAAGAAGGCCGTCACGATGCAGCCGCAGGCGATCATCGACGAGGTCAAGAAGTCCGGCCTGCGCGGTCGCGGCGGCGCGGGTTTCCCTTGCGGCGTGAAGTGGGGCCTTGTTGACCGCAAGAGCGGCAAGCCGATTTATCTCATCGTCAACGCCGACGAGTCCGAGCCCGGCACGTTCAAGGATCGCTACATCATCCATCAGGACCCGCACCAGCTGATCGAGGGCACGATGATCTCGTGCTTCGCGAACAACGTGCAGCAGGCCTATATCTACATTCGCGGCGAGATGCCTCACGGCGCGCGCATCCTCGAGCGCGCGATCCAGGAGGCCCGTGACAAGGGCTTCGTGGGCCAGAACATTCTCGGCACCGGTTATTCGTGCGACATCTTCGTCCATCGCGGCGCCGGCGCCTACATCTGCGGCGAAGAAACCGGCCTGATCGAATCGCTCGAGGGCAAGCGCGCCAACCCGCGCATCAAACCGCCGTTCTTCCCCGCGGTGCTCGGCCTCTACCAGTGCCCGACGATCGTCAACAACGTCGAGACGCTCTGCCACGTGAAATACATCGCGGAGCACGGCGGCGACGCCTTCGCGAAGATCGGCACGCCCAACAACACCGGCACGCGTATCTTCTGCGTCTCCGGCCACGTGCAGCGTCCTGGCTATTACGAATTTGAGACCGGCAAGATCACGATGGGGCAGCTGCTCTACGACGTCTGCGGCGGCCCGCTGCCGGGACGCACGTTCAAGGCGGTGATTCCCGGCGGCTCGTCCGCGAAAATCATGCGCTTCGGCGAACGCTACAAGGGCAAGCGCAAGGTCGGCGCCGACCTGGTCGATTACGATTGGGGCGTCGAGGACGTGCCGATGGATTTCGATTCGCTCGCGCTCATCGGCACGATGGGCGGCTCCGGCGGAGTGATCGTGATGGACGACTCCGTCAACATGGTCGAGGCGCTGGCCAACATCAACGCGTTCTACTCGCACGAGAGCTGCGGCCAGTGCACGCCGTGCCGCGAGGGCTCGCTGTGGATGAAGCGCATCACCACGCGCATGGTGCACGGCAACGCCCGCGAGGAGGATGCCACGCTGCTGAAGAGCGTCGCCGACCAGATTCCCGGCCGCACGATCTGCGCCTTCGGCGAAGCGTGCTCCTGGCCAACGCAGAGCTTCATCGCGAAGTTCGGCGACGAATTCAAAACCTACCACGAAACCAAGAAGGCGCCCAAGTCGGCCGATGCGCCCGAATTGGTCTGAAGTTGTTAACCACGAAATACACGAAACACACGAAAATCAGATGAACCCGAAACGGCCGAAGTCCTCTTCCGACTTTCGTGTATTTCGTGTGTTTCGTGGTTAACTCCGCCTCCGTTTCTTTCCGATGATCGCTCCGCCCAAACCCGACCTCGTCACCGTCAACATCGACGGCAAGGAGATCGCCGTGCCCAAGGGCACGAACGTCATCGAGGCCGCGCGTCTCGTCGGCGTCGACGTGCCGCACTATTGCTACCACCCGAAGCTCTCGATCGTGGGCAATTGCCGCATGTGCCTCATCGAAATGGGCATGCCCGCGGTCGATCCCGCCACGAAGGCGCCGATCATCGATCCCGCCACCGGCAAGCAGAAGATCAACTGGATGCCCCGCCCGCAGATCGGCTGCGGCACCAACGCCTCGCCCGGTCTCCACATCCGCACGACGTCGCAGCTCGTGAAGGACTGCCGCGAGGGCGTGATGGAGTTTCTCCTCATCAATCACCCGCTCGACTGCCCGATCTGCGACCAGGCCGGCGAGTGCAAGCTCCAGGAACAGGCCACCGGCTACGGCCGCGGTTACTCGCGCTACATCGAGCCGAAAAACGTGAAGCCGAAGCGCACGCAGCTCGGCCCGCGCGTCACGCTCGACGACGAACGCTGCATCCTCTGCTCACGCTGCATCCGTTTCTGCAAGGAGGTCGCGAAGGACGATGTCTTGGGCTTCATCGATCGCGGCAGCTACACGACGCTGACCTGCTTCCCGGGCAAGCAGCTCACGAACAATTACTCGCTCAACACCGTCGATCTCTGCCCCGTCGGCGCGCTCACCTCCACGGATTTCCGTTTCAAGATGCGCGTCTGGTTCCTCAAGCAGACGAACAGCATCGATACCGAGAGTAGTGTCGGCGCGAATACGATCGTCTGGTCGCGCGAGGGCGTCATCCACCGCCTCACCCCGCGCAAGAATTACGAGGTCAACGACGAGTGGATGGCCGATAGCGGCCGCATCCTCTACAAGCAGGCGCAGTCGCCAAACCGCCTGATCGTCGCGAAGGTCAACGGCACCGACAGCGCGCTCGACGCCGCGGTCAGCGCCGCCGTCGAAATCTTCAAGGCGTCCGCCGGCGCGATCGCCGTCGTCGGCTCCGGCCGCAGTTCGGTCGAGGAACAGTTCCTCACGAAGAAACTCGCCGACGCGCTCCACGCGTCGACGCAGCTCGTCAGCCGGGTGGGCGAGGGCGACCAGCTCCTCATCTCCGCCGACCGCAACCCGAACGTCCGCGGCGCGCTCGTCACCGGTCTGATCCGCGAGTTGCCCGCGCAGAAGCTCACGGCGCTCGCCGCCGCGATCGATGCCGGCAAGGTCAAGGCGGTCCTCTCCGTCGGCGAAGACCTCGTCGCGGCCGGCCTTACGCCCGCGCAGCTCGCGAAAGTGTCCGTCGTTTATCTCGGCACGCAGGCCGATGCGACCAGCGCCGTCGCGCGCGTGCTGATCCCGACGCTGACCGTGTTCGAGAAGAACGGCACGTTCGTGAACCAGCAGTTCCGCATCCAGAAATTCCACCGCGCCGTCCCCGGTCCCGCCGGCACCGCCGACGACCTCGTCGTGCTCGCGAAACTGCTCGCGGCGGTGACGAACACCGCCGCGCCCGCGAGTGATATCCACGGGCTGTGGAAAACGCTCACTGCCGAAGTGCCCGCGCTGGCCACGATGACCTTCGCGAATCTCCCCGAGACCGGCCTGCTGCTCGATCGCACGCCGTGGGCGAGCCTGCCGTTCGTCGAGGGCGAGACGTTGCACTATAAACCCGAGGCGCCGGTGCCGCCTGCCGACAACAGCGTCCCGCCGCCGCGTCCGCCTGCCGGCACCACGACATGAGCACGCCTGCGGCCCACTTCAATCTGCGTAGCGAAAAGCGTGAGCTTTTCGTTCCCTCCTGCGAAAACCGCACGGTTTCCGCTACTTCATAAGCGCCCGCCATGCTGGCTGACTTCTACTTCAATCTTCCGCTGATCGTGCAAGGCTTCCTCAAGGGCCTGGCCGTCATTCTCGTGATCTTCCCGATCGCGGGCGTCTGTTCGATGGCCGAGCGCAAGGTCGCCGCGTGGGTGCAGGATCGCCCTGGCCCCAATCGCGCGATCGTGCCTTGGGTGGGCTGGATTCCCTTTGTCGGCCGCTTCCTGCAGCGCCTCGGCCTGTTTCACGTCATGGCCGACGGCGGCAAGATGCTCTTCAAGGAAGACTCCACGCCCGGCCACGTGAACAAGTTCTACTTCATCGCCGCGCCGCTGCTCGCGATGATTCCCGCGCTGACGACCGTTACCGTCGTGCCGTTCGGCGCGTATTTCGACGCCGCGGGCCGGACGATTCCGCTCGGCCTCGCGCCGCTCGACATCGGCATCCTCGCCGTGTTCGCGGTGTCCTCGCTCGGCGTTTATTCGCTCATCCTCGCCGGCTGGGCGTCGAACTCGAAGTATCCGTTTCTTGGATCCGTCCGCGCCTCGGCGCAGCTCATCTCCTATGAGTTGTCGATGACGCTCGCGGTGCTGCCGGTGTTTCTCTGGATCAACGCGCCGGGTCAGGACGCGACGCTCGGCTTTGGCCGCATCGTCGAGTTCCAGAGCCAGCCCGGCTTCCTCGGCGGCATGTGGTTTATTTTCCTGATGCCGGTGTCGGCGTTCATCTTCCTCACCGCGCTCTTCGCGGAAACGAACCGCCAGCCGTTCGACACGGTCGAGTCCGAGGCGGACCTCGTCGGCAGCTTCCACACCGAATACGGCGCGTTCAAGTGGGGCCTGTTCTTCGTCGCGGAATACTCGCACATGATCGTCGGTTCCGGCGTGTTCATCCTGCTCTTCTGCGGCGGCTGGAATCCGCTGCCGTGGGTGCCGCTCGAACTGGTCGCGAACGCCTTCGGCATCGCCGACAACGCGCTGCTCACCGGTCTGCTCTCGATCGTGATCTTTCTCGGCAAGGTCATCGCGATGATCTTCTTCTTCATGTGGATTCGCTGGACCGTGCCGCGTTTCCGCTACGACCAGGTGATGAAGCTCGGCTGGCAGAAGCTCCTCCCCGCCTCGATCGCCAACCTCCTCTTCTACGCGATCGCGATCGCGTTCATCGAAAAATGAAGCTGTTGAAGCGCAAAGACGCAAAGATGGCGAAGGTGATGCAAAGATCACTGCTTCGCGTGCTCGGCGCCTCTTCGCGTCTTCGCGCTTAAACCGAACCCTTACCGCTCATGGCCGTCGTCCCTCTCGAACGCAAACCGCTCACGCTCGCCGAGCGCACCTATGTCCCGCAGATCGTCAGCGGGCTGAAGACGACTTTCAAACACCTCGTCCGCAAGAAGCAGACGCTCGAGTATCCCGAGCAGCGCCCGGAGATCCCGGCCGGCTACCGCGGCGTGCCGACGCTCGTGAAGGATCCGAACGGTCGCGAGAAGTGCGTTTCCTGCCAGCTGTGCGAATTCGTCTGCCCGCCCAAGGCGATCCGCATCACGCCCGGCGAGATCGATCCCGCCGCGCCGACCTCGCACGTCGAGAAGGCTCCGCGCGAGTTCGAAATCGACATGCTGCGCTGCATCTACTGCGGCATGTGCCAGGAGGTCTGCCCCGAGGAGGCGATCTTCCTCCAGCAGCAGTATACGATGACCGGATACACGCGGGCCGAGATGGTGAACAACAAGGAACGTCTCTACGAACTCGGTGGCACGCTGCCCGACCAGCATTTCAAGTGGGACAAGAAGAAGGCCGCCGAGCAGGCCGCGTCCGCCCAGCATCACCATTGATATGAACTTATCGAAGCGCAAAGACGCCAGGCCCCGAACCAAGGTTGGCAAAGTCCGGAAAGAGTATCTTGGCGCATCTTTGCACGCTTCGCGTCTTCGCGCTTAATCCTCATGGGCCCGATTCTCTTCAACGTCTTCGCTCTCCTCACGGTCATCGCCGCGCTCGGCACCGTGCTGAACAAGAACGCCGTCAACGCCGCGATGTCCTTCATGCTCTGCCTCGTCGGCGTGGCGGGCCTGTTCGTGCTGCTCGAAGCCTACCTCCTGGCCTTCGTGCTCCTGCTGGTTTACGCCGGCGCGGTCGCGGCGCTGTTCCTCTTCATTGTCATGCTGCTCGACACGCATGCGCTGCGGCGGCCGTTCCAGTCCACCTCGGTGGTCGCGGCGACGATCGCCGGCGCGTTGCTCGCGGTCGGCGTGCTCGCGATCTACAAGCAGCCCGAGCTTGCGGCCGTTGCTCTGCCGGAGGGCGCCGGTGTCGGCGCCTCGCTGAAGGGCTACGCGTATCAACTTTTCACGACGTATCTGCTGCCCGTGCAGATCGTCGGCTTCCTGCTGCTGATCGCGATGCTCGGCGTGATCGTGCTCAGCAAGAAATTCGAAACGGAAACCAAAGTAGTGGGTAGCGAGTAGCGTGCAGCGAGCATTCCAACCTCCCGATCGTCTCATGGAACTCTCACGGCAAACTACTCGCTACTCGCTACTCGCTACTCGCACCTTCGGGTTATGATTTCTGCGACCCTCAATACCTACATCGTCCTGAGCGCGCTGCTCTTCGCGATCGGCTTCTTCGGCGTGCTGCTGCGGAAGAACACCCTGATCCTTTTCATGGGACTCGAGCTCATGCTCGTGGCGTCGACCCTCGCGCTGGCCGCCTTCTCGCGCTTCAACGGCACCAACGACGGCAACGTCTTCGTGTTTTTCATTCTGACGGTCGCCGCCGCCGAAGTTGCGGTGGGCCTCGCGATCATCGTCACGCTTTTCCGCCGGCGTCAGACGATCGAAGTCGACGAGCTCACCGCTCTCAAAAACTGAGCGGTTGATTGAGCCCAGAGTTCACCGAGCTCCCACCCAGAGAACACCGAGCCATTTCATCATGAACCCGAGCACCCTGCACCGACGCGTCTCCGCCTGCTTGCGGACCTTCGTGTCCCCCGCGGGCCGCGCTCCGTGCCCTCTGCGTTCCTAATCTTTTCGCCTTCAATGTCGCCCGTTCAGCTCGCTCTTCTCGTTTTGCTCCTGCCGCTCGGTTCGGCCGCGCTCATCGCGTTGTTCCTGCGTCGTGCCGGCTCGCTGGCCGCGTTGATTTCCGTGCTGGCCGCGACCGGCATTGCGGCCGGCTCGCTTTATCTGGCGCTGGGCCATCACCGTTTTGACACCGCGGTCGAGTGGCTGCGGCTGGGCGATTTCTCGCTGTCGCTGGGCTTCAAGTTCGACGACCTCGCCGCGCTGATGCTCACGGTGGTCGGCGTCGTGGGTCTTTGCGTGCACGTCTTTTCGCTGGGCTACATGCACGAGGACGCGTCGAAGGCCCGCTACTTCGGCGGGCTCTCGATCTTCATGTTTTCGATGATCGGCATCACTCTCGCCGACAATCTGTTCATGATGTTCATTTTTTGGGAGCTGGTCGGCTATAGCTCCTATGCGCTGATCGGCCACTGGTTCGAGCGGCCGTCCGCCAGCGCGGCGGCCAAGAAGGCATTCATCGTCAACCGCGTCGGCGACTTCGGTTTCCTGCTCGGCATCGTAATGTGCTACTGGACGAACGGCACCGTGAACCTCAGCGAACTCGGTGACAGCCATGTCGCGAGCACGTTGATTCCGCTGCTGCTGTTCTGCGGCGCGGTCGGCAAGTCCGCGCAGATGCCGCTGCAGGTGTGGTTGCCCGATGCGATGGAAGGCCCGACGCCCGTCTCCGCGCTGATCCACGCCGCCACGATGGTCGCCGCCGGTATCTACATGCTGTGCCGGATCAACGTGCTGATGGTGCCCGAAGCGCTCAACGTCATCATGTGGGTCGGCACCGTGACCGCGCTCTACGCCGCGCTTTGCGCGATCGTGCAGAGCGACATCAAGAAGGTCCTCGCTTACTCCACGCTTTCGCAGCTCGGCTACATGGTTGCGGCGTTCGGACTCGGTTCGCTGGCCGTCACGCACGAGATCGACGGACACGCTCACACGATCGCGATCGCCGCGGGCGTCGGCGCCGCGATGTTTCACCTGACCACGCACGCTTTCTTCAAGGCGCTGCTCTTCCTCGGTTCCGGCTCCGTCATTCACGGCTGCCATCACGAGCAGGATATTTTCAAGATGGGCGGACTCGCGAAGAAGATGCCGCTCACGTTCGTGACCTTCACGATCGGCGTCGCCGCGATCGCGGGCGTGCCGTTCCTCGCGGGGTTTTATTCGAAGGACGCGATCCTGCACCTCGCGCAGGAGAAGAACACGGCCGTCTTCGTTATCCTCACGTTCACCGCGGTGCTCACGTCGTTCTACATGGTTCGCATGTGGAAACTCGTTTTTCTCGGTGCGCCGCGCAGCGAGTCCGCTTCGCATGCGCATGAAGGCGGCCTTACGCTCACGCTGCCGCTGGTCGTCCTGGCGGCGCTCGCGATCGTCGGCGGTTACACGACGCACGAAGGCACGGGGCTGATCTACGGCAGCGCGTTTCAAGGCGTATGGTCGCAGATTCCGCATGCGGTCGGCGCGAGTCCGTTTGTGATCAGCGCGCTGATTCTCGCGGTCGGCGCGGGCGCGGCGCTTGCGTTTTACCAGCACGGTCCGCAGGACACGCTTGCGGTGCGCGCGCCGCTGGCGTTTGGCGGACTCACGGCGCTGAAGGAATCCTTCGACAAGCTTTACGACTACTACGTCGCGAAGGTGCAGCAGCGGTTCGCGATGCTGCTCAACTTCCTGGAGCAGATTTTCCTCGCCGGCCTGATCATTCGCGGACTTGCCGGAGTGGTCGGCTTGTTCGGTCTCGGCGCACGCGCGCTGCACGTCGGCAAGCTCAACGTTTACGTTTACTGGTTCCTGGGCGGCGTCGTCGCGCTCTGGCTGTTTGCGGCGGGAGTCCTCTGATCATGAACCGCAATCCTGTCTTGCCGCAAAAAGGCGCAAAGATGCACAAGAACCAGAATCTTCGTTTTGCGCATTTTTGCGCCTCTTTGCGGCCAGCTCGTTTGGTCCGAATTTCGCGATGAGCAATCTGCCCTTCGATCCTCTTCTCGTTTCGATCGCCGCGCCGCTGGTGCTGGCGCTCGCCATCGCCGCCGGCCTGCCGAAGCGGTGGTCCGTGCGCCTCGCCTACGTGGCGTTCGCGATCCCCGCGTTGCTCGCGCTGCATGTGTGGTTCCATTTCGCGGACGCCCCGAAGGAGTCCGGCTACGCTTTTCTGGAAACGTATTCCACCGGTCTCACGGCCTACGGCATCAGCCTGAAACTCGGACTCAACGGAATCTCGCTCCCGCTCTTTGTCCTCGCCGGCATCGTCGGCCTCGCCGCCGGACTCTACGCGATCCAGTCGCAGGCGGAGCGGCTGAAGATTTATCTCATGCTGCTGCTGGTGATGCAGGGCGGCTTGATGGGCGTGTTCGCGAGTGTGGACGTTTTCTTTTTCTATTTCTTCCACGAACTCGCGCTGATCCCGACCTTCATCATGGTCGGCGTCTGGGGCGGCCGCGATCGCGGTTACGCTGCGATGAAGATGACGATCTATCTGACCGCGGGCGCGATGCTCTCGCTGCTCGGTCTGATCGCGTTGTATGCCAAGAGTCCCGCGGCGTCGTTCGATCTGATCGCGTTGCGCGAGGCGCTCACGGCGCAGCCGATCGCCGACACCGTGCAGAACAACATTTTCGCGCTGTTGCTGTTTGGCTTCGGCATTCTCGTTTCGCTGTGGCCGCTGCACACGTGGGCGCCGCTTGGCTACGGCGCGGCGCCGAGCTCGAACGCGATGCTGCACGCCGGCGTGCTGAAAAAGTTCGGGCTCTACGGCCTGATCCAGATCGCGCTGCCGCTGCTGCCCGCCGGTGCGCTGCACTGGTCCGGTCCGCTCGCGTGGCTGGCCGTGATCGGCAACGTGCTTGTCGTCGGCTTCATCACCATCGCGCAACGCGACCTCAAGCAGATGGTCGGTTACAGCTCCGTGATGCACATGGGTTATGCGTTCCTCGGCCTCGCGGCCGGCACGACGCTCGGCATCGGCGGGGTGGTGTTGATGATGGTGGCGCACGGTTTCTCGGTCGCGCTGCTGTTTCTGCTGTCGACTTCGATTTATCACCGGACGCAGACGTTCGCCATGGATGAGATGGGCGGGCTGGGGCAGAAAGCGCCGGTGCTCGCGGCCTTCTTTGTCGCCGCGACTTTCGCCAGCATCGGCCTGCCGGGCTTCGCCAATTTCTGGGGTGAACTCACGATCTTCGTCGCGCTCTGGAAGTTCTCGCCGCTGGTCACGGCCTTCGCCGTGTCCGGCATCATCATCTCGGCGATCTACGGTTTGCGTGCGGCAGCGAACGTCTTTTTCGGTCAGCCGACCGAGGCCTTCGCGAAGGTGATCGCGCAAACGCCGCCGTCCGACCTCCGCTGGTCGGAGAAAATCCCCGCGCTTGTGCTCCTCGCGGCGCTCCTCTTCCTCGGTTTCTGGCCCAAGTCGGTTTCGACCCAGATCGATGCGGCCCTCACCTCACCCGCGGTCGTCACCGCGCATGCACGCTGATGCCGGCGCCGCGTTCCATGCGTGATTTCATTTTTTCATTCGCGACCGTTTCCGTGAGTTCGCGGGTTACTTCTCTTCTGCAATGAATCTCGAAGCCGTCAAAGTCGCCGCTGAGGCCAATGAGTGGGCCGCCATCGCGCCCGAGCTGGCACTCGGTTGCCTCGCACTCCTGTTGCTCGTCGTGGAAATGGTGCTGCCGAAGAAGCAGCATCACACGATCGGTGCGCTTTCGATTCTCGGCCAGGTCGGCGTGCTCGGCTGGGTGGCGTGGGATTTCCACTCCGTGTATCTCGGCCGCGACACCTTCAGCGGATTGCTGCACCACAGCTACGTGGCGCAGGCCTTGCGGGTGTTCTTCCTGCTGTCCTCGATTTTCGTCAGCATCCTCGCGCGCGTCGCGCTGGCGAAACAGATCATGCCGCGGGTGGAGTTTCACCACATCGTTCTCGTGGTCACCGGCGCGATGATGCTGCTCGCGCAGGCGAATCACTTCGTCCTGCTCTTCGTCGCGCTCGAGACGCTCACGATCGGCCTCTACATCCTCGTCAGTTATTTCCGCACCAACCCGCTCTCGCTCGAGGCGGGTTTGAAATACCTGATCATGGGCGCGTTGAGCTCCTCGCTGCTGCTTTTCGGCATCGTGCTGCTCTACGGCGTCGCGGGAAATCCCGGCCTCGCCGGTCACTCGGCGGAGGGCATGAACTTCGCCGATCTCTCGCGCTTCCTCGCGCTGAATCCGGACAACTTCCTCGCGAGCGCGGGCATCGTGCTCGTGCTGTCCGGCATCTGTTTCAAGATCGGGGCGTTTCCGTTCCAGATCTGGATTCCCGATGTGTATCAGGGGGCGCCCACGCCGGTGACGGCGCTGCTCGCCGTGTCGTCGAAGGCAGCCGGTTTTGCGATGCTGCTTCCGCTCGTGCTGAACGTGTTCGCTGCCTACGCCTGGCTGGTCACGCCGGTGCTGACGGCGATGGCGGCGGCGACGATCCTGTTTGGCAACATCGCCGCGCTCACGCAGCACAACGTGAAGCGTCTGATCGGTCTTTCCGGCGTTTCGCACGCCGGTTTCCTCCTGCTCGGCGTCGTGGCCGCACCGGTCGCGCCCGGCGCAGTCGGCGCGATTTTGTTCTACCTGTTTGCCTACCTGCTCGCTTCGTTCGCCCTCTTCGGCGTGATGACGCACCTCGCGGGGGTCGACGATGCCGACCAGGATCTCGATCACTACACGGGTTTGGCGAAGGAAAACCCGTTTCTCGCGGGCGTGCTGGCGGTGGCGCTGGGGTCGCTCGCGGGCATCCCGCCGCTGGCCGGTTTCATGGGCAAGTTCTTCGTCTTCATCGCGGCGTTCAACGCCGGCCTCTACGGTTTGCTCGCGATCGCGATCGTGGGCGTGGTGATCTCGATCTACTACTACTTCGGCTGGATCAAGGCCGCGTTCTTCGAAACGTGGATGCCCGCCGATGGCGCGCTCAACCCGCGTCCGGCGCGCACGCCCGTCGGCGCGCTCGCAGGGGTGTCGCTCAGCCTGCTGGCGTTGAGTTCGATCCTGTTCGGCCTCTATCAAGGCCCGCTGGGCGCCTGGCTGCTGGCGCGGTGAGTCTTCGCAGCTTCGATCGCATGCGCCGGACGACGCGGCACACGGCATCGAGCGCATGACTGACTAGCCCGGATCTCCATTCGCTCACGCGGCGAGCCCGGCCGCGGGCACGTTCACGGTAACGAGAGGTGTCCTGCGGCATGTATCGGATTGGCGGCGAACCCGCCGTCCGTTACCCAAACGCCGCCAATGCCGCACGTCTGTTCCAGCCCGACGTCCCGCCGCGTCGCGCGCCTTTGTCTCTGGCTCGCGGTGCACGCTCATGCCGGCGCGGCCGCAGTGGGTGACGAATCCGCCGCCGACGGCTTGCCTGAAGCCACGATCCTGGCGCGGGTCATTGTTTTGGGTTCGCACATCCGTCGCCCCGACATCGAAGGGCCTTCGCCGGTCAGTCGCTACGATCGCGACTACATTGAAGCCTCCGGCGCACTGAGGCTCGCGGATTTTTTGAATCTTCTGCCGCAGAATTACACCGGCTCCGGCTCCGGTCGCGGCAGCGCGCCCAACGACTTCAATCCCGAGTTCGGCGTGCGCACCGAAACCGGTGTGCCGCCGTTCAGCTTCATTTTCGGCGCCGCCGTCACGCCGCTCGGGCAGTCCGGTGTTTCGGGCGCCAATCTCCGCGGATTCGGCAGCGGATCGACACTCGTGCTCGTCGACGGACGCCGTCGTGCGATCGCCGGGCAGGGAAATCGTTCCACGGATTCGCGCCAGGGTTTCGTCGATCTGAACACCATTCCCCTCGGGATGGTGGAGCGCATCGAGGTGCTCGCCGATGGCGCTTCCGCGCTCTACGGTTCCGACGCGATTGGCGGGGTGATCAACGTCGTCCTGAAGAAAAACTACACCGGCGCCGAATTCTCCACCGACTACAAAGGAGCGTTCGACGGGGGAGGCCGCGAGCGGCACGCCACATGGCTCGCCGGTTTCACTTCGAAAGATGCCCGCCTTCGCGGCATGATCGGCGTCGATTTCTACGATCGCGCCCGTCTTTCCGCCGCGCAACGGACTTTCTCAGCCAACCAAGACCACACCGCGCGAGTGGTCGGTTATGCGCCGGACGGCAGGCCCGTCCGGGGCCGCGATTTCCGCCTCAACTGGGGTTACCCGGCGGTCGTCCAGGCGCGCAACGGCTATCTGCAGGGCGTGACCAATCCCGACGGCACGCCGGCGAGCGTTGCGCTCGTGCCGGACGGCGCTGGTGTCACGCCGGCACCCGCGCAGTTCGTTGCGACCTCGCTCACGTCTGTAAGCCGCGCGCGAGTCATGAACACCGCCGATTACCTCACGCTCGTTTCGCCGCAGGAGTCGTTCGGCATTGGCGGTGCGGTCGAATACGTGCCGGGCCGGGGCGCGCGCGTCTACGGTGGTTTTTCCCTGAGCGATGTCCGGGGCGTGTTCGAGGCCCAACCGCCTGTGAGCGCTGCCAGTGCCTCCACGGGGTTCGGCCGTTTTGCCACGATCGTGCCCGCGATGATCGACGGTCAGCCGAACGCATTCAATCCCTTCGGGCAGGATGTGTTGGTCGGACTCGTGCATCATGAGTTTGGGCCGACGCGCCAGACCACGCGCACCGTGAGCCGCGGGGTCTACGCGGGCATTGCCCGCGACGTTGGCGATGGCTGGGAGTGGGACGCGGGTGTGAGCAGGTCGCACGAGCGTTTCGCGCAACGCAACATCACGCTCGATCACGCGCGGTTCACCGCCGCACTCGCCGCGCCCGATCCGGCGCAGCGCTTCAATCCGTTCGTCGACGCCCGGGCCGGCGCTCCGGCGAATGCGCGGATCTACGCCGGGCTGACGGCGATCGACGCCGACGACGGCGTGTCCGAATATACGGCGGCCCATTTTGCCGCGAGCGGCCCGCTGCTGGCCCTCCCGGGCGGCGACCTCCAACTCGCCTTCGGCGGAGATTACGGTTTTGCGGAACACCGGGTGCAAACCCGCCCGTCCGCCGGTGCGGTGGTCGATGCGGCCGCCGGGCGGCACAGCCACGCGGTGTTCGCGGAACTGTCGGCGCCCTTGGTCGGGCGCGCCAATGCCCGCCGGTTCGCGCGCCGCGTGGAGCTCCAACTTGCCGGTCGTTACGAACACCACGGCGAGGCGGGAGACACCGCCAATCCCAAATTCTGCGCTCTCTGGTCGCCCGCGCCCTGGCTGCTCGCGCGGTCTGGTTTCTCGACGGGGTTTCGCGCTCCGTCACTTTCGGAATACGAGACCACGCACACCGTGGAGACGTCGACGCTCACCGATCCGCGCCGCGCCTCGGGGCGCACGGCCAACCTGTCCGTGCACCGCGGCTCCAACGCCGGCGCCGGACCGGAAACCTCGCGCAGCGAGTTTCATGGCGTCGTGTTGACACCTCTTCTGGCGCCCGGGCTCTCGATCGCGCTCGACTATCACCGCACCCGCCAGCGCAACCTGCTTCAGTTGTTCACCGCGCAGGCCATCGTGGATAACGAGCGGCTTTTCCCCGGGCGTATCACGCGGCTAGAACCCACCGCGGAGGACATTGCGCTCGGCCAGCCCGGCCCGCTCGCCAGCGTCGATGCCACGTTCGTCAACTTCGGCGCCTCGCACCATGAAAGCCTGGATCTCGCGCTCGAGTATGAGCTGCCTTGGCGCGAATTCGGGCGCTTCCGCGTGAGCCTGGGCGGTTCGCATGCGCTCGTCGCGCGCGTCGAATTGCAGCCCGGCGTCGAGGCGTCTGACCTCGTCGGCGACACCGCGGCGCCGCCGCGCTGGCGCTGGGCGGGCTCGGTTTTCTGGCGGTATCGCGCGTGGAATGCCTCTGTCTTCGCCAGCTACACCGGCGCATTCGCCAGCAATTTCGCCGGCAATCTGCTCGCGCCGCAGGGCTATCCGGGCGTCACCGTCGTGAATGTGAATGTTGGATATACCTTCCGGTCGGGCCTGTGGCACGGTCGTGGCAAGGACACGAAAATCGGCATCGGCATCGGCAACGTGTTCGACCACGAGCCGCCGTTTTCCGACACGATCTTTGGCTTCAACGGCGCGCTTCATGCCGCCCTCGGCCGCACATATTCCGTTTCGGTCCGGCTTCCGTTCTGAAGCGCCGCGCCGCCCACGCACCGAGGGCGGGTGTCCTTGACCGCGAGGTGGCGGGCGGGCGATCGTTGCGCAGCCAGCCTTGATGGTTGGGGCGTGGTTTATCCGGACTAAAACCTGACGCTGGCGCTGATGTGTCCATGCCCGGCGCCTTGGTCGGCGAGGTCGGGGATCTCCTTCCATTGCCAGCCGTAAGCGGCGCTCAGCGTGAAACCGCGTCCGAGCCGGTAGTTCACGCCGATGCCGGAAGATGCCAGCTCCGCGCTCGTCGCGCCGGAGCCAAGATCCCACAACGCCGCCGCGTCGATGAAGGCGAACACGTCCGCCTGGCCACGGCCTTTGAATGGCGAGAACGCTGGCAGGTGCAGCTCGGTGTTCACCAGCACGCCTTCGTCGCTGAAGGCGGAACTTTCGCGATAGCCGCGCACGCCGGCGCTGCCGGCGCCGTTCACCTGCTCGGTGCCGAGCAGCGGGCCGCTGGCAAGCTGCAGGCTCGCCGTGGTGCTCAGCGAGAAGCCGGCGGGCAGCGCGCGTGAATACTGGCCCTCGATCCGGCCGTAAACATACGCCGCCTTCGCTCCGAAGCGCGAGCGTTCGAACGCTTCGTTGTTGTTCGCGGAGGTGAGTCCGCCCGGACTGGCGTAGAGCGAGGCGGACCACGCGAGTCCCTGCGTCGGCGTGCGATGCGAAGAGGAGAACGTCGCGCCGAGTTGGGCGATGTGCGTGACGTTGTTGGTAACGGGGATAGCGGCAAACTCGAGGTTGTTGTCGGCGTATTTGAAGTCGGCGGCGAAGTTCAGGCCGCGTTCCCAGCCGCCGGCGGTTTTCGCTAGCGGCACGGTGTAGCGCAGGCCGGTCTGCCAGGATTTGCCGTCCTGCGTGAGTGGAGCGGGCAGGGCGGACTCGATGGTCGAATAGGAACCGAACGCGGTGAGCGAGTGGCCCGATTTGAAAATCGTGCCGTAGTTGGCGCTGTGGCTGAGCGAATGTTTCAGAGCCGGATCGGCCGAGAAGCTGTAGCCAAGCGTGTCGCCGCGATCGAAGGCGTTGCCCCAGACGACGCCGGCGGTGACGCGATCCTCGTCGGTCAGGGCGGTGCCGGTGTTGTTGTAACCGGCGCTGAGCGTCCAGGGCCGGGTCTCGAGCGTGCGAAGGACGAGTTTCGTCGTGCCGGAAGTCGCGCCCGGTTCGGCGGCAACGACTACGCGCCGATAGCCGCCGCGATTCAGTCGATCCACGCCGGCTTGCACGGCGGCGGCATCGATCTCGTCGCCTGCGGCCAACGGCACGGCGGCACGGTAGGAGGCCTCGGAGAAATAATTCGCACCCTCGATCCGGAGAGCCCCGTCGAGTTTCGCCCGTTGCACGACGACGCGCAGAATGCCGTCGGTCACATCCTGCGGCGGCACATAAACCGTAATGAAGGAATGCCCGTGCTGTTGCAGCCAGTTGCGTAATGTCGCCGCCACCAGCTCGGAAACTTGCGGTGTGAGTGGCACGCCGATGTAGGGCTCAACCAGCGTCGCCACCGCCGGCTCCTGCAGGACCGGCGTGCGGGAAGCATCGAAAGGCGCGGGGCCGCGCGACGTGGTGGTCAACTCACCCGGCTCGGCGATGCACACGACGCCGCGCACCAGCACCCGTGGTGCCGTCGGCGTGGTTGACGCGTGCATCAAGCCCGCAAGCCAGAGCCAAAGAATCAAACGGATCCTGGTTTTCATAGTGGGTCCGGTCACAGGCTCCCGTTATACAATCCCTGCACGACGTTTTTGATGGCACTCGTCACCTCACGGGAGATCTCGCCTCTGGTCCTGGCGGTGAGGGAGTCCGTCCCCTTCGGCAGAGCGTAAGCCTGGAGAAACTGTTCGGGGGTGGCATCCCGCGGAAGAATTCGGAGCGCCGCAATCTCCCGTGCCAACTCGTTTCCTGCTTCCATGAGTTGCGTTCCGCCGTGGCCGGTGGTGATGACCCCGGCGGCTATGATGGAGCTGACGTCGGTAGCGGAAGCGTCGGGCGATTGTGATTTGTAGCGCGCTACGATTTCGGCGGCCTGCTTGAGCTTCGGTGCGTTGAGTTCGTCGATGATTGCCGGCAGCAGCTTGGCCATCCCGGGCAACAGCTCCGTGTTGTTATCAAGGCAACGTTGAAAAGCACGGTAGAGGGTGGTCGCGACCTGGTCCCGTGCGCCTGGCCGATTCGCGTCGGCGTCCATCATGAGCTGATTGACGTTCGTTTCTCCGCTGGAACCCACCAGCCCCAATCCATCGGTCACGGCATCCGCCAGAATTCCTCCGAATTTTACCTTCACGCCGGTGGTCGGGGAAAAGTGGAGGAGGTCGCTTTTGTTCAGGTCAGAGAGGTTGAAACTGCCATTGATGATGAGGCCGCCGTCAGTGACGACGGTAGAGGCATCGAGTTTGGTGAGGTCGAGTGGCGATGAGTTGAGCCTGAGCGTGCCGTCCACCAGCGAAATATCATAGACCGCCTGCGGATGGCCGGAGGTGAGGGGGTCGAATTCGAGGACGGGGCGGATCACATAATCGCCGGCGGGGGTGCGCGACGAGAGGCTCACGGGCGTGAGCGTGGGGATGCCGTCCTTCATCGATTTCTGATAAACCTGATATCGGATCTCGAATGGGGGACCGCCCGCCACCGTGCTGCCGGTCAACGTGCTCGTGAATGGCGGGATGACTCCCGTCAGGGTCGCGAGATCGTTCGCGGTGATGGTGAGCGGCCGGCGCGTAACGGTCACGGAGCCGTTGACGACCTCCGTCACCACGTAGTTCTGGGCGGTCCCGGTGCTGATGAAGCCGATCTCGTAATTGCCCGGCGACGGACTGGGGGGAAATTCGCGCCCGAGTCTGACGCCGCTCAGCACCGCTGCCGTATCCGTGCCGACCAAGCCACTGACGGAGTAGCTCAAGGTCGGGAGGGGATCGCCATAGTAGAGGGTCACGTGTTCGCCGTGCAACGTGAGCGGGGCGGGGGCGATGGTGAGTTGGCCCGGCACGGTGCGAGTGATCTCGTAATTCTGCGCGGTGCCGGCGGCGGTGACGTCGAAAGAATAAGTGCCCGCGGGGGTTCCCGTGAAGAAGGCCTCGCCGAACGCGATGGTAATGCCCGCGAGCTCCGCCGCCGCTGGGGCTCCGTTGGGACCCGTCACCGTATAGCCCAAGGCGGGAATGGGACTGCCATAGACCGCGGTGAGGTTGCGGCCTTCCAGCGTGAGCGGCGCGCGACCCACCGTAAGCGCCGTGGCATTGGTCGGCGCCTGCGCGAACACGTAGTTGCCACGATTGACCGACAATCCGGAGCCGTTGATGGCGTAGGCGCCGACATTGCTGGTGGTGGTGGCGGGTGAGGCCCACACCAGCGTGCCGCTTGTGGCACTGGCGAGCGTTTCGCCGTTGACGAAGCCGGTCACGCTGCCGCTGAAGAGCGGATTCGTGAGGCCGTAAATCCGCGAAGCTGCGTCGGCGACGTAGGTGAGCGTTGCCGGCGTGATCGTGAGGGTCGCGGGAACGGTCGTGATCGCGTAGTTCGGCACGCCGCTCGCGCCGCTGGCGCCAATCTCGTAGTCGCCGACCGGCGAGGTGGCGGTTGCAGTGGTGCCCCAGGCATAACCGGTCAGCACCGCGGGCGTATCGCCGTTGCGAAACCCGGTGAACGTCGGGATGAACTCCGGGTTCGCGGCGCCGTAAGTGCGCGTGGCGTTGACGAAGGCGACGGTGAGCGGGGCCCGGTCGATCGTGAGTCTGGAGTAGTTGGCCAGCGCATCCTGGAAAACGTAATTGCCGAAGTTCGCGGTCAGGCCGCCGCCGAGGATGGCATATTCTCCTGCGTTGCTGGCGGTCGTGGCGGAAGACGTGAAGGTCAGCGTGCCATTCGTCGCGGTGGCCAGCGTGTCGCCGGCGACGAAGCCCGTCACCGTGCCGCTGAACGCTGGATTGGCGTCACCGTAGAGGCGGCTCGCGGGATTCGCGACGTAGGTCAACGTCACCGGGTCGATGCGCAGCGTGCCGTTAACGTAGACGAGGGAGTGCGTCGCGGACGCCGCCCCCGACGGCACGATGGTGTAGGTGCCGACATTCGTGTGCCCGCCTTCCTGAATGCTGAACGTCGGCAGCATCGTGAGATCGGAAGCCGTGCCGCCGGCATAGGAAGCGGTGAAGGTCGGATCGGCTTCGCCGTAGAGCTTGATAAAATCGTTGGCCGAGATCGTGAGCGTGAGCGTCGGTCCGCCGCCGGTGGCATGGTAGAGCACCAGCGTGACCGCGGCGTTCGGGTCGTTCGGATAGCCCACCCCGTCGACTTGCGTGTAGCCGGTCAGGCCGCCGAGCGTGAAGGCGCCGTCGACGGCCGAAGTATAGAGCAGCTTGCGGCCCGTCCCCGCGAGCAGGTCGGCGCCCGCTTCGTTGATGAGCACGCCTCCAGTCGAAGCGAGTTTCGTGCTGCCGGAAGCGGTGATGACGCTGACATCGGTGTTGTCGTTGCGCATCGTCAGGTCGCCGGCGGAGGAGAACGTGACCTCGTTCGCGGCGCCGATCATCGCGGAAACCGCCATCGCGGTCCCGCTGTGCACGGCGACGTTGCCCGTGAAGTCGATCGCCTGTGGATCGGCCGAGTCCGTGTTGAGGACGAACTGGGCGATGGCGTTGGCTGGATTCGTGGCCGTGAACGACGTCTTCGGGCCGAAGCCATCGAAAACCAACGCCGCGGTTGAAACCGGACCGCTCAAGGTGGTGATGGGGAAGCTCGCAACGCGGATGCGCGACGCGGCGATCGTGGCGCCCGCCGCGGTGGTCAGGCTCGTGCCGGCGGCGCTGCCCCCGTGGAAAAATGTCAGCGTGCCGTTCGCCACGTTGGCGAGGGAGACGGTCGCGTTGATCGCGATCGTGCTGGCGGAGAAACTCAGTCCGACGCCCGGCGTGCCACCGGCGGCCACCACGACCGGTGCGTTCACCGTGAGGGTGTCCGCCGCGCTCAGATGGACGCTGTTGTTCGCCAACAAAGCGACGAGATTGTCGGCGCCAAAGTCATGATCTCCCGGGTCGGCGGCCTCGGACCAGGTGACCGGCGGGCCGTTCACGAGTCCTGGAGGTTCCGCCGTGGTGCCGGCGACGATCGTGATATTGTCCGGATCGAGCAGCAAGGTCCCGCGTCGGCCGGCGGCCGCGGAAAGATCGGACGTGCCGGCGAAGGCGAGGGTGCGTTTGCCCGAGACCTCCGCGAAACCGCCATCGCCGCCCGCCCCGCCGCCGCGCGCCGACAATGCGCCGGAATACCGCGTCGTGTGGTCGGCCCATACAATCACGCGGCCGCCGTTGGCGGAGGCTGCGGCGGCATCGGCATCGAGTGACGCCGTGGCGGCGATCCGCGTGTTGGCGGCATTCGCGACCGCGGTGTTTTTTCCCTGATAATCGCCCCCGACGAGAATCTCGCCCCCTGCGCCGTCGGCGTCGCGGGCGATGGCGGAACCGGCGACCGCAACATTGCCGCCCGCCGCGGTGAGCAGGATGCGACCGTCGGGCCGGCGCTCGATGCCCGTGGCCTTGATCACCCCGGAGTGGTTGACCGCGAGATCGTAGAGACTGCCACCGGCGGCCTCGAGCTGCGCCTGCGCCGCGGCGATGACGCCGGAATTATCGACGCCCACGTTCGCGGCGGCCTCGGCGGATGCGCGGGACAGATTCGTCTTGATCACGAAGGTCGGTGCGTCCGGCGAAGCGAGATAAACGTCCGTGCCCGCGCCGAGGCCCGCCGTGCCGTTGGCCGCGGAGATATCGCCGGCGTTTTTCACGGTGTGCGCGAGCAGCAGCACGTTGCCTTCGCGGGCGGTGATCTGGCCGAGGTTGACGATGCCCGCGGTGGAATCGCCCTTGAGCGTCAGCGCGCCAGCTTTCAGGAAGTCCGCGTCCGCGACATCGAGCGTCGACGCGAGAAACGCCGCCGTGTCGATCGTCGCGCCGGCGCCGACGAGGATGCCGTTGCGGTTGATGAGAAAGAGCCCTCCGTCGGCCTTCAGCGCGCCGAGCAACCGGGACGGATCATTGCCGACCACACGCGCGAGCATCGCGGCGTCGGCGCCGTTTTGCGCGATGTGCAGTAGCTCGCCGCGGCCGAGGTTGAAGGACTCCCAGTTCATGATCGCGTGGCGGGACGCCTGCGTGAGCGTCATCGCGCCGCCGGCTTGCGCGACGGAGACCTCGCCCGCGATCACCCGGCCTCCGGTCGGCAGGGCGTAGCCATGAGGCAGCACCGCGAGAAAACAAGCAGCCGAAAACGCCGTCGGAAATGCCACGGCGTCGCAAAGACGCCGGAGAGAGCAACGCGGGACCATGGCCCGTTTTAACAGCTGGTGGCAAAACCCGCCATCGCCCTAACGGGTGAGGCCGCGCACCGCGCGGTTGCATCCCGTCCCCGGAACGCTCTGCTCGCAACGCTCCGCCATGCTGCGCCTCTCCCGCCCGCTCCGTGTCGTTCGTGCGCTTGCGCTGCTCTCGCTCGCATGGTCCGCCGTCGCGCAAGCGGCCACGCGAGACGAAGTCGGCCGGCCGATCCTGCGCGAACTTACCGCGGCGGAGTTTCCGACCTCGCAGCCGGTTTACCACGGAGCGCGCGGACCCGATGGTGTCCTTTATTTCGCGTCGTCGAGCCGCATCCTCGAATACGATGGCCATCGTGTGCGCGAGATTGACGTGCCCGACACGATGCGCGGCGGATTGCTCAACAGCATCGCCGTCGACGCCGCGGGCCGGGTGTTCTTTGTCACCAGCAATCACATCGGCCTGGCCGAGCGCGATGCTCGCGGCGAATGGGCGACGCGCGTGGTGAGCGGCACTCTCCAGATTCCGGCTCGCGAATTCGGCGGCATCGAAGGACCGGCGATCAGCGACCGCGGCGTTTGTTTTGCCAGCACCCGGCACGTCGCGCGCTGGGATGCGGGGCAATGGACCGTTCTCGCGATGCCCGAGGGCCGCGACGCGAAAGCCTGCCTCAGCGATGGCCGCGTGGCGCTTGTTCAAAGCAACGACCACCAGCTCTTCCGCGTCGACGCCGACACCCTGGTCCCCGTCGCTGAACTCCGCGGGGTCTCCGCGCGCGCAAAAATGATTTTCCTCGATCGCCTGCCCGACGGCCGGCTCCGCGTGGTGCTCAACGACGGATCGGTCCTCGCGATCGAAGGCGATTCCACGTTGAAACTCGCGCAAACGCCGCGCGCGCTCTCGGCGGCAGGGTTGCCCAACGGCGCGCTCGCCGTCGCCACGGCGAATGAAGGACTGTTCTTTTACGATGCCGGCGGCGACGCGTGGGCCACGCTCGGCCTGGAGGAGGGATTGCCTTCCTCCCGCTCGCCGCGGCTCCTCGCCGGAGAAGACGGTCGACTCTGGGTGGCGAGCGCATCGGCCCTCGCATTGATCGACGGGCTGCCCGCGGCCACCCGCTTCGATCGGACAACGGGACTGCGCGGCGCGCCGATCGGCGCAGTCGTCCGCTACGACGGCGTGATGCATGTCGCCAGCGACGACGGCATTTATCGCAGCGAGTTCACCGCCAACGGCGGCGTTCGCTTTCGCCGGATCGCCGGACTCGAAGGCGGCTCCAGGAGCCTCCTGCGCGCCGGTGGCGCCCTTCTCGCCGGCGGCCGTGACGGCATCTACGCGTTGCGCGGCGAAGCGTTCGTCCGCATCGCGAGCACCTCCCAACCGGTGAACATCCTTGCCGCCGCACCGGACGACCCGCGCTACGTTTATTATGGCACGAATCAAGGAGTCGGCCGTCTCCGCCACGCCGATGAAACCTGGGAAGATGACGGCCTCCACGACCAGCTCGCCGAAGCGTGGTCGCTCGCACCGCTCGCCGGCGATGTCCTTTGGATCGGGCGGGCGCGACGAACTCTGCTCCGCGCCGTCCCGGCCTCTCAAAACCAGACGCCACCCGCTCCCGACGGCACGGAGATGAGCATGACCAGCCTCCTCACCAGCCGGCGGGCGAACGCATTCTCGCGGGCCTTTTCGTTGCAGGAATTTGAAAGTGGCATCGCGCTCCCCTCCGGGATCAATCGCCTGCAGATCGTTCGCTGGGGGCAGGACGCCTTGCTCGTTTCTGAAGCGGGACTGCACCGTTTCGATCCCGTTGCCCAAAACTTCAGCGCGCTGCCCCAGCAGGATTGGGCGCACGGATATCACGCGGCGCACCTGACCCCGATTTCTCCCGACCGTGCGTGGGTGGCGTTACGGCTAGCCGCCGGCGATGACTCCGACGCCTGGCCGTGGCGGGTGGTGGAGATCTCGCGGGAGGGCGCGCTCATCCGCCAGCTTCCGGCGAGTGTCCTCTCCGGCATCGAAGGGATCGCCGCCCTTTTTTATGAACGCACCGCCGCGGATGAGGTGCTCTGGGTCGGCGGACGCGAGGGTTTGCTCCGCGTCGATCTCACCCGGCTGCCGTTGCCGGCTCCGGCACCCCACGTCGTGCTTCATCCCGGGCCGAGCGACTTCTTTGTCCACGATGGCAGTTCGTTTCCGGCCGACGCGCGAACGCTGCGTTTCGAGTTCAGCGTGCCAGCGGCCGCGGGCCGGCGCATCGCGTATCAAACGCGGCTCGGCGCGTCCGACGCGCCCTGGTCCGAGTTCTCCGGTCAACACGCGGTCGAGCTGCCGCGGCCGCCGCCCGGCGGGCATGTGTTCACGGTGCGCGCGCGCAATGCCGACGGAGTCATCGGGCCGGAAACATCGTTGGCGTTCACGATCCCGCCGCCGTGGTGGCGGACGCCTTGGGCGTGGCTCGGCTATGCCGCCGCCGCCGCCGCCGCGATCGCCGGGCTGCTCCGCTGGCGCCTGCGGGCGATTCGCCGGCGCAATGTCGTTCTCGAGCATCTGGTCACCGAGCGGACGGAGAAACTCCGCGCGAGCGAGCAGGGCCTCCTGCAGGCGAAGGAGTCCGCCGAGGCCGCGAATCGCGCGAAGAGCACGTTTCTGGCAAACATGAGCCACGAGCTGCGCACGCCGTTGAACGCGATCCTCGGATACGCGCAGATCATGCACCGCGAGAGCGCCGGCGACCCGCGCAATGCGCGCCGGCTCGAACTCGTGACGCGCAGCGGCGAACACCTGCTCCAGCTCATCAACGACCTGCTGGACCTCTCCCGCATCGAGGCCGGTCGCATCGATCTGCAATTGAGACCTTGCGCCCTGCGTCGCCTGGTGGCGGAACTCGCCGAACAATTCCAGGCGCGGGCCGCGCAAAAGGGGCTCGGTTTCGATCATCACCAACCCACCCCGCTGCCCGAGTGGGTGCTCGCCGACGAGCACCGGCTCCGCCAGGTCCTCACGAACCTCCTCGGCAACGCGATCAAGTTCACCGAGACCGGCGAAGTGGCGCTGGCGGCCGCCGCGCAGCCGTCGAACGGCGCGGTCCGTTTCGAGGTGCGCGACACCGGGATCGGGATCGCCGGCGAGGATCTGCCGAGAATCTTTGCGCCTTTCCAGCAGGCGGCGTCGGCGGCGCTCGCTGCCCAGGGCGCCGGCCTGGGCCTCGCGATCAGCGAGCGGCTCGTCAACCTCATGGGCGGCCGGCTCCACGTTGAAAGCCAGCCCGGCGCCGGCACGCGTTTCTGGTTCGAGGTGCAGTTGCCGCCGAGCGATCCGCCCGCGCTCGCGTCCGACGCGCCGCGCATCGTCACCGGATATCGCGGACCGCGCCGACGCGTGCTCGTCGTCGATGACGAAGCGAACAATCGCGAACTCCTGCGCGACCTGCTGGGCGGGCTCGGCTTCGGCGTGGTCGAGGCCGACGGCGGCCTCCAGGCCCTCGCAGCGTGCGAGCATGAGTCGTTCGATCTTGCGCTCGTCGATCTGCGCATGCCCGCGATCGACGGGCTCACGCTGATCCCGCGACTCGCTGCCGCGGCGCATCCGCCCCAGCGCGTGGTCGCGCTCTCCGCGAGTGTGTTTCCCATCGATCGCACCCAGGCGGTCGCCGCCGGCGCGGACGATTTTCTGCCGAAGCCGATTCACGAACCGACGCTCTTCGCGGCGCTCGAGCGTTTGTTGGGCCTCGAATGGACACACGCCAGCGGGAGGCCAGAGCCTGCGCCGCGCGGCTCGAACGCGCCCTGGGAACAGCTGCCGCTTCCTTCGCGCCCGGCGTTGACGGAACTGCTCGCGCTCATTGACGGTGGCGACGTCCTCGGACTCGAGGAAAAGCTCCGCGCGCTGCGGGCCAGCGATCCGGCGAGCGCGCCTTTCCTCGACCGCCTCGCCGCGCTGGCGGCCAATTATCAGATGGCGACGTTAAGCGAAGTTGTTCGCCATGCCACCGCGCGCGAATCTGTTTCGAGCTCCACGAAATGAAAACGATTCTGCTCGTCGATGACAACCCGGCCAACCTCGGCGTGCTGATCGAGCTGTTGCGGAATTCCGGTTACCAGCTGCGCGTGGCGGAGAGCGGCGAGCGGGCGCTGGTGCAGTTGCGGCACACGCCGGTCGACATCGTGCTGCTCGACGTGATGATGCCCGGTATCGACGGATTGGAGACATGCCGGCGCCTGAAGGCCGATCCGGCGTGGGCGGATCTGCCGGTGATCTTCATGACGGCGCTCGACGACGTGGTCGACAAAGTCGCGGGCTTCGCCGCCGGCGCGGTCGACTACATTCCGAAGCCGCTCCAGCCGGAGGAGGTGCTCGCGCGTGTGCGGACGCACCTGCGTCTGCGCGAGTTGCAGACGGAGCTCGAGGAGCGCAATGAGCAACTCGACGCCGCGATCCGTCTGCGACTCTCCGCCGAACAGGCATTGTCCGATTCGCTTGATCGCGCCGTGATCGTGGTCGATCGCCATGACGGGGTGGTCTTCTGCACGAAGGCGGCGTCGCGACTGCTGGCCCGCCATTTTCCCGGTGCCTCCGTGGATCGCGTGCCCGCGGGCCTGCGCCTCGCGCCCGCGAACGGCATCCCGCTGCGTGTGGTCCCGGTGCTACCGTCGAACGGCAGCGACTTCCAGCTCCTCGCGCTCGAGCCGACCCGGCCGGCGCCGCGCGCCGCCGATCTCGAGTCGCTCGGGCTGACGCCGCGCGAGGCGGAGGTGCTGTTCTGGATCGCACAAGGGAAGAGCAACCCGGAAGTCGCGGTGATCCTCGAAACATCGATCAACACCATCAAGTCGCATTCCCAGCGGATTTTCGAAAAACTCGGCGTCGAAACGCGGACGGCCGCAGCGCTGACCGCGGCGAAACGGCTCGGCCAGCCGCTGGGTTGAATGTGATGCGCAGCGCGTATCACCGAAGGCAGGCAGGCTCGGAGGCCTGCCGCCGCTACGCGAGCCCGACGGACGAACGTCCGGCTCAACCAAAGGTTGGCCCCGGGCTATTCCCGTCTTGCGACTTCGGCGGGTCTTTGCGGCCATGACGTCGCATGAGAGGCGGAAAGTCCGTCGAGGGGGACATCGGTTTAAGAATTTGAAGCCAATGTCGGGCCGCAAAGAGGCACAAACGACGCAAGAGCAGAAGATACAGCCAGTTATTTTGGGCGCTTTATGCCTTTTTGCAGCTATAGCTTGATTGATCTGCTCTGGAAACTGATCTGCCCGGAAAGATGCGGGGGGGGAATTGTCGCCGGTCAGGCTGCCGCCGCAATCAGTGAACTGCCAGCCGTAGGCCGCGCAGATGGCAGCGGCGGTGGTGGCGGCATAAGTGGAGCCGCTTCGCCGTTTGTGCAGATTTGATGCCCTCGGCGGATCGAGGTCATTGCTTGCAGTAAGGTGGCGATAGCGTTGGATTCTCGCATGTTCGCAGCCTTTGTTCGTTCGTGCCGGTTGTTCCGGTTCTATTACGGGTTATGCGCTGCGGCGCTCCCTTTGTCGGCGCAGACAGGACTCGATCTATGGACCGCGCGCAGCGGCCCGGGACCTGAGAGCGCACTCCGTGATGTCGTCGGCAGCGGCCAACTTTTTGTTGCCGTGGGTGAGAGAGGGACGATTTTGACGAGTTCCGATGCAGTAAGTTGGACCCTGCGCGATTCCGGTGTGATACAGTCGCTGGACGGTGTAGCTTGGAGCGGCAGTCTTTTCGCTGCCGTTGGAGCGGGAGGCTCGATCGTGACAAGTCCCGATGGTGTCGCGTGGACGAAGCGTGTTTCGGGCACGATTACGGACGATTTCCATGATCTCGCGTGGGGAGGGGGGCAATTTGTGGCGGTTGGACGCTCTTCGGGCGCGGTCTATCCGCATGCAGCGAAGATCATGACGAGCGAGGATGGCGTGAATTGGGTGAACCGCACCGTCGCTTCCACGAGCTATCTGACAGGCGTCGCATGGAACGGCTCATTGTTTGTCGCCGTAGGCCCGATGGGCACGATCTTGACGAGCCCCGATGGTGCGGTTTGGACGGCTCAAGCGTCGCCGGTGCAAAGTCTCGTGGACGTCTTCGCCGGCGGGAGCCGGATGGTGGCGGTCAGCGGCTTCGGCGAGTCCCTGACGAGCACTGACGGCGTGAACTGGACGCGAAGCACGGAGTTTCGCGAGCAGAACCTTCTCGGAGTGGCGTGGACTGGAAGCTATTTTGTCGGAGTTGGCTCGGGTGGTTTGATCCTGTCCAGTGCCGATGGGCTGACGTGGCTTAAAAGGGCATCGGGGACCCAAGAGATGCTTTCCAGCGTCGTGTGGAGCGGCGGGCAGTTGGTTGCTGTTGGGAGCAAGAGCACGATCTTGACGTCTGTTCCGTCGATGGTTGCTCCAACCATCACGCTTCAGCCGCAGAACCAGACCGTGGTGGCGGGCACCGCGGCGAATTTCTCCATCGACGCCAGCGGTCCGGATCGACTCCGCTATCAATGGCAGAAAAACGGCCAGGATATCCCGGGGGCGACAGGCGCCACGCTTACGTTGAACGGAGTTTCTAGCGCGGATATTGCCGGGTATCGCGTCTGGGTCATCAATGGGGCCCACGGTGTTGTCTCACAGTCTGCGACGCTCGCGCTGCAATTCACCGCCGCTCCTATGCCCGCGCCCACCGAGGACTCCCACGTGGTCCAAGGCCTCTCGCTCTACGACATGGTGTGGAACGGCCGGCAGTTTTTGGCGGTGGGCGAGAAAGGGGCGATCATAACCAGTGCAAATGGGATCGCGTGGGACCGACGCCGGTTGAGTGTCGACCACGACCTACGCGGCGTGGCGTGGAGTGGAAGTCTCTTTGTCGTCGTCAGCGAACGAGGACTCCTGCTGACGAGTTCCGACGGAGTCCTGTGGACCGCCCGATCGGTCGGAGGAATCGAACAGCTCCAGGATGTGATCTGGTCGGGCACCCGGTTCGTGGCCGTGGGAGCCGACAAGGACTACTTGGGTGGGGCGCTGGTGGCGACCAGTCCCGACGGATTCCAGTGGACATCTCGGACCGTCGGCGAGGTTGGCAGCTTGTTTTGCTCGGTGGCGCAGGTGGGAAGCCAGCTTGTCGCGGTGGGCTATCCTTATCTTGTGGCAACAAGCCCGGACGGCTTGACTTGGACCTCGCGCAACTTGAGCAGTTCGGGGTCGTTTTCAGCGGTCGCAACGAATGGGCAGGTCCACGTGCTCGCTGGCTCGAATGCAGATGGCTTGCCGAGCCTGTTCACGAGCACAGACGCGATCAATTGGACGGGACAGACTTCGACGCCGGGAGATTTTTACGACGTGGTTTGGGCAGGCTCCCAGTTCGTTGCTGCGGGAGATAACGGCGTTCTCGCCACCAGTTCAGACGGCACGACATGGGTGGCGCGTAGCTCCCGCACGGCGAATTTTCTCTCGGGTATCGCTTGGAACGGATCGCTCTACGTCGCCGTCGGCGGCAGAGGCGCGATTGCAACGAGCCGCGACGGAGCCACATGGATCAGCCAGAGCTCCGCCACTTGGAAAAATCTGGTGTCCGTCGCAACGGGCATGGGAACCATCGTGGCGGTGGGAGAGAACTCGATTGTGACGAGTTCCAACCGCACGCGTTGGAGTAGTCGCGCTGCCGATCCAGCGGCTCGGCTGACGAGCGTCGCACGAAGCAACTGCCTCTTTGTGGCGGTAGGAAAATACGGGACGATCAAGACTAGCGCGGATGGCGAGACATGGACGACCCGGCTTTCGGCCGGGAACTATGATCTCACCGACGTCGTGTGGAGCGGCACTCAGTTTGTCGCGGTCGGCACGACATTTGGGGGACCGGCGCGGATTCTGACCAGTTCGGACGGCCTTACGTGGACGAGCCGGGATGCCCACTCCACCGCGCCGCTCCAAGCCGTCGCCTGGGGTAACGATCGCTTCGTCGCCTTTGGAACGGACGGTGAGGTGCTGACCAGCTCCGATGGGGTCACATGGGTCAGGGAAGCTGCGAGCGTGTATGTTACGAACGCGGCTTGGAGCGGGACCGTGTTTGTCGGCGTGGGGGGCTACGGAAGTGTTGTTACCAGCGCCGATGGAGTTGCTTGGACGAAACAGTCTCTCGCGGAGACCGGCTATTTGAACGACGTGGTGTGGACCGGTTCGCAGTTTGTCGCGGTGGGGGACGTGGGGCGCATCTTCACGAGTCCGGACGGCAGCGTGTGGACGGAGTGTTTTGCAGGCGCGATTCAGGAGACGCTCGACGGAGTTGCCTGGACAGGCACGCACATCGTCGCAGTCGGCGAACGGGGCGGGATCTTCAGCGCGAAGCTTGCCGGGACCGCCCCGGTGATCCTGCAACAGCCGGTTTCGGTCGCCGTGGTATCGGGAGCAAGGATTCAATTGTCGGTGACGGCCTCCAGCCTGGCTGCCCTCTCTTATCAATGGCGGCGAAATGGCATCCCCATCGAAGGCGCGACCGCTGCGAGTTTCGTGATCAACGCCGCCGCGCCGTCCGATATTGGACGTTACGACGTGATCGTCGCCGATGCCCAGGCAAGCCTGCTCTCCCGGGCCGCTACGCTCGGGGTTTCCTCGGACACAAAAGCCATTGGTAGCGGGACCGAGGTGGGGCCGGATATCTTGCATCCGAACGGCAAAACTTTCGACCAAGTCCTGCTCACCGGCGCGACCGGAGCGATCACGGCGGACTGGACCTCGGGCCAGGTAACACGCACGTCGTTCATCGATCTCGACGACGATATTGTTCAGGTGGAGTTCAGTGGCCCCGGCACGCTGTCGCTCGTGCTCGACGCGGCGACGGCGCCGGCGCGACCGGCGAACTACAATCAAACCATCGACTACGTGAAGGGTCACGCGGGCATCATCATCACGGGTGCGGACGAGCGCACGAATGTCTCGGTATTCACCGTCGGCCGAGCCACGGCGTTCGATCCGACGGGCGCGTTCAATTTTCTGCTGCCGATCAGCGCGACCAACGATCCGGCCCAAAACGGCTCGCCGCTTTTCCTGGGGCATGACGCAACGGTTTACGATGGCATCGCTGACATTGCGTATATCGCGATCACGAGCACCAACGGCAAATTTGGCGGTGTCCGCACCGCCAACACGCACTATTTCGCGAACAGAGGGCTCGCGGGCGTTTACGCGCCGAGCGTCGCGTTTACCGGTCCGATTTTTATCGGTGACCTCACCGCATTCGACACCGCTCTGCCGGTGATCGTCACGGGCTCGGTCGCCGACGTGCGCATCACGGGCGGCGACTTGTTACAGGACAATGGCCAGCCAGTCGAGGTGAGTGGCCTGTTGAAATTGAAGTTCACCGATGGCTTGACCTCAGGTGGCGAACATCTGCCGGCGCGGGCGAATCAAGCGAGGTTGGAGGAGGCCGCCGTCGACGTGACGGACGCCATTGTCGAGAACCCCGCGCCTTGATGGTCAGGACCGGCTCGCGGGCGCAGTAAACCCCGATCCAATACGGCCGTGGCAAATGCCGCCTGCCGCCGCCCAATCGATTCCCTTCTTGCGCCTTTGGCGCGGGTTTGCGGCCATGACGTCGCCGCATGAGAATCACCGGACTTGCCCTCGTCCCGCCGCCGACCGCCGCCGATTTGCCCAAAGTCACGCCGGAACTCCTCGCGTCCGTGCTCGCGCGCTATTCGCGCAGCAACGAGGGGATCGAGACGATTCTCTCGAAGGTCGATCTCGCTAACCCCGACGCCTCCATCGATCGCATCCTCAAGTTCGTCGATTACGGTCACGCCTCGATCGGCGGACTGACCGGCGGCCTCGCGATCGCCCTCGACGGCGTCTCGATGTGGCTCGCCTACAAGATCTTTGAAATCGCGACGATGGCCGACGGACAGGAGTCGAGCACCCGCTACATCGCGATGGACGCCTCGAGCCTGCCGACGCCGGCGGAACTCGGCGTCCCTGAAGACCTCGCCGGTCGCTGGCACGAGGTCATGACCGCGGCGTTCGCGTCCTACCATTCCGAATACGCGCGACTCGATGCGCTCGCGACGGCCGACCCGTCGCTCGTGCGCCTGCCGCCGGACGCGAAGCCCGCCGTCGTCACCCGCCTGCGCAAGAACTATGCGCTCGATCGCGCCCGTTACTTCATCCCGTTCGCGACGCGCACCAATCTCGGTCTCGTCCAGTCCTCGCGGATGTGGGCGACGACGGTGAAGCAACTCGACTCGCTGCCGCACCCCGAGGCGCGCGCCGCGGCGAAACTGATCCGCGACGAGCTTCTCAAACAGTCGCCACGGCTCATGCGCCACAGTTTCGCGGAAAAATCCTACACCGCCCAAGCCGAGCAGGAGCTGGCGACGAGCGTGCAGCTCGGGCTCGAGCGTCTGTCCGCCTCGCCGCTCGCGGACGATTGCTGGGTGCATGTCGATCGCGCGACGCCGCCGTGGCTGCCTGAGACGCAGCCGGTCGCCGAGTCGCTGCGCCACCGCACGAATCGCTACGGCTACCAAGGCAGCGCGACGCGTCGCATGCGGGTGGCGTTCGCCTGGAACAATCTCGCCCTCGCCGAGCTTCGCGATCTCAACCGCCATCGCACCGGCCACCGTTACACGCCTGTGATCCAGGCTGGCTTTTACCTGCCGCCCGAGATCCAGCACGCGAGCCACGCCGCGCTGCTGAATTCGCAGCTGGAGCTGACGCGCGAGCTGTTGCGGCGCGGTTCGCCGGCCTACGTCTACTCGCTCCTGCTCGGGGCGCAGACGCCGTTCGAGCACAGCACGCACGCCGACAAGTTCATCTACGAAGCCGAGCTGCGCACGGGTATGGGCGCGCATTTCCGCTACGCCGAACATTTGAGCGCCGCGTTGAAAGGTTTCTTCGCGCAAGTGCCCGAAGCGCGCGACTGGGTCGTCGAGGGCACCGCGGAGCCGGAGTAAGACGGGGCGGAACGCGCGACTTTACACGTCGCTGACAGGAATGAGGTTGCGGCACGTTCCGGCAGGGGCTTGCTTCGGCCTCACGCGCATGAAGTTGTCCGGTTCAATCCTTCCCGCCGTTCCTGACCGTGGCAATTCCCTCCGCGGCGGCTCCGTGGATCGTCCATGGCATCGTGTCGTGAGACCGGCATGAGCACGTTTCGCGTCCTGCAACTCAACATGCAATTCGGCCAGCGGTGGGATGCCGCCGACCCCGATCGCGCGCCGATCGATCTCGAGGCCACGATCGCGGAGATCCAGCGGCACCGGGCCGACATCGTGCTGCTGCAGGAGGTCGAGCAGGCGCAGCCGGGGGGCGCGCAGGTGCATCCGCCTTTCAACTACACGCGGCTCGCCGCCGCCCTGTCCGGCTACGACAGCTGGTTTTCCTATCCGAAGGCGGATCCGCGCGAACTGCCGTTCGGGATCGGCCTCGCGATCTTTTCGCGCACGCCGCTGCGCGATCGCACGCGGCGCGACCTGCCGTCGCCGCCGATCGAGTTCACCTTCGACGGTCGCCGCACCACCCCGACGGATCGCCTGTTGATCGGCGCGCGCACGACGGTGGGTGGCCGCGATATCCAGCTTTTCAATACTCACCTGCTGGCGTTCTTCATGCTCGGAGCCTCGAGCGAGGAGCATCGGGGCCAGCGCGACCTGCTCGCGACGGAGCTTGGGGCGTCGCGGCTGCCGACCTTGCTGACCGGCGATTTCAACGTCAGCCGGCACGGATCGCTCGTCGCGCAGTTGGCGCGGAGCGGTTTCTCGACCGTGCAGGAGCGCGCGGTCACGTGGCGGCGGCGGCCCTACGTGCTCGACCACATCTTCTACAATGCGCCCCTGCGGCCGGTGTGGCATGCGGTCGAGCCCACGCTGGCGAGCGATCATCACGCGCTCGTGGCGGATTTCGAATTTGCGGTTGCTGCCGGGGGCGTTTGAGTCGCGGGCTCTCCAGCCCCGCTCACATGTCCCTTGTTCACGATCCGGTTTCGTCAGCCGGGCTCAGGTCCGGCCGCGTCGCAAAATGGATGGCGCTCGGCACGGCGCTTGCGCTCGTTTCGGCGCCGGTCTTCTGGCAGTTCGGCCATCGGCCGGAGACTCCCGTCGCGGCGGGCACGTGGGCGCTGGTGGTGGTCTCGGCGCTGGCCAACGTCGTCGTCATCGCCTATCACTACACGATCCCGGCGCATCCGAAATTCCTGATGCTGCCGTGGCGGCGGTGGGTGCTCCGCGCGCACATCGTTTCGGGCACGGTGGAGTTGGTCTGCGGATTGATCGCCTGCTTCGGGGACTCGCCCATGGCGGCGCGCGCGATGGCGGTGGCGGCGCTGGGTTTCCATGTTCCCTCCGCGCTCGTGCAGACGGGCATCGTTTTCGGGAGCAGGGCCATCATGGTGCCCTCCTATGTGCTGTGCATCCTGACCCACGCGTTTTGCGCCGGCATGTTGCTGGCGCAGCCCGACTCCCGGATGTGGGCGGTGAATACGTTTCTCGTGTTCAACGTCTACGTCTGGTGCCGCGTTTACTATTATCTTTTCGATCTGCTCAACCTCTTCAGCGCGGAAAAGTATACCATCGCGATCCTCGCCGCCGGCGCGACGATGATCCCCGCGTTGTTCGGGCCGCTCGGCTTTCTGCTGCTGGCCGGCTTCGTCGGAACTTACATCGTCCTTTACCGCGCATTGTTCGCGCGCTCGCCGGCAGCGTATGGGGACTTCGTGCGGGAGCGCCCCCGCGACCGCGCGATTCCGGACGAGACGGCGCCGCGCTGGGAGACCGACGTCGATGAGGAAGGCCGCGCCGGGGAATACTTCGAACTTCTCGATCGCGATGCGGACGGACAGTTGAATCGCGACGAACTCCGGCGGGCGCTCGCGCCGTGGGGGCTTTCCGCGGCGGCCACGGATCTTTTTGCGGATCGCCTGCTCGCGGCCGGCGCGGTGGATCGCGCGGGTTTCGAGACCCAGGTCTGGTCGATCGGCGCCGTGCGCAATCACGGACTGCGGGTGCTCGCGACCGAGCGGGCGGTTTCGGAGCGGGATCAGGCGGAGCTGGTGTTTCGCCATCTCGATGTGAACCGCGACGGCGTGTTGTCGTCGCACGATCTCGATCTGCTGCTCGGAGAATGGGGACTGCCGGCGGCGGAGACGCGACGCTATCTGCGGCGAGCGGCGCCCGGAGCGACGGAGATGGCGTTCGATGGTTTTTTCAAGGGCATGCGTCCGGTCTGGCGCTTCATTTATTACGAGGTGTTTCGCGCGGACTACGCGACGAGTCGCGGCGACATGATCCGGCGATCGGTCTCGGCGCTGGTGGCTTCGCGCAAAACGGATCTGCTGCGCGAAAAGGTGAAGCGGGAGTTGCTGGCGCAGGTCTCGTTCCTGCAATCCGCGAGCGACGAACTGGTGGCGGACCTCGCGGCCTCGCTCGTCACTGAAACACACGACGCGGGCGCGTGCGTGTTTGCCGAGGGTAGCGTGGGGCAGAAATTTTATCTGATCGCGGGCGGGGTCGTTCGCGTGGTCCGCGCCGGCGACACCGTGGCGGAGCTGGGTGTCGGCGGCTGCATGGGCGAGGGGGCGCTGCTGACCGACGAACCGCGGGCGGCGAGCGTCTGGGCGGCGACGGAGACAGTGCTGTTCTCGCTGAGCCGCGGCTCGTTTCTGTATTTGACGGAGAAATACCCGACCGTGCGGGCCGATCTCGAGCGACTCCATCGCGAGCGCTCGACCGCGAACAACCGACTCGCGCTGCAGCGGCGTCTGATCGGCCAGGTGCCGTTTCTGCGCGCGGCGGACGCGGCGCTGCTGGATGAGCTCGCGTCGGCGCTCGTGCCGCTGCGACGTCCGGCGGGCGAGGTGATCGTGCGGGAAGGGGAGCCTGGCGACCGGCTGTTCATCATCGAGGAAGGGACGGTGCGGATCAGCCGCCAGGGCGAGACGCTCGCGCATCTGACGGGTGGCGGATGTTTCGGCGAAGGGGCGCTGCTGTCGGGGGAACGGCGGGGAGCGACCGCGCGCGCCCAGTCGTCGACGCGTTTGCTGGCGCTCGATCGCGACGACTTCGAGCGGATTGCGGCGAAGCATCCGCAGGTGCGAACGCAGCTGCTCGAGCTGCATCGCACCCGCACGCCTTTCAACCCGGCGGAGGTGTCATGAGCCGGCGCATTCCCCGTGTGTTGGTGCTCGGCGGCGGTTATGTGGCGATCCGGCTGGCCCGGCGGTTGCGGACGGCGGTGCGCCGCGGAGAAGTCGAGCTGGTGGTGGTGGACAAACACAATTTCCACACGTTTCACGGCCTCGTGCCCGAGATGCTGGTGGGCAAGATTCAGGCGGCCCAGATCGTGTCGCCGGCGCGCCGGCTGTTTTCGCCAGGACGATTCATCTGCGGCGAAATCGACGCGATCGATCTCGAGCGCAAAACCGTGCAGGTGAGCCGCGCGCTGGACGGTCAGCCGTTGCAGCTATCCTACGATCACCTCGTGTTGAATCTCGGCTCGGTCGACGATCTCACGCGCTACCGCGGAGTGGGCGAGCATACGCTGCGGTTGAAGGATTACGGGGACTGCGTGCGCGTGAGAAATCACCTGCTGCGCATGCTCGAGTTGGCGGAGGCGGAGCCGGATCCGGCGGAGCGCCGTCGCTTGCTGCATTTCGTGGTGGCGGGCGGAAACTACGCGGGCGTGGAAGTGGCGGCTGAGCTGGCGGAGTTTTTGCGTCAGCTGCTGCGGCGCGATTATCCGGCGATTCCGCCGGAGGACGCGCGCGTGTCGCTGGTCCACAGTGGAGCGGATATCCTGCCGGAGCTGGGCCGGCGTTTTCCCGCACTTTCGCGGCATGCGGCGGGCGTGCTGCGGCGGCGAGGTTGCCATCTGGAGCTGGGCCTGCGGCTGACCGCGGCCACGCCGCTTGAAGCCGTGTTGTCGGACGGTCGCCGGCTGCCCACGCGCACGATCATTTCCTGCACCGGGGCGGCGCAGCATCCGCTGCTCGACCGCCTGCCGTTTCCGCGCGATGCGCACGGCCGGCTGGTGGCGGATGCGTTTGGCCGCGTGAGCGTGGAGCAGCAGGTGTGGTCGGCCGGCGATTGCGCAAGCGTGCCGATGAAAACCGGCGGCACCGCCCCGCCGCTCGCGCTGTATGCGATGCAGGGCGGCGCGACGATCGGCGAGAATCTCCTGCGGACGCTGCGCGGTGCGCCGCTGCGGCCGTATGCGTTTACGGGCATGGGCGATTGTTGCGTGCTCGGTTTCGGCCGGGCGGTGGGGCAGCTGTGGGGCGTGCCGTTGAAAGGCCCGCTGGCCTGGCTCGTGTGGCGCGCCTGCATGATCGTGTATCTGCCGGCCTGGTCGAAGCGGGTGCGCACGATGCTCGACTGGCTGACGGTGCCGCTGTTCGGCCGGGATAGCACGAGTGCGGAAGAGGGCGGAAACGTCGGAGTCGCGCGCGAACTCTACGAGACCGGTCAAACGATCGTGCGTCAGGGCGACGTGGGCCGTGCGATGTATCTCATCCAGTCGGGCACGGTCGAGGTGGTGGTGTCGTCAGCCGACGGCGAGCAGCGTCTCGCGGTGCTCGGTCCGGGCGATCACTTCGGCGAGGTTGCCGTTCTGCAGGACGTGCGGCGCACGGCGACCGTCCGCGCGCTCGAACCCGTGGCGGTGCTGCGGATCGCGCGCGACCAATCGCGCCAGTTGTCGTCCGCGTTCAAACCCCTCGCCGAGACCACCCGCGCGCGCATCGCAGTGGTCGCGACCAATCCCGGCGACTCGTCCGGGGCGTGAGCGAGCCGGCGCGTTCGTCAGCCGCGGCGCGCGCGCTCTTTTTCCTCCTCGCGCTCTTCTTCCAGCCGCGCGCGCTCGCTGGCGATTTGCTGCTGGATCTGCTGATATTCGTCGGCCTTCCCGGCGACGAGCGCGTCGTTGAGCTGCTTCTTGAGGAAGATTTCCCGTTCGGCGATTTTGCCCTGATAGATGCGGTCGATCTCGGCGAGTCGCGACTTCTGTGCGTCGGTGAGCTTGCGGCCGCTGTCGGGATCGGACTTGGCGAGGCGTTCCATCGCGAGTTCGTAGGCGCTTTTCATGAGACCGGAGAAAACCATGCGCCGTCCGAAAGACACGAAAGAAAAAGCGCAGCGTTCAGGCGAACTTCACGCCGGCTGCCAGAGCCACTGCCACGATGACGAAGGGCGTCCAGTAGCCGCGGTTCCAGCCTCGCCAGTGCCGCGCGTAACCCAGCGCCATCGCGGCGAGCAAGGCGACCAATGCCACGCTGCCGAGCGCCGGCGGTTGAAACGCGCCCTCGAACCACGCGCCGGGCAAGTCCGCGAACATGCGCACGCCCCCGTCGATCAGCCACAACACGAGGACCGCGGCATGATTGGCGATCACGCTGCCGGCCGTGAATCCCACCAGGCCGCAGACCAGCGAGACGAAACCCGCGAGCAGCGCCAGCGACGTGCCCGGAATCAGCCACAGGTTCACCACGAGTCCGGCCGGCGTGAACAGATTGAAAAACATCAGTCCGGTCACGGCGCTGACGAGCGACGCCGCCATACCGAGCGCGGTCGCGGTGAGCATCGCGCGCCATCCCGCGTCACGGAGGCGGTGGTGCCAGCGCCACGACACCGGGGGCAGATCGCGGAACAGCGCCAGTCGCGCCTGCCAGGTTTCCGCGAGCGGAAGTCCGAGCAGCAGCAGCGCGGCCACGATGCCATAACTCATCTGGAAACTGGCGCTGAAGAGCTGCAGCGGCGCGACCAGCAGCACGAGCAGCGCCGAGGTCGCGAGCGCCGAAAGCGGATTGCGCGGCGTGCGCCAGAGCAGTGACGACTGCACCAGCGCCACCATCCAAAACGCCCGCACGGCCGACGGCACCGTGCCCGTGATATCCACATAAAGCCACAACGCACCGAGCCCGATCGCGAACTGCCCGATGCGCGGCAGGCGCAGCAAGAGCAACAACGCGTGCAGCCCGCCCGCGATCACGGCGATGTGCAGTCCGCTGATCGAAAACACATGCATCGTCCCGCTGCGTCGGAAAAGCGTCTCCTGCTCGTCGGTCAACTCGCTCTGCCGCCCCAGCATCATCGCGCGCAACACGCCGACGAGTTCCGGCTGCTTCTGCTCCACGCCCGCGCCGAGGATTGCCGCGAGCCGGTCCGCCTGGCGCGCGCAGAAGCGTCGATACACGGTGGGCGCCTCCTGTTCCGCCAGCAGGCGTCCGCGGCCGAAGCGGAAGTTGACGCCGGAGTCGGCCAGATAACCATCGAAACTGTTGGCTGGCGGATCCGCCGGCAGCAGTGCGAGCACGCCGATCGCCGAAATCAGCGACGACCGGAGGACGAGCGCGGGCGAATCGGAGGTTCGCTGCAGCGAGAAATAAACCCGTTGTCCCACGAGGTCGCGCAGATGCGCTTCGGTTTGCTCGACTCGCGCGATGCCGCTGACGCGTCCGGCTTCCACCGACGCAAACGTCCGCAGGACCCGCAAACCCAGGCGCGCCTCGCGCGGCGGCAGGCGCTTCCACGCTTCGAGTTTCGGCCGGTGCAGCGCATAACTCGCCCAGCCGGCAAGGAACATGGCCAGCGCGATCAGCGAAACGAAGCCGCGCGGCCGCCACAAACCGGCTCGCAGCGCACCAGCGGCCGCGAGGCCTGCTCCTGTCAGAAGCCAGCCCGCCTGACCGATTCCGATCCGATGCGCGAAGGCCAACCCCGCCATCATCGGCAGCACGAGCCACAGTAGAGGCGCGCGATGGCCAAGACAGCGGGGTTTCATGCAATTCTTTAACCATTTCCTGCGGCAGCTGAACACTGCTTTTTCGCGTTCGCCCTCGCGGGTGTGGGTGGTGTGAAGCGCGGGGCGAACGGCGGTTTGCGTTCCCGAACCGTCGGGTTCATTCGTGCCTGCTCCACCCGATGCCTTCCGCGGATCAACCCGATTTGTTTGCCGACGAAATGCCTCTGCCGTCGGCGTCGACGTCCAGAAAGCCGGCGCACCAGCCGCTCGCCGCACGCATGCGGCCGCGACGGCTGAGCGAGGTCGTAGGCCAGGACCACATTTTGAAGCCGGGCAGCCTGCTGCCGCGCCTCGTGGCGCAGAATCGTTTCGGCTCGCTGATTTTTTACGGGCCGCCGGGTTGTGGAAAAACGAGCATCGCCGAGGCGATTGCCCGCGAAACCAACAGCCGCTTCGTGCGCATCAACGCAGTGATGTCCAACGTCGCCGAGTTGCGCGACATCCTTGCGACCGCGCGGAAGTTGCCGGAGTCCGCCACGATCCTGTTCATCGACGAACTGCATCGCTTCAACAAATCACAGCAGGATCTGCTGCTGCCGGATGTCGAGGAAGGCACCGTCCGGCTGATCGGCGCGACCACGCACAATCCGGGTTTTTACGTAAACCCGCCGCTGCTCTCGCGCAGTCATCTCTTCCGGCTCGAACCGCTGGCGACGAGCGCGGTCGCCGGCGTGTTGAAGCAGGCGCTCGCCGACACCGAGCGGGGGTTGGGGGCCCGTGGCGTCACGGCCGACGACAAAATTCTCGCGGATCTCGCGGTGCTGTGCGGCGGCGACCTGCGTCGCGCGCTCAATGCGCTCGAAGTTCTGGTGCTGGGACTGCCGGAAGGCGCGGAGCTGACCGCGGACGAGCTTGAGATTTTCGCGCGCGAGCGGCGGATTCGTTACGATGCCGACGAGGACGAGCATTACGATACGATCTCGGCGTTCATCAAAAGCTGCCGCGGCAGCGATCCCGATGCGGCGATGTATTGGCTGGCGAAGATGCTCGAGGGCGGCGAGGACCCGCGCTTCATCGCGCGGCGGCTGGTGATTCTCGCAAGCGAGGATGTCGGTCTCGCCGACCCGCAGGCGTTGCCGCTCGCGGTCGCCGCGCATCACGCGGTCGATTTTGTCGGCCTGCCGGAAGCGGAGCTTACGCTCGCGCACGCCACGCTCTATATCGCGACCGCCCCGAAGAGCAACACGGCCACGCTCGCGCTGGGCGAGGCGCATGCGGCGCTGAAATCGCAACCGGTGCAGACGATTCCGTCGGCGCTCCGCAGCAAGAGCGGCCAGGCCAACAAGCGGCTCGGGCAGGGCCAGGGCTACAAGTATTCGCACGACTATCCGGAGAACATCTCGGGCGACGATTACCTCGAGAAACCGCTGACGCTCTACACGCCGAAGCCGGTCGGGTGGGAGGCGAAGATCGCGGACCGGCTCGCCCGCTGGCGGGAGTTGAAGGCGCAAATCCGTAGCGGCTCGGATTAGCGCCGGGCGCGCGGGCGCCGTTGCAGTTTGCCCGTTGCGGGCGGCGACCGCGGCACAATGCAACGGCGGTGTAGTGCCACCGCGGAGACAGACGCGTCGATTTCCGCCTCGCGTTGAGAGGCTTGCTGCGGCGGCGGGATGCCGGCGCCGCCGGGCACAGGCGGTGCTCGGAAGACGCCCAGCCCTAATGAAGAATCAAAACGACTCCGCCCCGCGCGCGAACCGTGAGTCCGGCCGCGGCCGCCACGCCGACAAACCGAGCGAGGTGCCGGCCCGGGGCTGGCTCGACATCCTGTCGCGCACCAAGCAGCAGCTGGCCGAGGACAACCTGTCGATCGTGGCCGCGGGCGTGGCGTTCTACGCGTTTTCCGCCGCGGTGCCGGCGCTGGCTGCGGTGGTTGCGATCTACGCGCTCGTGTCCGACCCACAGCGCGTCAGCGAACAAATCGCGTCCCTGGGGCAGATCGTGCCGGGCGAGGTGATGCCGCTGCTGGAGGAGCAGATGACGCGGCTGACCTCGGACAACCAAACGGCCGGCATCGGGCTCGCCATCAGTCTGGCGATCGCGCTCTACGGCAGTTCGCGCGCGATTCAGGCGATGATCATCGGGCTCAACATCGCGTATGGCGAGCGCGAGAAGCGCGGCTTTTTCAAGCTGAAGCTCGTCTCGCTCGGGCTGACGTTGTTTGCGATTGTCGGCGCGGTGCTGGCGATCGGCCTCGTGGCGGTGCTGCCGTCGTTGTTGAACTTCCTGCCCTTGAGCGGAGATACCTCGGCGCTGCTGGGCTGGCTGCGGTGGCCGGTGCTCGTCCTTGGTTTCATGATCGCGCTGGCCGTGTTGTATCGCTTCGCCCCGAGTCGCAATGAGCCGCAATGGCGCTGGGTGACGTGGGGCGCGGGCGTCGGCACACTGCTCTGGGTGCTCGGTTCGCTGGCGTTCTCGCTCTACGTGGGGAAGTTCGGCAGCTACGACAAAACCTACGGTTCGCTCGGAGCCGTGGTCGTGTTTCTCATGTGGCTGTTTCTCTCCGCGTATGCGATTCTGGTCGGCGCGGAGCTGAACGCCGAAATGGAGCGGCAGACGGTAAAGGATACCACGGATGCACCCCAGGAGCCGATGGGTCAGCGCGGAGCCGTCGCCGCTGACACCGTCGGCCCCTCGCGCGAAGAAAAGACCAAGCCCTCGGCCAAGCCGCAGCAGATCCGCGGCTGATGAGGTTCTCGTCCGGGAAATTTAGAGCACGGTCGAAAGCAATCCGTAGATGCCGACGGTCAAGGCCGCGAGCGAATCGCCGGCGATCAGGCCGCCGCCCACGAGGGACGTCGTGCTCATGTCGGCCGGCAGCTCCGCTTCGCCGGAGGGCGCGTGCACCGTCGCGAGTCGCCGGACGTGCCAGGTGGTGAAGAGCGATCCGATCACGCCGCCTGCCGTCCACCAGAGCACTGTCGGCAGCTCCACGAAACCGCCGAACGAGGACGCGTAAGGACTGCTGAGCAGCACCGCATCGAAGCAGAAATCGAAGGTCCGTCCGCCTTTGCCGCTGGTGACGAACGTCTGGTAGCGACGCGAGCGCTTGATCACCTTGCGCAGGATTTCGATCGCGAGACCGATGCCGATGCCGAGCCAGAGCGCCTGCATCACGTGCGGCTGCGAGTTCGTGATACCCTTGAGCGCGCCGACGATCTTGTAGGTCATCGCCGACTGCCATTGTTGCGCGCCCGGCACGTCCGGATTCGTGAACTGATCCTCGAGCAGCACCGGATACGCGCTCATGAACACCTTCGCGAGCACCACGGCCAGCACCGCGCCGCTCGCGATGCCGATCACCTGGTAGCGAAATTGCACGACGCGATTCGTGCCGAGCCGCCAGCCCGTCGAGCGGTCCTGCTGCATGTCGCCGCCCACACTGCACGCGATGAACAGGATCGCCGCGCACATCAATCCGACCGTCGGCTCCTTCAGCCCGAGCGCCGCGAGGATGAACACCGTCAGCACGAAGGCGCTCGAGATCGGATTCCAATCGGAGATGCCGAGCGAGATGCCGTTGATCAGCACGAACACAAACGACAGCGCGACCGAGATCGTGAGAAAATAAACCGGCTGGTGCAGCACCTGGCTGCCGACGAGCACCACGCCCGCGCCCCAAAACGCGATCCACAGCAACAGGCGGACGGAGTTCACGCGTTTCCATTCCTCGGTCGCCGCCACGGCCACGGCGGGTTGCGCGAAACGTTTCACCGCTTCGATCAGGATCAAAACGATGTCGACCGCCGCCGCGCCGAGGATCGTGCCGAGCGCGATGATGAAACCGATTTTGCGGAACGGTTCGCCCGCTTCGAGCCAGCCGGCCGCGATGAGGTTCGGCGTTTGCCAGATGCCGATCAACGCCACCACGAGCGCCGGCACCGCGATGCGCGCGCCGACGATCAGCCCGGCGCCGACCGTCGAAGCCGACACTCCGATCGCGCCCAGCGTCGCGATCTTCATCGCACCGAAACCCACGACGTAGCCGGAGAACATGCCGCCGCCCAGCTTCGCGACCGAACGGCGCAACAGCACCGGATCGGTGAGCGCACGCAGGATGTTCGCGACCGCGAAGCCCGAGGGATACGACAACTGCATCCGATCGACGAGCACCGGCGTATAGAGCATGCCCAGGCCGACGCCGAACATGCCGATGCACATGAAATACAACATCAGCTGCCATGCCGGCGGTTCCGCGAGTCCCATCCACGCCATCGCCTGCGCCAGCACGCCCATGCCGCACAAGCCCGCCACCGACGCCGCCATCGTCTGCATGTAGTTGGCGCCATGCTTCCCCTCGGGACCATACGGCAGCGTCACGACGCTTCCGAGAATCCCCGCGAGCACCTGGCCGCCGATGAAAAACCCGATGGAGAAATTCATGAACGCCGCCGAGATGCCACCGAGCGGACCCAGCACAAAGATCGCGACCGCCGACAGCATCAAATGGTAGGCCGGCGAGCCGATCGGCGGCAGCCAGCGACGGAAACCGGTATGAGAATTCATAGGCCGTTGTGCGCGGCAAAGCGTGCAGCCCGGCCGTGTCATAACGAGCCTAAATCCTCGTTCGGCGAAACCGCCGTGCGCCTGCGGGTGCTTGCGATCCGCCGGGCGGCCCGACAGGCTGCCGCCCATGAAACTCCTTCGCGCGGGAATGGCGGTCGCGGCGCTGCTGCTGGCCGGTGGTTTGCAGGCGGCGACTCCGAAAGCTCCGGGCAAATCCTCGCCGCCCGCCGCCGAGACGCCGAAGATCAAGGGCCTCGAAATCCCGCGGCCGCAAGGCACGTATCTCGGCCTCGAACTGGTGAACAGCACCTTCGTGCTCTCGTTCTACGACGCGGAGAAAAAGAAAACCGCACCCGACGTGGCGCGCGCGACCTTGCGCTGGCCCGTGAAGTATCAGCCGAGCGACGAGCGGCTCGTGCTCAATCCCGGCGCGGACGGCACCTCGCTGAGCTCCCCCCGCATCATCCGCCCGCCGCACAATTTCCGGCTCTCGATCACGCTCTTTGTCGAGGGCAACGACGACCCGGTCGAAGCTTACAACGTGTCCTACGCTCCGTGAATTTCCGGTCGCAACGCCGCGATTCCCGCAGCCGTTGACACCTTCCGCCGGCTCGCGATCTTCGAACCCCCATGTCCGCCTCTGAGACTTCGCCTTTCGACTCCGTCGAATCCGTCATTGCCGACATCGCGGCCGGCCGGCTCGTGATCGTGACGGATGACGAGAGTCGCGAAAACGAGGGCGACCTCATCATGGCCGCGTCGAAGGCCACCCCCGAAACGGTGAACATGATGATCCGCTACTGCAGCGGCATCGTGTGCGTGCCGACGATCGAGCCGCAACTGCGCCGCCTCGGGCTCGGGCCGATGGTGCAGCGCAACCGCGAGGTGCAGCGCACGGATTTCACGGTCAGCGTCGACGCCGCGGACGGTATCACCACCGGCATCAGCGCGCACGATCGCACGCAGACGATTCGCATCCTCGCCGATCCTGAGGCGCGCCCGGAGCAGCTGGTGCAGCCCGGACATGTCTTCCCGCTGCGTTCGCGCACGGGCGGCGTCCTCGAGCGCGCCGGCCACACGGAAGCCGCCGTCGATCTCGCGCAGATGGCCGGCCTGCATCCGAGCGGCGTGTTGTGCGAGCTGGTGAACGACGACGGCACCGTGCAGCGGCTGCCGCAGTTGATCGAGTTCAAGAATCGTTTCGGCCTGCGGATGATCTCGATCGCGCAGCTGATCGAATACCGCGCGAAACGAGAAAACCTCGTCGAGCTGGTCTGCACGCGACCGTTTGCCTCGGAATTCGGGGAATTTTCGCTGCATGTTTTTCGCAGCAAGCTCGACGGACGCCATCACCTGGCGTTGGTGATGGGCGCGTTGACGGCGGAGCCGACGCTCGTGCGGGTGCACAGTGAGAATTTGCTCGGCGACGTGTTTCGCATGCGCGGCGACGGCTCGCATCATTCGCTCACCGCGGCGCTGGAAGCGGTCGCTCGCGCCGGGCGTGGCGTGGTGCTTTATATGGAGCACGCGAATGGCGGCGCGGAATTGATCCGGCGGCTCGACGCCAAGCCCGGCGAGGCGCCGCCGCCGATGAGCATCCGCGATTACGGCACCGGCGCGCAGATCCTGGCGGCGCTCGGACTGCGCCGCATCCGCTTGATGTCGCGCAGCAATCGCAAGGTTGTGGGCCTCGACGGCTACGGCTTGGAGATTGTCGAGCAGGTGCCGCTTTGACCGTGGCCGGGACCCCGCCCGAAACCGGCGTGGGTTTTGAGTTGCCGAAAACCGCTTTGGCCTCGTCGATAGCCGGTCCATGAGTCTGGCTGCTCCGAGTGAAAAGGTGATCAAGGGTGACGCGTTTCGCGTCGGGATCGTCGCGGCGCGCTTCAACGGCGAGCTCGTCGACGCGCTGCTCGACCGTGTGGTCGCGAAATTGCGCGCCGCCGGCGTGAAGGAAAAAGCGATCGCGGTCGTCCGCGTGCCCGGTTCCCACGAGGTGCCTTGGGCGGCCAGCGAACTGGCGCGCGGTCGCCGCGATGTCGTGATCGGTCTCGGCGTGCTGATCGGCGGCGACACCTCGCATCACGAGATGGTGGGGCAGAGCGTTTCGCATGCTTTGCAGGGCGTGGCACTCGCCACGCGAATCCCGGTCATCAACGGCGTGATCGTGACCAACACCCGCGCCCAGGCCGAGGCCCGCTGCCGCGGCCGGATCGATCGCGGCGCGGAGTTTGCCGCGGCCGCGCTCGAAATGGCCGCGCTGAAGAAATCCCTTTCCCGATGAGCAAGGCCCAATTTGCCCAGCGCCGCGACGGCCGTGTCGCCGCGCTCCAATATCTTTTCGCGTGGAGCATGAACGCTCCGAAGAACCTGACCGAGGACCTGCGGTTGTTCTTCGAGAACATGGAGCATCCGCGCGACCACTACGCGTTCGGCGACGAGCTCATTCACGGCGTGATCGAGCACGTCGAGGAGATCGACGGACGCATCAAGACGCTCGCCCACAACTGGGAGTTCGACCGCATCGCCAAGATCGACCTCGCGATCCTGCGACTCGCGATGTTCGAGATGATCTACCGCAAGGACATCCCGCCGGTCGTCTCGATCAACGAGGCGATCGACCTTTCTAAACAATTCTCCAACGCCGACGCGAAGCGCTTCATCAACGGCATCCTCGACCGCCTGAAGGACCAGGTCGGTCGCGATGCCCGCAAGGCGGAGTAGAATCAGGCCCACGGAACACACGGAATACACGGAAGAAATTTGTTTCCGTGTGATCCGTGTATTCCGTGGGCACACGAGCAATGTTCGGTCTCTTCAAAAAGTTTAAGGAAGGTCTCTCGAAGACCGTCTCGGCGATTGCGACGAAGACGCGCGGCCTGTTCGGCGGGCGCAAGATCGACGCCGCGTCGCTCGAGGAACTCGAGGAAGCGCTCTACACCGCGGACTTCGGCGTCGAGACCACGACGGAAATTCTCGAGGAGATCCGCAAGGCCTACGGCAAGGACAAGGAACTCCAGGGCCAGCAGGCCGCCGAAATCGGCAGCGCCGTGCTCCAGCGCGTGCTCGCCGGCAGCGAAGGCGTGCTGAACGGGAGCGGTGCTGAATCGGCCGCGCCCGCCGCCGACAAAAAGCCCATCGTGATCGCGATGATCGGCGTGAACGGCTCGGGCAAAACCACCACCGCCGCGAAACTCGCCTGGCGGCTCAAGCAGGACGGCAGGTCGGTCACGCTCGCGGCGTGCGACACGTTTCGCGCCGCCGCCGTCGAGCAGCTCAAAACCTGGGGCACGCGCCTCGAACTCGATATCGTCGCGAGCCACACCGGCGCGGACGCCGCCGCGGTGGCGTTCGATGCCTGGAAAACGGCGCACGCGCGCGGACGCGATTATCTGATCGTCGACACCGCCGGCCGGCTGCACACGAAGAGCAACCTCATGGAGGAACTCGCGAAGATCCGCCGCGTGCTGCAGAAAAACGATCCCGACGCGCCGCAACATCGCTGGCTCGTCGTCGACGGTTCGCTCGGCTCCAACTCGATCGAGCAGGCGAGGATCTTTCACCAAAGCTTCGGCCTCACCGGCCTCGTCGTGACGAAGCTCGACGGCACCAGCCGCGGCGGTGCGATCGTGGGCATTTATCGTCAGCTGAAGATTCCGATCTATTTCCTCGGTCTCGGCGAACAGGCCGAAGACCTGCAGCCATTCTCCGCCGAGAACTACGCCAAGGCCGTGTTTGGCCTCGGCGAGTAATCGGCACCTTGGCTCAGAACCGCAGGCGCAAACCGGCGAGCGCCCCGCGTCCGGGCCGTGGCGCAAACTCTTTCAAGAACGACGCGTGCACGCGCGCGTCCGCATCCGTGAGATTGGTCCCGCGCAGAAACGCTTCGTAGCTCGCACCGCCACTCAACCAGCCATAGCTCACGTCGGCGTTGAGCAACGTGTAGCCCGGCGTGGTCGATTCCTCCAGCGCTACGCGTGTCTGCGCCTCGATGCGCCGCACTTCGAACCCGCCGCGAAAACGCCCGCTTTCGTAACGCAACGCCGCGCCGAACCGCCGGGGCGGAGTGCGCGGTAGCGGTTGACCATCGCTCGTTTGTTCGGCGCGCACGAAGTCCGACGTGAGCTGCAAATGAAGCGAGTCGCGGTCGCGTTCGATCAGATGGAAAACCAATTCCGCTTCGCCGCCGTAGAACTTCGCGTCTTTCGCGGTGAATTGATACGGCGTGAGACCTTCCGCATTCAGCTCCGGGGGAATCGCATCGTCGGCGAGGCGTTGTTCGAAAATGAAGCCGTCGAATCGATTCACGAACGCGCTGATCGCGCCGGTGAGAAAGCCGGCGCGCTTGCGCACGCTGAATTCGAGCCCGACGGAACGTTCGGCTGACAGATCGGCACGACCAACTTCCCACGCGCCGGTGCCGCCGTGCGGCCCGTTCGAGAAAAGCTCCTGCGCGGTCGGCAAGCGGTCGGAAACCGAAAGCGAAAGGCCCGCGGACCAATCCTTCGCCGGATAAATCACCACGCCGACCGAGCCGCTCGCGCGCGTACCGCGGCGGGTTTCGCCGGAGCGCGCCGCGTAGCCGTCAACCGGCGGCAAACCGTCGGGCACGTCGCCGAGCCGCAGCGATTGCCGCTCGAGGCGGCCGCCGAACTGCAGCGTCACCGCGCGTCGTTTCCATTCTTGGAGCAGGAAAATCGCCTGCGTCTCGGTGACGGAAGGCGGCGTGGCGACTTCCTCACCGATCGCGGCGAAGTCGCTGCCGCTCGCTTGCGCGCCGAACGTACCGCTCAATCCGTCGCGCCATTCGTGCGGCAGCTCGACGCGACCTTCCCAAGCCCGATTCTCGAACGTCGTGTTCACGGTCGTGTGCTCCGCGATTTCGCGGTGACGGTAATCGCCGAAGCCGAGCTGCGCTTTCATCCCGCGGAAAACGCCGAACGGCTGCGTGAGTTCGCCATGGAGATCGAGCCGCTCCTGGCGCAGTGCGAGGCTGATCGGCTCGCCGACGGGCACGCCGTAATTCGTCTCGTAACGACTCACCGCGAGCCCGACATGACCGGCCCGGCCAAACCACGTCGCGCCCAGCGAACCGCTGCGGGTGTCGACGTCGCTGTTGGGCAGGATTCCGCGCGGCTGATCCGGCGGCGCGTCGGCATCGATGCGGGCGACGCCCGGAATGCGCACGTCGCCGGCGTGTTGTTTCAACGCATTCACCTGCACGGCGAAGTCGCGCGAACCGGCGCTGAGCGCCGCGACGCCGGTCGCTTCATCGACCGCGCCGAAACCGCGCACCTCGAGCGCACCGGAAAACGGTGTCGTGGGCGGGCGTTCGGGGATGCGGTTGTCGACGACATTGACCACGCCACCGATCGCCGAACTGCCGTAAAGCAACGTGGCGGGGCCGCGCAGCACTTCGATGCGCTCGGCGAACAGCGGCTCGATCGCGACCGCGTGATCCGGACTGATGTTCGAGGCATCGAGCGCGCCGATTCCACTTTGGAGCACACGCACGCGATCGCCGCCGAGTCCGCGAATGATCGGCCGGCTCGCGCCTGGACCGTAGGAAGTTGCGTTCACGCCCGGCGTGCCGTCGAGCGTGTCGCCGAGCGTGCTCTGCGCGCGTCGCTGCAGATCGGCGCCGGCGAGGATCGACGAACCTTGGGCGAGATCGAAGGCGGTTTTGTCGTGGAAACCGGCGGAAACGACGAGCCGGTCGAGGCTGATCGCGTCGTCGTGAAACGGCGCCGGCGTGGTGGGCTGGGCTATAGCGAACGTCGCCGAGCCGAGAAGGAAACAGGAGGAACGAGGAAAAAGTGACATGCTGAATTGGGTTGCAGAACGGACGTGACCGCGCGGCGCCCAATCGGCGCACGCCACGGCTAAACGCTTCCGCGCACGCCGGTCGAAAACGGCCGCGGCGCTCACGCGCAAGCTTCGCAAACGATCGACTCAGCCAACCGGCGGCCCGCGTTCCGGCTGACGCAGGTAACGCGGCGGCGACAGAAAAAGTTTCGCCGCCGGCAACACGATCCGGTCGCGCCAGGCGATGGCGGGCGCGGCGATCGCGATCGTCGCGACGGCGCTCGTCATCCCGCTCGCAAACAACACCACCGCGCACGTGTGATTGGTTTCGCCCGCGTGCGCGCCGTCGTGCAGCCGGTCGTGCAGTCCCGGACTGACCGCCGCCGCGCTGAGGAGCAGAATCAGCGCAATGCCCCCGGCCGCGAGCAAGCGGTGGAAGAGCGAAAGCGGCTGAAGGTGATGAAGGGCGGAGGAGATCAAGCGATGGGAGTTGCCGCGAGTGTGCCAGACGCGTCAAGCGCCCGCGCGGTCAGCGCCGCCGGCGTTGCAGAAACGTGACCAGCAACAGCAGCAAAAAGGAGAGCACGAGGAGTGTCGCCGCGAACGCGTGCGCCTGCGCATAGTCGAGTTTCTGCACCTCGTCGTAGAGCGCGATGCTCGCCACGCGGGTGACGCCCGGGATCGATCCGCCGATCATGAGCACGACCCCGAACTCGCCGAGCGTGTGCGCGAACCCGAGCGTCAATCCGGCGGCGATCCCGCGCCACGCGAGCGGCAGGTGGAGGCGCAGCCACACGCGACGCGGCGTGGCGCCGAGTGCGGCGCCGGCGTCGAGCAACTCGGACGGCACGCTGCGCAACGCCGCTTGAAACGGCTGCACCGCGAACGGCAGCGAATAGAACACGGACGCGATCACCAGGCCGGTGAACGAAAATGCCAGCGGCCAGCCGGTCAGCGCGTTCCACCAGCTCCCGGGCGGATGCTGCGGCGAAAACGCCGCCAGCAGATAAAAGCCGATCACCGTGGGCGGCAGCACGATCGGGAGCGTGACGAGCGTTTCGATGAACGGTGCGAAGCGCCAGCGCGTCCGGTTCAGCCAGTGGGCGAGCGGCAGGCCGAGCAATCCGAGCACCAGCGTCGTGATCGCCGCGAGTCGCAGCGTGAGCGCGAGCGACTGCCAGAGCGGCGCGGAGAGACCGAGAAACGTGGAGGCGGGTTCGGACAAGCTCATGCAGCTAAATCGCCGGCGAGGTCCGCGGCCAGCCGGCAGTTGCGCATCGCTGGCGTGGCGCCGGTTCAGCGTGCCGACGGCACGTCGTAGCCGTAGCGTTGAAAAATCTCCCGCGCGCGCTCGCTTCCGAGAAACGCGAGGTAGCGCGCCGCCGCGGGATTATTGGCGCCGCGCGAGGTGAGGACGGCGCCATGCGCGAGCGGCTCGTGCCAGGCCGCCGGCACCTCGAGCCAGGCGCCGCGGTTTTTGAGTTTGGGCGAGAGCACGAGGGAGAGCGCGACGAAGCCCGCGTCGGCATTGCCCGTTTCGACGAATTGCGCGGTTTGCGAAATGCTTTCGCCGACGACGAGCTTGGGGTGGGCGGTTTCCCACAGGCCGAGCGCGACGAGAGTCTGTTTCGCCGCGCGACCGTAGGGGGCGGTGTCGATGTGGGCGATCGCGAGTTTGCGGACGGCCCGCGAACGGACGAGCGCAGCGATGCGCGTCGCCGGATCCGCGTCGGGCACGTCCGGGAGGAGAACGGGCCGCGTGGTCCAGAGCACCAGCCGGCCGATCGCGAAAATTTTGAAAGTCGCCGCCTCCGCGACGCCGGCGGCGATCAGCGACTGCGGGTAGTCGGTGTCGGCGGAGAGAAACACATCGAACGGCGCGCCGTGTGTGATCTGCGCGACCAGATTGCCCGATGCGCCGGTGGCAACGGTGAGGCGCGTGTCGGGCTCCTCCGCGCGAAACGCGGCGTTCAGGTCCTCGATGACGAAGACGAGATTGGCCGCGGCCGCGATCGAGACCGCGTCTTTCGCGCGGCTACCCGCGGGCGTCAGCGCGACGGCAAGAGCGAGCAGCGACATGAAAACGCGCATGCGCTCAGCGTGAGTTCGGCGATGCGCGGCTCAAGGGCATACGCATAAGTTCGGCGCACGGAGTCGCGATAAAGGGAAATAAAAATCCCCATTCCCAAAACGGAGACTTCCCTCGCTGGAGAAATTTCTGCACGGTGCCCGCTGCATCGCTTGCAACTGACGCGCGGGTCCCCGCGTCGCGGTTCGCGACCTCGACGTCGCTCCGCGGGAGGGAGGCGGTGCGGGCCTGCATGCTGCATAATTTCCTGAAACCGCTAACATTCTCCGACGTCGAACGGCGGGTGAGCTCCTGCCGAACGATCCGCAAGCTTCTCGGACTGTGGTTGATAGCAGGGATATGCGGCGCGGCGACGGTGACGCGCGCCGACGAGTCCTCGGATCCCTTGTTCGCGCCGGCGACCGATCACGCCTCGGCGCATGCGCCGAAACCGCCGCCCGCGCCGGCGTTCGATGAACTGGTCTTTGCGGACGGCGACCGGGTGCGCGGTCATTTCGTGGAAAAGATCGGCGACACCGTCGTGTTTCAATCCGAGCGCTTCGGGCTGCTGCACGTGTCGGCCGCCGACGCGGAAGTCATCCTCGCGAAAATGCCGGAGCCGGAGCTCGCGCCGGTCGTGGATGTGGAAGGCGGCACCGGCACGGTGACGGTCGAGCACGGACCGTTCTCGCCGCGCGAGATGGCACGCCAGTTGAAGCAGTTTTTCGGTTCGTGGCACGGGCGCTTCGCGGTGAGTGCCGAGGCGCTGCAGGATGCGCGCGATCGCAGCACGGTTTCGGTGGAGGCCCGGTTGCAGCGGAAGTGGAAGAGCGACGAGGTGCAGCTGAATGCACGCTACGATTATGGCTCGGTCGACGAGGTCGTGAGCACCGACATGATCCGCGGTGACGGCGTGTGGCGGCACGATTTCCCGGGCAAATTCTTTGGCGTTTACCGGCCCACGCTCGAGTGGAACCGCGCCTACTATCGCGGCGGCCTGCCGGCCGACTACCTGCTGCTCCAGCAGGAGGTCGGCGCGGGCATCAACGTCTTCAACAAGGAAACCCGCAAACTCCGCGCCGGCGTCTCGGAGAACATGTTCAACACCTGGGTCGTGAACGGCGGCGACCAGCTTTCGCAAACGGTCGAGTCGATGTTCGCGGAGTTCGAGGCGAAGCTGCCGTGGCGGATTTCGCTCACGAATCGCGGCGTGTGGTATTACTCGCTCTCCGACCAGTCGGACGGCTGGGAAAACCGTTTCGAGATCAACAAGAAGCTGACCGAGACACTGACCATCGGCGCGCGTCACGAGATCCGTTACAACAATCCCGACGTCCGCGTATCCGATTACCAACGACTGCGCGTGCTCTTCGGCTTCGACTTCTGACGTTGCCCGGCGCCCGCCACGGTCACGCCTCGCATTTCAGGACGAAGACGTGGCCCTTTTCGGTGCCGATCGCGAGCTGGGCGTCGTCGGGGGACCAGACCAGTTTCGTCGCGGCGGCCGGCATCCGCACGGTCGCGCGCAGCGGCTGTTTGCGGTCGGGACTCCAGAGCTGCACGACGCCGTCGTTGCTCGCGCTCGCGAGCAGTCCGTGCGTGCGCTGAAACGCCACCGCGCAGATCGGCGCGTCGTGCGGAAACATCTGCGGCTCGCGGCCCTCGGGGCCCTCGCCGCTGCAATCCCACACGCAGGCGTCACGCCCGCCGCCGGTCGCCAGCCAGCGCGACGTGTGATCGAAGGAGAGGTATTTCACCTTTCCTTCGTAGCCGCTCATGTGGAGCTCGATGTCGGTCTCGGGAATCCACAGGTGCACCGACGGATCCTGGTTGCCGGAAACGAGCCATTTGTTGTCGGGCGACCAGGCCAGCGCGGCGATGCCGTTGCTGTAGGGAAACTCCTTCTGCACGACGAAGTCGTCCGCGTCCCACAGGCAAACGCCGCCAAAATACGCCGCCGCGATACACCCGCCCGCCGGTTGCGCGGCGAGGGCGGAAATCGTTTTCGGCGCAGCCTTGAACGTGTGCGCGACCGACGCATCGGGCCGCAGCGCGACCAGGTCTTTGCCGGCGGAAGCGAAGAGGAGCTGAGAGCCGAGAGCCGAGAGCTGAGAGCCGGAGGGCTGCGGGCGCCAGGCGAGATGTTCGACCCAGGCGGAGCCGAGCGACGCGGACGCGGTGTGCTGGCCGGCGGCGGCGTCCCAGAATTTCACGGCGCCGTCTTGGCCGCCGGTGGCTAGGACGAGTCCAGAGCCGGGAGCCGAGAGCGAGGAGCTGGAAGCCGGCTGCCAGGCGAGGCAATTGGTGCCGTCGGTGTGGCCGGGCAGCTCGTGCTGACGCGCGCCTTCCCTGGCATCGAAAATCGCCACCGGTCCGGACGCGCTCGCGGCTGCGATCTCGGCGCCGGTCGGCGACCAGGCGAGATCGATCACGTAATCATCCAGTTGTGCGGCCCAGTGCTTGGTCAGGTTCATCGAAGAAAAGCGATCGTCTCACAAAGAGCGCGAAGCCGTCCGCCTGCAAGTGCAGGCGCCGCCTCACCACACGCGCGCGGCACGGACGCGCTCGATTTCGTTTTCCGACACATCGTCGAGCTCCGGCAGGAAATCGAGCTGTGTGCGGCGTTCGATCTCGTCGATCGTCGTCAGGAATCGCGCGACGTCGTTGCTTGGCGCCGCATCCTGGGGAATGAGCAGCGCGAACGTGCGCAGTTTCCCCTCATGTTCGTCGACGAGGATTGCGAAGAACGCTTCCGGCACCAACACGCCGCCAGGCAGGCGCGGCGGATTCGCGCCGAACACCGGCCCGACGATCGCCCAAACCTCCGCGTAACGCGCCGGGTAGCTGGTCGCGATTTTCATCTCGAGTTCCTTCCACAGACCCGCGTTGAGCGCGTGGAGCTGCGGCGTGATGTTGGACATCAGAAACGTTTCGGCCTGCGCGTCGGCCCCGTAATGGATCGCGATCGCGTAGTTCGGCGCCAGATGGCCGCGATCGTAACCGCTGTTCGTATAGGCGTCGGGCGACACGCGCGCCGTCGTGCGCCGATCGACCTCGAATTTCTCCGGTCGCGGGGGCGTCGCGGGAATGTTCTCCAGGTCCGCCACGCGATAGGCGACCCATGCCGGGTTCCCGCGCGCGTCGCTGTAGCCCACGACGTAGCCGCGATTCTTCAAAATCCGCAGTGCTCCGTTGGCGTCGGCCGAACGATCGAGCGGCACGCCGCCGTAGAGCAGCGATTTGTCGCCGGTGGCGATCCGCCCGGCCGCGGCGTCGCGGTAGTAAAGCTCCCAAAGGTCGCGCGCGAGATCGAGCGGCGAGATCTGCTTTTTGCGCTCGAACGTGTTTGCGACAAGCCGCCGGACGTCGGCCTGGCGCTCCGTGGGTTGCACCAGATACCAGCCGCCGATCGCGACGGCGAGGATCAGGTTGAGCCAGAGAAAAAAGGGGGCGAAGGAAGAGGAGCGACGGGAGCGCTTCGAGCGGCGGGCCATGTGCGGCTACGATTCGCATCGCGCGGCCACGAACAAGCCTCGGTTTGAAAAATGCTCCCGCCTCGCCGGCGCGACGATGAGCGGGGCGCTCAGCTCGCGCGCTCCAGCAGCGCGTCGAGTGCGCGATCGAGATCGCCAGGAGGCAGGTCGAAAAGCGCTTTCGGTTGCGGGCTGAAGGACGTCAACCGCTGTTTCCGCGAGCGGCCGATCAGCGCGCCATATGGCATGCCGCCGCCGACGCATTGCGTGAAGTAAAACCAGCGGTTGTAGTGCTCGGAAATCTCCGTCGGCATCAGCTCGAGCACGCGCGTGCCCGGCGCGCAGAAAACCAGATTCGCCAGGCTCGCGCCGTGCACGCCGACGACGTGACTCGCCTCGCCGAGCCGGCGCCGCAGATCCGGCGTCTTCACCGGATCGATCGTTTCGAAACCCAGTGCTGCCAGCTTCGCATCGAGCTCGGCCTCATTGCTCGGATGACGATTGCCTCGGCGTGGAAAATAGAGGCGCCGCGTTTTCGGGCCCGGCGGCGGCGGAAATAGCTGGCGGTAAAACTCCACGACCCACGACGGCGTGCAGGCGAGCGGCCCGGGGAACGACGGTTGGATCAATCGCTCGCAGCGAAACTGTTCGCGTCGGCCGATGCGCAGGATCTTGTCGCGCGGCACGCCGACGGCGTCGACGATCTCCTCCGTCATCGGACTGCTGAAGCGCGGAAACAGGATGCGGTCGAAATCGTCCCACGTGTAGCCCGCGCGACGCACCAGCTCGACGCGGCTGATCGAGTCGATGACGAAATGAAAGAAGTTCGTGACGGCGTGCGCGCTGCAAAGATTGAGCGTGCGACCGGGCAGCCGCTGCACCGGATGCAGCTTCACAATGTGATAGACGCGCGACTGGCGATTGTGACCGATGAAACAAAAATCGCCGAGAAACGTGTCGCCCGGACCGACGACCCACGCGTTTTCATCGAGCACGCGGCCGTCGGGGATTTCGGCGACGCCCGCTTCGGGCCAGGTGATTTCACGGCCTCGTGCGAGCGCGTTGGCGGGATCGTTGCAGAAAAACGGCGGCGGCAGCACCTGCACGCGCTCCGGAAAAACCCGGCGCCAAGCGACCCCGGGTCGCTGGCGAAACTCAGTCCAGCGCGCGGCGCGTCGGGGCGGACCGAACTGGGCGGAAGTTCCCGGCAGCAAGCGCAGCGCCGTGGGCGGCACGAGCGCCCACAGCAGCGGCATCGTCTGATAGCGCAAGCGGTTGATGCGCTCTCGGAGACGCGATCGGTTCGTAACGAGAGTGCTCATTCGGTGCCACAGGTCCTTCGGTGGCTGACATGGAGCGCCAGCCCGCCGTTTGGTTCCACCGGCATCGGCGGCGAAATTTCGCCCGGCTCAACCGCCGTCGTGTTCTTCGGGGTCGCACCCGCAGGTCGGTTCCGGGACATGCCGATCCGTCACGCCATGGCCCGTCGAGGCGGCAGCCTTGGCGAGCGATTCGCACCAGCGCTCCCACCAGGTCGCCCGCTGCCCGCCGCGCAGATCATGCGTGAGCGTGAAGAAGTTGCGCGCGACAAACTCGAGAAACGCGTCGGGATCCACCACTCGCAAGTCGCCGTTCGCGGACGCGAGCAAGGCGCGTTCCTCTATCTCAAAATGGAGTTTGCCGTTCTCGCGGCGGATCGAACCGGGCTGCATCTGCGAGATTACCCGGGACCGTGTCCGCGTGCAAACGCCGGCCGGCGAATCGTGCCTCTCGTGATTCGGCGTGCGCCCGGACGCCACGCAGGTATTTGTCCGCGCATGCCAATTTCAAGGGGAGTTCGTCGCGCCGCCGCCGTCTGGCTGTGGGTTTGGAGTGGAGCCTGGATGGAGGTTCAGGCTGCGACACCGGTGGAGTCGGACGATCGCTACCGCTGGTTGGAGCAGATCGACGGCGAACGAGCGCTCGCGTGGGTGCACGCGCGCAACGAACGCACCGCCGAGCGGCTCACGGCGCGGCCGGACTATGCGGGACTTTATCGCGACGCGCTGGCGGTCCTGAATTCCGCGTCACGAATCCCGGAGGTCGCGGCGCACGGCGGTCAGTTGTATCATTTGTGGCAGGACGAGGCGCATCCGCGCGGACTTTTCCGTCGCACCACGGCGGCGGAGCTCGCGAAGGCGGAGCCGCGTTGGGAAACGGTGCTCGACGTCGACGCCATCGCGGCGACCGAGGGCCGGCCGTGGGCGTTTGGCGAAACCGTGTGGCGGCAGCCGGACGAGACGCGCTGCCTGATCCAGCTCTCTCCGGGCGGAAGCGACGCCGCGGAGGTTCGCGAGTTCGACGTGACGAGGCGCGCCTTCGTGCCCGGTGGTTTCGTGCTGCCGGTGGCGAAGTCGCGGGTCGCCTGGTGCGACGCCGATTCGCTGTATGTCGGCACGGATTTCGGACCAGGCTCGCTCACGGAATCGGGTTATCCGCGCGTCTTGAAACGGTGGCGTCGCGGCACGCCGCTGGCGGATGCGAGGACGATTCATGAAGGCAGCGCGAAAAGCGTGTGGGTGCTGGCAAACCGCTTCGGCTCGGGCGATGACGCGGTGCACGTGCTGACGGAGGCGGAGACGTTTTGGACGGCGCGGTATTTTCAAATCGACGGCGACGCGGTGCGGCCGCTCGCCATTCCGGCGACGGCGAAAGTTGTGGATGCGTTTCGCGGCCGGCTCGTGATCGCGTTGCGCGAAGATTGGGCGGTTGCAGGGAAGACGTTTCCCGCCGGCGCCATCGTGCTCGCCGAGCCGGCGTTGCTTCGCGGCGACGAGGGTGCGATCGATCTGCTGGTCGCGAACACGGACAGCGTGATCGTGCAGGAAGCGCATGTGGGGAAGCGCGCGATCTTCGTGAGCATGCTCGATAACGTGCGCGGACGGCTGGATCGGTTGACGCCGACGGCGGAAGGATGGACACGCGAGACGATCGCGTTTCCCGAGAATGGCGCGTTGAGCGTGATCAGTCTGGACGACGCGACGGGCGACGCGTGGGTGAAATTCGAAACGTTCACGACGCCGCCGACTTTGTATCGGGTGCCGGCGGGGACGACGTCGCCGGTGGCGTTGAAGCAGCAGGCGCCGACGTTCGCGGGCGAGAACTTCGAGACGCGTCAGTTCTGGTGCACGTCCGCCGACGGCACGCGCGTGCCGTATTTTGTCGTCGCGCGAAAAGGAGTGCGTCACGACGGCCGCAATCCCGTGTGGATGTTCTCGTATGGCGGATTCGAAAACTCGCTCACGCCGTCCTATTCGGGGTCCTACGAAGACCTGCACGGCGTGTATGGGAAACTGTGGCTCGAGCGCGGCGGCGTGTTCGTGCTCGCGAATATCCGCGGCGGCGGCGAGTTCGGTCCGCAGTGGCATCTCGGCGCGTTGAAGGAAAACCACGTCAAATGCTTCGAAGATTTCGAGGCCGTCGCCCGCGACCTGGTTGCGCGAAAAATCACCTCGCCGACGCGGCTCGGTATCGAGGGCCGCAGCAACGGCGGACTGCTCGTTGCCGCAACGATGCTGCGGCATCCGGAACTTTACGGTGCGGTCGTTTGCGGGAATCCGCTGCTCGACATGCAGCGTTATCACCGGCTGCTGGCGGGGGCGAGTTGGATGGCGGAATACGGCGATCCCGACGTGCCCGCGGAGTGGGCGTATCTCAGCCGCTATTCACCGTATCAAAACGTGAGTCCCGGCCGGAAGCTGCCGCCGATCCTGTTTTATACGACGACGCGCGACGATCGCGTGCATCCGGGCCACGCGCGCAAGATGGCCGCGAAGATGGACGCGCTCGGCTACGACGTGGACTATTACGAAAACACCGAAGGCGGCCATCACGGCAGCGTGACGAGCGAGCAGCTCGCCACGCGCGTGGCGCTAACGTTCGCGTTTCTCTGGGAGAAACTTGGCGCGGACTGAGCGCGGTGCGCGGATGCAGCGGATGCTGCCGTGCGCCGAGGAAAACTTACAGGAACGAGCAGATGTATTCGCAGATGCCGCTCGTGACCTCGATGTCGAAGCCGGAATTGCCCGGGACATCGAAGTGCTGGCCAGCGGCGTAGTCGCGCGTTTCGGCGGAGCCGTCGATCTTCACGCGGCACGAGCCGGCGATGATCTCCATGCGCTCGGGCGCGCCGGTGCCGAAGTGAAACGCGCCCGGATAAATCAGGCCGAGCGTCTTCTTGGTGTTATCGGCGAGCAGCACCGTGTGGCTGACGACTTTGCCGTCAAAATAGATGTTGGCCTTCGTGACGACGGTGACGTTCGTGAACTGAGCGGGGAGGGAGGACATGCGAGCCCGAGCCTCGACGCCGGCGCTGCGTCCCGCAAGACCGGACCCACCCTCCGCACCACCGAGCGGACCGGACAGAGTGTCATACATTATATGACACTCTGCTTGGGACGCGACGTGGGGTGGGGTTGCGGAAAAAGGAGGCGATTGCGTTTGTGCGTCGCTTGCGGAATGGAGCAAGCGGATGCGGCGGGCGGTTTGGGCCGGGCGAAGGATGCGCCGAGCTTGTCGTCGAGCCCGCGCCGACGACCGCGGGCGGTGCGCCAAGCGCACGTCAGGCGGCCAGGCAGCGCGTCGCCATCTCGCGGAGGACTTCCTCCTGCTCTCCGGGACGCTGGATCAACTGCTCGAAGGCGGCGATGAACTCCTGCTGGTTGTCGATCAACCGGCGCAGCGGCGGCAGCTTTCCGCCGGTTGCCAGTTTGCCGACATACCAGGGATTTTGCGTGAAGAGGTTGAACGAGCTCTTCTCGGTCGCACCGGTGAACTTCGCGCCGTGGAGCGACGCCGCTTTCGGCAGGCCGTCGAGTCCGCGCGGGCCGAGGCGCACGGCGCCGGCGTCGATCAGGGCGCGGACCTGCAACAGGATGCGGTTGCGGTTCTGCAGCGCGGCGAGGATCGGACGGGCGGCGTTCGGCTCGGCGAAGAACTGCCGCTCGAGCGCAGCGAGGGTCCATTGCAGATTGCCACTGAAAAATGCCTCCGCCGCCTCGAAGAAATCGCCCTCGGCAACGTTCGGCGTGAGCTCGGCGACGTGCGCCTCCTCGATCGTGACGGCGGCAGCTTTGGCGTCGCCCGGCGGCAGCGCGTAGGTGGCGAGCTTGTGCACCTCTTCGACGAGCAGGCGGGTGTTCGCGCCTACTTTGGCGAGCAACATCCGGGTCGCGTCGGGTGTGATCGTGGCGCCAAGTTTTTTCGCTTCCGCGAGCACCACGCCTTCGAGCGCGGAGCCGTCGCCGTCGTCGGCGGCCACCAGCGTGAAATCGGCGTTTTTTTCGCACCATTTCGGAAACGCGCGGCGGCGGTCGACGGGCGCGGCGGTGATCAGGACCGCGGTTTCGGCCGGATCGATTTTCGCCAGGATTTCCTGCAGGTCTTCGACGAGCTTGAGCGTGCCCTCCGCGCGGCCGGTGACGGTGTCGGCGAGGAAATTGACGTCTTTCAGCCACACGACGCGCCGGCCGCCGAACATCGAGACGGTCTGGACGGCGTCGCGGAAGCGGTTCACCGCGTCGGCGACCTCGCTCATGTTGCCGGCGAAGCCGCTCAGGACCTCGCGCGAAAACTCGTCCGGCACCTCGGCGGCGAGCGCGGCGAATTTCTCCGCGCCGAGCCGGCCGACGAGGAAGTCGTCGGGGCCGCAGATGAACGTGAAGTTTTTCGCGGGCGCCATGGTCACGGCGATTTGGGGAAGAGCAGGCGGCGAGCGCGACAAAAATCTGGAGCGGCGCACGGGGTGGTTTGTGAACGTTTTTTCATCCCACGTTCATGAGCCGTTCATTCGCGGAGGGTAGCGTTGTCTCACGCTGTTCTCATCGTGAAACTTCCTCCCATCCTGACCCGGACGCTCGAGCGGCGTCACGGGGGCGTAGTGTTGTTCGTCGCTCTGTTTGTCGGCGTGGCATTTCTGCTGCGGGTCGCGTTGCTGCTCAAGGCGCGCTGGCTGGTCTCCATCGACGCGAGTTTGCTGGCGGCCTTCGGCTGGGGCCTCGTGTTCGATCTGGGCGCGGCGCTGCTGTGGTCGCTGCCGTTGATCGTGCTGCTGACGATTCTGCCGCAGCGGTTCTTTCGCTGGCGCATCGGGCGTGGACTCGCGTATGCGGGGTTCTTTGCGGTGCTTTACGTGCTGCTCTTTGGCACGATGGCGGAGTGGCTGTTTTGGGATGAGTATGGTGTCCGCTTCAATTTCATCGCGGTGGACTACCTCGTCTACACGAAGGAGGTGATCGGCAACATTCGCGAATCGTATCCCTTGCCGGCGATTTTCGCGGGCTTGTTTGTCGCGACGGCGGTGGGCTTCGCCGGCTTGTTGCGCACGGGATGGATCGGGCGCTGGCTCGAGAGCGAACACGAGCCGTTCTGGCCGCGGCTGCGCGCGGGCGGCGCCGGACTGGCAGTCGTGGCGATCGCGATGCTCGGGCTCGAGGCCCGGCAGTTGCCGGCGTTTGCCAACAACTACAACCGCGAGCTGGCGAAGGACGGCGTGTGGTCGCTCTTCGCCGCGTTTCGCGACAACGAGCTCGATTACGATCAGTTCTATCCGACGCTGCCGGTCGACGAAGCGTTTCACCGCGTGCGCCAGGAACTGGCGGAGCACGGCGGGCGCGAGGCGACGTCTGCGTCGGTGGCGAACTCGCCCGCGCCTCGCGACACGCTGCATTTCGTTTCCAATGACGGCCCCGAGCTGCACCCGAATGTCATTCAAATCACGGTCGAGAGCCTGAGCGCGGATTTCGTGAGCGTCTTCAATCGCGCGTCGCACCTCACGCCGAACCTGCAGGCACTCACGGAGAAGAGCCTCGTCTTCGACAACCTTTACGCGACCGGCACGCGCACGGATCGCGGGATGGAAGCGCTGACGCTTGCGCTGCCGCCGACGCCGGGCCGCTCACTCATCAAACGGCCGCGCAACGAGCATCTGTTCACGCTCGGCTCGGTGTTTCGCAGCCGCGGCTACGACACGGCGTTCCTTTACGGAGGCTTCGGCTACTTCGACAACATGAACTATTTCTTCGGCAACAACGGCTATCGTGTGATCGACCGCGCGGCCGTCGGGCGCGAAGACGTGACGTTCGCCAATGTCTGGGGCGCGTGCGACGAGGATCTGTATCGCTGGACGATGCGCGAGGCGGATCGCGAGCACGCCGCGGGCAAGCCGTTTCATTTCTTCGTGATGACGACGTCGAATCACCGGCCCTACACGTATCCGGAGGGCCGCATCGACCTGCCGCCAAAGATCAGCGGACGCGCCGGCGCGGTGAAATACACCGACTTCGCGATCGGCCAGTTTCTGCGCGAGGCGGAGACGAAGCCGTGGTTCAAGAACACCGTGTTTGTGATCGTCGCGGATCACTGCGCGTCGGTCGCCGGCCGGACGACGCTGCCGGTGGAGAATTATCACATCCCGCTGTTCATCTACGCGCCCGGCGGACAGATCGCGCCGGGTCACGTGCGCGAGCTGATGAGCCAGGTCGATTACGCGCCGACGTTGCTCGGCTTGCTGAACTGGAGCTACGCGAGCCGCTTCTTTGGCTGGGACGTGCGCAAAGCCGGCGGCGATCGGCGCGCGCTGATCGGCAATTACCAGAAACTCGGACTCTACGAGCCCGGCGTGCTCAGCATGCTCATGCCGGTGCGCGAGTCGGCGGAGTTCGACTACGATGACACCACGCACGCGCTGAAGAATCGCCCGGCGACGTTCACGTCCGAGGCGATCGCCTATTATCAGACCGCCAGCTATCTCTATCAGCACGGGCTGTATCGCGAACTCTCTGCCGGCGAGCAGGCGGACTATCGGCGCGGCGCGCTGTTCACCCAACCTTCCGAGGCGGTGGCCGCGGCGCAATGAATCCGGTCCGTGCGGTCACCTTCTCTCGTCCCAATTCCGTGAAAACATTCCTTCTCCTCGTTCCGCTGCTGGCGCTGGCCGGCGGGCGTCTGGCCGCCGAACCGCAGCCACTCACGATCGACTACGTCCGTTCGCAGGTGCAGGTCGCCGTCAAGGCGACGGTCGACTCTTTCGTCGCGCAACTCGATCACTACGACGCGCAACTCGTCGTCGACTCGGGCGGCAGCGAGGTCAAATCCGCCACCTTCCGTTTCAAATTCGCCGACGTGAAAACGGGCAAGACGGCGCGCGATCGGCAGATGAACGAATGGGAGGAGAGCGAGCGCTTCCCCGACGGGGAATTCGTGCTTGCGACGCTCACGCCGCGACCCGATGGCCGTTTCACGGCGCGCGGTCAGTTGCGTTTCCACGGCACGATGCGGGAGATCGAATTTCCGATCGACGTGACGTCGGACGGACGGATTTTTGCGATCGATGGGGAGGCCGCGCTCGACACGCGCGACTTCGGGCTGCCGGTCATCCGCAAGTTTGCGATTCTGAAAGTCGATCCGCTCGTGACCGTGCGGTTTCATCTCCAGGGCACGCGCTGAACGCTTCGCCGCCATGACGCTGCCCGATGATGTTTCGTTCGAACAGGCGCTCGTGCGTCACGCGCCGCCGCTGAGCGGCGTCGTGTCGCCGTTGCGCGAGGCGCTGGCGCTGGCCGTCGGGCGCACGGGCCGGATGGTGCGCGCGTCGCTGGTGCTCGAATCGGCCGCAGCCAGCGGCATGCCGGCGGCGGCGGCGGAGCAGGTCGCGTGCGCGGTGGAATACTGGCACCTCGCGTCGCTGCTCTTCGACGATCTGCCCTGCATGGACGATGCGGACGAGCGGCGTGGCGGACTTTGTTTGCACCGAACCTTTGGCGAGGCGACGGCGATCCTTGCCGCGCTCGCGCTGATCAACCGCGCGTATGCGCTGGTGGGCGAGGCGTTCGCGACGCGGCCGCTCGCCGTGCGACGTCGTGCGACCGCGTTGGTGGACGCGGCGCTCGGCCCGGCGGGATTGATCGGCGGACAGGCGCGCGATCTCGCGTTTGCGCCCGAAGCGTCGTCGCCGCGCGACATCGGTCGCATTGCCTGGCAGAAAACCGGCACGCTCCTGTGGCTATGTGTCGCCTTGCCCGCGCTGTGGGCGCGTCCCGGCCGGGGCGCGCAGCGCGCGCTGCGGCGGCTCTGCGTGTATTGGGGATTGGCCTACCAGGCCGTCGACGATTTGCGCGACGTGCTCGCAACGAGCATCGCGACCGGAAAAACCGTGCAGCGCGACGCCGCGCTGCGGCGGCCGAATCTCGCGCTCGCGCTCGGCGTGCCGGCGGCGCGCCGACGCGTGGAGCGACTCCTCTCGCAAGCGGGCCGGACGGTCACGGCACTCGCCCGGCGCGACGGCCGCCGGGCGTTTCTCGCGCGCTGGCATGAGGACGTGTTTGTCGCGCGCGGCGCGATGCTGCGAGCGGCGTGAGGAGCAGCCAATGAACGAAAACGACAGGAATATCTCAGAGGTCGGCCGGCGGGGCGCCGGGTTGTATTCAGGGCCTGGATGCGGGCGAGGAACGACGTCGAAGCGATGCGCAGTCTGAGCCTGGTTTTTACGAATCTCCGCCGGCACAAGCTGCGGGCGTCGATCGGCGTGGCGGGCATCGCCTTTGGGGTCGCCGCGATGCTGACGATCCTCGCGATCGTGAACGGCGCGATCGGGATGTTCGAACACATCCTCGTCACCGACAGCGAGTATCTCGTTTTTGAGAAGAACGTCTCCGACCTGTTTTTCAGTTCCGTGCGCGACGAGGATGTTGTCGCCGTGAAAACGCGGCCGGAAGTCGCTGCGGCGCACGCGATGCTCTTCGGCATCGTGTCGTCGCCGGGATATCCGGTGATCACATGTTTCGGGATCGCGGCGGACGATCCACGGCTGGAGAAGGCAGAGTGGCGCGCCGGGCGGCGCGAGGATTTCGGCGCGCGCAGCGGCGAGATTTTTCTGGGCGAACGCGCGGCGGAATTTCTGCACGCGAAGCCGGGCGAAACGATCGCGATCGGGCCGACGACGTTTCGCGTGGGCGGAATTTTCAAAGCGGCCAACGGCTTCGAGGATGGCGGCGTATTTCTGCCGCTGGCGGAGGCGCAGGCGTATTTTCATCGTCCGGGTGTCGCGTCGGTGGTCGCAGTCAAGCTGCGCGATCGCAGCGAAGGCGCGGCGTTCAAGCGCGCGGTGGAGGCGGAGCATCCGACGCTCGTCGCGCTCGAGGACCGCGAGTTTAGCCAGAGCTACAATTCGTTTCGCATCCTGCGCGCGACCTCGTGGGCGGTGGGCGTGTGCGCATTTCTGCTCGGCGGCTTGGGCGTGGCGAACACGATGCTGATGTCGGTTTTCGGCCGCATCCGTGAACTGGCGGTGCTGCGGGTATGCGGATTTTCCGAACGACAGCTCGGAGCGTTGATTCTGGGCGAAGCCGTGGCGATCGCCGCCGCAGGGCTGGTGCTCGGCACGGCGCTCGGTGCGGCGGTGCTCGCGCTCCTGCCGCACATCCCGCAACTGCAGGGCTACGTCCAGGCGCAGGTGCATCCGGGTGTCGCGCTCGGGATCGTCGGCATGGCGCTCGTGACGGCGGTGGCGGGGGCAATCTATCCGGCGCGATTCGCGTCGCGGATCCAGCCGGTGGAGGCGCTGCGCTATGAGTGAACCCTACGGAATCCTGGTGAGCGCGCGGCGCGTCTCGAAAGCCTACGACGGCGGCCGCGTGCCGGTGTTGCGCGATGTGTCGCTCGCAGTGCGCGCGGGCGAGATGCTGGCGCTGTGGGGCGCGTCGGGCTCGGGCAAGAGCACGCTGCTGCATCTGCTCGGTGGACTTGACATACCGGATACGGGCGAGCTGTCGGTGGCGGGTTTCGATCCGCGGCGCGAACGCGACCGGCTGGAGCTGCGACGGCGCCAGGTGGGTTTCGTGTTTCAACTGCACAACCTGATCCCCGATCTCACCATCGCGGAAAATTTGAGCGTGCCGGCGCTGGCGGTGAACTGCGGCGCGGCGGCAACGCGCGCGCGGGTTCGCGAGGTGGCGGAACAACTCGGGATCGCGCACCGGCTCGGGCATCGTGTGCAGGATCTTTCGGGCGGCGAACGGCAGCGCACGGCGATTGGCCGGGCGTTGATGAATTCGCCGCGGATCGTTCTCGCGGACGAGCCGACGGGATCGCTGGACGAAAGAACAGGCGAGACGGTGTTCGCGCTGCTGCGGACGCTGGTCGAACAGGATGGAATCACGCTGATCCTCGCGACCCACGAGCGGCGTTTTGCCGAGGCTTGTCACCGCTGGGTGCACGTGCGGGACGGCCGTTTGACGGAAACGTGAACCCCGCGCTGGCAACCTCAGTAAGCCGACATGCGCTCGGCTGGCTCGTCGCGGCCAACGTCGTCGGCGTGTGGCTCGCTGCGCTGCTGGTCTGGCCGGAGCTGAACGGCCTGACCGGTGCGCTCAGTTATGGCCGGTGGATGCCGCTGCATCTGGACTGGCAGCTTTATGGCTGGTGCACGCTGCCGCTGCTGGGCGCGTTGGCGGCGTGGATGATTCCGGCTGGCGATTTGGCAGGCGTGCGGCAGGCACGGTGGGCGCTGGCGGCGTGGTCGCTGGCGCTGGCGCTTGGCGGCGTGAGCTGGCTCGCGGGCAACGTGAGCGGGAAGCTGTTTCTCGATTGGAGCGGCTGGGCGCGTCCCCTGCTGCCGCTGGCGATGCTGCTGTGGTGGAGCGCACTCGGCGCGGCGGTGTGGGCGCGGCGGGGAACGCTCACGCGGAGCGAACTGGCGGTGCGCGCGATCGTGCTGGCGCTGCTTGTGAGCGTGCCGCCGCTCCTTTACTGGTCGGAAGGTCGCGAGGTGTATCCGAGCGTCAATCCGGACAGCGGCGGGGCGACGGGTGCATCGCTGCTGGGCTCGACGCTTTCGCTGGTGCTGCTGATCGGGTGGATTCCGCGCGCGCTGGGATTGGCGCGAAAGGAACGCGGCACGCGAGGGGCGCGGTTCTGGGGCGCGCTGGTGGTGTCGGCCGTGATCTTCGTGGCGATCGATCGGGGCAACGCGTCGCATCATGCGTGGGCGCAGATCGCGGCACTGGGAACGCTGCTCGCGTGGGCGCCGCTGACGTGGGGTTATCTGCGAGGATTTGTCTGGCCGGCGGCGGCGGGACGCTGGCTCGGGGCGGCGTTCGCGTGGTGGACGCTGCTGCTGGCGTCGGGCTGGCTGACGTTCTGGCCCGGGCTGTCGGAACGTTTCAAATTTTCCAACGTGCTCGTCGCCCACGCACATCTTGCGATGGCGGGGGCAGTGACGAGTTTCGGCGTCGCCCTGCTGGCGGCGCTGGGGCGTGCGCCCGGCGGGGGCGCCGTGGCGTTCTGGGGCTGGCAACTCGCCACGCTGGCGCACGTGGCGGTGCTGGTGTGTCTCGGGATTTTGGAGACAGCGCGGGCGGGCGAGTTTTTTGTCGGCGCGCCGTGGGTCACGGGACTGCTGGTGGCCCGGCTGATGGCGGGAAGCGCGATGCTCGCGGCGTCGGCGGCGTGGTGCCGGGAGGCGAAAGCATGAGAGCGACGAAAATGGCGGTGGCGCTGGCGTGGGCGGCGGGAGCGATGGACCTCGCGACCGGACTCGGCCTGGTGGGGCTGCCGGCGTGGACCCTGACGGCGATGCGCGTGCCGGTGCCGGGGGCGGAGGCGCTCGTGTTCGTGCGGTTTGTCGGCGCGTTCGTCGGCGCCGTGGGCGCGACGTATCTCTGGGCGGCCCGGCGGCCGGCGGAGCGGCTGCGTATCGTATTTTTGGCGACAATGTGGTTTCGCGGCAGCGCGGCTGGCTACGTGGCGGCGGCGGTGCTGGCCGGATGGCTGACGAGCGGATGGGTGACGGTGTCGGCGACGGACGGGGCGCTGGTGGCGGCGCAGGCGTGGCTGCTGGCGAAAGGAGCGGGGCGCCGTGAATAACACCCCGCGGACGACGACGGCGCGGCTGGCGGGCGTGGGCGCGATTGCGGCGACCTACGTCTACTTTCTGTTGTTCGCGGAGTTCGCGTTTCTCTCGCTGGCGGAGCGGTTCGCGGATGATGGATTCGGACTGCGCGCGATCATGGCGGTTCTGGGGGCGGGTGGCGTGGCGGGCAGCATCGCGGCGGCGCGCTGGTTTCGGCCGACGCATTTGAAGCGGACGCTGACGCTTGCGTTTTTCGGGTGCGGATGGGCGGCGGCGTTCGCCGCGTTCGCCGGTTCGCGGGCCGCGATGATGCTGGCGGGCGGGTTTACGGGCTTTTCGTTGGGCGTAGTGACGGTGACGCTGGCCTCGGGATTGAAAGCGGTGCTCGGAGCGGAGCGGCTGGGGTGGTGGTGCGGGATGGGCACCGGCGCGGCTTACGCAGTGTGCAACCTCCCGTTCGTGTTTGCGGCGCCGGCGTTGGTGCAGGCGTGGTTGGCGGCGGGGGTGGCGTTGGCGGGCGGGCTGATGACGCGCGCGTTCGACGTTCGAGGTATTGAAGAAGTGGTGACGGGAGAGCACGCACCGAAATCGCTCGCCGCGTGGGTGGCGATCCTGCTGGTGCTGGTGTGGCTGGATTCGGCGGCGTTTTACGTGATTCAGCATGCGCGGGTGTGGAAGGCGGGCACGTGGGCCGGGGCGTGGACGCTGGGCGGAAACGCGCTGGTGCATTTCGCGGCGGCGATGGCGACGGGGTGGGCGCTGGATCGCGGCCGGTGGGGCGGGCTGGCGGCGCTGGCCGCGACGGCGTTGCTGGCGGCGTGCACGGTGTTGGGCGAGCGGGGCGCGTCGGGCGTGGTGTCGGTGCTCTATACGGCGGGCGTGTCCGTTTACTCGACAATGTTGGTCTTTTATCCGGCGAAGTCGGGTCGCGCGGCGGTGGCGGGTTGGGTTTACGCTGTCGCGGGCTGGGTCGGGTCGGCGTTGGGCATCGGGCTGGCGCAGGACCTCCACGGAATTCCCGGCTGGTTTCTGGCGCTGGCGGGGGCCGGACTCGCGCTGGCGTTTGCCATCCGGTGGCGGGTGCTGGCGATGACAGTGGCGGCGACGGTGCTGGTGGCAGGAGTTCGGGCCGGCGACTCGGCGCAGATCGCGTTGGGTCGGGAAGTCTACATCGCGGAAGGCTGCATTCATTGCCATTCGCAATACGTGCGGCCGCGGATGGTGGCCGATGAGGAGAACTGGGGACCGGCGCGATCGTTGCAGGCGGTGCTGGCGGAGACGCCGCCACTGCTCGGGAATCGCCGACAGGGACCGGATTTGGCGGAGATCGGCAACCGGCGTTCGGCCGAATGGCAGCGGCTGCATTTGCGGAATCCGCGGGCGGTGATGCCGGGGTCACGGATGCCCGCCTATGACTATTTGTTCGGGACTGACGCAGGGCGCGGGGAGGCTTTGGTGGCATATCTGGCGTCGCTGGGGGGAGCCGACTTGGCCAAGCGGCTCGAGGCGAATGCCGCGTGGCAACCGCGGCGCGAACGCGTGGACGAAGGACGCGGCGGCGTCCTTTTCGGCCAGCTCTGCGGGGTGTGTCACGGGCTGACAGGCCGCGGCGATGGTCCGCTGGCGGGGCGCCTGAGCGTGCGGCCGCCGGATTTTGCGCACGACGCCTGGCGGCGCGTTGAACCCGCGGAACGCTGGGCGGTGGAACGCGTGGTGAAGTTCGGCCTTCCGGGGTCGCCGATGGCGGGTCACGAGTATTTGAGCGATGAGGACGTTCTTGCGCTCGCCGCGCATGTCCGCGCGCTTCATGCTGGAGGTTCCCTTCAATGAAAATCCTGGTCGTTGAAGACGAACGCCGCGTGGGGCAATTCGTCGAAAAAGCGCTGTCCGAGCAGAACTATGCGACGAAATGGGTGGCGACCTGCGCGGCGGCCCGGGACGCGCTGGCGGAATCGCCCTACGACGCGGTGGTGTTGGACCTGGGATTGCCCGACGGCGACGGGTTGGACTTGCTGCGCGAGTGGCGTGCGAGCGGGTTCAACGAACCCGTGCTTGTGCTGAGTGCGCGGGATGCGGTCGGGGACCGGATTCGCGGATTGAATCTTGGCGCGGACGATTATCTGCCGAAGCCCTTCAGTGTGGATGAAGTGGTCGCACGCGTGCGCTCGCTGTTGCGGCGGCATGCGGGCGCGAAGCAGACGGTGCTGACGCACGGGCCGGTGCGCATCGATCTGCTGGCGCATGCCGTCACCTGCGGCGGCAAGCCGGTGGACCTCACGGCGCGAGAGTTCGCGTTGCTGGAACTTTTCCTCCAGAATCCGAATCGGGTGCTCACGCGCACGCTGATCGCGGAAAAAATCTGGGAGGCGAGCTATGATCTGGAAACGAACCTGATCGACGTCTACGTGCGGCGGCTGCGGCGCAAGCTCGAGGGGCCGGCGGGCCAGCCCTTGATCAAGACGGTGCGCGGAACGGGTTACCAGTTGTTGTGAGCATGCGATCGCTCTTCGCCACAAATTCATTCACGACGCGGGTGACGCTCCAGTTTGCGGCGCTGGTGACGGCGACGACCGCGGTCGTGCTGCTGGTGGGTGGCTGGCTGCAGTCGCGCCAGGCGGTCGCGGGTCTGGATTTTCTGAACGCGGCGGAGTATCAGGAAATCCGCCAACGGCTCGGGGTCGATCCGCGCGGACTCTCGCCGGCGAGCGTGGAGGCGCTGGTGCGCGAGCATGTGCAGATCGACGCGGCGCAGTATTTTTTCCAGGTCCGCAGCCGGACGGGCCAGCTGTTGTTTCGCTCGCCGAATCTCGGCGAGACGGTGCTGCCGGGCGGCCCGCAGACGGATGGCGACCGGACGGTCCAGGTGCCGGGACTCGGCCGCATGCGGCTTTCAGAGTTCGTGACGGGAGACCTGCACGTGCTGGTCGCCAGTTCGCTCGAGCCGGCGGAGCGGCTGTTGCGCGATTATGCGCAGACGAGCGTGGTGTTGTTGTTCGGAGTGGGGCTGGCGAGCCTGGGGCTCGGCTGGTATTTCGCGCGGCTGACGCTGCGGCCGGTGAAGGCGATCCGCGAAACGGCCAGTCGCATCGGGCCCGACACGCTCGGCGAACGCATCCCGATTCCGGAAGGGCAGGACGAACTCAGCGCGCTGGCGCGGTTGTTGAACGACATGTTCGACCGGCTGGAAGCGTCGTTCACGCAAGTGCGGCGCTTCACGGCCGACGCCTCGCACGAATTGAAGACGCCGCTCGCGCTGCTGCGGCTGAACGCGGAGAAACTGCAGCGCCGGGTGGCGACCGATCCGGAGGCGGCCGAGGCGGTGGGGCAGATGCTGGAGGACCTCGACGCGCTGCGGCGGATGATCGAGAGCCTGCTGTTTCTCGCGAAGGCGGAGAGCGGCACGCTCGCGCCCGCGCTGGCGGAGGTCGAAGTGGGCGAGTTCGTGCGCAGCTTCGGCGAGGACGCGGCGGCGATCGCCGAGGATCGGGGCGTGATCTTCAATATTGAAAAAGCGGATACGGGAATGGTCCGTTGCGAAAAGACGCTGATGCGCCAGGTGCTGTTCAACCTGCTCGACAACGCCCGACGGGCGACGCCGCCGGGCGGCCGGATCGCGCTCGATTCGACGCTGGGCGGCGGTCGCTGGCGGTTGGCGCTGGAGGACGAAGGCCCCGGTCTGTCGGACGCGCAGTTGACGCGGATCTTCGAGCGTTTCGTGCGTTTCGGCGCGGGAGAGGAGACCGGCGCGAACGGCAGCGGGCACGGCCTGGGACTGGCGATCTGTCGCAGCATTGTCGCGCTGCACGGCGGCGTCATCGAGGCGCGCAACCGATCCGACCGGAGCGGGCTGCGGGTGACGATCGAGTTGCCCGCCAAATCTTGAAACCATGAGCACCCTGGACGAACAGACCTCGCCGGCGATCGGCCGATTTGGCGCCACGCCCGCGAAAACCGCGGAGGAAGCCGGAGCGGGCAAACCCTGGATGGATGTCGCGCTGCTGGCGCTTGTGTTCGGAGTGGTTTTCTTTTTCGACCTCGGGGAGGTGTCGCTGGTCAATCCGGACGAAGGGCGCTATGCGGAAGTGCCGCGGGAGATGGTGGCGACGGGGGATTACGTCACGCCGCGGCTGAACGGCGTGGTGTATTTCGAGAAGCCGCCGCTGGTTTATTGGGCGGTGGCGGGCGCCCTGCGGCTTTTTGGGCCGGGAGAGTTTGGGATTCGCCTGGTGCCGGCGCTGTTCGCGCTCGGCGGCGTGCTGTCGATCTATGCGGCGGGACGACGCCTGGCGGGGCGCGCGGAAGGAATCGGCGCCGCGGTGGTCCTGGGTTCCTCGCTGCTCTATTTTGCGCTCGGCCGGATCCTGCTCCTCGACATGGCGCTGACGGTGTTGATGAGCGCGACGCTGTTTTTTTTCATCCTGGGCGTGCGCGAGCCGGCGGGCGCGCGTCGCCGCTGGTATTTCCTGGGCCTGTATGCCAGCGCGGCGCTCGCGACCATGACCAAGGGCCTGATCGGATTCATGCTGCCGGGCGCGGTGATGTTTTTCTGGCTGTTGATCTTCAACCAATGGCGACGGCTGCTGCCGATGCACCTCGTCGCGGGCGCACTGTTGTTCCTGGCGATTGCGGCGCCGTGGCATGTGCTCGTGGCGCTGAGAAACGATGCCTGGTTGAATTTCTATTTTGTGCGCGAGCATTGGGACCGTTTCACGACGACCGAGCATGGACGCTATGAGCCTTGGTGGTATTTCCTGCCGGTCGTGGTCGCGGGTCTGTTCCCGTGGACCGGCTTTGTGGCGCCGGCGGTGCGCTCGGCGTTGCGCGGCGGATGGGCGGCGCGGCGGGCGAATGCGGACGCCTGGTTTTTCGTGACCTGGGCGGTGGTGGTGTTCCTGTTTTTCAGCAAGTCGCAGTCGAAACTCATTCCCTACATCCTGCCGGTGTTTCCGCCGCTGGCGTTGCTGACGGGAGGATGGCTGGCGCGGGTCTGGCATCAGCGAGAGGAGGAGCAGCGGGTGCGCGTGCCGTTTGGCGTGTTTGCCGTCATGGCGGTCGCGATTGGAGTGGCGCTTCTGACGGTGCTGTTCAAACCCGACCTCGTGCGCAATGCCTCGCGTCTGGAGGCGCTGCGACCGGACGGAATCGTCGCCGCCTGCGCGTTGCTGGCCGGTGCGGCGCTGGCTCCGGTCCTGGCATCCCGGGGCCGGCTGCGATCCGCCTCGCTGGCGCTGGCCGCGGCGGTAGCGGGTTTCTACCTCGTGCTGGGCGAGGCGCAGGACAAGGTGGCGCGTCCGGGCACCAAGGCCTTCGCGGAGCTGGTGAAGCAGCGGGCGGGGCCGGACGATCGCGTTTACCACTACCACGATTTCTTCCACGATTTCACGTTCTACGCCGAGCGGACCGTGGGCACGATCGCGGCGCCCAATACGGAACTGGAGATCTGGATCGATCCGGCGGCGCAGGCGAGCGGGCGCTTCATCGACGAGGCGGAGTTTCGCCGCCAGTGGAACGGTTCGCGCCGGCTCTGGGTCGTGGCGCGCCAGCGGGAGATCGGCGCGCTGTTCCGCGATCCGACGTTCCGATATCATTTGATCGCGGAGACCCGCGGTCATTGTCTCTTCAGCAACCAACCGTGAACGCACCCACCGTCCGCGTGAGCGACCCTGCGCCGCCGTTTCTGCCGCTGACCCGGCCCACCCTCGACGAAGAGACGATCGCCGGCGTGGCGGACGTCCTGCGCTCCGGCTGGATCACCTCCGGGCCGAAGGTGAAGGAGTTTGAGGCGAAGCTGTCGGAGTATTTCGGCGGACGCCCGGTGCGCGCCTTCAACTCCGGCACGTGCACGATGGAGATCGCGTTGCGAATTGCGGATATCGGCGCGGGGCACGAGGTGATCACCACCCCGCTGTCGTGGGTGGCGACCAGCAATGTGATCCTCGAGGTCGGCGCGCGACCGGTGTTTGTCGACATCGATCCGGTCACGCGGAATCTCGACTTGGAAAAGATCGAAGCGGCGATCACGCCGGCGACACGGGCGATCATGCCGGTCGATCTCGCCGGGTTGCCGGTGGACCGCGACCGGCTGTATGCGATCGCGCGGAAGCATCGGCTGCGGGTGATCGAGGATGCGGCGCAGTCGTTCGGCGCGACCTGGCGCGGGCGCAAGATCGGCTCCTTCGGCGATTTCGTGTCGTTCAGCTTTCATCCCAACAAGAACATCACGACGATCGAAGGCGGTTGTCTGGTGCTGAACGACGAGCGCGAGGCGCGGCTCGCGGAGCAATACCGGCTGCAGGGCGTGGTGCGCTCCGGCTTCGACGGGATGGAGGTGGAGGTGGTCGGCGGGAAGTTCAACCTCACGGACGTCGCGGCGCGAGTGGGGCTCGGGCAGCTGCCGCGTATCGACGAGTTTAATACAAAACGGCGCGAGCTCGTGCGGCACTATTTCGAGCTGCTCGATTCCGGCGGTGCCGCCGCCCGCGGACTCGGGCTGCCGCCGCGGGATTTTTCCCAGACGAACTGGCACATGTTTCAGGTCGTCCTGCCGGAGGCGCTCGGCGTGAAGCGGGCCGACGTGATGGCGGCGATGCAGGCAAAAGGCATCGGCACCGGCGTGCATTATCCGGCGATCCATCTCTTTCAGGTTTACCGCCGGCTGGGGTGGAAAGAGGGAGACTTCCCGATCGCGGAACGCATTTGCCGCCACATTCTCACGCTGCCGCTGTTCCCCACGATGACCCGCGACGACGTCCGCCGCGTGGTGGAGGCGCTGCTGCAGGTCGTGCCCGCGAGGGACGCGTGAACCGATGCCTCCGCGTATCCAACGAAGCGATTCGCAACCTTCCGATCAGCCGCCTACCATGAGCGCGTCTCCCCAGCTCTCCATTGTTATTCCCGTCTACAACGAGGAACTCAATCTGCCCACGCTCTTCGGTCGGCTCTATCCCGTGCTCGATGCGCTGGGGCGCAGCTACGAAATCCTCTTCACCAACGATGGCAGTGCGGATCGCTCGATCGAACTGCTGCGCGCGCAGTATGCGGCCCGGCCGGACGTCACGCGTGTGATCGATTTCAACGCCAACTACGGCCAGCACATGGCGATCATGGCGGCGTTCGAACGCGTGCGCGGCGAGATCGTCGTCACGCTCGATGCCGACCTGCAGAATCCGCCTGAGGAAATCCCGAAGCTGCTGGAAAAAATCGACGCCGGGCACGACTACGTCGGCGGTTACCGGCTCAATCGCCAGGATTCCATTTTTCGCACGTATGCGTCGCGGCTGGTGAATTTCGTGCGCGAGCAGACGACGAACATTGAGATGACGGATCAGGGCTGCATGCTGCGCGCGTATCGCCGGCCGATCATCGAGGCGATCGTGCGGAGCGGCGCGATCAACACGTTCATCCCGGCGCTGGCATATAGTTTCTCCGGCAATCCGGCGGAAGTGGGTGTGCGGCACGAGGAGCGGCATGCGGGCGCGTCGAACTACTCGCTCTACCGCCTGGTGCGGCTGAATTTCGATCTGGTGACCGGCTTCTCCCTGGCGCCGTTGCAGGCGTTCACGATGTTCGCGATGGCGGCGTCGGCAGGGAGTTTCGTGCTGGTGCTCGTGCTCGCGGGGCGCCGGCTCGTCATCGGACCGGAGGAAGGCGGGTTGTTCACGCTCTTCGGGATCCTGTTTTTTTTGATCAGCGTGACGATGGTCGGCATCGGTTTGATCGGCGAATACGTGGGCCGCACCTACCAGGTGGTGCGCGCGCGCCAGCGTTATTTCATCAAGGAAATCCACGAGCGGGCAAACTGATGGCCGGCGCCTACAAAACCATCCATCGGGGCCTGGCCGTGCTGTTCGTGCTGCTCGCCGCCATGGCGGTGGCGGTTGCGATCGGGGCGCGGGACCTCGCCGCCGCGTATCGACGCGTCGACGCCTCGCAGCGGTTGCTGCGCGAACTGGAAGCGACGTTGCAGCATGCGGTGAGCATTCAGTCCGGCGTGCGCGGCTTTTCGCTGACCGGGGACGAACGGTATCTGGCGCCGTATGACAGCGGACTCGTCGCCATCCAGCATGCGATCGTGCGGCTGCGGACGCTGACCGCGGACGATCCGGCCCAGGTTGCGGCGGTGCGGCGGCTGGCGGGGCTGGTGGACGAAGAGGTTGCCGTGATGCAGCAGCGGCTGGCGGCGCGGCGCAGCGGCGGCCTGCCGGCGGTGAGCGCGCTGTCCGCCGACGGGCGTGGCAAGCGCGTCATGGACGCGATTCGCGGCGCGGTCGGCGCGATGCGCGCGCAGGCGAAAAAGGAACTGGACGGCCGTATCCAGACGTTGAACACAAAAAGCCGCTGGCTTGGCGGGGGCTTGTTCGCGGCCCTGGCGGTGACCGCCGGCGTGGTCGCCTGGCTGGGTCGACTTGCGCGGCGCGTCGGGACGGCGGAAACGGCCGCCCGACCCGCGGAGACGGTTTCATGAGTGCGCCCCGCATTCTTTTTTTTGGCTACAGCGAAGTCGGCTACGACTGCCTCTCGCTGCTGCTCGAGCGCGGCGACAACGTGGTCGGCCTGATCACGCATGCGGACAATCCGCACGAGAAAATCTGGTTCAAGACGCCGGCGCAGGCGGCGCGGGAAAAAGGCGTGCCGGTGTTCGAGCCGGAGAACGTGAACACGCCGGAGTGGCGCGAGCGGATCGCGGCGCTGCGACCCGATTTGATCCTGTCGGTTTATTACCGGCACATGATCGGAACGAAGATCCTGGCGCTGCCGCGGTTGGGGGCGTTCAACCTGCACGGCTCGCTGCTGCCGAAATATCGCGGCCGGGCGCCGATCAATTGGGCCGTGTTGCACGGCGAAACCCGCATCGGCATGACGCTGCACCGGATGGTGAAAAGCGCCGACGCGGGGGCGATCGTCGATCAGGAGGGCGTGGAGATCGGTCCGCGCGACACGGCGGAGCAGGCGTTCCGGAAGGTGCTGCCCTGCGCGCGACGCGTGCTCGCCCGGCAGATCGATGCGCTGCTCGCGGGCACGGCTCAGGAGACCCCGCAGGACGAGGCGCAGGTGACGTATTTCGGCGGACGGACGCCGGAGGACGGACGGATCGATTGGACGCAGACGAGCGGGCAGATTTTCAATCTGATCCGCGCGGTCACGGACCCGTATCCGGGGGCATTTAGCGACGTGAATGGCGCGCGCCTGATGGTCTGGTGGGCCGAGCCGGATTCGGCCGCAGCGCGCGCGGCGAAAGGACGGCCGGGCGAGGTCCTGTCGACCGCGCCACTGGTGATTGCCACCGGCGACGGCGCGCTGGAGCTGACCAAAATCGAGTGGCGCGGCGACGTCGTCCCTGAGCTTCGCGTCGGCCAGATCCTGGCGATCCCGCCAGCGTCCGAAACGTAATCCACCCACAGTATCTCTTAGCGCATCTTCGCCTCTCTTCGCGTCGTCGCGCTTCACCGCCGCATCTCTCAGCCCACTTCATCATGTCGCTCAAAATTCTGATTCTCGGGGTCAACGGTTTCATCGGGAGCTCGCTCACGCGCGCCATCCTTCAGCAGAAGGACTGGCAGGTTTACGGGATGGATATCGGGAACCACAAACTCGACGACAGCCTTGGCGATCCGCGTTTCAAATTCGTCGAAGGCGACATCACGATCAATCGCGAGTATATCGAGTATCACGTGAAGAAATGCGACGTGGTCATCCCGCTCGTCGCGATCGCCAATCCGATCCAATACGTGAAGGATCCGCTGCGGGTCTTCGAACTCGATTTCGAGGCCAACCTCGACGTCGTCCGCAAGTGCGTGAAATACAAAAAACGCGTGCTCTTCCCGTCGACTTCGGAGGTTTACGGGATGTGTCCGGACGCGAAGCTGGACGAGGCGACGAGTCCGCTCGTCTACGGGCCGATCGAGCGTCAGCGCTGGATCTACGCGTGTTCGAAGCAGCTGCTCGATCGCGTGATTTACGGCTATGGCGTCCGCGACGGCCTGGACTACACGCTGTTCCGTCCGTTCAACTGGATCGGGCCGAAGCTCGACGACGTCTTCGAGCCGAAGGAGGGCAGCTCGCGGCTGTTCACGCAGTTCATCTCCAACGTGATTTTCGAAAAACCGCTGCAGCTGGTGGACGGCGGCAGGCAAAGCCGGTCGTTCACCTACATCGACGACGGTATCGATGCGCTGCTGCGCATCATCGAAAACAAGGACGGGCGGGCGTCGCGGCAGATCTTCAACATCGGCAATCCGAAGAACAATGTGAGCGTGGCGCAGCTGGCGAAACTGATCATCGCGGCCTGCCGCGAGTATCCGGAATTCAAGGACCATGCGCAGCGCGCGCGGACGGTCGTGGTGTCGTCGGGCACGTATTTCGGGAAATATTACCAGGATATCCAGAAGCGCGTGCCGTCGATCGCGGCGATCGGGAAGCAGCTCGGCTGGAAACCGAAGGTGAACCTCGAGCAGGCGATCCGGTTGACGCTGGATTATCACCTCGCGAACCGGGAGTATAAGCTGGAGTGAGCCGGCGCGGCGGTCCGCGGAATTCCCGCTGCATCTCGGATTCGAGCCTTTTCGCGAACTGCTGCTTTTGATCTCTCGTTGCGGCCATGCCTCTTCGTCTCGCTCTCAAGGTCGACGTCGACACCGATCGCGGCACCCGCGTCGGGGTGCCGAATCTGGTGGCCGATTGCCGGGAGTTTGGGCTTCCCGCGTGTTTCTTGTTTTCGCTCGGTCCGGATCAGACGGGGCGTGCGATCACGCGGGTGTTGCGGCCGGGCTTTCTGCAGAAAGTCAGCCGCACCAGCGTGGTGGAGATTTACGGCCTGCGGACGCTGTTGAACGGCACGCTGCTCCCGGCGCCGCATATCGGGCGGCGCAACGCGTCGGTGCTCCGCGCGGTGCGTGACGCGGGGTTCGAGGTGGGCATCCATTGTTTCAACCATTACCGCTGGCAGGATCATCTGTCGCGGATGTCGCTCGCGCAGGTGCGGGCGGAGTTCGCGGCCGCGCGCGCGGAGTTTCGGCGGATCTTCGGCAGCGATGCGCGCACCGCGGGCGCGCCGGGCTGGCAGAGCGATGCGCACAGCCGGCTCGTCTACGACGAGGCGGCTCTGCTTTACGCGAGCGACACGCGCGACGGCACGCCGTTTTTTCCGCGGATTGAAGGACGGGTGTTCGAGACGCTGGAGATTCCGAGCACGCTGCCGACATTCGACGAGTTGATGGGACGGCCGGAGTTTCCGGACGATGCGATCACCGCGCATTATCTTTCGCTGCTGCGCGACGATCGCGTCAACGTGCTCACGATCCACGCGGAGATCGAAGGCCTGGGGCGCCGCGAGCTGTTTCGCGAGTTGATCGACGCCTGCGTTGCGGTTGGCGTGCAATTCGTGCGGCTCGAGGATTATGCGCGCGAGCTGCTGGCGGATCGGGCGGCGATTCCGGTGCGCGACCAAGTCATGAAGGCGATCGACGGCCGTTCGGGTCGGGTGGCGGCGAGCGCGTAACGGGCGCCGGCGGGAAGGGCGGGGACAAGAAAAAGCCCCGCGAAAATCGCGGGGCGAAAAGCAGGTGGGATCGCGAGGCGGCGACCGTTATTTCTGCGGCGCCTGTTGCTGCAGCTCCGAGAGGCGGCGATCGATCTCGCCCATTTTGGCGACGAGCTGTTCCTCGACCTTCTTGCGATCGCTACTGGAGACGATGCTCAGGCTGGCGGCGTCCTTCACGACGTTCGCGGGCAGCGTGAGGAGGCGGGTGATGAGGCCCTGGTCCTTGAACGAGCTCAGATACAACGCGGTGATTTCGTGCGAGAGCTTGAGCGAGTCCTGCGCGACGGCCTGGGTGGCCTGGAGATTGTTGTTGAGCTGCTGGTTTCGCGCCATCTCGGCGGTGAGGACGTTGCCGACCTGATCGGAGATGCGCTGGCTGTATTGGGCGATGGATTCGCGGGTGAGGTTCTGATCCTTCGACATTTCGGAGAGGATCGGCTGGATGCGCTCGGCCATGCGGGCGGAGACCTTGTCGACCTGCTCGTTTTGCATCTGCTCGGCCTCTTCGGGGCTCTTCGGCAGCGGATTGTAGGGCTGCACTTTCTTGGCGATCGCCTCGGCGAGGGCGTCCATGCGTTCGGTGTTGAGCTGCTGGATTTCCTCGTCCGTGCGGAACATGTCGGCCTCGCGGCGGGCGATGGCGTCGCGGAGGAGCTTGTTGGTGGCTTCGATCTGCTGACGATTTTCCTCGGCGGATGCGCGAAGGGCCTCGTTTTGCTCGCGGAGCGGCAGGAGCTCGGCCTGTTGCCGCACGGTCATGTCGGTGACCGTCTTGTGATGGAGCCAGAAACCCGCGCCCGTGATGATGATCGCGGTGAGCAGGATGGCGGGAAACTGTTCCTTAAGTTTTTGCCACATGTGGGTCGGGGGTTTTTCGGATGCTACTGGTTGAAGGTCAGAAAGCAATGACAGCGTTCGGGTGCGGTTTGCATTTGTTTTTCGAACTCAAGCCCGCAGGTTGCCGGCATGAGTCTCAACTCCACCGAGCAGATGGTTTTCGACTACGTTCAGTCCCATCCCGAGGAAAGACATTACTGGATGGAGAAGGTTCGGTCGACTTTGCGGCAGGCCGACGACGAGCATCTCGCGGCGGCGCGGCTGGATGTGGAGCTGTGGCGCTATGTGGAGGAGCGCAGCGCGGTGGCCTCGCCGTTCCGGGAACAGGCGCACCGGCACGGGTTGCGGCGGACGAGCATGAAGAACCTGGCTGAATATCTCCTGCGATTGTGGACGCCGCCGCGGCCGAAAAAACGCCGCGTCGAGCCGCTGGAGTAGGCGAGCGGGGCCGCCGGGAATTTTGGCGGAACCTTTTTTGCGGCGGCGCCGTCACACCGCACGACCACTTGGTCCCGCTTAGCGGGACATGGGGTAAGCAAGAAAGCAACGGGCGGGCCGTCTAGGGGTAGGCGGCCCGCCTCCTTCTTTTGAACCGTTCGCGCGGCTCACAAGCGGCTGAGCCGTCCGCCGTCGATGCGTATTGCCGCGCCTTGGACAAAGCGGGCGGCGTCCGACGCGAGGAACACGATCACCTCGGCGACGTCCTCGGGTTTGCCGACGGTCGCGGGATCGATTCGCTCGGCGCCCGATTTCACGTTCGGGTTGTTCCACAGCATCGGCGTGTCGATGGCGCCGGGCAGGACGGCGTTGACGCGGAGGCCGCGCGGAGTGCCCTCGATGGCGGCGGAGCGGGTGAGGGAGAGCAGGGCGGCTTTCGCGGTCGCGTAGGGCGCCACGAGAGGCGTTGTCTCCACGGCGTGAATACTCGAGACGTTCACGATCGAGCCGCCGGGTTGCATGTGGCGGAACGCCTGCTGGATGAAAAAGAAGGCGCCGAGCAGGTCCACGCCGAGGAGGCGCGTCCAGTCCTCCGCGGTGATCTCCGGAAGCGGCCTGAAGATCATCAATCCCGCGTTGTTCACGACGACGTCGAGCCGGCCGAAACGTTCGAGAGTGCGGGCGACGGTCGCTTCGACGTCGGACTGCTTCGACACGTCGCAGGCGAGTCCCAGGGCCTCCGGGGCGCCGGCGCGTTGTGCGTCCGCGGCGGCGGATTCCGCGGCTGCCGCGTGCAGGTCGGCGATGACGACGATGGCGCCGTCCCGGGCGAAGCGGCGCGCGGTAGCCAGCCCGATGCCGCCGGCGCCGCCGGTGATGATGACGACCTTGGAGTTGGTTTTCATCCGGCGAGGTTGGCGTGGGACGGCTCGGTGGGCGGGGCGCGGCGTTTGGCGCGCGCCTCGGTGCGTTCGCGCTGTGCCCAGGCGTCGTCGTATTCGTCGGGCGGGACGAGCGGCAGGCGCAGGCACACGCTCTGAGTTGGCAGCAGTTCGCGCCAGTCGGCGATGAGCTGCCGGTAGGCGCGCCCGACGGCGCGCGGGCGGCGGTCGAGATCGTAGAGGCCGAGCGGGTTGACGCGGCCGTGATTTTCGCGGAGCGCGGTGTCCCAATCCACCTGGTCCGTGAGCGAATACCAGGTGAAGCCCATGATCGGCACGCCGGTGTTGCGGACGCGGAGCACGTTGGCCCATTCCTTCCAGAGCCAGTAGACGGCTTCGTCGCCGCGCGGCCCTTCGCTGAAGTTCGTCTCCGTGTGCATCACGGGCAGCTTGTAGCGGTCGTAGTATTGGCGCGTGATTTCGTCGTAGCCGAAGACCTCGCCGGACGGGCTCGTGGTGCCGTCGTCGTGCACGCGATGCTCGTTCGTGACGTAGTAGTCGTTGCCCATGATGCAGCGGTGCTTCACGTCGCGCTGGAGAAAGAGGTGGTATTCCTCGCGGGTGAGCCCGTGGTCCATGAGGTATTCATACATCTCGGAGTCGACGCGGCGCCCGTAGTTGAGATCCAACGACAGGAAGCGGCGGGCGTTCATGATTTCCGCGCGCTTGATCGCCCGGGGGTTGCCGGCGTGAAAATACTCGGACGATTCGCTTTGGATGAAGAGCGCGTCCGGACGCACGTCGAGGATGGCGTGCATCGCGAGGACGTTGGCTTTGACGATGTGCTTGAGCGCGGTCACGAAGGCGCGGTCGCTGGCGAGCTGTTCGTTCCACCAGCCGTAGAGCGCGGAGAACGTGGCGCAGATGAACATCTCGTTCACCGGCGTGTAGAGCTGCACCCAGGGAAAACGCCGGGCAAACTCGCCGGCATAAGTGGCAAAGAGCTCCGGGAAATCGGGGTTCTGGAAATTTCCGATCCAGTCGGGGACGCCGAAGTGGCACAGGTCGACGATCGGAATGATCTCGCGCCGGCGAAGCTCGGGGAAGGTTTCGTCGGCGAAATCCCAATCGTAGCGATCGGGGCCGGGCCAGGAGCGGTGCAGGGGCGGACCGTAGCGGAGGAACCGAAGGCCGAGATCCTGCACGAGATCGAAATCGGTCCGCCATTTCGCGTAGTGGCCGCATTTCTCCATCTCGTCGACGCGAGTGCGGCCGTGGTCGGTGGTGGGGATGCTGTTCTCGATCCCGGTCGCGAACATGAACGCAGGCAGTCTCGTCATCGTGTGAATTTCCCTTCGTGATCCGGCGATTCGCCGGATCGGGGAAACTGGCACGAGTATCGCCGCGCTGCCATCGAGGTGCGCCCCGCCTGGTAGGTGGGACAAGTTCCTGCCGGTCGCGTGCGCGAGCGGCGGAAACGGCGTTCGCAGGCGAACGCCTGCTAGGCGTAACGGGCAAGCGCGTCGCCGGTGAGCCGGCAAATTTGCCAGGCGCGTTTGCGTTCGGCGCCGAGCGATTCGTAGAACGCGATCGCCGGCTCATTCCAGTCGAGCACGCTCCACTCCATGCGCCCGCAGCCGCGTTGATTCGCGAGCTTGGCGAGGTGCAGCAGCAGGGTCTTGCCGAAACCGCGGCCGCGGAATTCGGGTTTTACGAACAGGTCTTCCAGATAAAGACCGGGCTTTGCGAGAAACGTGGAGTAGTTCGTAAAGAAGATCGCGAAGCCGGCGGGCGTCCGCGCGGTGTCGTCGGCAAACGCGAGGACGCATTCCGCCGCGGGGCGTTCGCCGAAAAGCGTGCCGCGCAGTTTCTCCTCGGTCGCTTCAACCTCGTGCGAGAGTTGCTCGTAGTCGGCCAACCCGCGGATGAACTCCAGGATCAATGGGACGTCGGTGGGAGCGGCGGGGCGAATGAACGCGGGCATGGGGACGAAGTTGTGACGCGCCGGCGTTCAATGTCGCGACCGGAAAACGCGCGGGCGTGTGCAGGGCTGCGATTTCGCGGCCGGCTCAGTGGCCGCCGTCGAGGTCGCCCGGTTTCAGGAGCGGCGCGAAGAGGGCTTTGTTGGCCGCCTTCATATAAGCTTCCTTCGCCTCGATCGTGCCGTCCTTCACGCGCGCCATGAGGCTGTGATCCATCGTCACCATGCCGTCGGCGCCGCCGCTTTCGATGATGGATTTGATGTTGGCGATCTGGCCGCTGCGAATCGTGTTGGGCAACGCTTCGTGCGAGAGCAGGATTTCGTGCACGGCGCAGCGGCCCTTGGGGACGCGTTTGCAGAGGAGCTGGGCGACGACGCCGGCGAGGCAGCCCGCGAGCATGACGCGGACCTGGTTCTGCTCGTCGGCCGGGAAGGCGTTGATGATGCGGTCGACGGTTTTCGGGGCGTTGTTCGTGTGCAGCGTGCCGAACACGAGCATGCCCATCGAGGCGCAGCCGAGCGCGAGCTTGATGGTTTCGAGCTCGCGCATCTCGCCGAGCAGCAGGATGTCGGGGTCGTGACGCATCGCGCCCTTCAGCGCCGCGGCGAACGATTCCGTGTGCTCGCCGACCTCGCGGTGCACGATCACGGACTTCTTCACCGGATGCACGAACTCGATCGGATCCTCGATCGTGATGATGTGCTTCGAGAGGTGCGTATTGATGTAGTCGACCATCGCCGCGAGCGTCGTGGATTTTCCACTACCGGTCGGGCCGGTGACGACGACGAGGCCTTCGTTGAGATGGCAGAGCTTCTTCAGCGCCTCGGGCAGCTTCAGATCGTCGAACGACAGGATCTTCGCGGGGATCTGGCGAAACACGGCCGCCTGTCCCCAGTGATTGTAGAGGTAGTTGCCGCGAAACCGGGCGAAGCCCGGAATCTCGTGTGCGAGATCGAGGTCCTTGCGCTCGAGGAAATCCTGCCAGCGGCGCTCCGGCACGAGCTCCTTGAGCAGCGTTTCCATTTGCGCGGCCGTGAGCGGCGCGTCGCCGATCGGCGTGAGCGAGCCGGAGATGCGCGCTTTCGGTGGCAGGCCGACCGTGAGGTGCAGGTCGGAGCCGCCTTTTTCGAGCATCGTGCGGAGGAGCGGGTCGATGGCGGGCATGGAATTCTTGATGAATGGCTGCGTCGGCCCGCGGGGGCGGGGCTCCTCGCAACGACTAGGCGGGTCAGGTGATCTTCGCGCGGAGGACGCGATTGAGGACGTTGGCGAGCGCGGTATCGGCGGAGATGGCGCCGTCCTGGTAGAGGCCGTAAACGACGTTGTCCATGAGGCACATGCCTTCACGCACGCCGGTTTCCATCGTGTTGCGCAGACCGGCGGATTTGCCTTCGCGGATCAGGTTGGCGACGGCGGTGTTGTTGACGAGGATCTCGCAGGCGAGCGTCAGGCCGCCATTCGCGGCGGGCAGCAGCCGCTGGCAAACGACACCGCGCAGACTTTCGGCGACGCTCGCGCGGATCTGCGTTTGTTGTGCGGGCGGGAAGACGTCGAGGAGCCGGTTGAGCGTCGTCGCGGCGTCGCTCGTGTGCATCGTTCCGATGACGAGGTGGCCGGTTTCGCTGGCGCTGATGGCCATCTCAATCGTCTCGAGGTCGCGGAGCTCGCCGATGACGATCACGTCGGGATCTTCGCGGAGCGCGCCTTTGAGGGCGGTGAAAAACGATTTGGTGTGCGGACCGACCTCGCGCTGGGTGACGTTGCAGCCTTTCGCCGGCTGCACGACCTCGATCGGATCCTCGACGGTGATGATGTGGTCCTGGCGGGTCTCGTTCAGATACGCGACCATGGAGGCAAGCGTGGTCGTTTTGCCGGAGCCGACCGGACCGGTGATCAGGATGAGGCCGTTATGATAGGAGAGCAGTTTTTGCAGCGTGGCCAGATGCGCGGCGAAGCCGAGGTCCGCGAGCGAGCGGACTTTTTCCGGCACCATGCGATAGGAGCCGGCCGGGCCATTTTTGTGAAACATCAGGTTCACGCGGTAGCGCTCGGAACCGCTCAGCGCGAGGGCGCAATCGTAGTCTTTGCGCTCGAGGAAAATGGTTTTCTGCGCGTCCGACAGCAGCGCGGTATTCAGGCGCAGCGCGTCGGCCGCGGACAGCGGTTGGTCGCTGAGAAACGCCAGCGTGCGGTGCTTGCGAAGAAACGGCCGCGCGCCGGTCGAAAGATGGAGATCGCTCGCGCCATGGCGACCGGCGGCACGCAGCAAGTCGCGCAACGCGGTGCGGAGCGCCGCGTCGTCCAGCGTGGCGACGCGATCGAACGGAAAGCGCGGAGCCTCGGCCGGCGCGGTCGCCGCCGGCGTGGCGGGGCTGCGGGCGGTCTCGTTGGCGGAGGCGGACTCGTCGGCCAACGGATCCGCGGCCGGCGGGCCGCTGCGGCCTTTGGTGAACGCCAGGTTCGCGAGTTGTTCGAGCTGCTCGAGCTGGTCGACCACGCCGTCGTCGATCAGCTTCTGCGCAAAATCCATCAGCTCCGCGGAACGGCCGAGCGCATCGAGAACGCGGATACATTGGTCGCGCGTGAGCAGTCCCTGATCGATGCCCAGACGGGCGAGCCACAAGACGTCGGGTTTCATCACGGCAGCGGGAAAAGGCCGCGACCATGGCGTGCGGAAATAGGCGTGCCAAGCGCTAAGGATTGAACTATTTGTCAACCTCACGGTCGAACTGGTATTCCGCAACAACATGAACACACGAATCTTTCCGCAGTTCTCCCCGGTGGTGCTCGCGCTCGCGCTCCTCGCCGCCGTTCTCGGCACCTCCGGTTGCATCGCGGTGGCCGCGGGAGCCGGCGCCGGCGCGGCCGCGGTCGCATATGTCAGCGGGCAGCTCGAAACCACGCTCAACAACGATTATGAGTCGGTAGTGACCGCGACGAATCGCGCGATCGAGCAGCTCGGTTTTGCCAAGATCAGCGAAAAGAAGGACGCGCTCGTCGCGGTGATCACCGTGCGCAATGCAACCGACAAGAAGATCGAAGTCCGCCTCGATAATGCGGCGCGCAAGTTGACGAAGGTGCGCATCCGGGTCGGCGTGTTTGGCGACGAAGCCCTGTCGATCGCGATTCTCGACAAGATCAAGGCGAACCTCTGATTCCCGCCGCCGGCGCGACCGCAAGGTTCGGCGCCTCAACGGGGAAGGGCGCGAAACGAGAGCCCGTCCGGCGCGACGAGTGACATCGGGCGCGCGATGGCCGTCGAGGCGATGGTGGCTTCGGCAAAGCCAAGCGCGCCGGGCGGCTGCGGACGACGGACACCGCCCCACGTGTTGAGTCCGAAGTGGTGATGATAGTTGTCGGCGCTGAGAAAGCGCGCCTGCGGACCGAAGGACTGGGTGCGCTTCAATGCGAACGTGGTGGCGTAGAAAGATTCAGCCTCGTCGAGGTGGGTGACGCGCAGATGGAGATGGCCCCACCCGCTGCGCGCCAGCAGCGGCTCGAGTGGCGGGGTGGCCTGGGCCAGCAGGCCGGCCACATCGAGCGGGCGGGTGAACATGGCGAGATGGCCGTCGGCGTGCGGCCAGATTTCCCGCGGCCGATCGACATAGAATTCGAGGCCGTTGCCGTCCGGATCTGCCAGATAGACCGCCTCGCTCACGCCATGGTCGGAAAAGCCGTCGAATCTCACGCCGGCGTTTACGGCGTGGCGCAGCCAGCGGGCGAGCGCCGCGCGATCCGGCAGCAGCAGGGCGGCGTGAAACAAGCCTGCGGCGTCGGGTGGCGGGATCGAGGATTCCTCGTTCTCCGACAGGAACAGGATCGCAGGGGAGTCCGGAGTTACGCCGAGGGCGGCCGAGCGTTCCGTGCGCGAGAGCACCTCGAAACTGAGTCGATCGCTGTAAAATTCGATGCTCCGGGCGAGGTCCGCAACGCGTAGATGGATCGATTGAATGACGAGCGAAGGGATCATGGCCGGAACGACCGCGGCGGGAGGGAATCCGAGGGACGCCAGCTAAGCGTAACCAACGGCGTTACGATACAAGGCGGCGCGCTACTTTTTGCCCGGACAAACGGATCGCAGCTGGTCGGCGACGTGGCTGAGAGTAACGCGCCCGAGCTCGGCTTCCATGCCGGCTTGCGCGCGGAAAAAAACCGCCTCGAGCACGGACTCGATTTTTGCGCCCACCGGACACTTGTGGTTTGGCGTGAAGCGCTTGAGGCCGTGGTTCGGAGAGGGCTGAACCGCGCGATAGATGTCGAGCAGCGAGATGTTCTCGGGGGTGCTGGCGAGAGAGAATCCGCCGGCGGCGCCCTTGTGGGCGCGGACCAGGCGCGCCTTGACGAGTGCGGACAACAGCCGCCGGATCACGACCGGATTGGTGTCCACGCTTTCGGCGATTTCCGACGACGGCGCCGACCCGACCTCCTGGCACGCGAGGTAGCTCAGGATGTGGACGCTGACGGCGAAACGGGTGTTACCGGTCATGGGATTGTAACCACTAGGGTTACGCTTGGGTTAGAGTCAAGGCGCAGGTGCAGCCGATTCGCTGCGGTCTCGGCGAGGGGGTTCGTGGATAAGGTGATTGCAAATACGGACGATTCGAAGAGCGTCACCGGTTTCCCATCAGTCATGCTTAAGAAAATCTTTGCGAAGCTGCGCGAGAAGATCGCCCCTTCGCCTTCCGGTAAAGCCGCGAGCGGCGGCAAGTCCCATTCTTCTTCCAAGTCCAGTTCTGCCGGTCGTTCCGAACGATCCGGCCACAAGGCCGGTCCGGCCCGCGGCGAAAGCCAGGCGCGAGGAGAAGGCCGCGCGCGAGGCGAAGGACGGCCGCGGTCGGAGTCCCGGGGAGAACCGGGTGAATCACGCGGCAACCGTTCGCGTCGCGGTGGCCGCGGCGGGCGGAGCAGCGGCGCGCAGGGCGGCCCGGAGCGCCGTGAGCGCCCGCGCAAGGACGATCAATTCGAACATCCGCGCCGCGAGCCCACGAAGCCGGTCGTGCCGGTCGACGTGCCGAAGATGGACACGGCGTTTTCGCAGCTGGGGCTCTCGGACGCGCTCGCGTTTGCGGTGCAGGAGATGGGTTATGTCGAGCCCACGCCGATTCAGGCGCAGGCAATCCCGGTGGTGCTCAAGGGCGGCGATGTGATCGGCTCGGCGCAGACCGGCACCGGCAAGACGGCGGCGTTTGCGCTGCCGATCATCCAGCGGCTCGGCAGTCACGGCCGGTTGCGCTGCCTGATTCTCGAGCCCACGCGCGAACTCGCGCTGCAGGTGGAGGAGGCGTTCCACAAATTCACCAAGTTCACCGACCTGCGCGTCACCATCGTGTATGGCGGCGTCGGATACGGGAAACAGACGGAGGACCTGCGTCGCGGAGTCGACATCCTCGCGGCCACGCCGGGCCGGCTGCTCGATCATCTCGAACAGGGCAACTGCTCGCTCGACCAGGTCGACATCCTCGTCCTCGACGAGGTCGACCGGATGCTCGACATGGGCTTCCTGCCGGACGTCCGCCGGATCGTGCAGAAATGCCCGAAGACGCGGCAGACGCTGTTCTTCACCGCGACGCTGCCGCCCGAGCTGGAACAACTCGCGGGCTGGGCGCTGCACAACCCGGTGACGGTCGAGATCGGCCGCCAGCGTTCGCCGGCGGAGACGGTCGCGCACGCCTTCTACCCGGTGGTCGCCTCGCAGAAATTCGAATTGCTGCAACTCCTGCTGGAGAAGACAGAATTCAAGAGCGTGATCATCTTCTGCCGGACGCGCATGGGCGCCGACCGGATCGCGCACAAACTGAAACAGAAAGGCCACACGGTCGGCGTGCTGCATTCCGACCGCAGCCAGCGCGAGCGCATCGAGGCGCTCGAGGGTTTCAAATCCGGCCGCTACGAGGTGCTGGTGGCGACCGATATCGCGGCGCGCGGCCTCGATATCGCCGGCGTGTCTCACGTGATCAACTACGACGTGCCCGAGAACGCGGAGGATTACGTCCACCGCATCGGCCGCACCGGCCGCGCGCACAACACGGGCGACGCGTTCACGCTCGTGACCGAGGAGGACGTGCGGGACGCGCGGTCGATCGAGCGCTACATGGGCATGGCCGTCGAGCGGAAGCGCATCGAAGACTTTCCTTACATCTACTCGGCGCTCTTCGACGAGAAAGCCCTCGCCGAGTCGACGGCCGCCGCCGCCAAGCCGGCGAGCCGGCTGCACCGCGGCATGCGCCGCTGAGGCGCAGGCGGAACCGGCGGCGCGGGTCCGCGCCGCCGCGAGCGTCAGTCCATCCCGTTGATCCGGCGGTAGGCGAAGGCGGCCACGGCCGCTCCAGCGAATTCAGAAACCAGATACACCGCGAACTGCCGCGCGGACTCGAGTCCCATGACGAAAACGCCGAGTCCGACCGCCGGATTGAAGGCGCCGCCGGAGATTCCGCCGACGGTGACGGCGCCGACCAGGACGGTGAAACCGATCGCGAGTCCGTAAAACGAGTTTCCCATGGTCGCCTTGGAAGTGGCGACGTTCAGCACGACCCAGCAGAGGGCAAACGTGAAGAGGAACTCGACAATGAAGGAGCTGAGCTGCGGGTGCTGGGCGACGACCGCCGGATCGATCCGGCCCTGGAGCACGACGTTGACGAGCAGCGCGGCCGCGGCGCCGGCGAGAAACTGGGCCGCCCAGTAAGGCAGGACGTCGCGGCGTTCGCACCGGCCGCGGAGATACGCGGCGAGCGTCACGGCGGGATTGAAGTGACCGCCGGAGACATGGCCGCCGGCGAAGATCATCACCATCAGCACCGATCCGATGGCAAGCGGCGCGAGCGGTGCACCCTGGCGCACGGCGAGTCCGACGGTGAGAACGAGGAAGAACGTGCCGATGAATTCGACGATGGCTTTTTTCATGGGGTGATGGGGGGCAGCGAAAGACCAGATCCAAGTAGCGCAACGATAAGCGGATTGGAAGCGGGCAACGAAAAGTTTGCGTCCGTTTTTCCCTGATCGCGTCAGCAGAAATGAATCCATCGAACCATGACGAATGATCCCTCTTTGAATCACGATCAGGTGCGCGACTACGTCCGCGAGCGCTACGGCGCGATTGCCGAGGAGGCGGACAACGCCTGCGGCTGCGTGAGCACCGGATGCTGTGGCGGCAACTCCGCGGCTTACGGCGAACGGCTCGGCTACACGGCCGAACAACTGGCGGCGGCGCCCGAGGGCTCGGATCTTGGACTCGGTTGCGGCAATCCGCTCGCGCTCGCGAGCATCACGGCGGGCGAGACGGTGCTGGATCTGGGCAGCGGGGCGGGGTTCGATTGTTTTCTGGCCGCCCGGCAGACCGGGCCGACGGGCCGCGTCATCGGCATCGACATGACGCCTGCCATGATCACGAAAGCACGCGCGAATGCGGCGAAGGGGGGCTATGCGAATGTGGAATTTCGTCTGGGCGAAATCGAAGCGCTGCCGGCGGGGGACGGAACGGTCGATCTCGTGTTGTCCAATTGCGTGATCAATCTTTCTCCCGAGAAGGCACGGGTATTTCACGAGGCGTTTCGGGTGCTCAAAGCGGGCGGGCGGCTCGCGATTTCAGACGTGGTGGCAACACGGCCGCTGCCGCCGGAGTTGAAGGCGAAGCTGGCGGCGATCGGCGCCTGCGTAGGCGGAGCGACGCCGGTGGACGAGCTGCGGACGCTGCTTGAGACGGCCGGCTTTGTCCGGGTCGCCATCGTGCCGAGGGAAAGTTCGCGCGAGTATATCCGTCATTGGACCGAGGACCCGGCGGCGGCGGATTGTGTCGTCAGCGCGGCGATCACGGCGTATAAACCGGACACTCGGTGAAAGGCTCATGACGCACGCGGTGGAGACAGATTCGATGGAGATCAGGCCGGCCCGGACGGAAGACCGGATGGCGATTGCGCGGTTGCTGCGCGAGGCAGGTTTGCCGAACGAGGATTTCGCGTCGCACCTCGAGCGATTTTTCGTCGTGACCGGCGGCGGCCAAGTGCTGGCCGCGATCGGGGCCGAAGTTGCAGGCGAAGATGCGTTGTTGCGTTCGCTCGTCGTGGCGCCGGAGTTGCGCGGGCGCGGCTGGGGCGACCGGCTGCTGGCGGCGATCGACGCCGCCGCGGAGAATGGGGAGGTGCGGCGTTGGTGGCTGCTGACCACGACCGCCGAGGCGTTTTTCCGTAAGCGAGGTTTCCGGCGCGCGGCCCGCGACGAGGCGCCTCCGGCGATCGCCGCGACGCGCGAGTTCCGTGAATTGTGTCCGTCGCTGGCGGCGTGTCTGGTGCGGGAAAGGCGGCGCGCGTGAGCGTGGCGGAGTTTGACGCGTCGGTGGTCGAGTTTGCGCGCAAGCTAAAGGCGTTCGTGCGGCGGCGGGTGCGCGACGATGCGACGGCCGACGACCTCACGCAGGAGATCTTGCTGAAGGTGTTTCGCTCGCGGGCGACCCTGCGCGACGGCCAGCGGCTGGAGGCGTGGCTCTATCGGATCGCGCGTAGAACATTGGTCGATCATTACCGCCGGCAGCGTCCCAGCGAAGCGCTCGGCGGGGAACTCATCGACCTACCCGGCGCAGGCGAGTCGGAGGGTTGGCGGGAGGCGGTGCTGGTTTCGACCAGGCGCTTCCTCGACGACCTGCCCGATATCTATCGTGAGCCGGTGCGGCTGGCAGAAATCGAAGGAATGCCGCTCGCGAAAATCGCGCTGCGACTCGACCTTTCGCTGACGGCGGTGAAGTCGCGCGTGCGTCGCGGCCGCGCGCTGCTGCGAAAAAAACTGCAGCGCTGCTGCCGGTTCGAGTTCGACCGTCGCGGCAAGATGATCGCCTGTGAACGCCGCGCGCCGGCGCCATGCAGCTGTCTGCCCGCGTGAAGGCGGCGGGCTTGTGACAATTGGATGACGTCGCAAACCGGGCTTGATCCATATTCCGAAACGGGAATATAAATTGCGCGTGGAACTGGTGAGGATCTACGAGTGCCTCTGCGATGCGACGCGGCTGCGGATCTTGCATCTCCTGACGGAGGGGCCGCTGTGCGTCTGCCATTTCCAGGCGGTGTTGCGCGAACCGCAGGTGAAGATTTCGAAGCATCTCGCGTATTTGCGAACCCGCGGATTGGTGACCTGCGAGCGGCAGGGCAACTGGATGATCTACCGGCTGCCGGCGCGACCGTCGCGCGAACTCCGGCGGAATCTCGCCTGCCTGCAGGACTGCGTGGCGGAGCAGTCGGTCTTTCGCCGGGACTTGGCACGGCGACGCGCCCTGGCGCCGAAGTGGGCCGATAGCGGTCCGGGTGGTTGTGTCACGGCGGCGAAGGAAAATTTATGAGCGAACGGGCCTTCAAAATCCTCATCCTCTGCACCGGTAATTCCGCGCGCTCGATCCTGGGCGAGTATCTGTTGCGCGCGAAAGGTCGCGGGCGTTTCGAGGTGCACAGCGCGGGCTCGAGGCCGGCCGGGCGGGTGAACCCGCTCGCGGTCCGCACGCTGCGCGAAAAATACGGGATCGACGCCAGCGATGCGCGCTCGAAGTCGTGGGACGAGTTCAAGGGCGTGGCCTTCGACTTCGTGATCACCGTGTGCGATCACGCGAGAGAATCATGTCCGGTCTGGCCGGGGCAGCCGGTGATCGCGCACTGGAGTTCGCCGGATCCGGCCGGAGTTGAAGGCAGCGACGAGGAGAAGTTTCGGGCGTTTGTGAATGTCGCTTCCCAGATCGCGGCGCGGGCGGAGTTGTTTTGCGCGTTCTCCGACGAAAAATTGCGTGACGCGGCGGCGGTGCGCAGCGTCGGCGAACAATTCCGTCTCGAAGGCGAAGCGGGCATGCGGAGGTGAGCGATGAATCCGCTCGCGGCCCGACTCTCGTTTCTGGATCGCTATCTCACGCTGTGGATTTTCCTCGCGATGGGCGCCGGCTTGCTGGCCGGGCGTTTTGTGCCGCAGCTCGCGGAGGCGTTGACGGCGTGGAGCGTGGGCACCACCTCCGTGCCGATCGCGGCGGGATTGATCCTGATGATGTATCCGCCGCTGGCGAAGGTGCACTACGAGGAGCTCGGCGACGTCTTTCGCGATGGCAAGGTCCTGCGGCTTTCCCTGCTGCAAAACTGGTTGGTGGGTCCGGTGCTGATGTTTGCGCTGGCGGCGATCTTCCTGCGCGACCGGCCGGAGTATTTCGCCGGGCTCGTGCTGATCGGACTCGCACGCTGCATCGCGATGGTGATCGTGTGGAACGACCTCGCGGGGGGCAGTCGCGAATACTGCGCGGGATTGGTGGCGTTCAATGCGATCTTTCAGGTGCTCTGTTTCGCGCCGATGGCGTGGTTTTTCCTGAAGGTGTTGCCGCCGCTGGTCGGCGTGAGCGTGGGGGAGCTCGATTTGTCGGGTGTGACGATCGGGAGCGTGGCGCAGAGCGTCGCGATCTATCTTGGGATTCCGTTTTTCGCGGGCTGGCTCACGCGCCGGACGCTCCGCTCCGGGAAGCGCGTGCGTTGGTATGACGAGACGTTTGTGCCCGCCATCGGTCCGCTGACGCTGACGGCGTTGTTGTTCACGATTTTCGTGATGTTCAGCCTCAAAGGCGATGCGGTGCTGCGGATCCCGCTCGATGTGGTGCGGATCGCGGTGCCGCTGCTCGCGTATTTCGCGATCATGTTTTTCGCCACGTTCTGGATGAGCGTGCGGGCGGGCACGGATTACGAGCGCGCGGCGACGCTGGCGTTCACGGCGGCGGGAAACAATTTCGAGCTGGCGATCGCGGTGGCGGTGGGCGTGTTCGGACTGGCATCGGGAGCGGCCTTCGCGGCCGTGGTGGGACCGCTGGTGGAGGTTCCGGCGCTGATCGCGCTCGTGACGGTGGCGCTCGCGTGGCGGCGACGTCTGGCGCGGTAGACGGGCGGTGGCGGCCGTCGGTCCGGGAAAGCGAGAGCGCCGGCGAGGGGCGCCGAGAATGCCGTTGCGCCGCGGCGGGTTTCGGCGTCCTTTGGCGGGCTTCATGAAGCTCGACATCCCGCCAGGCGATTTCGCCGGCTACATCTTCGATCTCGACGGCACGCTCATCGATACAATGCCGTTGCATTATCGGGCATGGGACGCCGCGATGAGAAATGCCGGCCTTCAGGTCCGGCTCGACGAGGAGCTTTTCTATTCGCTGGGCGGGGTGCCGACGCGGCAGGTCGCCGAGCGGATCGCGAAACATTACGGGCTCACCGTGGACGTGGAACGCGTTTTCCACGACAAGGAGTCGCTCTTCACGGCGCTGCAGAAAGACGCCCGCGTGATCGGTCCCACGGTGGAGTTTGCGCGGGAAGCCGCGAAAACGCATCCGATGGCGATCGCGTCCGGCGGGCCGCGTGACGTGGTGCTGCGCTCGCTCGAACTCGCCGGACTGCGGCCGCTGTTCAAGGCCGTTGTGAGTGCGGACGACGTCGTCCACGGCAAGCCGGCGCCCGACATGTTTTTGCTCGCGGCGAAGCTGATCGGCGTCGAGCCGGCGCGCTGCCTGGTGTTTGAAGATGCGGAGCCGGGCATCAAGGCGGCGCTCGCAGCCGGAATGCAGGTGGTGCGGGTGCCGAGCCGGAAACGCAGTTGAGGGTTGAGCGCCGCGCGCCGGCCCGACAAGCGTGGAGAGGATGAACTTTCGCGATCTCGTCAGGCCCGGGGTGCTGTCGCAGCCGGTGTATGAGCCGGGCAAGCCGATCGATTATGTCGCGCGCGAACTCGGACTCGATCCCGCGACGATCGTCAAACTCGCCTCGAACGAAAATCCGCTCGGCCCCTCGCCGGCAGCGGTGGCGGCGGCCACGGCGGCGCTGCGGCATGGCGCATTGTATCCGGATGGCGGATGTTTCGCGCTGCGCGAGAAACTCGCCGCGGTGCGCGGGTTGGCGCCGGACCAGTTCGTGATCGGCAACGGCTCGAACGAGCTCATCGAGCTGCTCGGTCATGTGTTTCTCGGGCCGGGCGACGAGGTGGTGATGGCGACGCCGGCGTTCGTGGTTTACAAGCTGGTGGCATTGCTTTTCGGCGCGACGCCGGTCGAGGTGCCGTTGCGCGAGTTCCGGCACGACCTGCCGGCGATCGCCGCCGCCATCACGCCGCGCACGAAACTTGTTTTCGTGTGCAGTCCCAACAATCCCACCGGCACGGCGAACACCGAGGCGGAGCTGCTGGCGTTCGCGCGGGCGCTGCCGGACCACGTGGTGCTGGTGCTGGACGAGGCTTACGCGGAATACGTCGAGGGGGCGCCCGATCTCCGTCCGTTGCTCGCGGAAGGGCGGCGGGTGATCTGCCTGCGGACGTTTTCCAAGATCCACGGACTGGCGTCGCTGAGAGTTGGATACGGCTATGCGGCGCCGGAGCTGGCGGGGCTGCTGAATCGCGTCCGGCAGCCGTTCAACGTCAACGCGATCGCCCAGGCCGCGGCGGTCGCGGCGCTGGACGACCGGGCGTTTGCGGAACAGTGTGCGCGGCAAAATCGGGCCGGCCTTGCCCAGCTTGAGGAAGGATTCCGGCGGCTGTCGCTGCCGTTCGTGCCGAGTGTGGCGAATTTCATCCTCGTGCGGGTGGGCGAGGGCGGCCGCATTTTCGACGCGCTGCAGCGCCGGGGAGTGATCGTGCGCCCGATGGCGCCGTATCAATTAGGAGAATGGATCCGCGTGACGGTCGGGACCGGCGAACAAAACGCCCGCTTCCTCGAAAGCCTCGCGGCGGTGCTTTAGCGCGACGTTTCGACCGGGGCGCCGGTCATGCCGATCGCCGGTGACCAGGCCCTGACCGGGGCAGTTTGGGGTGAGCGGCGCGAGGCATATCCAGGTTCAGGATGCGGCCGGGAACAAAATGCCTTGCGTTAATCAGTAGCTTAATGGTTTAACGTGGGCTCGGCTGCCAACGCAGCTGGTCCTTCTTCAACGCCGGTGGTTTGGCTGCGGGTGATCGTGTGCCGACCGACTTTGCAGCCGGGGCCATGCCGCGGCTGCCGTCCACCAGCAGTTCAACTTCGACTACACAGAATGAAGAACAATCACCGCCTTTTGGCCGCGACGGTCATGTTCGCGTCGGCTTCTTACGCTGCGCCGTTTCTCGCCATCGACGACAATGCCGAGATCTTCCTGACCGGCACCGTCGGCATGCGTGCCGACACCAACGTTTTCCTGGCAGAGAAAACGCCCGGCCGCGACCTCGACGACGTGATCTTCGATTTCAACCCGGGCGCCCAGCTCGTGTTCGGAAAGTCGGCCCTGGTGCAGGGATCGCTTAACTTCACCGAAAGCTTCACGCGTTACGCCGAGCACGACGAGTTGGACGACGAACTGATGTCGACCTCGTTCAATGCCACCTACGGCAACGGCAAGTCGAAGGCTAGTTTCAACGCGAGCTACAACGAGTTGAACCAGAACACGGTCGACGTGCTGCCGGTCGCCGGTTCCCCGCTCAACCTGATCCGCCGCGACGTTTACGCCGTTGGCTCGAACGGCGAGATTTCGCTCACCGACAAATCCAGCGTCGCTGCCGGTGTGCAGTATCAGAAGAGCAGCTACGAGCGCTCCGCCTATAGCGATTCGCAGGTGCTGACGATTCCGGTGAACTATTACTACGAGCTCACCCCGAAGGTGGACACCGGTTTCGGTTACCGCTTCCGCCAGCGCTGGGAGTCGATCCGTCTCGATTCGAAAGATCATTTCTTCAGTGCCAACGCCCGCGGTGAATTCACCCCGAAGCTGAGCGGCCAGGTGGCGATCGGTGTGACCCGCCGCGAATTCATCAAGCCCCGCAGCGCTCCCGCCACGGCTTACCCGAATCTCAAGGACAAGACGCTGTTGGGCATTGATACGAACCTGAGCTACCTCGCCTCGCCCAAAACCACCGTTCAGTTCGGCGTCAGCAACGATTTCGACACGAACTCGCAGGGCGACCAGCAGAAGAACCTCGCCTTCCGCCTCGCCGGGGTGACGAACCTCTCGCCGGAATGGAGCATCACGACGACGGTCAGCTACCGCCGCATCGACTACTACCAAGCCACCGTAAAGCGAATTGACGATTATTTCGAAGGTCAGCTCGGCGCGACCTACATCTTCAGCGAGCAAGTGAATCTGACCGCGGCATATGCCTACCGGACAAACGATTCCGATCTCGCGACGGCGAACTTCGATTCCAACGTCTTCAGCCTCGCCGCCAATTTCCGGTTCTAAGCCGGGACAGGAGTCGCATTCTTTGATTGCGGGAGAAGATCGTTCCGGTCTTCTTCCGCTTTTTTTTCCATGGTTTCTCGGCTGACGATTTGGGGCCTCTTTCTGATGGTGACCACCGGGCTTCTCGGTGCTGAAGGTCCGCGCAGTCGGGAGGACGCCGCAGCCGCGGAGAAGCCCGATTACGTGATCCAGGCCCTGGACCTGCTCCGCGTGCAGGTTTTCCAGGAGGACGATCTCACGCGCGAGGTCCGGGTCTCGCAGGAATATCGGATCGTGCTCCCGCTGATCGGGACGATCGACGTGCGCGGCAAGACGGTCAGCCAGCTGCAGGCCACGATTCGCGAGCTCTTCGACCGCGACTTTCTGGTCAACCCGCAGGTCAACGTCTTCGTCATCGAATACGCCCAGCGCAGCGTGAACGTGCTCGGATCCGTGAATACGCCCGGCGCCGTGATGTTTCCCCAGGAGCAGGGGCTGACGCTCCTCGACGCGATCGCCCGCGTGGGCGGCTTCAGCCGCCTGGCGGACCGCCGCAAGATCAAGCTCACCCGCAAGGTCGATGGGCGCACCGCCTCTTACATTATCAACGCCGACGAAATCATCGAAGGCTCATCCAAGGATTCGTGGCCGTTGCTGCAGGACGATGTGATCTTCGTGCCGGAGCGAATCCTCTAAACCCGGCAGGACGGAACATGGAGCAAGACACGAAACAGCCGCCGCAGGAAGGCTACGGCTACAGCTACGGCGGCAACTACGCAGGCTACTCCGCCGTCGGATACGGCGAGGGCGGGGCGCCCCAACGGACGTTTCAGGACTACCTCCTCGTTCTCCGCGAACGCATCTGGTATATCGTCGTCGTCTTCCTCGTCGTTTTCTCCTCGGCGCTGGTTTACACCCTCAGCCGCACGAAGATTTATCAGGCGTCCGCCACGGTGCAGATCTTCCGCCGCGATCCGGTCGTGATGCAGGTGCAGTCCGTGACGGACAATGAGATCCGCTCCGCCGAGGACCTGAACACCCAGGTGAAGATTCTCGAAAGCGCCGCCATCATCCAGAAGGTCGCCGAGCGCATCACCGGCGAGGACCTGCGCAAGTTCATGGCGCCCTACGAGCAGGATGCCGGCGAGGAGCCTGTATCCGTCCCCGCCATACTGGCACTCAACCGCAAGGTTGTGCCGCAGCGGCTGACGCTGATCCTGCTCGTCCAATACCAGCACCCCGACAAGTTCGTGGCCGCCAAGGTCGCCAATCTTTTCGTCGACGAGTTCATCTCCTACAACGCCCGCGTCCGCATCGAGGAGTCGATGAAGGCGGTCGAGGACCTGAAGGTCCGCGTCGAGCAACAGCGCAAGAAGGTCGATGAGCTCGCCAACAACCTCCAGGCCTACCGCGCCCGAAACAACCTGATCTCGCTCGACGAGCGCAAGGACATCGTCACGGAAAAGTTGAAGGCGCTGAACATGCAGGTGACGCAGACGACGTCGCGGCTCAGCGACGCCGAGATCCGTCTCCGGCAGGTGCAGGAGCGCCGCGCCGCCGGTGGCGACCTCACCGAGCTCACGTTCATCGCCAACCAGCCGTTGATCGCGCAGCTGATCCAGCAGTTGTCCGCCCAGAAGATCTCGATGGCCCAGCTCCGCGAACGCTATCGCGACCGGCACCCGCGGATGATCGAGGCCGTCAATTCGGCCACGCAGACCCAGCGCGAGCTCGAGCGCGCGCTGCAGTCGTCCGAGGCGCTGATCGAGTCCGAATACCAGACGGCGCTGCGCAACGACAAGGAAGCCCGCGCCCAGCTCGCGGCGCAGGAAGCCGAATCGCTGCAGATCGATCGTTACGCCGTCGAATACGACAACATGGCGCGCGATCTGCGCATCAACGAACAGATTCTCCAGTCCATCATCGGCCGCACCCGCGAGACCTCGATGACGAGCGACCTCGGCACGCAGAACGCCCGCCTCGTGGATCCCGCGCGCCCGACCGACGAACCCGTTTCCCCCAAGGTCGCGCTCAATCTCGGCCTCGGCTTCATCGGCGGCCTCGGCCTCGGCCTCGCATTCGCCTTCTTCGTCGCCTACATCGACGATCGCGTGAAGAGCTCCTTCGACATCGAGGGCGTGATCGGACTGCCGCTCGTCGGCATCATTCCGCAGATCAAACGCATGGAGCAGCCGGACAAGGCCCAGATCGTCGTCAACAACGCCGATCGCCAGGTGGCCGAATCCTTCCTGACGCTGCATTCCGCGCTGCGCCTGAAGGACGAAAGCAAAAACGCCTCCTGTATCCTCACCACCAGCACGGTGCCGGGCGAGGGCAAGTCCTTCGTCACGACGAATCTCGCGCTGACGTTCGCCGCGCACGGCGAAAAGGTCGTCATCATCGATTGCGACCTCCGCAAGCCGAACGTTCACAAATCCTTCCGGGTCGAGAATCTCAAGGGCGTCATCGACATCTGCAGCCACGGCGCGTCGATCGACGACGTCGTCATGCGCAACGTCCACCCGAACCTCGACGTGATCCCCGCCGGCGGTCGCGCGAAGAACCCAACCCGCATCCTCAACAGCAAGAACTTCGAAGTCATGCTGTCGGACCTGCGGAAGCGCTATGACCGCGTGTTCATCGACACGCCGCCGCTCGCCGCGGTGAGCGACGCACTGATCATTCTTCCTCTCGTCGACGGTTCCATCTTCACGATCTTCTTCAACAAGGTCCGCCGCAAGGCCGCCCAGTTCAGCGCGAAGAAGCTCCTCGAGGCCAACGTGCCGTGCTTCGGCGCCGTGCTCAACGGCCTCAACCTCGCCGTCTCGGGTTATTACTACGCGCAGTATTACGACAAGTCCTACAAGGATTATTACGTCGTGATGTCGAAGGACGACGACGCGAGCGCGCGCTGACGCGCGGACGCGGGTGCGGCCTGGCGGTGCGAGCGTTAGGCGCGCGCCGCGGCGCGTTGCAGTCGGTCGTTGATCGCCTCGGCCAGTCCGTCGCCCCGGGCGCGCTCGAGATGCACGCGGGTAAATCCGCCTGCATCCACTTCCCGCAGCACGTGAAACAACCGCCGCGCTGCGCCGCGGAGATCGCCGCGCGGATCGAGCCAGAAAATGTTTTTCCCGCGCACGTCAGCCGGCCGGGTGATGAACACCCACGCTTCCGATTTTGGAGCGCGCTGGATCGCCGCGGGCCGGATCTCCTCGTGCAGGACGGCTGGCGTGCGCGGGCTGTAGTGTCGCGTGAGCAGGCCCGGCGAGACTTGCGCTCGATGTTCGTCCGAGCGCGATTTGCCCGCGGCCACGCGCCGGCGTAGCACGCCCTCGATCTGCGCGCGCGTGATGGCGCCCGGTCGGAGGATTCGCGGACGGCGCGGATCTCGCAAGTCGACGATCGTCGACTCGACGCCGATGCGGCACGGACCGCCGTCGAGCACGTGGCGAATTTTCGTTCCGAGTCCTGCGACCACGTGGGCGGCCGAGGTCGGGCTGACGTAGCCAAACGGGTTCGCGCTCGGCGCCGCGAGCGGAAGCGCGGTTTGTTTTAGCAGCCGGCGAAAGAGCGGATGGCTCGGCATGCGCACGGCCACCGTCGGCAATCCCGACGACACCACGTCGGGAATGATCGGCTGCTTTGGCAGCACGAGCGTCAATGGACCCGGCCAGAACGCTTGCGCGAGCGCGAGGGCGGCTTCGTTGGGCTGGGCGACCTCCGGCAGTTGCTTGAGGGAGTGAAGGTGAACGATCAGCGGATCGTTCGCCGGCCGACCTTTGGCCCGGAAAATTCTCCGACACGCCGCCGCATCGAGCGCGTTGCCCGCAAGGCCGTAAACGGTTTCGGTCGGGACGCCGACGACCTCACCGGCCTGCAACGCGCGGGCGAGCCGCACGAGGTTGCGAGGAGTGCCGCGATAGATGCGAGCGTGAGATGGGACCGGCATGGCACGAAAAAGGCCGGAGCCAGTGACGGCGCCGGCCGGGAAAGAAGCGAGCCTCGGCGCTTACTGCGCGAGGAGCATGTTGCGCGAGTGCTTGATCGTGCGGGTGATCGCGCGCTGATGCTTGGCGGAAAGGTGCGTATACTTGCGCGGCAGAATCTTGCCGGTGTCAGTCACGTAGTTCCTCATCACCTGCGGGGTGGTGAACGGAATTTCCGCGGGGGTGAGGCTGCGCTGCTGCTGTTCGTTGGTGCTCATGTCGGAAAAAGAGGCGAAATTTCATGGCCGGTGCGAGGGGTGTCAACCTGCATTTTTGAGATGCAAACGGCCGCCGGATGCGTCCAATCTCTGCGCGCACTGTCCCCGTAGCTCAACTGGATAGAGCAGCGGTTTCCTAAACCGCCTATCCCGGTTCAAGTCCGGGCGGGGGCACCAGCGCCGACGGCTCGGCGAATTTTGGGGAAACAACGCCCGGCGGAGGGCGTCTCGACATTCTCCTTCGCCGGTTCACTCTTTTGCCGCCATGTTTAGCTCCTCCTCCCCCCGCCGCGCGCGTCACCTCCTGCGCCGTGCGTTTACCCTGCTCGAAATCATGATCGCTCTCGCGATCCTCGGCCTGCTGGTCGGCCTGGCCGTTTCGAACCTCGATACGATTTTCGGCGGTGCCCAGGCCAAGACCGCACAGATTTTCGTCACCGAGTCGATCAAGCTGCCGCTCACCACCTATCGCATCCAGATGGGCGATTATCCGTCGACGGCGGAGGGCTTGCAGGCGCTGATCACGCCGCCGGCGAGTCGCGCGGAGCAATGGCACGGGCCTTATCTCCAGGACGGCAAGCTGCCGGTGGATCCGTGGGGCGAGCCTTACGGCTATCGTTATCCGGGCACGAAAAACAAGAACAGCTACGATGTCTTTTCCAAGGGACCCGATCGCACCGAGGGCACCAAGGACGACATTGGCAACTGGTCCGAGGAAAAGTAGCGGATGCCGTTTGGGGACGGTGATCGTTCGCGCGCGGCCTTCACGCTGCTCGAAATCCTCCTGGCGGTGGCGCTGCTGGGATTGCTGAGTGCCGTGCTCGTGGGCGGAGCCACTTACCTGCTCGACTCGCGTCCGCGCACGCCGACGGAAATCTTCTGGACCGCGGTCCGCGAAACGCGCCGCGAAGCGCTCACCGGCGAGCGCGAGGTTCGGCTGAGCTTCGACGAGAAGGAAAAGCAGTTCGTGGCCGACGATGGCCGCGCGCCGAAAACCTATCCTGTCGCCGGGCCGCGTTCGCTCACGATCAGTTTTCTTCCGGCCGTCACCTCGCCGAGCAGCGCCCGGTTGATCGGCGGTTCGCTCTTCGAGTCCGAGTCGATTCCCGCGGTGACGTTTTACCCGGACGGCACCTGCAGCCCGTTCCGCCTGCAGATCCGCAGCACCGGCGAGCCGACCGTTCTGGAGATCGATCCGTGGACCTGTGCGCCGGCGTTGAAGGAGAAGCAGCCATGATGTCGCGGCGCGGTTTCACGTTGCTCGAGGTGCTGATGGCGCTGGTGATCTTTGCGGTCGCCGCCGTGATGATGGGCGCCGCGTATGTGAACGTGCTGAACGCCTACGACATTGTCGGGCGCGGCAACTTCCGCAGCGAGGACGTGAGCTTCGCGCGCCAGCAATTGCTCGCGGAGTCCGACCGCGAGAAGGCGGAGGAAGGGAGCGACTTCGAAGGCGCTGACGGCGCGCGCGTGACCTGGCGAGCGACGATCGAGCAGACCCATCTGCCGGATTTGTTTCGCGTTGAATTCATCTGCGAGGTCGCGGCGACCACCGCGGGTCAGCCGCAGCCAGCGCCCGCGCGCGAAGTGTTTTTCCTGCTGCGGCCGAGCTGGTCGCAGGGACTCGACACCACGCAGCTAAAACAGGACGCGAAGGAACGCATCCTGGAATTGGGAAAGATGACGCCGCGATGAGACCGCCGATGCTTCTCAAGAAGACCGGATCGCGCCGCGGCGTCGGCGCGAGAGGGCGCGCGGGGTTCACGCTCCTGGAAATCCTGCTCGCGCTCTCGCTAGTCGGGCTCGTGCTCGTCGGATTGAACACGTTCGTCTTCTCGATGGGCGAGTTGTGGGGGAAGAACGCCGATCTCCGCCTGTTCGACCAGCACGTGCGGGCGGTCACGCGTTTTCTTGAGCGCGAATTGCGCACGGCGGCATTTCCGCCGGCGGCGACGGCAGGCGCGTCGCCGATCGTGCCCCGCGAGATCCGTCCGCAGTCGGGCGCGACGGAAAATCTGCTGACCTTCGAATTGCCGCAGGGCAGCCGGCTGCTGCGCTGGCCCGACCGGCCGCTGCCCGAAGTGGTGTGCGCGTTGATGGTGCGCGAGGGCGATGGACTAGAGTTGCTCTGGCACTCCCGCCTCGAAACGCGTTTCAACGACGATCCGCCGCGCGAGGCACTGATCTCGCCGCTCGTCACCGGGCTCGCCTACGAATATTACGATCCCAATTTCAAGAACTGGAAAAAAGAACCCCAGCTGCGGCGCGATTCGAACAACCAGCTCGAAGCGCCGCAGCGGCTGCGGTTGACCTTCACCTACGGCAAACTGTCGCGCGAGAGCGTGATCACGCTGCCGCAAACCCCGCAGGCGCTGCCAGATTTCTGATGAACGTGCGCACGTCGATTTTCCGTTTGGTCCGGCCCGCGCGATCCCGTCGCGCGCGCGGATCCGTGCTGGTGATCGTGTTGATCACGATCGTCTTTGCCGTGACCGCACTGGTGGCTTTCGTCGAGAAGGCGGGCGACGATCTCATCGTCGAATCGCGCGAGGTGACGGGCCATCGTTTGCGTCAGGATGCATATTCGGCCCTCGAGGTCACACTGGCCGTCCTCGAACAGTTTCGCAGCGTGAACAGCGGCCTGCACAGTCCGGCGGAAGGCTGGAGCGAGCCGCTGGAGTTTGCGGACTGGCAGCCGGAATCCGGGCGCATCGCCGAAGTGAGTTTCGAGGATGAAAGCGGCAAGCTGTCGCTGCCGAACGTCGATGCGGCGACGCTGCTGAATCTGTTCGAATCGTGGGAGCTGCTGCAGGCCGATGCCGAACGGCTCACGGATTCGTTGCTCAGCTGGATGCGCAAGGATTACGTGCCGGCGACCTCGCGCTACACGGATTACGATCAGGGAGCGACGCCCTACGGGCCGCCGCTGCGCTCGATGCGAAGTTACTCGGAATTGGCGGCGGTCGATTTTGCGCGCGAGGTGTTCTACGACGAAAACGGCCGGCCGAATGAGCGGTGGCATCGCTTCGTCGACGCGGTGTCGTTGCTGGATTTCAAGCAGTCGAACATCAACTCCGGCCGGACCGACGTCGCGGCGGCGTTTGGCGTGGAGAGCCTGACGCAGCAGAGGCAATTGCGCGAGTTTCTCGAGGGCACGGGCGGTCAGGCGCGACAGGGGCCGGGCTATTTTCGCGATGTGGCGGAAGCGGCGGCGCTGATGGGCACGGGCAAATTGCCGCAAGCCTATGGGACCACGATCAGCGCGCTGCGGATCAACGTCACCATCCGCGAAGGCCGGACGGCGTTTCGCGTGTCGGCGGTCGTCGCTCCGTCGTCCGGCGGCGCCAAGGTCGTCGATCAGGTCGCGGAGACGCCGAAGAGCTCCGTCTCAGAGGCGAAGGAACGCGGGAAATCCCCGAGTCCGGCGTCGAGCACGACCAGCACCCCGACGAAAAAATTGAACTATCCCTTTACGCTCTTGGAAATTCGGGAGAATGATGAGATTCCACCTGTCCCTGTAGCCGAGACCGAGGCATGACGAAGTCGTTGATCAAATCCCTGAAGGCCGGCCCGCCGCCGCCGCATGTCGTGCTCCTGTCGGATGCGATGTTTTTCGTTCGCGCGATCCCGGTCCCGCCCGGTTCGACGCCGGCGGAGGTGGCGACGCAGGTGGAGTTGGCGCTCGAGACGCTGTCTCCGTTTCCTCCCGCGCAGCTGTATCATGGTCATTTCTGGCCGGCAGGCGCATCCCGGGCGCTGGTGTTTGCGGCGTATCGGCGGCGTTTCAGCAGCGAGCAGACGGAGGTCTGGGCCGGCGCGGAGCTGGTAACTCCCGCCTTTGCCGCGCTGCTCGGAACGGTGGGGCAGCCGAATACGACGGTGATCGTGCCCTCGGCTGAAGGCCTGACGGCGATTTTTTGGGACACGCAACCGGTCCCGGCGAGGGTCGCGTTTCGCGCCGTGCCGCCGGACGCGACCGAAATGGAGGTGAACCGGCTGCGCGACGAATTGCTCGCGCTCGCGCCCGCCAACCGGCCGGTGGTGTTGACCGCGGGCCCGACCGTCGACGCGGCGCGTAGCGATGGCGAAATCGGCTTCCGGTCCGACGCGTTCGAATCGCGACTGCCCCTTGCGGAAACGACGGCGATGGATGTGCGGGACAAGGAGGCACTGGCCGCGCTCCGCCGTTCGCGCGCGCGCGACCTGGCGTTGTGGCGTGCGTTCCTCGGCTTGGTGGGCGTGCTGGTGTTGCTCGGACTCGGCGAACTCGCGCTGATCGGTTCGGACTTCTGGCTGAAGACGCAGCAGACGCGCGCGAACCTGCAGCGGCCCACGGTCGAGAAGATCATGACCGCGCAGAGCCTCACCACGCGCATCAACGAGCTTTCGACGAAGCGGCTGCTCCCGTTCGAAATGATCTCGACGGTGGTGGCGAAAAAACCGGGTGACGTGACCTTCCAGCGCACGGCCACGAGCGGTCTCTACGGGCTGAATGTCGAGGCCTACACCGCATCGCCGGGATCCGTTTCCGCATTCCAATCGGCGCTCAGTCAGGATCCCGCCGTCGAGCGCGTGGAGGTGCGGGATCAGCGCACGCGCGACAATGTGATGACGTTCACGCTGGCGGTGACGTTCCGGACGGATGCGATCAAGCCGGCCGCGGCTTCCAACCCATGAGAACCTTGCGTGCATTCTTTCTGAGCCGGCTTTTCCGCGAGAAGGCGTTGCTGGTGGCTTTCGTGCTGATCGGCGCGGCGATGTGGGCGTCGAGTTTTTCGAAACGAGCCGCGCGCGAGTGGCGCGCCGTAAGATCCGTGTCGACCGAACTGGAGACGCAGGCGCAGTGGCTCGCCAATCGGGCGGCGATCGAGGAAGCGTCCGTTCGCGCGGTGCAGAATCTCGATCCGTCCCGGACCTTCGACGACACCCGGCTCGTCGGCGAGCTGAGCGCGTTGGCCCGCGAGCACGATTTGCGCTTCACGAACGACACCCCGCAGACGGTGCGCAGCGGCGGCTTCGCCGTGCACACGGTGCAGATCCAGCTGCCGCGCGCCGATTGGGAATCGCTGAAACGTTTTTATCTGAAGCTCGCGAGCCGTTCGCCTTATCTCGGCATCGAGCAGTTCGCGCTCGCCGCCGATCGGGCGAATCCGGCCCAGCTCAATGCCTCGCTGCGCGTGTCGTCGGTCGAGATCCTGCGCTGAAGCCGCGGCGCAATCTTTCCAAAGCGTTACGGTTTGCCGGTTGAGCGGAAGCGGGTGGGAGCGGGATCGTAGCGCCGCGATCCGCCTCCGGCCGGCGACCGGAGGCATGATCCGCGTGCGTCATGCTCGTTATCTCTTTTTTCCGTTGGCGCTCGATCCGGCTCCACGCCCGGAGCTGGATCGTCGTGGGCAGCAGCCTGCTGCTGTCGCCGCGACTGGTCCGCGCGGAAAACGCGATCAGCTACAAGTATCACGATTATCGCGAGGCGGACGGCCGGATCACCGTCGAGTCGCATTACGGCCTCGTCGAGGCGGACGTGGGGACGGACACGCATCTGAAAGTTCAAGGCGTGATCGACGCGATCGCCGGCGCGACTCCGACCGGCGAGCCGGCCGCGACTCCCGGCGGCCCGGTGCCGCTTTCGCAGATCGAGGACCGACGCAAGGCCTGGAGCGCGGACCTCACGCATCAGTTTCCCCGCGTGCAGGTGACCGCGGGTTTCGCCAACAGTCGTGAATCGGACTACGTTTCGAACGGCTGGTCGTTCAACACGCTCGCCGATTTCAATCAAAAGAACACGACCGTGCTGCTCGGCGCCGCCGGCACGGACGACGACATCCGGGTGTTCTTTCAGCGCGATTGGGAGAAAAAGCGGACGCTCGATTTCATCGCGGGCCTGACCCAGCTGCTGGATCCGAACACGTCGGTCACGATCAGTGCCGGCCTCGGGCATTCGTCGGGTTTTCACGCCGATCCGTATCGGCTCGTGTTCAAACGCGTCGAGATCGCGCCGGGCGTTTTCCTGCCGCGGACTTTTGCGGAAAACCGGCCGGACTCCCGCGACAAGCAGACGGTGTTCGTCGCGCTCAATCGGGCGTTTCCTTCGGCGCAGGGCGCGGTCGAGGGAAGTTATCGTTGGTTCCACGATTCCTTTGGCATCAACGCGCACACGCTGGAGCTCGCCTGGTTCCAGAAGCTCGGCGCAAGGTTCACGCTGCGACCCTCGGCGCGTTTCTACGATCAGTCGGCCGCCGACTTCTATCGCGTGGATCTGACAGGCACGAACCTCACGCCCACCGGGCGACCGAATCCGGCCGGGCCGTTCTTTTCCGCGGATTACCGCATCTCCGCGTTGCGCAGCTACACGGTCGGCTTGAAAGCCGTGTGGGACGTCAGCACGTCGTGGCGCATCGATGCCGCGATCGAACACTACGAGATGCGGGGCAAGGATCGCGTGACGTCGCCGGCGGCCTATCCGCGCGCGGCGATCGTCACCCTCGGCGCGCGTTTTGGATGGTAAACGATCATGACGCTGACCGTGCAAACGACCGGGAAGACCGCAGGCGCCGCGATGGAATTGCGACGGGTGCAGTTCGCGGCGCTCGGCACGCATTGCGAGCTCCAGCTGGCCACGGCGGACGAGTCTGCGGCGCGGGCGTTCGTGACGCGGGCGATCGGCTGGGTGGAGGCGTTCGAGGCGAAGTATTCACGATTTCGATGCGACAGCTGGCTGAGCCGCGTGAACGCCGCCGCGGGTGCAAACTGGGTCGAGGCGGACGCCGAGGCGGAGCAACTGCTGGCGCTGTGCGACACGCTTTATTTTGTGACCGGCGGCGTGCTCGACCCGACGATACTCCCGCTGTTGCGGCTGTGGAATTATCACGATCCGCAGGCGCGCGCGCCAGGTGACGAGGCGATTGCGGCCGCCCGGCGCCTCGTGGGTTGGAGGAAGGTGCAACGCGAGCCCGGGCGGGTGTTCTTGCCGGAGCCGGGCATGAGTCTGGATTTCGGCGGCTTCGGCAAGGAATACGCGGTCGACATGGTGGCGCAGCTCGCGCTCGACCACGGCCTCGGGAATGTGCTGGTGGATTTCGGGCACGATCTGCGGGTGCTCGGCGCGCCGCCCGGCCGGGCAGCGTGGCACATCGGCCTGGAGAATCCGCGCGCGCCGGGCACGACCAGCGGCAGCGTGGCCCTGGCGGGAAACCGCGGCGTGGCCTCGTCCGGCGATTATGCGAGGCGCGTGCTGATCGGCGGAAAACGTTTCGGTCACATCGTGGATCCGCGGACCGGCCGCCCGGTCGCAAACGGCTGCGTGCAGGCGACGGCGATCGCCGGCACGTGTTTGCAGGCGGGCGTGCTGTCGACGACGGCGTTCGTGCTCGGGGTGCCGGCGGGGATCGAGTTCATCCATTCGTTTCCGGGCGCCGAGGGATTGCTCGTGACCGAGCAGGTGCGGGCGCAAACGCGCGGATTTTTTCGCCATGTGGTTTCCTGAAAAATTCTTCACTTTTGCCGCGGCCCTCGCGGCGCTCGCGGCCGGCCCGTTGCACGGGCAAGTCGCCGCCGGCGATCCATTCCCTTCGCTGGCGCACGCCGGATTGGCGAATGCCGAACTGCCGGAGTTGCACGGCCGGGTGGTGCTCGTCGACTTCTGGGCATCGTGGTGTGCGCCCTGCAAGGCGTCGTTTCCCGCGATGGCGCGGCTGCAGGCGGAATTTGCGCAACGCGGGCTCGTGATCGTGGCGGTGAGCGTCGACGAGGTGGAACGGGCTTATGCGGCCTTCCTGCGGAAAATGGCGCCGCCGTTCGCGGCGCCACGCGATGCGAGTCAGGCACTTGTCCGCGCCGTGAAAGTGCCGGCGATGCCGACGTCGTATTTGTTGGATCGCTCGGGACGCGTGCGCTTCGTGCATGCGGGCTTTCACGGTCGCGCGACCGAGGACGAGTTGCGCGCCCAGATCGATGCGTTGTTGAAGGAAACCGGGTGAGCTCATGAAAAATCGACCGGCATGGAAAAGGATCGGCCTGGCTGCCTTCGTCGCGGCGTTGCTGGGCATGACCGGCTGCGCGACGACACGCGTGCAGCCTTGGGAGCGGACCATGTTGACGGACTATACGATGAGACCCGACCGCGATCCGCTGGCGAGCGCGACGGCGGATCACACGTATTACTCGCGCGAAGCGGCGCACGGTGGCCGGGGCGTCGGTGGCAGCGGCTGTGGATGCAACTGAACCGAATCGAATGGCTCCCGCGGTAAAACCTGCCAAGCTCCCGTCGCAGCCCGAGCGATGCGCATCCTCGTGATTGAAGACGAAGCCCAGCTGGCACGACATATCGCGCGTGCGCTGGAACGGCATGGTCACGTGGCCGGCACACGGCAGGATGGCGAGGAGGGCCTGCGATTCGCCCTGGCCGACCCGCCGGATCTGATCGTGCTGGATTTGAATCTGCCGGGGATCGACGGCATGTCCGTGCTGGCCGGCCTGCGTCAGGCGAACAATCCCGCGCGCGTGCTCATCCTCACGGCGCGCGGCGAAGTCGAGCATCGGGTGAAGGGCCTCAAGGCGGGCGCGGACGACTATCTCGCGAAACCGTTCTCGCTCGATGAACTCGTGGCGCGCGTCGAGGCGCTCGGCCGTCGCGGAGCGACGCCGACGGCGGTGGACTTTTTGAAAGTGGCGGACCTGCAGATGGACGTGCTGCACCGGCGCGTCAGCCGGGCGGCGCGCCCGGTGGCGCTTTCGCCGCGGGAGTTCGACGTCCTGCAGGTGCTGATGCAGGAGCCGGGGCGGGTGTTTTCGCGGACCGAGCTCTGCGAACGCGTCTGGCAGCGCGATCACGAATACGACACGCGCACGGTGGAGATCTTCATCGCGCGGCTGCGCAAGAAAATCGACAGCGGTTTCCCGGCGCCGCTGATTCACACGGTCCGTTCCATCGGTTACGCCATTCGCTCTCCCGCTGCATGAGTGCCTCGATCGTTCGGCTCGCGTGGATCTGCGCGCTGGTGACGGCGGCATCGCCGGAGCGGGCCGCGGCCGAGTCGGTCATCGAAGGGCGCGTGACGTTGCCGGAGACGCGGTCCGCTCCGGTGGTGAAGCGGCGCTACGAGATCGTGAGCAAAGGAGGAGTCGTGGCCGTGAGCCCGCCGCTGGCAGTGGTGTATCTCGAGGGGGTGTTCCCGCGTCCGGAGCAGCCGCGAGTCGTGCAGCTGCCGCAGAAGGATCTGGCGTTCGCGACGGCGTTGCTGCCGATCCAGGTGGGGACGCGCGTCGAGTTTCCGAACCTCGACGATACCTACCACAACATCTTTTCCTATTCCGCGCCGAAACGTTTCGATCTCGGCCGTTACCGGGGCGACGAGCGGCCGATTCCGTCGGAAACGTTCGACACGCCGGGGCTGGTCACGCTGCGCTGCGACATCCACGAACACATGCGCGCGATCGTGCTGGTGCTGGAGACGCCGTATTTCGTGGTGACGGATCCCGAGGGAAACTTCCGACTCTCGGGAGTGCCGGCGGGGCGCTACACCTTGAGCGCGTGGATCGACAGCAAGACGACGCTGCGTCAGCCGGTCGAGATCGCGCCGGACGGGACGCTGCGCGTAAACTTCCCGTGACCCGCGGCCTGCCGGCTCCGGGCTTGTCCCATGGCGCTCACCGAATTGTCCCAGCGTTCCTCCAGCCGGCCGGAGGTGGCGCAGTTGGATGAGGCACGGCGCTTCCGAAAAAATCTGCTGCTCGCGATGATGGTGGTGGTCGCCGCCGCGACCGCGCTGTCGCTTTATCTGGCGCAGCAGAACATCGAACGGACCTTCGAGGCGGAACGGCAACGCGAGTTTCAGGGCGAACTCGCCGCGCTGGCGAGCGTGCAGGAGTTGAGGCATGCGGCGCTGGTGGAGCGCTGCCGGCTGCTGGTGCGGCGCGCGCGGATTCACGCCGCGCTCGAGGACGATGCGCTCGACCTGCTGTATCCAAGCGCTCGCGACGAGCTGCGCGACGTGATGGAGCGGCCGGACGCGGCGGACGGCGGCGCGCGCTATGGACTGCATGCGCAGTTCTACCGGTTCCTCGACCGGACGGGAAACGTGATCCCCCCGGCCGGCGCGGCGGGCGTGGGGGCGCTTTCTCCGGCCGAGGAGGCGCGGCTCGCGCTTCGTTCCGGCATCGACGAGAGGCAGCTCGGCTATCTGGTCCGGCGGGCGCCGGACGGCGCGACGACCGTGGCGGAGATCCTCGCGTTGCCGATCGTCTCCACCGAGACCGGCGAAGCGATCGCCGCCATCGTGTTTGGCTTCCTTCCGGCGGAATATGCCGGTGCGCGCGGCGGCGGCGAGATCAGGCGCGGCATCTGGCTGGACCACGAACTGCATCTCGACGGGATCCCGGCGGCCGAACGGCAGGACCTCGGCCGCGAATTGTCGGATGCGATCGCCCACGGCACCGGAACATCGAACAGCTTCGGCCGGGTGCTCGAAGGCGTGCGGCAGATCGTTTTCTACAAGCAGCTGAACCCGGCTTCGGATTATCCGCCGGCCTTCGAGGTTTGCGTTTATCCGCTCGCGGAACTGCGGGCGCGGCAGCGGCACGCGCTCGTGCAGGTGCTGGGCGTGGGCGCACTGTTGCTCCTGGGCGGATGGGCGGCGAGTCGCGTCGTGGCGGGACGACTCTCGCGGCCGGTCGAAAAGCTGGAGCTGGAATCGGCGGAGGACCGCGCGCAGCGCCGGCGGGCGGAAGCGGCTTTGGAAACCACCAATGAAGAGCTGCAGCGCGCGGCGCGGTTTTCGGCGGACGCGTCGCATCAGCTGAAAACTCCGGTCACGGTGCTGCGCGCCGGATTGGAGGAGTTGCTGGCGCGGGAGCATTTCACGCCGGAGGAATGCCGCGAGATCTCCGCCCTGATCCATCAGACCTATCGGCTCTCAAGCGTCATCGAGGACCTGTTGCTTCTGTCGCGCATGGACGCCGGACGCCTCAAAATCGAGTTCGGTGAGATCGACCTGATTCAGCTGATCGACGCGGCGGTCGACGATCTGAGCGCGCAGCCGGATGCCTTGGCGGTGGAGGTCTCCGTCGCGGGACCGCGGCCGTTGCACGTGGCCGGCGAGCGGCGCTACCTCGCGTTGATCCTCCAGAACCTTCTGGAGAACGCGCGAAAATACAACCGGCCCGGCGGCCGCATTCGCATCGACGTGCGCGCGAGCGAGGCGACGGCGGTGCTTGTCGTGGCGAACACCGGACCGGCGATCGCGGCCGCCGCGCGCGAGCATATTTTCGAGCGGTTTCACCGCGGGACGATGGGAGAAAACGTCCCTGGTTACGGCCTGGGTCTGAACCTCGCGCGCGAGTTGGCGCGGCTGCATGGCGGCGACGTGCAACTGCTCCGCTCCGACGGAACGTGGACGGAGTTCGAGGTGACGTTTCGCCTCACGCGAGTTACGTGAAACCGACCGCAGCATGAAACGGTTCGCGGCAACGGCGATGTGGGCGATGAGCGCGCTGACCGGCGCGGCGGAGGACGACGTGTTCGATGCGCTCCACGCGGCGCTCTCCTGGAACGATTCGCGCGGCACGGTGCGCGCGCAATTGAGCGGAACGATGGACGCGGAGCTGTATCGGTTTGCCCAACCGGCGCCCGGCTTGATCGAGGCCGACGGCAGCACGTTGTTCGCTCCCCGCCTGACGACCTTCCTCGACGTGGAGGTGGGCCCGAAGCTTTATGCGTTTGCCCAGGCGCGGGTCGACCGCGGCTTCGATCCGGAAAGCGAGCCGTTGACCGCGCGGTGGGAGGAATATGCCGTGCGCTTCACGCCGTGGACCGACGGGCGGTTCAATCTGCAGGTGGGCCGCTTCGCGAGTGTCGTGGGAAACTGGATTCAACGGCACGGCTCGTGGGAGAATCCGTTCGTGCTTGCTCCGCTGCCCTATGAGCACCTGACCGGACTTTGGGACCGCGCGGCGGCGCCATCGTCGTCGATCTTGTTGAGCTGGGCGCACGTCGCGCCGCCCGCGCCGGCGGGCGTTCCGGCGGACGACAAGTATCTGCGCCTGCCGCTGATCTGGGGCCCGAGCTATGCGCATGGGGTGGCGTTGTCCGGAACGGTGGGCCATTTCGGCTATGCCGCGGAGGTGAAGAACGCGCCGCTTTCTTCGCGCCCGGATACCTGGACCCGCACCGATTTCAGCTGGTCGCAGGCGACGGTGAGCGGCCGGATTTCCTATCGACCGAGCCTCCGGTGGCAATTCGGCTTGAGCGCGAGCCGCGGCAGCTATCTGCAGAAAGAGGCCAGGCCAACGCTCGCGCCGGGACGCACGCTCAGCGACTATCGCGCCGTGCTGCTGGGGCAGGATGCGAGTTTCGCGTGGCACCACGTGCAGGTGTGGGCGGAGGTATTCTACGCCCGTTTCGAGGTGCCGGAGGTCGGTACGCCCGAGGTTTTCGCGTATTACGTGGAGGCGAAATACAAGCTCACGCCGCAGCTGTTCGTGGCGGCGCGGTGGAACGAGGAGCGTTTCGGCCGGATCGACGATCCCGCGCTGGGCCGCGTCCGCTGGGGCGGAGATGTATGGCGATTCGACGTGGCTCCGACGTATCGAATTTCGCCCTACATTCAGACGAAGCTGCAGTATTCGCTCCAGCAGGAGCGGGGCGGGGCGCGCGATCTCGAGCACCTCTTCGCCGCGCAGATAACCGTCCGGTTCTGACGACGAACGCGCCCGCGGCCGAGGCGGCGAGGTAACAGGCCCGTTACGATCGCCGGCTTTCGCCAGGACCGGTTCGGCGCAGCTTGCATGACGAGACCGACCGGGGTGTGCCGGCTCGCCGCTTGCCATGAAAACGAACCATTCCCTTCGTTCCACCGCGGTGTGGATCAACCTTCCCACGTTGTCTCTGCTCGCGGTGCTGCAACGCACGCCCGCGGTGCGTGTGGCGAATGCCCTCGCGAACTACGTCGTGGCTTCTCCGCTGGGCGCCGTTTTGAAGTCCGCCTTCGCGGCGATCGGATCGCTCGGCGCGGTGCATTCGCTGGCGGGTGCAACGCAGCTGGCGACGACTCAGGCGAGCCCCGTTACCGTCGCCGCCGGCGCGGCGCTGACGATCGGGTTTAGCATCACCGGCACGTTGTCCGAACCGGAGACCTGGACAGTCGGCGGGGCGATCCCGCCGGGGCTGGCGTTCAACGGCGGCGCCACCTCGGGCACGATCGCGGCGGCGACCTTGGTATTGAGCGGCACGCCCACGACGGCCGGCACCTACGCGTTCAGAGTGCGGGCGAACGATGTGATTGGCGGATCGACGCCCGACTACAGCTTCACGGTCACCGTCACCGGTGGGACCGCGACCGGGCCGACCATCACCACGCCGCCGCAGTCGCAGAGCGTCACGACCGGAGGAAACGCGATGCTGTCCGTGGCCGTGAGTGGCACGCCGGCGCCCACGCTGCAGTGGTTGCGCAATGGCGCCACCGTCGCCGGCGCGACCAGCCTGACGCTCGCACTCAACGGCGTGCAGCCAGCCACGACCGGCTTGTATGCCGCGCGGGCGACGAACTCCGCCGGTTCCACGACGAGCGAAACTGCCATCGTCGGCCTCAGTGCGGACCCGGCGATGCGCGTCACGGGGGCCGGAATGGTGGTGGGGACCAACATTCTTCATCCGAACGGAAATCGTTTCGACCAGGTGCTCGTGACCGGCGCCGCCGAGGCGGTGACCGCGGACTTCGCCGTGAATCGAATCACCCGCACGTCCTACATCGATCTCGACGACGATATCGTGCAGGTGGAATTCAGCGGACCCGGCACGCTGTCGCTCGTGCTCGACGGCGCGGCCGCCCCCGCGGCTCCCGTGAACTACAATCAGCCGAACGTATCCTATATTAAAGGACACGCCGGCATCGTGATCGCTGGGGCGAACGAGAATACGAACATCTCGGTGTTCACCGTCGGTCGCGCCACGGCCGTCGATCCGACCGGCCGCTACAGCGTTCTCCAGCCGCCGAGCGCGACGAACAATCCGGCGAACAACGGCAGTTCATTATTCGTCGGGCACGAGACCACGAACTACGATGGCGTCGCGGACATCGCGTTCATCGCGATCTCGTCGGCGAACGGGAAATTCGGCGGCCTGCGAACGGGTAACGCCAGCTACTTCGCGTCCAAGGGGCTCACGGGCGTTTATGCGCCGGGAGTCAATTTTGTCGGGCCTGTGGTCATCGGTGACATTTCGGCGTTCGACGAAGCGATCCCGGTCATCGTGCTCGGCTCGGCGAGCGACACCCGCATCGCGGGCGGCGACATGCTGCAGGAAAACGGGAAGGCGGTCGTGGTCAGCGGCATTGTCCAGCTGAAGTTCGTCGGTGGCGGCGATTCGACGGGGCGCACTCTCGCCGCGCAGAACAACCGCGCCACGTATCGCAACGGTAGCGGTGCGGACGTGACGGCACAAATTGTGGTGAACCCGTGAGCGCTCGCGAGCGGAGGGATCGTCGGTCCACTCTCGCGCCGGCGCCGCGTGCGCGTCCGAGCGAGCTCAGCCGAGTTTGAAGCTGCCGCTGACCTTGAAGACGGCGGCGACGATCGCGAAGGCGATGAAGCCGACGAGCACGAACACCAGCAGCAGCACGCCGCTCGCGATCACCTTGGTGAAGATGTTGAGCTGGCCGGTGACGATCTTCTGGTAGCTGCGCGCGATGTCGCGGAGGCTCGGCACCACGTTGCCGGTGTTTTCGCCAACGGCGAGGCGGTCGAGCACGAGATCCGGGAAGCACCCGGTGCGGCCGAGCGCGATCGAGAGCGATTCGCCCTCGAGCACGCGGCCCGTGGCTTCGTCGAAGGCGCGCCGGTGCACGCGATTCGCGATCTGCCGCTCGGTCATCCGCAGCGCCTCGGCGGCGGTGATGCCGTTGGCGAGCAGAACGGAAAGCGTCTGGCTGAACGAGAGGACGGTTTGAGCAATCGCGAACGGGCCGATCAACGGCAGCCGTAGTATCCACGCATCGGTGACGGCACGGCCGGCCTCGCTCTGGCGCCACCGCCAGAACGCCGCGAAACCGAACACAAGTCCGACGGCGATGAAGACGCCGTAGTGCAGCGCAAACTGGGAGACGCCGATCAGGATTTTGGTGGAAAAGGGCAGCTCGCCGCCGAGCGAGGTGAGCAGCGTCTGCAGCCGCGGCAGCAGGAAGAAGAGGAAGAACAGGATCACGCCGCTCGCGACGAAGACCATAAAGATCGGGTAGGCGAGGGCGGCGGTGAGCTGGCGGCGCAGCTCGCGCTGCTCGTGCAAATGCGCGATGAGCCGGGCAAGCGTTTCGTTCAGCGAACCGGTCGCTTCGCCCGCCTGGATCAGGTTGATCGTTTCGCTCGCGAATACCGCCGGCAAATCCGCCATGGCACGCGACAGCGGCGCGCCTTCGCTGATGCGGTCCCACAACGTGCGGCAAAGCAGCCGCAGCCGCGGTTCCTTGATGCGAATCGAAAGCAGGCGGATCGCTTCACCCGCGGACAAGCCACTCGTGGTGAGATCGGAGAGCGCTTCGAGGAACGGCAGCTGCTGCTTGCGATTGAGCTGACCGGAGCCCTCGCCGGTGTTCGCGGCGGTTTTCGCGATCGGCGCGGCGCCGTTCTTTTTTGCCGCCGACCCGCGCTTTTGCGTCGTCGTGGCCTCGGTGGCCGAGATCACTTGCAGGCCGCGCGCGGTCAGCAAACGCAGCGCATCACGCCGCGTGGGCGCTTCCAGCGTGTCGGAGACGTTGGCACCGGAACGGTCGCGGGCCGTGTAGGCGAAGCGGGGCATGATCGGCGCGACAGGCAGCGGTTTACTTTTCCGCGACCGTGATGACGCGCAGCACCTCGTCGAGCGTGGTGTGGCCGGCTTTGACCTTTTCCCAACCGCTCTGGCCGAGCGTGCGCATGCCGTGACGGCGCGCGCATTCGGTGAGCGTGCGCGTGCTTTCGCGCTTCAACACCAGTTCGTGCATCTCGTCGTTGAGGCGGAAGATTTCGAAGATGCCGATGCGGCCACGATAACCGGTGCCGCGGCAGCGGTCGCAGCCCACGGGCGATTTCAACGCGTCGACCAGATCGGCTTCCGCTTCGGTCACCCCGAGGATCGCGAGGTTTTCGCGCAGCTTGATCTTGTTGATCGGCTCGGGCCGCGCGCATTCGGAACAGAGGCGGCGCACGAGGCGCTGGGCGATGACGAGCTCGATCGCGGACGCGACGAGGAACGGTTCGATGCCCATGTCGACGAGACGCGTGATCGCTCCGGGTGCGTCGTTGGTGTGCAGCGTCGAGAAAACCAGGTGACCCGTGAGCGAGGCGCGGATCGCGATCTCGGCGGTGTCCTTGTCGCGGATTTCGCCGACCATGATCACGTCGGGATCCTGGCGCAGCACGTGGCGCAGCGCGTCGGCAAACGTGAGCCCGATCTCGGGGCGGACCTGCATCTGGTTCACGCCCGGCACTTCGTATTCGATCGGGTCCTCGATCGTGATGATGCGCAGGTCGGTGGAATTGATTTTCCGCAGAAACGCGTTGAGCGACGTGCTCTTGCCGGAACCGGTCGGACCGGTGACGAGGATGATGCCGTGCGGATAATCGAGGATCTGCGTGATCTGCGCCTGCTCCTCGGCGCTCATGCCGAGGCGGTCCATCGTGTAGGCTTCCTTCTTCTGATTGAGGAGGCGCAGCGAAATCGACTCGGCGTAAATCGTCGGAATCGTGGAGACGCGGATATCGAGGACGGTGTTGTCGGCGCGGAAATTGATGCGTCCGTCCTGCGGGAGGCGGCGTTCGGAAATGTTGAGCCGCGCCATGATCTTCAGGCGCGAGATGATCGCGTCCTGAAAACGCAGGAGATTTTCCGGCACGGGCACGGGCACGAGCAGGCCGTCAACGCGATAGCGGATGCGAAGCTGACCTTCCTGCGGTTCGAAATGGATGTCGGTCGCCTGGTCCTCGACGGCTTGGGAAATGACATCGCTGACGAAACGGACGACGGCGGCTTCCTCGTCGACCTCGGCCTCGGTCTGCTGCTGCACCTCGGGTGCGACGTAGCTGTCGTCGTCTTCGAGCGAGCCGGAGCCGACGCCGTAGTTTTCGATGATCAGCTGGCGCACGCGTTCCGGGACCGCGAGATGCCAGACGGGCGGACGCGGCGTGAAGGTGCGCAACCAGTCTTCCATCGTCTCGTCGGGCAGCCAGGCGGTGGCGAGATGGAGAGGTTGAGAGTTGAGCGTTGAGAGTTGAGGGTCGGAGTCTTGCTCCGGGCCCTCGGCTTTGAACTTGATCGGGATGATCTGGTAGTCGTGGACGAGGCGGGCGGGGAGCAGCGCGCGCGCGGCGGGATCGGCTTCGAGATTGCTGGCGATCTGCAGGCGGGCAGTGTCGGCGAGCTGCGTGAGCGCGGCGGCTTCGGAGAGATTCAGCGCGGTGGCGAGCGCGAGCAGACGCTTGTCGCGTTCGGTCTCGGCGAGCGTCTGGAGTTGCGCGTCGTCGAGCTGCGCGGCGACGGAGGCGGGAACGAGCGGCGGATTCGTGGACAAAAGGGACATGCGGGGCACGCGGCGCGAGGCAGCGCCGGGCTTACTTGAGTTTCTCGATCAGCGGTTCCTTCGCCTGCTTGGACGGGTCGCTGAGGTATTGGTTGATCTGGTCGCGGTTCGACTGCGAGTTGATGCGGTCGGCCGCGTCGGCCGTCGAGTTCTCGATCGGAATGACCTTCGGACGGATGAAGAGCAGCAGTTCGGTGCGCTCATCGGAGTTGTTACGCGCGCCGAAGAGGTGGCTGAGAATCGGGATCTCGGCAAAGAAGCCGATCTTGCCGCGGGAGCGGCTGTCCTTGTTGCGCTGCAAGCCGCCGAGGACGATCATCTCGCCATCGCGCACGTTAACGAACGAGGTCGCTTCGCGGCGGCCGATGACCGGCTGCGAGTTTCCGTCGATCGTGATGTTGTCGATGATGTCGTCGACCTTCTGCGCGATCTTCAACTGGATCGAGCCGTCGTCGCCGATGAGCGGCGTGACCTTCAGGTCGATCGCGATGTCCTTGTAGGTGACCTGGGACGTCTGGGCGAAGCCGCTGTCCGTGGTGCTGGCAACAGGCGTGCGTGTGCTGCCCGTGATGATGGGGCGCGATTCGCCGACGAGGATCTGCGCCTCCTTGTTGTGGACCGTCGTGATATTCGGCGTGGAGAGGACTTTGAGATTGGACTTTTGGCCGGCGTCGGAAAGCGAGGCGACAAACGAGAGCGGATCGACTTGGCCTCCCTCGATTTTCACGCCGCTGAACTCGCCGCCGAACTTGGTGACCTTCGTGACACCATTATGCTGACCGACGGTGATATCTAGTGCACTGATGCCGGTCTTCACGCGGTCGTTGAGCGTAACCTCGGCGATGACGACTTCGATGCGCACCTGAGCGAGTACGATGTCGAGCTTGTTGATCAGGTCGCGCACGAGTCGCAGGTCGTCGACCGTGCCGGACACGACGATCGCGTTGCTGCGATCGTCGGCGAGAATCGTGACGAGAGTGCTGAACTCGTTCGTGCCCTCGTTGCCCAAAACGGCGGGAGCCCCTTCGGGTGGCGCCGGTTGGTCGGGTTGTGCGGGCAGCGTGCGATTCGCGCCACCGCCGGCCTTTTGCGCGGCACTGGTCTGGCCGGAGACGAGCTGGCTGAGCAGCGGCGCGACCTCCTTGGCGGACGCGTGTTTCAGATAAACGACTTCGTTGCGCGTGTTGGGATCGGAACGGACGTCGAGTTTGTCGATGAGTTCGTCGAACAGCGGCACTTGGCGCTCGTCGGCGAGCAGGATGATCTGATTCGTGCGGTCGTCGGCGCTGTAGGAAATGGAGGTGCCGAGCTGGTTCTGCAGCGGGCCCTGGAACATCGCGCGCAGCTTGTTCACGATGTCGCTCGCCTTGGCGCCGTTGCGCAGCGTGTAGAATTTTGGCGTGAGGCCGGTCATCACGGGGCGGTCGAGCTCGCGGATGAGCAGTTCGACGCGCTGGAGATTGCTGATCGAGTCGGTGATCAGCGCGGCATTGGCCTTGTCGAGCGGCACGACGCCGTTGGCAACGCCGGGCGAGAGAAGCGGCGTGATCTGCGGGATGAATTCGTTGACGCGGAGGAAATCGAGCGTGAAGAGCTTCGTCGCGATCCGGCCGCTGGGGGGGAGGTTGAGCGTCGAGCCCGAAAGCATCTCCGGCGCTTCGGTTTTGACCTGCGAGAGCGCGACGACTTTCAGGAATTTGTCGCCGAGCGGCGCGACACCGACCTGGTTGAGGGCGAGCACGGTCTCGAGGGCGAGAATGGCTTCGGACTTCGGAATCTTCTTTTCGATGACAAGCCGGTAGGTTGCGGTCGGAAGCTGCTGCGGGCGCAGGATGCTGCGGCCCGTGTAGATCTCGAGCAGGCCGAGCACGGTGTCGATGTCGGCGTCGGGCAGCTTGATCGGGCCGACGAGCTCGTCGGCGGCGGGCGCGCTGGCGGAGGCTTCAGGCGGCGGGGTTTGCGCGCCGGCGGGCGCGACGAGAAGACCAGCGGCCAAGGCGAAACAGAGGGGACGCAGACTCATGCAAAAGGTGCAGGGAAAAGGGAGGCGCAAAACAGGAAAAAAATCTGAGGCGAAACCGCCTGCGATGTAAACGGAGATGTGTGTGACGGCAAACGCGCCGGAATGTTGCTGGCACGGGCGAAGTTTTACACCTGCGTGAGAACGGATTTGCCGCTTGCGGGGCGAAACCGCGGAGCCAACGCTCCCGCGCTGCGATGCCGAACAGCTTCGGAAAACTATTTCGGATTACGACTTGGGGCGAAAGCCACGGCCCGGCCGTCGGCGTGGTAATCGACGGCTGCCCGCCGCAACTGCCGCTCACGGTCGAGGAGATCCAGGCGGAACTCGACCGCCGCCGTCCAGGGCAAAGCGACATCGTTACTCCGCGCAAGGAGGAGGATCGCGTCGAAATCCTCTCCGGCGTGTTCGAGGGCCGCACGACCGGCGTGCCGATTTCGCTGCTGGTGCGCAACGCCGACCAGCGTCCGGGCGCTTACGACGAGATGCGGGAGAAATTCCGCCCGTCGCACGCCGACTACACCTACACGGCGAAATACGGTTTGCGCGACCATCGCGGCGGCGGCCGCAGCTCGGCGCGCGAGACGATCGGACGCGTCGCCGCGGGCGCGATCGCGAAGAAGATTCTGGCGTTGGGCGCGGGCGCGGCGCCGGTGGAGATCCGGGCGTTCGTGACGCAGATCCATGATATCGCGGTGCCCGCGGAGGCGTTGATGGAGTTTCCGACCCTCGCGCAAATCGAAGCCAACGCGGTGCGCTGCCCGCATGCCGCGACGGCGGCGGCGATGATCGAGCGCATCAAGGCCGTGCGCAGTGTCGGCGATTCCGTCGGCGGCGTAATCGAGTGCCGCGTGCGGGGCGTGCCGGCGGGACTCGGCGAACCGGTGTTCGACCGGCTCGAGGCGGACCTTGGAAAGGCGATGCTCTCTCTCCCGGCGACGAAAGGTTTCGAGATCGGCAGCGGCTTCGCCGGCACGCGTTTGAAAGGTTCGGAGCACAACGATCCGTTCGTCTCGCGCGAGGGCGCCGTGCACACGGCGACCAACCGTTCCGGCGGTGTGCAGGGTGGCATCAGCAACGGCGAGGAGATCGTGTTCCGCGTCGCCTTCAAACCCACCGCGACGATCCTGCAGCCGCAGAAAACCGTCGATGTTCACGGCGTCGAAACCGAGCTGGCCGCGCGGGGGCGTCACGATCCCTGCGTGCTGCCGCGGGCGGTGCCGATCGTCGAGGCGATGACCGCGCTCGTGCTCGTCGATCACTCGATGCGCCACGCGGCGCAGAACCGGCTCTTCCGCTTCTGAATGTAGCGAGCCTGCTTGCAGGCGATGCGGGGTTGGAGAAGGTCTCGTTCCGCCCGCGCGCGGATTTTTTTCCATGTCTTCCGACGAAAACGCCAAACCGCTCGTTTATCTGATCCTCGGCGCCGCCGGCTCGGGCCGCCGCGACGTCGTGGCCGATCTCATCGACGGCGGGCTCGCCGAAACCGATCGCGTGGCGGTCTTGGTGTCGGACACGGAAAAGGAGTCGACCGGCGCCGCGAGTTTGCCGCGCGTCGATTACTGGAAATGGACGGGCGAGTTCATCGAGGGCGCCCTGCCGGAGGAGGCAACGCATGTGTTTTTCATCACCGACGGACGCACGAATCCCGTCGACCAGATCGAAGTGTTCAAGGCCTGGGTCGAAGCTCAGGGCGGCGAACTCGCGCGCGTGATCTGCGTCGTGAACTGCCAGCTCGTGGAGAAAAATCCGTCGCTGGTCGCGTGGTATGACGCCTTGGTGCACTTTTCCGACGTTGTGCTGCTCAACCGTCGCGAAGGCGTGGAGAACAAGTGGATCAGCGATTTCCAGACCCACTACAAGAAGCAGTTCCTGCCGGTGCTCTTCGAATTTGTGAAGGACGGTCGCGTGAAAAATCCGCTGCTCGTACTGGAGCCGCAGGCGCGCCGCGTCTCGCAGGTGTTCGACGAGGAGCAGGACTTCGTTTTCACGAACGCGGACGGCGAGGAGATCGACGAAGACGAGGAGACGGCCGACGACGAGGAGATCGAAGCCGCGCCGGCCGAGGATCCGTATCTCGAACGCCGCGCGGGCGGCCAGCGCGTAAAGCAAATCCCCGACGTCACGAAGTTCCTCGATCAGCCCGCGCCGGACGCGTCGTAACCGCGCACGCAGAGACCGGCGCGAGGGGATTTGCCTCGGTCGCGGGACCCGGCTTCGCTGCGCACATGAGTGCGACCCTGTTTCCCCAACACATCATCGCGCGCAAGCGCGACGGCCACGCGCTGACCCGCGAAGAAATCGCGAGCTTCGTGCGCGGTGCGACCGACGGGTCGTGGGCGGACTATCAACTCTCCGCGTTGCTCATGGCGATCGTGCTGCGCGGGATGAACGCGGACGAAGTCGCGGCTTACACGGAAGCGATGATGCGTTCCGGCGTGGTCGCGGACCTGAGCAGCGTGAAACTGCCGAAGGCCGACAAGCACTCGACCGGCGGCGTGGGCGACAAGATCTCGCTTCACCTCGCGCCGATGGTCGCGGCCTGCGGCGTCGCCGTGCCGATGATCTCTGGACGCGGACTCGGCCACACCGGCGGCACGCTCGACAAACTCGAGTCGATCCCCGGATTTCGCGTGAGCCTCTCGCTCGCCGAATATCGCGCCGAGCTCGAGCAGATCGGACTTTCGCTGATCGGCCAGACCGCGGAACTCGCGCCTGCGGACAAGAAGCTCTACGCGCTGCGTGACGTGACGGCGACGGTGGAGAGCATTCCGCTGATCTGCGGCTCGATTCTGGCCAAGAAACTCGCCGAAGGGATCGACGTGCTCGTGCTCGACGTGAAGTTCGGCCGCGGCGCGTTCATGAAGGAGAAGGCGAAGGCGCGCGAGTTGGCGGAAGCGCTCGTGTCGGTCGCGAAAACGATGGGCAAACCGACGCGCGCTGTGATGACCGCGATGGATCAGCCGCTCGGCCGGGCGGTGGGCAACGCGCTCGAAGTCATCGAATCGATCGAGTGCCTGCGCGGCGAAGGACCGGCGGATACGATGGAAGTCACGTATGTCCTCGGCGAACAGATGCTGCTGCTCGCGAACGTCGCAAGGGACGCGCGTGACGCGCGAACGCAGTTGGAGGAAAGTGTGAAGAGCGGCGCAGCGTTGAAGAAATTCGGCGAGATGATCGCGGCGCAAGGCGGCGATGCGCGCGTGGTGGACGACGTGAACCGGCTGCCGCGGGCGCGATTGACAGAGCCGTTCGTCGCGGTGCGCGGCGGCTTCGTGACGGACGTCGACGCGATGGGCGTGGCGCTCGCGGCGCTGCGGCTCGGCGCCGGCCGCGCGCGGGCGGAGGATCGGATCGATCACGCCGTCGGCATCAACGAGCTCGTGAAAATCGGTGAGCGCGTGGCGAACGGCGCGCCGCTTGGCGTGATCCACGCGAACGACGAAGCGGCGCTTGCGGACGCGAAGGAGATGCTGGCCAAAGCGATCGCGGTCGGCGACGAACGCCGCGAGCCGGCGCGGTTGATCGACGAGGTGATCGGCTGACGCGAAGCGGTTGCGCGCGGCGCTTTTCGCGGCGCGAGGCGACCGTGCCTCGTTATGGTTTTTCCATTTCCGCCAGTTGCGTGGCGGCGGCTTCCCACTCGGCGGTCGCGGCGGTGATCTGGTCGACGATCGCCGACAGCTCGCGATTGAGGTGATGAAACTTGCCCTTGTCGGCGTAGGTCTCGGGATCCTCGAGCGCCGCGGTGATCTCGGCTTGTTTCGCCTCGAGTTGGACAACGGCTTTCTCGAGCTGGCCCACCTGTTCGCGAAATTTACGCAGCTGGTTGGGCGTGGGCTTGGCCGTTTTCGCCGGCGATTTCGAATTTGAAATCTGAGATTTGAGATTCGCAGGCGAAGCCTGCTTCGGGCGCGCGTCGGTGAAGCCGGCGGTAAGCGCAGCGCGGGCGTCGCTCGCGCGCGATTTCTCGAGATAGTAATCGTAGTCGCCGGCGTAAGGCGTGAGCCGGCCGCTGTGGACGTGGAGGACGTTGCCCGCGACCGCGCGGATGAAATGCACGTCGTGGCTGATGAAGATCAGCGTGCCCTCGTAGTTTTTCAGCGCGTTGATCAGCGCGTCGATCGACGGGATGTCGAGGTGCGTCGTCGGCTCGTCCATCAACAGGAGATTCGGCGGATGCACGAGGATGCGGGCGAGCGCGAGGCGGGATTTTTCGCCGCCGGACAGGACGCCGATCGGTTTGTGCACGTCGTCCTTGCGGAAAAGAAACGCGCCGAGAATCGCGCGGGCCTGCTGCTCCGTGAGCTGGTTCTCGTTCGTGCGCAGCTCCATCACATTTTCGAGGACGGTCAGCTTCGGGTTGAGGTTATCGAGCCGGTTCTGCGCGAAGTAACCGGGCACCACGTTCATCCCCAGCTCGCGCGTGCCGCCCTGGATCGGAATGGCGTCGGCGAGGATTTTCAGGAGCGTCGACTTGCCCGCGCCGTTGGGGCCCACGAGCACGATGCGCTGGCCGCGTTCGGCGGTGAAGTTGAGATCCCGATACACGACGTGCTCGCCGTAGGCCTGCTGCACGTTCTTCAGCTCGACGACTTTCAGGCCGGAGCGCGGCGGCTGCGGGAATTTGAAATTGATGCGTCGCAGTTCGTCTTCCGGTTCCTCGACGGCGACGGCCTTCAGGCGCTCGATTTGTTTCTCCTTCGATTTCGCGCGCGTGGCGAGCGACGCCTTGGCGCCGAAACGGTCGACGAAGGTCTGCAGATGCGCGATCTCGCGCTGCTGGTTCTTGTAGACCGCGGCCTGCTGGGTTTTGCGCGCCTCCTTCTCCTTGAGGAAGCTGTCGTAGTTGCCGTGGTAGTAATGCAGCGTGCCGGCGCGGAGCTCGAGCATCCCGGTGCAGAGGGCGTTGAGAAACGCGCGATCGTGGGAGATCACGACGAGACCGCCGGGGTAGCGCGTAAGGTAATCCTGAAACCACAACAGCGCCTCGAGATCGAGATGATTGGTCGGCTCGTCGAGCAGCAGCAACGCGGGCTCGGCGACGAGCAGTCGCGCGAGATGCGCACGCATCACCCAGCCGCCCGAAAACGTCTTCGCGAGTTTGTCGGCATCGCCTTCCTTGAACCCGAGACCCGCGAGGATTTTGCGCGCGCGCGGCTCGAGCGTGTAGTCGATGTCGTAGTCGTCCTCGTCGGGAATGAGTTTTTTGCCGCTCGTGGCGATCTCGAGCACGGTTTCGTCGCCGACGGGCGCGCTTTCCTGCGGAAGGAAACCAAAGTCCGCGCCGCGTTCCCACTCGATCGTGCCGGTGTCGGGCCGCTCCTCGCCGAGGATCAGGCTGAAGAGCGTGGATTTGCCCGCGCCGTTGGGGCCGACGAGCCCGAGCCGGTCCGTGCGCGCGATGAAAAGGGACACGTCCGAGAACAGCTCGCGGGTGCCATAGGACTTGGAAACGTCGGCGATCGTCAGCATCGAAACCGCGCACCACACCGCACCCGCTCCCGCTCGTCAATGGCAGGTTTCGCCTCCCGCGCCGGGCCCAAACCAGAGTGTCATACATTATATGACACTCTCGTTTGGGCCTTCGCCGGGTGGGTGAGTGCGAGAAAGGTGGAGACGAAAGGTGGAAACAGGAAGCGAAGCGCGGCGGCGAGCGGGGGATGAACGCGGGGTTCAGCGGACGAGTGTGAGGGCGACGCAACCGAGGACGGCGACGGCGCCGCCGAGGAGCGAGCGGCGCGTGGGGCGTTCGCCTTCGAGCCAGTAGCTCAACGGCACGATCACGAGCGGCGTGCACGCGACGATCGGCAGCACGATCCCGCTCGGCGTCGTCGCGAGCGCCCATTGATACGCGCTGACGCCGATCACTGCGCCGGCGAGCGCGTTGAGCGGAACCCATTTCCAGTCGCGAAGCGTTGGCGCGACGGGCGTTTCGGCAGGCCTCGGTGCGTGGACGACGAGCGCGCGGACCGCGAAGAACAGCAGCGTGACCGCGAGCCCGCCGGCGATGCGCTGATACGCGGCGGTGATGCCGTCGATCGGCTCGCCGGCAAGCGCGGCGAGGGCGTTGGCCTTGCGGCTGAGCACCGCGCCGAGGCCCTGGCCCGCGGCGGAGAGCGCGCCGAAAACGAAACCGGCTGGACGCAACCGCACGCGCGGCGGGTGGCGTCTCGAAGGCATGAGCGCGACGGCGACGCCGGCGAGAATCACGAAGCCCCATGCGAGTTGCGGCCCGGTGAGAGCGGTGCCGAGCCAGGCGCGTTCCGCGAGCATCGCGATCGGCGCGGCGAGGCACTGCGTCATGAGGACGGTGAGACGCGAACCCAGCAGCGGCAGCGCGGCGAAGACCGCGAGATCGCCGAGTCCCATGCCGATCACGCCGCTCAACAAAAACCAGTCGCGGCCCGCGCCTTGCAGACCCTGGCCGAAGATGTGCGCGTAGGCGCCGAGGCAGACGAGCGCGACGAGGAGCCGGCCGAGATTGGCACGCGTAGCGCCGACCGCACGAATGCTGCGCTGGGCGAAGATCGCCGAGAGCGAGAAGAACAGCGTGGTGAGGAACGCGCCGAGCATGAACCAGGAACGATCACCTCAGCGCAGCCGTCCGCACGGCGCGACGGTTTTTTGTGGCGGATCGCTGCAGCGCGACTCTATTTCTCGCCACACACATCATGAAAGCCAAACGCAGCAAGCAACGTCCGGAGGACATCAACGCGGCCCTCGCCAAAAACAAGGGCCCGGTGTCCAAGTTCATCGCGCAGAACTACCGTCATTTCAATGCGGCCTCGTTGCTGGATGCGGCGAAGGGCTACGAGACGCACCTCAAGGCCGGCGGCAAGATGGCCGTCACGCTCGCGGGCGCGATGTCCACGGCCGAACTCGGCATCTCGCTCGCCGAGATGATCCGCCGCGACAAGGTTCATCTCATCGTCTGCACCGGCGCGAATCTCGAGGAGGATATCTTCAATCTCGTCGCGCACGATTACTACGAGCGTGTGCCGCACTACCGCCACCTCACGGCCGAGGACGAGCAGAACCTGCTCGACCGGCACATGAACCGCGTGACCGATACCTGCATTCCCGAGATGGAAGCGATGCGCCGCATCGAGTCCGTCGTCCTCGAGGAATGGGTCGCCGCCGATCGCGCGGGCCAGCGCTTTTTCCCGCATGAGTTCATGTATAAAATCCTGCGCGGCGGGAAACTGAAGAAGCATTACCAGATCGACCCGAAGAACTCGTGGATGCTCGCCGCGTGTGAGAAGAACCTCCCGATCGTCGTGCCCGGCTGGGAAGACGCGACGCTGGGCAACATGTTTGCGGGCCACGTGATCAGCGGCGACGTGAAGAACGTCCACACCGTGCGCACCGGCATCGAATACATGACGTGGCTCGCCGATTACTACACGCGCAACGCGAAGAAGCTGAAGAACGGCGAAGGCTCGATCGGTTTCTTCCAGATCGGCGGCGGCATCGCGGGCGATTTCCCGATCTGCGTGGTGCCGATGCTCCACCAGGATCTGCAGCGCACGGGCGTGCCGCTCTGGGGTTATTTCTGCCAGATCAGCGACTCGACCACGAGCTACGGCAGCTACTCGGGCGCGGTGCCGAACGAGAAGATCACCTGGGGCAAGCTCGGGTCGTCGACGCCGAAGTTCATCGTCGAAAGCGATGCCACGATCTGTGCGCCGCTGATTTTCGCCTGGGTGCTCGGCCAGTAAACGACTGCGGCCTGCGCGCCGCGCCGCCATGCCAGAACTGCCCGACGTCACGGTTTATCTCGAGGCGATCGGGCGCCGGGCGATGGACCGTGTCCTCGCGAAGGTGCGGCTCGAGGATATGTTCGTGCTCCGCACGGCGCGTCCGCCGATCGAGTCGCTGGAAGGCCGGCGGCTGCGCGAGCTCCGCCGGCTCGGAAAACGGATCGCCTTCGGTTTCGAAGGCGATCGCTGGCTGGTGCTCCATTTGATGATCGCGGGCCGCCTGCAATGGGCGGCCGCCGGCGAGAAACCGACGGCGCGAAACGTTCTCGCGCATCTCGTGTTCGAAACCGGCACGCTGACGCTCACTGAAGCCGGCACGAAACGACGCGCGGCCTTGCATGTCGTCGATGGCGAAGCGGGATTGAGCGCGCACGATCCAGGCGGGATCGACGTGTTCGCGAGTTCGACCGAGGAATTCGGCGCCGCGCTCAGGCGCGAGAATCACACCTTGAAACGCGCGCTGACGGATCCGCGTTTGTTCAGCGGAATCGGCAATGCGTATTCGGACGAAATCCTGCACGCGGCGCGGCTTTCGCCCGTGACGCTGACGCAGAAGCTGAAGCCGGACGAGATCGCGCGATTGCACGAGGCGACGCGCCGCGGGCTGCGCGAGTGGACGGAGCGGTTGCGCGCGGAAGCGGGCGACGGGTTTCCGCAGAAGGTGACGGCGTTTCGGCCCGAAATGGCCGTGCACGGGAAATTCGGCCAGCCATGTCCCGTCTGCGGCACCACGGTGCAGCGGATCGTTTATGCGGAAAACGAAGTGAACTACTGCCCGCGCTGCCAGACCGGCGGCAAGGTACTGGCGGATCGTTCGCTCTCGCGGCTGTTGAAGGAAGACTGGCCGCGCACGATCGAGGAATTGGAGAAAAAATAGCGGCGGCCCTCGGGCCGCCGCGAAGTAGGGCAGGGCGGGGGAGCGTTTCCCGCTTTCGCCCTCGTCAGTGTTTTACGGATACGGTCGCGCCCTTGGGCTGGCCGATCGACTGGAGGAGCTCGCCGAACCACGGCGCGCCGAGGTTGAACGGCTTGCCGCCTTTGATGCGCGGAAACTCGATCGCGCGGAGAACGTTATTCTTGTCTTCGTCGTGACCGATCACGCCGCTCTCGCGGCGCAGCGCGCATTCGACGGCGAGGTCGACGCAGCTCTTGATCAGGCGCAGGTCCTCGGCGTTGGCGGCGGCGGCGCGGGCGAAGTAGCCGGATTTCTGCACGAGCACCTTTTCGGCGCCGAGCATCTTGGCGAACTGGTCGCCGAACCACTTGCCCGGGTTGACGGCGTCGAGCTTCACGTGGCCGAACGCGTCGCGCGGCACGTCCTGCCCGCGGGCCTGCATCTCGGCGACGATGGTTTCCACGCCGGCGCCCTCGCTGACGAAGATATTCACATTGTCGATACGGTCCATGATCGCGCGGAGGCGCGCGGCTTCGGCGGCGGTGTCGAACGCCATTTCGGGCACGTAGATGCCGTGGACGGAGATGCGTTCGCGGGAGAGGCCGAGGCCCGGAACGAAGTCCTCGGTGGCAATGAGTTTTTCGTAGGCGGCGGCGGTCGCGGCGGTGAGCCAGCCGCAGTTGCGGCCCATCACCTCGTGGATGATGAGCATGCGCGGATTGGCGCCGTGTTCGGCGACGACGTTGCGGAAATAGCGCGCGCCCTGTTCGGCGGCGGTCCAGGCGCCGAGCGACTGGCGGATCGGATAAACGTCGTTGTCGATTGTCTTCGGAAGGCCGATGACGGTGAGGCCGTAATCGTGTTTCGCGAGATAAGCCGCGAGGTCGGCTGCGGCGGTGTTGGTGTCGTCGCCGCCGATCGTGTGGAGAATGTCGACGCCGTCCTTCACGAGCTGGTCGGCGGCGACCTTTTGGGGATCCTGGCCTTCCTGCACGAGGCCGCGCTTCACGCAGTCCTTGACGTTGGTGAGCTTGACGCGGCTGTTGCCGATGGGGCTGCCGCCATGGCGGTGGAGGACGCCGGCGCTGGCGCGTTCTGCGGGGCCGATCTTGTAGCTGTCGCCAAGCAGCAGGCCCTTGTAGCCGCCCTTGTAGGCGATGATTTCGATGTCGGGCGCGATTTCGGTGTAGCGCTCGATCAATCCGCCGACGGCGGAGCTGAGGCACGGCGCGAGGCCGCCGGCGGTGAGCAACGCGACCTTTTTCGGACGGGCGGACGGAGTGTTCATGAGATGTCGGTGGCGAGCGTGAAAAACCGCCGGCATCAAGTCGAGCCGCGCCGTATTGCACGCGTTGGCGAACGTTGCGCGCCGTTTGCAGCGCGGGGCTCCCACGTCGGGAAGGCAAAACCGCGCGGTTCAAATGTAAGCACAGAGGTCAGGTTGCGGGTGCGCGGGGAGCGAACGACGGTGCCGCTTCCGACGCGCCCCAAGTCCGGGTCGCGTGTTTCCCCACCCCTCCTATGAAGATGAAGCAAACCACCTTCTTTCGTGGCCTCCTTGGGTCGATGGCGATTTTGGCGCTGAGCGTCGGCGTGTCATTGAGCGCGCATCCGTCCGGCGGACCTTACGGGCCGATTCAGCAGCGTTATGAACTGCCGTCGGCGAAACGTATTTATTACGTGGCGCCGGACGGCGTCGCGAACGCGAGCGGCGCGTCACTCGAGCAACCGACGTCGCTGGCGGCGGCGATCGAGCGCGTCGAGACGGGCGACGCCATTGTGCTGCGCGGCGGCACGTATCGCGTCGGCGGCCTGCAGTTGAACCAGGGCATCACGCTGCAGCCTTACGCGGACGAGCGTCCGATCCTGAAAGGCACGGAGGTCGCGAGCAACTGGACGGCGCAGCGCAACGGCCTCTGGCGCACGTCGTGGAAGAAGCTGTTTCCCGCCAAGCCCGCCGAGTGGTGGCGGCGCGAGCGGCACGCGCGCGAGACGCCGCTGCATCTGTTCGACAACGACATGGTGTTCCTCGACGGCGAACCGCTGCAGGCCGTCGGCATGGAACGCGACGTCGACGCGAAGTCCTACTACATCGATTACGAGACCGGCACGGTCTACCTCGGCACGGATCCGACGAATCGCATCGTCGAAATCACCGCGCACGACAGCGCGCTCGTGCGCACGATCGGGGAGGTGCACGGCAAGAAAAACGATCGCCGCGGTCCAGTGATTCGGGGGCTCACGTTCACGCAATACGCGTATCGCGCGCTCGAAGTAGAAGGCACGGAGCCGGAGAAACTGGCCGATCCGGCGACGTTCGGAAAGGAAGTCGTCGGCACCGTGCTCGAGCACGTGACGATCTCGCATTGCTCGCGCGTGGCGGGCTATTTCCGCGGCGACAAACTCGTGATCCGAAACTGCCTGGTTTCCGACACCGGCACGGAAGGCATTTACGTGATCGATTCGGCCGACGTGCTGCTCGAGAAGAACATCGTCACGCGCACCAACAGCGCCGAGCAGATCACCGGCTATTACGCGTCGGCGGTGAAGATCTTCAACCAGTCGTATCGCGTCACCTGCCGTGACAACCTCATCATCAACAATCCCTACGCGAGCGGGATCTGGTATGACGTCGGCAACGTCGACGGCGTGTTCGTCGACAACTGGATCGAGCGCACGAACGACGGCTTCTTCTTCGAAATCTCGAAGGGCGCGACCTGCGTCGGGAATGTTTTCGTGAACTGCAACAAGGGCGTGCGCATCCTCAACAGCTCGGACGTGAAGATCTACAACAACACGTTCTTCAACAGCGTCGCTTCGTTCGAGCGCTCCGAGCGCAGCGCGGTCGGCGATCATTTCGGCTGGCACCCGAGCACTGGACCCGACGTCACGGAGCGCCACGGGCACGTGTTCGTGAACAATCTGCTTGCGGCCGACGAGACGTTCAAAGGTCCGCTGCTGCAGTTCGAACAAACGGAAGCCGTGCGCGACCGGTTGAAGGAGCCGCAGGTGGCGACGCTCGATGCCAACGTCTACGTGCGTCGCGCCGGTCTGGTCCCGCAACCGCTGATTGCGTGGAGCCCGGTCGCGAACGAACGCGGCATGATCGCGGCGAAGTCGCTGGCGGAGTTTCGTCAGACGGCCTCGCAGTTCGAGGCGAAGGGGCAGGAGTTCGCGGATTATCGCGGCCCGCTTTTCCGCGGCGTGGAACTGGGCAACTTCGAGTTGCTGGCGGCGTTTCCTGCGGCGAAATCCGCGGCCGCCGTGCCGGAAGCCGTGCAGAAACTGCTGGGCGGCCAGCCGGCTTATCCGGGCGCGTATGCGCCGTTGAAGTGATCGCGCCGCCGATTCGGCCGTTGACGCGTCGGACGCGTCCGGCCGGGATCGGCGGATGGCGCGCAGCGTTGTTTTGAGGTCGCAGCCCCGCTGCGGGCGCTGCCAGTTGCCGCACCGCTGGTGCGTGTGTGCGGGCGTGCGCGCGATTGCGACGCCGCTGCAGGTGGACATTCTGATGCATCACCGCGAGCAGTGGCGGCCGAGCTCCACGGGCCATTTGGTGCAGCGCACCATCGTCGGCGCGCGCACGCACATCTGGCGGCGCGAGCGGGGCATGACGGCCGACGAGGTGCGCGTCGCCGGCCGGGAGTTGTGGATCTTGCAGCCGAATGGGGCGCCGATGCCGCCGGCGATCGCGCCGGAGACGGTGCAAGTGCTCTTGATCGACGGCGCGTGGAAGGAAGCGTCGACGATGGCGCGAGAGATCCGCGCCTGGGGCCGGCCCGTGCGGCTGGCGATGACCGGAGAGAGCCGCTATTGGCTGCGTTCGCAGCAGGACGGCGGCCGGTTTTCGACGGTGGAATCGCTGATTTTCCTGTTGCGCACGCTTGGGCAGCCCGAGGCGGCGGAGGCGCTGCAGTTGCAGTTGGAGTTGCACGTTTACGCCGGGCTGCGGGCCCGAGGCAGCAAGACGCTCGCGGAGGAATTTCTGGCCACGTCGTCGATCGCCACGGTATTTCCCGAACTGGTTGCGCAGCTGAACGTGTCGCGTCCCCGGGTCGATTGAGCGGCCGCTCCCGACGACGAAAATCGCGCCCCGGCATCCGATTTTGCCATTTGCCAACCCCCGGCCGAAGGCTAGCGTTCTCCCCCTTTCATGTTGTCGTTTCTTCTAAAACGGTTTTCCGGCCGGCACTATCGCAAGTTCCTCGAGTCGTGCCGCCCCTTGGTCGCGCGCATCAACGAACTCGAGAAATCCTACCAGTCCCTCACGGACGAGCAGCTCCGAGCCAAGACCGACGAGTTTCGCGCCCGCATCGCCGCCGCGGCGGACAAGCGCGCGACGCTGAACGAGATCCTTCCGGAGGCGTTCGCCACGGTGAAGAACGCGGCGCGCCGCCTCGTCGGCCGCCAGATCGTCGTGTGCGACCACGAGTTGACGTGGGACATGGTGCATTTCGACGTGCAGCTGATCGGCGGCATCGCGCTGCATCAGGGCAAGATCTCCGAAATGGCGACCGGCGAAGGCAAGACGCTCGTCGCGACGCTTCCGCTTTATCTCAACGCCCTCACGGCTCGGAACACGCAGCTCGTGACGGTCAACGATTACCTCGCCCGCCGCGACTCCGAGTGGATGGGTTATCTTTATAACTTCCTCGGCGTCTCGGTGGGCTGCATCCAGCAGCAGATGCCGCCGGACGTGCGCCGCGAGATGTATGGCCGCGACATCACCTACGGCACCGCGAGCGAGTTCGGCTTCGATTACCTGCGCGACAACGGCATGGCCACGCGCAAGGAGGACCAGGTACAGCGCGACTACTGGTATTGCATCGTGGACGAAATCGACTCGATCCTCGTCGACGAAGCGCGCACGCCGCTGATCATTTCCGGCCCCGCGCCGATCGAGCGCGAGCAGCCCTTCACGCGGTTGTTGCCGTCGGTCAATGCGGTGGTCAACGACCAGATCCGGCTCTGCAACAAGATCGTCACCGAGGCGAAGGAGATGCTCGAGCGCAAGGACCTCTCGCCCGACGACAAGCAGACCGCCGCCCGCAAGATGCTCCAGGTCAAGATGGGGCATCCGAAGAACAAGCAGCTGCTCCGCCTGATGGAGACGCCCGAGTGGCGCAAGCTGCTCGACAAGGTCGAGACGGAGATGAACTCCGACCTGAACAAGGACGAGCTCTACCGCCTGAAGGAGGAACTGTTCTTCGTCATCGACGAGCGCCAGCACCAGGCCGACCTCACCGAGATCGGCCGGACGAAGCTCCGCCCCGACAATCCGGACGCGTTCGTGCTGCCCGATCTCGCCACCGAGTTCAGCGAGCTCGACAAGCACGCCGAGATCACCCCCGAGCAGCGCGAGGCGCAGAAGCTCGCCTCGCAGCAGCACTACGCGGAGGTGTCCGAGGACATCCACGCCATCTCCCAGCTCCTGCGCGCCTACAGCCTTTACGAGCGCGATGTCGAATACGTCGTGCAGGAAGGCAAGGTCATGATCGTCGACGAAAACACCGGTCGCGTCATGCCCGGTCGCCGCTGGTCCGACGGCCTGCACCAGGCGGTCGAGGCGAAGGAGGGCGTCACGATCGAGCGCGAGACCCGCACCTACGCGACGATCACCATCCAGAATTACTTCCGCATGTATGAGAAGCTCGCCGGCATGACGGGCACGGCGGAGACGGAAGCGACCGAGTTCAACGACATCTACAAGCTCGCGGTGCAGGTCATCCCGACCAACAAGCCCTGCATCCGCATCGACAAGAACGATTCCATTTTCAAAACGCGCCGCGACAAATACGCCGCCGTCGTGAAGGAAATCGAGGAGGCCAACAAGCGCGGCCAGCCCGTGCTCGTCGGCACGGTCTCGGTCGAATCGTCCGAGGTGCTTTCGCGCATGCTGAAGCGCGCGGGCATCGTGCACACGGTCCTCAACGCGAAGTTCCACGCGCAGGAAGCCGACATCGTCGCGCGCGCGGGCCAACGCGGCGCGGTCACGATCGCGACCAATATGGCCGGCCGCGGCACCGACATCAAACTGGGCGAAGGCGTGCGCGATCTCGGCGGCCTTTACGTCGTCGGCACGGAGCGCCACGAATCCCGCCGCATCGACCGCCAGCTCCGCGGCCGTTGCTCGCGTCAGGGCGATCCCGGTCGGACGAAGTTTTTCCTTTCGCTCGAGGACGACCTCATGCGCCTCTTCCTCCAGGGCAATCTCGCGTCGCGCCTGATGGAAGGCTCGATGCAGGAAGGCGAGGAGCTCGAACATCCCTGGCTCAACCGCTCGATCGAGAGTGCGCAGAAAAAGGTCGAGCAGCAGAATTATTCGATTCGCAAACGCCTGCTCCAATACGACGACGTCCTCAACCAGCAGCGCGAGGTGATTTACGGGATTCGCAATGCGGCGATCCACGCCGAGCGGCCGAAAGACATCATCTTCGAGCAGATCGAAGAGGAGTTGATTCAACGGCTCGAGAATGCCGGCGCCGGCGACCGCAGCGGAAGCAACCAGACCGCGATCGAAAGCTTCGTCGGCTGGGTTAACGCCCATTTCCCGATCAGCCTGCGGATCGAGGAGATCAAGGACGGCGATGTGGCGGAGCTGGCCAAGACGCTGATCGAGCGCATCAAAAAGGCCTACGCGATCAAGGAGTCGGTCGAGATTCCGGAGGCGCTCGGCGCGCTCGAGCGTTACGTCGTCATCAACGCGATCGACCACCACTGGCAGGAACACCTCACGGAGATGGAAGATCTCCGCAAGAGCATCGGCCTGCGCAGCTACGGCCAGAAGGACCCGCTCGTCGAATACAAGAGCGAAGCCTACAAGTATTTTGAGGAGCTGATGAACAACGTCCGGCTGCAGATTTGCACCGGGCTGTTCCGCAGCGCGTCGAATCTCGAGTCGTTCGAAAACATGCTCGCGCTCCTCAGCCGCAACGCGCGCGCGGTCGGTCCCGCGGATCTGCCCGCTCCGGGCACGCCGGGCGTGGCGCCCGTTTCCGCTCGTCCGGCAGCGGTGGCGGATCGCGATGCCGCGGTGGCCACCGCGCCCGACGAGGAGATCCAGCTGCCCAAGGTGACGATCCGCCGCGAGGTGCCGAAAGTCGGCCGCAATGATCCCTGCCCGTGCGGCAGCGGCAAGAAGTTCAAGCAATGTCACGGGCGGTGAGCGCTCGCGGACGACGCTGCCCGCCAGCCGGCTTCCACGCTTCGTGAGCGACGCTTCCCAGCCCGACTTCGTCGATCCCTACGCGCCGAAACCGTCGCTCTTCGAGCGGTTCGGTCACCGGCTCGTGGCCGTGGTCGTGTTTGTCGCCACGGTCGTGCTGACGATCGTTTCATTTCCGCCGTATCGCACACCGGAGTTCGCGTATGCGATGCTCGTGCCCGGCATCTTCTGGGCGTATCGGCGCCCGTCGCTGAAGCTCTACGCGTGGACGATGCTCGGCGCGCAAGCCGTGGCGTGGACCATCATGCTCGGCTGGTTGCATCACGTCACCTGGGGCGGACTTCTGCTGCTCGGACCGGTCGTCGGCGCGTGGGTGGGCGTGTGGTTTCTCGCGGCGTGGTGGACGATGCCGCGGATGCTGGGGCGGCAGGCGTTCACGCGGCTGGCGGCGATGCTCGCGCTCGCGGGGTTGTGGGTGCTGATCGAGTGGACGCGCACCTGGGTGCTCAGCGGTTTTCCGTGGTTGCCGTTATCCGTCAGCCAGTGGGAGCGCGCGAGCATTCTGCAGATCGCGTCCTACACCGGCGCGTGGGGCATCTCGTTCGTGCTGGTGGCGATGAACATCGGTTTTTCGGCGATGGCGCACAGCCTGTTCATGGAAGGCCAGGGTGGTTTGAATTTCCGCCGGCCGGAGTTTCTCCTCGCGCTGTTCATGCTCCTCGGCTGCGTCAGCGTGCAGATCCAGGAAATGTTCAACCGCCGCCGCTACATCGTGCCGCTCGGCCGCGTGGCGTTCGTGCAGCCCTATATTCCGCAATCGGTGAAATGGGACCCGGCGAAAGGGCCCGGCATTCTGGAGGTGTTGCGGCAGACGACGCTCGCCGCGGCACAGTCACAGCCCGATCTGATTCTCTGGCCGGAGGCGAGCACGCCGTGGGCGGTGAAGGGCGATGACAACGCGCGCGCGTTCGTGACGCAGCTCACGCAGCAAGCCGGCGCGCCGCTCTTGCTCGGTTCGATCGCGGTGGAGAACTTCGGAGAGGAAAACGAGCAGTGGTTCAACGCCGCCTTCGCCGTCGATCCGATCGCCGGCGTGCAGCACAATTATTACGCGAAGCGGCATCTGGTGCCGTTCGGCGAATACGTGCCGCTGCGGCCCATCCTCGGCTGGCTCAAGAAATTCGTGCCGGTCGGCGACGATTTTCAGGCCGGCGCGGACGCGTCGCCGTTGATCCTTTCGTTGCACCAGGGGCCCGTCACCGTCGGGCCGCTGATTTGTTACGAGGATATTTTCCCGAATCTCGCGCGGCAGAGCGTGCGCGACGGCGCGGAGTTTCTCGCCGTGCTCACCAACAACGCGTGGTATGGCGAAGGGGGGGCGGCGAGCCAGCATGCCGCGCATTCCGTGCTGCGTGCTGTCGAGACGCGGCGGCCCGTCCTGCGCGACGGCAACGGCGGCTGGAGCGGCTGGATCGACGAGTTTGGCGGGATTCGCAGCGTCGTCGTGAACAAGGCGGGCAGCGTGTATTTTCGCGGCACCAAGACGGTGGATATTACTCGCGACGCCCGCTGGATCGGGCACCAGACGTTTTATGTCCGCTACGGCGATTGGTTCGTGGCCGCGAGCGCGGCGATGGTGCTGCTCGGCTGGAGCGCACTCGTCGTCGGCGCGCCGCGAAAAGCGCGGAGCCGCGACTAAGACAGAGTGGCGATCGGGAGGATCGTCGCTACCGGCCAGTTTGGCGACACCACGACTGTAAAACCGCGTGCGCGGCGGCGATCTCCGGCGGGATCGGTTCGGCCGCGATCCAGCCGCGCGCGGGATAGGTCGTGATCCGATCCAATTCGCCCAACAGGTGCGGCAGGAAAGCGATACCTTTCCTTTCGTGCAGCGCGTATTCGCGATCGAAATCCACGGCCGGCAGGGAACGAAACGCGGTCACCCCCGGCTGTCGCTGCTGCAATGTGAGCTTCGCCCGGCGCAAGCGCGACGGCGCCGCAACCATCAGCGCCGTCCGAAGACCGGCGCCGAACGCCAACGGCGGATGCTGCGACGCGAGCAGCGCGGCGGTGAATGCGATGTTCTCGGCGGTGTTGGTAGAGCGATTCTCGACGATCACGCGATCGCGCGGAATCGCGGGATGCGCCGCGAACAGCGCGTCGCGCCAGGCGTCGGCTTCCGGACGTCCGAGATCGGCCGTGCCGGCGCCAAAGCCGCCGGTGAAAACGATCCAGCCAACGCGATCCGCGGTGAACAGCGCCCCGCAATACTCTGCCAGCGTCAAATCGAACGTGCCAAAGCCCAGCACCGCATCCACGGGCGTCGCCGGCAGCGGATCGGTCGCGGAGAGATACGCGAACACGGCGCGCGCCGCGGCGAGCGTCTCGGGCGCGGCGTTATTCACCGATGATTTTGACGAGAACCCGTTTCCGCCGCAGGCCGTCGAACTCACCGTAAAAAATCTGCTCCCACGGTCCGAGGTCGAGCCGGCCTTCCGTCACGGCCACGACGACCTCGCGGCCCATGAGGGTGCGCTTCAGGTGCGCGTCGGCATTGTCCTCGCCGGTGCGGTTGTGTTGATAACTTGAATACGGCTGCTCCGGCGCGAGCTTTTCAAGCCAGCGTTCGAAATCGGCGTGCAGCCCGGATTCGTCGTCGTTGATGAAGACGCTGGCGGTGATGTGCATCGCGTTGACGAGGCAGAGCCCCTCGCGGATCCCGCTCTCACGCAGGCAGCTTTCCACCTGGGGCGTGATGTTCGTGAGCGCGCGGCGGCGGGGAAGTTCGAACCAGAGTTCCTGACGATGGGATTTCATGGCGGGCAGCGGGAATCGAAGGCGGGTGTCAGTTCATTTCCCAGACGGCGGCGTTGAGCAGCGTGGCAAAGCTGACCCACAGCACGTAGGGGCTCCAGAGCAGCGCCGCGAGCCGGTCACGATTCCGGAAATAGACGAGCAGCCGGATGAGGATCAGCCAGAGCACGATGCTGTCGATCAAGGCCGCGCCCGGACGCTGCAGTCCGAAAAACAGGATGGACCAGAGCGCATTGAGCGCGAGCTGTGCTCCGTAAAGACGAAAGGTGTGCCGGCTTTCGACCGGCGAGCCGGCCTGCCAGACGCGCCAGACGGCGATCGCCATCAGCGCGTAAAGCGTGGTCCAGACAGGACCGAAGAGCCAGTTCGGTGGCGTCCAGGCCGGTTTCTGCAACGTCGGATACCAAGTGGCGACGCTCGTCGACGTCGCGAACGCGCCGATGGCTGCGGCGAGAAACGTGACCAGCAGAATGAGGGCGAGAGGCAGCCAGCGCGACGATTTCATACCGTCACACGAGAGCCGTCGCGCGACGCGGGCGCAATCGCGTTACGGCGAAACGTGGTTGCTGGACGTGTCCCTCGAAATCCGGGGCGGCCGAAACGGCCGCCCCGAGTGGGGTCGTCTGGCGAAACTACGGATTGAGCCGGCTGTTGCTTGCGAGCGCGCCGCCGCTGGCCGCCTTGGTCATCGACTCGGCGACCGTGACCGCCCGCGCATAAGCTTCGTAGTTGGCGGCGACCTGCGCTTGGGCGGCGGCGGCTTCTTCCGGCGAAGCTTTGCTGGCCGCGACGATGCTGTTGCGCAGCGCCACCTCGCAGATGCGCACCTGTTGAAATGCATCGTCGAAGGGGCGGCGGTCGATCGGCTCCGGCTTCTCTTGTTGCACGATGTAGCGCATGTGCGCGACGGAGCGCGAAGCGATGTCGATGCGCGCTTGGGTTTGCGCGAGGATGGCCTGAAGGCGACTGTAGTCGGCGTTGCGGATCTCGATGGCGACGGGAGTGTGAACCGGGTCGCCCAATTCGATCCGCTGCGCGGACGCGGTCGGCGTCGGATCGAAGGACTGCGTGGAGAGCGTCGGCGCGGCGGCTTCGGATGGCGCTGTAAAAGAGGCAGAGGTTGAAGACACCGACGTCGACGAGCTCCTGGCGGCTGGCGTCGGCAGCAGCGTGAGAGACGCCGAGGCAGGAGTCTCCGCGGGCGCCGGTGGCGGCACGGCTGAAACCGTGGGCGCGGGCGCGGCGGTCGGCATCGGAGCGGAGGTCGCCACGCTCGAAGTTGCGGCCGGGGCCGGGGTGGGGATGGCTTTCAGCTGGCTGCTGACGGGCGCGGCCGGGGGCGGAGCGGGCGTGCCGATAACCGGCGCGGCCGCCAAGGGAACAGGCGCCGGAACCGCGACGGGCGTGGGCGGCGGCGCGACCGGAACCGCGGCCACTTGGCTGGCGACCGTTGCGGCGGCTGCGGCGCGATCCGCGGATTTCGCCGCGACGTTTGCCGTCTCGGTGGCGGCTTGCGCGGACTCGGCGGAAGCCGCCGCGGTCTTCGCGGTCGTGGCGGCAACCTGGTTGGCCGTCTCACTCGCTTGTGCGGCTGAGTTGGCGGTCTGGCTGGAGTTCGCGGCTACCTGATTAGCGATCTGACTCGAGGCCTGCGACGCGATGTCGGCGCGCGTGGACGCCTGTGCGGCGGTCGCGGCAGCTTGCGTGGCGGTGCTGGCGGCGGCATCGGCCACGTCGGCGGCGCGACTGGCGCTCTCGGCCGCAGAGCTCGTTTGCTCGGCGACGGCGGAGGCCGCTTTGGCGGCGTTCGCGGCGGCCGTGCTCGCGGTATCCGCCGTTTTCGCCGCGACCTTGCTGGCGGTGTCGGCTGCTTGCTTGGCGGCCGCTGTGGCGGACTCGGCGGCGTTCCCGGCCGTGTCGGCGACGGTCGAGGCCAGACTCGAAGCGGCCTCGGCCGCCTTGCCTGCCGAGTCGGCGGCCTGCGCGGCGGAACGGGTGGCGGTTTCAGCGGCGTTGGCTGCGTTCGAGGCGGAAGAGGCGGCAGTGTCGACCGTGTTCGAGACAACATTTGACGCTGCATTCGCAACGGTGCTGGCGGTGTTCGAGGCGGCGTTTGACGCTACATTGGCGGCGTTGCTGGCGGCAGTCGACGCCGTCTCGGCTGCCTTTGAAGCGGCCCCCGCAGCATTGTTCGCGGCATTGCTGGCCGTATCGGCGGCATTGGTCGCAGCGTTCGAAGCGGTCTCCGCGGCCTTGGCTGCGGCGCCTGCGGCATTGGTGGCCGCATTGCTGGCAGTCTCGGCAGCTTGGGATGCAGCGCCGGCGGCGTTCGATGCGGCGTTGCTGGCCGTTTCGGCAGCGTTGGAAGCGACGTTCGAAGCCGTGTTGGCCGCGTTACTGGCGGCGTTCGAAGCAGCGTTGGAGGCCGCGTTCGCAGCGTTGCTGGCTGCATTGGAGGCAGCGTTCGACGCGGCGTTGGCGGCATTGCTGGCAGCGTTCGAGGCGGTTTCCGCGGCCTTGGCTGCAGCGCCTGCGGCATTGGTGGCCGCATTGCTGGCAGTCTCGGCAGCTTGGGAGGCAGCGCCGGCGGCGTTCGATGCGGCGTTGCTGGCCGTTTCGGCAGCGTTGGAAGCGACGTTCGAAGCCGTGTTGGCTGCGTTACTGGCCGCGTTCGATGCCGCGTTAGAGGCCGCGTTCGCGGCGTTGCTGGCTGCATTGGAGGCAGCATTCGACGCGGCGTTGGCGGCATTGCTCGCAGCGTTCGAAGCGGTTTCCGCGGCCTTGGCTGCAGCGCCCGCGGCATTGGCGGCCGCATTGCTGGCGGTCTCGGCAGCTTGGGACGCAGCACCAGCGGCATTTGTAGCAGCGTTGCTGGCCGTTTCGGCAGCGTTGGAGGCGACGTTCGAAGCCGTGTTGGCTGCGTTCGAAGCAGCGTTGGAGGCCGCGTTCGCGGCGTTGCTGGCTGCATTGGAGGCTGCATTCGACGCGGCATTGGCGGCATTGCTCGCAGCGTTCGAAGCGGTTTCCGCGGCCTTGGCTGCGGCGCCTGCGGCATTGGTGGCCGCATTGCTGGCGGTCTCGGCAGCTTGGGAGGCAGCGCCGGCGGCGTTCGCCGCGGCATTGCTGGCCGTTTCAGCGGCGTTGGAGGCGACGTTCGACGCCGTGTTGGCTGCGTTGCTGGCGGCGTTCGAAGCAGCGTTGGCGGCATTGCTCGCAGCGTTCGAAGCGGTTTCCGCGGCCTTGGCTGCGGCGCCTGCGGCATTGGTGGCCGCATTGCTGGCGGTCTCGGCAGCTTGGGACGCAGCGCCGGCGGCGTTCGATGCGGCGTTGCTGGCCGTTTCAGCGGCGTTGGAAGCGACGTTCGAAGCCGTGTTGGCTGCGTTACTGGCGGCGTTCGACGCCGCGTTGGAGGCTGCGTTGGCGGCGTTGCTGGCTGCGTTGGAGGCAGCATTCGACGCGGCGTTGGCGGCATTGCTCGCCGCGTTCGAGGCGGTTTCCGCGGCCTTGGCTGCGGCGCCTGCGGCATTGGCGGCCGCATTGCTGGCGGTCTCGGCAGCTTGGGACGCAGCGCCGGCGGCGTTTGCCGCGGCATTGCTGGCCGTTTCCGCTGCGTTGGAAGCGACGTTCGAAGCCGTGTTGGCTGCGTTACTGGCGGCGTTCGAAGCCGCGTTGGAGGCCGCATTCGCGGCGTTGCTGGCTGCATTGGAGGCTGCATTCGACGCGGCGTTGGCGGCATTGCTCGCAGCGTTCGAAGCGGTTTCCGCGGCCTTGGCTGCAGCGCCTGCGGCATTGGTGGCCGCATTGCTGGCAGTCTCGGCAGCTTGGGAGGCAGCGCCGGCGGCGTTCGATGCGGCGTTGCTGGCCGTTTCGGCAGCGCTGGAAGCGACGTTCGAAGCCGTGTTGGCTGCGTTGCTGGCGGCGTTCGAAGCCGCGTTGGAGGCCGCGTTTGCGGCGTTGCTCGCCGCATTGGAGGCAGCATTCGACGCGGCGTTGGCGGCATTGCTCGCAGCGTTGGAGGCGGTTTCCGCGGCCTTCGAAGCAGCGCCGGCCGCATTCGAGGCGGCGTTGGTCGCTGTTTCGGCCGCGCTGGAAGCAGCACCCGCTGCATTCGCCGCGGCGTTGCTGGCCGTTTCAGCGGCGTTGGAAACGACGTTCGAAGCCGTATTGGCCGCGTTGCTGGCAGCGTTCGACGCCGCATTCGCTGCAGTTGAGGCAGCGTCCGCGGCGTTGGTCGCTGCGTTAGCAGCGGTGTCGGCCGCTTTTGCGGCTGCTTTCGCTGCCTGTTCGGCTGCTTTGGCGGCAGACTTGGCTGCCTGTTCGGCCGCTTTTGCCGCCGACTTCGCCGCCTGTTCCGCAGCTTTGGCAGCGTTCTTGGAGGCCTGTTCGGCCGCCTTGCTCGCGTTGTTGGCGGCGTTTTTGGCCTGATCGGCGACGTTTGCCGCAGTGTTGCCAAGACCGCCCGCTTGCGCGGGAGGCAGGCCGGGCGCGAGGAGCGAAGCGAGGGCGACGAGGGAGAGGTGGCGGGAGGTTTGTTTTTTCACGGCGGGCCAGTTGAGGACCGCCGGTAGACCGCGCCGATTTGCCGCTGGCTAACTGGGATTTTCCCTAAGGTTCTGCGCTCAGCGGAACGCCTGCAGGATGCCGTCCAATCCGGCGACGATCGCGCGGGGGCCGTCACTCGCCGGAGCTCCCGAAAAGCCATGAAGATAACGATCTTTCCGCGGCTCCGTCCGGAAGCGCCAAAGGATCCGTCCCGTCCGTTTGTCGAGCGCCGTTAGAGACCCCTCCGGGGCGGGATTCGGGGAATAGTCGGAGGTGCCGGCGGAACTCGCGTAAATCGTCTCGCCCACGATGAGCGGCGCGGCCCAAGCCCAGCCGTTGACGTCGGTTGACCATCGCGTCGCACCCGTGCTCGCGTCGAGCGCACGCACGGTGCGGTTGTCGGACGATCCCACGTAGAGTATCCGATTTTCCACCACAGGCGGCGATTCAACCCAGGAAAACCATTGAAACCGGCGCCACACAGCTTGGCCGTCGTCGGCGCGCAATGCGTGGATGAAAGCGGAGCGCGAGCCGACGATGACGAGATCCTCGGCGAGCACGGGCGCGGAGTTGATCACACCGCCGGTGTCGAACTGCCAGGCGAGCGCGCCATCTGCGCGGTTCAGCGCATAAACGTGTCCATCGTGCGACGCGAACACCACGCGGCCCGGCAGCAGCAGCGCATCGGCGCGGATCTTGCCGCGCGTCGGAAAACGCCAGTGCGAGGCTCCGGTTTTCGCATCGATGGCGTGGCATGCCCCGTCGGCGGAGCCGATGTAGAGCACGCTATCGGCGAGCACGGGCGCGGGCGCGCGATAGTCGAAATCGGCGGAGTTTCCGGCGGGGAGCCCGCGCGGCACTTCGCGGCCGCCGAGGTCGGTTCGCCAGCGTTCCCGGCCATCTTTGATCTCGAGGGCGTGCAAGACGCCGTCGTCGCTCACGAGGTAAATGCCGTCGGGCCCGATCGCGGCGGCCCCGTAGATCGCGGCGCCGAGGTCAACCTTCCACACCGGAGCGCCGGTGTCGGCGCGGACGGCGTGAAGCACGCCGGCTTCGTCACCGGCGTAGGCGATGCCTTCGCGAACCACCGGTGTGGCCCAGAAAGGTTGTCCGCCGACGTAAGTCCATTCTGGCGCCGGGGCGGTCGGTGCCGGCGGCGGAGGCGGTGGAACGGGCAGGGTGTCGGCGCGCTGAAGCTCGAATGAAAGCTGGCTCGGTGCAAAGGTGCCGCTAAGCGTGTCGCCGGCAGCCGTTAGGTCGAAGCCTTGCGCGGTGTAGTGGCCGTCCTTGGACGCGAGCGGGGCGAGGGTTGCACCGACGATGTGGCCGGCGGGCAGGTTGAAACGTGCGATCAGCTCGTTCTTTTCGTTCCGGTTTATCTCGAGGCCGAAGTCGGCGGCATCCGCGCCGTGGCGCAGCACGCCCGTCCATTTTCCTTCGATCGGCTCGGGCGCGGCGGTCAGCAGCGACGCCAGAGCGGCGAAGCCGAAAACGCAGCGGCGGCGAAGGGAGAAGGGGCGCGACATGGCGGCGACAAACGGAAGCATTTGTCGCGCAACACCGCGGCGGACGCAATCCCTTCAAGGCCCGGCCTTTTTTCGGCCGCCGCGAGGCACAATTTTCGATGGTCGCGCTCTCCGGCATGGGTTTGTTTGGCGCCATGAACCTCTCTCGAATGCTTCGGATAGTTCTCTGGCGAATGGGCCTGGGTGCGTTGGTCGCGACCTGCGCCTGGACAGCAACGACCGCGGCGCCGGCGGCATTGCGCTTCGACGCGACACGGCTGGAGCGGCTCGATCGCGTGATCCAGGAGCACGTCGATGAGCGGAAGATTCCCGGGGGCGTGATGTTGATTTTGCGGGAAGGAAAAACCGCGCACCTGAAAACGTTTGGGCAACGCGATCTCGAGGCGGGCAAGCCGATGACGCAGGACACGATCTTCCGCATCGCATCGATGAGCAAGGCAGTGACGACGGTCGCGGTGATGATGCTCTACGAGGAGGGCCGTTTCCTGCTGAAGGATCCGGTCTCCAAATACATCCCGGCTTTTGCGAACTCCGTCGTCGAGATGCCGCCGCCCGCGGACGCGCCGGCGGGCACGAAGTATGTGACCGTCAAAGCCAACCGCCCGATCCAGATCCGCGATCTGCTGACGCACACCGCCGGTCTGACCTACGGCACTGCCAATCTCGCGGCGGAGGAATACAAGCAGGCGAAGCTGCAGGGCTGGTATTTCGCCGATCGCGACGAGACCATCGGCGAAGCGATCAACCGGCTCGCGACGTTGCCGCTCGCCGCGCAGCCAGGCGAGTCATGGCAATATGGATACTCGACTGACGTCCTCGGTTACCTGGTGGAGGTCGTGTCCGGCCAGCCGCTGGACAAGTTTGTCGAGGAGCGCATCTGCCGCCCGCTCGGGATGAAGGACACGAGCTTCTTCCTGCCGCCGGAAAAGCTGGATCGTTTTGCCAATGTTTACGGACTTGAGGGCGGAAAGCTCGTGCTCAACGAAGCGGCGGCGACGAGCGATTACGTGCAGGGCCCGCGGAAATGTTTCTCCGGCGGCGCGGGACTGCTTTCGACCGCGGTGGATTACGGCCGCTTTCTGCAGATGCTGCTGAACGGCGGCGAACTCGACGGCGTGCGTTTGCTGAGCCCGAAGACCGTGGAGCTGATGCACGCGAATCACACGGGCGACAAATATCGCCGCGACACCGCCGGTTTCGGTCTCGGTTTTTGGGTCAACACGGATCCCGGTTTTTACGGGGAGCTCGGCAGCGAGGGCGCGTATGGCTGGGGCAGCGCGTATTATCCGCAGTATCTCGTCGACCCGAAGGAGAAGATGGTGGCGCTGTTCATGACGCAGCTGCGCCCCGCGGGAAATCTCAACCTGAACCAGTTGTTCAAGGTCCTGACATATCAGGCCCTGGTGGAGTGAGCGGGGCGGATTTCACGGTCCGCGCGAGCGTTTGAAACAAAAAGCGGCGGCCGCTCGGGCCGCCGCTTTGCTTTTCGGCGTAAATGAGGCGCCGCTAGAACTTATACGTAGCCAAACCGCCGATACCGAAATTCGGACTCGCGTCATTGAAGCCGGCGATCCCGTAGGCGAGAAGATTCCAGCGGTCGTTGGGGTTCTTGGCGACAAAGCCGATGAGGTTGCTGCCCGGGGATGCCCCATCGACGATCCGGCTCTGCCAGTCGTAAGCCGCGCCGAACACGAGTCCGCTCGGCAGCGCATAGGCGGCCCCGGCGGTGACGAAGACGCCGTCCTTGAGCGGGGATTCCTCGCTGTTGCCCATGAAGCGATAGCCGAGCGTGGTAAACGCCGTGACGCTGCCGAAGGTTTGGCTGAAATCCGCCTGCAGGTAAGTGTCGGTTTTACCGGTGCCGAGGCCGCGGTCTTCGTTGGCGGTGGGCAATTTCACGCGGGCGGTGAAGTCGACGTTCAATTCGCCCGGTGTCCGTTTCGCGTGATAAGTGACGCCGACGGAGGTGTCGCCCAATCCGGATTCGGTGGCCGAGGTCGGACGCGCCGGACCCGGCGCGGGCGTGGTGCCCGTGGCAACATTCGCGGGACCCTTGATGGTCAGATACGAAAAGCCCGCCTTCAGCGTCCACCGGTCGAGATCGTAAGTGAGGTTGAGCGGAATCGACCACAGTTCCGTGTCCTGCGTAAATCCATAGTCGCCGGTGCTGTAGTTGAAGCCTGAGCCGACCTTGAACGTGCCGGCGGGCTGCTCGGCGACGGCGACGTCCTGGGCGGAGGCGAGGCTGAAGGAAGTGGCGAAACAAAGGGCGGCAAGCAGGGTGGAGGACGGGTGTAATCTCATGAGCAGGGGCGGCGGATGTTGGGTCGCAAACCGTTCGACGTCCGGGGACGTCGTCGGGCCGGCGCCAGCGACAGCGAAATCGCCTACGGGTTCACCGGCGGCTCGGAATCGTCCGGCACGGCGGCGGATTCAACGGTGGCCACGGCTTGGGCGTAAGCGGCGTAGCTCAGGGCGAGTTGCGTGCGGGCGTCCTCGGTCACTTTTTCTCCGGACGCACGCACATCCCGCACGCGGGAAAGCAGGTCCTCTTCGCGCACGCGCAACTGATCGTAAGCGGCGGCGAAGCGGGCACGCGCGTCGTCCTTCAGTTCGCGGCCGGCGCGGCGCGCGGCCTCGAGACTGTAGGTGGTCGTCTTGATGTCGGCTTCAATCTGCACCAGCACGGCGGAAAGTTCTTCGATGGTCGCGGCGCGGATTTGCCGGGAGGTTTTTTCGCAATCGAGAGAGTCGGCTACGCGGCTGACCGGCGCGGGCGCGGCGGCGGTTTGCAGACGCGGTGCAGGAGTTTGGCCGTAACCGGAGAACGCAAAGGCGATGGCAACAACAAGCCAGCGGGAATGGGGGAAAAAGCGCATGGTGAGCCCTGGGGCTCCCCCTTTGAAACCCGGGCGCGGGCAGAGTTCGCCAACGCGGTAAATCGCCCGATCGACTGCTTGGGGAGATATTCTACCGTAGTGGCAGGGCCAACACCACGCCATCGACGCCGGCGGCCACGAGACGATCGCCGGCGAGCGCGAGCGAATTGGTGTAGCCCGAGAACTCGGCCCCGTCTGCCACCGGTGCAACGAAGCGCCATTTCCATTCCCCCGTCGCGCGATCGAGCGCTACGATCCCGCCGCGGTGCTGGATCACCGTGCCGGCGAGGTGCTGGCCCGCGGTCGCGGCGAATACCGTGTCGGCGGTCACGATCGGCGTGCCCCAGGAAAGTCCAAGCACATCCGCGGCCCAGCGCGCGGCGCCGGTCTGCGCATCCAACGCACTGATACGCCGGAAATCGGAGCCGCCGATGTAGAGCGTCCCGTCCGCGAGCCGGGGCGTCGATTCGACCCAGGAAAACCAGAACGAGCGGCGCCACGCCGTTTCGCCGCGCGGCGTGAGCGCGTAGAGCATGTAGTCGCGACAACCGAGGACCACGCGATCGCCGGCGACCACCGGCGCCGACACGAGCGTGCCGCCGAGCTTCACGCGGGAACTTTCGCGACGCGTGCGCCGGTTCAGCGTGACGACGCTGCCGTCGAAGCACGCGACGACGAGATCGTTGCCCCGCACGGCGACGGGCGCATAGACGCGGGCTTTGAGATCGTGGCGCCAGAGGATGCGCGCGCGATCGGCGCGCACCGCATACAAGCCGCCGTCCGTAGAGCCGACGTAAAGGATGCCGCGGTCGTCGAGCACCGGCTTGGTGGCGCGGTGATTGAAGGTTTCGTTCGAAGGCGGGGCCGCTCCGGCGAGCGTCGCGTCATGCAACGGCACGCGCCAGCGCAACGTGCCCCGCGCGCGATCGACACAGACGAGATCGCACCGCTCGTCGACCAGGTAAACGGCGTCGGCGGTGACCAGCGGTTCGCCGTAGAGCGGATGCGGACCGGTCCACGACCAGAGCTCGGCGCCATCGCTGGTCTGCAGCGCGTGGAGCGTGCCGTCGATTGCGGCGACGAAAACCGTGTCGCCGGCCACCGCTGGCGTGGCCCACACCGGTGAGCCGAGGGAGCGCGACCAGAGCGGCGCCGGCGCGGACGGTGGCGCCGGCGGCGGTGGCGGCGGTGTGAAGGTCCCGCCGCGATGCAGTTCGACCGGCAGCGCGGCCGGTCCAAACGTGCCGCTCAGCCGGTCGCCTTTTAGCGATACGCTGAGACCCAGCGGCGCGAGCGTGAACGTCTCGTCGCGAATTTCCGCCGGGCCGAAGTTCACGCTGTGCAGAAACATTTCCGGGAAATCGACGCTGACGAGCAGACCGTCCGGCGCGGGGACAAACGCGAGCCCGAGCGCGGTCTCGGATTGCGGACCGGAGATCCGGCCGGTCCACGTGCCTTCGAAACTTCCCGCCGCGCGAAGCAGCAGCGGAGCGGCAACGAGCCAGAGCAGCAGGCGGACGAAACGAAGGCGGCGCATGCGATTCGTTTTCGCGAACGACGCGAGGGAGGCAAACGCTTTGAGGTCCGGCGCCGAAACCTCAGCGCAAGCGCGGCGGCGTGGACGGTGCGGCGAACACCACGACCGCGATGCCGGCGACCACGATCGCGCTGGCTCCATAAAACAACGCCGACGGGCTTTCACCGAACAGCAGGAACGCGATGACGCCGGCGAAGATGAACTGCCCGACATTGCAGAGGCTCACGATCTGGCCGCGCAGATAGCGCAACGAGAGATTCAGCAGCGAGTGCCCGAAAATCGTCGGCACGACCGCGAGCGCGAGGATGAAGAACCATTCGCGTAGCGACCCGGGTAGAAACGCGTCGAGCCACGGCAGCGCGACGAGGAGACAGATGATGCCCGCCTGCAAATAGACCGGCACGACGTAGAGCCAGATGGAAGGGAAATCCCGATTGCGCCGGCCGAGCGCGAGATACCAGGCAAACAGCAGCATCGAACCGAAGCACACGAGATTGCCCCAGGTGTCGCCCGTGTGCGCAAACGCGTCATGTGCGGTAAGCACCGCCACGCCAGCGAGCGCGATGACAGTCCCGAGAATTTCGCTGCGGTTGATGCGCTCGCCGACGACCGCGTGCAGAAAAAACGGGATGACCGCGGGCACGAGGTTGACGATCAGCGAAGCCTGAGCGGCGAAGGTCAGGCGCGCGCCGTAGGTCCACGAGATGAAGTGACCGGCAAGGACGATCGCCGGCAGCGTGGTGCGTCTTAGGTGACTGCGGGTGAACGCCTCGCGATGGCGTCGCGTTTCCCGAAAATACACGGGCGCGAGCAGGGCGACGGCGACCAGCAAGCGCAGCGCCGCCAGCACCACCGGATGCGTGGGCGTGGCCTTGATGAAAATTACCGAGATCGAGCAAGCGAATACCCCGGTGAGCAGCGCGGCGTAGCGTAGCGGCATGAAGCGCTCACGCTGCGCGCGGCGCGTCCGCTGTCGAGCGTCGGGGCTTTCCCGATCCGCGGAACATTTGCCGCGGCGCCGCGACCATGGCGGCTTACCTCGTTTTCCAGCGATGAGGGTGCCCCGCCATGAAAGCGCCCATTCGCTCCATTCTTCTTTTCGGTGTCGTCGCGAGTTTCCTTTTGGCTCCGTTGTCGGCGCAGATCGATTACCACTCCAGCCCGCGAGCGCGACTGATCGCGACGATCAGCAGCAATAACTTCATCGTGAGCGGCGAAGTCGTTCGCCGGACCGAAACGGACTTCACCGTGCTGGACCGCTGGTCGCAGTTGATCACGATTCAGGTGAGTCCGGACACGGAGCTGAAAAAGGCCGGCGCGCTGATCCGCCTTTCCGAAATGGTGATCGGGGAAAAGATCACGGCGACCGTGATGCGCGGCGGCGACGGGCGCTTGCAAGCAGTGACGGTGACGGTCCGGATGGGAACAGAGCGCACCTGAGCGCAACGCCGCTCGCCGCGTAATCGGTCAGGCGGTTTCGGGGCGGAGCGTGTCGCGACGCAATCGCCCGGCGAGCGCGATCGGGTATTTCACGCCGACGTGATAAACGCTGAGCAGCACGAGCATACCGATCACGGCGTAAACCAAACCTTCGGCGGTCGTCGGCACGGCGGGTTTGAATATGCTCCACGTGGCGCTGGCGATGTCGCTGTCGACGTGACGGACGAAGACAAACGGCCGCGTCCAGACCGACGCATCGTGAATCGCGTTTTGCGCGCTCTCGAGCGTGTCGACGCGGGTGACGGCGTCCTGCATCACGATGCTGAGCTTCGCGACGGCGGAGTCGGTGTTCGCTGCGGTCTGCGCGATGAGCCGGTCGAGCGTGAGACCGGATTGTTCGGCGACGTGACGAAACTGCGCGAGTTGGCGACGGGCTTCGTCGAGATGTCCGCCGAGTCGCTGCAGGTATTGCTGCATGAACTCGGGGATTTGCGAAAACGCGACCGTCCCCGCGACGCAGAGCACGCGGTCGAGCAAGCTGTCCCCAAACCCGAGTAACGCCCGGCGCAATCTCATGCGGCGATCGTGCGTCGCGCGCTCGGGCGTGGCAAGCGGCAGGATGCGCGCCAGCAACCTGCCGCGATGCAACGAACGCGCGGCGGCGCGGTTATTTCTTTTCCGGCGCGGCCGGATTCAAACCCCGGCGCTCGAGGAGCGGTTCGACGTAAGGTGCGCGACCGGTGAAATTGCGGAAGAGCTGCAACGCCTCGTCGGAGCCGCCGCGCGAGAGCAGCAGATCGCGGAAGCGATCGCCGTTGGCGCGCGTGAGGCCGCCGTTTTGCTCGAACCACTTGACCGTGTCCGCATCGAGCACCTCGCTCCAGATATAGGAGTAGTAACCGGCGGAGTAGTCGGCGCCGGCGAAGATGTGCGAGAAATACGTGCTGCGGTAGCGCGGCGGCACCGGCGCGAAATCCACGCCGGCGCGGCGCAGGGCCTCGGCTTCGAACGCGAGCGCGCGCTCGGCGTCGGGCACTTCAGCGGGCTTCAATTGATGCCAGGCTTGGTCGAGCAATGACGCGGCGAGATACTCGGTCGTCTGGTAACCCTGGTTGAATTTCTCGGCCTCGATGACCTTGTCGAGCAACTCGGTCGGGAGCGGCGCGCCGGTTTGATAGTGCTTGGCGTAGTTCCTCAGCACCTCGGGCCAGGTCGCCCACATTTCGTTCACCTGCGACGGAAACTCGACGAAGTCGCGCGGGACGTTGGTGCCGCTGAAGCGCGGGTAGTGGACGTTTGAGAACAGGCCGTGGAGCGCGTGACCGAATTCGTGAAACGCGGTCGTGACCTCGTCCCACGTCAGCAACGTCGGCTCGCCCGCGGGCGGTTTCGGAATGTTGAGATGATTCGCGACAACGGGCTTGCGGCCGAAGAGGCCGGACTGGGAAACGTATTCGTTCATCCACGCGCCGCCGCGTTTCGACGGGCGCGCGTAAGGATCGAAGAGGAACAGCGCGAGCGGCGCGCCGTCACGGTCGAACACCTCGAAAACGCGCACGTCCTCCTGATACACGGGCAGATCGCGGCGTTCCTTGAAGGTGATGCCGTAAAGCCGCGTGGCGGCGAAGAACACGCCGTCGAGCAGCACGTGGTTGATTTCCAAATACGGCTTCAGCTGCGATTCGTCGAAGGCGTAGCGCGCCTGCCGGACCTTTTCCGAGTAAAAGGCCCAGTCCCAGGAGGCGATCGGGAAGCCGCCGTTTTCGCGGTCGACGATCTCCTGCATGTCGGCCGCTTCGCGGCGGGCGTTGGCCACGGCGGGTTTGGCGAGATCGGCGAGGAGTTTATTGACCGTGGCGACGTCGCCGGCGGTTTGCTCGGAGAGCTGGTAGGCAGCGTGGTTGGCGAAACCGAGCAGCGCGGCACGCTCGGCGCGGAGGGTGGCGAGGCGGGTGATGACGGCGCGGTTGTCGAATTCGCCGCCGTGGCTGCCGCGGGCGAGCGAGGCCTGCATGATGCGTTCGCGGAGCGCGCGATTTTTCAGCGACGTGAGCGCGGGCTGCCCGGTGGTGTTGAGCAGGCGGATGACGTATTTGCCGGGCTGGCCGTCCTCCTTGGCGGCGTCGGCCGCGGCGGCGATTTCGTTGTCGGACAGGCCGTCGAGTTCGGTGCGGTCGGCCACGACGATGGAGGAGGCGTTCTTTTCCTTCAGGACGTTCTGTGTGAACTTCGTCTCGAGCATCGCGGCTTCGGCGTTGAGGGCCTTGAGCCGGGTTTTGTCGGCATCGGAGAGTTTCGCGCCGGCGCGGACGAAGTCCTTGTAGTAACGTTCGAGCACGCGTTTCGATTCGGGATCGAGGTCGAGCGCGTCGCGCTGGTCGTAGAGCGCCTGGATGCGCGCGAAGAGTTTTCCGTCGAGCAGGATCGCGTCGTTGTGCGCGGCGAGTTTGGGCGCCATGTCGGCTTCGACCTGCTGGATCGTGTCGTTGGTGTGCGCCGATGCCAGGGCGAAGAACACGTTGTTCACGCGCAGCAGCAACTGACCCGAGCGCTCGAGCGGCACGATGGTGTTGGCGAAAGTGGGGCGCTCGGGATTGTTCGCGATCTTCGCGACTTCCTCGAGGTGATCGGCCATGCCGCGCGCGAAGGCGGGCGCGTAGTGCTCGTTCTTGATCTGGTCGAACGGCGGGTAGTGGTAGGGCAGCGTGCTTTCCTGCACGAAGGGATTGGCGGCGTCCTCCGATGGAGCGGCGGAGGCGGTTTGGGCCGCGAGAAGCGGAAGGAGAAGCGGCATGAGCGGAAGGAGAAGCGACGACCGCGAAGGCGTTGACGGGTTGGGCATGCCGCGAGTGTGCGAGCGCGCGACGAGGAGGCAAGAGGCGGAGGGGAATCCGCGTTTCCGCCCATCCGTTGCCACGGCCGTTCATCAAAAAGGGATGTAACTTTGCGCGTGGCGGCGTGTTGTCGGAGCATGCCAGCGCCGGGCCTTTCTCCTCGATCGACGGGTTTCGCCGCGGCGGTTTCCGTCGCGGGCCGCCGTGGTTGTGCCGCACAACGCTTTTGGGTGAACGAGCCAATCGCTTGCTAAAGTGGTGCGGAATCCCAAGCCTCCTCTCTCCTCCCATTATGACTTCGGCTCCTGTGAACTACTCCGGCTCTGCTCCCGCCGCGACGGCCCCGGCCAAGAAGAAGAAATCGAAACTGAAATGGTTCATCCTCGCCGGCGTGGTTTTGATCATCGCCCTCGCCGTGGGAGCCAAAATGAAGGCGCAGCGCAGCCAGCAGGGCATCGCCGTGACCACGGACAAGGCGGTCGTCCGAACGATCACGCAGCTGGTCAACGCCACCGGGAAAATCCAGCCCGAGCTGGAGATCAAGATTTCGCCGGAAGTCTCGGGCGAGATCATCGACCTCCCGCTGCGTGAAGGCGCCGAGGTGAAAAAGGGCGACCTGCTCGTCAGCATCAAACCTGACAATTACCGCTATCAGGTCGAGCAACAGGAGGCCAATCTCACGGCCGCGAAGGCGTCCGCAGTCCTGAGCAAGGCGCAACTCGCGAAGGCCGACGAGGACTTCAAGCGCAGCCAGGGATTGGCCGAACGCGCGCTGATTTCGGATTCGGATTTCACCGCCGCCCGGACCGCCCTCGAAGTCGCGCAGGCCAATTACGACAACGCGCTCGCGCAGATCCGCCGGACCGAGGGGCTGCTCAACCAGTCGATCGAGCTGCTGTCGAAAACCACCATCTACGCGCCGGCGGACGGCACGATCAGCTCGTTGACGAGCGAGATCGGCGAACGCGTCGTCGCCACCGGCAGCTTCGCCGGCACGGAGATCATGCGCATCGCGGACCTGAACAACATGGAAGTGCGCGTGAACGTGAACGAGAACGACGTCGTCAACGTGAAGGTCGGCGACCGCGCGCGCGTGTCCGTCGATGCGTATCCAGGCCGCAAATTCACAGGCACCGTGAAGGAAATCGCCGCCGCGGCGAAAACCCAGGGCCTCAACACGCAGGAGGAAGTGACGAATTTCCAGGTGAAAATCCGCATCGCGGAAAAGGAGGTCAGCGTGCGCCCCGGCATGAGCGCGAACGTCGACATCGAGACGCAAACCGTGGAAAATGTCGTCGCCGTGCCGATCCAAGCCGTCACCGTCCGCAGCCGCGAAGGCAACAAGACCCTCGACGAAATGGGCGCCGACCGGGAGAAGAAGGCCCGCGAGACGCAGGGCGAAGGCGCCGCCGCCGCCGTGAACGAAAAGCAGCAGCGCGAGCGCGAACGCGCCGATCGCGACGCATTGCAGCGCGTGGTGTTTCTCCGCACGGGCGACACCGTGAAGTTGACGCCCGTCGAGACCGGCATCGGCGACACCACTTATATGGAGATCAAGTCGGGCGTGAAAGAAGGCGACGAAGTCGTCAGCGGGCCGTTCAGCGCGATCACCCGCACGCTCAAGGACGACGCCAAGATCCGCGTCGACCAGCCGAAGGCCAAGGAGGCGAAGAAATCCTGAGTGGCGGCGACGTTTGGCCGGCGGCGCGACGCGCCGTCGGAGACGTCGGCCCCCTGTTCGACATGACTCCTTCACCCGCACCCGCTCACGAGAACCGGCTCCTGCGGAGCCCCGGCGCGCTCGTCATCGAGATCGAAGGCGTGACGAAGCTTTACCGGATGGGCTCCGAGACGATCCACGCGTTGCGCGGCGTCTCGCTCCACATCCGGCGCAACGAATACCTCGCGATCATGGGCCCGTCGGGCTCCGGCAAATCGACGCTGATGAACATGCTCGGATGTCTCGATACGCCCACGGCCGGCCGCTACGATTTCAACGGCAAGAACGTCGCGCACATGGACGACGACGAACTGGCCGACATCCGGAATCGCGAGATCGGTTTTGTTTTCCAAACCTTCAATCTGCTCCCGCGGTCGAATGCGTTGCACAACGTCGAGCTGCCGCTGATCTACGCCGGCCTGCGCAAGCACGAGCGGATCGAGCGGGCGCAGCGCGCGCTGGAAAACGTCGGTCTCGCCGAGCGCATGCACCACCGGCCCAACGAACTCTCCGGCGGTCAACGTCAACGCGTGGCGATCGCCCGCGCGCTGGTGACGCGGCCGTCGATCATCCTCGCGGACGAGCCGACCGGAAATCTCGATTCGAAGACGGGCGTCGAAATCATGGCGCTCTTCGAGCAGCTCTACGAACAGGGCAACACGATCATCGTGGTCACGCACGAAGAGGACATCGCGCGGCACGCGCGCCGGATCGTGCGGCTGCGCGACGGATTGATCGAGTCCGACGGACCCGCGCACTGACCGGAACACGTTCGTTCGCCATGCGCCGGTTTTTCTACGAGCTCAACGAGTCGCTGCGGATCGCGTTCGCGCAGATCCGTGCGAACAAGATGCGTTCGGCGCTGACGGCGCTCGGCGTCGTGATCGGCATCGTGGCGGTGACCTTGATGGGCACCGCGATCAACGGCATCGACGCCGGCGTGGAGAAGAGTTTTTCCGGGTTCGGCGACGATGTGCTTTACGTGACCAAGTGGCCGTGGCGCGAGACGGAGGATTGGTGGAACTATCGCAATCGCGCGCCGATTCGCCACACCTACGCCAAACAGGTCAACGACTGGATCGCCGACAATCCCGGCAGCGCGTTGAAGCTCGCCGTGCCGACGGCGAACCGGATGACCAACATCGTTCGCGGCGAGTATCGGGTGAACAACATCTGGACGATGGGCACGTCGGCGGACTACGCGCGGATCACGCGGTCGGAGATGGCGGAAGGCCGTTTCTTCAGCGAATTCGAGGCGCAGGCCGGCGCGAACGTGGTGATTGTCGGTTTCGACGTCGCGGACGCGTTGTTCCCCGGCGAGTCGGCGGTGGGAAAAATCATCCGGATCCGCGATCAGAATTTCCGCGTGCTCGGCGTCGCGGCCCGACAGGGCAGTTTTCTCGGGCTTTTCAGCTGGGACTCGATGGTCGGTATGCCGATCACGACGTATCGTCGTTATTATCGCGTGAGCGACGACGGTGAGATTCGCGTGCAGGTCGACACGACCCGGATGGAAACGGCGCGCGACGAACTGCGCGGGTTGATGCGGCGCATCCGTCAGCTCGGCCCGGAGCAGCGCGACGATTTCGAAATCAACGAGCAGGGCACGATTCGCGCGCAGCTCGATCCGATCAAGAATGGCATCGCGCTCGCGGGCTTGTTCATCACTGGACTCGCGCTGTTCGTCGGCGCGATCGGCATCATGAACATCACCTACGTGAGCGTGAAGGAGCGCACGAAGGAGATCGGCACGCGCAAGGCGCTCGGCGCGCGAGCGAGCACGATTCGGCTGCAATTTCTCATCGAGGCCGTCGCGATCTGTTTCGTCGGCGGCATCGTCGGCTTGGGTGTCGCAGGCGGTCTGTCGATGGTCGTGGGCGCGGTGGCGCCGTCGTTCCCGCTCGTGTTTTCGGTCGGACTCGTGCTCGTCGGCCTGATCATCTCGGTGTTGACGGGGATCTTCAGCGGCCTCGCGCCGGCGTGGGCGGCGAGCAAATTGGATCCGGTGGTGGCCCTGCGTTACGAATGAACCTCGCGGAAACCCTGCGTCTGGCGTTTTCCTCGCTCGCGGCCAACAAGCTGCGCTCCGGCCTGACCATGCTCGGCATCGCGGTCGGCGTGTTTTCGGTGATCGGCGTCATGACCGTGATCACCGGCCTCCGCACGAACATCGAGACGGGCTTGAATGTGCTCGGCGCGAACAGCTTTCAGTTCTCGAAATTTCCCGCGATCAACTTCAGCGATCCGCGGCAGCGCTTCGCAAACCGGCGCGACATCACCTACGACGAGGCGGCGCGGTTCAAGGAGATGTTTCGCGAGACCGCGGATGTGAGCCTGACGCTGTGGCGTGGCGGGCGGCGCGTGACCTACGGCGACCAGCGCACGAATCCGAACGTCGGCTTCGTGGGCACTGATGAGAATTTCATCACCGCGCGTAATTTCGAAATCGGCCTCGGGCGCAATCTCGGACCGGAAGACGTGGAGTTCGGTCGGGCGGTGGCGGTGCTGGGGACGGACATCGTCAAAAAACTTTTCGTCAACGAAAGCCCGCTCGGCCGGCGTGTGCGCATCGACGGCCAGACGTATACCGTCGTCGGGGTGCTGGCGTCGAAGGGCTCGGCGTTTGGCCAGAGCCAGGACAACTTCGCGATGATTCCGATCACGCAGTATCTTGAAACCTACGGGCGCTCGCATCGCTCCGTCGGCATCAATGTGCAGGCGCACAATCAGGCGGAACTGCCGGCGACCCAGGATGCGGCGATCGGCTTGATGCGATTGGTGCGGCAGCTGGATCCAGAGGATCCGAACGACTTCGAGGTGTTTTCCAACGAGTCGCTGATCGAGTCGTTCAACAAGGTGGCGAGCGTCGTGGCGATCGGCGCCTTCGTGATCAGCGCGATCGCGCTGCTCGCGTCGGGCGTCGGCGTGATGAACATCATGCTCGTGAGCGTCACCGAGCGCACGAAGGAGATCGGCATCCGGAAAAGCATCGGCGCGAAGCAATACAACATCCTAGCGCAGTTCCTGATTGAGGCGGTGATGCTCTCGCTGGTCGGCGGCGTGATCGGCATCGCGGTCGGCATCATCGGCGGCAACGTCGCCGCGACGGTGTTGAACGCGGCGATGGTTTTTCCGTGGGGCTGGGCGATCACCGGACTGACGGTGTGTTCGGCGATCGGCGTCGGCTTCGGGTTTTATCCCGCGTGGAAAGCGGCGCGTCTCGATCCGATCGAGGCGCTGCGCTACGAGTGAGACGATTTTCGCATCTCGCTTTTCGAGATTCGACGTCTCCCGGGCCGCACCTTCCGCGACGCGATCAGGTTCGCCGTCAACCGCGGCGGATTTCCGAACCTTGGAAACGAATCTGGATGCGGAAGACTTTTTTGACGCGGCAGGTGATCTGGCCGGTTTGAAGATCGAACTTTTCGGGAATCTCGATGCGGTGCAGATCCACGACCGCGTGATAGCCGCGTTCGGAAAAGATATCGATCAGCATCGCCAGCGCCGTCGGGTCATCGAGCAGCATGTCCTCGGTATTGATGAGCGCGACCCCGGAGATCGAGTGCCGCAGGACGATCGGCATGATCTTTTTGACGACGAAACTGACCACCTGCGCGAAAAGTTCCGGCTGGCCGAATTCGTAGCTGTCGAGGCGCTTCACCAGTTCCTGACGCGAGTGGATGATGATCTCGCTGGCGACCGGAACGCCGCGCAGCCGGTCCACCGTGCGGGGATCGAGCTCGAGCGTGCTTTGATATTCAAGCTCCCGCAGGATGTTCTGCTCGACCTCGGCGACGGGGCCCTGGGCGTTGATGAAGTGGTAGTGAAAGATCTCCTTGAGCGACTGCAGTGCGTCCCACGTTTGCTCCTTGAAGACGCGATAACGGCGTTGGGCGAGGCCCTCGTCGTGGTCGGTGGCGCGATCCTCCCACCGTTCGCCGACGCCGGTGCGTCGGACCTCTTCGTTGTGCGTCAGCGTTTCCTGACCGCGCTTGAGCTGACGGGCGATCGACTCCTTCTCGTCTACGAACAGCACCATGATGTGAATCGTGGGCTGGCGAAAATGGATGCTCAGCGGTGTGTTGAAGAACTCGCGCCGCAGCGCGTGCATCTTGTTGACGAGAAGCTTGAGGCACTCGACCTGCACGTTCGTGCGCGGAAACCCATCGAGGATCACGCCGTCGCGAAAGATGGGCTTCATCAACTCGCGCAGCAGCAGCGTGACCACCTCGCGATCGCCGACCATGTTGCCGGCGTCCTTGAGCCGCTTGGCGTCGGGCGAGTCGAGGAGCGCACTCATCACGATGGGCGGACAGGTGAGCCCGCGAGCCTTGGCGATGAACGCGGTGTTGGTGCCCTTGCCGGCGCCGGGTGCGCCGCCGAGCAGAATGATTTCCTTGGGGAAACGGAGGTTCTCGCGTCCGAATTCGTTCTCGAGGTTCTGCCAGACGGAGCCGAAGATCAGCTGGGCGTCTTTGATCTCCAGATCGGTGAGCTTGCCGGCGACAGGCGCCGGGGACGCTGCAGTGGAACGGGTGTCAGTGGGGGGTGTGGTCGGCATGGGTGCGTCTGGACGAAAAAGGCAGTGTGGGTGTTTCCGAGGAGGATTCGACAAAAGAAATGGCGTCGCGGCCGGTTCGGGGAAAAGCCCGGGACGGTCATCGGGCCGAATTCGGTTCTTTCGTCATCGGAACCGCAGGCGGTTGGCGTCGCGTCGGCCGCGGGGCAGGATTGAGATTCGTTTGTCGCGAAATCCTAGCGAGTTCCGCACGCGGGACGGGGAGTCGGCGGAGCGGTTCCTTGAAGTTCATTTTGGTTTGAACAAAAGTGCGGCTTCGCGCGGTCGCACGGAACCCGCCATCGGGCCTCCTGTCATCTTTGCGACACTGCCTGCGGGCCTTTGGCTCGTGGGACAGTGAGTTGAAGCTGGACCTGGCGGGGCCGCGCGAGCGGCCCCGCCTTGGTTTTTGGCGTTGGCGTTGGCCGCTCGGAGTTTCCAGATTTCCTTCATGCGTGTTCTTATCGTCGACGACGAAGCCGGGATTCGTCGAACCACTCGCATCGCGGTCGAAACCGCCGGGCACACCGGCATTGAAGCACCGAACGCCGCGCGGGCGCTGAAGGCCCTTGAGGAGGAGCCATGCGACGCGTGCTTCCTCGATTTGAAGCTGGGCAGCGAGGACGGTCTCGACGTGCTCGCACGCCTGCTCAAGGCGCAGCCGGCTCTCGCGGTTGTGATGTTCACCGCCTACGCCAACGTCGCGACGGCGGTCGAAGCGATGCGCCGGGGAGCGTTCGATTTCATTCCGAAGCCTTTCACGCCGGATCAAATCCGCGGCGTCCTGGGCAAGATCGAGAAAAACCGTGCGCTCGAATCGCGCGTCCGCTCGCTCGAAACGCAGCTCGCGGATGCGTCGCCGCCGATCGATCTCGAGTCCGGCGAGCCGTCGGTGCGACGCGCATTCGAAATTGCTTTCAAGGCCGCGGAGACGCCGGCGACGATCCTGATCCTGGGGCCCAGCGGCACGGGCAAGAGCGTGCTGGCGCGCGAGATTCACAAACGCAGCGCGCAACGCGACGCGGCGTTCGTCACCGTCAACTGTCCGAGCCTTTCGCGCGAGCTGCTCGAGAGCGAGTTGTTCGGCCACGTCAAGGGGTCGTTCACCGGCGCGATTGCGGACACGATGGGCAAGGTCGCAGCGGCCGATGGTGGCACGTTGTTTCTGGACGAGATCGGCGAACTGCCGCTCGAGATTCAGCCGAAACTGCTGCGGCTCCTGCAGGAGCGCGAATACGAACGGGTCGGAGAGGCGCGCGTGCGTCGCGCCAACGTGCGCCTCATCGCCGCCACGAATCGCAACCTGGCGGATGAGGTGAAGGCGGGGCGTTTTCGCGAGGACCTTTTTTACCGGCTGAACGTGATCAGCCTCGTGCTGCCGGGTTTGCACGATCGTCCGACCGACCTGCTGCGATTTGCGGAGAACTACCGGAGTTTTTTCGCGAGCCGCATGGGCAAGAAGATGCGCGGGTTCGCGCCGGCCGTGACGGCGGCGTTCACTGCCTACAAGTGGCCCGGCAATCTCCGCGAGCTGCGCAATGTCGTGGAGCGCGCCGTGATTCTTTCGCAAGGCGAGGTGATCGAGCTCGCCGACTTGCCGGAGGAGTTCAGCGGCGCGGCGCATCCGGGCGTCGCCGTTGGCGCGCGGATCTCGCTGGAGATGCTGGAGTCCGAACACATCCGCCGCGTCCTGGCGATTTCCCGCAATCTCGACGAGGCGGCGCGCACCCTCGGCATCGATCCCGCCACGCTCTATCGCAAACGTCAGAAACTCGGATTGGCGTGAAGCCGAACGGAAAATCACCGAAGGCGCCCATCGCGGATCACGTTTGCCGCGACTGACGTTCCCGCGGACCGCCCGCCATGCTGCGCACGCGATTATATCTGGGTTTGCTGCCCCTGCTGCTGCTCGTGATCGCCATGGGCTTGTATGCGATCCAGGTGTCGCGCGAACTGGTGGGATCGCTGCAACGCGACCTCGTGCGGAACTACCGCGACATTCTCGCGTGCGAACAGCTCCGCACCGCGGCGCGGTCGATGACGGCGGTGTTCACGCTGCGGCCGCGCGGCGACCCGCTCGAGATGCGCCGCGAGTTCGAGGAGCACCGGTCGGTGTTCACCCGCGAGCTGATGACGCAGTCGGCCGGCTCCGCCGGTTCGCCGCGAGCCGGGCTGGTGCAACGGCTCGATGACGCATTCGCGGAACTCGTTTCGCAGGGCGAGGTGTTATTGAGCGGGGCGGGATCGGGCTCGCTCGACGCGCTGCAACGAAACGAGACCGCGCTTTATCGCGTGCTGGCGGCGATCGAGGATTTGAATCGGCGCGACTTTGCGGCGGCGCAGGAGACGGCGCGCCGCGCGGACCACGTGGTGGAAACCACCGGACGAGTGCTTTACACGGCGATGATCGTGGCGTTTTTGTTGTCGCTGCTGGTGGCCTGGAGGCTGGCCGCCTCGCTGCTGAAACCGATCAAGGCGCTGACGTTGTCCGCGGTGGCGGTGGGCGAGGGCGATCTGGATCGCACAGTGCCGGTGCTGTCGCGGGACGAACTGGGCCGGCTCGCGCAGGCGTTCAACCAGATGGCGGCGAAGTTGCGGGCTTATCGCGAAGCGACGCAGGCGCGCGTGCTGCGGACCCAGCGCACGATGGAGGCGACGCTCACGTCGGCACCGGATCCGGTGTTCGTGCTGGCCGCCGACCGCACTCACGAGGTGCGGAATCCGGCGGCGGAGGAATTGATGCGGACGCCGGCGTTTGCGGACGGTCTGCCGGACGCGCTGGCGGCGCCGCTTGCGCGCGTGCTCGAGACCGGCGAGCACTACCTGCCGACGGATTATGCGCGCGTGCTCACGGTCCGGGTCGGACGCGAGGATCGTCATTATCTGCCGCGCATTCTCGCGATCGGCGATGCGTTGACCGAGTTTCACGGCGCCGCAGTGGTGTTGCAGGACGTCACGAAGTTCCGGCTGCTTGACGACGCGAAAACAAATCTGGTCGGCACCGTGAGTCACGAGCTGAAGACGCCGCTCACGAGTTTGCGCATGGCGGTGTATCTGCTGCTCGAGCAGCAGGTCGGAACGCTCTCGGCCCAGCAGCAGGAGCTTTTGGAAGGCGCGCGGGACGATGCGGATCGTCTGCTCCGCATTCTCGACAGCCTGCTCGACCTCGCGCGACTCGAGGCCGGCGCGACACTGCTGGAGCGAGGACCGGTGAAACTGGGGGCGTTGGTGGACGAGATGGCGGGCGAGGCGCGGAGCTTTTTTGGCGCTGCGGGGCAGACGTTGACGGTGCAGGTCGAGCCGGCATTGCGCGAACTCGTGCTGGAGGTGGACGCGAACCGGCTGCGGCACGTCTTCATGAACCTGTTGACCAATGCTTCCAAATACTCGCCGCCGGGCGGTGAGGTGTGGCTGCGCGCGGAGATGGCGGAAAGCGGATTTGTGCGAATCTCCGTGCGCGACAGCGGTCCGGGGATTCCGGCGGACGTTTTGCCGCACGTGTTCGACCGTTTTTTTCGCGCGCCCGGGCAGACGAAGAAAGGCGCGGGGCTCGGTCTCGCGATCGCGCGCGAAATCGTGGTGGCTCACGGCGGAACCATCAGCTGCAGCAGCGAGCCTGGCCGCGGGGCGGAGTTTCAGTTTTTACTGCCGAGAGCGGCGCCGGCGCCGGCGTGAGCGAATCGTGCAGGATGCGCAATCGCGGGCGGGAGAGTGGCAGCTTGCATGACTCTCGGGCGGGCAGGGCGGGTCGTCGGCGCGTGTAGCCGGTTATTTGAAAGCGCTTAGTAGAAGGACGCGTCCGCTGGCACGACGTATGATGGGAAAGTCGACATGAAAAGGCTGCTCGGGCTCGTATTCCTGATCGTGGGAGTCGTTCTACTCTACTATGGCTGGCAGTCTCATGTGGTCGCGGCGGTGCCGATGGATTTCACCGCTCTTTCGGTGCGCGAGCCCGCCAGCCGGCCGATCTGGCTGCTGGGATTGGGAACCGTGACCGCCGTTTGGGGACTCTATTCGCTCCTGCGGCGCAATGCCTTCTAGGCGCGGTTCACTCAAGTCTCGTCATCATGCAAAACAAACCCGAATCGATGGCAGAAAGTCCTGACGAAATCATGGCGCACATGCGCCGGTTGATGGCGGAAGCGGAGGCGCTGATCGCCGGCCCGGTCACGGATCACAGCGGGCGCCGCTTTCAGGAATTGCGCGAACGCTTTGCCGCGCTGCAGGAGCGCATGGGCGAGACCTACTCGCAGGCAAGGCGGAAGGTGGTCGCCGGCGCCCGGGCGACGGACGAAACGATCCGATCTTATCCATATGCGTCGCTCGCGGTGGCGCTCGGGGTGGGCGTTCTCGTCGGCGCGGCCCTCAGCCGCGGTCGGGAATGACCGGTCTCGCGGCGGCGCTCAGCGCTTCCGCTGAATGACCTGCGGCGCGGTTTCCATCTGGCCGCGCGTGACACCGAGCTGGTTGAGCAGCTTGAGCTCGCGCCAGAGTTCGGTGCCGCTGATCTCGCCCTGCAACAACTGGCGGTAACGGCCCAGCGTGCGTGCGACCTCGTCGGGCGATTCGTTCACGAACTCGACCCGGAAGCTGCGGGCGCTGAGCTGGGCGAGACGTTCGACATACTCCGCGCCGGTTTGCGCGCGGTTGTTGAAGACGGTGTTGCGGCACCCCGCGTCCGCGCGCAACGGCAATTCCGCGCCGACGCGATCGCGCAGCGCCACGCGGTGCTTGTCGCACGGCCGCCCGCAGTCGCGATAATCCTTTCCGGTGGAGAGAAACGCGCAGAACACGCAATGCTCCATGTGAAACATCGGCATGTGCTGGTGGATCGTGATGTCGAACCACGACGGCGGGGCAGACTGCAGCAGCGCCTCGAGCTGCGCGATGTTGAGATCGTAGCTGGCGGTCACGCGTTCGAGTCCGTGGCGTTCCAAAAAGTGCGCCGCGGTGAGCGGATTCGCGACGTTGAGCGAAAAGTCGCCGCGCTTGCGATCGGCCGCGAAGAACCGGAGGTGATCGTAGTTGCGGATCAAATACCCGTCGGCGTCGCAGGAGCGGACCTGTTGCAGGATCCACTCCTCGCCCGGCTTGAAGATGCGCGGCGCGGCCACCCAGATGGACGCGCGGGCCGCATCGTCCGCCGCCAGGGGCGCCCGCAGCTCACGGAAACGCGCGACCGTATCGCGGTAGTGTTTCGGATTCTCGAATTCGCAGTAGACCGTCCGCGCGCCCGCGGCCCACGCGGCGGGGAGCTGCTCCGGCAGGCGGATGACCGCGATCAGCTCGAGGCCGGCGGCGCCAGCCGTATCCGGAATCTGGATTTCCGGTCGGCCGGGGAGAAGCGGCGCCACTTGCTCGCGCGAACGCAGCGTCCAGCGGGTCGGTGCGGCCCGGAGCGTCTCCAGGGCGACGGTGAGCTCGCGACGCACGCGGTTGAGTTCGCTGACCGGCAGGATCACGTCGCCTTCGAGCTGCGAGACGAGCGTGCCGAGCCGGAACGGTGTGCCGCCGAGCCGGCCGAACTGTTCGCGCAGGCGTTCCGGCGTGAAGGGCTGTTTCTCCGCGCGGGCGAGCGGGATCGAGGAATCGGCCCGGGCAACGTGGCCCTCTTCATCGCGCGCGATTGCGGTCAGCGGCGCGCCGGCGTGGCCGTGCAGCTCGATCGCGATCGGACGTTGAAAGCGGATCTTCTCGCCTTCGAACGTCGCGCGGAGCTGACGGTCGAGCGCGGGATCGTTGGTTTTCCACATGCGCTGGCCAGGACGCACACGGCGCCAGTCGATGTCTCCCTGCCCGAAACGCAGCGTGGCTTCCGCGCCCGCGCCGGATTCCACCTGATAAACGCGTCCGCCTTCCTCGCGCTCCTCCGGCCGCCCGGCATCGAACACGACGCCGTCGCCCGGCTTGAGGGGCGCGGCGAGACGCAGCGTCACCGATTCGGTGCCGACGCGCGCGACCTCGCCGAGAAACACGCCGCGCTTGGTGCCGAAACGGGCGTGTGCGAGTTCCTGATTGTTGATGCCGCGGAACCAGCCGGTGTAGAGCCCGCGGGAGAAGGCCATCTGCAGCTCATACCGGCCGGCGGAATCCGGGGCTGAGCCTCGCGCTTCGCACAGCCCGTCGAGGGCCTGGCGGTAAACGCGCGTGATGCTCGCGACGTATTCCGGAGATTTCAGCCGTCCTTCGATTTTCAGCGAGGCGACGCCGGCGTTCACGAGTTGTGGCAGCACATCGATGCCGGCGAGATCCTGCGGGCTGAGCAGGTAGCGGCGATCGCCGAGAGGAACCTGGTGACCGTCGGCAATCAGATCGTAGGGCAGCCGGCAGGCCTGCGCGCATTCGCCGCGATTGGCGGAGCGCCCACCGAGCGATTCGCTCGTGAGGCACTGGCCGGAATACGCGACGCACAAGGCGCCGTGAACGAAGACTTCCAGAGGGAGTGGAGTTGAAGGGCGGGGGCGCTCGAGCCCGCCGTGGGCAGCGTCGGGATTGCGATCGACGGCGGGGGCGGGAGACTCCGCGCGACAGAGATCAAGCTGGGCGGCGCGGATTTTTTCGATTTCCGCGAGGGAGTTTTCGCGGGCGAGGACGACGAGTTGTGTGCCGAGATCGCGGGCGAATTCGACGCCGGCTGAACTCGTGATCGTCATCTGCGTGGAGCAGTGGATCGGAAAATCGGAGGAGAGCGCGCGGATGAGCCGGCAGATGCCGACATCCTGGACGATCGCGGCGTCGACGCCCGCGGCGATGATCGCGCGCAGGTAGTCTTCGGCGGCGTCGAGCTCGTTGGCGAAGACGAGCGTGTTAAAGGTCACGTAGCCGCGCACCCCGCGGCGGTGCAGAAATTCCATCAACGCCGGCAGGTCGGCTTGCGTGAAATTGTGCGCCCGCATGCGGGCGTTGAAACGTTCCAGGCCGAAATAGATCGCGTCGGCACCGTTTTCGACCGCGGCGCGCGCGCACTCCCAGTCGCCGGCGGGCGCAAGCAACTCCGGACGGCGCGGGCGCGACGGCAGCGCGAGCTCGGACGGCGCGGAGGAAAGGGCGGCAGTGGCGGGTGCGGACATGAACCGGAAGAGCGTTGGAGCTTTGGCGGAAAGCGCAACCGCGCCGGTGTGCGTCAGCCGTCGGAGGGACTGGTTTGTCCGGAAAAGGGATGCTGCGTGTGGTTGGCGGAAACGTATTCGCGCAGCACCGCGAGGAACTGTTCGGCGCCGCGACTTTGGTAACGCTGCAGATGACGCACGACGGCAATCTCGCGCGTCGGCTCGCTGCCGCTGATGCGCAGGTAAATCAGGGAATCGCGGTCGTCGGGCTGATGGGCGATTTGCGGCAGGATCGAGATGCCGAAGCCCATGGCGACGAAGCGCTTCAACGTGGCGACTTGGGCGCAGCGATAGCCAATGCGGGGCTCGAATTGATGATCGCCGAAAAACACCCGCGTTTGGGCTGCGAGGGAGCTCATGTCGCCGAGCGAGATGAACGTCTCTTCGCTCAGGTCCTCGAGGCTGATCGCAGGCCGCGTGGCGAACGGGTGCTCTTTGCCAACGACGAGCAACAAGGGCTCCGTGAGTAGCGGCTCAATGGAGACGCGATGGTCTTTGACGGGCATGGGGACGACGGCCAGATCGACATCGCCTTCTACCACCGCCTCGATCAGGTCGCGTCTAAAATCCTCCCGGGCATTAACTTGAACATTGGTCAACCGGGTGCGGCAAAGGTCGATCACAGGAGCGACGAGGTAGGGCATGACGGTCTGGACTGCGCCCACATGGATGCGCCGTCCGAGCCCCGGATGATCGCTGAGCTCGCGGGTGGCGTTTTCGACCTCAAACAGGATCCGGCGGGCGCGTTCCAGAAATACGGTTCCGGCCTCCGTCAGCACGGCCTTGCGACCCAGTCGGTGAAACAACTTGTGCCCCACCTCGCGCTCCAGGTTTAGAATTTGCTGGCTGAGCGAAGGTTGGGTTACGTTCGAGCGTTGCGCCGCGCGAGTGAAATTGCCGGTTTCGGCGACAGCAACGAAGTAGCGGAGTTGATGTAGCTCCATAGGCGTTAACGATAGAAGGGATAGGATAACGCGATTTCAACTATTGAAGCACTTCGTGTAGTATCACGGCGTCGACACCAGTCGGTGTTGGCAGAAAGACACACATGAAGAACAACAAACTAGTCCTTGCGGCCATCCCTAGCGTCATCGCTGTCGCCGCCCTCTTGCTTTCCCTCCGTTCCCACCTCGATGCGGATTCCCTGATTGGCTACGCCAGCGTTCTCGCGCTGGTCGGCTTTATCGGACTCGAATATCGCATCGACTGGAAACGGGTCTTCGGCCGCGAATAAGGTCAAAGACGTATTCCTACAACAAGGGGTTCGGAGTGATCCGGGCCCCTTTTTATTTCCCGGCAACGAGCGACACCGATCGCGGGCCGAGACGGAAAACGCGAGGGGCTCCTCGCGTTTTTCCTTTTCCGACGGAAGACGCTCAAGCCACTACCGGCGGCGGCAGCGAGGCTCGGCGCCGGATGAAGGCGGCGAGGACCAGCGAGATGATGGTCCCGAAAATCACACCGACGATGACAGTGAACGCCGCCTGGGCGACGGGATGGAGCATCTTGCGCATGATGCCTTCGGCGGCATCGATCTGAGCCTGGGACATGCCGGCGGACTCCCATTTGTTGATCTCCGTCTGGACGAGGAGGTCGTTGAAGCCGGGGTTGATGAAGTGCATGTAGACGAAGGTCAGGATGGCGCCCGCGATGGCGGAAACGAGCGACGTCATAATCCCTGCGCCCAGCGCACGGCCGTATCCAAAATCCTCATTCACGGGAACCTCGCTGCGCCGCGCGCGGATGGCCAACCCCAGCCCGGCGATGGCGATCAGAAGACCGACGACACTGGCGATCGTCTGGGCCGAACCGACTTTCTCGAGCTCGGTGTGATGGCCGGTGAAGAACAGGATGAGGTTGAGCAAGAACCCGGCGCCCGCGATCCCCAGGCCGTAGGTGAGGTAGGTTTTCATCCGCGGCAGATTAGCAAACGGCCGGCGGAAAACAATCCCGCCCGCGACGGGCGGCGCGGGAGCGGGTTGAGCGGTCGCCTGCGGCGTGCCCGCGAACGCCTATTGGTTGTCGCCGTCCAGCATGCGTCCCAAGCCGCCGAGGACGGAGCCCTCCTCGCGTCCGCCGCGTCCGGTTTGCGGCGCCGCGGCGACGATGCGGCCGGCGAGGCGGGAAAACGGCAGCGATTGCAACCAGATTTTTCCGGGCCCGCGCAGGGTGGCGAAGAAGAGGCCTTCGCCGCCGAAGAGGGCGGATTTGATTCCGCCGACCAGCTGTATGTCGTAGTCGATCGAAGACTGGAAGGCGACGATGCAGCCGGTGTCGACCCGGAGCAGCTCGCCGGGCGCGAGCTGGCGTTCGTAGATCGTGCCGCCCGCGTGCACGAAGGCCCAGCCGTCGCCGGTGAGACGCTGCATGATGAAGCCCTCGCCGCCAAACAAGCCGGCGCCGAGTCGTTTTTGAAAGGCGATGCCGATGCTCACGCCCTTGGCTGCGCAGAGAAACGAATCCTTTTGGGCAATCAGTTCGCCGCCGAGGTCGGCCAGGTGCATCGGGACGATTTTGCCTGGGTAAGGCGCGCCAAACGCGAGCCGCTTTTTTCCGCTGCCGCGGTTTTGAAACACCGTCATGAACAGCGACTCGCCGGTGAGCAGGCGTTTGCCGGCGCCGAGCAGCGCGCCCATGAGCCCGGAGTTCTGCCGGGAGCCGTCGCCGAACACGGTCTCCATCGCGATGCCGTCGTCCATATACATCATCCCGCCGGCTTCGGCGACGACCGCTTCCTGCGGGTCGAGCTCGACTTCGACGAACTGCATGTCGTCGCCGTGGATTTTGTAATCAATGACGTGCATCGAATTCATTGGCGTGAGCATGGGCGGGCAAAAAACGAAATGACAATATTGTCGCGCGGGTGACGTGTGCCGTCAGACGGCAAGCGCCAGCGACTGTTCGCGATGCGCACGCAGGCGGGCGCGAACGGCCGCGGGTTCCCAACGGCGGGCCGGCGGAGCGTAATCGGCCGCCGCGATCAGGAGGAGAAACGCGCTCGCGGCGACGCAGTAAAACGCGAGGGGATGGGCGTTGAACGCCAGCGCCAAGGCGGACACGGCGGCGGAGAAGGCGTTGAAGCGGAGGAGGAGGGAAACGATATTCATGGCGGAGGGATTTGAGTTTGCGATGCTGCAAGAACACAGCCCTCCGCGGAAAGTTGCAGCGCGGTCTCGTCCTGCGCGCTGTCCGGCAAACCGCCGGGAAAATTTTTCAGCGCTTCAACATCGCGCGCACGAGGCGCGCATCGCCGTCGTTGGGCGCGGGCCGGAGTCCGGCGGCGGCGCACAGGAGATTGTAGATATGGACGTTCTCCACCGGATCGACGACCGCGCCGTCGCGACGAAAGGCCGGACCATGCGCAATCAGAATGCCGCGCATCGAGCGTAGCGCGGGATCGTAGCCGTGCTGGCCTTTGGAGAAGCGGTCGCGGAAGCGTTCGAATGTCGCGCGTCGCAGGATATTCCAGCCTGGTTGCGGCAGGATCCAGATCGGAGGATTGCGCGGGTCATGCGGGTCGATGTGGAAACGGCGCGGCAATTCGGTCGCGCGATAAGCGCGTGCGGTTGGCGGGAGTTTTCTCAGCTGCGCCATCACGGCGTCGATACTTGTGCCCGGGAGCGGGCGCAGGCCGGCCACCGATTCGTCGAAATCGATCTGCACGCTTTCGAGATCGAGATAGTCGTCGAAGAGAATCACGCGATCCGGTCCGCAACCGGTCATGCCGTGGTCGGACACGATGACGAGATTGGCGTCGAGACCGAGCGATGCGAGGCGGGCGGCGATTCGCCCCACGCGTTCGTCGAGGAGGCGAATCGCCTCTGCCATCTCAGGAGCGTCGGGACCGAAGCGGTGGCCGTAGGAATTGGTTTCCTCGAGATAGAATGTGACGATGCGCGGGCGTTCGTCGGGTGGCAGGCTGAGCCAGGTCGTGACGTCGTCGAGCCGCCGTTCGAACGGTATCGAGTAGTCGTAACGTTTCCAATACGTCGGTCGCGCGCCGGCGATCTCGGACTCCGAGCCGGGCCAGAAAGCGCACGCACTGAGCAGACCTTGTTTTACGGCGGTGACCCAGATGGGTTCGCCCCGCCACCAGACGTCGTCGCGCGCGACCGGTTGATTATAATGAAAGAACCGTCCGGTCGACGCGTCGAACATGTCGTTGTCGACGATGCCATGGTGCGACGGATACAAGCCCGTCACGATGGAGTAATGGTTGGGAAACGTGTTCGACGGAAACACCGGGATGAGACTGCGGGCGGACACGCCTTCGCGCATCAAGCGGCGGAGATTCGGCGTTTCCCTCGGAAACAAGGTGCAGTAATCCCAACGAAATCCGTCGAGCGAAATCAGGATGAGAGGTGAAGCCGCTCCCGCGGACGAGGAAGCGGCGATGGCGGCCGCCGGGAGGAGCACGGCCAGCCACATCAATCCCAGCACGGCGAGGAAACGACGCTTCATGGTTTCAAAGTAACGAGCGTGGCGCCCCACGCGCCGGAGTGTTCGTCGCCAAGCCGGAACGAATGGACCAACGGATTTCGTCGGAGCAGCGCATGAACGGTGGTGCGCAGCGTCCCGGTGCCTTTTCCGTGAACGATGCGCACCTCGCGAAGGCCCCGTGCGGCGCATTCGGCAAGATACGCCGGAATCAGTTCGCCGAGATCCGCGGGGCGAAACGTGTGCAGGTCGAGCTCGCCCGTGATGGGCAGCGGAACGGGGGCGTCCGATTCGGCCGAGCAGCTCACGCGACCGGCGGTGCCGGAGGAACGGGCGGAGGGGCCGACGGCGCCGGCGAGGACGGATTCGGAGCCGTCGCCGGATCCGAATCGGCGGAAACGTCCGGTGAAACCGGCGTCGGTTCGGTGGACGCCGGAACCGCGGGCGCCGGCGGTTTGGCGGGGGGCGCGAGCGGTTTTGGCCTGTCCGCCACGGCTTCACGCAATGTCGTGCGGAGATCCGGGGTGTCGGGAACCTCGTCGATGGCGCGCTTGATCTCGCGTTCGACTTCGTTGGCCGCCCTTTTGAATTCGCGTAGCGACTTGCCGATGCTCTTCGCGAGTTGCGGCATCTTGTCGCCGCCGAAAAGCAGCAGGACGACCAGCAGCACGAGCATCATTTCCCCGCCGCCGATATCGCCTAGCAGGCCGACAGGAACCGAATAAGAAAACATGGGAAAATCAGAGCCGTAATCGGTGAAAAGGTAAGGGCAAAAGCGTTTTTCGCCGGGACTGCTACTCGATGGAAACAGTGACCGTGAACGTGCCGGTCTCCAGCGGCGGCACCCGCTGCAGGCCGCGTTGATGTCCCGGTGCGTTCGGCGGTCCCATCCACGGCTCCACGCAAAAATACGGCGCCTTTTCGTCGCTCGTCCACGTCACGAAGGTCGCGTCGGCCGGCGGCGTTTTGGCGGTGCCGAGCCGAACCGCGATGCGGCCGCCGCGGCCGCGTTCGGTGACGACGGCTTCGTTGCCCCGCAATTTCGTGTGGAGGGTGTCGATCAGCCCCGGCTCGGCGAGATTCGACTCGAGCGGGACTTTCGGACCGGCGACGAGCTGGCCGGCGCCGTCCTGGCGAAGGTGTTCGCCGGCGGGGATGCGGACGGCGTAGTCGCTGCGCTGCAATCCTTCGCTCCACGGCAAGGTGAAGTAGAAATGGTGTCCGGCCGACCAGGGCAGCGGCACGTTGCCGAGATTCTTCAGATTGAACTCGCAGGTGAAGCCGAGCGGTTCGAAGCGGTAGGTGACAGTGAACTCGTAATCGAACGGATAGGCGGCGCGCGCTTCCTCGTCGGGAATAAATTGGGCCGCAAAACCGCGCGCGTCGCTCCACACCGTCTTGAAAACGCCCTGCCGGGCGAGCCCGTGCATGGGCATCGGCCGGCGGACGCCGTCGTCGGCACGCCAGAAGAAAATTTCACCCTGGTCGAAGACGCGGCCGTTGAAAGGAAACAGGATCGGATTGCCGCCGCGGACCTTGGCGATGTCGGCGAAATCGGCCTGCTCGGGCCAGTAGAGCACGTCCCGCACGGAGCCGTCGCCGTGGGTGACGTGCCAGTTCATCAGGCGCGCGCCACGTTCCGGCAGCGCGAGGAAAGTCGAAGATCCGACGCGCCAGCGCGTCAAAGTCTGGCCCTGGTAGGCGACAGTGTCCATGCGGCTAGCTTTTCCGCGCGAGCGCGCGCGCCAAGTGTTTAATATGGAAACTGCCTGTTCCTTTCGAGCATTCGCCGGCTTGCTCTTGCTGCGTGCGAAGATTCTACTCCGCGGCATGATGCGTGCGTGGCTGCTTTCGCTCCTGTGCCTCGCGTCGGTTGCGGTCGCGGCGGAAGCCGTGGCGCCGTCGCCGACGTCGGCGGAGCCGGCGGCGCAGTCCGCGGTGCCAGCTGAGGGTGCGCGGGTTTTTGTGATTCCGGTGCGCGAGCAGATCGGCTCCGCGGTGCTTTATGTGGTGCGGCGCGGCATCAAGGAGGCGATCGATCTGAAGGCCGACGCGATCGTGCTCGATATGAAGACGCCCGGCGGCGCGCTGGACAAAACCTTCTCGATCATGGAAGCGATCGCCCGGTTTCCCGGAAAGACGATCACCTTTGTGAATACGGAGGCGATCTCCGCGGGGGCGTTCATCTCCGGGATGACCGACGAAATTTGGTTTGCGCCCGACGGCATCATCGGCGCCGCGGCGCCGGTTTCCGTCGGCGGTCAGGAGATCGATGCGACGATGCGGTTAAAGATCGTGAGTTATTTGAAAGCCCGCGTGCGGGCGATGAGTGAAGGCAAGGGCAGCTATCGCGGCGCGGTGATTTCGGCGATGATCGATTCGGCGCAGGAATTGAAGATTGGCGAAACGGTCATCAAGGAGAAGGGCGAGCTGCTTTCGCTCACGGCGAGCGAAGCGGCGAAGACCTATGGCGATCCGCCGCAGGCGCTGCTCTCGGCCGGCACGGCGGCGAACCTGGACGATTTGATCGCGAAGCGTTTCGGCGCGAGTGGAATCGTCGTGTCGCACATGGAGCTGACTTGGTCAGAGGAGCTGGCGGTCTGGCTCACCGCGCTGTCGCCGGTGTTGCTGGGGTTGGGCATGCTCGCGCTGTTTATCGAATTCAAGACGCCGGGCTTCGGTATTTTTGGCATCGTGGGAATCGCGTGCCTCGCGACGGTTTTTCTGGGCAACTACGTTGCCGGGCTGTCGGGGCACGAACCGATGCTGGTGTTTGGCCTCGGGTTGCTGCTGGTGGCGATCGAAGTGTTTTTCATGCCGGGCGTGGCGGTGCTCGCGATCGCGGGCCTCGTGTTGATGTTCGGTTCGGTGGTCTGGTCGATGGCGGACTTGTGGCCGAAGGACGCGGTGCCGGTGGTAGGCGACGCGAATGTATTTGTCCGGCCGTTGCTCAACGTGGCGCTCGGGGTTGCGATCGCGGTGGCCTTGGGAGTGGGCCTGGCGCGTTACCTTCCGCACGGCTGGATCTGGGATCGGCTGGTGCTGGGAACGGCGATCGCAGCGGATGCGAGCGGCGGTGGCTCGGCGATGCGAGAAAGCGATCCGCTGATCGGCGCGCGCGGCGTCGCGGTGAGTGCGCTGCGGCCGGGCGGCCGCGTCGAGATTGACGGCAAGCATTATGAGGCGAGCGTCGCGCTCGGCGACGTCGCGGCGGGCACGCCGATCGTGGTGCGGGGCCGGAGCGATTTCGGTTTGATCGTCGAGAAGGACCACGCATGAGCACGCTGGTTTTTCTTTTCGCGCTCGGGATCGTGTTGATCCTGCTGGAAGTGATCGTGCCCGGCGGCGTGCTGGGCGTGCTCGGCGGCCTGGCGCTTTTGGCGGGCATCGGTTTGGCGTTTTATCAACACGGCGCCAAGGCGGGCGGGCTGGCGACCTTGGTGGCAATCGCCTGTCTCGGACTTTCGCTCTACATCGAGTTCGCGTTGCTGCCGAAAACAGCGATCGGAAAAAAGTTTTTCCTCCGACAATCCATCGACGCCGCCAGCCAACCGCTGCCGGGCGACGCGAGTGTGATCGGCAAGATCGGCGAGGCGGCGACCACGATGGCACCGAGCGGTTATGTGCTGGTGGAGGGCCGGCGCTACGAGGCGAGTTCGCAATCGGGTCTGATCGCCCGGGGCGCGAAAGTGCGCGTGGTCGGCGTGGACAATTTTCATCTGATCGTATCCCAAACTTAATCCCATGAATCTGACTCTGATCTTAATGGTCGTGCTCGGCATTGCCGCGCTCATCATCGTTGGCCTGATCATCTCGTTTTTCAGCGTGTGGTTGCGCGCGCTGCTGGCGGGTGCCCCGGTAAGCATCTTCAATCTCGTCGCCATGCGGCTGCGGCAGGTGCCCTACGGCGTGATCGTCGATGCGCGCATCCGCGCGACGAAAGCCGGCATCAATCTGTCGGTCGACGAAATCGAGGCGCAGTATCTCGCAGGCGGCAATGTGATCGCGTGCGTGCAGGCGCTGATCGCCGCGCAGAAGGCGCGGATCGCGCTTGATTGGTCGCGCGCGTGCGCGATCGACCTCGCGACGAAAGGCTCGGGCAAATCCGTCGAGGAAGCGGTGCGCACGTCGGTGGATCCGAAGGTGATCGATTGCCCGAATCCGGAAGGCGGGCGCGTGACGATCGATGGCGTCGCGAAGGACGGAATCCAGGTGAAAGTGAAAGCACGCGTGACCGTGCGCACGAATCTGGACCGTTTCGTCGGCGGCGCGAAAGAGGACACGATCATCGCGCGCGTGGGCGAGGGCATCGTTTCCACGATCGGTTCGGCCGAAAGCTACAAGTCCGTGCTCGAAAGTCCGGACGCGATTTCGAAGACGGTGTTGCATCGCGGCCTGGATGTCGGAACGGCATTTGAGATTTTGTCGATCGACATCGCGGACGTGGACGTTGGCGAGAACATCGGTGCCAAGCTGCAGGAAGCGCAGGCCGAGGCGAACAAGAGCATCGCTCAGGCGCAGGCGGAAATCCGCCGGGCGGCCGCCGTCGCGGTCGAGCAGGAAATGAAGGCGCGCGTGCAGGAAATGCAGGCCGAGGTCGTGCGGGCGCAGGCGCAGGTGCCGCTCGCGATGGCGGAGGCGTTTCGCTCCGGCCGGCTCGGCGTGATGGATTATTACCGGATGGAGAACGTGCAGGCCGACACGGCCATGCGCGGTTCGATCGCGAAGCCGGAAAAGTAAGCCCCGGTCGCTGTCACAATGAAGTGGATACTGGAGAACTTCGGGCTGGTGGTCGTGCTCGCGCTGGCGGCCTTCTCGCTGCTGCGGACCGTGTTTCGCACGTTACGTGGAGGCGAGGAGGCGGCGCCGAAGCCGGCGCCGACGTTCGATCAGGATCCGGAGGAGGCGGAGCGCACGCGGCGGATCCAGGAGGAGATCCGCCGCAAGATCGCGGAGCGGCAGGGCCGCGTCTTTGAAGAGCGGGAGACGAACACCGTTCCCGTCGGTCGCGAAAATACGCCGCCGTTGATGCCCGTCCCGCAGCCCCCGCCGCTCGATCCGCTCAACGGCCCGATGCGGAGGCTCGTGCGAAAGCTGGAAGAGGCGTCGGAGCGTTCGTTCCCCCAAGCCGACCCGGCGGCGGAGGCGGCCGCGCTGGAACGGCAGCGGAAGCTTGAGCAGGAAATGCGCGCCTTGGAGGCCGCACGCGCCGCCGAACTGCGGCGCGCGGAAGAGGTCGCGCGGCGTCGCGAGCAACGCACTCAATCAGCGACGGGACCGATCGTGGTGGGTCGCCGCGATCTGCGGCAGCAGCTGCGCGATCCCGCGGAGCTGAAGCGGGTGATCCTGTTGCGCGAAGTCCTCGGCCCGCCGGTGGGCTTGAGGTGAAATTGTGGACTAAAGGCTAGAGGCGGAGGCTAGAGGCTAGAGGCGGGGGACGGAGCTGCGGACTGAAGGTTGAGCGCGGGGAGCTTCGCACCAGGGCGCGATCGCTCTCCTTTCAACTTTCAGCCTCAATGCGCTCGCGGGCGCGCTCGCTCACTCGATCTGGAGTTTTTGCGAGCCGGTGAAGCCGGTCGGGTAGCGCTTGCCGTTGACCTCGATCTCGAGCTTTTCCGCGGGATTCACGGCGATGTAGATGGGGCCGGGACGCGCCACGACCTGGGTTTGTCCTGCCGTGAGCGTGCCCTGGAAAAGGATTTCGCCATCGGATTTGTCGGCGTTCTTGCGCCGGACGGTGACGCTCAGACGGTCGAGGGCCACGAGTTTGATCGTGGACTGATTCGCAGAAATCGCGGGAGCAGGGCCCTCGGTATTTTTGGGACGATCGCCCAGCGCGGCGCTGATGAGCGCGATAATGCCCCAGAGAATCAGCGCGGCGACGACGACGATGCCGGCGATCTTGAGGATTTTGAAAACGAGCGCGGGATCGAGATTGCTGACCGCGGCGGCGCGGCGGGGCGCGGCGGGATTGCGGCGTGCAATCGCGGGAGGCGTTTCCTCGCTCGCAGCGACGCTCTCTGTACGTTCGTCCGGCGAGGAGATCGAAACGTCCATGCGGCCGTAGACTTCGCGGCTCGGCTGGCGCGGACGCGACTCGCCGCGACCGAGCGCGGCGTAGTCGTTGAGAATGCGGTCCGCGGGCAGGCGGAGGAATTGCGCGTAGGTGCGCAGAAAACCGCGGACGTAGAGTTCGGTCAGATTGATATCGAACTGGTTGTTTTCGAACCGGCTCAAGTAATCGCCGCGGATCTTGGTGGCCTCAGCCGCTTCGCGAATGGAAATGCCCTTCTTCTTGCGTGCTTCCTCGAGGCGTTCGCCGATCGTCTGCATGGGATTTGGAGTTAGAAGTGGACCACCAGCAAGTCACCACGAAAGACACAAAATAGACGAAAGAAAAATCACCGCGACGGGAGGGGTTTCACGTTTCGGCGGATTTCGTGGCTCACATCAGAGTGAATCGAGATCGACGAGGATTTCGCGCGGGCTGGAGCCGTTTTCCGGACCGACGATGCCTTTTTCTTCCATGATCTCCATGATGCGCGCGGCCCGATTGTAGCCGATGCGGAGTCGACGCTGCAACATGGACGTCGAAGCGCGCTTGGAGGAGCGCAGGACATCGAGCGCCTGGTTGTAGAGATCCTCGTCGTCGCCCAAATCGGAGTCTTCGCCGTCGCCGTCTTCGCCCTCGGAGGCAGCGCGATCGATTTGTTGCTGGACGGACTGGGCGTATTGCGGCGGACCGTTGCGTTTGAGGAATTCGACGAGCTCGATGACTTCCTCGTCGGAGACGAACGCGCCCTGCGCGCGCACGAGCCGCGAGGAACCGGGGGGCGAGAACAACATGTCGCCGCGACCGATCAGCGTATCCGCGCCCTTCGTGTCGAGGATGGTGCGCGAGTCGACTTGGGAGGCGACCTGGAAGGCGATGCGCGAAGGAAGGTTGGCCTTGATGACGCCGGTGATGACGTTCACCGACGGCCGCTGCGTGGCGATGATCAGGTGAATGCCGGCGGCGCGGGCGAGCTGCGCGAGGCGAGCGATGGACGTCTCGATCTCGGCGGGCGCGACCATCATGAGATCGGCGAGCTCGTCGATGATGGCGACGATGTAAGGCAGCCGCTCCGGCACTTCGATGTCGTCCGTGGGCGGATTGATGCCCTCGAGCGACGGCTGCGTTTCGGGTGGCGGGAACTCTTCGGACTTGGCGTTCTTCTTGCGCGAGTTGAAGCCGACGATATTGCGGACATTGCACTTCGCGAAGATCTGGTAGCGCTGTTCCATTTCGGCGAGGAGCCACTTGAGCGCGGCGGGGACCTTCTTCGGCTCCGTGACCACGGGAATCAGCATGTGCGGGAGCGAGTTGAAGACCTTCAACTCGACGACCTTCGGGTCGACCATCAGCAGCCGGACGTTTTTCGGCGACGCGCTGTAGAGAATCGAGGCGACGATGGAGTTAATGCAGACGGATTTGCCGGAGCCGGTCGCGCCGGCGATCAGCAAGTGCGGCATCTTCGTGAGATCGGAAATGAGCGGCTTTCCGGAAACGTCCTTGCCAAGCGCGATCGGGAGCTCGGCGCGGGCGCCGCTCCAGTCGTCGCTCTCGAGGATCTCGCGCATGCCGACGGGCGTGGGATGCTGATTGGGCACCTCGACGCCCACCGCGGCCTTGCCGGGAATCGGCGCGAGGATGCGCACGGACTGCGCGCGCATGCCGAGGGCGATGTTTTTGTCGAGGCCGGCGATCTTCTCGACGCGCACGCCCGGCGCGGGGACGACTTCGTAGCGCGTGATGACGGGACCGACGTGGATCTCGCCGAGCGAAACTTCTACGCCGAATTCGCTGAGGATGCGCAGCAGATTTTCGGCGTTGCGGCGGTGTTCCTCCTCGCTGTTGGCGGCGACGGGCTTCACCTGCTCTTTGAGAATCGTGAGCGGAGGAAACTCGTAATTCTGATCGTCGCCATGTGCGGGCGCAACGGCGGCCTTCGACTTTCGGGTTTCCTCGGGTTTGACGATGTTGAGCTCGAGTTTTCCGGCGGCGACCGCGAGTGGCTTGGTATCCGTGGCGGTGGCGGCCTCGCTGGTTTTCGAGGAAAGCTTGAGCGCGGGGACCTTCGGCTCGGGTTTCGCGGGCGGCGCTTCGATAGCTGTGGCCGCAACGGCCGCGGGTTTCGCGAGGGGCTCGTCGGCCGATTTCGGCAACGTGATTTTCTTGGCGGCGGGGCCGATCGGCGCGGCGGTGGCGGAAGTGGGAGCGGCGGAGGCAGCGGCCTTTTGTTTCGCCTGTTCGGCGCGGGCTTTTTGACGGAGCTCGGCGAGTTCCGCCTTGCGCTTGGCGCGGGCGTCACGCCACGCGTGAAACGCGGAGAGGTAACGCTCCAGCTCGCCGCCGATGTCCTTGGTGAAGATGAAAACAAGGCTGCAGAGATAAATCGTGGAGAGCAGCATCCCCGAGCCGAACGGACCGATGGCGTTTTCCAGCGCGCGTTCGTAAAGCACCGAACCGATGAGTCCGCCGGGGCCTTGCGGGAAATAGGCGCTGGGCGAAAAGCTCGTGAACATCGCGGCGAGCCCGGAGAGCGAGATGAGCGCGATCAGCATCGCCACCAGCCGCGAGGCGGAGAGGCGGCGGGGATTGCGGATCGAAACGTAGAGCATCCAGAACAGGAAAACCGGGATGAGCCACGTGCTGAAACCGAGCGTGTAGAGCGAGCACCAGACGGAATTCGCGCCGAAGACGCCCACGATGTTCGTGGCGGTGGCGTGCGTGCTGTTGAGCGTGACCTGATTCGGGGTGTAATCGACGAGCGCCACCGTGAGGGACGGTCCCAGCACGAAGCAGATGACAGCGGCCAGCCAGTTGGGGCGGTAGCGCGGGGCCTGAAAGGAGGGGCCGCTGTTTGAGTTTGAAGTCTCGGACTTGGGCATTTGTGTGAACCGACCGGAAATAGTTCGGAGTCCACGCTAACCTCCTGACCCGTCAAATGTAAATCTCCCCGCAGGAGCCCGGTCCAAACTTATCCAAATTTTTATGCGAGAGATCCTACGTTTCGAACCGCTGTACCAAGATCGGGTTTGGGGTGGTCGCGTGCTCGAGAGCACGTTTGAGCGCGAGCTTCCGCCGGAGCGTCCGATTGGCGAAAGCTGGGAGATCGTCGACCGCGCCGAGGCGCAGTCCGTGGTGCGCGCGGGCGCCTTGAAAGGAACGTCCCTGCGCGAGCTGATTCGCACGCGGGCCGCGGAGGTGATGGGGCCGAAATGGCCGGCCGAAAAACCGTTTCCGATTCTGGTGAAGTGGCTCGATTGTCGCGAGCGGCTCAGCCTCCAGGTGCACCCGCCGGCATCGGTGGCGCCCGAACTCAAGGGCGAACCGAAAACCGAAAATTGGTACATCGCGCACTCCACGGCGGACGCACACCTGATGGTCGGATTGAAACGCGGCGTGACACGCGAGCAGTTCGAGCGTGCGATCGCGGACAACACGCTGGAGAAATGCATTCACCAGTTTCGGGTCGCCGCGGGCGATTCGATCCTGGTGCACAGCGGACAGGTGCACGCGATCGACGCGGGCAATCTCATCCTCGAAATCCAGCAGAACTCGGACACGACCTATCGCGTTTACGATTGGGGCCGGGTCGGACTCGACGGCAAGCCGCGCCAGCTGCACATCGAGCAGTCGCTGCGTTCGATTCAGTGGGACGATTTCGAACCCGTGCCGGTGCGCGGCGCGCCGACCTCGGGCGTGATCGCGGAGTGCGCGGAATTCACGATTCGCCGCGTGGTGCTCGGCGCGGGCGAGCGGCTGTCGATCGCGGCCGGCGAACAGCCGCGAATCCTGAGTGTAGTGAGCGGATCAGTACGCAGCAGTGCGGACAACGGCTCGGCCAGCCGGGCGCCCTTCGGTCCGACGGTGGCCGCGGGCGAGAACGTCCTGCTGCCGTTTGCCGGTGCGTTCACGTTTTCGGCGGTCAGCACGTCGATCCTGCTCGTCACGGAAAACTTCGTTTGATGCCGCGGACGAGCGCGCCTTGGTCGAAATCCGACGCTCGTGCACGTGCGGGTGGCGTGCTGATGAAGCTCGTGGTGCTGATGGTCGTGCTGTTCGCGGCGTTGGCGCTGGCGTGGATGTTGTTTCTGCCGGTGGTTTTCACCTCGCGGCTCGAGGAGCGAACCGGCTTCCCCGCGACGGTGGGCATGCTCGTTGCGGATCCGTTTCGCGGGGTCGTGGAGGTGCGGGATTTCGTGCTGCGCAATCCTGATTCGTTTTCGACCCGCGAATTCCTGCGGCTGCGGGAGTTTCGCGTCGAGACGGGCTTCGGTGCGTTGTTTTCCGCGCAGCCGACGCTCGATTCCCTCGTGATCGACATGGAGCGCGTGACGCTGGTGCAAGGCGACGCCGGATCGAACTTCGAGCGTTTCGAAAAGGCGGCGCAACGCGGACCCGCGTCGTCGCGCGCGAACGCGGTCACCGCGGCGCCGGCGGGTCGGATCGGCGTCAGGCACCTGCGCGTCAAGCTCGGCGAACTCGTCGCCATCGACGAAAGCGGCCGCGGTGCGCGCCGGGAAACGACGACGATCGGCCTGGACGCGAGCTACACGGACGTGCGCGATCTGGCGGCGCTGCTCGCCACGCCGGAATTGCGGCCGTTGCAGCCGGCGCTGGCCGCGATGGGCGTGTTGTTGCCTGGTGAATTGGGATCGAGTTTGAGCGAAACGGCGGCGGCGGGTGCGGAGATGTTGAAAAATGCGGGTCGTCGCACCGGAGAAGCGGTGAAGGGTTTTTTTGAGACACTTGAAGAAAGCAAAAAGCCGTAGTTTAATCACCGTTTCCTATGCCTGCTGAATCCTCCGAGACCTTTAACCCGCTCCCCACGAATCCGAACGAAACGCCCAACACCGCGGCGAACGCCGCTGCGTCCGAGGCGGCGGTCGCTGGCGAGTTGGCGGCCGCGAAAAAAGAGGCAGCCGACAATTACGACCGCTACCTCCGCGCGGTGGCCGATCTGGAAAATTTCCGGCGTCGCACGGCCCGCGAGAAGGACGATCTCCGGCAGTTTGCCGCGTCCGGCGTGCTCGAGGACTTGTTGCCCATCATGGACAACCTCGGATTGGCGATCAACGCGGCGAAGCAGCCGGGCGCGAATCTGGAGAATCTCACCGGCGGCGTGGAGATGATCCTGACGCAGCTGAAGAATGCGCTCTCGAGCCACGGCTTGAAGGAAATCAATCCGGCCGGCGAGGCTTTCGATGCCAATTTGCACGAGGCGCTCTCGATGAGCCCCAGCTCCGAGATCGCCGATGGGCATGTCGTGACGGTCGTCCGCACGGGCTACTCACTGAACGGACGTTTGCTGCGACCGGCCGCGGTGGTCGTCTCGAGCGGCGCAGCCCAGGAGGCAAACGCCTGATCGGGCGCACCGCATCGTGACCTGTTTGCCGCTCCGACAGCCGGAGCGGCCACCCTCCAGCCATGGCGAAAGAAGACTACTACGAGTTGCTCGGCGTGCAGAAAGGCGCGTCGGAAGAGGAACTGAAGAAAGCTTACCGCAAAAAAGCGGTGCAGTATCATCCGGACAAGAATCCCGGTAACAAGGAGGCGGAGGAGATGTTCAAGAAGATCTCTCACGCCTACGAGGTGCTGAAGGATCCTGAAAAACGCGCGGCTTACGATCGCTATGGTCACGCGGCGTTTGAGGGCGCCGGTGCGGGCATGCCGCGCGGCCCCGGAGGGATGGGCGGCGGCGGTTTTCACGATCCGTTCGACATTTTCCGCGAGGTGTTCGGCCAGCAGGGCGGAATGGGTGGCGGGATTTTCGACGAAATGTTCGGCGGCGGTGGCCGGCGCGGCGGCGGACAGGATGGGGCGGATTTGCGCTACGATCTGGAGATCACGCTTGAAGAAGCCGCACGCGGCGCGGAGCGGGAGATTTCGTTTCGCAAGCACGTCACCTGCGAGCGCTGCGACGGCTCCGGCGCGGAGCCGGGTTCGAAACGGGTAACCTGTCCGACCTGCCGCGGGGCGGGGCAGGTGCGTCGCTCGGGGGGAATCATCACGTTCACGCAAACCTGCCCGACGTGTGGCGGCAGCGGTTCACGGGTTGAAAAACCCTGCACGGCCTGCCGCGGCGAAGGTCGCGTTCTGAAGACGACGAAGCTGAATGTTCGCATTCCCGCCGGCGTCGACAACGGCTCGCGTTTACGCTCCACCGGCAATGGCGAGGCGGGCGTGGCCGGCGGCCAGACCGGCGATCTCTACATCGTGATCTCCGTGAAGGAGCACGAGCTGTTCGAGCGCCAAGGTGACGATCTGTTTTGCGAAATCCCGATCAAGTTCACGTTGGCGAGCCTCGGCGGCACGATTGAGGTGCCGACCTTGTTCGGAAAGGCGTCGTTGAAAATCCCGGTGGGAACGCAGAGCGGGACGACTTTCCGGCTGAGAGATAAAGGCATGCCTTCGCTTCGAGGCGGCGGCCAAGGCGACCAGCTGGTGCGCGTGCACGTCGAAGTGCCGCAGTCGCTGAGCTCGGAGCAGCGGAAGATTCTCGAGGAATTCGCGCGGGTGAGCGGCGACGCCAACGAGCCGACGTCCAAGAGCTTTTTCGAAAAGGCGAAGAAGTTCTTCTAGAATCAACGCAGGTATTGAGACCTCTGCGCAGCGGCGCAGGGGTCGTGCGCCGGTGCACGAATGTCATCGCCAGCCGCGGCTCGCCGCTGATTGTTGGCGGGCTGTATGCGTGTTGTCATTCTTGGTTCCGGACGCGGTTCGAACGCGCAGGCGATATTGGAGGCCCAGCAGAGCGGGCGGCTCGGTCGGGCGAAAGTCGTGCAGATTTTTGCCGACAAAGCCGACGCGGGGATCCTTGCGCTGGGGGAGAAATATGGCGTGCCGGCTTCCTTTCTCGATGCGGCGCCGTTCAAAACCAAGCTCGAAGGCGAGGGCGAGGCGCGCTACATCGCGGCGATCAACGCCTGCGCGCCGGACTTGGTGGTGCTCGCGGGCTTCATGCGGGTGTTGAAGCCGGGATTTCTGAACGCGTTTTCCGGACGGATCATCAACTTGCATCCGAGTTTGTTGCCGAGCTTTCCCGGGCTCGATGGGATCGGTCAGGCGTGGCGCCGCGGCGTGAAGGTGACGGGCTGCACGGTCCATTTCGTCACGCAGGAGGTCGACGGCGGACCGATCCTCGATCAGACGGCGGTTCGTGTGGAGTCTGGCGATTCGCTGGAGACGCTGACCGCGAAAGTGCATGCCGCGGAGCACGAGTTGCTGCCGCGCGTGATCGCGCAACTTAGCGAGCCGCGCGAAGGAGGCCGTTCATGAGCTTGATCGAGGCGAAAGTGGAGGTGTCGCCGGCGCTGGCCGATGCCATCAACGACATCCTGCTCGAGGAGTCCTTCGAGCTCTGGAGCATCGTGGAGGACATCCTGGCGAAACGCGCGTGGTTGGTCGGAATTTTCGAAACAGAAGCGCAGGCGCAGGAGAGTTGGGCGGGCCTACAACCGCTAATCCTGGAGTTGCCAGCGAAGGCGACGTTGGAGCTGAAAACCCTGGCCGAGGCGGAGTGGCGGGATAGCTACAAGGCTCACTTTCACGCCTGGCAATTCGGGCGGTTGCACTGGGTTCCGATCTGGGAACAAGAGACTTTTCAACTTCCCGCGGGCGACGCCGTGCTGTGGCTCGATCCCGGACTGGCCTTTGGGACCGGAAACCACGAGACAACAAGGCTCTGCGTGGAGCGATTGGTGGAAATCGCGACGCGGACGGGCGCAAAGGGGCGCGTGGTCGATGCGGGGTGTGGCTCGGGGATTCTGGCACTTTCGGCGGCGAAACTGGGATTTTCCAATGTGCGCGGCTTCGACAACGATCCGGAAGCGGTGCGCGTGAGCGAAGAAAATGCCGCGCTCAACGGCTTGGAGAAGAGCGTGCGATTCTCCGTGGACGACCTCGTGAGCGGCCTCGCGGGCGTCGAGGCGAATGTCTTGATGGCCAACATCCTCGCGAATGTGCTGATCGAGTTTCGGCGGGTGTTGGTGGCGTCGGTCGCGCCTCAGGGAACACTGATCTTGAGCGGAATTCTCAGCGCGGAACGGGAGCAGGTCATCACGGCCTTTCGAGAAGTCGCGCCGGATTGGAAGTTTACGTCGCAAACGCTGGGGGAGTGGAGCGACGTGGTGCTGACGCGCCCTTGAGGCGCGCTGGAAACGGACGGACATAAAAAAAGGCCGCGTGGTCGCGGCCTTTTTTGTTAAGTCTTGATCAGGAAAACAGATCCGGAGGGGTCCGGTTCATGAAGTCTTCCATGTAGGCGGTGGTGGCCTTGCCTTCGATGAAGACGGGGTCAGCCATAATTGCCTTGTGCAGCGGGATGGTGGTTTTGATGCCGCGGATCAGATATTCGCTGAGCGCGCGGTAGGCCCGCTCCAACGCGGTTTTCCGGGTCGAGCCGAAGCAGATCAGCTTGCCGATCATCGAATCGTAATACGGGGGGATCGTGTAGCCGCTGTAGACATGGGAGTCGACGCGGACGCCGTGGCCGCCGGGCGCGTAATAAAGCCCGATTGTGCCCGGCGAAGGCGCGAAGTTACGTGCGGGGTCCTCGGCGTTGATGCGGCACTCGATCGCGTGCTTGTCGACTTTGATGTCGCCCTGGTCGAAATCGAGCTTCTCGCCGTTCGCGATACGGATTTGCTGCTTGATGATATCAATACCAGTAACTTCCTCGGTCACAGGGTGTTCCACCTGAACGCGAGTATTCATCTCGATGAAGTAAAAGTTGCCCTTGGCATCGACGAGAAATTCGATCGTGCCGGCGTTTTCGTATTCGGCGGCCTCGGCCGCGCGAACGGCGGCCTTACCCATCTTCTTGCGCAGATCGGCCGTAAGAAAGGGTGAGGGAGACTCTTCGATTAGCTTCTGATGGCGGCGCTGCACGGAGCAGTCGCGCTCGCCGAGGTGAACGGTCTTGCCGTGGCCGTCGGCCAGCACCTGAAACTCGATGTGACGGGGCCGCTCGATGTAGCGCTCGATATAGACGGCGCCGTTGCCGAACGCCTTTTCCGCTTCGTTGCGAGCGACGTGGTATTCTTTGGCAAAGGAAACGTCATTGTGAGCGATCCGCATGCCGCGGCCGCCGCCGCCGGCGACCGCCTTGATGATCACTGGGTAGCCGATCTTTCGCGCAACCTTCACGGCGTCGGCCTCGGATTCGACGGGTCCGTCGGAA
>NZ_JCAMRR010000001.1:0-1070000 GCF_059821195.1 Opitutus sp. sgz309028 | reverse complement strand
CTGAACTTAATTAAACTCCGAATACCGCAGAGTGAAGCTCGGCAGTCAGACTGTGGGGGATAACCTTCATAGTCGAGAGGAGAACAATCCATACCATCAGTTAAGGTCCCAAAATATGGCTCAGTGAAAAAGGATGTGATTTTGCTTAGACAATGGGGATGTTGGCTTAGAGGCAGCCATCATTTAAACAGTGCGTAACAGCTGACCCATCGAGCGAAATTGCGCCGAAAATGATCGGGACTTAAGCCATATACCGAAGCTATGGGTGCACCGCAAGGTGCGCAGTAGGAAAGCGTCCCAAGTGCAGCGAAGGGGAAGGGGTAACCGACCCTGGAGCGCTTGGGAGTGAGAATGCAGACATAAGTAACGATAAAGCCGGTTGAATTCCGGCTCGCCTAAATCCCAAGGATTCCTGGGGAAGGTTCGTCCTCCCAGGGTTAGTCGGGTGCTAAGACGAGGCCGTAAGGAGTAGTCGATGCCAAGCAGGTTTAATATTCCTGCACCACTTTACATGCGTTCGACCTAAGGAGTGACGGAGAAAGTTAGCACAGCGACGTGTTGAATCGTCGTCGAAGCTCGTAGGCTGCTCGGGGATAAAAGACCGGGTAAGGCTGAAAAGCGACAGGACCTTGAGGCTACGGCCGATGGGGATTGTGTGATACTAAGCTTCCAAGAAAAGCTTCGTAGTTAGCATGTAGGGTGCCCGTACCGTAAACCGACACAGGTGGGAAAGATGAGTATTCTAAGGCGCGCGAGTTAAATCTCTCTAAGGAACTCGGCAAATTAACCCCGTATCTTCGGTATAAGGGGTGCCCCGCAAGGGGCCGCAGTTAATTGCGTCAACCGACTGTTTAGCAAAAACACAGCACTCTGCTAAGTCGCAAGACGACGTATAGGGTGTGACACGTGACCAATGCGGAAAGGTGAAAGTCTTGGGTGCAAGCTCAGGATCTAAGCCCCCGTGAATGTCGGCCGTAACTATAACGGTCCTAAGGTAGCGAAATTCCTTGTCGGGTAAGTTCCGACCCGCACGAATCGTGTAACGAGTTGACGACTGTCTCGGAGAGAGGCTCGGTGAAATTGTAGTGGCGGTGAAGATGCCGCCTACCCGCAGCAGGACGGAAAGACCCTATGCACCTTTACTGTAAGCTGTTATTGTCGCTTGACTTTCAATACGTAGAATAGGTGGGAGACTGTGAAGCCCGGTTCCAGGATCGGGCTGAGTCGCAATGTGAAATACCACTTTTTGTTAGTTAGGCGTCTAACCTCTGGCCATTATCTGGCGGTGGGACAGTGATAGCAGGTCAGTTTTTCTGGGGCGGAATCCTCCCAAAGAGTAACGGAGGATTACGAAGGTTCCCTCGGCCCGGTCGGTAATCGGGCTATAGAGCGCATGAGTATAAGGGAGCTTTACTGTGAGACCAACAAGTCGAGCAGTTGCGAAAGCAGGTTCAAGTGATCCGGTGGTTGAATGTGGAATCGCCATCGCTCATAGGACAAAAGGTACGCTAGGGATAACAGGCTGATCGCGCCCAAGCGTTCACAGCGACGGCGCGGTTTGGCACCTCGATGTCGGCTCATCACATCCTGGGGCTGGAGAAGGTCCCAAGGGTTCGGCTGTTCGCCGATTAAAGTGGTACGCGAGCTGGGTTCAGAACGTCGTGAGACAGTTCGGTCCTCTATCCGCTGTGGGCGTCTGTGATTTGAGGGGTTCATTCTCTAGTACGAGAGGACCGAGAATGACGAACCTCTGGTGTTCCGGTTGTCGCGTCAGCGGCAGCGCCGGGTAGCTATGTTCGGAAGGGATAAGCGCTGAAAGCATCTAAGCGCCAAGCCCATCCCAAGATAAGATCACAATCCCCGCAAGGGGTGAAAGGTCCGGGTAGACCACCCGGTTGATAGGACAGAGATGTAAGCAGGGTAACCTGTTGAGTTTACTGTTACTAATGACCTTTCCGGTTTATGCAGACCTTACTTCAACATTCTAGGCGTTTATTTCACCTCCTTACAAAGGCTGCCCCAAACTTTATTACTTACCCGAGCTCAGGCTTGGGTTTCCCTTCCTGGTGACCATATGCCGGGGGTTCCACCCGTTCCCATCTCGAACACGGCCGTTAAGCCCCGAGCAGCCAATGGTAGTAGGACGATAGGTCCCGCGAGAGTAGGTCGTTGCCAGGTTTATAGCCCGGTCCTTCGAAAGAAGGACCGGGCTTCTTTTTTTACCCCGAGCGTTTTATATTGGATTCGCGCTTTTGGTAAGCGTCGTTCCGAAAAACCTCGTAGTTGCGGTAACTCTAGTCGTGTAGAATGGCTCGACAAAACGTCGGTAACTACGGAGTTAGGTATCCGACCGACGGAGGACCTTATTGACTGATCGATGTAACGCAGATCGTGACGGACGCGGTCCTGACAACAAACCCACAACGTGACGTTGTGGGTTTGTTATTTTGCGGTGGCGGTGAGCGGTGCCGTCCAGTTGGCTGGCAACAGCGGCGCGAGATCGTCCTGATTGGTCATCGCGGGCAGACGGCCGAGCACGTCGCGCAGATAGAGCAACGGATCGATGCCTCGCCGGCGGCAGGAGCCAATGATCGAGTAGATGATCGCGGAGCGCTCGCCGGCGTCGGGATGGCCGATGAAGAGCCAGTTCTTCGCGCCGAGTTTCGTCGGCCGGATCGCGTTCTCGATCCGGTTGGTGTCGAGTCGCGTCTGGCCGTGCTGGAGATGGGGCGATCAACGACTCCCATTGCGCCAGGAGATAGTGACACGCTTCGCCGAGGGGCGTCTTGGGTAGCACCCGCGCCGAGAGCTTCACGGTTACTTTCTTCAAGAGGGAGAGCGTCGGTGCAAAATCGCTCTGCCGCCGGGTGGCGCGCAGCGCCGGGCCGGTCTGTCCGGTGCGATCCCACTGCGCTTCCATTGCGTAGAGGGATCCGATCAGCCGCAGCACGAAGCCGGCTTGCGCCGGGGCCGTCTCGAGCGCGTCGTGAAAGCGCCGCCGCGCGTGTGCCCAGCAACCCACGCCGACGACGCCCTCCGTGTCGCGGGCAAACGCGGCGTAGGCGGGATAAGCATCGGATTGAAGCACGCCTTTGAAGCCGGAGAGCAGCGAAGCCGCCTCGCCATGGCGCCGCGACTTGCGCCATTGGAAAACGATGTCGCCCTGCGGGTGACTCGCGCCCCACAGCCAGCCCTGCACGGTTTGGCCCGGCGCATCGGGATCTTGGCAGCGGATCGGCGTCTCATCGCATTGCACATAGCCGCCGGCCAGCAACTCGCGGTGCATCCGTTGGCAGATCGGCCGGAGCCAGTCGGCCACCACCGCGATCCACTCGACCATCGTCTGCCGCGGGATCCGCGCGCCCCAGCGCGCCGACATCTGCTCCTGCCGGTAGAGCGGTTGGTGATCGAGGTATTTGGCGATCGTGATCCAGGCCAAAAGTCCCGCCGAAGCGTAGCCGCCGGCCACGGCCCTAGCCGGCGCCGGTGCCACCAACGGAGCACGGTTACGATCTAGCCGATGCCGATACTTCGGCCGCAAGATCCGGCGTTTGAACAACTGCGGCGGCACGATATCCACCTCGAAGGTTTCCTCCTCCCCGATTCTTTCGTAGAGTTCGGGCTCGGCTTGCACCGCTGCGGGCACGATCTCGCGGGTCTCGGCGACGGGCAGATGCGTGAAGGCTTCGGCCGGCGCGATTCGTTTTTGCGCCGGCGCTCTCTCGTGCGCTGCGATTCGCTGCGCAGTAGCGGGGGCGGCCAGTTTCTCCAGCGCTTCGATCTGCAAAAGCAACTGCGCGCGATCCAGCTTCTCGCCCTGCCCGCCGCCAAAAAGCTTCTTCTTCAGCCACTCCAACTGCGCCCGCACAACCGTGAGCTCCGTCTGCAGGAGTCGCACTTCATCGAGGGCGGCGGCGAGGGTCGTCATCCATGTATCATAAAGCACGATACATGCCGGATGGCTGCGGTCTTAACGTTCATACCACGCCTTGCGGCAGCCGTCCTTCAGATCGATTCCCGCCATCAACATCGCCAGCGCTTCCGGGGCGAGCGACAGCTTCGTGCGATCGCTGCCGGTGGGCCAGGTGAACCGTCCCTGTTCAAGGCGCTTCGCAAAAATCCACACGCCCGTGCCGTCCCAATACAGCATCTTCAGTCGATCGCGGTCCTTGTTGGCGAAGACAAACAGCGCGCCCTGCCGCGGATCCTCCCGCAGCTTCTGCTCGGCTTGGCTCCACAGCCCGTTGAGCGACTTCCTCATGTCCACCGGCTCCACCGCCAGATAGATCTTCAACGCCGACGGAAACGTCAGCATCGCCTTAGCTCCGTAGCGCTCGCACCAACTCCGCCACCGCCGCGATCTCCTGGCCCCGCACGATCCATCCGCCGGGCAGCACCACTTCCAGCGGTGCCACCGACTGCGGTCCCGTCGTCACTCTCACTTCCTGGAACCGCATCGCCGGCGCCGCCGCGCCATCGCTTCCGCGCTGCCGCTGCAGCCAACCGATGAACGTGTGGAAGTTGATCCCTTCACGCTTCGCGAACACCCGCTGCGTCAGTCCACTCGCAGCGTAAGCTTCCAGCAACTCCGCTCGTCGCTCCGCCGCTACAATCCTGCGTCCGCGTGAGTCACTCTTGCGTCGATCATCCAATACTTCCGCCGTGATGGGTTCCACCTCGTCACAATATCGGACCCTTCACTGCCTTCATAGTGGGTCCTCCGTCGGTCGGATACCTCTAGTCGTGTAGAATGGCTCGACAAAACGTCGGTAACTACGGAGTTAGTGGCCACGGGCAGCGGCAATAGCCCTGCTCCGTCAATGAAGTGTCGCGTCGGACGCTTACCCCGTTGCACGTGTTACCCGTGAAAACCTAGGGGCTGGAATCGGTGGTGCACGCCAGTGCGTTCCGTTCGAGCGCAGCGATTCTTTGTTTACAAAAAGCCCACCGGGCCAAGTGGCTCGCGGCGGGCTGAAGGTGCTGCGTGGCTTCGGAAGTCGTGTCAGCGTCTCATTGAAGGCATGTTCGCGAGGCCTCGAATTCGCGTCAGCATCACGTAATTCGTGCCACCGACACGGATTTAATGTCACCGACCACCTTATCGATACTCTTCGCCCGTGAGGGCGTTGATGATTTTGAAGTTCTCGACGTGATAATTCATATCGGCGCGGAAGGCCAGTTTCACGCCGTAGAGTTTCTCCATGCGCACCAGGAGTTCGGCATCCTCGCTGCGCAAGCGCTCAAGGATGCTGGGGTGCACCATCACCCGCAGTGAATACTCTTTCCCATCGTTGCGCAGCTGCAGCCGGCGCACCACGGAGCTGAGCTTGCGCTGGAGTTCGACCGACATCGTCGTCGCCGATTTTACGATACCGCGGCCGCGACAATACGGACAATCTGTATAGAGATTGCTCGAGAGCGATTCCTGCTGGCGCTGACGCGTCATCTGCAGGATGCCGAGCGTGGAGATCGGGAGGATGTGATTCTTCGCCTTATCCTGCGCCATCTCGGACACCATTTTTTCATAAACGGCGTTCCGGTGCCGGCGCTCCTTCATGTCGATAAAGTCGCAGATGATCAGGCCACCGAGGTTGCGGAGCCGGATCTGGCGCGCGATCTCAGAGGCCGCTTCGAGGTTCACGGCGTAAATGACGTTCTTCTCGTCGCCCCCGCGCGATTTGTGGGAACCGGTGTTCACGTCGATCGCGATGAGCGCCTCCGTCTCGTCGATTACGATTTCGCCGCCCGAGGGCAGCGGCACCTTGCGCTGCCCGGTCTGCTCGATCTGTCGCTCGATGTTGAAGCGCTCGAAGATGGGGATGCTATCCTTGTAGAGCGCGATCTTGCCGGCGGACCGCTTGGAGATCTGCGCCACGAGCTGCTGCGTGCGCTCGTGATCCGGCGCGCTGTCGATGAGGACGCGATCGACCTCCTCCGTCAGAAAGTCGCGGACGGTGCGCTCGACCAGATCCGGCTCCTGGTAAAGGCAAGCGGGCGCGCGTTCGTTCTGCATCTTCGTCTGAATATCCTGCCAGGTTTTCAGGAGGATGTGCAGGTCGCGGACGAAATAGCGGGACTTCTTGCCTTCGCCCGCGGTGCGGACGATCACGCCCATCCCTTCCGGAATGGTGAGTTCGTTGATGAGCTGCTTGAGGCGCTTGCGCTCGCTGGGGTCTTCGATCTTTCGCGAAATGCCGCAGCCGTCCGAGAACGGCGTGAGGATCAGGTAACGGCCGGGAATCGAAAGATTCGTGGTGGTGCGGGGGCCTTTGGTGCCGATGGGACCTTTCGTGACCTGAATCACGATGTCCGTGCCCGGTGGATACATCTGGGGGATGTCCTTGACGGTGGGCTCGGCGGGGCGGGGCGCGGCGTTTTTCTTCTTGTTGACGCGCACGACTTCGACCGAGGAATCGGCCGCGGCGGGGAGCATGTCCCAGTAATGGAGAAAGGCGTTCTTCGTATAGCCGATGTCGACGAACGCGGCTTTCAGGCCGGCGTCGAGGTTCTTGATACGGCCTTTATAGATGCCGCCGACCATCCGGTTGTCGGACTCGCGCTCGATCTCGAATTTCTCGAGGCGTCCGTCGACGAGCAGCGCGACGCGCTTCTCGAGCGGCTCGGAATTGATGATCAGCTCGCGGTAGGAGCCTTTTTCTTTCTGGAACACCGCGAGAATCTTCTGGAGGAGCGGACGTTGTTTGGCTCGTTCGGCGGCGCCGGCCTTGAGCTCGGCCGCGGTCACCGGCTGGATCTCAGCGGCGACTGGCGGGTTGGCCAGCTCCTCCTCGAGTTTGCTGGTGTTGTCGGCCGGGAGCGGCGGGTTGGACTGCGTTTGCGATGGTTGATCGCTCATGGGTATCGGGTGTGTTGAAGTCGGCGGCCCGATGAGCGGCAGGTGCGGCGCAGGAAATCCCGGCAGAGCGGTCGATAGCGCGAAGAAGCGATCTCATACGAAATCCTTCCTGAAGCGATAGACGCTCTGGACCAGTCCTTGCAGCAAACAGCAACTGAGCACGAAAGAGCCACCGTAGCTGATTAAAGGAAGCGGTATGCCCGTGATGGGCACCAGCCCGATGGTCATGGCGATGTTCACAAACACATGCACGGCGAACAGCACCGTCACGCCGATGGCGAGGAGGGTGCCGAAACGGTCTCTCGCGAGACCGGCGATGCGGATGCCGTTGAACAACACTATCCCAAACAGGCCGAGAACCGTAATGCTTCCCAAAAAACCTTCCTCCTCGGCGATGACCGAGAAGATAAAATCGTTGTGCGCGACCGAGCGGGGCAGATAGCCGAGCTGCGCCTGCGCGCCTTGCGTCCATCCCTTGCCCGTGAGCCCGCCGGAGCCGACGGAAATGAGCGACTGCGAAAGATTATAGGCCACGCCGGTGCCGCGCGGATCGACCTTCTCGGGCGCCGCGAACGCGAGGATGCGGTTGCGCTGGTAATCGTGCAGCGGGACGATCGGCGATCCCTCCGCGTCGAACTTGCCGCGATCGCGCGTGTAATCGTAGCCGTGCGCGTCCATGAATCGCACATAGCGCACGCTGTCCCACGTCACCAGCCCCACCACCAGGAGGAACGCCCCGAGCGCCGCCGCGAAAAACCGCGCGGACAGCTTCGAAACGTAGAGCATGGAAAAAACCATCGGGGGCAGGACAATCGCCGATTTCAGATCGGGTTGCAGCAAGATCAAGAACATGGGGGTGCCCACCGCAAGGGCCAATTTCCCCAACACACCGAGCGACTGCGCGACCGTGCCGACTTTGTTCCGAATCAGGATCCCCGCCGTGATCAGCAGCACGCCGATCTTGGCCGTTTCGGACGGCTGGTAACTGAAAAACCCGAGATTGATCCAGCGCTGCGAACCGTAAACTTCACTGCCGATTCCGGGCACGAGCACCAGGAGCAGCGGAATCAGGCACGCAAAATAAAACCAGTGCGCCACCGCCAGCCAGAAGCGGTAGTCCACCAGCGACACGATCACATAGAGGACCGCGCCGGCCGAGAGCCACACGATCTGCGTCTGCCAATTGTTGCCGCCGGCCGACAACTGCGCGCTATAGATGAAAAACACTCCGAACAGCCCCAGCAGCAGCAGCGCGATCGGTGTGAAAAGATCCCAACGCCCGCGCGTGTGCGTCTTGAACACGGCGAAATAGTCGGTGGGCGAGGGCAGATTCACGAGAGGCACGCACCTAAACGGCTGCCGTTAAGCTTGGCAATCGCCCCGCGCGGAGAAGACCGAAAATTCGCATTCGCGAGGCGCGCGCCACCAACCGGTCGCAAGCGATCTCTGGCACCGTCATTCAGCGTCCGCCGCTTCCGCCGAGTTCCGCCAACGCTCGCCGCTGCCCAGGCCCAGGAGCGTCCAAAACACCACCGCGCCCATCGGTCCTTCCAATACCACCCCGAAACTCGCGCTCGTCAGAATCGTCCACGCGGCGCACCAAGGCGCCGCCGCCTGCGGTCCGACGCGCACCGCGCTCCACGTATGCCGCGCCATCACGGCCAGCATCGCGAGGAAAGGCGCGAGTCCGAGCGCGCCCATCCGCGCAAATACCGTCAGCAGAATATTGTGAGGGCTGCGGACGTTGAAGTCATCCGTGCTCTCCGGATAATATTCGCGCACGAAACGATCCGCCAGATCGCGGCCGAAGCCGAGTCCGGTCAACGCATTCTCCTCCACGGTCTCATCGAACACCGCCTGCCACCAAACCCGGCGAAACACGTTGTTGTCGCCTTTGTTCGAGGTCTCCTCGACGCGATAAACGCGTTCGCCCGCAGGATCGAACAGCGATGCGACGCGTTCGTAGACGCCATATACCGGCGTTCTTTGCCACGACGTGTTCGTCACCGCCGCCGCCATCAGGATCACGATCGCCGCGATCGCGCCGCTGCCGCCGAGCACCGCCGCGAAACGCCAGCGTCGTCCCGCTGCCAGCCACGCTGCCGCCACTGCGAGGCCGAGCATCGAAGCGCGGTTATTCGAGGCCAGCGTCGCGGCCGCCAGCGCGAGGCTGACAGCGATGTTTGCCCGTTTCCCCCCGGCTTCGAAACGCAGGAAAAACAACACGGATCCCACCGCGAGAAACGTGCCGATCAGATCGCCTTTGTAGGCGATGAGGGGCGCACCGCGAAACGTCAGCGTGCCAAAAAAGAAATCCAAGTGTCGCTCATACACGAGGTTGATGCCGAACAGCACCACCGTCGCGATCAGCAGCGACGTTTGAATGATGCGGACATTCCGCTCCTGACGCGCCGCTTCCTGCGCGAGGAAGAAAAACGCCGCGTAATAAACCGTCGCGAAATCGCGCACCGCCCAAAATCCGAACGCCCGAAAATCGAACACCATCCGTCCGACGCCCACCGCGATCCACGCTACAATCAGGAGGTTGAGAGCATCTCGTCGCACCGGCGCTTCGCGCCGCCACGCCGAGTGCACCAGCAGCAGCGGGCACGCAAAGGCGAGGATCGCCTCCGCCGGCAACAGCGGAAAACCGGGCAGCAGCATCAACTGCGCGAAGCCGCGGTTGCCGACCACATAGCCGAACATCGCCAGCGCCAGCAGCAACGTGATCAACGAAAACGGCTGCCACTGCGCCACCACGAAGAGCGCGATCGCTGCGGCGAAGAGCAGCGGTAAAATCAGCGCGCCGTTCGCGACCGAGAATCCCATGAATACCGCCGCCACCGCGGCAACGCCGGCGAAAACCCGCGTGCGCCAGATCGGATCCAGCGTCATGGCCGCACCGCTCCTGCGATATCCATCGTTCCGTTGCGTTTAGCTCCCGCGCGGCGATACAGCGCCGCATAACCGTCGCGCATCGCGGCGACACCGAAGCGCGTCAACGCGAGTTGCTGCGCCGCCCGCACGGAATCGCCCCAACGCCCCGTTTCCGCCAGCGCCACGTCGAGCGTGCGCGCGAGCTCGGACGCGTTGGCCGGTGCAGCGAGCCAGGGGTGACCGTCCGGAAGCGTTTCGCTCAAACCGGGGGCTTGCGTCGCCACGATCGGCACGCCGTGCAGCGTCGCCTCGATCGAGATCAGCGCCAATCCCTCGAAGCGCGACGGTATGACTGCCAGATCCGCGCACTCAAACGCCGCGGAGAGCGAAGCCACCGGAGGCAGCCCCGTAATGGTCCAGCCATCCGGTGGCGCGGCGGCGAGCGCGCGCAGCCTCGACTCTTCGGATCCCTGACCAATGCAGACCAACTCGCCCGCGCAGCCCGCGGGCAAACGCGTCTGCCGCAGCGCGTCGCAAAGCAAGTCGACGCCCTTCTGATGCTCGAACCGTCCCGCAAACAACACACGCCGCTTGCGCGTCTCGTGCGGCGCTTCGTGGGGCGGGCGCGGCGCGAGATCGACGCTGTTGTAGATTACGGCGGGCGGCGCGAGTGGCGCCCGCGCACAGCTGTCCCGGCGATAGCGAAGGAATTCGTCGCGTGCCGCTTCAGACACGCACGCAATCTCCGCGTCCGCGAGCCGCCGGTCGCACCAGCGGCCAATGCGCGGCCAGTAGCGCCAGAAAACGCTGTTGTGAATCGTGCGCACGAGCCCCGGTTGCCTTCGCCCCAGGAGCAGCCGCGCCACCGCACCGCAAGCTTCAGGCGTTTCCGAATGAAAATGCACCACGTCCGGCCGGAATCGCCGGATCGCTCGCGCGAGCGCGATGCCACCCGTCAACATTCCGCCTCGTTTTACGGGCAACCGCGTGCCGGGAAACCAAGGCACGTCCGCGACCGCGAGTTCCTGGCGCATGCTTTCGCCGACGGCGTCTTGAATATCCTGATACACCGTGAACATCCCGAACTCCACGTCGCGTTGCAACGCATGGATCAGCGAGAACGCCACGCGTTCTGCGCCGCCCAGACCCAGGCGCGTGATGCATTGCAGCACGCGTGGACGAGAAGAAGCGGACGCGGTAGTCGACATGGCTCAGGCCGGCGCGGACGTTTCAGCGGTCCGGCGCATGAATGGCAAGTGACTCGCGACGGTCTTCAGCTCGCGGCGCAACCTGGCGAAACACGCCGCCCCGAGCGCCACCGATCCCGCGCCCAGCGCCAGTGCGAGCGCGAGTCGCGCAACGGCCGCGGCGTCTGCGCCCAGCGTGTTGCCAAGCACGAGCCCCGCGCCAAACAAGCCCGCCGCCGCAAGGGGACCGGTCAAGGCGCGCACCCAATCTCGCAGTCCGACCGGTGTTCCGCGGCTCGACCACCAGAGGCGAACGGGCAGCAAACCCGCATTGGCCAGCGCGAGTGCCGCGGCGAGTCCGACCGGCCCGCGGTCGCGTCCGGCCCACAAGAAACTTGCGGTGGCTGCCAGCGCCAGCGCCGTGAGCGGAGCGAGTCGGGCGGCGTTTCCACTGGCCACGCACAGCGCATAAGTCGTCGCCGTCAGCAGCGATGCGGCCGATCCGATCGCGAGCCACTGCAGGAGCGGGGCGGATTCCGCCCAACGGGCACCGAGGATCAATCGGACAATCTCGTCCGGCAGCAGCAGGCACGCGACAGCGATCGGCAACGTGAAATGGGCGATGGCATTCGTCGTTTCCCGGAATTGTTTGACGAAGTCAGGTGACGCGGGCCCCACGCGGGCGAGCGTCGCCACGAGCACTTGCGAAAACGGCGCGGCCAGATGCGTCATCGGTTGCACGAGCAGTTGGGCGGCCCGATTGTAGTGGCCAAGCGCCGCGGCGCCGAACCACCGGCCCATCAGGAGCGTGTCAACCTGCTGCAGGCCGTAGAGCAGGAGATTGTAGCCGGTGAGGTGCAGGCCGGTCGGAGCAAGTGGGCGCAGGCCCGTCCAATCCGCCCTGGCGACCGGCCGCCAGCGGCAAAGGCGCCACGTTGCCACCGTCATTGCGAGCTCGGACGCCAGCAGGAATCCAACAAACGAATACGCCCCAGCCCCGGCCATACCCGCCGCGATCATCGTGATCGTGCCGAGCGCGGCGCCGAGCGTCTCGATCCGATTCGCTTCCCGAAACCGCAGTTCGCGCTGCAGCAGCGTCCGCGGCCAGCCGTTTATGCCCGTGAGGATGAAACTGACGCTCGCGGTCCCGAGCAGCGGCACGAGACGCGGGTCGTGATAGAAGGCGGCGGCAAAAGGCGCGACGGCGAACGCGATCGCGGCCAGGACGAGCCCGAGACCAAGGTGCGTCCACCACAACGCGGTCATTTGTCTTTCAGAAAGCGTGGTCGCCTGGATCGCCGCGGCTCCCAGTCCGCAGTCGCGAAACAGCGCGAGCAGGAAAAGCACGGTCGCCACCATGGCGACGAGTCCGTGATCGGCAGGCGACACGAGTCGCGCGAGCACGACGACGCCGGCAACTTTACAAAAGAAGCGCACCGCGTGGGAGGCGATCGCGGACCGAAAGCCAGCCGCGGCGCGGTCGAGGGGCGGTTCCGGCGCGGTGTCGTCGACGATCATGTGGCGCCGCAGTGAAGGCGAGAGGCTGGCGCTCGTCGAGTCTCGGGCCAGCACCAGTCTGCGCTCGTCGAGACGCTCGTCGGCGTTTGAGTTTCAGCGGATGCCCACCGTCTCCGTGGTGATGGTTGACCATCGCGAAACGCCGTTTCTTCGCATCGCGGTGAACAGCGTGCTGGCGCAGACGTTCACCGATCTCGAACTGGTTCTCGTCGATAACGGGGCTGGTTCTCCCCGGAAGTTCTGGGCGCGGCGGCCCCCCTTGATCCTTACGCGCGAGCAGGTTCGAGACTCCGCAGGCAGTTCGCCAAAAGCGCCAGATGACGTGCGCGTGTGTAATGAGCATTGTAATACGCGCGCAGCTCGCCGGCGGGGCGTGTCGAGCGACGGAGGGCGAGGAGTGCATCAGCGATCTGATCGGGCCGCGCCGGATCGACCAGTTGGACATGCTCACGGGGCAGCAGGACCGGCAGCGCGCGCCAGCGCGTGGTGACGATCGGCAGGTCGTGCGCGAGCGCTTCGATGAGCACGAGCGGCTGCCCTTCGTGCGGATAAAACGAAGGAAAACAAAGCACGTCGGCCGACGAAAGCAGCGCGTGTTTTCGCGTGTTGTCGATGAAACCGACGTGGCGGACCGCTTCGCGGCCGAGGGCGTCGACTTGCGAGAAGAACGCGTGTTGGTCGCGGACGCTCGTGAACTCGCCGGCCACCGTCAGGTGAAACGCTCCTGGCTCGCGGCGATTCGCAATCGCCAGCGCGGTGAGCGTATCGAACACACCTTTTTCGCGTGTGCACAGACCCAGAAAAAGGATCTCGGTCGGCGCATCGTCGCGACGCCGTGTGCGGGGCGCAGCGTCGGCGGCCGGATCGGAATCGAGGCCGTTCGGGACGATCTCGACACGCTTCGGCTGTAGAAACGCGGCATCGGCGGCGAGATCGGTCGCGAGCACGATCGCGAGATCGGCGCGTCCGAGGAGGCGCGTAGCGAGCCCGCGCTCGAACGCCGACGCCTGCGTCGCGAGCCATTCGCCGAGCCCGACCGCGTGCCAGTGCAGCACGAGTCGCGAGAAAAATGGGCGGCAGAGCAGCATCACGAGGAAGTCGCGATACAGCGCGGCGCGTTTCGCCGGTGCCGGCACGTAATAAAGCGTCATCGGGCCGTGCCGCGCGCGCAGCCAGAGCGCCCGCCCGCAGGCGGCGAAAAGCGCAAGCAGCTTGGTCGGTCGCCAGCGTCCGATGTCGGCGGCGTCGCGCGATAATCGGAGGTTCACGTGATGCAGCTTAATTCCCGGGGCGACGGCCGGCAGGCCTTCGACCAATGTCCGCACCATCAGGCTCTGGCCGTGGACCGGCGGCGGCGTGTGGGCGAGGACGAGGAGACGCATCTCGGGCTTGGAATGTGCGGCGGCGACGGAAAGAGTCGCGGCGAAACATGACGCGCGCGTTCGCCAAATCCGAGCCTCGAATGATGTGGGCGGCGGTGGTGTGCGCGGCGGCAGGTTTCGCGTTGTTTCAGTGGTTCGGAAACGCGACGCGCGGTTACGTCGACACGGCTTCGACGTTCTGGTGGTGGATCAGTCAATGGCTGGATCCGCGGGCGGACGCGGAGCACGGTTGGTTGATCCTCGCGCTCAGCGGCTGGCTGTTCGTGCGGAACCTGCGGGCGAGCGGAAACGCCGGCCGTGTGGCATCATCCGAAGCGATCAAGCGCGTCTCTGATCATTTGCCTGCCGCAGAATCGGCTTCGCGCCGCACGGCCGTCGCCGTATTGGCGATGCTCCTTGCGCTGGGATTGCATGCGATCGGGTTCGTGGCGCAGCAGACCCGCGTATCGATTGTCGCTTGGCTGCTGTTTACCTGGGGCGTGCTGCGGCTCGGCGGTGGCAGGCGTTGGAGCGACTCGGCGAAGTTTCCGCTGGGTTTTCTCGTTTTCGCGATTCCGCTCAACGTCCTTGATTCGGTCGGCTTTTGGCTGCGTCTGTGGGTGGTCGACGCGGCTGACGCGATGGCGCGGTGGAGTGGAATCGCAGTGGTGCGCAGCGGCACGCAGCTGTTTTCGGCGGAGGGGAAATTTCAATACGACGTTGCGGCGGCGTGCTCGGGCGTGAGGTCGTTGCAGGCTTTGGCGGCGCTCTCCCTGCTGATCGGCTATCTCAATTTCCGCTCCTGGTGGCGGCGCGCGCTCGTCCTCGCGCTCTGTTTGCCGCTGACCTATTTGGGCAACGTGGTCCGCATCGGCGCGATCCTCTTTGCGGCGGAAGCCGGCGGGCAGATTTGGGGCGAGCGCGCGCATGACGCGATGGGCTTCGGCGTCTTCGCCATCGTGCTCGGCGGCGTCCTCCTGGCGGCCCGCGTCTTCCAAAAAGTGGCCCCGGAGAAGTGTCATACATTATATGACACTCGGATTGAGGCGGTTTTGGGCGACAAGGAGAGGGCCGAGGTGAAGGAGGAAGCGCGGGGGCGCGACGGGAGCGGGGGCGGCGGCGGGGCGTGGGCGGCGGCGGGGGTCGTGGCGGTGGCGGTGCTGGGGACCGCGATCTGGTTGAGCGAGGTTGAGGCGAGCCCGGCTCGAGGTACAGCAGGGGTGCGGCTGGCGGAGGATGGCGTCGATCCCGTGGAGCTGCCTGCGTTTGTCGGGACCGACTGGATCGGACGGCGCGCGGAGGTGTCGGCGGTCGAACGCGAGATCTTGCCGACGGATACGGGGTTCTCGCGGCGCAACTATGTGAGCCTCGCCGGTGGCGCGCACACCGTGTTTGTTTCGATCGTGCTGAGCGGGCGGGATCGGACCTCGATTCATCGTCCCGAACTCTGCCTCGTGGCGCAGGGCTGGACGATTCGCGAGCAGACGCGGTATTCGTTTTCCTTGGGAAACGGCGTAGTAGTGCCGGCGAGCCAGTTGCAGACCGAGAAGGTCGATCCGGGGAGCGGCCGCCGAATTCCGACGGTGGTGGCCTACTGGTTTGTCAGCAGCGATCGCGTGGTGGCTACGCATTGGGCGCGGTTTTTTCACGATGCCTGGAACCGTTTGCGCGGCCGGGCCGACCGGTGGGCGTATGTGCTGGTGCAGGCGGATGCAGGCGATGGGACTGAGGCCGCCTTGGAGCGGATGCGGGCCGTGCTGGAGGAAACGGTGCCGGCGTTTCAGGTCGTGCAGTCCGGTGGAGCGTGACTCCGGGCGGATTGAGAACGCCCAATAGCGCAGACCGGTGGCAAGCAGCCGAAGAAGGCTTGAGCTTTGGGAGCTGCGCCCTACCGTTCCGGTCCCTTGACGTCAGTGAGCGCAGCCGACTTCGCGTTTCTGATCGCCGGGAGCGACGCCTTTGACGGGTCGTTCACGGTGGCATTGGTCGTTGGAGGAGCCCTCGGGTTCCTCGTCATCTGGGCGTTTGCGCGTCACACGCGTCGCATGGCGCATGAGCAGGCGTCCGAGTTGATCGAGGTCGCGCGGCGCGAGGCGGCGGTCGCGGCGGAAGAGATCAAGCAGAAGGCGGAGGCGGAAATTCAGGACAAGCGCGCGGAGCTGAACCGCGAGTTCGACCGTCGCGAAATCGAGAGTGAGGTTCGGCTCCGTGAGATTCGCGCGCACGAGGAATCGTTGGCCTTGCTGGATTATCAACTGGAGCAGCGGCAGGAGCGGCTGAACCGCGAAAACGCCGCCATCCGTCAGGCGCGCGACGCCATCCGCTCGCTCTCCAAGAGCGTGCGCCAGCGGCTGGAGGGTGTCTCGCAGATGGACGCGGAGGAGATCCGCAAAGCGCTGCGCGAAGAGGTGCTGCTCGAATGTCAGGACGAATTGCGGGCGCTGCGCCGCGAAGTGCTGGAGAAATCGGAGCAGGAACTGCAGAGCGACGCGCGCCGGATCCTGATCGCGTCGATGCAACGGCTGGCGGTGAAGCCCAACGTCGACCTGACCTCGACGCTGGTGTCGTTGCCCAACGAAGACATGAAGGGCCGCATCATCGGCCGCGAAGGGCGCAACATCAAAGCCTTCGAGGCGGCCACGGGCGTGACGGTGCTCATCGACGAATCGCCGGGCACCGTGCTGATTTCGTCCTTCGATCCCGTCCGACGCGAGATTGCGCGCGTCGCGCTCGACGCCCTGGTCAAAGACGGACGGATCCACCCGGCGACGATCGAGGAGTTTGTGAAACGCGCGCAGGAGGAGATCGATCTTTCGACCACGCAAGCGGGCGAGGACGCGGTGTCGCGGCTGAATATCAACGGCCTTCACCCCGAGATCATCAAGCTGCTCGGCAAACTCAAATTCCGGTTCTCCTACAATCAAAACGTGCTCGATCACTCGATCGAAACGGCCTCGCTCGCGTCGATGATCGCGAGCGAAGTGGGGCTCGATCCGAATGTCGCGAAGCGCGCCGGGCTGCTCCACGATTTGGGCAAGGCCGTGAGCGGCGATTTCGAAGGCAGCCACGCGCACATTGGTGCCGAGTTCATCAAGCGTTACGGCGAGACGCCGATCGTGGTCAACGCTGTCGCCGCGCATCACGAGGAAGTGAAGCCTGAGACGGTTTACGCCGGCATCGTGATCCTGGCAGACACGATCTCGGCGACGCGGCCGGGCGCTCGCGCCGAATCGATGGCCGGTTACGTGCAACGACTCGCGCGGCTCGAGAAACTGGCGAGCTCGATCGAAGGCGTGCAGCAGTCGTTTGCGATCCAGGCGGGTCGCGAGATCCGCGTGGTCGTTTCCCCGCAAACCGTCACCGACGACCGGGCGCGGGAGATTGCGAAAGAGCTGCGCAAGCGGATCGAGACCGAGCTGCAGTATCCGAGCACGATCAAGATCACGGTGATCCGCGAGCAGCGGTTTACGGAAACCGCGACGTAGGTCGCGGTTTCGGGTTTTGGGTTTAGCGTTTTGGGTTCACGGCTCGACAACGCAAAACTCAGAACGCAGAACTCAGAACCGATTCGCCATGGCCGATCCGAAGATTCTCGAGACTTTTCCCAATCCCGCTCCGCATCGCGATTTCGTGATCGAGCACACGCACCACGAATTCACGTCGGTTTGTCCGATGACCGGCCACCCGGATTTCGCGAACATCACGGTGCGTTACGTGGCTGACAAGACGTGTGTCGAACTCAAGTCGCTGAAGCTCTATTTCCACGCGTTTCGCAACGAAGGCATTTTCTTCGAGGCCGTCACGAATCGCATCTGCGACGACCTCGGCAAGGCCTTGAAGCCGCGCAGCCTGACGATCATCAGCGACTGGAAAGCGCGCGGCGGCTTCACCTCCCGCATCACCGCGGAGTGGAAGGCCGCGAAGAGCCGCGGACGTCGGTAAACCGCGCCTTGCTGTTGGCCGCTCAGGAGGCGGCGCGCTGAATCAGCGATTCAGCGTCGCGATCACCGCGCGGTGCAACTCCGGCGTCGCCGCGGCGACGGTGGATTCGGCGGGATAAGCCGCACCGCCGCGCCAGTCGGAGATCGTGCCGCCGGCACCGCGCAGAATCGGCACGAGCGCGGCGATGTCCCACGGGTTCATGATTGGGTCGATGCAGATGTCGGCCCAACCTGACGCCACGAGCAGATAGCCGTAACAATCCGCCCAGGTGCGGACGAGTTTCGCGCGTTGCGCGAGGGCATCGTAGGCGGCGCCGTTCTGATACTTGGCGGGGTTGAGCGGATCGCTGGTCAACAAAGTCGCATCCTCGATGCGCGTGGTGGCGCGGCAGCGCACGGGTTTGCCGTTGAGGTGCGTGACGGTGCCATCGCCGATCATCAGCTGTTGCAGCACAGGTTGGTGGATGCAGCCGAGGATCGGCGTGCCGCGATGCACCAGCGCGATCAACGTGCCCCACAGCGGCACGCCGGTGATGAACGCCTTCGTGCCATCGATGGGGTCGAGCACCCACACGAACTCGGCATCGGCGCGCTCGCTGCCGAATTCCTCGCCGACGATCCCGTGTTCCGGATAACGTTGCGCGATCATCCTGCGCATCAACTCCTCGGCCCCGCGATCGGCGGCGGTGACGGGGGACGCGTCCGATTTCGTGTCGATGGCGAGCGCCAGATCGCCGAAGAACGGGCGGATGAATTCGCCGCTGCGCGCAGCGAGCTCCATGACGAACGGACGAAAGATCGACACATCCATGCTCCGTTGAAACCATGCCGGGCCGGCAAACTCACGAAAAAAGGTCGGCGGCGGCCGAGAAGCGGCGCCGCTTGCGAGAACGGGTTTGGATTGCCGGCGGTTTCGTGCTTTGGGTGAAACTGCATGTCCTGGACGGAGCAGCCGATTTTTTTTGTCGATTTCGAGGGGAGCCGGGCGTCGGGCGTGCTCGAATACGGCGTCGTGGAAATCTGCCGCGGCGGGATCGTGACGACGCACACGCGACTGTGTCAGGCGACCGGGCAGGTGCGCGAGGAGGATGCGGCGGTGCACGGTTTGACCGAGCGTGACGTAGCGCTGTGGGCGCCGTTCAGCGACGAGTGGGAGTTTTTCGCCGGCCTGCGCGAGCGCGGACCGCTCGCAGCGCATTATGCGGGCGTCGAGAATGGTCTTCTCAAGGCCGCGTGGCCGTATCCGCGGAACTCGCCGGATTTCGCGCGGCCGGGCGAGCGGATCATCGAGTGGGGACCGTGGATCGATTCGGCGAGCTTGTATGCGCATTTTTATCCGCAGCTGAAAACGGGGCGGCTGGAATCGCTGGTTGCCGCGTGCGGTTTGCAGCCGGAACTCGATGCGATCGCGGCACGTTATTGCCCGACGACGCGTCAGCGGTATCACGCGGCACTTTACGATGCGCTGGCGGGCGCGTTGCTGCTCGCGTCGCTGGCGCGCGATCCGGCGTTGGTGCAGTTGAGCGTCATGCAACTGCTGGCGCTCAGCACGCGCGATCCGGAAAAACGCGACGCGCTGCAGCAGCGCGAGCTGTTCTGACGTTCACGCTTCGAGCGCGTAGCGTTTCAGGCCGGTCTTTTGCGCCACGACGCGCGCGATGAAGAGCGGATTCGTTTTGAAATAACGCGGCGCCAGTCGGCGCGGTTCCGTGCCCAGCCGGAAAAGCCATTCCAATCCGCTGCGCTGCATCCAGCGCGGCGCCTGCCGCACGCGTCCGGAGAGAAAGTCGAATGCGGCGCCGACCCCGACGAGCAGGCCGCACTCGAGCTCGGCGGCGTGCGCGGCCATGAAACGCTCCTGTTTCGGCGTGCCGAGCCCGACCCAGACGATGTCTGGCTGCGCGCGTGCGATGTCGGCGCGCAGCCCCGAGAACTCGTCCGCGGTCAGCCGCCGGAACGGCGGCGTGAACGTGCCGACAATCTCCACGCCGGGAAATCGTCGGCGCAGATTCGTCGCGAGCACATCGGCCACGCCAGGAGCACCGCCGTAGAAATAATGACGCAATCCGCGGGCGCGGCCGGCGTCGCACGTGGTGAGCAAGAGATCCGGCCCATAAACGCGTTCGGTGCCGCGCGGGCCGAGCCACACGAGCGGCATGCCGTCGGGCGTGGTGAGATAGGAGCGGTTGAGGATGCGCCGAAAATCCGGATCGCTCCGCGCCTCGCCGATGCCGTGCACGGTGCACACGCAGACGTAACCGAGCTGCCGGCGTCCGCGCGAGGCGAACAGCAGGTCGCGGGCGCGCGGCAGCGTCAGCGCCGAGATGCCGACGCCGAGGACGTTGAAGCGGGGAACGACGGACTCAGCCACGCGCGCAACGAACGCAAATGGCAGGGGACGCGGCAAACGCATTGTCGCGGTTGCGATGGAACGCCGGGCTTGCGCCGCAGGCCGAAGCGCGGTCACGGTGAGTGGTTTCGCATGGCGATTGTCACTCTCAACGATGTCAGCCTGAGCTTCGGCGGCGCGCCGCTGCTCGATCGGGTCAACCTGCAGATCGACCGCGGCGAGCGGGTGTGTCTGGTCGGCCGCAATGGCGCCGGGAAATCCACGCTGATGAAAGTGATCGACGGCGAATTGAAACCGGATGAGGGCCAGGTGATCCGCCAGCCCGGGGCGGTGATTGCGCGGCTGCGACAGGAAGTGCCACTCGACCTGCAGGGGCCGGTGCGCGCGGTGATCGAGGGCGAAGGCGGGAGCTTCGAGGAGCACAACGACTGGGAACGACACGACCGCGTCGAGCGCCTGATCGAGGCGATGGGCCTGCCGGCGGAAGCCGAGTTCGTCGCGCTTTCCGCCGGGCAGAAAAGGCGTGTAGTGCTTGCCAGGATACTGGTCGAGGAACCGCAGCTGCTGCTGCTCGACGAGCCGACCAATCACCTCGATCTCGCGTCGATCCAGTGGCTCGAGGAGTTTCTGCTGCAATGGGGTGGCACGCTGCTGTTTGTCACCCACGACCGGGCGTTTTTGCGGCGCCTGGCGACGCGCATCGTCGAGGTCGACCGCGGCCGGCTGATCGGCTGGGCGTGCGATTACGACACGTTTCTCGTGCGCAAGCAGGCGGTGCTGGAGGCGGAGGAAGTGCAGCGGGCGCAGTTCGACAAGAAGCTCGCGCAGGAGGAGGAATGGATTCGTCGCGGCGTAAGGGCGCAGCGCTCGCGGGCGCAGAACCGCATCCACGCGCTGGAAAAAATGCGCGCGGAAAAAGCCGCGCGCCGCACACGCACCGGCACCGCCAAATTGACGGCGCAGGAGTCGGATCGCAGCGGGTTCAAGGTGATCGAATGCACCGACGCGGGTTTCAGCTATGACGGCGAGCGATGGATCGTGCGCGATCTCAGCACGCGGATCGAACGCGGCGACAAGGTCGGCATCGTCGGACCCAACGGCGCGGGCAAGACCACGCTGTTGCGTCTGTTGCTCGGCGAGTTGTCGCCGACGGCCGGCACGATCGAGCAGGGCACACGGCTCGAAGTGGTTTACTTTGACCAACTCCGCGCCCAGCTCGACGAGAGCATGCGCGTGCAGGACGCGGTGGCGGACGGCAACACGACGGTGACCATCAACGGGCGGTCGCGCCATGTGATCTCGTATCTGGAGGATTTTCTCTTCGAGCCGGCGCGGGCGCGCACGCCGATCAAGGCGCTGTCCGGTGGCGAGCGAAACCGGCTGTTGCTCGCACGGCTGTTCACGAAACCGTGCAACGTGCTCGTGCTCGACGAACCGACCAACGATCTCGATGCGGAAACGCTCGAGCTCTTGGAGGATCTGCTGGTGGAGTTTGGCGGCACAGTGCTGCTGGTGAGTCACGATCGCGCGTTTCTCAACGAAGTCTGCACGAGCCTGCTGGTGTTCGAAGGCGATGGGAAAGTCGCCGAATATGTCGGCGGTTACGACGACTGGCAGAAGGAACGCGCCGCGAAAGCGGCCGCGGCGGCGACGCCGGTCCGCAGCGAGAACGCGCGCAAGGAAGACGGGGCGCCGGCGCGCACCCCGGCCAAACCGCGCAAGCTGTCGAACAAGGAGCGCGCGGAGCTGGAGGCGCTGCCGAAGAAGATCGAGAGCTTGGAAGCCGAGCAGGCGGAGCTCACGGCCCGGCTCGGCGACGCGGAGTTTTTCAAGCGCGGCGGCGTCGAGGTGGCGAAGGCCACGGCGCGGCTCGAGGAGATCGAGGCGGACCTCGCCGCGGCTTACGCGCGCTGGAGCGAACTGGAAACGGGCGACGTTAGCTGAAACGTTTCACGAGATCGTCGAGTTGCACCTCGGCCAGCGAGGTGACGATGAGATCGGCGTTCGAGAAATCATGATGCGCGGTGGAAACGTTCGGCACGGCGACGGACCACAGGTGAGCGCGCTTGGCCGCGAGCGTGCCGGTGTGAGAGTCCTCGAACGAGATGGCCTCCGGTCCGCGCACCCCGAAATGATTCAGCACGAGCCGATACAAGTCCGGTTCCGGTTTCGGCGACGGCGCGTCTTCGCGGCAGGCGAGAAACTCGAAACGATCAAGCAGGCCAACGCGTTCCAGGTGCGGCTCGACCCAGGCGTGTTGGGAGTTTGACGCGAGGCCGAGGCGCAGGCCGCGGACGCGGGCGGCGTCGAGCAGCGTGACGACGCCGGGAAGGATGGGCTGGCGGAGCAGCAGTTCGTCCTTGATGGTGCGCCGCTCCAGTTCGAGCTCGGCGCGATCGGCGTGAGGACTGAAGCCGTGCCACGGATCGAAGGCGTAGTCGGCGTGCCCCACGCTGCGGATGAAAACCGCGCGGTCGAACGGCACGCCGTGGCGCGCGTGCATCGTCGCGTAGGCGTCGATCAACGGCGTCTCGGTGTCGAGGATCAGGCCGTCGAAATCGAAAACGAGCGCGCGAATCATAGGGCGAAGTGGCGCGGCTTCGGCGTTCCGGCGCGGGCGGCCGCGCCGGAGCGAGCGCTCAAGCGAGCGAACCGCGGAGGAGGCGACGCGCCTCGGCCTGCGCCTGCTCGGGTTGAAAACCGCTGTCGACGAGCAATTCGACAAGCGGTGCGAAACGCTGACGGCGTTGTTGGCCCGCTTCCGAGCGATCGCGCCGATCCTGGCAGCGTAGCGCCAGCGAGGTGCCGCACAGGCAATTGCGCAGCAGCAGGACGAAGCTGCTGCCGGCCGCGTCCTCGCGTTCCATCAGTCCGGACGACTGGAAAACCGGCGTGGTGCGCGCGATGAAGTCCTTGATGTCGGTGAACCGGCGCTGGCACCGCGTGCACGCGAGCGGGAACACGTCGGCCGATCGCACGCTGAGCCCCTCGTAGGGCGGCGGGAAGGAGGAATGCGGAGGCTCCATGAGGCGGTGCCACCAGCGCACGGCCGACGCCGGGAGTTGGCAAGAGCGAAAGCCGCGGGCGACGGCCGCCGGCGCGGATGATGCGCGCGGGCCCGGCTCGCCAGGCCTAGAACCAGCGTTTGCGTTTCAAATACACGACCATCAGCACGGTGGTGACGATCACGATGCCGACGGCCCACGGGTAGCCGTTTTCCAGCTCCTGGATGCCGTGAAAATTCATCCCATACCAGGTGCCGATCACCATGACGGGGATGGTGACCGCGGTGATGGCAGTGAGGAACTTGATCCCTTCGTTCGCTTCGAACGCGGCTTTGTTGAGATAAATATCGAACGCCATGAGCAGCCGCTCGTGGTAGCCGACCGCGGTGTCCTCGAGCCGGGCGAGGTTGTCGCGGAGATCGCGGAAATAGGGCAGCATCAGCGGCCGGATGAGCTTCGTATCCCCCCGGGCGATACGATCGATCAGTTCGCGCTGCGGGCGGACGATGCTGCGCAGGCGGGAGAAGTCGCTGCGAACCTGCAGGATCTCGTTCACGAACTTCGATCCGGAGTCCTTCGCGAGCACCGCCTCCTCGATCTCCTCCAGCTCGGCGCCGAGCTCGGCCATCGCGGGCTGATAATTGTCGACGAGAAAATCGAGCAGCGTGTGGGCGAGGCGGTCGGGGCCGCGCGCGATCACGCCGACGCTTTTGGTCACCCGATCGATGGTCGCCTGGACGGATTTCAGCGGCGTGCGGTGGAAGGTGACGAGGTATTCGCGGCCGAGAAAGAGATCCAGCTCGGTGCTGGCAAACTTCTCGGTCCGCGAAAAATCGACCGCGTGCGTGACCAAAAAGAGGTAGCTTTCGTAATCCTCGACCTTCGGCAGCGAGCTCGGGGTCATGCAGTCCTCGATCGCGAGCGGGTGAAACTGGAAAACGCCTTCGAGGATCGCTTTGATCTCCTCGTCGGTGGGCGTATCGAGATCGACCCAGACGATGAGGCCTTTGTCGGCGCAGACGAGACGCAGGGCGTCGAGCTCGAGATCGCGACCGACGAGCTTGCCGTCGCTGAAGACAAACGAGCGGATCATCGAGGTCGGAGCGCGGAGACGCGGGTTACGCGGGGCTGAGGAGCCTGGCCTCGGCGTCGACGACGCGGCGCACGAATTCTTCGGGGGTCGGTGCGGTGAGAAACGCTTCGCGATTCGCGGGATCCTTCAACAGCCGGCACAGCGTGCTGAGGACCTGCAGGTAATCGCCCGGGCGGGCTTTCGGCGTGCCGAGCATGAAGAGCACGTGCACGAGTTCGCCGCTGTCGAACGGGATGCCTTGCTCGGAACGGCCGATCGCGAGCACGATCTGTTTGACGTGGTCGGTGCGCGCGTGCGGAACGGCGAAACCGTGGCCGAGGCTGGTGGTGTCGAGACGGTCACGGGCCAGCAACTCCGCGTAAAACCCGTCAAAATTGATCACGTCCGGATGCGAGGAAAGCAGCTGCGCGACCTCGTTGAGGGCGGAGGTGCGTTTGTTGTTTTTTACCTGCAGGGAAATGCGGGTGGGATCGAGGAGTTGGGAAAGACGACCGGGCATGCGAATCGGACGGGAGATGCTCGTCCAGAGTGACGCCCGCACAAATTTCGTTGGCAAGCGTGGAGTCGGAGGTTTTCCGAAAATTCAGGCGTGCGCGTCGCAGTGCGCGGCGGGTGCGAGGAAATGAGATGGATCAGGCGCGCGGCTTCGGCTGCTCGATCGCGACGACGCGGCCGTCGCGGAAGATGATGCGGATGTGTTCTTCTTCGTGCTCGCTGTAGACGTCGGTGTAGATGGGTTCGTAGTAGACGAGGTAGCGCTTGCGCACCGGGTCGTAGACCAGGATGCGGCGGTAGCCCGAGTGGAAGTTGCCTTCGTATTCGCGGTGATAGGTGTTGTAGATCCACGTCATCTCGCGGCCCTGGCCGGTGTCGGACTCGCGGCGTTGATCGGGCCGCCCGAGCGCGATGTAGACCATGTCGGGCGTGTTCCCGAGTTCGATGACGCCGCGCCTCAGTTTCTCGCGCTCGTCCGGCGACAGCGATTCGAAGGTGGCCGCTTTTTCCTTGGAACGGCGGTCGAAGGTGTCGCAACCGGCGAGCAGCGTCGCGATCAGCAAAAGAGGAAGGAGAGTCAGGCGTTTCATGCAGTCGAGGACGAGGGAAGATGAACAGGGTTACCCGCTCCGCAAGTGGCCGATCCGTCTCAGCCCTGCAGGGTGAGCGAGAAATGGAAGGACGAAATCTTCATGCGCTTTCGCAAATAGAAGCGATGCGCGTCGACGCGCTGTGTGCCGGAATCGAGCGAAAAGGTATCGCAACCGCGCGAGCGCGCGTGCGCGACGAGCCAGTCGAAGAGGCGGTCGCCGAAGCCTTGCGAGCGCACCGCCGCGTCGGTCACGAGATCGTCGACGTAGCACGTGCGGCCGGAGAACAGCATCTCGAGAATGCGAAAACCCGCGACGCTGCGCACGACGTCGGAGTCATCGACGGCGAACGCGAGGTGGAAGTCGGCGGCTTGTTGACGGCGGATGCGGGCAACGAACTCGGTTTCCTGAAGATGCGGGCGAAGCTGGGATATCACCGGGAAACAGCGGGCGATGTCGGCGTCGGTTTCGGCGAGGGCGATGCGGGGCATGGCGTGAGCACATGCGACCGGGACCGCGCTTCAAGCTGCAACGGGCACCCGAAGCGGACAGCGCCTGCGACGGAGGGAAGGGGATTGTGCCGACGGGCGATTTCCTAAAACAAGAAAGCCTGCGACGTGAGTCGCAGGCTTCTTGGTTTGCGGTGTATGAAACCGAGCTGAAGCGGGAATGGTTCAGGCGGCGATCGCGACGGGCGCGAGTTGCTGCCGCCGCTGGCGCAGCCGGAAAGTTACGAGTCCGCCGACGAGAGCCGCGCCAAGGAAGGCGGCGACGGTGGAGGATTCGGGGACGAGTATGGGTTGGTCCCCGGGGACAACGCTGATCTGGGAAAACACAAAATCGGGACCTGCAATAGCGAATGCACCGCCGTGGGTGAAGGTGTCTGAGTAATTAACACCAAATCCTAAGTTGGTGGACCCGGTTTGATCCTGCAGCAGGAAGGCGTAGGTTTTTGATGGATCAGTAATATAGCCGTAAATGGAATCGACGAGCGGACCGGATAGCTTGGTGAAATCGAACTCTACAAAGTAATTTCGGAAGGCAGCATTCGTGATCGAAAGAGTGTTGGACCAAGACGCGTCGGTTGATGGGGCTACCTGAAACGGTTCGAAGTTCACCACGGTCTCAGCTTTCAGCCCTGAACCATCCCATTCGCCAAATCGGGCCTCAAGTTCAGTCAGCAACGATTGATTGCCGTTACCCGAGCCTGCGAAAAAGTTGAACGTCAGCGAAGTGACCGCAGAAATGTTGGTGAACTTCTGACTAGCAGTCCCAGCTAGGTCGGTGAAAGTAACTACGCTGCCGAAATATCCGGTCTGCGTCTCAGTTTGAAGAGTAGTAATCTGGGCCCAAGCCGCAGATGTAATTGCGACAAGTGTCGCGGAGACGAAGGAGAGAAAACGTGTGGCGGTTTTCATGTCTGGGGTAAATTACCTATGTTGCATAGGGTGAATTACAAGCTTGTTTTGGTGGAGACTAAGATTTCGCAGCGATAATGCGTCTCAATTCTCGCTCAATATCGACGGCAGGATTGGCGCTCCGGAGCACAGCAAGCGTTAACAGTTGCGCAGGTTGATCTTTCATTGCTTCAACGACTTCGCGCCATTGTCCCGCGAGCCATAGTGCGTGGGAAGTCGTATGCTCTTGTTGATTCATGAAGGTTCCACGCGTGGGGTCCCAGATGGTGAAGGCCACGACAATGTCCTCTCTGGATAGGCGGAAGTGATAGCGGTAGAAAGGTATGTAGCCTTTATCCCATTTGACGCGAATCGGTGGGAGGGCTGCTACGAGTTCAGCTCCGGCTGCGGGGAAACAAATCGTTGGGTTGTGAAGAAAAGGCAGTGATCGAGCGACTTGTCCGTGGCTCCATTCGAGGTAGTAGCTCCAAACTTTGTGCCCCTCTTCGTCGTGCCAGGTCCCGGCGCGGAATTCGTCAGGCCCAAGAAGTTCGCGCGCGGTCGCAGAGAGGGGGAGTGCGCGGAAGCTCCAATGGTTTTCCGGCAGCGTCACCGTCCACTGCGGTATCTCGGCGACCGCCCGCTTGCCGAGAAAGAACCAGAGCCGGTTGGCGGTTTCGTTGATCAGGAAAAATGCGGCGATCGCGGCGAACCACACCCCGGCCGCGGGTGCTACGGGCCCCGTCCGCGGCGCGGCGGTTTTCGTGACTGGCCAACGATAGCCACTCCATGCGGCGGCGAGCCAGCCGGTGAGCGCGAGGCTGACGCCCATCGCGATCCAGCCCGCGGGATCGTGCGCGCTTTCCACTGCCTCGGCCCCGGCGCTGGCGCGGAGCGACAGAAACACGACGCGCGCAAAATTCCCGAGTAGCGCGGCCGCGAGGCCGATCCCCAGCAGGCCAAGCCGACGGATGACGGAAAACCGATACCACTCGCCGAAAAAAAGCGCGATCATCGCGCAGGCTTGCAGCGAGCGAATCCCGCCGCAGGCGTCGTCGACGCCGACCCAGCCGTTGCCGATTCGCACGCTGGTGCCGAGCGCCAGTGCGGGCGTGCCGAGCAGGTTGCTGATTTCCGCGGCCAGCGACGCCCAGATCTGGCGCAGCGGAAGGATGATCGCGTTTTCCAACGCGCTCGGCACGGGCAGCGTGCTGACCAGCAGGATCAGCGGACCGGCGGTCCAGCGCACGCCGGCCCGGCCGGCGATGAGCCACGCGCCGGCCAGCGCGGTCAGGACGAGCAGCAGCAGATAGACGCCGAGTAACGAGGGCCAAAGCGGGAAGGGCGTGAGCAGCAGGCGCAGCGGCAGATGCGCGGCGACGAACATGGCACCCAAAAACCACCAGTGCGCGCCAAGGCGCGCGCGCGGCCGCGCCGCGGGCCGCTCGTCCCAGCGTTCCCAATACAAATACGCCATCAACACCGGCACGACCCACGCGTGGCCGAGATCCGGCGCGCTGCTCCAGGTGACGTGCAGCGGCAGCAGCCAGCTCAAGGTCAGCGCGGCCGCGGCGCACGCGACGAGAAGCCGGCGACCGGACGGAGCGACCGCTTCGCTCACAGGCTTTGCGCGAGGGGCGTTTCGGTTTCGGCGTTGCCCGGCTGGGCGGGTTTCACCGGCTTGCGGTTCAATTCTTCGCGAGCTCGCGTGAACAGATAATTTTCCTCCGGCAGAAAGGCCGTTCCCTCCGCACGTTTCACGGTTTCCTCGAGCTCGGGGCCTTTTTTGGCGAGGCCGTAAACGAACGCGAGATACGGCTGGCGCGGCGGGTATTCGCGATCGAGTGAGCTCATCTTTTCGGCCACCGCGAGCGCCTCGGCCGGCTTGCCCGCGAGGGCGAGCGCGAAGGCGTAGCCGGTCGCGTAGTTCGCGTTGGCCGGATCGCTCTCGTGGAGCTTGCGCATCGTGTCCTTCGCGGGATTCCAGTTGGAGTTCGGCTCCGCCAGCATCGTCAGCAACGCCCAGTCGTGCTGATAACGCGGGACCGTGCCATCGGCGCGGCGCAACACATCCATCACTTCGCGCATGCCCTTGGCGTCCTTCTTTTCGCGGTAGAAATTAAACAGCGCCTGGTGCGACCACGTCTGGTCTGGAAACGCGCGGGCGATCGACCAGAGAGTGCGTTCGGTTTCGTCGCTCCAGCGCCACACGACGGCGAGACGCTGCAGCACCCGCAAGGCGCCGAGATTGCCGGCGCACGATTCGAGCGTCATGTCCCACGTCTCGCGACGCAGCGAGGGTTTCGTCGGGCTGTTGACCGTGTGGGCCGCGAACGCGAGGCGAAGCGTGTCAGGCGAGATGGGGCCCCACGCGCCTTCGTTGAGGAGCGAAGCGAGGCGATCCCAATTTTCGAGTTGGGCGGCGACATCGGCTTCGACGTTCCTGACCTCCGGCGTCTGCCGCACGGCGGACGGAAGGCGGGCGAGCCAGTTATCCGCAATGGCGGCGCGGCTTTGAACCAGCAGCCATTGCACAAACTGCGTCGCGTCGGCGGCGGACTTGACGGCTTCCGGCGCGAGTTGGTCGAAGATGGTTTCAAAAGGCTTTTGGTCGACGAGCAGGTCGACGTTCGCCTTTTGGAGGCGGTCGGGAAACGTGACGCCGGGATCCGCGAGAATCTTCTGTTGGTGCTCCTTCAACCGGGCGTAGTCGCGCCGCTGCAGCGCGTCGCCCGCCAGCTCGCGTTGGATTTGCAGACCGAGCGCCGGCGTTTGACGGGCGAGCTCTTCCAGATCGCGGCGGGCCTGCGACCGGGTTTCCTCCTGTGGATGACGCAGCCAGAGCAAGGCCTGCGCGTGGCGCAGGGCGCGGTCGTCAGGCGATTGGGCGCGCAACTGGTCGAGCAGGTAGTCGGCGACGGGTGAGTTGTTCGTCGCGACCGCAAAGGCCAGTGCAGCGCGTAGCATCGGCAGTTCGCTGGCGACCGCCGGCGGGGTTGCACTGAGGGCGTCCTTGGCGGCGTTGAAGTCATTGAAACGCAGGCAGCAGAGGACCAGCCGCGCGGCGTCTTCGGACGAATGGGGCAGTCGCTGCACGACGGACCGGCGCAAGCGCATCGCCTGAGGTGAGTTCACCTGCTCGAGCATGTCCGCGGCGAGCCGGATCGTGTCCGGATCGCCAGGGATCGTCTTCAAGGCCACCTCGAGGGCGAGTTGGGCGTTCGCCGGATCGCGGGCGTCCATGAAGCGCTTCGCCTGCTCGAGTGCGCGTTGTTGTTTCCAGCGGAGATAGCGCGGATGAACGACGTCCCAGCTCATCCAGGCGCCGACGCCCAGTGCGCCCGCACCGATGAGCAGACCGATTTTCAACCAGCGCTTCGGCCGATTGTTTTCGCGACGCGATTGAAGAAGTTGCATGTGGAAAGGCCGGAGTCAGGGACGTCCGGGTGGGTTCAGCTAGTGTGAACACCCTATGTCTCAGGTCGAGCTGAAACCGGTATGCGCCTCGCGTTTCGCCCCGGCTGGCCGGCCCATGTGTGCCGCCGCTCAGCGGTTTCGCGGGCGATTTTTGTCGGTCGAGATGACGATCACGGCTCCGATAATGACGGCCGACGCGATCACCGTTCGGCCGGTGACGGGTTCGTGGAGAATCAACGCGCCGAGCGCGACGGCGACGATGGGGTTCACATAGGCGTAAGTCGCCACGCGCGCCGGCGTGCTGTGCTTGAGCAGCCACACGAAGGTCGAGAAGCCCACGATCGATCCGAAAAAGATCAGGTAAACGAAGGCCGTCCACGAGCGCGCGGAGAACGCGGTCACATCCACATGGGCAAAATCGCCATGCGCCCACGCCAACAGGCAGAGCGTGGCGCCGCCGGCGATCATCTGCAGCGAGGATGCGAGCATGGGATCCACGCCGTGCCTCGCATGGCGCGCGTAGATGGAACCCAACGCCCAGCTCGCGCATGCGGTCAGAATGGCTCCGACGCCCGCGAGATCGAAACCGGCGCCGCTGCCGGCGCGCCACGGCGCCGCCAGCCAGGCCACACCCGCAAATCCCAGGAGCAGCGCCCCGAACGTGATGGCGGACGGGCGCGTGCCGCCGGGCCACAACCATTCCGTGACCACAAAGAAAAGCGGCTGGGCGCCGATGATCAGCGCGGTGATGCCGGACGGCACGAACTGCTCGGCCCACACGACCAGGCCATTCCCGCCGAGCAGCAATAGAATGCCGATCACGAGATTCGGGCGCCATTGCTGGAGCGTCGGACGCGGCGCTCCGCGCCAGCGCGACCACGCGTAGAGCAACGCTCCGGCCGTGACGAACCGGACGCCGGCCATGAGAAATCCGGGCATCGTCTCGATCGCGACGCGGATCGCGAGATACGTGCTGCCCCAGATCACGTAGATGGAGGCGAACGCCAGCACGAGCGCCGAGCGCGCGGGAGCGGCGGGAGTGAGCGTCGCGGCGGGTGCCCCGCCGGAGAGGGATTTCATGCGCGTCGATACTCCAGGTAGCGCGCGGTCCGGTCTGCCGCTCCTTCGCCGAGCAGCCGTGCGACGAGGTGCAGCGAGCCATCGATGCCGGCGGAAATGCCCGCCGCGGTCACGATCCGGCCGTTGTCGACGAAACGTTCCGCTGCGGCGATCTCCGTCCGCGGCGCCACCTGGCGCAATTCGTCCAGGCATTCGTGATGCGTGGTGGCGCGCAAGCCATCGAGCAGTCCGGCCTGCGCGAGCACGAGTGCGCCCGTGCACACGCTGAACACCAGTTCGGCGCTGCGCGCTTTCGTTCGCAGCCATTCGTGCAGCGACGGCATGCGCAGCAGCGGCCGGATGCCGGCCCCGCCGGGAATCACCAGCACGTGCGGCGCCGGGCAATGCTCGAGCGTGAAATCGGGCACGAGCTTCAGGCCGTTGCGGGCGCGCACGGTGCCGGGTTTCAGCGCGCAGGTGAACGTGTGAAAAGCGGTGTGCCCCTCGAGTTCGTCCGTCACGGCGAACACCTCGAATGGCCCCGCGAAGTCGAGCACCTCGACGTCGTCGAAGATCAGAATGGCGACATTTCGTTTCATGGTGCGGGCGTTCACTGCTGGCGGGCGAGCTCGCCGACGGTGCGGACCGCACAGTCGATCTCGTCGCTCCACGGCAGGCCGCAATTCATCCGCAGGCAGTTCCGGTAACGGTCCTTAACCGAGAACAACGCGCCCGGGGCGGTGGCGATCCGGTGGCGAACGGCTTCGCGGTGAAGCTTGAGCGTGTCGACGCCCGGCGGCAGTTCCACCCACAGAATGAAGCCGCCCTGCGGCCGGCTGAGCCGCGTGCCTTCGGGAAAGTGGCGCAGCACCGCCTGCGAAAACAGGTGCAGCTGATTCTGGTAGGACCGGCGGATCGAGCGGAGGTGGTGGTCGTAGCCGCCGTTGCGCAGGAAGTCGGACACGGTCTTTTGCAGCACGACAGGCGTGCCGAGCGTATTCGTAAACTTGAGACGCTGCACGCGCTCGAGGTAGCGCCCCGGCGCGCACCAGCCGACGCGAAGCGCCGGGGCGAGGGTTTTGCTGAACGAACTGCAGAGCAGCACGCGTCCGTCGGTGTCCCAGGCCTTCAACGGCTTGGGCCGGCGTTCGCCGAAATGCAGATCGCCGTAGATGTCGTCCTCGATGGCGGGCACGTCGAATTCGCCCAGCAGCTGGTAAAGCTTCGCCTTCTTCTCGTCGGGCATGCAGGCGCCGATCGGATTCTGGAAACTCGGCATTATGATCAACGCCTTCACCGCGCATTCGGCGAGCGCGGCGCGGGTCGCGTCGAGACACAGGCCGGTGCGCGAGTCGGTGGGGATCTCGAGCACGCGCAGGTTGAGGCTCTGGATCGTTTCCAGAAATCCGAAATAGGCGGGGGTCTCGACCGCGACGGTGTCGCCAGGCTTGGTGATCGCGCGCAGCGAGAGGTTGATCGCCTCCGCGCAGCCGACGGTGACGACCAGTTCCTCGTGCGAGAGCGGCGCGCCGCATTGCAGATAACGGCGGGCGATCTCGCGCGCGAGCGGATCGTAGGCGAAGTTCATCGCATAACGACCGAGCATCGCGGAATCGTTGCGGCTCACCGCGCCGAGCAGGCGGGCGAGTTTCTTCGTGGGAAACAGCGAGTGGTGCGGAAACGCGGCGCCGAGCGGGACGTAGTCGGGATCGACCGCGAGGGTGAGAATCTCCGCGGTGAGATCGTTGATGCCGACGTAACTCGGCTTCGCCATCGGCCGCGCCATGCGCGGTTCGGGCGCGAGCGCGACAATCTGCGGGCGAACGTAGAAACCGGACTGCGGCCGAGCCTCAAGCACGCTGCGGTTTTCCAGCACGGTGTAGGCCTGGATCACGGTCGAGATGCTCACGTCGCGTTGCAGCGCCATGCGGCGGACCGAGGGCAGGCGGTGGCCGGGCCGGAGCGTGCCTTGTTCGACGAGTTCCTGGATCTCGCGCGCCAGCTCGAGATAGAGCGGGGCGCGTTCAGGCTTGTTGACGGTTTGGATCATGGCGGCGATCGGTGGAGCGCACACGGTAGCGGAGACGCGGCGGGCGCGGCAGGCGTAGCGACCGGCTTTTGGCATCAGCACAGTTTCACAGCGGGACCAGTGTGACCATGACAATTTGCGGGGGCGGAGAGTTTGACATCCCGTTGGGTGGCGGTGCCGTTGTCCGTCGCATGAGTGTCTCCGGCACCGAGTTTCTGGATAGAGTGGGCGCGATCCTGACGCGTTATTTTCGACAGAATGCATGGCCTGCGCCGGATCCGCGCGAGCTGGCGGGGGTGTGCGCGCGACTGCTGGAGTTGCTCCAGGCGCGCGGGTTGCCGCCGCCTTTGATCGAGGGAGAAACCGGTGCGCCGGGCGAGATGACGGCGGCCGAGGTGGCGCCGTTGGTCGATCAAGTGCTCGGGGACGCCGGCTCACGGGAACGCTGGCTCGAGCCGGTGCGGCAGCTCGTGAAGAGCTGCTTCCATCGCGAGTTCACGACCTGCCGCGAGTCTTATCGCGAGAAGTCTCCCGATGGCTCGTGTCGGCGGCAGCAGCTCGAACGTGTGCGGAGGCGGACGAGCGGATCGCATTGCGTGGACTGCCCGTATTGGACGTCCTTGGACGCGACGGCGCACGCGGCGCTGTTGCGCGCGTCGTGGTGCGAGGAGGAGGCGACGTTCGACGCGAATCGCGAGGTGTTTCTCCCGGAGGACTTTCGTGCTCTGCGGCGGTGGCTGCATGGGGCGGCGCGCACGGGCATCGCGTAAGGCGTCGGTGGGCGGACCGGTTGGCGCTTCGGCCCGCGGCCCCATGGCTGCGTCCCGTGGCGGTGATACGTTGTGCGGCATCGGCTCGGAAACGCAGCCGCAACGAGAACCCGAAAACAGGAGACATCATGAGACTCGCAGCAGAAAGAGAACTGGCGCACATCGGCGAGACGCACGGCGCGGCCGATCACGATCACGACATGGTCCACGAGCTGAGCAACCGCCTCGATGCGCTCTGGCGTTACGATCAATACATCGTGAATGCCGAGGGTGACGGGGAGCTGCAGAGCTTCTGGCGGGAAATGAAGGCGCAGGATCAGGAAAGCATCCAGCGACTGAAGGCGCTGATCGCCGAGCACTGCCGCAAGGAGTGCTTCTAGCGCCGGCGATCCGGCAGGTGCGGGCGCCGCGATCATGCCCGCGCGCGGGCGCGGCGTTTCGCGCTAAATTGTGAAGATTCCGCGACGATGTGAGCGGTGATTGTGTTCGGTCGGATTCACGCCAGCGTCGCGCGGCCGGTCGCCGTCGTTGCGAGCGTTTTTATCCGGACACGATGGCTTTTTCCCACGCTCTCTCTCGACAACCGGCATGCTTCGTGCAGAGTTGCTCACAAGATATCCACACACGATGGAAACTACCCGCGGGGCCCTCGCCCCGATTTCGCGGATCAAGGTAGCGGGCAAGGTGAAGACCTTCGTGCTCGACACGAACGTCCTGCTTCACGACCCCCAATCGATCTACAAGTTTGAGGACAACAACCTCGCGATCCCGGTCGAGGTCCTCGAAGAACTGGATTCGATCAAATCGGAGCAGTCCACCGAGCGCGGTCGCAACGCGCGGCGTGTGCACCGCATCCTGCAGGAGTTGTTGCCTGACTCGCGGTCGATGCACGAGGGCGTCGAACTGCCGAACGGCGGCACGCTGTCGATCATCATCAATCCATATCTGATGGAAGGCGGGCGCACCTCGCCGGCGATGATCCGGCTGCGGTCGATCCTGCCCGACCTGAGCAAGAAGGACAATCGCATCATCGCCGCCGCGCTCTTCGTGCAGGAGCAGTTTCCGCCGCCGACGATTCTCGTCACGAAAGATGTGAACGTGCAGCTCAAGGCGCGCGCCGTCGGGCTGGAGTCGGAGGATTATCTCAACGACAAGGTGCCCGAGCCGGTCGACGAGGCGAGCTACCGCGAGATTCCGCTCTCGATCTACGAGCTGCAGCGTTTCTGTTCTGAGGGTGAGTTCGAGCTTTCCGCCGCGGCGGCGAAACCGCTTTACCTCAACGAATACGTGCTCCTGCGCTCGAGCGAAGGGAAGACCATGCCGGCGCGGTTTTGCGGCGACGGCTGCGTGCGGCGGCTGAAGATTCCCGATTTCGTGAAGGCGCCCGGCGGCGTGCCGATCCGCGCCCGCAATCTCGAGCAGCAATTCTTTCTCGATGCGTTGCTCGACGACAGCGTGCACATCGTCACGTGCTTCGGCAAAGCCGGCACGGGCAAGACGCTGCTTTCGATCGCGGGCGCGCTGCACCAGACGCAGGACGAAAACTCACGCTACGACGGTGTTTCGATTTCCCGGCCCGTGATCGCGCTCGGCAAGGACATCGGTTTCCTGCCCGGCACGCTCGAGGAGAAGATGAAGCCGTGGCTGCAGCCGTATTACGATGCGCTCGAGGTGCTGCTGCCGTCGAAACCTCCGAAGGAACCGCAGTTCGCCGCTAAGAAGGTTTCAAAAAAGAAACACAAGAAGGGGGATCATCTCGTCGCCGCCATGACCGCGTATCCGCCGAGCCAGGCGACGCAAAACGGCGGGCATGGCAGCGGTAGCGCGGCGTTGGCCAAACCCTACGAGCGCCTGCTGCGCAACGGCCTCGTCGAGATCGAGGCGCTCGCCTTCATCCGCGGGCGTTCGATTCCGCGACGGTTCTTCATTCTCGATGAGGCGCAGCAGCTGACGCCGCACGAGGCGAAGACCGTGATCACGCGCATCTCGGAAGGTTCGAAGATCGTGCTCATCGGCGATCCGGCGCAGATCGACAATCCGTATGTGGATTCCCGCAGCAACGGCCTCGTGTATTGTCACAACCGCATGAAAGGCCAGGCGATCGCCGCGCACGTGAAACTCACGAAAGGCGAGCGCTCGAAACTCGCGGAGCTCGCCGCAGATCTGCTCTAGACGTCTCGGCGTTACCTTATCGGCGTGTGGCGGCGCTGGCGTGCACTCACACCGAAACGGCACAGAAAAAGGCGGGTCTTTCGACCCGCCTTTTGTGTGCAGAAAAAAGAAGGCGTCGCTCAGGCCTGCGCACGCGCAAGCAGGCTCGGCTGCGCGTGACGCAGCGCGCGATATTCCATCACGAGCGCAAAGATGCCGGTGAAGAACAGATCGCTCACGAGGGAGTTGCGGAAAAAGAAGAGCGTCGGCGGGAACTGCGGATGACCGACCGTCATCGCCTGCCACCAGCCGGCGGCGGTCTTCGCGTAGGCGAGGTCATACCACCACGCGTGCGAATTCGTCACCAAGTAGAAGATCACGGCGCCCGCGAGCGTGCCGGAGAACAGGTTCAGCCAGCTCTTGCGGTGCGAAACCATCCAGCCGAAGAAAATCGCGAGAACGAAGCAAAGCGCGCGGATGCCCGCCGCTCCCCACGTCCAGATGTAGCCGAACTGCGTGGCGTAGTAATGATCCAGATAGAGATCCGACAACGTCAGCGCGGCGAGAGGGATCAGCCACAAACGCGGATTCCGGAAATAAACTCCGCCGCAAAACGCGAGCGCCATCAGCGGCGCAAAGTTGGCAAGCGAGGGCTCCCAGGCGGCGGCGATTCGCCAGCCGGCAGCAACCAGGATCAGGACAGCAGCGAGGATCATAAGAGGGATTCGGTAATGGCCGGGAACGGCGAAAGTGACAAGTGTGGTTTGGAACTTCGGGAAATCCTGTAGGCCGCTGCATGCGGGGAATAAGTGTCCGCCCGAAATCGCGTTTCCTTCCGGTTTGCAGCCACTACGAAAACGACGACGCAGCGAAACACCGGAGCCCGAGGCGCCCCATTATGCAGGCGGAGCGGACGGGCCGGGCTCGTTCTCGGCTTCCCGCGCCATGAGCCACAGCAGATCGGCGACGCGATTGGCGAACTGCAGCACGAGCGGACGCACGTTTCGGCCTTGCCGCGGCAGGTGCACGAGGACGCGCTCCGCGCGGCGGACGACGGTGCGCGCCACATCCAGCGCGGCCGCGGGTAGGGTGGCGCCGGGCGTGGCCCAGCCGTCGAAGCGGATCTGTTTCGCCTCGAGCGCGGCAATCTGCGCGTCGACGCGGGCGAGCGCCGCCGGTTCGAGTTTTTGGAATTTCGACGCGAGATAACGCTCCGCATCGCTCTCGGCGCACACGAGTTCGCCCATGAGCGCAACGAGATCGCGTTGAATCGCTTCGAGCGCGGCGTGGCGCTCGCCGGCCGGTTGCACGGATTTCGCGAAACCGAGCGCGGCATTGACTTCGTCGAACACGCCCACGGCTTCGATCTGCGGATGATCCTTCGGCACGCGTTGGCCGAAGAGCAGCGCGGTCGTGCCGTCGTCGCCTCTGCGCGTCGTGATCGAATGCGCCATGGTCAGGCGATTTTTCGCGCGACCTGTTGGGCGCGCAGGCACAGCTCCGCGGCCTTGAAGGCGTGCGCCTGCGTCATCGCCTTTTCGGTGCGATGGAGGCAGTCGAGGATCAGCTCGCCGAAGAAACGAAAACCGACCTTCCCCGTCAGCTCGAGGTGATGTTCCCCGCGATCGTCGACGAGATAGAGCTGATCGCCGCGGCGATCGCGGGCGACGTCGATGTATTTGCGCATCTCGATGTAGCCATTGGTGCCGAGGATCACGGTGCGGCCATCGCCCCAGGTGCCGAGACCGTCCGGCGTGAACCAGTCCACGCGCACGTAGTTGGAGGCCTTGTTGTCGCCGAGCAGCGTGGCCTCGCCGAAATCCTCGAATTCGGGTTTGTCGGGATTCGCGAAATTTCCCACCGCGGCGTGCGTGACGGTCGCGTCGGTGGCGCCGCTGTAGAACAGGAATTGTTCGAACTGATGGCTGCCGATGTCGCAAAGGATGCCGCCGTATTTCTCGCGTTCGAAGAACCAGGCGGGGCGGCTCGGTTTGTTGAGCCGGTGCGGTCCGAGTCCGAGCACCTGCAGCACGCGGCCGATCGCGCCGCCATGCACGAGATCGCCGGCGTGCATCGCGGCTTCGACGTGAAGCCGCTCGCTGTAATAAACCATGTATTTGCGACCGGTCCGCGCGGTCGCGGCGCGCGCGGCTTCGAGTTGGTCGAGCTGCGTGAACGGCGTCTTGTCCGTGAAGTAGTCCTTGCCCGCGTCCATCACGCGCAGGCCGATGGGGCCGCGCTCGTTGGGAATGGCCGCAGCGGCGACGAGCTTGATGGCGGGATCGTCGAGGATTTCGTCGAACGAACGCGCGACCTTCACCTGCGGATACTTGGCGCGAAACGCCGCGACCTTCTGCGGATCGGCGTCGTAAACCCAGCGCAGTTCGGCGCCGGCCTCGACCAGGCCGTTGCATTGGCCGTAGATGTGGCCGTGTTCGAGAAACGCGGCGGCGATCGGAAATTCACCGGCTGCGACTACCGGACGCGGCGCGCCTTGGGGCGCGTAGTTCATGCCATCGGACGAGGAGTTCATAGGCGGACGACGAGCTGAGAAAGTTGGAAATGCGGCGAAACAAAGATCCCGGGGCGAGGATCATAGGCCGCGCTCTGAATGCCCCTCGCTTTTATCCCGCTCAATTTTGCCCGTGGCGAGCGTCAACCTCGGCGGGCTCAGGCTTCGGCGGTCTCGCGCGTGGTCCGCGCGAGCGCCTTGATGTCGGCATCGATCCGGGAGCGCACCTTTTTCTCCATGCGGTCGATGAAGAGGATGCCGTTGAGATGATCGACCTCGTGCTGGATGCAGCGGGCCAGCAGGCCGTCGCAACGCAGCGTGTGCGGGACGCCCTGCTGGTCCTGGAAAGTGGCGACGATCGCGTCGGGCCGGATGACATCGCCCCGGATGTTCGGAAACGACAGGCAGCCTTCCTCGACGATGTATTCGTCGGTGCCGCGCACGAATTTGATCTGCGGGTTCGCGAGCGCGAGTGGCATGAACAAATCCAGCGGCGGCTTGGCGCCATCGAGTTCCCACGTGAAATCGAGGTCGGCGCGGCGCAGGTCGATCACGCAAAGCTGGAGCGCACGGCCGATTTGCTGGGCGGCGAGACCGATTCCGCCGGCGGCGTGCATCGTTTCCACCATCTCGGCGGCGAGCGTCGCGAGAGCGTTGTCGAAGCTCGTGATCGGCTCTCCCTTCTTCCTCAGGATGGGGTCGTTGTAGTGAACAATTGGCAGGGACATCGGTCGGTTAGCAGCAGCGTGGTTTTGTCATATAGCTCTGCAAACCAATACTACGATCGATGAGCGCCACAACCGCGTCTCCCGGAAAACCGCTGTTCGCGCCGCTCCTGGTTTTGATCGGGTTGGCGATCGCGCTGGCGGCTTGGACGGTGCCGGTGAACCTGAAATCGGTGAGCCCGGCGCTGTTGCGCGAGGCCGGGCGTCAGACGCCTTCGCTCTCGGTCTTCGGCGGGCAGCTCGTGACGGCCGAGAAGATCGGGCCGGCGGCGCTGGTGCTCGACGCCGCGCGCGCGGTCGACGATCCCGGCGCAGGCGCCCTGGAGGCGGAGCTGCAACAGCTCGCGGCGCAACAACCCGAGATGGTGGCGTGGGGCGGTTGGGATCCGTTTCTCGATCCGCTCTTCAAGCAGCGCGAGCAAAAGGCCACGGCGGAGAGCACGCCGGTGCTGAACTTCATCGTCGCAGAGGCGGCACGGCAGTCGTTGCGCAATTATCTTTCGAACTCGCGTTCGTTCGGCGTGCAATCGCTGCTGCGACTCCGGGCACTGACCGACACGGGTCGCTTTGTTCCCGCCGCGCAGCCGGGCGGACAGCCGCTCGACGCCTTGATCTTGCTGACCGCGCTGCTGTATCAGGGCGAACACCTCTCGCCGGCGCTGCAGCGCGAGATTCGCACCGGTGCCGATCTCGCCAACGCGCAAGGCCGCCTCGGAGAGCTCGAGGCGTTTTTCCTCGACCTCCTGTCGCTGGGCCGGCGGCTCGACTGGATGCAGCTGACCGAGCTGCTGCGCCGGACCGAGAGCGAAAAGACGGTCGGCGAATATGCGCACCTGGCGCGAGTCGCGCCCGAACAGTTTCCGCTGATCTATGTCGCCGCCCTGTTTTCCGAATCGGCCGACCGGGTCGCGAGTTATCTCCTGCAATACGGCAGCACCGGCCTCGACGATTTGAAAGTGGCGCTGGCGGAAGGACAGGGCGCGGTTCGCCAGCTGATGCTGCGGCAGGTGCCGGTGAACCGCTCGCTCGAAGCCGGTCTCGGCACCGCCGCTTCGCTGGTGCTGCTGCATCCGAAGGCGATGCTGGTGTTGAAGTATTTCGCCTACCTGCTCGGCGCCTTTCTGGTGTTTCGCGGTCTGGACGCGTGGATCATTCCTTCCGGCAGCAGCGGCGGTCTCGGGCTGCCGCGGATGAAAAGCGGACTGCTGGCCACTTTGTTCGCGGCGCTGCTGGTGATCGCGACGGAACCGTTTTTGTTGAAGGCGGCACCGCCTTCGGAATATCGCGCGCGACTCGTGTTGCCCGCGCTTGTCACTACCGCCACCAACCCCGCTCCGTCCTCCCACGACACGATCAAGACCATGGACTCCACCACGATTCTCTCGATTGGCTTCTTCGCCGCGCTCCAAGTCGCGATGTATTTCACCTGTCTGCTCAAGATCCGCGACGTCGCCCGCTCGCCCGTCACACCGCTCGTGAAACTGCGGCTGATGGAAAACGAGGAAAACCTCTTCGACGGCGGCCTCTACGTCGGCATCGGCGGCACCGCGGCCGCCCTGGTGCTGCAGGTGCTCGGCGTGATCGAACCCAACCTGCTCGCGGCCTATTCCTCGAATCTCTTCGGCATCACCTGCGTGGCCATCGTGAAGATCCGCCACGTGCGGCCCTACAAACGCCAGCTGATCCTCGACAGCCAGACCGTCACGCCCACTTTCGGCGCGCCTGGCGTCACGGGCGGCAAGAGCGGAATCGCAACCGCCACGCCATGAATCGCACGCTCCTCCTGATCCTCTGCGATTTTCTGCTGCTGAATCTGCTGGCGCTCACGCGCTGGGAGAAGGCGGAGCCGTCTCCGGTGAAACAGCCGCCCGTCCCGGAAATGGGTGCCAACGCCGTCACAAAAGACCACGATCTGGTCGAAACGATGAAGCTTTCGCTCGAGGACGAGCGTGCCGCGCGCGAGCAGCTCGCGCAGAAACTGGCCGGGCTCGAATCCAATCTCAGCACGCGCGAACAAAACCTCGCGAAACTCGAGGCCGAGCGCGCCCAGCTCGCGACCAATCTCACGAGCGTGCAAACGGCCGCCGAGCAGCTGAAGCAGCAGGTGGCGGAGGCGACGCAAAACGCGACGATGACGCAGGAGGAACTGGCGCGGCTGCAACGGGAGCTCGAGGAGCGTCGCGCCGAGGCCGAGCGCCAGCAGCAGGCGCTCGCCAGCGCCGAAAAGGCGCAGGCCGAAGCCCGCGAACGCATCCAGCAGCTCAACGTCGCCGTCGGCGTCGCGCAGCGCGAAAAGGAAATTCTCCGTGAAACCGCCGAGACGCTGCGCACGCAGGTCGTGGCCGAGCGTGAGGAACGCCTGAAGGTGCAGGAGGCCACGACGCAGCTCGCGCAGGGCGTCGGGCAGCTTGCGGAAAGCTCCGGCGCGCTGACGAAGGAGATCCGGGAAAACCGGCCCATCAACGCGAACGTGCTCTTCAGCGAGTTTCTCGAAAACCGCATCACGACAAACTTTACCGCCGTGCGAGCGGGTCTCTTCGGTCCGGCCACGCGCGAGAGTTCGGCGGCGACGCTCCTCGTCACCGACGGCGCCAAGACCTACGCGCTGCTGCATATTTCCGACACGCCGTTTCCGCTCACGGAAAACAGCTTCGACTGGCAGAAGCTCTCCGTGGAATTCGTCCGCAACCATCAACGGATCCCGGTCGGCGAACTGCAGTTCCTCTCCGTCGATCCGCGGTTGGTCGCGATCCCGGTGAGCGAGGACCAGGTGAAGGCGCTCGGCGCCAAGGTGTATCCAACCGCCTTGGACCCGTTCAAGTTTCCCGAGGCCGTGCTCGTGAACGGCGGCGGGCGGGGTTACGGCGAGGTGGGGTTCAAGCTCGACGCGTCCCAGCCCGGCTACGTGCGCGTCGACAATCGCTTTTTCAAGCGCCTCTTCGGCGACTTCGCTCCGTCGCGCGGCGATCTGGTTTTCAGCAAGACCGGCGAAATCCTCGGGATCATGGTGAACAGCGACTACTGCGCCGTGGTGAACAATTTCCTGCCGGCACGGCGCCTCCCGACCGGCGACGACATCAGCGCGCAAAAATCGAGTTCCGTGCTGAATGAGCTGGGCGCGCGCATCCGCTCCCTGCCGCTGAAGCTGCAGTAAGTCGCGTTCCGCGAATCCCGGATTGCGGCGCCGCCGCGCGCGGCCGAAAGTCGCGCCATGTCGCGTCATTTCCTCGCGGCGACGCCGCCACCACGGTCCGTCCGCTGCGGTTCCCGAGCATGATTCGCCCCGATATCCTCTGGATCGTGACCACGCAGTGGCGCGGTCAGGCGCTCGGCTGCGCGGGCGACGTCAACGCGCGCACGCCCTTTCTCGACCGCTTCGCGACCGACGCCGTGCGCTTTGCGCAGGCGGTCACGCCGCATCCCTTCGGTCCGTTTGCGCGGGCCGCGCTGCTCACGGGAATCCGTTCACCGGAAAACGGCGTGCGCGATTATTTCGACCCACTACCGGCGGCCGCGCGCACGATCGCGCACGAGGTGAACGAACTCGGCTACACGACGGCGTTTTTTGGGAAATGGCACCTCGCGCCGCGGGATCCGTCCGCGGCGCTGGTGGGCGAGGTGCACGCGCGCACCCTCGTGCCGCCGGAACGTCGGGGCGGATTCGCGTTTTGGGAAGGCTTCGAGAGCGGATTTCTCCTCAACGATCCCTGGCTGCACGGCACGCGGATGGCGGAGCCGAATCCGTTTCGCGGATACCAGAGCGATGTCGTGAGCGAGCGGGCCGCGGCGTGGTTGCACGATCAGACGGGACCGTGGTTTGCGGTCGTGAGTCTCGAGCCGCCGCATCCGCCCTATGCCGCGCCGGCGGCGGGCGTCGCACCCTGCTCGCCGGACGAACTGCTGCTCCCGGCGAATGTGCCGCGCGGCGGTGAGATCGAAGCCCGAGCCCGCCGGGAGCTGGCGGGCTACTATGCCCACATCGAGGCGACGGATCGTGTGATCGGGCGTTTGATCGCGCAGCTCGACGCCGCGGCGGAGGGAAGCGGACGCGCGGCGCCGATCGTGGTTTTCACCAGCGTGCACGGCGACATGCACGGAGCGCATGGGCTGTTTCGCAAAGGCTGGCCGCATGAGGAATCCGTGCGCGTGCCGCTGCTGGTGCGCGCGCGAGGACAGAAAGAGTTTGCGGCGGGCGTCACGGATTCGGCGTTGGTGACGTTGCTCGATGTTCACCGTTGGACGCTTGCGTGGGCGCGAGGCGGGTGTCGCGGCGAAGGGCGCGTGGCGGAAGCGCAGACGATTTCGATGCCAAGCGTCGTAGCCTTGCCGCAGCAATGCGATCGCCCCTGGCGCGCGGTGCGAACGGCGACGCGAAAACTGGTGGTCAACGATGACGGCTCGCCCTGGTGGTTGTTCGATCTGGAGCGCGATCCGCTCGAACAGAAAAATCTTGTGGACGATCCGGCGTGGCGCGGCGAGTTGAGCCGGCTCGCGGCGGCGGGCGGGCTCAGCCGATGACCGTGGGCGTTTCTGTCTTGGCGAAGAGCCGGCGGATGGCGGCTTCGATCTCGTGGAGTTTCACCGGCTTCGAAATGTAGTCGTCCATGCCGGCCTCTATGCAACGTTCGCGGTCGCCCTGCATGGCGTTGGCGGTGAGCGCGACGATCTTCGGCTGCCGGTCGGCAGGAAGTCGGTGGCGGATCTGACGGCTGGCCTCGAGGCCGTCCATCTCCGGCATTTGCAGATCCATCAACACGAGGTGGTAGCGGCGGGATTGCAGTGTGGTGAGGGCCTCGAGCCCGTTGCTGACCGCCTCGGCTCGATAACCGAGACGATCCAGGAAACGCAACGCGACCTTCTGGTTGACGGCGTTGTCCTCGGCCAGCAGCACATCGAGCGGAAACTCTTCGGCGAGGCGTCGCGAGAAGCCGCTGGCGGTGTGGCGGGTGGCGAGCGTGGTCGCGGCGGGATTGAAGAGGAACGAAATGGAGTGGAGGAAGGACGCCGTTTTGAACGGCTTGAACACGCTGGTGTAGGGCTGGAGATCGGTCGGCGCGGCGGGCGCCGTCTGTCCGAAGGGCAGCATGAGCAACCGGGGCGCCTTGATCGGCAGCAGCAGTTCGAGCGGCGATGTGCCCTCCGTCTCGTCGCCGTCGACGATCAGGAGCCGCGGCGGTGCTGGGAGATCGTGCGCGAGCGACAAGGCGGTCGCGGCGTTGGGGGCGAACAGGCAGCGAGCCCCGAGCGGTTCAAGCAGGGTGCGCAGGCGTTGCTGGGTGGTCGGATGATCCTCGACGCAGAGCACGACGGCGTCGTTGAGCTGGGCGAGGCCGGCCGGCCGTGTCGGCTCGGCCTTGATGGCCGCGGCCTCGGTGGCGATCGTGAAGATAAACGACGACCCTTGGCCGACCGTGCTCTCGACCCGGATGTTTCCGCCCATGAGGTTGCTGAGCCGCTGGGAAATCGCGAGGCCGAGACCGGTGCCGCCGTATTTGCGCGTGGTGGACGAATCGACCTGGCTGAAGGCCTTGAACAAACGATCGAGGCGATCGCGCGGGATGCCGATGCCGGTGTCGCGCACGCGGAACTCGAGCTGAAGCCGTCCGGGAATGATGGGTGAGTTGCCCAGTCGCCGCACCTCGATCGCGACGCTGCCGTGCGGCGTGAACTTCACGGCGTTGTTGACCAGGTTGACGACGACCTGCCGCAGGCGCGTGACGTCGCCCATGATCCAAGCCGGCACATCGGGCGCGAGGTGATAAACGATTTCGAGCTTCTTGGCGGACGCTTGCAGGGCAAAGAGGTCGAGCGCCTCCTCGAGACAGACCGCGAGTTCGAAGGGCATGTGCTCGAGCTCGAGCTTGCCGGACTCGATTTTGGAGAAATCGAGAATGTCGTTGATGATCGTGAGCAGGGCCTCGCCGGAGGTGCGGATCGTGTTCACGAAATCGCGCTGCTCGGCATTGAGCGGCGTTTCCATGAGCAGGCTGGTCATGCCGATGACGCCGTTCATCGGGGTGCGGATCTCGTGGGACATCGACGCGAGGAACTCGCTCTTCGCGCGGGAGGCATCGTCGGCCTCGGCCTTGGCGCGGCGGAGCGTTTGCTCGGTTTCCACGCGCGCGGTGATGTCGGTCTCGATGGCGATGAAGTTCTGCAGCTGGCCGGTTTCGTTGCGGATCGGCTGGATTTCGAGACGCAGGTGATATTTGCGGCCGGACTTGGAGTAGTTCACCACGTCGGTCGAGAGTCCCTGGCCCTCCTGCATGGCGAGGCGGATCTGGCGGACGGTGGCGCGATCCGTGTCGGGGCCGTTCATGAAGTCGGCGGGGGTTTTGCCGACGACCTCCTCGAGGGAATACTCCATCACGCGGGTGAAGCTCTCGTTGACCCATTCGATCGTGCCGGCGGGCGAGGCGATGAGCACGGGATTGTCGGTCTTGGAAGCGACGAGCGAAAGCTTGCGGGTCTCGGCCTGGCTTTCGCGCAGCGCCTGCTCGGCCTCGCGGCGGGCGGTGATGTCCTGGACGGTGCCGATGATGCGGGTGGGGCGGCCGTTGTTGCTGGCGGCGACGGTTTTCGAACGCGTGTAGACCCAGCGCCATTCGCCGCCGCGGGCGCGCACGCGGTATTCCGGTTCGATGAACGACGCGATTCCGCCGAGCTGGGACTCGACCCGGCGCCGATAGAGCGGGAGGTCGTCAGGATGGATGAGGTTTTGCCAGGCTTCGACGCTCGCGGGCATGCGGCCGTGGTCGTAGCCGAGCATCGCCCAGAGTCCGGGACTGTAGTAGACGTGGCCGGCGCCGACATTCCATTCGAAGATGCCGATCTGCGTAGAATCCAGCGCGAGACGGAGCCGTTCGTCGGAGATTTTCAGGCGCGCTTCGACGCGGCGGCGTTCTTCGTTTTCGGCATGGAGCTTGCGGTTCGAGAGTTCGGCGGCGCGCTGGCCGGCCCGCGCGCTGCGGGCCAGATGCACGCTCAGGCCGAGCAGCAGCGTGATTCCAAACCCCGCTGCGAGGGCGAGCTCCGGTAGGAAAAGACGTTCCGATTCGAGCGCGGCCTTTGATGGCGTGAGCATGAGCCGCACGCGCCGGTCGAGCAGCGGATAGGTTTTTTCGAGCGAGAGCTCGCTGTTCTGAATCTCGTCGACGCCCGGCAGCGAATCGTAAACCAGTTCGTTGCCGACCCGGATGCGGATGCGGTAATCGCTGGCGAGCTTCCCCGCCACGAGGCGTTGAAACGAGCTCTGATACGGAAACTCGCCGGCGACATAACCCATGATCTGTTTGTCGCGGCTGATGGGCGCGTAGATGGCGACGCCCTTTCCCCGACCGCCGATCGCGATCGTCGCGGAAATCACCGGACCCCCGCTGATGCGCGCGGCCTCGATCGCGATCCGGCGGGCGCGCCGGTCATCGACCTCGGGCGCGCCGGAGGGCACGAGATTCGCCTGCGGATCGGAAAGGTCGACGTCCGCCCCGTGGTCGAAGTTCATGGCCCCTTCGTTGCCCTCGCCGGGATACACCCAGATCGTGCGAAAGCCGGGATTCACGACGGCGATGGCGGCACACTCGAGCGACTCGGACGTTTCGCGCGGCTGCTCCAGGTGTTCGCGAGCGTCGGCTTCCCACACCACTTTGGCATTCGGGGCGGATTCGCTCCATTTGCGGGCAAGACGTTCGATGGCGGAGGCCTGCCGATCGTAGGCGAACTTGATCGTGTTCGCGAGCGTATCCATCGACGTCTGGGTCTTGGCGCCCAGATAGGCGACCTCGCGCTCGCGCAAGCCGATGAAAAGAATGATCGTGAGCGTGAGACATCCGACGACCGCGGGCATCGGCGACCAAGAGGGCGGTCCACCTTCCGCTTTCATCGTTTCCCGCCACGCCAGAATGAGCAGGCCGAGGCCGACCAGCAGGAGCGCGATGGCGCTGAGCGGAGAGGTCGCGGTGTTCGTTCCCCAGCGATACACCGCCGGCAGTCCTACCAAGTAGCCGAGCAGCGTGGTCAGTCCCGCCGATGCGACCATGGAGCTGACGGCGGCTTCGGCGAAAAGCCGCACCCGCGGCGCACGCGAATACCCCCGCCAAGCCAGCACCAGCGAAGCCAGCAGGATCGACGCGGCCGACATCGCCGACATCCGTCCCGGATGCGCTGTTTCGGTGAGCAGATGGTCCGTGACCAGCAACTCGTCGATGTGCAGTTGCAGGTCGAACACGCTCTCGAGCAGCGAAGCGAACGCGATCGTCGCCGGCACCAGCGAGAGCCAGATGACCGGTCGACGGCCCAGCTCGAGTGCCAGCAGGATCCCGCCGAGCACCAAGGCGCACAGGGCGTCGTTGGCTTTGATGGCCGCGCCCGTGCTGAACGGCTGGATCAGACCGTCGAGACGCAACCACCAACCCGCCAAAGCCGACGCTCCCAAACCGCACAGCGCGGTGGCCAAGACAATGGACGCACGCTCCAGCCAGGACCTTCGTGGCAATGTGGGGAGGTAGGCCATTGAGGATTTCCCCCTAGCTAAGCGAGCGGCACGCGCCGATCAATTCGTTTTCACGCCGCTCTCCTGCGGTGGCGGCGGTGTGGGAACGGGGCCGTCGGGCGCCGTGGGCGCTGGAACGGGAGTCGTGCTCGGTTCGCCCAACGAACGCAGTAAATTGGTCGGTCCGATTACAAACGCCCACCGCGGATCGTCGAGGGCGCCGGTGAGTTTCACCTCCAGCATCGTGGAGAGTGGCGTGAGCACGGCTCCGACCACGTTCTGCAGCAGCGATTTGCTTTCCTGAAACGGATACACGCGCGCATTGAAATCGAGCTGCCGCCGGTCGAGCGAGTAGTCGCCATGCGCTTGGATGGCCGAATTCGCGCCCGTGACGCTCACGGCCGGGAACGCCACTTTCGGGCCGTCCAGTTGAAACTCGCCCCGAGCCGAGGTGAAGCGAAGCGAGGTGAAATCGAGCAGCGCGGACAAAAGCCCGAGCAGCCGCACTTCGCCGAGTTCCGAACCTTCGAGCGTGGCGTGTCCATTCCCGTGGAAACTGTAAGGGTCGGTGGCCTTTCCCGCCGCCGACAGCGCCAGATCGAGCCGGACCTTGCTTTTGCCGGACAGGAATTTGTCGTCCTTGGCAGTGCCTTCGCCGCGACGCGCGGCCAGGTAGTTGCTCACCGTGTGCACGGTCGTCGCCAGATTGGCTCCCTGCAGCACGGCATCGAAACCAAGCCGCCGCTCGTCCTTCTCGCCCCACAATCGTCCCTTCCCGGTGAGCAAGCCTTCCGCGACCACCGCCTCCGCGGCGTCCACGGTCACTTCGCCATCGTGCAGCCTCGCGGAAAACGACAGGTCCTGCGCCGGAAATCCGTAGAGCGAAAACGAACCCGCCGAACGTGCCTCGATGCGCAAGTCATGATGTTCGCCCTCCGGCGCCCCGGGACCGTCCAGCCGGCCCTTCACTCGTAACTGCGGGGGCTGGGCGAAATCGAAGGGCTCGAGCCGGTCGGCGATCTCGGGGCCGAGCAGCTTGGCGCCGTTTTCCAGATCCAGGGTCGACGTGAACGCCACCGTCATCTCGCGCCATTTGTAATCGGGCACTGTGGTCGTGCGGGTGAAGGTCCCGCGGAGTTCACGGGCGCCGCGCACGCCGAAAAGCTCCAGTCCGTCGATGAAGTTCGGCCGGATGAAAAGCAACGAACGCGCATAGTCGAACGACGCGCCCCGGATCGCGGCGCCGCAGTTTTCCACAAAAAGAAAAACGCTGGTTTGGAGCCCCTCATGCCACCGGCCGGAGACATCGACGCTCGCGGTCGGCGGCGCGTCGGGGAAGTCGAAGTTCTCGAAAACGTGCGACCACCAGTCGTGAAACCACCCGGCGATCGCCATCGGCTGCAGGCGGCCGTCGAGCAGGAAGCGGAACTCGTGCGTGGCGATATCCTGCTCGAAGGTGCCGTAGGCGAAGTTCGGGCCCAGCCGCGCCAGCGCGTGCCGCGCGACGAACCGACGACCGTCGAACTCGATCTCGCCGGCGATCGAGTCCATCGCGACGCCGTGCGCATCGATGCGCTCGGCCGCGACGCGGCCCGTCAGGCTTTCAAACTTCCCGCCGGGCAGAAACCGGGCCTCCACGTCGAGGCCGACGGGCGCGCCGAAGTCGACGAACGGCCGCAGATCGCGGCCCACCCGCGCTCCGATCGGCGCGAGCAGGTCCGGTGACAATTTTCCGGATACGCGCACCTGGCCGGAACGGGCGGCGGGATCGCCCGCGGCCGTCGCGGCGAGCGGCTGCCCCAGCAGCAGCGCGCTGAACTCCGCCGCAAAATCTCCCGCGTCGCCGGACTCGAGGGTGGCGAGCGGGAACTCGCCCGTCAGTCCCTCCGCGGCGACGGAACGGGCCGACAAGCGGATTTCGCGTGGCGCGAAGGGACGCGGCCCCGGGGGCAGCGCGAGTCGCGAAAAAGCGGATACATCGAGGACGGCGACCCCGCGCGGCGTGCGGACCTCGGCGGCTTCGAGCGCGACGGGCAGGATCGCGGGGGCGGGGCCGAGGACCGGGACGCGGACCGTGGCGCGCAGGTCGCGCGCGCTGATGGGCTGGCCGGCCACGGGCAGGCTCAGTCGCGGCGTGGCGAGGGTCGCGGCCGCCAGGGCGCCGCGTGTCGGTGACGGGGTCAGCTCGATGTGCACGGCCGGCGCATCCATGTCGGGGAGCCGGGCGGTCGCGGCGACGAGGCGGCGGCAAAAATCGGGAAAGCGTTCCACGAGCTGTTGCAGTCCCGGCAGCGGCGCGGCCTGCGGGCCGCGGGCGCGCGGCGGCAGTTCGAATGCTCCCGCGGCGGTGACGGCGATGCCGGCGACGCGGGTTGTGAGTTGCTCGATCTCGAGCCGGTTGTCGGCGATCCGGGCGAAGACCTCCAGATCGCCCACGATTTCCTGGCTGCGTCCCGACGGCGCGAGCATGGCGGGGATGAAGAGCCGCAGCCCGCTGATCCGCACGCGCTCGGGTTCGAGGCTGCCGACCAGGAGCGACCACGGATCGAGTTCGACGTAAACCGCCCGCGCCGCGAGCACCGGCTCGGCGAACTGCGGGAGGGAAAACGTCACGTTTTCGAGCAGCACGCGACCGACGGGGTCGAAGGTCGCGCGGCCAAAGTGGGGAGAAAGGCCGGCGGCCTGGAGACGCTGCTCGATGGAGCGCAGCGCAAATTTCGGGACGGCGAGCTCGTGCGTAAACGCGATGCCGAGCTGCACGAGCAGGGCGAGGCCCAGCGCGAGCCAGAGGATCCAGCAACCGAGCGACAGGAGGAAATCGCCGCAGAAGCGGATGCCCTGCCAGAGTTGCTTGAGCCGGAGCGGCATGACCGTCAGCAGTCGCCAGGCGTGCGCGCCGGCTCAGCGGGCCGGTTCGGCCGGGCCGGGATCGCGCGGGCCCTCGACGATTTTCCACAACGCATCGAGCAGCGGCTGCTCGATCTCGAAGACGGCGTTGAATTCGTTGGCCGGAGAACCGGCGAGCTGGTGCGCGCCGCCAACCCGCGGCGTGAGGAACAGCGTCGTGGTGCTCGTCTGTTCGCCGGCGCCGCCGGTGAGCATGGTGGTCGCGTCGAGACGGTAGCGCCACGGGCGGTCCTCGCCGGCGACCGTCACGCGGTCCACGAATTGATCGAGGACGAATTCCTTCGCCCGCAGCGTGCGGACGTGCGCGAGCAGCGTGGCGACGGCCGCGGGATCGCTCACCGACGCCGCGGGGGTGCCGTCGGCGGCGATCGCGGTGTCGAGCAGCACGGAGTCGTTGCTCAAATCGACCAGCTTGAGCGCGGTGATCCGCGCGCCGCTGGGCAGCTCGCGCAGAAGTTTTTCGCGCCAGGTGCGCGGGGTGACGGCGGTCTCGCGGAGGATCGAGGGATCGACGCCGTAGATCGAAGCCGAGGCGGCCGGGAGCCGGGCGTAGACGAGAGCGTCGTCCAGCGTGCCGACTCCGAACTGCAGTTGCACCGACGGCTGGCCGGAAAGCGTGAGCGTGACTTCGCGCTCGGGGCGGTTGAAGCCCCACGATTCGAGATCGGCGTCGCGCGGCGCGTCGCTGGGGAACGTTTTCGCTTCGAGCCGCAGCAACTGCTCGAGGAGTCGTGCGACGGCGTTGCGGTCGGCGGGCAGCGTTTGCGGACCCTGGGTGCCGCTGCCGCGCAGGACGATCTGCCACGCGGGCGTGTCGGTCGCAGGCGCGCCGGTTTCGAGGCGCTGTAGCGTGAGCGGCGGCTGGCCGGGCGCGGTCAACGTGATGGCGGTGACGGCGCGCGGATCGAAATCGAGCAGGCGCGTCTCGCGCAGGGACTCCTGCGCCTGATCGAGCGTGCCTTTCAACGCCGCAGGGATGCGCACGGCGAACAGCGCGCTGCGGCCTTCGAGCTGGGCGTAATAGGCGACGCCGGCGGCGGGTGCGGTTTCGCCGGCGGCGAGCGGATCACCGAGCAGCAGCGTTTCACGGCGCTTGTTGCCCTCGAGACTGACGCGCAGGGAAGGCTTGGCGGAGGGCAGCGTCGCGGGTGGATTCTCCGTGACGAAGTCCTCCACGCGCAAGGCGTTGAGTCCGTTGATCGCGAGTTCGGTCTTGGTCTTGCTGGCACGGGCGACGATCGGTGTGTCGAAGGACCAGCGGTTGCCGTCGCGGTGCAGACGGATGCGCAGGCTGGCGGGCGCGGCGGTCTGGAGGTTGAGCGAGCTGGCCTCGAAAACCGGGATGGTGAAGATCGCGGCGGAGTGGAGCTCGTCGAAGGTGAGCGAGAGGCTGCGGGCGAGACTCTGGTTGACGACGTGGATCCGCTGGCCGTCGGAGGAAAGTAAATACAGCCGCACGCCGTCCTTCGTGCTGTCGCCGAGCCGCAGGACGGTGGGCGGACGGTTTTCGGCGCTGGCGACGGCGGGATCGCCGGAGGTGAAGCTCAGGGTGAGCTTCGGTTCGTCGAGGCCGTAGTCGGCGAGCGACTGGCCGTTTTTCGCGAGATCGCGAACGAGGAAGCTGGTCTCGTGTTCGAGGAGCTGGAGTTCGTTGATGATGCGGCTGATGGCGTTGGGTTCGGCCGGCCACTCGAGCGGCTGGGTGATGAACCAGGTGTCGCCGCGTTTTTCGAGCGACAGATTGTGATCGGAGCTGGTGATTTGCAGCGCGCGGATGTCGGACGCCTCCGCGCCCAGTACGCGGCGGCGGGATTCCTTCCAGCTTTCCTCGATGCGCCAGCGGCGTTCGAAACGGAAAATGAAGAAGAACAGCGCGACGTTGAGGAACACGAGGACGAGCGTGACTTTGGTGCGCACAGGAAGTTGAGGGTTGAGTGTTGAGAGTTGAGAGCGGGAGTGCGCGACGGAGGAGAATGGTTTTTACTCTCAACTCTCAGCTCTCAACCAATAACTCGGATCGGGTCAGCTCCTCCTCGTCCAATAGACGAGCAGGCCGAGGAGGCCGGCGGCGGCGGGGAGGGCGAGGAGCAGCGTGTAGCGGAGCCGCGAGAGCTCGCCGGCGCTGAGGGAGAGCTGGAAACGGTCGATCGGCCGCGCGGGAATGTTGAATTGCGAATCCCGGTCGACGGTCCAGTTCACCGCGCCGAGGAAAATGTTCTGGTTCGCGACGTCGGAGATGCGGTTGTTCGCGATCAGATCGCCGGTGCCGAACACGACGAGGCGGCCGCCGCGCACGCTGAACGGGAGATTGCCGCGGACGGACACCCGTTCGGAGGCGATCACGACGCCGAGGCGATCCTTCGGCTCCATGCCCGGGAGCGGACGGATGTCGACGCCGGGCGTGAACTCGTGGGCGGACGGTATCCGATAACTCACTTCACCCCAGGCCGTGGTGGACGTGGCGGCGAGCGTGGTGACCGTGAGACCATTGCCCATCGTGCGACCCGGATCCGGCCGCACGCTGCGCGCGGGCCCGATGCGCGGAAACAGCCGGTAGTCGAGCAGCGTGCGGGTGACCGGATGCGGCGCGAGAAAGCGCAGCAGCAGATCGCCCTCCTCGGTGATGTTCTGTGCCCCGGAGTCGTAGATCATGTCGTCGTCGACGAGCACGCCCCAGTCGAGGAGCAGGTCCTCGAGACCGTGCGGATAGCCCGGCGGCAGCAGGAGGATGAGCCGGCCGGCGTCGGCGGAGAGATACTGGCGGAGGAGCTCCTGCTCGAGCGGCTGGAATTTGCCCTGAGGATAAACCGCCACGAGCAGCGATGCGTCGGCGGGCACGCGGCGCAGGTAGCCGAGGTTGAGCGTATCGACTTCAAAATTACGCTGGCGGAGCATCTCGCGCAGCAGCGAGAGGCCGCGGACCGGGTCGATGTCCTCGGCGCTCAACTCGCCGTGGCCGGCGAGGAAGTAGATCTTTTTCCGTTCGGGACTGGAGACGTCGAGGATCGCGGCGGTGATGGCCTGCTCACCGCGGAAGGCGACCTTGGTGTTGCCGTTTTCGACCTGGTAAATCTCGGCGAGCGTCACGGTGCGGCGTTTGTCGCCGCAGATGAGGATGATGGCGTTGGCCTCGGTGATGCCGAGCTGGTCGGCCTCGCGCCGGCGCTGGTAGACATCGATGAAATCGACCTTGATGCGGCGGTTTTCGTCGTGGTCGCTGGCGTAGGCGTATTCGCGCAGCAGCCCGCGCAAGTCGCGCGAAGCCTGCGCGATCTCGGGATTGTCGGAGTCCTCGGTGAGGGTGACGACGATGTGAACGGGCCGCGGAAGATTCTGGAGATACGCGACCGTCTCGGCGGAGAGCGAGTAGCGCCGTTGCTCCGTGAGGTCGAAGCGCCACGCGTGATTGCGCGCGAGATAATTGAGCCCGCCGAACAGCGTGAGAAACAGCACCGCCTGCAGCACGAGGTTGAGCGTGCGGACCCAGCGGGCGGCGCGAAAGCTGTCGGTGAGGGGCATGCGTTTTAGTTGAGAGTGAAGAGTTGAGAGTTGAGAGCGGGAGCAGGGCTCGCGATGGCGGCGCGTTCAGGTTCGTTTCTCTCAACACTCATCACTCAACCCTCAACTCAGCTATGCAACAGCTTCGCCTCCACGCTGAGGATGCTGAAGATGAGCGAAAGGACCGTGCCGCTGAGGTAAAACAACAGCTGGCGCGTGTCGACGACGCCGCGGGTGAAGTCGTCGCGATGCGCGATGACGCGCATGTAGTCCGCGGCCTCCTTGACCGGCGTGAGCAGATCGCGATCGAACCAGGCGCTGTCCGCGAGGTAGTTGGTGCCGACGATCACGCCGACGAGCATCACGAAACAGAGCACGCCTGCGACGGCCTGGTTGCGCGAGAGCGAACTGGCGAAGATGCCGATGCCGATGAAGAAGAGGCCCGAAACCGCGATGAACACATAGCCGCCGATCAGCGGTCCGAGATCGAGGAAACGCGTTTCGCCGACGAATTTGTGGAGAATATAAAAAAGTCCCACGGTCGCGCCCCAGAAACAAAGATAGAGCAGGTAGGACGCCGCGTATTTGCCGAGCACGACCTCGGTGGTCGTCACCGGCGTCGTGAGCAGCGTCTCGATCGTCCCGAGCCGGCGCTCCTCGGCGAGGCTCTTCATCGTGAGCAGCGGCACCATGAACAGCACCGGAAACCAGAAGAACTGGAAGAACACGATCGCCGGCGAGAGCTCCTGCGGCGCCTTGCTGTATTGCTCGAGGATGCCGGTGAAGATGAAACCCATGAACGCGAGGAACGCCATCGCGACGATGTAAGTGCTCGGGCTGACGAGCAGCATGCGCACCTCGTGGCTGAGAAGGGTCAGAAAATGCTTCATTTTCTTCCGGGTAAGGAGGACAGCGGCGGCGCAGTGACATCCCAGCTGCGGCGCGTCGCCGCGAGGAACACGTCTTCGAGTGAGGAATGCGTGCGGCTGAGACTGCGCAAACGGTAAGGTGGCGAGGTGAGCGCGCGGACAAGCGGTTCGCCGAGTTCCTCCTCGCAATCGCTCGCGAGCGTGAGACGCCGGAAACCCTGCGCGTCCGGCTCGCTTTCGGCGGTGATGCGCAAGGTCGGTTCGACGGTCGCGAGCAGCGCGGGCAGCTCCGCGGCGTCGCCGGCGATCTCGAGCTCATAGCTGGAATGCCCGAGAATCTCGCGGCGCAGATCGGCGGGCGTGCCTTGCGCGACGACGCGGCCCTGGTTGATGATGAGCACGCGGTCGCAGGTCATCTCGATCTCGGGGAGGATGTGCGAGGAGATGATCACCGTCATGCGGCCGCGGAGGCTCGCGATGAGATCGCGCACGATGAGAATCTGATGCGGATCGAGCCCGATCGTGGGCTCGTCCATGATGATCACGGGCGGTTCGGCGAGGATGGCTTCGGCGATGCCGACGCGCTGGCGGAAGCCTTTCGAAAGTTTGCCGATGATCTTGTGGCGAACGCGTTTCAGGTCGCAGACCTCGAGCACCTCGTCGATGCGCGGACCGAGCTTTCGCCGTGAAACCTCCTTCAGCCGGCCGCGGAAATACAGGTATTCCGAAACGCGCATGTCCTCCGGCAGCGGATTGTTTTCCGGCATGTAGCCGATGTGACGTTTGACCTCGGCGGGATTGGACGCGACCGGCACGCCGCAGACCGTGACGCTGCCGGAGGTGGCGGGCAGGTAGCCGGTGAGAATGCGCATCGTGGTGGACTTGCCGGCGCCGTTGGGGCCGAGGAAGCCCAGGATCTCGCCACGCGCCACGCTGAACGTGATGTCGCTGACCGCGGCCACGCCGGCGTAGGTCTTGACCAGATGGGAAACTTCGATGGCGGGCGTGTCGGACATCAAACGGGTGCGCGCTCAGGCGGCGGATTTTTCGATGGTGACGTCGCCGGCGTGGAATCGTTGCAGGCGGCCGTTCTCGGCGCGGATCAGCAGCGAACCCTCGTCGTCGATCCCCATGGCGGTGCCGACAATGCGGCGCTCGCCCTGGAGCAGCGCGATCGGCTGGCCGCGCAGGACGTCGTATTTCTGCCACAGCGCCGCGAAGGTCTGCGTGTGCTCGCCGTCGACGAAGCGTTCGTAGGCGAGCAGGACGCGGCCGATCAGCGCGGCGGTGAAGCGGTTGAGGTCGAGCGGTGCGTCCGCCTGTTCCGCGAGCGAGACGGCGCGGCGGGAGAGGTCGGAGGGCCAGCCACCGGCCGGACCGTTGACGTTGAGGCCGAGACCGAAGACGAGATCGCGGATCTGGTCGGAATCGATGCGCGCCTCCGTGAGCATCCCGCCGGCCTTGCGACCGTTGAAGAGGATGTCGTTGGGCCATTTCAAGGCAGGCGCGAGACGGCTGAAGTTCGCGATCAGCTCGCAGATGTTGACGCCCATCCACAGGGTGAAGATCGCCATCCGCGCGGGCGGAACGTGCGGACGAAAGGCGAAGCTCGCGTAGAGATTGCCGTTGGCCTCGCTGTGCCAGACGCGACCGAGCCGGCCGCGACCGCGGGTTTGTTTGCGCGAGAGCACGACGAAGGGCGCGTGGCGTCCGGCGGCCAGCTGGCGCGCGGCTTCGTCATTCGTGCTGTCGACTTCGTCGAGCAGCACGATCGGCAACTCGCGGCGGCGACCCTTCAAATACGCCTGGATGAGCGTGAGATGCAGGCCGGCGGGACGGCTCGCAATCCGGTAGCCGCGCGAGCGGGCGGCTTCGAAGGTGAAGCCCTGAGCGCGCAGCTTTTCCATGTGCAGCCAGACCGAGACGCGCGTCATCCCCAGCTTGGCGGCGAGCGCGGTTCCGGACATGAAACCGGGTTCGCGGGCCAGAAGTTCCCGGAGAATGACGAGTTCGGTATTGGGCATGAAGGCGGCGCAGCGCTTGAAACTACAAAGGAGCGCCGCATGGTGGGGCAAATGTCATTTGCAGAATTCGCAGCGTCCGTGACGGGTGACGCGCAGCCGCCGGCCAACGTGAGCGGTGCGCTCGCCGCGCTGTGGCACGATGCGCGCGGCGACTGGCCTCGGGCGCACACGCTCGCGCAGGAGGATCGGAGCGAAAGCGGGGCCTGGGTGCATGCGTATCTCCATCGCAAAGAGGGCGATCTTTCAAATGCCTCCTATTGGTATGAACATGCGCGCCGCTCGCGACCGGCCGACGATGTCACGCTCGAGATGGAGTGGCAGCAAATCGTGCGCGAACTGCTGGGCGATACCGCCCGCTGAACGACGGCCGCGGCGCAAACAGCGGCGACCGCTCAGCGATTGCGATTCACCGTGCTCGCGTCGAAGCCGAAGTCGCGGGAACGCATGAAGGTCTCGTTGCTCGCGCGGCGGATGTAGGCGCCGTCCTCCGGATCGCTCTTCTCGACGGTGCGGGCGTTGTCCTCGAGTTCGGACATGTTGTTCAGGCGTTCGTCCTCGGCATACATCGCCATCGCGTGCTGCGTGGGCGACGCGGTGAGGAATGGAACGTAAACCGAATTCAGCAGGCGGTAGGTCGGCGTGAGGTAGCGATGGCGGGCGAGCTCGCCCAAACCTTTGTTCGTGTAGATGTCGCGCTCGCGAAACACCGGCGGCTTCTTTTCGCGCACGGTGTAGTTGGGCAGGCGGATGATGCCGTTGCGGGGCTTGTCGACCTCGCGCAGGTCGACGGCCTCGTCCTGCGGTTTCGGTTTCGGCGGCGGATTGTATTTCGGCATCCCGGCGGCGAGCGTCGCCGCGAGATTGCCAGAGATGGGACGCTCGCGCTTCGGGGCGGGGGGAGCCTGGTCTTCCGCCTTCGGCACGGCGACGGGCGCCGTCTCCGTGGAAGTATCCGCCAAAGCAGGACTTACCAGCCCGACGGCAAGAGCGAGCAAAAGAAGAAGGCGGAGGCGGCGGTTCATGGCGGATATGTCAATGTGACAGCCAGCCGGTTCCGTGCAACTCCCGGGGCGGGTTGACGGCCTCTCCCGTGCATCAGCCGCGCACCTGGCCGGTGCCGGTCACGAGCCACTTGTAACTGCAAAGTTCGCGTAACCCCATCGGACCGCGCGCGTGCAGGCGGTCGGTGCTGATGCCGATTTCCGCGCCGAGACCAAACTCAAAGCCGTCGTTGAAACGCGTGCTGGCGTTCCACATCACGGCGGCGCTGTCGATGCTGGCAAGAAAGCGGCGCGCGGCGGCTTCGTCGGATGTCACGATCGCCTCGCTGTGACCGGAGCTGTCGCGGTTGATCGTGGCGATGGCGTCGTCGAGCGAGTCGATGACCCTCACCGCGAGGATGTAATCGAGAAACTCGCTCGTGTAATCGGCTGCGCGGGCGGCGACGTGCGGCAGCTGTGCGCGCGAGAGAATCGCGGCGCTGGCAGCATCGCAGCGGAGCTCGAGGGCGGCTTGAGCGAAGGAGGCTGAGGATGACGCGGCGCCGGCCGTTTTGGCGGTGACCGCGGCGGTGAGCGCGCGCGCCGCGGCGGGAAGAAATTTCTCCGCGACGTCGCGGTGCACGAGCAGCTGTTCGGCGGCGTTGCAGACGCCGGGGCGCGAGGTCTTGGCGTTGACGAGGATTTTTTCGGCCATCGCGAGATCGGCCGCGCGATCGACGTAGACGAAGCACACGCCCTTGAAATGCTTGATCACGGGGATCGTGCTGTTCTCCGCGACGAAGCGGATGAGGCTTTCGCCGCCGCGCGGGATGATGCAGTGCACGAGCGTGTCGAGCTTGAGCAGCGTGGTGAGCGCGGCGCGATCGGTCGTGGGAATCAGTTGCACGGCATCGGCGGGCAGGTTCGCCGCGCGCAGCGCCTGCGCGAGGAGTTCGGCGAGCGCGGTGTTGGTGTAAAAGCATTCCTTGCCGCCGCGCAGGATCGCGGCGTTGCCGCTTTTCAGGCAGAGGACGGCGCAGTCGATGGTGACGTTGGGCCGGGCTTCGTAGACGATGCCGATGACCCCGATCGGCACGCGCACGCGGCGCAGCACGAGGCCGTTGGGCCGGGTGGTTTCATCCAAGAGTTCGCCGACAGGATCGGGCAACGCGGCGACTTCGCGGACGCTGTCCGCGAGATGCGCGAGGCGCGCGGGCGTGAGCGTGAGCCGATCGATCTGGGCGGCCGCGAGTTGATTCTCCTTTGCCGCCGCGACGTCGCGCTGATTGGCCGCGAGCAGGGCGTCGGTCGATTGCGTGAGCAAGTCTGCGAGTTTCAGCAACGCCGCATTCTTCGTTTCGGTCGGCGCGGTCGCGAGCGTGAGGGACGCAGCGCGGGCGCGTTGGGCGATCGAGGTGACGAGTTGGGCGAGATCGGCGGACATGGTGAGAAGGCGAAGAAACCAGCCTACTCACGAAAGACACGAAAGAAAATCGCTCCCCCCGGGCACGAAAAAGGCGGGTCGAACGACCCGCCGGGGCACGCTGCGAATCTGGGGCGATTAGCGTTTGCGGGTCTTGGCGGCGGCCTGCTCGGCGAGCTGCGCCTGGACGGCCTGCAATTTCGCGTTGGCGTCGGCCAGCTGGGCTTTCATCGCCTCCGCCTGCTGCTGCATCTGGTTCGCGTTGGCCTTTGCGTCGTCCAGTTCGCGGCGCAGCTGCGCGGCCTGCGTCTGGGCCTGGGTCACCTCCGCTTGGTAGCGTTCCGACGCCGCGGTGGCCTCTTCGAAGTCCTTCTGCAGTTTCGTGCTGCCGCCTTGGGCTTCTTCGAGCTGTTGGCGAATTTGGGCGGCGGAGGTCTTGGCCTCGCTGAGCTGCGTCTCGAATTGCGAAGAACCCACCTTCGTCTCCTCGAGCTGCTTTTGCAGATTGGCGGAACTCGTCTTGGCCTCTTCGAGCTGAGTCTGGAGCTTGGCGGACTGATCGCGCGCGGCCTGCAGTTGCGTTTCGGTTTCTCCCAGCCGGGTGCGCGACGTGCCCGCTTGATTGTAGAAGGCGATCGCAGCGATCACGGCGGCGATCGCCAGGATGCCGAGCACGATGACGCCGATGGCGCCACGGGTTTTTCGGGGGGTAAATGGCTGATTCATACGCGGCAACTTACACCCGAACCGGGTCCGGCGAAATAGGGCAGACCCTTGCAGCAGCGTCGGAAGAAAAACCGGCCCAGGGCTGCCAAACGGAACTATGGGACCGGGGCGCCGGTCGGCTCAGCGCTTCTTGGGCTTCGCGGCGTCCGCGAGCTGGGCCTGGACGTCCGCCAGCTTCGCCTGCAAGTCGGCGACGCGGGTTTTCGCGTCATCGCCTTCGCGCCGCGCCTGGTTCACGAGCACCTTGGTGTCGGCCAGTTCCTTGTTGATTTTGGCGCATTCGGTTTCGGCGCGGTTGGCCTGATCGCGAGCCGCGGCGGCGCGCGTCTCGGCGTGCTCCAACTCGTTCTGCAGGTTAGCGATCGTCGTCTTGCTGTCCTCCCACATCTTCTGGACTCGCGCCGTCTCCGCGCGCGATTCCGCGAGCTGGGCCTGGAGTTTTTTCTGCTCCACGCTCGTCTGATCGTAATCCTGCCGGAGCGCCGTCGACGAGGTGCGCAGGTCCGTGAGCTGAGTCTGAAGCTGATCGATTTGCGTTTGGCTGTCGCGCAGCCGCGCGTCGGCATCGGCCGTCCGGGCATTGGCCGCGTTGATGCGGTTGGCGAATACGAAGATCACCAGGAGGAGCGCCACGATGAGCACTCCGATGATGATCGACGGCACTAACGAGGTCTTGCGGGGTTGAGTATAGGGGTCACTCATGGCGGCCGAAGTGTAGCGCCGGATCGGGCCGCCGTATATGGAAACCATCGGGCGATGGCCCGTAAACAGAAGGGCTTATGTGAAGAATTTACTTCGTTGGAAGCGCCACACCGAAAACGTCATCACGAGGGCTGCCATCGCGAGCAAGACGCCCGCTTTCGGCAAAATTTCGAGGAGCGAACGCCCCGCCCAGAGGACGTCGGTGAAGCCTTCGACCGACCAGTAAACCAGCGTGAACTTCGCCGCGGACTGGATCGTCTCGGGCATGAAGCTGACGGGGAACCACGCGCCGCCGATCGCACTCATGGTCAGCACCAGCAAGGTGGAGATCGGATTAGCGGCGGCTTCGTTCGGCGCCAACGCAGTGACGAACAGGCCGAACGCGGAGCAGGCGGCGGCGGACGCGAGCGCGACCGCCAGCAATCCGCCGAGGTGCGACCAGAGCTCCAATCCGTAAAGCAGATCGCCGGCGACGAAGAGGACGAGGATCTGCGCGAGGCCGAGAATCATTCCAAATAGGAAACGCGCCCACAGGATGTGCGCGGGGCGGACGGGCGACGCGAGCAGGCGCTGAAACACACCGGAGTTTTTCTCCTCGAAGAACGCGGAGGCCGACGCGCTGACGGCGAAAAGGAGAAACATGATCGCGTAACCGCCGACGACCCGCGCCGCCATCGGGTTCTTCACGTCGCGCCCGGCGACCTGCTCGGTTTCGATCGCGATGAGCCGGCCGAGAAAGTCGGCGGACGAATCGCCGTCGTCGGCGGTGCTGCCGGTTTCGCCGGAGTTGCCCGATCCGGACGGAAACAGTTCGCCCGCGCCGATACGCCGCTCGAGCGCGGCTTCGTCGCCGCCGAAGTTTTGCGCGATGTTGCGCGCGAGCCCGCGGTTGAACGCCTCCAGTCGTTCCGCGCCGATCGTCCGGCGCGCGCTTTGCTGCAGCGACTGGCCGAGCAGTTCCGGCACGTGCGTGAAAATGGTTTTCTGCAGGAGACCGTTGACCGTCTGCGCCTCGATCTCGTTGCGCGGATTCGTGAGAAACACGAGCCGCAAGCCGAAGCCGTTCTCGCGGATCAGGTCGGCGGGCAGGATCAGCGCGTAGCGGTAGTCGTTGTCGTGAAGCGCGGCGCGCGCTTCGGCTTCGGTCAGCGGATGTATCGAATTGTCGGATGCGCGCGTGGTCGTGATGACCTGAAAACTGCGCTCCGCCTGCAGCGCCTCGACGAGGCGTTGTGCTGCGGGTTCGGGGCTGAGGTTGACCACGCCGATCGAAATTCCGCTCGGCCCGGTCTCGCGGCGATAAAGCCCGAAGACGTGACCGAAAAGATAGATCAGGATGATGGGAACGAGAAACGTGATCACGACGCCCGCGCGCGAGCGCCAGAACATGAGGAGATTCTTGCGAAGCAGCGTGAGCGTCGGGCGCATGGCGAAAGCTGACGGCGGAGATTATTCGCGCAGGCGACGGCCCGTGAGGTGGAGAAACACGGCCTCGAGCGTCGGCCGCTGGCTGACAAAGAGCCGCGGCGGCAGTCCGAGCGATTCGGTGAGAGCGAAGAATTGCGACAACGGATAACCTGCGCGCGGACGAAACCGATGCGTGCCGTTGCTCGACGAAACCTCGCCGTGATCGCCGAGCCGCGGCACGAGCGGCGCAGTCGTGGCGTTTTGCGGAAACGTCATCTCGTCCTCGAACGGCAACTGCGTGATCAAGTCATCGACGCTGCCGAGCGCGAGGATCCGGCCGTGATCGATGATGCCGATGCGCGAGCAGAGCCGCTCGGCTTCCTCCATGTAGTGAGTCGAATACACGATCGTGACGCCGGCGCGGTTGAGCGACTGGAGATAGTCGAAGATGGCGTTGCGCGACTGCGGATCGACGCCGACCGTCGGCTCGTCGCAGAGCAGAAATGTCGGCCGGTGCAGCAGACCCGCGACGAGGTTCAGCCGCCGCTGCATGCCCCCGGAAAACGTTTTCACGATCGAGCGGCGGCGGTCGGCGAGCTGGACGGACGTAAGGGATTCGTCGATACGCGCGCGGAGCTCGGCGCCGCGCAGGCCCTGCAGTTCCCCGAAAATCCGCAGGTTTTCTTCGGCGGTGAGCTCCGGATAGAGCGCGAGATTTTGCGGAACGAGTCCGAGCGCGCGGCGGGCGGCGTTGGCCGGGCCCGTGAGCGGGCGGCCTTGGAGCAAAACGGTGCCGGCGGTAGGCGCGCGCAGGCCGGCGGCGAGCGACATCAACGTGGATTTCCCGGCGCCGTTGGGGCCGAGCAGCCCGAAGAATTCGCCGGCGGCGATTTCGAGCGAGACCTCGTTCAGGGCGGTGATCGTCCCGAAGCGTTGGGTGACGGACTGAAGCGAGAGCATGGCGGAGACGTTCGCGCGTCCGAATATCTGCGGTTGGGAGCCGCGCGGCTCAGCCGGGCCTTTGGAAGGACGGCAGCTTCGCGCTGACGTTGGGCCAGTGGCGGTCGGGGATGATTGGGCCGAGGTGGCGCACGGTTTCGGCGCCGACGAGCGACGCGAGCGCGCCGCAGTCCGGCAGCGCCCAGTCGCGAAGAAAGCCGTAGAGGAAGCCCGCGGCCCAGGCGTCGCCGGCGCCGTTGGTATCGATCACGTCGGACACGGCGACCGGTTCGATGCGGTGCAACTCGTGATCGCGGGCGATCCACGCGCCGTCGCCGCCCATTTTCACCGCGGCGATCACGCCGTGGTCGGCGAGACGCCGCGTGAGCGTCGCGTAATCGGAGGTGTTGTCCTGAAACACGGCGCGAATCTCGTCCTCGTTGGCGAAGACGACGTCGATGCCCTTGTGAAACTGGGAGAAAAGCCAGTCGCGCGTGACGTTGATCACTTCGAACGACGCGAGATCGAGGCTGACGGTGCAACCGGCGGCGCGGGCGGACGCGAGCACGGCGTCGGCGAGGGCCTGGTTGAAGACCAGATAACCCTCGATATGCGCGTGGCGGCAGCCGGCGAAATCGGCGGGCGAGATTTCCTCGGGCGAGAGCGTCATCGCCGCCGCGAGGCAGGTGCGCATCGTGCGCTGGGCATCGGGCGTGACGAGGATGAGCGAGCGGGCGTTGGGGAGCTCGCCGCGTTTGAAGCGCGAGCCGTCGACGCCGATGGTTTCGAACGCGCGGCGGTAGGCGTCGGCGAGCGCGTCGTTGCCGAGCTTGCCGAGAAACGACGTGCGCAGGCCGAGGCGGGCGGCGTTGAAGGTGGCGTTGGCCGCGGAGCCGCCGGTGGATTGGGCCGGCACGATCTCGAGCAGCGAGAGCATGCGGTGCATCTCGTCGTGATCGACGAGCACCATGCCGCCCTTGTCGCCGCCGACCTGCGTGAGAAACGCGTCGGGCACGGGCGCCAGCAAATCCATGATCGGCGAACCGACCCCGAGAAGATCGAAGGAACTCATGATTCAGTTCGTCACCGTCAGATTCGTGGCGAGGAGCGGCTCGTCGTCGATTTCGACGAGGATGCCATAATCGCCGGGGCGCGGGAAGCTGAGGTTGATGATTTCGTTGACCAGATTGATGCGCTCGAGCGGGCTGCGGGATTCGAACGGCCGCTCGAGCAGCGGGCGCATTTCGGTGGGATCGAGGCCGAGCGAGATGCGGATCTTGTGCGAACCCGGTGAGCAATCCGTGATCGTCAGAAACCAGATCATGAACGGATGCACGAGGGGGAAGTTCGGTCCGCCGATGTTGCAGAACACGCCGAGCAACGTGTGCTTGCCCGTCGACGGATCGATGTGGACGCCGTCGCACGTGATCCAGGCAAGCAGTTGAGGCTTGGATTGCATGCGCGCAGTCGGGCGGGTTGCGCGGAGTGGCGCAACCAAATTGAAGGCGCACGGCCCGCTGCCGGCGCGCACAATTATCTGCTTGGAGATCAGGCCGCCGCGCGGTGTAACGACTGCGGGAATGGCGACTTCTCCGACCACGCTTCTCGATTCGCTGGCAGGTTATCCGCCCTGGTTCGTGGCGGCTTGTCTCACGATCGTGGCGGCAGTCGCGATCTGGGTGATCGCGAAGCTCCTGAAGTGGAGCCTGTATCTTTTGGTCGGACTCGTGCTGATCGGCGGCGCCGTGGCGACGGCGTGGCTGCTGCTGCGCGGGTGATGCGAGGCGCGGCGGATGCGGAAATAAGCGCTTCAAATTGAGCGCGAGCGGTTTCCTGCATTCCGCGGAGCGCGGGTGACGCGGTTCCGAGCTTTTTCTTGTCACCAGGAGACCCCGCCGTTTAACCCAACCCGATGAAATACATCTTCGTGACGGGCGGAGTGGTTTCGTCGCTGGGCAAAGGCCTGACGGCGGCGTCGCTGGGCGCGCTCCTGGAGCTGCGCGGGCTCACCGTCCGCATCCAGAAGTTCGATCCGTATCTCAACGTCGATCCGGGCACGATGAGTCCGTTTCAACACGGCGAGGTGTATGTGCTCGAGGATGGCGCGGAGACCGATCTCGACCTGGGCCACTACGAACGTTTCACGAGCGGCAAACTCTCGCGAATGAACAGCCTTAGCTCGGGGCAGATTTACGAGAGCGTCATTCAGAAAGAGCGCCGCGGCGATTACCTTGGCAAGACGGTGCAGGTGATCCCGCACGTCACGAACGAGATCAAGGAACGCATTTACCAGGCCGCGAAGGACGTCGATGTGTTGATCACCGAGATCGGTGGCACGACGGGCGATATCGAGGGGCTGCCGTTTCTCGAGGCGATGCGCCAGTTCGCGCTCGAGGTCGGACCGCGCGACGCGATTTTCATCCACGTCACGCTCGTGCCGTTTCTCCAGGCGGCGGGCGAATTGAAGACGAAGCCGACGCAGCAGTCGGTCGCGAAACTGCGCGAAATTGGCATTCAGCCGCACATCCTCGTCTGCCGCACGGATCATCCGCTCGACGCGGGGCTTCGCGACAAGCTCTCGATGTTCTGCAACGTGCCCGTGAAGGCGGTCATCGAGTGCGCCGACGTCGCCAACTCGATCTACGAGCTGCCGCTGGCGTTGCAGAAAGAGGGCATGGACCAGCTCGTGATGGATCTTTTCGGGCTCAAGAATCCGCCGCCGCAAAAGAACATCTGGGAACAGATCGTCCATCGCATCCTCAGCCCCGCTTACGAGGTGAAGATCGGCGTCGTTGGGAAGTATATTGAGCTGCAGGACGCGTATAAATCCGTCTACGAATCCATCACCCACGCCGGCATCGCCAACAATTGCCGCGTGAACGTCGTCCGCATCGACGCCGAAGACCTGGAGAAAAAGGGCGGCCTCTCGCTCTTGAAAGGACTCGACGGCATTCTCGTGCCGGGCGGCTTCGGCGATCGCGGCACCGAGGGCAAGATCGCGGCGGCGAAGTATGCGCGCGAAAACAAGGTTCCGTATTACGGTCTGTGTCTCGGCTTGCAGATCGCGGTGATCGAATTTTCCCGCAATGTCCTGAAACTCGAAGGCGCGAACAGCACCGAGTTCGAGGCGAGCCCGCGCCACCCCGTCATCAACATGATGGAGGAGCAGAAGAAGGTCATCGACAAGGGCGCGACGATGCGGCTCGGCAGCTACGAATGCGCGCTCACGCCGGGCACCCGCGCCGCGAAGGCCTACGGCGCCGAGAGCATCCGCGAGCGGCATCGGCATCGCTACGAGGTCAACAATGCCTACGTCGACCAGCTCAAGCGCGGCGGCATGGTCGTCAGCGGCGTGAATCCGCGCCGCAACCTCGTCGAGATCGTCGAGCTGAAGGATCACCCGTGGTTTCTCGCGGTGCAGTTTCACCCGGAATTCCAGTCGAAGCCCAACAAGGCGCATCCGCTCTTCGCGGCGTTCATCGGCGCGACGATCAAAAACAAAAAAGGCGGCGCCAAGGTGAAGGCCGCGAAGCGCTGACGCTTCACGTCCGTCAGCCGGACGGAAATTCCCGCCGGCCCGGTTCCATCGCCATGTTGTTCGATTCCAATAAACTTCTTGTCATCGCCGGACCGTGTTCGCTGGAAAACGAACGCGTTTGTCGTGCGGTCGCGGATACGCTCGCCAAGCTCCGCGACGCGCATCCGGAGCTGAATCTCGTTTTCAAAGGCTCGTTCGACAAAGCCAACCGCACCTCGCTCGCGGGCGAGCGGGGCACGGGCATGGACGAAGGCCTCGCACTGCTTGCACTGATCAAGCGCGACTACGGTTTCCCCGTCGTCACCGACGTGCACGAGCGTCAGCAGGTGCCCGCGGTCGCGACGGTGTGCGATGTCGTGCAGATCCCGGCGTTTCTGTGCCGGCAGACCGATCTGTTGCTCGCCGCCGCGGCGAGCGGGCGCGTCGTGAACGTGAAGAAAGGCCAGTTTCTCTCGCCGCAGGAGATGCAGTTCGTCACCGGCAAATTACGCGACGGAGGCGCGGCGGAAATCTGGCAGACCGAACGCGGCACGACCTTTGGTTATCAAAACCTCGTCGTCGACATGCGTTCGTTCGCGATCATGCGCGGCAACGGGTATCCGACCGTCTTCGACGCGACGCACAGCGTGCAATTGCCTGGCGCCGGCGGCGGCAAGAGCAGCGGTCAGCGCGAATTCGTGCCGCCGCTCGCGAAAGCGGCGCTCGCGGCGGGTGCGGACGGATTGTTTCTCGAGACGCATCCGGATCCGGCGAACGCGATCAGCGACGGTCCGAACATGATCCCGCTCGCGGAGTTGCCGGCGCTGCTCGGCGACTGTCTCGCGGTGTGGAAGGCTGTGCGCCGTCGTGGTTAAGCGCCCGGCGCCCTTCGCTCCGAGAACAAAAAACGCGTCGAAATCGCTCCCGTAATCGCCATCGCTTCCCTTGACCGCGGCCGGAGCGACCGCACACTCGCCGCCAATATCAGCCGCATGGAAACCTTTCTCATCGACGTCCCCGTGCCCTCCATGGGCGCGACGGTCTACGAATTGAACGTCATCGTGGTCAAGGTGCAGCCCGGCGACCGGGTGACCAAAGGCCAGCGCATCGGCGACCTCGAAAGCGACAAGTCCACCTTCGAGTTCGAAAGCCCCTGCGATGGCGTGGTGAAAACCGTGGCGGCGCAGCCGGGCCAGGTCCTGAAAACGGGCGACGTGTTCTGTCAGATGGAAACCGCCGACGAAAGCCAGCGGCATCTTTTCGCGAAGGGCGGCGTCGCCGCGGCCGCGCCCGCGGCGGCGAAACCGAAGGCGGCGCTCGTGTGGACCCCGCGTGCCACGAAGCTCGCGCAGGAAGCCGGACTCGATCCGACGACGATCACGGACATCGACGCGACCGGGCCGGGCAACCGCGTCTCCGGCGACGATGTGACCGCTTACCTCGCCAAGCGAAAAGCCTGAGCGTTGGGGCGCGGGTTCGCGCCCGATTATCGATCTTTCCAGATTTTCATGAGCGTTGCTGCTACCACCACTGTGTGCATCGCGGGCGTCGGCTATGCCGTCCCCGCGGGCATCCGCGCCAACAGCGAAATCCTCAAGGCATTTCCTCACCGCACGGAGGACGAGATGGTGCGGCTCACGGGCATCAAGGAGCGCCGCTACGCCACGGAAGGCGAAAGTGCGACGGACCTCGCCGTCATCGCGGTGCGAAACGCCCTGCGCCAGGCGGGCATGGACGCCTCGCAACTCGACGCCGTGATCATGGCGACGCTGATCCCGGATCAACCGGTGCCGTCCGCCGCCAGCGCGCTCGCGCGACGGCTGGGCGTGCCGCGGGCGCTGGCGTTCGATTTGAACGCGGCCTGCTCGGGCTGGCTTTACGCGCTCGAAGTGGGTCGGACGTTCATTGTCGGCGGCACGGCGAAGAACATCGCGGTGGTGACGGCCGAGCTGCTGTCGCGCATCACGAATCCGCAGGATCATCACACGGCATTTCTGTTCGGCGACGGCGCCGGCGCGGCGATTTTGACTGCCGGAGAAAACGGACACCGGCTGCACCGCATGGGACTTTCCGGCGATGCGGATCAGTTCGAGGCGATCCAGCGTCCGGGTGGCGGCGCGCGGATGCCGTGGCCGGACGGCGAGGGCGACGATCTCGCGCATTTTTATCTGCAGATGGACGGCGCGGCGGTGTTCAAACACGCGGTCGTCGGCTTCGCGGAGCAGATCGAGCAGACGCTGCGGCGCGAGAATCTGAAGGCGGACGACATCGCGTGGATCGTGCCGCACCAGGCGAACGAACGCATTTTGAAGGCGGTGAGCCGCCGGGTCGGCATCCCTTACGAGAAGTTCGTCGTCACGATCGCGAAATACGGCAACACGAGCGCGGCGAGCGTTTCGATGGCGCTCGGGTGGGCGGCGGAGGAAGGAATTTTCAACGACGGCGACCGCATCATCTTCTGCAGCGTCGGCGCTGGCCTGACGTTCGCCGGCGGATTGCTCGTTTGGTGAGCGGCGCTCACCCAACGAGCGGTTTTGAGTTTTGGGTTCAGAGTTTTGGGTTTCAGCCTCCGCTGCGTATTTTGATTAACCCAAAACCCAAAACCCAGAACTCGGAACCCTAAACCGGCGCGCTGCGCGCGCCGTTTTGTAGTTCGTAACTGAGGACGCTGAGCGCGTAGACGGCGGCGGTTTCGCAGCGGAGGACGAGCGGTCCGAGCGTGATGGGTTCGAAACCGGCGCTTTGGGAAAGGCTCATTTCGGCGGGAGTGAAATCGCCTTCGGGACCAATCAGCCACAACACCTCGCGAGGCGCACGGTCATGCGCGGCGCGAAACGTGGCCAGCACATCCTTCAACGATTTTGCGCCGGGATGCAGGCTGGCGATCAGCTTCAGATCGTAGCCGCGCGCCTGTTCCATGAAGGCGCTCGCTTTCTGCACGGGTGCGATCTCAGGCAGAAAGGGATTGCCGCATTGTTTCGCGGCCTCGAGCGCGGCGGTCTGCCATTTGTCTATTTTCCGGTCCGAACGTTCGGAATCGAAATGCACCTGCGTGCGTTCGCTTTCGAGCGGCACGATGCGGGCGGCGCCGATCTCGGTGGCCTTGCGCACGATCGCGTCCATGGACGAGCCTTTGGGCAACGCCTGTCCCAGCGTGATCGCATAAGACAGCGGTTTCGCCGTCTGGCGGAAACGCACCTTCAGCACGGCGGCCTGCTTGCGGTCGCTCGCTAGTTCGCAGATCCACTCGGTGCCGCGGCCGTCAAACGCCACCACCGTATCGCCGACGCGGGCGCGATTCACGGCCACGAGATGATGCGATTCGTCGGCGGAAAGAGCGATCTCGGCCGGCTCCGCCACGGCGGGAACGCAAAAAACGCGAAAATCAGGCATGTGTTCAGTGAACGTGAGCGGCGGGAACAGACAAGCCCGCCGGCGGCGCAAGCTTTCGCCCCAAAAACAGTAAGGGCGCTGGCTCATCACCAGCGCCCCTGCCGACTTTAACTACAAACTATGAACTACACTAAAAAGAACGTAACACCTAACACACATCGAGAAAGACGCGGTGAGGTCGGAAGCGTTCAAAAAAAGCGAATTCGTCGTTGAATTTATGACACGCGGTTGGCGGGCCGTTGGTTGAATGATCGAAGTGCCGCTCGCGTCGTGGCTTCGGTTTCAGGAGCGGCGCTCCTCCTCGTCGAGCTGCCGTTCGCGCCGGCGGGCAGCGAGCATTTGCTCGTGCTGCGCTTCCTCGACGCCTTCGAGGGCGAGACGTTCGAGGGCTTTCTCGGGGTCGGAGCCTTCGCGCAACGGCGTTTCGTGGCCGCTCACGCTCGGCGGGTCGCTGGGATCGCGGTTGAGACCGGCGTCCGCCTCGTTGTCCTCGGCGGTGGTGGCCGGAAGTTGCAGACCGAGCAGCTCCGCACGGGCGCGGGCGAGATCGTCGTCGGTGATTTCGGCGCCGGAGCGTCCGTCGATGGCGGCGAGTTCGCGGGCGCGGCGCTCGATGTCGGCGCGACCGACGCCGCCGGTGCCTTGGCCGTGCACAAACAGCCGTCCGGAAGTGGGATCGTTGATATTCATAAGTCTTGGCAAAAGGTTGGGTGGAAAACGAGCCGGAGCCGCAATCTACCCGGCCCGGCGGTCCGCACCATCGCGTCGAATGCCCGTGGCCGCATCGGGCCTCGAAGCGGCGGCGTATCGGAGATTTACCTACGAGCTTGCTCCCGGGAGTCGCTCGGGGGCCGGCGGTCTGGCGCCGGCGCGTCTTTCGCGTAACGTGCCGGATGCGTTCGCTCTGGAAAGGCTCGATCAGTTTCGGACTGGTGAACATCCCCGTTTCGCTTTTTCCCGCGACGCGGCGGGAGGAGCTGTCGTTTCGACTGCTGCGCGCCTCCGACTTGAGTCCGGTGAACTACAAGCGCGTGGCGCAGACCGATGGGCGCGAGGTGCCGTGGGATCAGATCGTGAAGGGCTACGAATACGAGAAGGGCAAGTTCGTGGTGCTGAAGGACGAGGACTTCAAACGCGTCGACATCGAAGCGACGCAGACGGTGGACATCATGGATTTCGTGCAGCTGTCGGAAGTGAATCCGATGTATTTCCAGAAGCCGTATTATTTGGTGCCCGACAAGGGCGGCGTGCCGGCCTATACGTTGTTGCACGACGTGCTGGCCGACACGAAGAAGGCCGGCATCGCCAAAGTCGTCATCCGCACGCGCCAGCACCTCGCGGCGGTGAAGGCCCAGGACGATGCGCTCGTCTTGGAAGTGATGCACTTTGCGGACGAGCTCGTGGACGTCGCCGAACTCAACATTCCCAGTTCGAAAAACCAACCGCGGCGGCGTGAGCTGGACATGGCGAAGGCGCTGGTCGAGCAGATGACGGAAAAGTGGGAGCCGGCGCGCTACACGGACGATTACAGTTCGGCGCTCATGGCGTTGATTCAGGACAAGATCGAGCATGGCGGCCGGACGACCACGACGGCGCCGAAGGCGCGCAAGCAGACCAAGGTCATCGATCTCGCGGCCGTGTTGCGCGAAAGCCTGGCCCAAGCCGGCGGCGGCAAGAAGAAGCCGGCGAAAGCCCCTACAGCTCGTAAAACAAAAGCGAAGAAAGCCGCCTGACGGTCGATCTCCGCCGGGGAACGGCAATACCGCCGAACAAACCGCCGCCCGGGGGGTCTGTGGCCGGACGCACCGGAAGGGTTTTCCGATTCGTCGATCGGGGAATCCCGTAAGGTTTCCTCTGAGTGTTGCCACTTACTCAAAACAGCGCATCGGGTTTTCTGACCAGCGGAGTCACCGGGAAATCTCGATTCGTCCCGCGGGCGATTCCGGAGCGGCGCTGACGATCCACCTTTTGTTTTTCATGCCCACTGCGGCTCCTGCCAAACCGATCAATGTTCTCGTGGTGGAAGATCACGAAGACGATTTCCGCTACCTGTCATTCCTGCTCGGGCGCAATGGCACGGGCAGCTACCACCTGCAATGGGCCTCGAATTTCGCGGCGGGCCAGAAGGCGATTCGCGAAGGCGGGCACGACGTGGCGCTCTTCGATTATCGTCTCGGCGGCGGCACCGGCATCGACCTGTTGAAGGAAGCGCAGGCGTGCGGCTGCGAGATGCCGATCATCCTGCTCACTGGCCATGACAGCGCGGAGGTCGACGTCGAGGCTTCCCAGGCGGGCGCCGCCGATTATCTGTGCAAAACCGGGTTGAACAGCACCGAGCTGGAGCGCGCGATCCGTTATGCGCTGCGCCAGGCCGCGATGACCGCGGCGCTGCGGCAGAGCCAGCAGCAGCTCGAGCTTTTCATGCGCAGCGTGCCGTGCGCCGTGTGCATTCGCGACGAGTCGGGTCGGCTGCTTTTTCAAAACGATCTCTTCGCCCGCTTCTTCAAGAGCGAGCACCTGCAACCGCCGGCCGGCCCGTCCTCCGCCGTCGAGTCGTGGCCGTATGCCTACGACGGGCGGCACTGGATCGTGAATTCGTTCGGGATGGTGGACACCCATGGCGAGCGCCTGCAGGGGTTCGCCGCGATCGACATCACCGCGCGCATCGAAGCGGAGGCGGAGCGCAACCGGCACGCGCAACTGCTCGCGAGCGTCATGCGCAGCCTGCCCGCCGTCGCCGGGCGGCTCGACGCCGCCGGCAAGGTCGTGGAGGTGCAGGGCACCGCCCTCGAACGCATGGGCCTCACCGCGGAGAGTCTCCTCGGCGCGAGTTTCGCCGAACGGTTTCCGCCGAGCGCGGGCCCGGTCGCCGAAGCGCTCCGCGGCGAATCCGCGAGTTTCACGCTTTCCGGCCAATCCCAAAATCGCGAGTGGCAGGTGGAATTTTTCATCACGGCCGACGCCGATCGCGCGGCGGGCGCGACGTTCTTCGGCCGCGATGTCACCGAGCGCCGGTGGCTCGAACAACGGTTGCTCACGATCAGCGACGCGGAGCAGCAACGCATCGGTGCCGATCTGCACGACGGTCTCGGCCAGCAGCTCACGGGCATGGCGTGTCTCGCCGCCGCATTGCGCGACCGGCTCAAAAAAGCGGCGCCGGACGAGGTGGAGAACGCCGACCTGATCGCCCGGCTCGCGAGCGACTCCGTCTCGCAGACGCGCGCGCTCGCTCGCGGTCTCTGTCCGGTGCAACTGGAAAAGGCCAGCTTCGCCTCCGCGATCGAGGACCTCACATATCAGGCGCAGCTGCTGCACGGCATCGACTGCCGTTTCCGCATGGAGGGCCCGCCGCCGAACTGCGCTCACCTGAGCGCCGTCCACCTTTACCGCATCACGCAGGAAGCGATTCACAACGCGGTGCGTCACGGTCACGCCCGCCAGGTTTTCGTGACGCTGACCACCCGCGACCGCGAGCACCGGCTCGTTATCCGGGACGATGGCCGGGGATTCCAGGTAGATGCACCGGGAACCGCTTCCGGCGCTGGCTTACGATTGATGAACTATAGGGCGAACATGATTGGTGGGACCTTTTCCATCGAATCTTCCCCGGAACGCGGAACACAGGTGAGCGTTCTGTTTACGACTGTCTCTTCGAAATGAAAACGATCTCCGACCCCGATACCACGGCCCCAACGGCGAACGCGACGCCGACCAAGAGTCGAATTTTTCTGGTCGATGACCATCCCATCACGCGCCAAGGCGTCGCCGTCCTGATCAACCAGGAACGCGATCTCACGGTGTGCGGTGAGGCTGACAGTGCCCCGGTTGCCATCGACATGATTCAAAAGCTCAATCCGGATGTCGCGTTGGTGGATATCACGCTGAAGACCACCAGTGGCATCGAGCTGATGAAACACCTGAAGGCGCTGCGGCCCGAGATGCCGGTGCTCATCATGTCCATGCACGATGAAAGTCTGTTTGCGGAGCGCGCGCTGCGCGCCGGCGCGAAGGGCTACATCATGAAGCACGAGGCGAGCGCGAAGATCCTCACTGCCATCCGGCGCGTGCTCTCGGGCGAGCTCTACCTCAGCGACAAGATGAAGGAGAAGATGCTCCACCGTCTCGTGAACAACCGGAAGGAAGAGGTGGTGTTCTCCATCGACACACTCAGCGACCGCGAGATGGAAGTGTTCCAACTCATCGGCAATGGTTATGGCACGCGGCAGATCGCCTCGAAGCTCAATCTCAGCGTGAAAACCATCGATTCCTACCGCGAGCACTTGAAGCTGAAGCTGCGTCTCGAGAGCGGCACCGAGCTCGTGCGGCACGCGATTCAGTGGGTGAAGAGCGAGGGGATTGTCTGACGAAATGACGGTCGCCCGGGTTTTTTCCCAGCCATCGCTGGAGCTGCGACCCGATTGGTCCGCGCTCCGCGATCCGATATCTTCTTAGCCAGAGAGTCGGTGGCCGGGTCGCACTCACCCCGCTGACGAACACCCCATCGTCAGAGGTGCGGCCCGGCCCTCGCGCTCGCGCTGCGGTTTCCGCGGGGATCAGGTCTAGGACGCAAGCGACCATGCGTTAAGCTTGCGCTCCCCACTCAGAGATCGTCCGGGCAAGCGATCCGTCGATCGCCCCATTCCGGATGTGAACGGAAGACGCGATAATGTGGCTATCAGCCACATGAAATCTTCCGGTCCCAAACACCGCCCCGAACAAACGCAGTCCCATCAGCCCGGTCTCGAGTCCGAGATGTCGCCGCGGCCGATCAGCGAAAATCCGAATCTGCGGGGCAGCGGCCGGCTGGCGGGGAAGACCGCGTTGATCACCGGTGGCGATAGCGGCATCGGCCGCGCAGTCGCGCTCGCATTCGCGAAGGAGGGCGCGAACGTGGCCATCGGTTTTCTCGAGGAGCAGACCGACGCCGTCAGCACGCGCAAATATGTCGAAGGGCATGGGCGCGCCTGCCTGCTGCTTCCCGGCGATGTGGGCGATTCCAAGGAGTGCGAGCGCATGGTCACGGCCACGCTCGCGAAGTTCGGCGGCATCGACATCCTCGTGAACAATGCCGGCGAGCAGCATCCGCAGGAGTCGATCGAAAACATTTCGGACGCGCAGCTCGAGCGGACCTTCCGCACCAACTTCTTCGCCTATTTCTACCTCTCGCGCGCCACGCTCCCTTATCTGCAAAAAGGCGCGGCGATCATCAACACCACCTCGGTGACCGCGTATCGCGGCAGCGCGCATCTGCTCGACTACAGCGCCACCAAAGGCGCGATCGTGGCGTTCACGCGTTCGCTTGCGCTGTCGGTCGCCGACCGCGGCATTCGGGTGAACGCCGTGGCGCCGGGTCCGATCTGGACGCCGCTGATCCCGGCGACGTTTTCCAAGGAGAAGGTTGCCAAGTTCGGGACGGACGTCCCGATGAAGCGCGCGGGCGAACCCGAGGAGGTCGCCGGTTCCTATGTGTTCCTCGCCTCGGAGGAGTCCTCGTTCATGACGGGGCAGGTGCTGCACCCCAATGGCGGCGAAATCATCAACGGCTGATGACGCCCCCGCCTTCTTCGCCCCGCATGAAGCTGCTTTTGCTTGGAGCCAATGACACGCTGCGGCGCATGCTGGCGTTTGGCGTTGCGGATCCCGCCGAGGAACCCGTCGCGCTGGCCAGCCGTCACGAGCTTGACGCGCGGGGCGACCTCGCCGCTTTCGCCGCCGCCGTGCTGGACTGGGATCCGGCTCGGACGGAATCGCCGCGCGATTGGCTGAACGCGCTGCGTGAACGTGCGCCGGAGCTGCCCGTGCTCGCGCTCGTGCCGGATGCGGCGGCAGCCGTGGAAGCGCGCGCCGCCGGCGCGAACGAGACCCTGGCGAAGCCGGTGGACGTCGATGCGTTCCGCGGCCATTTGCTTCGGCTCGCGCGACCCGCCGCCAGCGCACCGGCGGTGCCGGAAGGCGAGGCCGCGCGGTTCGTGACGCAGAGCGCCACCATGGAAGCGGTGCTGTCGGTCGCCTGGCGCGTCGCTCCCACGCCAGCCTCGATCCTGATCCTGGGCGAAAATGGCACGGGCAAATCCGTCCTCGCGCGAGCGATTCATGCGCGCAGCGACCGGCGGACGCGGCCCTTCGTCAACGTGAACTGCCCCTGCTTGCAGCCGCAGTTGCTCGAGAGCGAGTTGTTCGGCCATGTCCGCGGCGCCTTCACCGGCGCGGTCAGCGACGCGCCCGGCAAGGTGGCGGCCGCGGAAGGTGGCACCCTGTTTCTCGACGAGGTGGGCGACCTGCCGCTCTCCGTGCAGGCCAAGCTGCTGCGCTTGCTGCAGGAGCGCTGCTACGAGCGGGTGGGGGAAACGCGCACGCACCGCGCGGACATCCGCGTGATCGCCGCGACCAATCGCGAATTGAGGCAGCTCGTCGCCGCTGGTGCGTTTCGCGAGGATCTGTTCTACCGGCTCAACGTCATCACGCTCGAGATGCCGCCGCTGCGCAACCGGCCCGAGGACATCGTGCCCACGGCCGAGTTTTTCCTCGAGCAGATCGGCCGTTCGCTGGGGGGCCGGCGGCGCGACCTGACGCTTGCCGCGCGCGAGGCCCTGCTGGCCTACAGTTGGCCGGGCAATCTCCGCGAGCTGCGCAACGTGATCGAGCGCGCCGCGATTCTGTGCGACCGCGAATGGCTGGACACGGCCGATTTCAGCGAGCTGTCGGGCCGCGACGAAACCCTGCTGCCGCAGGTCGGACAATTCGTGACGCTCGACGCGTTGATCGAGGCCCACATCCGGCAGGTGACGGCGCGGGCCGAGAGTTACGAGCAGGCCGCGCGCATCCTCGGCATCGACAAATCCACGCTCTACCGCTGGCGCAAGCGACTCGATGCAGCCGAGCCGGCGGGCATGGCCGAATTCACCGGTTGAGCGCTGCGCGCGGGTTCACTCCGCGCCCGACCGCGGCGCGGGCTCGTTGTGAAGCAGCCAGTAGTCGCGAAAAGCGGCGGCGACCTCGACCAGGCGCTCGAGTGAGGAGGGTTTGACCAGGTAAGAGTTCGCGCCGGCGGCATACGCGCGACGCACGTCCGACCGCTCCTTCGACGAGGTGAGCACGATCACCGGCAGCGCGCGCACTGCGGGCGTCTCCCGTATCCAGCGAATCACTTCGATGCCGGAGCAACGCGGCAGTTTCAAATCGAGCAGCGTGAACTGCGGCAGCGGATGCGCCGTCCGGTCGGCGTAGCGGCCGTCGCCGCGCAAGTAGGCGATCGCCTCCTCCCCGTCATTCACCGTGTGGATCGGATGGCGGATTCCGGCCCGGGCGAAGGCGTATTGCAGCAGGGTGATCGCGTCGGGCTCGTCCTCCACGAGCAGGATCGGATCAAGGTGATGCATGCGAGAGCAAGGGAGCCGGGCACGCCGCGGGAAATTCGATCCAGAAGCGGGCGCCGGCGTTGGGGGCGGATTCGACGCCGCATTGCCCGCCCATGCGGGTGACGGCTTTGCGCACGAGCGAAAGTCCGATGCCGGTGCCCGGATACTCGGCTGCGCTGTGCAGGCGTTCGAAGAGCTGGAAGATCCGCTCGTGATGCCGCGGATCGATGCCGATACCGTCGTCCTCCACCCACAGCCGCACGCGGCCGTCCTTGGTTTCCGCCCGCAGGGTGATCGACGGCGCGCAATCCGGCCGGGAGAACTTGAGCGCGTTGGAAATCAGGTTCGAGAGGGCCTGAAACAAACCGGTGCGGTCGGCCATCACGGCGGGAAGATCGGGGCTCAACTGGACCGACGCGCCGCTCTGCTTGATCGGGGCATGGTGGTGCGCGAGGACATCGGCGAGGATGTCGTGGAGCGGAACCGGCACGAGCTGCATCTCCGCGCGGGCGAGCCGGCTGTAACCGAGCAGGTCCTGGATGATGGTGTCCATCCGCGCGGCGGCCCGGATGATCCGCTGCAGATAGTCGCGGTTCTCCGGAGAGAGGGACCCGCCCGCGTCGTCGCGGATCGCTTCCGCAAACCCGCGGACGAACTGCAGCGGCGTGCGCAAGTCATGGGAAACTGAATACGTGAAGGCCTCGAGCTCGGCGTTGGCCTCCCGCAAGGTCGCCGTGCGCGCCCGCACGCGGGCTTCGAGTTCGTCGGCGTGAGATTTCAGGCGGGTCCGCGCCTCGGCGAGCTCGGCATAGGCCCGCCGCAGTTCGTCGATGTCCGTCGCGCTGCCGACCCACTGCACCAGCGTTTCCTGATCGTCCCGCCGCGGCAGCGCCCGCACCAGGTGCCAGCGCCATTCCTCGCTCGGGCCGCAGCGGACGCGGCATTCGTGCTGGAACGTTCCCTGGTCCCGCAGCGCGCGTTGCCAGAGTTCGCCGGTGGCCGCCCGGTCGTCGGGATGGACGGCGTCGAGCCAGCCGTCGCGACCGAGCGACGCGAGCTCGGTCATGCCGGTCGTCTCCAGCCAGCGATGGTTCACGTAGTCGAGCCGTCCGTCCGGCAGCGAAGTCCACACCATCTGCGGCATGGCGTCGGCGAGGAAACGATAGCGCAGGAGCGCATCGGCCAGCGCCTGCTCCGTTTCCTTCCGCTCGGTGATATCGTAGGCGTGAATCACGATGCCGCGCACGTGGCCGGAGGCATCGAGATGCGGGCGATACGAGGCGATCAGGTGCCGCTGGCGATCGGCGGTGCGCAGCGTGGTTTCGTGGCGCATGTTTCGTCCGCGCAACGCGGCGTGCAGATAGGGCGCGACGCGCTGGTAGGCCGGTTCGCCGAGCAGGTCGCGAATGGTGCGGCCCTCGATCGCGTCGGCCGGGACCTCAAACCATTGCCGGTATTTCTCGTTATGGAGGCAGACCCGTTCCTGCGTATCGACGTAAGCGACCATGGCGGGCATCGCGTCGACGATGGTGTGGAGCAGCGTCTGCTGGCGTTCGAACTCGGCTTCGACATGGCGGCGGGCGGTGAGGTCGAGCACGAAGGTCATGCACTCCTCGCTCTCCGGCAGCAGGCTGCCGCAGACCAGCACCTGCACCACGGAGCCGTCGGGCCGCACGAACTCCTTTTCGAATGGCGTGCAGCGACCGGTGAGCTGCAGTTCGAGATTGGCGCGTTCGTCGACGGAGCGCCACGCCGGCGGGGTGCGTTCCCCGAGGCTGGCTCGGCCGGAGGCAATTTCCTCGCGGGTGTAGCCGAGCAGGGTGGCGAGCGCGGAGTTGGCGCTGAGGATCCGGCCCGCGCGGGAGATCGTGCCGATGCCGAAGATGTTTGCCTCCCACATGAAGCGGAACCGGCGCTCGCTCCGCTGCATCTCGCGCAGCGCGTGTTCCTCCGCGGCGAGCGCCTGCCGGGCACTGCGATACAGCCGGGCGTTTTCCAGCGCGAGCGCGGCCAGTCCGGCGATCTTTTGCACGAGCCGCTGCGCCGGCACATCGAGGCTCCGGCCGGACTCCGCCGTGGCGAGCGCCAGCACGCCGGTGATGCGGCCGCGCGCCCGCAATGGTATTCCCAAATAGGATACGAACGGCAGCCGGCCCAGCTTTTCGCGATGCGGGCCGTCGAACGCGACCACATCCAGCACGGCCGGGTCGCCGGCCTGAATCAGCTGCGGCTCGCCGGAGCGGGCGATGCCGGCGGCGAACCGGTCGAGTTTTTCGGCGGCGCGGCCGGTGATCGCCCCGCGTTCGAAGTGCTGGATGCGCACGCATTCGAGCTCGCCGTGATCGTCGACCAGCTGGATGGAGCACCAATCGGCCAGCCGCGGCAGGAACGACTGCGCCAGCAGCTCGGCGCAACGATCGAGGTCGAGCGACTCGGCGAGGCCGCTTTGCAGCCGGCTGATGAAAGCCAGCTCCTCGCGCTCCTTGCGCGATTCCGTGATGTCGCTGCAACAACCGATGTAGCCTTCGAACGCCTGCCGTTCGCCATGCCGCGGCACGGCCTGCTCGAGGAACCAGCGGTAATCGCCGTCGTGACGCCGCAGCCGGTATTCGACCTCGTAAGGGCGGCGCGCGGCGATCGCCTGCTTTGAGATGGCGGTGTGGCGCGCGACATCCGCCGGATGAATCCGCCCGGGTCTTTCGACGGCGCCGCCGGCGGGCAGCGTTTCACCGGTGAAGCTGCTCCAGTGCTGGTTGACGTAGTGGCAGCGCCCCGCCGCATCCGTCGCCCAGATCAGCACGGGCGCGTTTTGCGCCATGGCCTCGATCGTGCGCGCAGCCTCGAGAGCCGAAGCGCGCAGCCGGCGGAGAAGCCGGTGCAATCCCGCACACAGTGCCGTGACGATAAACCCGTTGAGCGTGAACAGCCCCAGCCGGGCGGCCTCGCTCGCGTCGTTGAATCTGAGCAGCGCGGGGAAATTTTCCCAGACGATCAACGCGCTGACGACGGTGGCGAGCAAGCCGGCCGCCACGCCGCCGAACCAGGCGCTCACAAACACCGCCGGCAGCAGGAACGCGAAAGGCATTTCCCGCCCCAGCCAGGGACCGAGGCTTTCCCGCAGCATGAAGGCCGCGAGAAAAGCCGCGAGGGGAATGGCGACGCGAACGCCCGGGCTACGCTCCTGCGGAGCAATGAGAATGCGGGGCTGGAACCACACTGCCCCATAGTCCTTTCCCGGACCGGTTTGTCACCGAGAAGCCTTATCAGGGAAACCCTTATTTGGTCATCCGGTCGCCACCGAGCAGCGGCACTGTGGCCGCGCCGCTGCGCGTTCTATTTGGCGACAGATTTTCCGCGCGCGGACCGCGGCGTGGCCGTGGCAGCACCGGCCGGCCGGCGGGCCGGAAGCGGGCTGGGCGTGGCCGGCGCGGCGGCGGTCGCGGGGGGCAGAGGCGAGGGGGAAGGCGTTTCGGGAGCCTGCAGCAGGCGTTCCGCTTCGAGCCAGATTTCTTCGTCCCGCCCATGAGGCTGGCCGTAGCTTTCCCAAAGCTCGCGGGCTTTCTTCGTGATTTCCTCGTGCGAGGGCGTGCGCGAGGCGGTGAGAGACGTGGTATCGTTCATGGCGACAAGAAAGTAACGATCTCGACCCTGCTTTGGCATCGGGTCGAACGCGGCAGCGGGTGCCGGATAAAGTCGGAAGTTCGAGAAAACGGGTGCGGCGCGTGCGCCGCACCCGTGCAGGTCCAGTCGAAAAAGTCGGGGAACTCAGGCCTCGTCATCTTCCTCGTCGCTCTCGTCGTCCTCCTCCGCCTTGGGCTTGAGGTTGAGTGACGAAGCCAGCTGCGTGAGCTTGCGATCGGTCTCCGCTTCCTCGTCGAGCGTCTCCTGCAGCAGTTCGACGACTTCCTCCTCGCCGAGCAGCTCGGCGTAGGTGCGGACGGTGCCGTAGCCGGCGATCTCATAATGCTCGACCTTTTGCGCGGCGCCGATCAGCGCCGCGTCGCGCACGGCATCGCTGGCGTCTTCTTTGATCTTCTCCTCGCTCTCGGCGATGAGGCCTTTCATTGCCTTGCAGGTTTTGCCTTTCGGCGAGGCCTCGAGGATTTCCATCGCGCGGTCGAGGCGGGCGATGTGCTCGTGCGTCTGATCGAGATGTTCCTCGAATCCGGTGCGGAGCTTCTCGTCGCTCGCCGCCTTGGCCATTTTAGGGAGGGCTTTGGTGAGCTGCGTTTCGGCGCTGTAAAGGTCTTGGAGTTCCTCGATGAGGAGTTCCTGAAGGGTGGTGGATTTGGACATGAGAATATGGGTTGAGGGTTGAACAGGTCACCGTGGCGGGGTTCAGCCGCGGCGGCCGACGCCGCCCGCACGGTGCGCACGATGGAGGTCCAATCGCGGGAGCTGGTTCCCGTGGCGGAGCCGGAATGGCCTCGGGGAAACTCCCGCTGGCGACAGCGAGGCCACGCCTTCGGAAAACTGCCGGCGCGGAGCGCATGCGCCTGCGTGACCGGCGCGATTTAGCGCCCGGGATTCGGGGCCGGTTTTCGGGCCGACGTCCCATGCCCTCGCCCCCGTTTTTGCCCATGGCCCCAAGTCCGTCGCCGCGCTAGACTGGGTCATGTCGGAAACGCGCATCGGCCTCTCCGGTTGGACCTACGCCCCATGGCGCGGGAGTTTTTTTCCGCGCGGGCTCGCCCAGCATCGCGAGCTCGCGTTTGCCTCGCGTCAGGTGCGGACGATCGAGATCAACGGCACGTTTTACTCGATGCAGCGGCCGTCGAGCTTCGCGAAATGGCACGACCAAACGCCGGATGATTTTCTGTTTTCGATCAAGGGTCCGCGCTTCATCACCCACTTGAAACGCTTGCGCGACGTCGCGACGCCGCTCGCGAATTTCTTCGCTTCCGGGGTGCTGCGTCTGGGCGCGAAGCTCGGTCCGATCCTGTGGCAATTGCCGCCGATGACGCGCTTCGATCCCGAACGGCTGGCCGCGTTTTTTCAACTCCTGCCGCGCACGACGGCCGAAGCCGCTGCGCTCGGCCGCCGACACGATCATCGACTCAAGGAGCGGGCTTGGCTCCGCGTCGTCGAAGATCGCCCGTTGCGCCACGCGCTGGAAGTGCGGCATCCGTCGTTCGAGACGCCCGCCTTCATCGACCTGCTGCGGCAGCACCAGATCGCGTCCGTCGTCGCCGATACGGCCGGCCACTGGCCGTTGCTGGAGGATGTCACGGCGGATTTCGTTTACGTGCGTCTGCACGGCGACACCGAGCTCTATGCGAGCGGTTATTCGCCCGAAGCCTTGGACGCCTGGGCCGAGCGGGTCCGGGCGTGGAGTCGCGGGGGGCAGCTGAATGCGCGCCTCGTCGGTTCGCCTGCGGCGATGCGGCGCGGCGGTCGCGATGTGTATGTCTATTTCGACAACGACGCGAAAGCCTTCGCCCCTTTCGATGCGATGAACCTCGCGCATCGCCTTGGCCTCGGCGCCGCCGCGCCCACGGGTCCGACGCCGGGAACTTTTCGGCCGGAAACGCCTCGCACGACGTGGGCGGGCTGGTCGCCGCGCGCCCCGCGTCGCCGCCGTTCCGTCACGCGCCCCGCGGCGCGCGCCGCCTGATCCCTTTGCTTGCTGCTTGCTCCGTTCAGAAACCGAAAACCGAAAAATAATCAGAGCAATGAAACGAAATCTTACTGGTAAGAAAGTCGCCATCCTCGCCACCGACGGGTTCGAGCAAAGCGAGCTCGAGCAACCGCGGGCCGCGCTCGAGGAAGCGGGCGCCGAGACGGATGTGATCTCGCCCAAGGAGGGCTCCATCCGCGCCTGGGACGAAGACGATTTCGGCGATACGCTGCACGTCGACGTCCCATTGAAGCGGGCAAATCCTGACGACTATGACGCGCTGCTGCTGCCCGGCGGCGTGATGAATCCCGATTCGCTGCGCATGGTGCCCGAAGCGGTGGAGTTCGTCCGCCATTTCTTCACGGCGGGCAAACCCGTTGCGGCCATTTGTCACGGGCCGCAGATGTTGATCGAAGCGGACGTCGTGCGCGGTCGCCGCGTCACTTCGTATCCTTCGCTCAAAACCGACCTCCGCAACGCCGGCGCCGAATGGGTGGACGAAACCGTCGTCACCGACCGGGGCCTCGTCACGAGCCGGAAACCCGCCGACATCCCGCGGTTCAACGCCAAGATGATCGAAGAGATCGCGGAGGGCGTTCACGCTGGCCAGCGCGAGCTCGCGGGTCAGCGGAGTGGAGGCGGCGTATGAAACTTGCGCCATTCGCGAGTTCGCGAACCGGCGCGATTGATGGGTTGTAAAGGGTTGAGTTGATAGGGCCCGCGTCGCGTCTGCACGCGACGCGGGCCACGACTCTGCGCCGACGATCACGCGGGCCGTGACGTCGGCTCTTTTGCATCAGGCTGCCGGGGCTGCTTGGACAAAATTGCGTGGGCCGGCGCTTCACCGCGCCACGATCTCGTAGTGAAGCGTCTGATACGCCGGGCGCGCGGCGAACGTCAGCGCACCGTCGGCGGATTCGGTTTCGACGCGTGCACCCCGTGAACCGTCGGGCTTCAGCGCGAACACCTCGCGACCGGCGAGCCCGGCGAGTGTGACGGTGACCGGCACGTGTTCCGCGATCGTCGGGCCATGGCCCCAGTTTTCGCCGAGCGAATTGTGCGCTTCGTTCCAGGCGGCGCCCTGGTTGTTGGCGCGCGCCACGGCGGTCACGAGCACGCGACCCGAGGCGCGCAGCGGTTTCCCGTCGAGCGCGAGGGCGGTGACGCTTGCGAAATTCCGACCGAACTTTTCGCACGCGAGGTGCAGCGGACCGACGTCGGATTTTCCGCCGCCGAGGAACCCGACGACGGCGGCGGCCTGTTCGGCATCGATCAGATAAAGACGTCCCGAAGGTCCGGCGGCGAGCCGCACCGGCATCGGCGCGGGCGCGGACGGGGCGTGGCGCGCGAGGGTGGCTTTGGCGCCGGGCGCACCCGGACGGTCGCTGACGGCGTAGCGCACGTTGAGCAGGTTCAGCGGTCCGGCGGGAATCAGCGCGCGCCACAGCACTTCGGCATGCGGCTGCTCGGCCCAGAGCGGCTGCCCCAGCTTGAGCTCGTTGGCCGCGGGCGCCGGCGGCACGAGCCCATGGCGGAACAGTCCGGCGGCGAAGATCGACTGGCCCCATTTCGCCGGGTGGTTCAGCTGGTCGAAGAAATCGGCGATGCGGCCTTCCGGGTTCGCCGCGCCGTAGGCGCCGATGACGAACGTGTAGACGGCGTCCCAATCCTGCCGGGCGGCGAACGAGGCGATCTCCGGATACATCTCGCAGACAAACTCGCTCGGCGCGGGATGGTCGTATTCGCTGATTGTATACGGCTTGCCGGCGACGCGCACGAGGGCGAGGTCGCCGAGGGCGCCGAACGTCCGGTCCTTCAGTTCGTCGAGCTGCGAGGAGTTGCGGATCGTGTAACGATGCGGATCCCAGTCGGCGTCGGCCGGGAAGTCCGGGTGCTGCCAGTAGACGTGCGCGTCGGCGAACTCCATGGACTGCTCGCGATTCATGCCCGTCAGCCCGCCGTAATCGATCTGCGAGCACGCGATCGGTGCCTGCACGTGAAGCTCGTGGCGGAGGAAACTCCGCATTTCCTCGGCAAACGAACGTTCCGTGTCGGCGAGGAAGGCGATCCAGTCGGCCCACTGGCGCGCCGTGGGCGCAAGCGGCAGCGGCACGGTGCCTCCGGAGGCGGACTGGCCTTCCTGCAAGCCGGCGCCTTCCGCCCCGGTCACGAGCTTGAGCTCCTTGAGCGAGAGCGTGCCCGGCGCCTGGCCGGCGTTGAGGCTGAGCGAGGCGGGCGCGCCCGCGACCGAGTGCGCCGGAAACGCGAGCCGCACGACCTGCCATTCGGTGCCGATCTCGACGGTCTCCAACATCCCGAAACTGCGCCACGGGTCCTGCGGACGCGCCTGCGTGTCGATGCCGACGCCGACGCCCAATTGGCGGGGACGGTCCGCTTTGGCGAGGAATTCGACCGTGTAAACCACGCCGTCCTGCAGCTTCAGCCCGCGTAGCGACGCCTGCACGTGCCACGCGATGCCGCTGGCCCGGTCGACTTTCAACTCCTGCACCGCCTTGTCGGCGCTTGGCGCGAGGGCGGCTTGCGAGCCGGGCTGCACGCGCAGTTCCCATTTCGCGGTGGCGGGGATCAGCGTCTCCTCGCCCAGCTTCATGCCGGTGGCGTTCCAAGCCTTCGCGAGCGCGGCATCGTCGGCGTAGGTGCGCGCCAGCCAGGCGTTCCATTGCGCGCGCAGGTCTTCGCGGAACGGGGCGGGGAATTTCTCGAGTCCGCGCCCGAGATCGCGCGTCCAGTAGCCGAGCAGCGAGTTTTCGTTGTTGATCTCGACAAAGGCGACCGACGGATCCTCGGCGGGCGCGAGGCCCGTGTAAGGATTTTTGGTCGTGAGCAGGCGGCGCGCGTAGTCCTTCTGCAGCTCGATCATCCGCCGGTCATAGATGTCGACGCGCTTTTGGAAGTTGGCGATGCGGCTGACGCTCGGATCGAAGCCGTCCTCGGCGGCGAGGGTTTTGGAAACCTTCAGGTTGAGGTTCGAATAAATGCCTTCATCGCGCAGGGCCGCCATCAACCGGTGCAGCCGGTCGAGCTGTCCGGGATCGAGCTCGCGGTGCTGCGGCTGGCCGGCGGGCCAGATACTGCCGCCTTTGCCGACGGCCCAGGGATTGTCGAGGTGGTGCAGTCGGACCAGGTTCACGCCGGCCTTCGCGAGGCGGCGGGCGATCGCGGCCGCTTCCTCGGGGGTGGGCGGGAAGGCTTCGTTGGCGGCGAGATTGGTCGCCCAGAAGCGCTGGCGCTGTCCGTCCGGCGTGACGAAGCGGCCGTCCTGCATTTGTATCCGCGGCAGGGATGCACCGCGGGCAGTGTTCCAGGCACGGGCATCGAGCGCCGAGCCGTCGGCCGGCTCGACCGAGGGCCAGGCAAACCAGCCCTCCGGCACCGCGGTGGACGCGGCCCCCGCCGGGGCCGCGAAAAAGAGTGCAGGCAGGAGGACGAGGAGAGCGCGAAGACGGGGAGGGGAGGAGCACATGGGGATAATCGAACGCACGGGATGGCGGTGGTTCGCCCGCGGTCGGGGTGAAATGACCGCGCGTGGTCCGGCCAGTTTCCCGTCGCATCCGTGGGCGCGTCAACGACTCCGGGTGCAGACCTGTTGTCCGGCGATTGAGATTTTCCGTCACCGACCGGCCCCGATGAACGAAAAAAATGCGCCTCCGCATCGCCGGGATGACGGAGGCGCCGGACCTGCGAAGGTTCAGGCGGCGACGGGTTGCGCCGTCTTGCGCGGCCGCCGCACCGCGGTTGCCACGGGCGCCGTGCGCGCGCCCGCGAGCGGGACTTCGTCGGCCGGCAGCAGCAGGTAGCAACCGCAGTTTTCGCAAAGATGAAGATCGTCCGACTTCGCCAGCAGCGAAGCCGTGCCCGCCGGCAGGCGCAGGTGGCAGCCGGAGCAGACGCCGTGCTGGACGAGGCCGACGCCCTTGCGGCCCTGCGCGATCAGACGCAGAAAATGGGCAAGAACCGGGGCCGGGATCTGCGCCTGCAACGCGTCGAGCACCACCTGCCGTTCCTGCGGCAAGGTGGAAGAGCGAAGGAGCTTTTGCTGTGCGGCGAAGAGGGATTCGAGACGTGTTCTCATGGTCAGCCGTGGAATTGCAGCTGCCGTGCCGACGCGGGTGACGATGATGCAAGTAGCACGACACTCGCAATCTAGGTGAATCGAAAAGACGACCGAGGCCGCGGAGCCTCCGAGCTGGCCGCGTTTCGGTGCAAAAGCTGCACGTCGGCGGCCTTTTTGTGCAAAGCAGACGTTCAGGCCTGGGGCGGCGTCGCATCCCCGGACGAGTCTGGCCCGAGCAGACCGTATCGCTTCAGCTTATACTGGAGGGTGCGGCGGCTGATCCCGAGCGCGCGCGCGGCGGCTTCGCGGTTGGACGTGAGCTGGGCCAGCGTCTGCCGGATGAGCAGCTTCTCGGCTTCGGCGATCGTCATGCCGACGCGCACCGTGAACTCGCTGGCGAGACGGTCATGCACCCGCAGCGATTCGGGCAGATCGTCCGCCGCGATCAGCGGATGCGGCGCGGTGACGACGAGGCGCTCGACCACATTGCGCAGCTGCCGGACGTTGCCGGGCCACGGGAAACGCTGGCACAATTCCAGCGCCTCGGGGGAGAGCCGTTTGCGCGGGCGGCGATGCTTCGCGGCGAACTGCTCGAGAAAGGTTTCGACCAGCAGCGGAATATCCTCGGCCCGGTCGCGCAGCGGCGGGAGCTGCAGCGGCACGATGTTCACGCGATAAAAGAGATCCTCGCGAAACTTTCCGGCGGCGACCGCTTGCGGCAGGTTCTTGTTCGTGGCGGTCACGATGCGCACGTCGACGTGCTGCAGCTCCGTGCCGCCCACGGTGCGAAACGCGCCGTCTTCGAGCACGCGCAGGAGTGCGCCCTGGCCTTTCGGTCCGAGATCTCCGATCTCGTCGAGGAACAGCGTGCCGCCGTCGGCGAGGTGAAAACGCCCGAGCTTGTTGGCGACCGCGCCGGTGAACGAACCTTTCGCGTGGCCGAACAGCTCGGCTTCGACGAGCGATTCGGCCAGCGCGGCGCAGTTCACGAAAATGAACGGCTGCGCCGCGCGATCGCTGCGCGCGTGAATGAGCCGCGCCACCAATTCCTTCCCCGTGCCGGATTCGCCTTCGATCAACACGGTCACGTCGCTGCGAGCCACTTCCTCAGCGACGCGGATGACGCGCCGGATGGCGTCACTGTTGCCCAGCAGCAAGGCTTCCTCGGATGACGGCTCGCGCGCGGCGGTCCGGCGGCCAGCGCCGCGCCTGGCCGGTCCCCCGCGGGAGTCCAGCGGGTCCGGCGTCGATGTTAGCGTGTCCACACCTGCAACCTAGCGGCGCGCGCCCGGCCGAGGCGAGCCGCGATCCGACAACAGAAGCCGCGCTTCTGAGCGTGAGCAGCCGCCCGGGGGAAGTGAGGCGCGGTCGCGAAATTTTCTGGAAGAACCTCCGCCGTCCGCGCCGCCAGTTGCAACGCATGCAAGCATGCACCCTCCCCGCGGACTGTCTGGGCGCATGAGATTCGCGCACGCGCGCATTCGATTGTCGTTTCGCCGCCCAACCCGTTAATCCACCCCGTATGTTTTCCGTCTCATTCCGCTTCGTGCTTCTGCTCGCCGGACCGCTTGCGGCGGTTGCCGCCGACAGCAGCGCCGATGCCCGCTTCATCGTGTCGCGGACCGCGCCGCCGATCTACCGCGAAGGCTGGATCGATCTGAACAAGAACGGCGTGAAGGATCCTTACGAGGATCCGTCGCTCGAAGTCGACGCGCGCATCGATGACCTCGTCGCGCGAATGACGCCCGACGAGAAGACGGCGCAGCTCGTCACGCTCTATGGGTTTCCGCGCGTCGCGAAGGACGAATTGCCCACGCCGGCCTGGAAGGACGCGTTCTGGAAAGACGGCCTCGGCAACATCGACGAACACATGAACGGCAATCTCGGGTTCAGCGGCAACCTGCCGCAGCCCGAGCACGGTCTGCCGTGGTCGAAGCACGCGCGTGCGATCAACGACGTGCAGCGGTTCTTCATCGAGGACACCCGACTCGGCATTCCGGTCGATTTCACCAACGAGGGCATTCGCGGCCTGCTGCACCTGCGCGCCTCGAGCTTCCCTTCGCAACTCGCGGTGGCGTCCACCTGGGATCGCGAGCTCGTGCGGCAGATCGGCCGGGTCACCGGTCGCGAGGCCCGCGCGCTGGGTTACACGAATGTCTATTCGCCGGTGCTCGATCTCGCCCGCGATCCCCGCTGGGGGCGCACGGTCGAGAGCTACGGCGAGGATCCGTTTCTCGCCGGCGCGCTCGGGGTCGAGCAGGTGAAGGGAATTCAGGAGAACCGCGTGGTCTCGACGCTGAAGCATTACGCCGTCTACAGCGTGCCGAAAGGCGGTCGCGACGGTCAGGCGCGCACCGATCCGCAGGTGACGTGGCGTGAGGTGCAGACGATGTTCCTGCATCCGTTTCGACGCGCGGTGCGCGAAGCGGGCGCGCTCGGCGTGATGGCCTCGTATAACGACTACGACGGCGTGCCGGTCGAATCGAGTGCGCTGTTCCTGACGGACATCCTGCGTCACGAATGGGGCTTCAAAGGCTACATCGTGTCCGACAGCAACGCGGTGGAATACATCCACACGAAGCACCGCGTCGCGCCGACGCCGCTCGAAGCCGCGGTGCAGGCCCATGAAGCGGGGCTCAACATCCGCACGAATTTCACGCCGCCCGCCGGCTACGGTGCGCTGTTGCGCGAGGCGCTGAAGAACGGACGCCTGTCGATGGGCGTCCTCGACGCGCGCGTGCGGGAGATCCTCCGCGTGAAATACTGGCTGGGTTTGTTCGACCAGCCTTACGTCGCGGATCCCGCGGCGGCCGATCGGATCGTGCGTGCGCCGGATGCACTCGCGGCGTCGGCCCGCGCGGCCCGCGAATCGATCGTGTTGTTGAAAAACGAGGGCAACGCCCTCCCGCTCGCGAAGAATTTGAAGCGCGTGCTCGTCACGGGGCCGCTCGCCGACAATCCCGCGGGCTGGTGGTCGCGTTACGGTCCGCAGGATCTCAAGTTCGTCACGCCGCTCGCCGGCATTCGCGCGAAGCTCGGATCCGGCGTCGACGTGCGCTACGTCCAGGGCTGCGCGGTGGTGGACGAACGTTATCCGGAAAGCGACGTGATGAAGGAGCCGATGTCGGCGGCGGTCCGCGCCGGGATCGACGAGGCGGTGGCCGCGGCGAAGGACGTCGACGTCATCGTGGCGGTGCTCGGCGAAACCGAATCGATCTGCCAGGAGTCGCACGGCCGCGTGAGCCTCGACCTGCCCGGTTATCAGGAGGACCTGTTGCGCGCGCTCGCCGCGACCGGCAAGCCGCTCGTGCTCGTGTTGAGCAACGGCCGTCCGCTCAGCGTCAACTGGGCGGCGCGGCACGTGCCGGCGATCGTGGAGATGTGGTTCCCGGGCGAGGAGGGCGGCGCGGCACTGGCGGACATCCTGTTCGGCGACGTGAATCCCTCCGGCAAGCTCGCGATCACGTTTCCGAAATCCGCCGGCCAGATTCCGTTCAACTTCCCCGCGAAACCGGGCTCGCAGGCGCGCGATCTCGGCATGGTCAGCGGACCGCTGTTCGCCTTCGGCCACGGCCTCAGCTACACGACGTTCGCCTACGACGCGCTGCAGATTTCGCCCGAACGCGGCGGCGCGGGCGCCGAGTTCATGGTGACGTTCAAGGTGACCAATACCGGCCGGCGCGCGGGGGAGGAGATCGTGCAGCTGTATTTGCGGGACGACTACAGCAGCGTGACGACCTACGATCAGGCGTTGCGCGGATTCGAACGCGTGGCGCTCGCGCCGGGCGAGTCGAAGACGGTGCGCTTCACGCTGCGTCCGGAGGACCTGCAGCTCTTCGACCGCAACCAGCACTGGGTCGTCGAGCCCGGACGCTTCACCGTCATGGTCGGTGCGGCCTCGAACGACATCCGGTTGAAAGGAAATTTCACCGTGACGCGTCCCGACGGCACCGCGCCCGAGGAGGCGACGCCGAAGGACGAACGCAGCGACCCGCGCTGACGCGATCCCGGAGAAACCTCGACGACGCCCAGCTGCAAGCGCAGGGCGTTTTCGTTTTTCGGGGGGCACTCGGGGCTCGCGCGCAGCGGGCCCGCGGATGTTGCAACGCTTGCAACAACGGACGGCTGACTTGTCTCCCACCGGATCCATGGTCGCCGCCGCCGGATGCCCCCATTGTCGTTTGTCATCCGGTCCGACCCCAACTCCAACACCACCCGTATGACGTTCCCGCAGTCACTCCGGTTATCGTATGTCGCCGTCGCGGCGCTGGCTTTGCCCGCAGCCGCGTTGCACGCGCAATCTGCCGACGATTCCAGCAGCCAGGACCAGCCCCTGGTGCTCTCGCCCTTCGAGGTCACCTCCACCAACCGCGGCTATATGGCGTCGAATGCCCTCTCCGGCACGCGCCTGAACACGAAGATCGAGGATATCGCATCGTCACTTACCGTCGTCACCAAACTACAACTCGAGGACACGGCCGCGAGTGATCTCAACGACGTCTTCCTATACGAGGCGAGCACGGAGGGAACCGGTCAGTTTACTGCGATGACGCCGAATCGCGATGGCGGGGTGAACGACGACGTCCAGGCGAGTCCGCAGACTGCGAACCGCATCCGTGGCCTCGGCTCGGCCAATGTGGCGATCGGCAACTTCGCCAGCAATCCGAATATCCCCATCGATCTCTATAATATTGAAGCTATAGAAATCTCGCGCGGACCGAACTCCAATATTTTCGGTTTGGGTTCCGGCGCGGGCGCGGTGAACCTTGTTCCGGCTTATGCCCAAGCCAGGCGCGATATCACGAGCGCAACGCTCCGGGTGGATGATCGCGGCGGATTTCGGACCGCCTTCGATTTCAATCGTCCCCTGATTGAAGGAAAGCTCGCGGTCCGCCTCGCGGGCGTCCGCGAAGACAAGGGGTTCGAGCGCGAACCTGCCCGCGAGGAGATTCGCCGCGGCCAATTCTCGCTCTTTTATCAACCTTTCCGCCGCACGACACTGAAAGCCTCGGTGGAGAGTTATCGCAACGAGGCGCAGCGCCCCAACGCTTTGACACCGCGCCAATCTGTCACCGACTGGAAGGCGGCGGGCGAGCCGACTTGGGACCCGATTACCCGCATGGTCACGCTGGCGAACGGCACGACCTCCGGCCCTTTTCCGGCCAGCAAGGACAGCACCCTGCCAGCCGGTCTGTGGGCGCAGGGCAATAATTTCTATCAACGCACTCCGCTCTTCGTCGAGCCCGATGCATCGATTACGTACTGGGGTGTCAATCGCACCGGCAGCCTTTCGGGGGAGCCAACCCCACGCCGCTGGACGACGGACCTGCGCCTGCTTCAGAGCGGCACGGATCTGCGGCGTAACAAGACGAATTTCCCGCTCTTCTTCGAACCCGGCATTTCGGACAAGTCCCTTTACGACTGGTCCAGCGTCAACTACGTCGCCCCCAACCTGGTCGATGATAAAGCGACCACCTACATGGTCGAGCTCGAACAGTTCTTCGTCGACACACCGACTCACTTGCTCGCCGCGCGAGCCGGCTATTTCCGGCAGGACTTCGAGCGCTATGAACGCGATATGATCGGCGAGAATGACACGATCATCTACGTCGATGTTAACGAACGCCTGCTCGACGGTTCGCCCAATCCAAACTTCCGCCGGCCCTACGTCGGCGCTGCCAATCCGCTCGTCCTGCGCACGCCGGAGTCCGAAGAAACCTTCAGCGGAGACCTTGTTTATCAGCTTACTCCCGAGCGCAGGGGTGGATGGCTCGACTGGATCGGCCGGCAGCGGATCAACCTTCACGCGGAGCGCCGTGATATGGAGAACGTGAACTACCGCTATAACGACATCATTGCTTCCTCCCATCCGTGGATTTCACCGGCCAATCGCTCCGCCTCCACGACCACGTATTTCCAATATTACCTCGGTGACAGTCAGGGACAGAATGTCGACTACGCTCCGGCATCGGTGAGCAATCTTGCCGGGAGCTACCCGTTCAAGTGGTTCAATGCGCAGACGAATCAGTGGGTCACCGAGTCCGCGACGCTCGATCAAGTGCCGATCAGCAACACCCGCACCCGCACCCGTTATATTGAGTCGGCAAACATCACCTACCAAGGGTCGTTCTGGGAGGATCGAGTCGTCACGACCGCGGGCTACCGACGCGATAAGCAGGGCAGCAACACGTCCGACGCATGGACCATCGATCCGGATACAGGTTTTTATACGCCCGATTCCCCGGCGCTTGATGTCTTCCCTTCGGCGGACTCCGTGGAGAAGGGTGACACCTATACACTTGGCCTGGTGTTGAAGCCGCGCCCGTGGTTGAGACTGTTCTATAACTGGGCTGACAGCTTCAGCCCGGAGGCGGTCCGCTATGACATCGATGGGCTCTTGATGCCCAATCCCACCAGCGAGGGACAGGATTTCGGCATCGGAGTCTCGCTTTTCGACGGCAAGCTGTCGATCAAGGTCAACCGTTATGAGGTGAAGGAAATCGGCGCACGCCTCAGCCAGCTCGGCACGGTCGGCTCCCGCACGCACGTCCTTGAAGGCGGCCGCGATCAAAGCCCACAGTCCTTCCTCGGGTGGGCGATGGGCGTGGTTCGCGATCGCTACCAACGTCAAGGCATCACTGCCACGGAAGACCAGATCTACAATCAGGCCGCCACGGAATTCGTGAAACTCGACCCAGATTTCCTCCGCCAAACGGATCTCACCGGCGCCGTCGGCGTCGCCGGCGATCGCGAGTCGAAGGGCTGGGAGGTGGAGGCTGTGTACAACCCGACCCGCAACTGGCGCGTCAAGTTCAACGCCGCTCAACAGAAGTCGATCGATTCCAATATCGGTGGCGAGCTGGCGGCATACTTCGCGCGCCGGCTCCCCGTGTGGACCACTGCCGCGGACGACGCGGGGAATCTCTGGTGGAATGCGAATAACAGTTACGCCATGAATCAGTGGCTCGGCTCAATTCGCGCCCCGTACCTTTTCGAGGTCGCCAATGACGGCAAATCCCGCGCCCAAGTTCGTGAGTGGCGCTGGAATCTGCTGACAAATTACGACTTTACCGAAGGCCGGCTCAAGAACTGGAGCATCGGCGGCGCGGTCCGGTGGGAGGATGAAGCGGCCATCGGCTATCTCGGTCGCCCGCCGGAAAACGGCGTGATTCTCGAACTCGATCCGGAAAAGCCCGTGTTCGACAAAGCCCGGTACTACGTCGATTTCAGCGTGGGCTACCGCTTCAAGATCACGAGCAAGAAGTTCGGCGTCCGCACCCAGCTGAATGTCCGCAATGCCTTTGAGGACGGACGACTCCAGGCGGTGGCGGTCAACCCGCTCGGTCAGGCGACGGCGTTTCGCATTATCGATCCGCGCCTGTTCATTCTCACTACGACGTTTGAATTCTGAGCCGCTCCTTCGCAAGCCGGCGTGACGGTCACGCCGGCTTGCCGTTTTTCATCGCGCCGTGACACGGTGACGCCTTCCCCGCTTCACCCCATGAACCGTCGTTCGTTTCTGATCTCCACTGCCTCGGTGTTTTCGCTCAGCGCTCTTGGCCTCACGCCGTTCCGGCTTGGTGCGGCCCCGGCCGCCGGACCGTTCGTGGCCCGGCTCACGGCGGCCAACGATGCGCTGATCCCTGATCTGCTCCGCCGCCAGGATGCTTCCGGCGCGGTGATCGACCAGCACGGCATCCCGAACGTCCACGACGCGGCAAAACTCCTCTCCGTGCTCGCGGCGGCCCGCCATGCGCCGGACTCGCGGCACCATCGCGATCGCTCGCTTCTCGAGCCGCTCGAGCGAGCGGCCGCCTACTTGCTGTCGGCGCAGCATGACGATGGCACCATCGATTACATCGCGACGAACTTTCACTCGCCACCCGACACGGCCTTCGTGGTCGAGACGATCGCGGGCGTCGCCAGCTTGCTCCATCGCGATCGCGACAACGCCGAGGCCTCGGTCCGCGATTCGCTCGACCGGTTTCTCCGCCGCGCCGGCGACGCGCTCGTCGTCGGCGGCGTTCACACGCCAAACCACCGCTGGGTTGTCTGCGCGGCGCTGGCCCGGATCAACGAACGTTTCCCTGACGCGCGCTACGTTGCGCGCATCGACCAGTGGCTGGCCGAAACCATCGACCTGGATCCCGACGGCCAATACACGGAAAAAAGCACGTCCGTGTATTCCCCGGTCGTGAACCGCGCCCTGCTGACCGTCGCGCGGCTGCTCGATCGGCCTGCGCTGCGCGAGCCCGTTCGACGCAACCTCACGATGACGCTCTACTACATTCACCCCGACGGGGAGGTCGTGACGGAAGCGTCGAAGCGGCAGGACAAATACCAACGCGGCAGCATGGCGCGCTACTACTACAGCTATCGCACGCTGGCTCGGCTCGACGGCGACGGCCGGTTTGCGGCGATGGCTGCACAGATCGAGCGCACCGCCGAGGCGCAGCTCACGGGCGAACTGCTGACGTTCCTCGAGGAACCCGAGTTTGGCGAGGACCTGCCCGCCGAACGACCGTTGCCGACCGACTATGCGAAAATCTTCGCCTATTCGCACCTCGCGCGCATCCGGCGGGGCGGGATCAGCGGCACCGTGCTCGCGCAGAACTCCACGCTGTTTTCGCTCCGCAAGGGAGCCGCCGCCCTCGAGGCCGTGCGCCTGGCAAGCGCCTTCTTCGGCAAGGGGCAGTTCACCGGCGAGGAGTTGGTGGTTCGTAAAGACGGATACCACCTCGAGCAGGAGCTGACCGGCCCGTATTTTCAGCCGCTGTCCGCGGACCAGATCGCGGGCGGCGAGCACGTGCGAATGGCGCCGAACGGCACCCTTGCGGTCGGCGGCCGCGCCGCCCGCGCGCAGAGCAACATCCAGCATCTCGTTTCGCGCGTTGCCGTATCCGAGAATGGAGGACGCTTTTGTCTGGCTTTCGACATCTCCGGCACCAAGGGCGTGCCGGTGGCATTGGAACTGGCGTTCCGGCACGGTGGCCGACTGGAGGGCGTCAAGCCGGCCGATGGTGTGGCCGACGCGTTTCTGCTGAAATCCGGCACTGGCCGCTATACGGCAGGTGCGGACACGATCACCTTCGGCCCCGGTCACGCGGGCCATGCCTGGACCCAACTGCGCGGCGCGCTGCCGAAATGGGACGGGCAGAGCGTCTATGTGACCGGGTTCACCCCGTTCCGACTGAACCTGGAAATCTCATGATGCATCACTTCAATCGTCTGCGGCTCTTTTCTCTCCTCGGCGGCCTCCTCCTGGCCGTTTCCGCCGTCGCCGCCGAACGCGCGGCGCTGCGCGAATACGACGTCCTCCGTTCCTTCCCGCCGGGACGCCTGGCAGCGCTCCACGCCGGCGACAAACCCGACGCCAACGGTTTCACCGGCGGCAACCGCGCCAACGGATTCTGGATCGAAGTGGGGCCGCAGCGCGGTTCCTGTCGCGGCGTGATCGCGGCGGTGGTGCTGGACGACTTGGTTGCGGCGGACGATTGCTGGCGCGGCATCGAGACCGCCTTCGCCCATCAGCGGGCGGATGGCAGTTTTGACGCGATCGTCAAACCCAACGGCAACACTTCCCGTGAGGGCCCCGCCGCCGTCGAGACGACTTACTTTTTTCTGCAGGAGCTGGCCCGCGCTGTCCTCGTCATTCGCCAGTCGCCGCATGAAGCGCACTTTCACGAGCGACTCGTCGCCCTCGAACCGAAGCTGCGCCGCGCCGCGGATTTTATCCTGGCGGGTTACGGCACCATCATTCCGAAGGTCGGCCACACCGTGAACCGGGTCATCATCGCTGCGAAGGCGTTCGGACTCTGCGGACTTGCGCTCGACGATCCGAGGTTGCTGGAGAAATCCCGTCAGCTCATCGCACACGCGTTGACGCTGCGCGACGCGGAGGGCGTATTCATCGAGCGGGGAGGGCGCGATTCCAGCTATAACGTGGTCTCGATCCTGTTCGGTCAGGTGCTCGTGCTGCATCTGCCGTTGCCCGAGTTCGAGGCCGCACTGCCGGCCGCGGTGAAGTGGCAGTTGACCCGCATTCTGCCCTCGGGCGACGTCGACGTGAGTGGCAATACCCGCACCGGCGTCGGCTTGGAGGCTGATCCGTTTTCGGGGAAAGCGAAGAACGTGAACTACACCGAGGTCGCGATGGCCCTCACCCTCTACGGGACAATTCATCAAGATAAGGAAGTCCTCGCCGCGGCGGATCGCGTCTTCGCTTTCAAGCAGAAGAATGGCCGATGAACACGACAGTGCCCCGGGGCGTGCGCGGTTCGACTCGGCTTCGCTGTGGGGCTGGCGTTGCTCGGCCGGCCGGATATCGCCGCGGCGCCTGAGACCGGACAACCGAACATCCATTTTATTTACGCCGACGATCTCGGGCTTGGCGATGTATCTTGCTACAACGCCGACGCGGCCTGGCGGACGCCGCAACTCGGCCGGCTCGACGCGGAAGGGATGAGGTTCACCGACACGCATTCCGCCTCGGCGCTCTGCACGCCGAGCCGTTACGCGCTTGTGACGGGCCGCAGCACGCCTGGCGCGGTGGCTCCTGCCGCGGCATCCGTCGACTGGCCCGAACTTTCATGGCGCGCCGATTTCGGCTGCTGATCCTCCGCTTTTCCGGTGCGTCCGATGCACAATGCGCCAAACCGCCTCGACTGCGTTTTGCAGGCTGCCGTGTTTCCCCAGCTGCTTGTCACCCTGACGGACGCTGCTCCGCCCAACGTTTTGTTGATCATGGCCGACAGCAGATCGCCGGCGGGCTGAGCTGCCGGACGGGTAATCAGGATTTGAATACGCAGGCGCTCGACCGCCTGGCCGCGCGGGGGACGTGCCTCACCCGCGCCTACGCGCCGAATCCGCTCTGCATGCCGTCGCGCAGTTCGATCTTCACCGGCCGCTATCCGCGCGAGACCGGGGTGACGGACAACACGCTCATCGTGTTCGTCAGCGGTTACGGCAAATGCGCCGGCGCGCACGCTTGTCGCAGAAAACCGACGCGGTGGACTACCTCCACATGAAGCAACGCGTGGCTCCGACGCCGCTGGTGCGCGCGGATATTGCAACGCTTGCAACAGCGCATGGCTGACTTGTTTCGCGCCGGTTTCACGGTCGCCGCCGTCGGATGCCCCTATTGTCGTTTGTCATCCGGTCTGACCCCAACTCCAACACCACGCGTATGACGTTCCCGCAGTCACTCAGGTTATCGTATGTCGCCGTCGCGGCGCTGGCCTTGCCCGCAGCCGCGTTGCACGCGCAGTCTGCCGACGATTCCAGCAGCCAGGACCAGCCCCTGGTGCTCTCGCCCTTCGAGGTCACCTCCAACAACCGCGGCTACCTCGCGTCCAACGCGCTTTCCGGCACCCGCATCAACACGAAGCTCGAGGACATCGCCGCCTCCATCAGCGTCGTCACCAAGCAGCAGATGCTCGACACCGCCGTGTCCGACATCAACGACCTCTTCCTATACGAGGCGAGCACCGAGGGCACGGGCAACTACACCGCGTTCACGCCCAACCGCGACGGCGGCATGAACGACGACATCCAGGCCAATCCGCAGACCGCCAACCGTATCCGCGGCCTCGGCTCGGCCAACACCGCGATCGGCAACTTCGCCAGCAATCCGAAGATCCCGCTCGATCTCTACAATATCGACGCCGTGGAAATCTCGCGCGGCCCGAACTCCAACATCTTCGGCCTCGGCTCCGGCTCCGGCACGGTCAACCTCGTGCCCTCGAGCGCCAACGTCCGCAACCGTTCGCTCACGCTGTCCGGCCGCGCCGACAGCACCGGCGGCGTCCGCGGCAGCGTGGACCTGAATTATCCGCTCATCCACGACATGCTCGCGGTGCGCATCGCGGCGGTGACCGACAACAAGCGCTTCGAGCGCGAGCCGTCGTATGACGACACCGAGCGTCTCTTCGGCGCGCTCACCTACAAGCCGTTCAAGAAAACCACCCTCCGCGTCAGCGCCGAGAACTACCACCGCGAGGCCCAGCGCCCGAACTACCTCACGCCGCAGGAAACCATCACCGAGTGGAAGAGCTACGGCGAGCCGGTCTGGGATCCCACGACCCAGCGCGTGACGCTGGCCAACGGCACCGTGAGCGGTCCGTATCCGCAGAAAAACGATGGCACGCTGCCGTTCGGTCTCCAGGCGCTCGGTGGCGGCGTCTACAACCGCACCTCCGTCTACGTCGACCAGGACGGCAGCGTCGGCTACTGGAGCGTCAACCGCACCGGCAACCGTGCGACGCCGCTCACCCGCAACCAGGACGTCCGCCTCATCCAGAGCGGCACCCGGCTGGCCCGCGAGCGCAGCACCTTGTATCCGCTTTTCTTCGACGCCGGCGTCACCGACAAGTCGGTCTACGACTGGAGCTCCATCAACTACACCGCGCCCAACTACGTCGAGGACGACGCCCGCACCTACATGGCCGAGCTGGAGCAGTTCGTCTTCGAGAACGAGAACCACCTCGTTGCCGCGCGCCTCGGCTGGTTCCGCCAGGAGTTCGAGCGTTACACGCGCAACATGATTTCGAGCAACGACACCGTGCTCTTCATCGATGTGAACCAGAAGCTCCCCGACGGCACGCCCAACCCGTATTTCAAGCGGCCCTACGTCATGGCCAGCTGGCCCATCGTGCTCAACGAGCCGGACGACCGCGACACGAAGAGCTTCGACGTCGTGTATCAATGGACGCCCGACCGCCGCGACGGCATCAACTGGATCGGCCAGCAGCGGTTCAACTTCCACGGCGAATATCGCGAGACCGAGTCGACGAACTATCGCTACCGTGACTTCATCACGTCGAACCACAGCTGGCTGAATGCGGCCGACCGCACCGCTTCGACGCAGACGCTGTTCCAGTATTACCTGGGTGACAATGTCGGCGGCGACGTCGACTACGCTCCCAGCTCCCGCGGCAATCTCTCCGGCACGTATCCGTTCCGCTGGTATGACGGCGTGGCCAAGCAGTGGGTCACCGAGCAGGCTTCGCTCACCGAAACCGCGATCAACGGCACCTCGACCGACCAGGAACAGATCCGCACGTTCAACCTCACCTACCAGGGCTTCTTCTGGAACGATCGCATCGTTCCCACTATCGGCTTCCGCCGCGACCGCCAGCGTCTCCGCAGCTCGTCCGGCGTCACCGTCGATCCCGCCACCGGCTACATCACCTACGCGCCGCTCAGCGACTACAGCAATTCGCCGTGGCTCGAGCAGCAGGGTGACACCAAGACCTACGGCGTCGTCTTCAAGGCCACACCCTGGCTCAGCCTGTTCTACAACCAGTCCGACAGCTTCAATCCGCTCGGCATCAGCTATAACATCTACGAGGAGCTGCTGCTCAACCCGACCAGCGAGGGCAAGGACTATGGCGTCGCCTTCAATCTGCTCGAGGGCAAGCTCGCGATCCGCATCAACCGCTACGACAGCACGGAGACCAACTCCCGTCGCAGCCAGATCGGCACCGTCGGCTCGCGCATCCACCGCCTCGAGGGCGTGCGTCAGCCGTATGACGAGTCGTTCTATCCCTGGGCGGAGAACGTCGCGCTCCAGCGGTTCCAGAAGCAGGGCGTGACCCCGACCTCGGACCAGCTGTTCAACGCCGCGGCCGACATCATGAAGCTCGATCCGCAGTTCCTGAAGGATACCGCGGTCAACGGCGCCGTCGGCGTGCCGGCCGACGTCACCTCGCGTGGCTACGAGATCGAGATCAACTACAACCCGACCCGCAACTGGCGCACAAAGCTCAACGTCGCCCAACAGGAAGCCTTCGACAGCAACATCGGCGACACCGTCACCAACTATCTCGCGGAACGCCTCCCCGTCTGGACCACCGCCGTGGACGACGACGGCAACCGCTGGTGGGACGCCAACAACGGCGCCGCGCGTCTCCGCTATCTCGCCGACATCCTCGCGCCGTATTCGTTCGAGGTCTCCAATTCCGGCAAGCCGCGCTCGCAGGTCCGCGAGTGGCGCGCGAATCTGTTGACGAACTACGATTTCACCTCGGGTCCGCTCAACAACTGGAATGTCGGTGGCGCGGTCCGCTGGGAGGACAAGGCGGCCATCGGCTTCTACGGCCGCCCGCCGGGCGCAGATGGGGTCATCCTCGAGCTCGATCCCGACCGTCCGATCTACGACAAGGCCCGGTTCTACTTCGACGTCTCGGTCGGCTATCGCTTCAAGCTCTTCAACGATCGCGTCCGCGGTCGCGTGCAGCTCAACGTCCGCAACCTCTTCGAGGACGGCCGGCTGCAGGCCGTGGCGGCGAATCCGGACGGCAAGCCCTACGCCTTCCGCATCATCGAGCCGCGTCAGTTCATCCTCAGCACGTCCTTCGAACTCTGATGAACGTCTCCGTCGCTCGCGTCGTCGCGCTCTGTTGTTTCTCGCTGCTGCCCGCCGGTCTGGCCTCGGCCGCACCGGCAGCGGCCGGCGAAGCCGGAGCCGCGTCGCGAGCGACTGAATACGAAGTGCTGCGCGCGTTTCCCTCCGGACGCCTGTCGGCGCTCACCGAGAACGATTATCCCGACGCGCGCGGTCTCACCGGCTCCAATCGCAAGAACGGCAGCTGGCTCGAGGCCGGACCGCAGCGCGGCAGCTGCCGCGCCCTGATCGGCGCGGTCGTCGCCGGCGATCTCGCCGCCGCCGATCGGGCGTGGGTCGGCATCACAACCGCCTTCGCCCACCAGCGCGCCGACGGCGGTTTCGTGGCCGAGGTGCGTCCCAACGGGGCGAGCGCCCGCTCGCGCGCTGCGAGCGTCGAAACGGCGTTTTTCTTTCTGCAGGAACTCGGGCACGCGCTGCTCGTCATCCGCCAGTCGCCGCACGAGGCGCATTTCCGCGAGCGCATCGCAGAGATCGAACCCAGGCTGCGGCGGGCGTGTGCGTTCATCGATGCCGGTTACGACACGATCATCGCCAGCAGCGGCCACGCGGTGAATCGCGTGATCATCGCCGCCAAGGCGTTTGGACTCTGCGGCACGTTTCTCGGCGACGAGGCGCTCGTTGCCCGCGCGCGCGAGCTGATCGCCTTTGCGCTCACCCGGCGCGATGACGCCGGCGTTTTCCTGGAAAAGGGCGGACGCGACTCGAGCTACAACGTCGTCTCGCTGCTCTTCGGCCAGGTGCTCGCGCTGCACGTGCCGCTCCCCGAATTCGAAGCCGCGCTCGCTCCTGCGGTAGCCTGGCAGGTTTCGCGGATCGGTCCCGACGGGCAGGTGGACGTCACCGGCAACACGCGCACCGGCCTCGGCCAGGAGAAGAGCTATTTCGGCGATGTGAAAAAGGTGAACTACACGGAGGTCGTGATGGCGCTCACCTATTACGGAATCGTTCATCACGATCGTGCCGCGCTCGACGCGGCGGATCGGGCTTTCGCCTTTTCCCAGAAAGACGAGCGTGCCGAGCGCAGCTCGCCGCCGACCTCGCCGTGACGTTGTCGTTCGCATCCAGTGTCTCCTTTTTCTGCCGCGCATTCCTGCCACGGCGGGGAAGGGCGAACCTCCTGCGTGGGGCCGCATTGGGCGTCGTCCTGCCACTCGCCGGATTTGTCTCGGCGGCACGGGCGGCCGTCGCCGCCCCGCCCAACGTGGTGGTGATCGTCGCCGACGATCTCGGCCTCGGCGACGTGTCCTGTTACAACCCGCAAAGTGCGTGGCGCACCCCGGCCATCGACCGGCTCGCACGAGAGGGCCGGATGTTCACCGACGCGCACACCGCGTCGTCGCTTTGCACGCCGAGCCGTTATGCGCTGCTCACCGGTCGTTACGCGTGGCGCGGACGCTTGAAGCACGGCGTGCTCGACGGCTACGGCGCCGATCTGATCGAGCCGGGCCGTCTCACGCTTCCAGGCCTGCTGCGGCAACACGGCTACACCACCGCGGCGATTGGCAAATGGCACCTCGGTCTCGACTGGATCCGCAATGGCGCTGCGCCGGACGCCGTCGATTACACCCAGCCTTTCGGCGGCGGTCCGCTGGCGCATGGTTTCAATCGGTTCTTCGGCATCAGTGCGTCGCTCGACATGCCGCCGTATGTGTGGCTGCGCGACGATCGCGTCGTGACGCCGCCCACCGGCCGCGTCGCCGACAGCGACGTGCCGAAACTCTGGCGCGCCGGACCGATCGCGGCCGATTTCAAAATGGAAGACGTGCAGCCGCGGCTCACGCAGGCGGCGATCGATTACATCGGTGAGCGCGCGACCGCGCCGGATCGCCGGCCGTTTTTCCTCTATCTCGCGTTTGCCGCGCCGCACACGCCGATCCTGCCGCAGCCGCCGTTCGCCGGCTCCACCGGCACGACCGACTACGGCGATTTCGTCGCGCAGGTCGACGCCGACATCGGTCGCGTGATGGCGGCGCTGGAGCAACACGGTTTGTCGGACCAGACGGTCGTGGTTTTCACCTCGGACAATGGTTTCGCTCCGGCCGCCAGCGTGCCCGCGCACCGGCAGATTGGCCACGACCCGAGCGCCGGCTTTCGCGGTTACAAATCGGATCTTTTCGACGGCGGACACCGCGTGCCGCTGATCGTGCGCTGGCCGGAGCACGTGCCGGCCAACACCCGTTGCGCGGAACCGGTCGGCCTCGTCGACTGGCTCGCCACCTGTGCCGATGTGGCGGGTGTTGAGCTGCCGGTCGACGCCGGCGAGGACAGCGTGAGTTTTGCGCCGCTGCTGCGCGGCGCGGACGGCGCCCCGTCGCCACGCGCGCTCGTGCATCACTCGGGCGAGGGGCGATTCGCGATCCGCCAGGGAAAATGGAAACTTCTCCTCTGGCCCGGTTCGGGCGGCTGGAGTTCGCCGACGCCGGCGCCGAGCCGCTGGCTGAAGGTGGAAGCGTCCGATCTTTCGCAGTTGCCGCCCTATCAACTTTACGACCTGAGCGTCGACTCTGACGAACAGCACAACGTCGCCGCAGCTCATCCCGAAGTCGTTCAGCGTCTCGGCCGTTTGCTCGCCGATTACGTCGCGCGCGGACGCAGCACCCCCGGCCCGTCGCGCCCGGCCGTCGTCGACGCCGCCTGGCCCGAGGCCGCGTGGATGAAGGAATTTGGCAATTAAGTCTTTTCCCGAAACGCCAAACCCTCGACCGCGTTTCGTGCGTCATTCTCCGGGTTCCCCTCCGTTTCCTTTTCCCACCATGAAACGCCTGCTTCTCGCGTGGACCTTTGGCGCCGCCTGCCTGGGCGCGTCCGCGGCCCCCAACGTTTTGTTCATCATGACCGACCAGCAGATCGCCGACGGGCTGAGCTGCCGGATGGGTAATCAGTATCTGAATACGCCGGCGCTCGACAGCCTGGCCGCGCGGGGGACGTTCTTCACCCGCGCCTACGCGCCGAATCCGCTCTGCATGCCGGCGCGCAATTCTATCTTCACCGGCCGCTATCCGCACGAGACCGGCGTGACGGACAATACCCCGATGTATTCCGGCATGAAGCTCGATCCCGCCGAGTTTCCGCTGATGGGCACGTATTTCCGCCGCGCGGGTTATCACACCGGCTACTTCGGCAAGTGGCATCTCTGCGCCGATCCGAAGCAGCTCGACGCGCACGGCTTCGACCAGCTCGACACCCGCCAGAAGGATGCGACGACCGCGGATCGCGCGATCGAGTTTCTCCGCCAGCGTCATGACCGGCCGTTCCTGTTGGTGACGAGTTTCCTGAATCCGCATAACGTCGCCGAGCTGACGCGCGGCCAGCCGCTGTCGAACGGGCCGATTGGCGAGCCGCCCGCGCTGGAGGAGCTCCCGCCGCCGCCGGTGAACCTGGCGCCGCCGGCGTTCGAGCCGGACACGATGACCCTGATCCGCCGCGGTTATCACGCGAACCGGCGCCTTTTTCCGGTCGGCAATTTCCCGCCTTCGGTCTGGCAGGCGATGCGCTGGGGCTATTACCGCCTGATCGAAAAAGTCGACGCCGAGATCGGTCGCGTGCTCGCCGTGTTGCGCGAGCAGGGACTCGAGGAGAACACGCTCATCGTGTTCGTCAGCGATCACGGCGAATGCGCCGGCGCCCATGGGTTGTCGCAGAAAACCGTGTTCTACGAGGAGGCGGCGCGCGTGCCGCTGATCGTGTGCGCTCCCGGCGAAACGCAGGCGCGCACGTCCGACGCGTTCGTCAACATCGGCATCGATCTGCTGCCGACGATGCTCGACTACGCCGCGATCGCGAAACCCGCGAAACTTCGCGGCGAGAGCCTGCGCGCGCTCGCCCGCGGCGATTCGGTGCCACAGTGGCGCGACGAAATCATCAGCGGCAATCACATGTCGCAGGGCGGCAAGGTCGGCGATTTCGTGCCGATCACGGAAGGCCGGATGGTCCGCACGGAGCGCTACAAATATTGCGTCTACGCGCATGGCGACCAACGCGAGTCGCTGGTCGATCTCGTCGACGATCCCGGCGAGATGGTCGATCTCGCGAGCGATCCGGGCTATCGTGACATCGTGCACGAGCATCGCGAGCGCCTGCGGCGTTTCGCCATCGAAAAAGGCGATACCCGTGCGCTCGAGCTGCTCGCCGACGACGTCGCGCCGCGGCCTTTCGAACGCATTGCCACGCCGCGTCGCCCGACTGAACCCGATTCCGCCCGCACCGATTGAAGCCCATGCTCTCCTCCCGATTCCTTGTTCTCGGCTTGATTGCGCTCGTCGCGAGTGCAACCGCCGCGCCTGAGTTCCTGCACCAGAGCCGGCCGGTGCGACTCGACCCGTTTGCCGAGAGTCCGGTGCAGATCAATCCGCCATCGTTCCGTTGGCCGGCGAGCGAGGAGCCCGCGACCTATCGCCTCGAGTTTTCCCGCGACGGGAAGTTTGCCGCGGCCGAAAGCGCGACGACCACGGACCTGTTTTACCGCCCGCTCGCGCCGTTTGCGCCGGGAAAATGGTTCTGGCGCGTCCGCCGCGAATCGCCGGCGCCGGGACCATGGCTCGGGACGGAGTCGTTCGAGGTCAGCGCCGAGCTGCCGCGCTGGCCCGTGTCCTCGTGGCAGGAATGGCTCGCGCGCGTGCCGACGGGTCATCCGCGCGTGTATTTTACGGCGGAGGAAGTTCCGTCCCTGCGGCGCCGGGCAGCCGCGCTCGGCCAGGATCTGGCGCCATGGATCGAGGAAACGAAACGCGATCTGGAGAAACCGTATTCGCTCGAAACGTGGACGAGCCAGGTGCCGCCGGGCGTGGATCCGTTTTCTCCCGAAAGCCCGGATCGGAAGAAACTCATCTGGGCCACCAAGAGCGCAGCGTCGGCTGCGTCGCGCCCGGCGGTGAACGGCGCGTGGCTGTGGTTTGCGACGGGCGATCCATGGTATCTCGAACGCGTCAAGGCGCGCGCGCTGTTGATCGCCACCTTCGATCCGGACGGGTTCATCTCGGAGCGCAATACGGGCCACGATCGCGGCAACGTCGATTTCGGCAATTCGACCTTCGTGCACGATCTCGGCGTGATCTACGACCTGTTGCACGACGAGTTCACACCCGAGGAACGCGCCCGGATCCGCGAGGCGATCGCCGCGCGTACGGCGCCGATTTTTTCCAAGGTGCGTCGCGCGCCACTCGAGCTCATGCGCGCGCATGCGTGGCAGCACGGTTTCTTCGACGCGCTCGTGGGCGCGCTCGCCATCTACCGCGAGGACCCGCGCGCCGAGGCCTGGGTCGATCTCGGGCTGCGGTCGTTCGTGGCCTTTTACCCGTGGTATGGCGGTGACGACGGCGGCTCCCAGGAGGGCCCGCGCTATTTCCACGGTGCGGCGATGCTCGCCTCGCTCAACACCCTCGACGTGTTCCGGTCCGCGTTCGGACTGCGGCTGGAAGACCACAACCCGTGGTTCCGCAACAATCCCTATTTCCTGTTGTATTCATATCCTCCCGACAGCCTGCAAACGCATCTCGGCGACAGCAACCCGGGTCAATACGACGAAGGCGACGACCGCCGCACGCCCGGCGGCAAGGCCCGCATCGCCGCGCGCCGCATGGCGGAGCTCTATGGCAACGGCTACATGACGAGCTACGCGGCGAACCTTCCCGACAATCGCGTGAATTACACGCTCTCCGAATATCTCCGTTGGGCCCAACCGGAGTTGCCCGCGGCCAAGCCGTTGAGCGAGCTGCCCGCGGCGCGGTTGTTCTCCGATGTCGGCGTCGTGTTCACGCATTCGAAAATCGAAGACCCGGAGGAGAACGTGCGGCTGATCTTTCACGCTTCCCCTTTTGGCGGCCAGGGCCACGCGCACGCGGATCAAAACAGCTTTCACCTCATCGCCTACAACGAGCACCTGCTGATCGATTCCGGCTACTACACGCCGACGGGCGATCCGCATCGCGAAAAATGGACGGTGCAAACGCAGGCGCACAATACGATCCTCGTCGACGGCACCGGTCAGAAGTGGGGCGGCACGACCGGCTACGGCAAGATCGCGCATTTCGAATCACACGACGGCTGGGTGTATTTCATCGGTGACGCCGCGCCCGCGTATCGCGAGGCGCCGCTCGAACGTTTCGATCGCCACATCGTTTGGCTCAAAGGCGACGCGGTGCAGACCTACGTGATCGTCGACGATCTCGCATCGGCCGGCGGTGTGGCGCGGCGCTTCGACTGGCTGTTGCACGCAGAGAAGGAAATGAAAGTCGACGCCGCCACGCAGACCGTGCTCGCCACGGGCGAGAAGGGCGAAGCGCGCGTGCAGTTTCTCGCGCCGAACCAGCTGACGTTCGCGCAAACCGATCAGTTCACCGTGCCCGCCGTCTACTGGCGGCGGGGGAAGAATTTTCCGCTGCCGAATCAATGGCATCTCACCGCCACCCCGGCGCCGTCATCGCAGCAGCGCTTCATTGCGGTCGTGCAGGTTTCGAAACGAGGTGTATCCAAACCTTCATTGCAGCCGGTTCCGCAAGGCGTCGAAACCGCCGGCTGGCGCGTGCGGCTGCCAGACGGCAGCCGCCGGCTCGTCATCGAAAAACTTCCATGATGTCACTCCTTCATTCCACCCACCGGCGCGGCGTCCTCGCTTTTTTTGCTCTTTTGCTCACGGCTGCGGGCCTGCAGGCCGCGCCGTTTTCGGTGCGCGCCGCGCGGGTCGGCGATGCGCCGATCGTCGCTCCGGCGATGTTGACGGGCAAGGAGGGCGACAGCATCAACGGCCCTTCGCTGCTCCGCGTGCCCGACTGGGTGCCGAATCCGCTCGGGCGCTACTACCTCTATTTCGCGCATCACAACGGCAACTACATCCGCCTGGCGTATGCGGATCGTCCCGAGGGCCCGTGGAAGATTCACGAGGGCGGCGTGTTTGCACTCGCAGCGCAGAACGTCATCGCCGGTCACATCGCATCGCCCCACGTCGTCGTCGATGAGCAGCAGAAACGTTTGTATCTGTTCTATCACGGCAACAACCCGCGGAAAAACGAGATGAAGCTCGAAGGCGACGTCGAGGGCGGTCAGCTGACGGGCGTGGCGGTATCGTCCGACGGACTCGCGTTCGAATCGCTCAACCGCGTCGTCGGTCCGGCCTATCTGCAGGTGTTTGCTTACGACGGACGCTGGTTCGCGCTGAATCACAGCGGCGTGCTGCGCGAGGCGAAGCAGATTGGCGAACGCTTCGAACCGGTGGTGAAGGTCATCGGTTCCGACATTCTGGAGGCCGTAGATCCCGCGCGCCGCGGCGAGCCGGGCGCGACGCCCGCGGAGCAGCGTCCGCCGAACGGGCCGTTTCGCTATTCGATCCGTCACATCGGCGTCGACGTCGCCGGCGACCGTCTCGTGGTTCACTTCTCCTGCGTCGGCCATCGTCCCGAGCGCATCCTCTGCACGGTGGTGAAACTCGCGGGCGATCCCAAGGATTGGCGCGCGCGTGGCACCCACGAAGTTCTGCAGCCGGAGCGCCCGTGGGAGGGCGGCGATCTGCCGCTCGCTTATTCGCGCGGCGGCATTTCCACCACGCCCGTGCGCGAACTGCGCGATCCAGCCGTGCTGCGTGAAGACGGAAAGGCGTGGCTCGTCTACTCTATCGCCGGCGAACATGGACTCGGCCTGGCCGCGCTGCACTATGCGGGGAATGATTGAGCGTTTCCGACCTCTGCTCGCGCTGGCGGGCGCGATGGGATTGCTGAGCACGCCCGCCATGGCGGCGCCGGTCTCGTCACCGCCCAACATCGTCATCATCATTGGCGACGACATCAGCGCCGAGGATCTCGGTTGCTTCGGCAATCCCGGCATCCGGACTCCGAATCTCGACCGGCTCGCGGCGGAGAGTCTGGTTTTCGACAACGCCTACGTGACCACGTCGAGTTGCAGTCCGAGCCGCTGCAGCATTTTAACGAGCCGATATCCGCACAACCTCGAGACCGCGTCCGAGCTGCACGGCGCGCTGCCGGCCGGAATTCCGTTTCTGCCGCGGATTCTGCGCGACGCGGGCTACTACACCGTGCAGTCGGGCAAGGCGCATTTCGGCGAGACGCCGGGTCGCGTCACGGGACCGGCGCTGACGGCATTCGACGTGATGGGCGATGGCGAACTCGACGAGCTTTACGGCGGACGTGGCGGGGAGAATCGCTGGGTCGACCGGCTGCGGGAGCGTCCGCAGGACCGGCCGTTTTTCATGTGGTTCGCCGCGCACGACGCGCATCGGATTTGGGATGCGGATTCGTTCACCGGCTTCGCGCGTCCCTCCGACGTGCGCGTGCCGCCGTATCTGGCCGACACACCGGAAACGCGGGCGGATCTTGCGCATTACTATGACGAGATCATGCGGCTCGATTATTATGTCGGCGAAGTGATGCGCGAGCTGGCCCGGCAGAAGGTGCTCGATCACACGATGGTCATTTTCCTTTCCGACAACGGCCGGCCGTTTCCGCATTCGAAAACGCGGCTGTATGACGACGGCATCAAGACGCCGTTGATCGTCCGCTGGCCGGGCGGCATCGCCCAGCCGCGGCGCACGGCGTCGCTCGTGAGCACGATCGATCTCGCGCCGACGCTGCTGGAACTCGCCGGCCTCCCGCGACCCGCGAGCTTCCAGGGCGTGAGCCTGGTGCCGCTGTTTCGCGACGCGCGCGCGACCGTGCGCGACTACGTTTTCGCGGAGCAGAACTGGCATAACTTCACCGCGCACGTGCGGATGGTGCGGCAGGGCGATTTCGTCTACATGCGCAACGCCTGGCCCGATCTGCCGCTTCCCGGCGCGTCGGATACGTTCTACACGCCGAGCGCCGACGCGCTGAAACGTCTCCGTGACGACGGTGCGCTCACGCCGTTGCAGGCCGACGTGTTTCTCCAGCCGCGTCCGGCGGAAGAGTTCTACGATCTCGCGAATGACCCGGATCAAACCCGGAATCTCGCGCTGGAAACAGAGCCGCCCGCTGCATTCGCGTCGTTGCGCGCGGCGCTTGATCGGTGGACGCAAGAAACGGGCGACACGGTTCCGCGCCAGCCGACCGCGTCGAACATCGACCTCGCCACCGGCCGGCGACTGGAGATGCGTCGCGGCGAGCCTCCCGGCGCAGCGGCCCGCGCGGCCCAGATCAACGCTCCCGGCCCCGTGCGCCATCCGTGAGACTTCCCATGAATTCGCCTATCCTGCGAATGAGCCGGCGATTCCTGCTGGCGGCCTGGCTGATGCTTCCGCTGTTCGCCGCGCCACCGCCTGATCGGCCGAACGTGCTCTTCCTCATCGCCGACGACCTCAATTGTGAGCTTGGCAGTTACGGCGCGACGGAGATGAAGACGCCCAACATCGACGCCCTCGCCGCGCGCGGCGTGCGTTTCGAACGCGCCTACTGCCAGTTTCCGAACTGCTCGCCGAGCCGCTCGTCGTTCCTTACGGGACGCAAGCCGGACGTCACCGGCGTGAAGGTCAATCCCGCACCGACGCATCCGTTGTCGCCCCACTTTCGCGAGCGTTTGCCGGAGACGGTGACGCTGCCGCAGTTGTTCAAGAATCACGGGTGGTATGCCGCGCGCGTCGGGAAACTTTATCATTACGGCGTGCCGAAAGACATCGGCACCTCGAGTCTCGACGATTTTTATTCCTGGGAGCTGGTGGTGAATCCACGCGGGCGCGATCGCGAGAACGAGTCGAAGATCTTTTCGCTGAAACCGGGTCCGTTCGGCGGGACCTTGAGCTGGCTCGCGGATGACGAAGGCAAGGACGTGGATCACACCGACGGCATCGGCGCGACCGAGGCGATCGAGTTGCTCGAGCGGTTTCAACGCGAGCGCCGCCCCTTCTTCCTGGGGGTCGGCTTCTACCGGCCGCACACCCCGTTCGTCGCGCCAGCGAAGTATTTCGACCTTTACCCGCTCGACCGGATCCAACTTCCGGATACGAGCGAAGACGATCGTGCCCGTCGCCCAGCCCTCGCGTATGCGAGCGCGCGTCCGGAACAGGATCGCGCGACCGACGATCTGCGGCGCCGCGCGATCCAGGCGTATCGCGCGTCGACGTCGTTCATGGATGCGCAGGTCGGCCGCGTGCTGTCGGCGCTCGAGCGCCTCGGCCTCGCGGAGAACACGATCGTCGTGTTCACGAGCGATCATGGGTATCATTTGGGCGATCACGGACTCTGGCAAAAGCAGAGCTTGTTCGAACGCGCGACGCGCGTGCCGTTGATCATCGCGGCACCGGGGGCGAAAGCGAATGGACGCGCAACGCCCGGTGTGGCCGGGCTGATCGATCTGTATCCGACCCTGGCGGACCTGTGCGGGCTCCCGGCGCCGGAGTATCTGGATGGCGTGAGTCTGCGCCCCGTCTTGGACGATCCGACGGCGCGGCCGCGGCATCAAGTGGTGTCGCAGGTCTGGCGCGGGCCGGGCCGGGCCGGTTACGCGCTGCGGACCGAGCGCTGGCGCTACATCGAATGGGAGAGCGGTCCGTCGGACACGCAGCTGTTCGACATGGAGAACGATCCGCGCGAAACGCGAAATCGCGCACACGATCCGGAGTTGGCCAGCGTGGTCGCCGAACTCGGTGCAATGCTGGCGCGGGAAAAAGCGCTCTGAGCGGCCGCTCAGAGTTTTTCCCGCGGCGCCCGACGCAAGGTCGGGCCATCGACCCAGCGGCCGCTGACCATGATCGTGTGAGGATCGACGGGCAGCCCGCGTTCGTTGCGATGAATCTGGGCGACGACGGAATCGACCGCCGCGATGCCCTGCAGCTCGGGGCGCAGGTCCAGCCCGGCACACGGGCGGCCGCGCTCGTTCCAGTTCAGGTTGAAAAATCCGGCCCGCTTCGGGATCGCGATCCCCGCCTGGCGCAGCCACAGGATCGCCTCGTCGACGTGGCCGATGACCAGGTCGAGCTTGTGCCGGCGATGCCACGCCAAAAACGCCTCGGGCGTCATCGTCGTCTCGATCAGCAACGGCGCGTCGCCGATGCCGCCCTGCAGTTCCTGGAACGAGCGAAACGCCGCGGTCCACTTGTTGAGAAGACGCTCGTCCTTGTAGCGCTCGATGAAGAGGCCGATTTTGCGGTAGCCGAGCGCCCGCAGCCGGACGAGGGCGTTGTTGAGCGTGAGATGATGATCGATCGCCACCGTATTGACCGAGAGGGCGAGCGAGCCGTAATCGATCTCGGCCGAGGCGAAGTGCTCCCACGGGAAGCCGTTCGCGGCGTCGGTGAGTTTTGAATACAAAAAGATCACGCCCTGTACGCCGCGCGCGCGCAGCATCCGGCCGAGCGCCGGCGCGGTGAGCGTCGCGGGATCGAGCCCGAGCACGTCGACGCGGAAGCCGAGCTCGCGGGCGCGGGCGCGGCCCGCGTCGATCATCACCTGCTGCATCGGCCGCGGCCGCGGCTGCTCGGGCGAGGCGACGTGCACGATCGCAAGATTCCCGAGGAAGCGATCGGTGCGCGCGGCGCGGACGTGCGCCATCAGCGAACCCACGAGGTGGTTGCGGTTGTAGCCGAGCCGGCGCGCCTCCGCCTGCACCTGGGCGCGCACCTCGGGCCGGACGTTGGGGTGGCCGGAGAGCGCGCGGGAGGCGGTCGAGGCGGAGAGCCCGCACCGTTCGGCGAGCGTGCGAAGGGTGGCCTTCATTGCAACGCATGCAAAAGTGGCGCGCTGACGGTCGCGAACAAGTCTAATTTCGTCGGCGGCACGGAAATCCCGCAGGTGGGCTCCGTGAACTCTTTCCCGCTATGGCTTACCCCTTTGGCTCCGGCCGCCGCACCTTCTGCCGGCTTTTCCTCACGCTCGGTCTTTCCGCCGTCGGTCCCGCCTTGTCGGCGGCGACGGAGGTCGATCTTTCCGGTCGCACGGACGCCTCCATTCGCGAAGTGCTCCGGCGCGTGGCGCATCATCATGTCCGCCCGCTGCGCGACGGCGAATATCCGGCGGGCGCCGATCTGGCCGCCGCGCGTCGGGCACGACCGCCCGAGGGCATGCAGTGGACCTACCCGTGGGGTGTCACGATCTACGGAATGCAACGCGCCGGCGCGGCGCTCGGCGACCGGGCGGTGCTCGACTTCGTGCGGGAGCACAACCGCATCGTCGGCCGCTACTACGCGTGGTTCGCCGCTGTCGGCGAGAAGGACGGACATTCGGCGGCGTGGGACGCGTTCGTGCGCGACGACCGCAACACGCCGCTGCGGCGGCTGATGTTGCTGGGCAACCTCGATTTCTGCGGCGCGATGGGCGTCGAGATGCTGGAGGAGCGGTTGCGTCATCCGGACACGGATACACCCGAACAGCGGGCGGTCATCGCGCGCGTCGCCGACTGGATTGTCAACCGGCAGTTCCGTCTCGCCGACGGCACCGTGTGGCGGCCCGACCGCACCGACGTGGCCGAGCGGATGCCGCCCGGCACGCTCTGGATCGACGACCTTTACATGGCCTGCCCGTTCCTCGCGCGCTGGGCGCAGTTCACGGGCGACGGCCGTCACCTGACCGACGCCGCGCACAACATCATCGAGATGGCGTCGCGACTGCAGGATGAGGACGGCCTCTGGTATCACGCGTATTTCGAGACCGCAAAGAAAGCGTCGCCGTGGAAATGGGGCCGTGCGAACGGCTGGGCAATGGTGGCCACGGTGGAGGTGCTTTCGGCGATGCCCGAAAACCACCCGGACCGGCCTGCGTTGCTGTCGATTCTTCGCCGGCACATCGACGGTTTGAAACCGTTGCAGGCCGGCTCCGGGCTCTGGCGCCAGGTGCTCGACCGGGCCGAGCTGTGGGAGGAGACCTCCTGCTCGGCGATGTTTGCCTACAGCATCGCCCGCGCGGTGAACCGCGGCTGGATCGACGCCTCGTATCTTCCGATGGCCCGGCGCGCGTTCGAGGGCGTCTGTGGCAACGTCACCCCGGAGGGCGTCGTGAAGGGCACCTGCCAGGGCACGAACATCGGACTCGATCTCGACTATTACATCCACCGCCAGCGGCCCGACGACGACCTGCATGGACCGGGCGTGGTGCTCCTCGCAGGAGCGGAGTTGCTGGCCGCCCAATGACCGAGGCGGCCCGTTTCCGACGTGTGAGAGAAAAACGGATACAGGTCAGGCCGGATGCGCCGGCGGGCTGGCGGCGGGGCCGGCCGGGAGGGCGCGCTGCATGATTCGCGCTGCGCTCGTGGGAGTCTCCGGCTACGGCCGCTGGCACCTGCTGATGGCGATGGAGCAGACGCTGCTCGGCCGCCTGCAGCTGGTCGGCGCGACCGTGATCAACGCGTCCGAGCAACAGGCGGTGTGCCGCCGCCTGGCCCGCCAGCGCGTGCCCGTTTTCGCGTCGTTCGAGGAGATGATGACGGCGCTCGCCGGCTCGATCGACCTGTTGCTGCTGCCGACCGGCATTCAATGGCATGCGCCGATGACGATCGCGGGACTCCGCGCCGGCGCGCACGTGCTCGTTGAAAAGCCGATCGCGCCGACGCTGCAGGACGTCGACGCCATCGTCGCCGCGCGCGACGCCGCCCAGCGCGTCGTGGCCGTCGGGTTTCAGGACCTTTACGTGCCCGCCGCGCATGATATCAAGCGCCGCGTGCTGGCGGGCGAAATCGGCGCGTTGCGGCGCGTCGTCGTGATCGGGCAATGGCCGCGGTCGTCGAGTTATTACTCGCGCAATCTCTGGGCCGGCCGACTGCAGGTCGACGGGGCCTGGGTGCTCGACTCGCCCGTGAGCAATGCCTTCGCGCACTTCCTCATGCTGGCGCTGTTCTGGGCCGCACGCACGCCGCGCGGAGTGGCGGAGCCCGTGGAGCTGGATGCGGAGCTTTATCGCGCCGGTCCGATCGAGAGTTTCGACACCGCCAGCCTGCGCGTGCTGACCCACGAGGGCGTGGAGATTCTGTTCTACGGCACGCATGCCGGTCGCGAGGAATTCGTGCCCGAGGTGAAGCTGATCGGCGATCGCGGCGCGATCACCTGGCTCTACGAACGCACCTACACCATCGAGCGTCCCGGGGCAGCCAGCGAAACTTTGTCGGTTCCCGACCAGCTCGATACCCGGCTGCAGGTGCTCGATTCCACGTTGAGCCGGATCGAAACTGGCGAGGGGTTCATCGTGACGCCGGAGATGGCGCGCGAACACACCCGCGTGATCAACGCGCTGCACGAGCATTTCCCGATCCACGGTGTGGCGACCTGGCATGTCGACGCCGAGTCCGATGCGATGGGCACGTTTCATCAGATCAAGAATCTGGATACGCTAGTGGCGCAGGCGGCGGCCCGCGGCGTCCTGTTCAGCGCCGCCGGGGCGCCCTGGGCGCAACCGTCCGCCGGCGCGTGTTGCGTCCGCGGCTACCGGCGGTTCGGCGGCGTCAAATAGACACGGTCACACGGCCGCCCGTGCAGAAAATAAGGTGAGGCGTGTGTCCGCACGCGCCGTCGTTGGACGCGCGCTGGCCGGATCTTTTCGCCCGCAACCACGGGCGCTCGCGAAACTCAGGGCGGCCGGGACGGCCGCCCCGACCTTTTATTTCCCGGACTTCAGGTCCCAGAGCGTCAGGCCGCGGAGGGACGCCGGCTCGGGCCGCCGGCCGAAGACGAGGCTCGCGACGTAGCCGATCAGCATGCAGGTGGCGATCGCGATGAACGCGTGCAGGAAGACACTGAGCGTCGTGTAAGTTTGCACCCACCAGGTCACCGCGATGCTGGCGACCGCTCCGGTGAGCACGCCGGGCGCGTTGGCCCGACGCGTCAACAGGCCCAGACCGAAAACGCCGGGAAATCCGCCGCCGATCAGCGCGAGGAGTTTCAAATACTGGTCCCAGAGCGACGGCACGTGCAGCGAGGCGATGAACGCCGCCATCGCCGTGCCGAGCGCGCCGGCGATCACGGTCGTGAGACGGGCCGTGCGGGCGCGCTGTTGATCGGTGCGCGGCCGATCCTTCGTTTCGATGAAATCAGTCGCGATCATCGCGGCTGACGAGTTGAGGGCGCTCGAGAGCGCGCCCATCGCGGCGGCGAACAGCGCCGCGATCACGAGTCCGACGATCCCGTGCGGCATCTCATTCGCGATAAAATAGGGGAAGATCGCGTCGTTCGGCAGCGCCGAGGACAACCGCTCCGGATGCGCTTGGTAGAACACCCACAATGCCGTGCCGACAAAGAAGAAGATGATCGTGCTCGGGATGCCGATCAACGTGCCGAGAATCACGGTGTGTTTCGCCGCCTGCTCGTCGGTCGTGGCGAGTGCGCGCTGCATCAACGGCTGATCGGCGACCTGGGTGAACACCGAACCGAGAAACATGCCGATGAAGACCCACACGGTCGGCTGCGAGGGGTCGAGCGACCAGGAGACCATTTCGAATTTTCCCGCCGCGGTGCCTTCGCGGATGATGCCGGCGAGGCCGCCCTCGATGCCCTGCGCCATGAACGCGATCGCGAGAGCCACGCCGCCGAACGTCACGCTCACCTGCAAGACGTCGGTCCACACCACCGCTTCGAAGCCGCCTTCCATCGCGTAGATCGTGGTGACGACGCCCATCAGGAGGATGCTCAGGTAAACGTTGAGTCCCGTCACGGTCGCCAGCGCGAGGGCCGGGAGCAGCATCACGACGCTCATGCGGCCGCAGACTTTCATCAACACCGCGAGACCGGCGCCGAGGAGTCGCACCGGCCGGCTGAAGCGCCGTTCGAGATAATCGAAGATCGTGACGAGCCGCAGCCGGCGCAGCAGTCCGACGAAAAACAAGCCGACCACGAGACCAGCCAGCGATTGCGCCGGCCCGGAGCCGAAGACCAGCCAGTCGGTCTGAAATGTCTTCGCCGGCAGCGCCATGAAGCTGATGCTGCTGGCACCCGTCGCGAAAAAACTGATACCGGCGGCCCACCAGACGACGCGGTTGTTGGCCAGGAAGAAGTCGCCGCCTGACCGTCGCCGGCGCGCGCACCACCAGCCGATGCCGAGATTGGCGGAGAAAAACAGGGCGAGGGCGAGGTAGTCCGCCGCGACGAGCGTGCGGACCGGGAGGGCGTCGCCGGGAGTCAAGACGCGTCCTTTCCCGGTGAGAAAACCTTGGCCGCCAGCGCGAGCGCGGACGCGCGCGCCTGGTCGCCAGCGACGACGGCGCCGATCAAATGCCAGCAACCGCTGCGCTGCTTGCCCGCCGCATACCACGCGTTGTGTTTGCGGTGCGCTCCGACGAGGCCGTTCGCGTCGGGCTCGCCGGTCGTGCTGGTCAGCGATTGAAACAAATCGGCCGGCAGCGTCCGCAGCAGCTGGTATTCGGAATCGAAGGACCGCGCGTGGCCGACCGCGGCCAGACAAAGCGGGAGTAACAGGAAGCGGAATAGTCTCATAGCGAAAGGGAAGTGACGATCCGCGGGCGGAGCAGGAGACGCGTGGCGCCACGGTAGGTGACGTCGACGAAACCGTCGCCTGCCTGTGCGGAGAATCCGAGCGCGTCGTCGTCGATCTGCACCTTGAGCCCGGGCAACGCCCAGTGTTGGCGGGCGATCTTCTCCACCGCGACTCCGGGCACCGAGATGCGGAACGTGCTGTCGCCGATTGCGCGGATCGACAGCGCATGCGCGGCGGCTTCGGCGTCGACTCGCGGCGACTGGATCAGTGCGATCCAACCGAGCGTGTCGGGGCCCGCGCGCCAATGAATCGTCGCGGGACGAAATTGTCCGGTCGGACCACGAGCCTCGCGCGAGAGTCCGGTGTGTTCGGCGCCGATCATGAGGTCGCGGCCGAGCCACGCGGTCGCGATGCGTTTGCCGTCGGCGATCGGCCGGCGGAGCAGACGCTCGCCGGAAAATTGCGTGAAGTGCGGGAGCGCGTCGGCCGGGATCTCGGCGCCCAGTAGCGCAAAACAAGGTCCGAAGAGGAAATCGCGACCATGATCCATTTTCGTGGCGAGCGGCGGCAGCGGCACTTCGTCCAGCGGCAACGCGAGCCGCAACCAGACGCCGGTGAGCGATACGTAACGCTGCAGGTCCATGCCGTAGGTGCGATCGAACGGCCCGGCGAGGTTGTGCAAATCCGCGTGATAAAACTTCGCGATGTCACGCCAGAGCGCTGCTTCCATCTCCGCGCCGCGTTGGCGCAGGAGCGGCGTCGCACCGTGACGGCGCAGCAGTGCGAGGCCGTAGAGATCGACGCCGTAATAGGTGGGCGAATTGAACTCGTCGAATGACTGGTGCGGAGCGAACTCCGCATGCACGGCCTTGATCCAGGTTTCGCTCGCGCGAACCCAATCGGGCCGGTTCAGCCGCTGGCCGGCGTAGCCTTGGAGGAAGCCATGCATGAGCGCGATGTTGGTGTAGGACGGACGCAGGCGGCCGTGTTGCAGTTCACCGCTGACGGCGCGTTCGAGGCTGCGTTCGATCGCCTCGCGATCCGCGACCGGGATGCGGTCTTCATATTCCAGGAGCAGCAGCGCAAAGGCGCTGCCGATGAACTGGCGCCAGTTGGGATCGTAATCGTGCCAGATCTTGGCGTCGTGGCGCGGCTGCGCTTCCTCCGCCGTGCGGTAGAACGTGCCGTCCCACGGGGCGCCGGGCGCGTCGATTTGTTGCGCGAGGACGGCGCGGAGCGCAGCGAGCGCGCGTTCCCGATCGCCGGGCTGATCGCGCGCCATGAGGCCGAGGACATACCACGAGGAGGCGCGCACGCCGTGGCTCTCGTGTTTTTCGTTGTTCCACAGCAGTCCGGCGCGCGCATCCCAGAGCGCGTCGAACAGACGCGCGGCGTCGGCGACCAGATCGCGTGCGCGCGGGGAGAGCTCGGGGGAAGCTCCGGCGGGCGAAAGGGCGACGCTCAAAGCCAGCAGGGGAACGAAGGGGACAAGGAGGCGGGAGAGGAAGCGCACGGGGAGCAAAAATACGGGGTGCAAAAACTCGAAGGCCGGACGGCGACAAGGCCAATGGTGGGCCGCTGCATGCGTTGCAAACTTCGCGAAATAAAAACGGGATGCCCGGCAGGTGTTCGGCCGCGGGAGCCGCGGCGCGCCGCGGCGGCTCCCGCAGTCGCGGAGAAAGCAAACGCGGGCAGGCTGTGGTCACGAGCCGGCCCGGTGAAGTTCAGAACTTCGTGCGCAGGGTCAGGAAATATTCGCGCGGATTCGTCCAGTTGATGCTGCCGCCGAGATTCCGTTCGTTCGTCAGATTATTCACGTTGAGCGAGACGGCGATTTTGCGGCCGAAGATCGAAACCGGATAACGAATCAGCGCGTCGAGGCGATAACTCGCGTCCGTCTCGATCAGCGGACTCACGAGATAACCGCTGTCCCAGCGCACACCGCCGCCGAGCTCCAGGCCGGCCCACTTGCCGGTCGTGCGGATGTATTTGGCCCAGAGATTCAGCGCGTGCTCCGGTGTTTGTTCGAAGATCGTGCCGATGCGCGCGGGATCCTGCGCGGCGGTGGTCTCGCGCGTCCACATCCACGCATAGGACAGCAGGACCTGGACATTGCGCACGGGGCTCGTGACGAAGTCGGCCTCGAGGCCGCGGGACGTTTCGGTGTTACCGAAGAAGTAGAACGGATCGCGGCCCTCGCGAATTTCGCGCGCGGTGTCGCGCGTCGCGGTGTTGGAACGCTCCACCTCGAAAACCGAAATGGTGCCGGAGACTCGGCCATCGAAAGCGTCGGTCTTGAGTCCGAGTTCATAGCCGCGGCCCTCGATCGGTCCCGCCGCGTTGCCGTCGGCGTCGAGCGCGTTTTGCGGCTCGAGCGATTCGCTGTAGGAGGCGAAGGCGGAGAAGTGGCGGTTGAGCTTGTAGAGCACGCCGGCCTGCGGTGTGACGCGAGTTTGGTGGATGTTGTCGGAAGGATTGACCGCCGGCAGGCTGTCCCAGTGGAGCGTCTGCCGGAGCAGATTATAGCGCGCGCCGCCGACGAGTTTCAGGCGGTCGGCGAACAGGCTGATCGAATCGATGACGTAGAAGGCGTTGGAGCTTTCCTTGATGCGGCGGTTGTCGTTCCACGGGCCGTCGCCGGTGCGGTTGCCGATCTTTTCGAGCAGCTCCCAGCCGCGGAGCGGATACTGCGGCGCCATGGTCGGGAACTGGGGGAACGCGCCGGTGGCCGGGTTGTAGTTGAACTGCGGACCCTGGCGGCCGTTCTTTCGGCCGAAGCCGGGCGTGCGTTGCCGGACTTCGTTCGACTGGTGACCGATCATCAGCGTGTGCTTCAACGCGCCGGTGGCGAAGTTGCCCATCACCGTGTTCTTGATGTCCCACGAGTCGCGATAATTGGCGAAGTCGCCGAAGCGGATCGCGACGGTGCCGGCATTGGCCCCGGCATTCTCGCGCGTGCCCTGCGTGCGCAGCACGCGGAAGTTGTCCTCGGCGCCGTTGGCCTCGAGCCGGTAGTGGAAATTCTGCGACAGTTGCACCCGCACATCGAGGTCGACGGTCGAGGACGTGTAATCCCGGAACGAATCCGGGCCGCCAAGATTGTAGCGAAAACCCTCCGGATCGCCGGACGGATAGATGCGGGCAAGGTCCTGCTGGTCGTTCGTGACAAACAGGTAGGTGCTCTGCTGGTCGGAGATGTTTTGGAAAATGTGTTCGTAATCCAGGGTGATCTCGACCCGTTCCGACGGGCGGAACGTGAGCGAACTGCCGACGTAGTTGCCGCGATCGTGCCAGAAATCGCGGAAGCCCTCCGCGGTGTAGGCGCCGGCGCCGATGCGATAGGCAAACTTGTCGCCGACCGGCGCCGTGTAGTCGAACTCGGCGCGATAGCGTTGATCGGAGCCAAACAGGAGCTTCACCTCGCCGAACTCCGCGAAGGTCGGTTTGCGCGTAATGTAATTGATGATACCGCCCGGCCGGTTGCTGCCGTGGAAGATCGCGCTTGCGCCCTTGATCACCTCGACACGATCGATGTTCCAGGTGGGAAAGAGCTGGCGGCGGAAGTGTCCGTTGCGCAGCGCGGCGAGGGCGGTGAAGCCGCGGACGCGAAACCGGCTCTCGTTGTCTTCGGCGGTGCGGACGCCCGGCACGAAGTTGAGCGCCTGGCGCAGCTCCTGCGCGGCGGTGTCGGCCAGAAACTCCTCGGTGACGACGTTGATGGCGATCGGCGTGTCGAGGATGTCGGCGTTGATGCCGGTGGCCGTGATGGAGTTGAGCGCGCGGTAGCCGTGCGTGTTGGCCGTGATGGTGAAAGGCGACAGGACCACGGGATCGTCCTTCGCGGAGGTAACGTTGGCGGCTTCGGAAACCACTTGGCCGGAAAGGCCGGTGGAGAGCATGGCTGAGGCAGCCAGCGAGACGAGGAGGCTTCGGGACGAAGCCAACGACGGGAGGTGCATGTTGTTTGGGGTGGGAAGCCACCGGCCGGTGCCGGGGCGGCGCGGGACTATGCGAGCGACCCTGCACTGGTCAGCGGCGCCGCCTTGCAAGCGTTGTGACGCAGACATTTGGAGAAACGCCCGCCTCTACCACAGCCCATGTTGCAACGCTTCCAATGGTCCCCCCGCGTCACACGACCCGCTGCAAAGAGCCCCAACAGAGTGTCATATAATGTATGACACTCTGTTGGGGCGCCGGCGTTGTCGAAAAGCGGTGCGCTCCCCGGCGCCCAGCGCGCGTGGAGGTATTCTCGTTAAGGCGCGGGGTGCCAGAGCAGGGGTTGGCGGATGGGGAAGTTGCGCACGATCTCGGGTTCGCTGGGATCCGCGTCGAGACGTTGCCATAATTCGAGCCAGTCCTGGCGGCCGGCCGCGAGTGCGCCGAAGAGGAGAAAGGGCTGCCGCACCGGCCAGTCGGACCAGTAGAGGACGTCGGGGCGAACGAACGCTTCGCTGCGCACCGGCCCCGTGGGCGAAGGGACGTAACGATGGACCGAGGCGAGCCACGCGTTTTTGTCGGCCACGAAAGGCGCGAGCCATGCGATGCCGGGCAGGACGCCGCGGCCATCGGGTCGGCGATAGCGCACGAGATCTTCGTCAGGCGTCGAGAGCACGACGGCGAGGCCGGCGAGCACGTCGAGATGGAACAGCGAGTAGCCGTAGGGCTTCGTCCGCAGCAGTTCTTCCGGGAAGCTGCCGTCCAGCGCCATCTGGGTGCCGAGATGCATTTCGCGGAAACGCCGACGGCATTCGGCGAGCGCGGATTCGTCGCCGGAGACGCGGGCGAAGCACGCGACCTGCAGTGTCGAGCAGGTGCTGTGATTCGTGCGTGACTGGCTCTCCTCGATGCCGAACGGATGCGTGCGCAGCCACTCGCCGTAGCGACGAAACCAGTCCGTGATCGCGGCGTCCGTTTCCGGCGTGAGCGACGCGGAGCCCCGCAGGGCGAGCACCGCCAGCGCGGGCTCCACCAGATGCAGCGTATCGATGAGACCGATACGGCGTCCGGTCGACCGGCCCCGCACGGCCTGGGCGTAGAGCAGGAACGGATTCATCCGCGTTTCCGGCGCAGCGAACCAGGCGTGGAGGTGCCGCACCGCGGCGGCGGCGTAGCGCTCCTCGCCCGTGAGCCGGTAGGCGGTGGCGAGCGCTCCAACGTGGCCGGCCATCGTCATCATCAGCTCGCGGTGGGCGACGAAGTTGTCCGGGTTGCTGAGTCCGTCGCGGGCGATGTAGGGGCCGGAAGGATTCGCGGGATCCGGCCACCAATAATCGCCATCGGAGGAGAAATCGTGCGGGCCGCCGGCGCTGCGTGGATTGACGACGGACGTGATCGTCCGCACCTCGGCGTCCAGTGCGGCATCCGCGAGTCGAAGCACGCGAGGGCGTTCGTGAGTTGCGAGATCGAAGGAGGAAGCGGGCGTGAGAGCTGCCAGGAAGAGAAAGGCGAGCATGGGTGGCGGGGTTGCGGTGACCATAGATGCGGAGTTCCTGCGGTCTCGCTTCCACGGATGGATGCGTTGCATTCACGCGCGTTTTTCGTGCGGGGCGCTGCAGGCGAGAAGGGGATTGCCTGGGAGAGCAGATCGCTTTTCTTCGCAGCCCACGTGACCGGCATACCCCAGCGCCTCTCCCTTGTCAGTCAGACGGCCGCCTATCTTCGCACGGAGATCGAAAGAGGCGCGTGGGACGACTGGCTGCCGAGCGAACGCGCGCTGTGCCAAAGCCTGCAGGTGAGTCGCAACACGCTGCGGGCAGCGCTGGTGCAGCTGAAGCGCGACCGTGTCATTCGTTCGATGCATGGGGCGGGCAATCGGATTGCGCTGAAGAGCAACCGCCGGGCGGCGCGGAAAAGGGTGCCGTCGCGCGACGTCGGCCTGCTTTCGCCGGAGCCGCTCGAACACTTGCGACCGACGCAAACGTTGTGGATCGATGAATTGCGGGCGCTGCTCAGCGAGCATGGTTGCCGGCTGCACGTATTTCACGGTCGCCAGTATTTTCGCCGCACGCCGGGGCCGGCGCTGGAGAAGCTCGTTGCCCAGCATGATCGCGGCTGCTGGATTCTGACGCTGTCGAACGAGGCGATCCAGCGGTGGTTCAGCGACCGTCGCCTCTGCTGCGTGGTCGCCGGTTCGGTGCACGCCGGGCTGGACCTGCCATCGCGGGATTTGGATCACCGTGCAATGTGTCGCCATGCAGCCGGCACGCTGGTCGGGCTCGGACATCGGCGGCTCGCGCTGATGATTGGCCAGTCGAAGCTGGCGGGTGACATCGAAAGCGAGGCCGGATTCATGGAAGGAGTGCAACGCGCCCGTGCAGCGGCGGCGGAGGGGGTGATCAGCCGTCACGACGGAACAGTCGTGGGAATCGCCCATGCGCTGCGGCGATTGATGGGGTCTTCGTCGCCGCCGACGGCGCTGTTGGTGGCCAACGCCTACCATTATTTAACGGTCGTCAGCCGGCTGGCGCAAGTTGGCGTGCGCGTGCCGCAACAGGTGTCGGTGATTTCCCGCGACGAGGATCCTTTTCTTTCTTTTCTCATGCCGCTGCCGGCGCGCTACGCGGTCAATCCGCGGGCGTTGTCGAAGTCACTGCTGGAGGTGGTTCACGAATTGATGGAGGGGCGCGTGGTGTCGCGACCGACCGTGCGATTGATGCCGGAGTTCATCCGCGGCGAGTCGATTGCGGGAGTGCCCAGTTGATCGGAGTTCCTCGCGTGTGCCGTTCATCGGCGACCTGACGCTGCCGAGATGACGGTATATCCAATTTTCTGCTACGGGGGATCCGGAAAGTCTGGAGCCGTCCCGGCAGAGGGGATGCCAGCAACTGAAGATCGGAGCAGCCGAAGTGGTCTGGAGATGGCACCACCTGTCCGGCATTTCATCGGCTGTCGCCGGACCATAGCAGAGTCACGACCAACGGCTGCGGGCAGGTGCCGCCAGCCGAACCCCTCGACGACCCCCAGCATTCCCCTACCGATGAAACTGAATCCGTCCCTTCGTCCGTTCGCGCTCGCCGCTTCGTTCGGCGTCACCGTTTTGCTCCACGCCCAGACTGCGCCGTCCGCCCCCAAGGATCCGGAAAAGCCGAAGCACGACGAGCCGGTCGTGCTGTCGGTCTTCGAAGTCACGACGAACTCCGATATCGGCTACCTTTCCACGAACGCCGCGGAGGCCACCCGCATGGACACGCCCATCGAGAACATCCCGATGAACGTGACGATCTTCAACCAGCAGTTCATCGAGGACCTGCTCGCCACCGATACTTCCGAGTTGCTCGCCTACGAGGCCGCCACCGTGAAGACGAACGAGAACGACAATTTCCTGATGCGCGGCTTCTCGAATCCGGGGAGCAACTTCCTCAACGGCTTCGCACAGACATCGGGCTTCGGTTCGCAGCCGCTGGCCAACATTGAACGCGTCGAGGTGATCCGCGGACCGGCGGCCGTGCTCTACGGTGCGGGCGGCTATGGCGGCATCATCAATCGCATCACGAAGCAGCCGCGGCCGAACGCATTCGCCAACGCCCGGATGATCTTCAGCGAATACAGCTCGATCCGCACGGAGATCGACGCAAACACGCCGCTGCCTGTTTTCGGAGGCAAGGTCATGGCGCGCGTCAACGGTGTCTACGGTCGCGGCTACAACTGGTTTCACACACGTCTCGAGGAGGACGTGATCGCTCCCTCGCTGCGGTGGGACATCGGTCCGAACACGAAGTTGATTCTGGAATATTTCTACAGTTTCACCAACCGCCCCGGTGGCTGGGCGACGCCGGTGCATGCGGGCGATCCGATCGGCATCACGACCGGCGACGGAATCTATCGCGTCATCCCGCGCGACACGCAGTGGAACAGTCCGGAGGATTTCCGTCACGTGTGGCGGCGGGTGACCTCGGTCGACCTGCGGCACGCGTTCACCGAGAACCTCCAGTTCCGCTCGCAGTTCCAGATGGAGTCGAAGGATCAGCAGTTCGTGGAGACCTTCGGCTCACCGGAGTCGCTGACGATTCTCGAGGACACGGCGTTGACGTCGCGCAGTTGGCGGGAGCTGAATCGCGACGTCGAGAACTACCGCACGCGCAATGAACTCATCTGGAAAGTCCGGACGGGTCCGCTGCAGCGCCGCGCGCTCCTGGGCCACGCCTGGACCGAGCAGTATGACCTCAACCTGAATTACGCCTCGTCGCGTAACTACGGCGGCCTGACCGGAGCCGCGCTGACCGGCCCGGGCAAGCTGACGATCGCGCAGTCCGGCAAGCGGTTCAACTCCTTTCCTGATCTCACCTATGCCGAGTTCCTGGCGAACCCGAATCTCGCCGGCTACAACAAGAATCTGCTGCTGCCGATCAACATCTTCAATCGCGGCGCGGAGCCGCGGCTGCCAGCGATTGCCGATCGTCCGCCGCTCTACGCCGATGCCGAGACGAAAACCTATCTCACGAGTCAGGACTATTATTTCAATGACGTCTTTTCCTTCGCGCAGGATCGCGTCTACGTCTCGGCCGGGGTGCGCCACACGGAGTTCGAGCGCCGCAGCACGAACTGGCTCACCGGCACGTTCCCGAACAAAGTCCGGAACCCGGCTCCGGCGACGGTGCGGACCGAAGCGGAGGGCACGACGCAAAGCCTCGGCGCGGTGGTGCACCTCAACGCGAGCCAGACGCTGAGCCTCTACGGCAATCTCAACAATTCCTTCGAACCCGAGTTTCGCACCCAGCCCGACGGTTCGGCGCTCGATCCGGAGGAAGGCAACCAGAAGGAGGTCGGCCTGCGGTTCACGCTGCTCCGCGGCCGCATTTCGGGTCTCGTGAGCTATTTCGATCTGCTGCAGGACAACGTGACCGTCCCGGATCCGTCGCGCGAGGATTACTACATCCAGCGCAGCGGTCAGCGCAGCACCGGCGTCGAATTCGGCCTGAACGGACGCGTGGCAGATGGATGGCTGATCATGGCGAACTTCGCCGATACCGATGCCCGCGACGAGCGCACCGGCACCGGCATCGACCTGGCTCCGCGTTACCGCTTCTCGATGGTCAACCGCTTCAACTTCTCCAGCGGGAAACTCAAGGGATTGAGCTTCACCGTCGGTTCGATCTACACGGGCGAGCGTCTCCTGACCTCGACTTCCGGCCGGGGCGAGCCCGACTGGGGACCATTGCCCGCCGTGTGGCGTTTCGATCTCGGCGTCGCCTACAAATTCCGTCCCGCCGGCAGCCGCTTCGCCTACGACATCGCGCTCAGCGTCAAGAATGTCTTCGACCGCACGGACCTCTACTACCTCGCGGCGTGGGATCGTGCGACGATCGATCCGGGTCGCGAGTGGCGGGTTTCGGCGCGGGTGCGGTTTTGACGCAACCTGCGACCTTCGGCTTCGGTCCGGCGTCTTTCGTCCTCTGCTCTCCAATTCCCTCATGAACCTCGCGACTTGGCTGTTTCTCGGATTCGTCACGCCGTTGGCTGGTGTCGCGGCGATCGAGTCCACCCCTCCCAACGTCCTGTTCATCGCGGTCGACGATCTGCGACCGACGCTCGGTTGCTATGGCGATCCGGTCGCGATCACGCCGAACCTGGACCGGCTTGCGGCTCGCGGCACGTTGTTCGCGCGGGCCTATACGCAGCAGGCGGTGTGCGGACCGTCCCGTCAGTCGCTGCTCACGGGGCGGCGTCCCGATACGATCCGTGTGTGGGATCTGCGGACGATGTTTCGCGCCACCGCGCCCGATGCGGTGCCGCTGCCGGAGCATTTCAAGCGCAATGGCTACTTCGCCCGTTCGTTCGGGAAGATCTATCACGACGGCCTGCCCGATCCGCAGTCGTGGAGCGTGCCGGCGGAGGTCGAGAGCATCTCCAAGCGCGAGGACTATCGGCTGCCGGAAAATCGCACTCCGCGGAAAAATGGCCAGCAGAACAAGGCGGCTGCCACCGAGTTCGTCGATGCGCCTGACGATGCGTATCCGGATGGCATGACCGCTTCCGGCGCCGTTGCCGCGCTCGAGGAACTGGGCCGTGAAGGCGGACGCCGACCTTTCTTCCTCGCGGTCGGCATCCGCAAGCCGCACCTGCCGTTCACGGCGCCGAAAAAGTATTGGGATCTTTACGACAAGGTGCAGATCCCTCCGGTCGCGCAGCCGGCAGCGCCGGCGGGCGCGCCGGAGCTCGCGTTGCACGAATCGGTGGAGTTGCGCGGCTACACGGACCAGCCGAAGGCGGGGAAACCGTGGACGCCCGCGGAGATCGCGACGCTGCGTCGCGGCTATTATGCCGCGACCACCTTTGCCGACGCGCAGATCGGGCGGGTGCTCGCCGCGCTCGAGCGCACCGGTTTCGCGAAGAACACGATCGTGATCGTCTGGGGCGATCATGGCTATCACCTCGGCGAGCATGGGTTGTGGGCGAAGACGACGAACTACGAGGCGGATACGCGTGTGCCGTTGATCGTGGCGACGCCCGACGATCGCCGGCAGGGTGCCCGCACGGATGCGATCGTCGAACTGCTCGATGTTTATCCGACCCTGGTCGAGCTGTGCGGTTTGCCGGTACGAGAAAAGCTCGAGGGCCGCAGCTTCGCGGCGAACATCGGTCATCCGGAGGCCGCGGGACGTGCGGCGGCGTTCAGCCAGTTCCCGCGGCCGTGGATGTATCGCGAACAACCCAGGTTCATGGGCTACGCGGTGCGGACCAAAGATCATCGCTATGTGGAATGGCGCCGGTTTGGCACGCAGGACGTCGTCGCGCGCGAGCTTTACGAATACCACGGCGACGAATCGTTCGAGTCCGTCAACCTGGCCGCGGATCCGGCGCAGGTCACACGTATCCAGGAAATGGCGGCACTGCTGCCGCGGTCCTAGATGACGGCGAAGGCCTTCGCCATTGTCGTCGTTCTGAGCCTCAGCCGCGCGGCGAACTCTTGCAGTCCGATTGACTGCACATGAATGCCGCTGGTTACGCGATCTCGCGGACGGTCGTGGCGCCATTGCTACAGTGAACCCCAGCTCACCTGCCGTTTTCCCATGATGAACCTGCTCAAACCTCTGCTCTGTTTTGCGCTGGGCTCGACTGCTGTCGCCACGTGCCTCGGCGCCGCTGCAGCTCCGGCGCCGGTCCCGGTGGAAGCGAAAATCGAACAAACCGATGTCTTCGTTTCCGGAACGGACGGCTATCACACCTATCGCATTCCTGCCGTGATCCGGGCGGCCAACGGCGACCTGCTGGCGTTTTGCGAGGGGCGCAAAAATTCCGGCTCCGATACCGGCGACATCGATCTGCTGATGAAACGTTCGACCGACGACGGACGGACCTGGGGCGCGGCGCAACTCGTGTGGGACGATGGCGGCAACACCTGCGGTAATCCCTGTCCGGTGCTCGATGAAACCACGGGCGTGCTCTGGCTCCTGCTGACGCACAATCGCGGCGAGGACAAGGAAGCCGACATCCACGCGCATCGCAGCGTCGGCACGCGCACGGTCTGGGTTTCGCGTTCGGACGATCACGGCGCAACCTGGAGTGCACCGGCAGAAATCACGGCGACCACGAAGGATCCCGCCTGGGGCTGGTATGCGACCGGGCCGGGCGTGGGCATTCAGATTCGCGAGGGCGAGCATGCCGGACGACTGGTGATTCCGTGCGATCACAGCTACGATTTGCCGGATGCCGGTAAACACCGGTCGGGATCGCATGCCATTTATTCGGACGACCACGGTCGCACCTGGCGGCTTGGCGGAGTCATCCGGCCGTCGGCGAACGAATGCCAGGTCGTCGAATTGCCGGACGGGAAGGGCACCTTGCTCATGAACATCCGCTCGAGCCGCGGCGTAAATCGGCGGTTGGAATCGCTTAGCCAGGACGGCGGCGAAACGTGGAGCGACCCGAAACCTTCGCCCGTTCTGATCGAGCCCGTGTGCCAGGCGAGCATCGTTCGTCATCCATCCGCGCTTTCGGCGGACGGCACCGTGCTGTTGTTCTCGAATCCAGCGGACGAGAAAAAACGCCACCAACTCACGGTGCGGCTGAGCGCCGACCGCGGCGTGACGTGGCGGACGCTGCACCGGTTGCACGAAGGTCCGGCGGCGTATTCGTGTCTGGTTTCGCTTGGCGAGGCCGGCGCGGGCTGCCTTTACGAGCGGGGTGAAACGCGTCCCTACGAGAAGATCACCTTCGCGCGATTTGCGGTCGCCGAACCCGGCCGCTGATCCGCGACGGGGCGGTGGCGAGCAGTGGCCGGCTTGTTTCTGATTTATGCCCGTCGTCGCGCGGCACGCTTGGGCCAATAATCCCTCCGCTGCGTTGTTCAATGACGCCGGACTGCCTTCGGCTCCCTTTCAGATCGATCTCCGTCCCGGTGCGTCTGCCGTTCGCTGAAGACGGGGCGTCGCGGCGGACCCCGCGCTCACGGTTGCGAGCGCGGTTTCATCGCCAGGAGCATCAGGCCCACGGCGAGGAGGCCGAGAGCGGAGAACTGGAACACTCGCGAGAGATCGACCTGCGCATCCATCAGCCAGCCGCCGACGTAGATCAGGATGCCGCCGGTGATGCAGCTCACGAAATTCAGGATGCCGTAGCCGGTCGCGCTGTAGCGCTGGTCGGCGATCGAGCGCAGGATCGGCATGTGATTCGCGTCGAAGAATCCGCGACCGAGTCCGAAGACGATCAGGCCCGCGACGGCCAGAGGGAGCAGGTCGGTGGAGACGCTGACGAACAGGCATGGCGCGACGACGCAGTAGCCGATCGCCGGCACCCAGGCACGCGCTCGCGGCTGGCGGCGACTCCAGCGGTCGGCCCAGATGCCGCCAACCAGCACGCCGAGGAAGGACGCAATCTGGATATAACCGGTCGCGGTGATGCCCGCGGCGCCCAACCCGAGGCTGAAGTGCTCCCGCAGATACGTCGGCAGCCAGCCGTAAATGCCCCAGTTGGCGGTGCCGACGAGGGCGTTGATTGCGAGGAGCATGAGAAACGCCGGCTGGCGGAAGAGCGCGGAAACGGCCGCGTGGACGGACGGGCGCGAGGCGCCCGATTGCCCGGCCTCGCGTGCGTCGTTCTGCGGCGCGACGGTCGCATCGCGAAGGAGAGCCCACACGATCACGGCGTAGACCACGCCGATCAGGCCAAAGAGGTGAAAACCGGCGCGCCAGCCATACAGCTCGGCGAGGATGCCGCCCACCCCGCCCAAGGCCGCGCCCGCATAGGCGCCGCTCATGTGCAGGCCGGTCGCGAGCGAACGCGTCGGCCCCGGATGGTAATCGGCGATCAGCGCGAGCGCGGCGGGAATGTAGCAGGCTTCGCTCAGCCCCATCAGGGCACGTGCAGCGAGGAGTCCGCCGAAGCTGTGCATGTGGCCGGTCATCCAGGTGACGGCTGACCAGATGAAGAGACTGCCGATGATCACCCAGCGGCGGCTGAAACGGTCGGCGAGAAAGCCGCCGAACGGACTGCAGATGCCGTAGATCCAGAGAAACGCCGACGTCAGCAACCCGAATTGCGCGTCAGTCATCGCGATGTCCGCCTTCAGCGGATCGCGCATGGTGGTGATCATTAGCCGGTCGAGGTAGTTGAGCAAAGCAACGACCCAGAGCAGCCCGACCGCCAGCCACGCGCGGGAGAAAGTGATTCGCATAAACAAGCGTTACCGAAGTTCGCCGCTCCAGACGTCGACGGAACGAATGCCCGGACGCGTTTCTCCGCCCGGCACGATGATCCGCTGTCGCCATCGCGTGGTGCTCGTCGTTACAAGTGAAAACGGCAGCTCGCCGAGCTGCGCCCAACGATCGCTCTCCGGCGCGTAGGCGAGCACGTCGCGCGCGAAACCAGGATGCCGATCGGGAGGCGTAGAGACATGCAGGCCGTCGTCGCCGCCGAGCACGAGCAGCGCGCCCCCGACCACCGGTGCGGGCGACGGCGCCGCGACGGCGAGGCGCGGGAGATCGGCAAGTTGTTTCCAGCCGACGCCCGGTGTGAACCGCCAGGCGTCGCGCAGGCGTTTCCGTGCGGGTTTGCCGTTGGCGTCGGGCGCGAGATCGGTGCCGGCGAAAAGGTAAAAGGAGCCGTTGTGGGCGCCGGCGACGGCGAGCATGCGGCCGGAACCGGGCAGGGGATCGAGCGTTTTCCAACCCGTATCGAGGTTGTCGAGATCGAGCGCGTAAACACCGCGCTGGGTTCGCGTCGCATCCGGATCGTCGATACCGCCCGCGACATAGATCGTGCGACCGACGAGCGCGCCGGCGGCCATCGCCAGCGGCATGGGAAGTTTCGGCCACGCGGTGAAGGTGACCTTGCCGTGGTCGTAGCGCGCGAGCCACACCTCCGCGAAATTTCGCGAGGCATCGCCGCCGCCGATCAGCGCGACGCCGTCGTCGACGGTGAGGCTGATACCGTAACCGTTGGCCTGCGGAAGGCGTCCGGCGGCTTTCCAAGCAGCGCTGCCGGGCGCCAGGGCGAATACCTGATCGTGCCAGGTTTTGGTTCCGCCCTCCCATGGCGGTCGATCGGGAAAGTTTGCTCCGCCCGCGACGATCAGCGCCTCCGCGCTCACCCCCGTGAAACTGCCGGCAAAGCCGATCGGGTCGGGGATGGCGGGCAGCGGCTGCCATTCGAGCGAGGGACTGGCCGGAGCGATCGAGCTCATGACGAGCGGAAGCGAGAAAAGAAGGATGAGTTTCGACGAATGCTTCATGGCTGCGGGCGATCTCGGCGGGCCGGATCGTGGCGCGTCACACGCGGCTCGCGAAGTCGAAGAACCCGACGTCCGTGAGTCCGCGGCGAAGCTGCGCCATCTCCTCCGTCGTGAGCTGGCGCAGCGGAAGTCGCACCGGGCCGCAATCGATGCCGATCAAAGCCATGATGGCTTTGCCGGCGGGCAATCCGCCGGCCGAGTTCATCACCTCGATGAAAGCCTGTGCCTTCGACTGTTCGGCGCGCGCGGTGGGCGCGTCGCCGGCGACGTGCGCGCTCATGAGGCGACGATACAGCGGGGCGGCGTAGTTGTAGGTGCTGCCGACGGCGCCGGTGGCGCCGAGCTCCAGGCCCGACAGCAGGATCTCGTCGCGACCGAAAAGCACGGCGTATTTCCCGTTCCCGAAAGCGCGGGCCGCGCGATAATCGTCGAGGTCTTCGTGGGTGAACTTCACGCCCGCGAGGGTTCGGATTTTGCCGTCCGCGTGGCGCAGGAAATCCGCCGCCTTGATCGAAACGCCGGTCATGGACGGCATGTGATAGTAGTAGAAGGGAAGATTCGGCGCCGCGTCGGCGACGGCGGCGCACCAGGCGACGAGTTCGTCGGCGCGCGCGGGTCTGAAGAAGCTCGGCGCGATGGTCGCGATCGCGTCGGCGCCGATTTCCTGGGCGTGACGGGCAAGGGCGCACGCGTCGCCGAGGCTGAGATGGCCCACGTGCACGACGAGTTTGAGGGCTTGTGGGCGGGCGGCTTCCCGCCAGGCCTCGGCGAGCCGAAACCGTTCGGCGAGCGTGAGGCTGCAACCTTCGCCCGTGGTGCCGCAGACGAACGCACCGCTGACGCCATTGCGCTCGAGCACCGACGCGAGTTGCGGGACGACGCCCAGCGCAAGGCTGCCGTCTGGCTGAAAAGGGGTGAAAGGGGCTGCCACGAGCCCGGAAAGGATGTTGTTCATGGAGTTGCGGAGGATGCCCACCGCCAAATGCGATCGTTCCGTTCGCGAATGACCTTACAAGCGACGCGTCGTGGTTCTTTCTAGGGACCTTTGACGGGACGACGTTGGCGGTGGCCTGGCTCATCATTGCCGGTGCTCTCGCCCGCCTGACGGCAGCCCAGCTTTGAGAGAAACCGCAATTTTGGTGCGGGGAAACACAAGCGAACGGGGTGGGCGGAGGCGGCGCTCATTTCATCATTTGGCTCGCTAACTCCCCGCCTCGAAGAGACAGGCTCTTGCCCAAATGCCAGATCCTCATTCCGACTCGCCTGCTCGAAGACGACGCGTTGACGCGCGGAAAAATTTCAGGCACCTCCACATCTGTGTTACAGCCTTTCGCCTGTGGCTCGAGAGCGTCGCGCCAATTGGCGACGTGCGAGCCCTCGAGCATTCAGTGCCACACATCCTGGAGGATTTGGTGAAGCCGGAACGTTTTTTCGATTGGCTCGAGATGGGGCACCTTCGCGGATGAAACGTGTTTTCCCATGATCACCCTCTACAGCCCGAAAGGCGTTCGAACTGTTCGCGCCAGCGACCTGTCGGCCGGAACCTGGCCGGAAGTCCTCTGGATCGACCTGTTCGATCCGACCCCCGAGGAAATCAAGGCCATCGAGGACGGCGAAGAACTGTCATTGCCGACGCGGAACGAGGCGCAGGAAATCGAAGTCTCGAGCCGCCTTTATATCGACGATCAGGCGCTGTTCATGACGGCGACCGTCATGGTGCGGGCGGCCAATCCGAATCCGATCACGACGCCCGTCACGTTCGCTTACCGCCGGGGACGGCTGGTGACGCTTCGTTTCGACGAGCCGACGCCGTTCAGGAGTTTCGCGCTGCGGTATGAGCGCAACCCGGAAGCGTTCCAGACCGCACAGAAGGTTTTCCTGGGTTTGTTCGACGAGGTCGTCGATCGCATCGCCGATATCCTCGAGTATGTCGCCGGCGATCTGAACGATCTCTCCACTCTCATTTTCATGAGCGAGCGCCGCGCGCCTGACGCCACCGATTACCGGGCGCTGTTGAAGCGCATCGGTCAGAACGCCAACCGCACCGCGAATGCGCGCGAGAGCCTGGTGAGTCTCCGGCGGGTGCACGGCTTCTTCACCGAGACCTGCGGAGGCTTGAACCAGGAGCAGGTAGACGAGCACTGGCGCATCACCGGCAAGGACGTCATTGCGCTCGCGGATCACGCCAACTTCGTCTCGAGCAAGGTGACCTTCATCCTCGATGCGACCCTGGGTCTGATCAACAGCGACCAGAACACCATCAACAGCGAGCAGAACAAGATCATCAAACTCTTCTCCGTGCTCGCGGTCGTGTTGCTGCCGCCGACGCTGGTGGCGAGCATCTACGGCATGAACTTCAAGTACATGCCCGAGTTGCACTGGCCATGGGGCTATCCCCTCGCGCTGCTCATGATGCTCGTTTCCGGCGTCGTGCCGTATCTTATCTTCAAATACAGACGCTGGCTGTGACGCGGCCGCCGGGCCTCATGACGCGGTGAGCTTGAGTCCGATCACGCCCGCGAGGATGAGCCCGACGCAGACGAGCCGGGCGACGGTCGCCGGCTCGTGAAAAAAGGCGATGCCGCAGACGACGGTGCCCGCCGCCCCGATTCCGGTCCAGACCGCGTAAACCGTCCCGATGGGCAGCGACCTGGCCGCCAGGCCCAGCAATGCGACGCTGGCGATCAACGCCGCCACGGTGCCCGCGGTGGGCCACAAACGCGTGAAACCTGCGGTGAACTTCAGGCCGGTGGCCCAGCCAATTTCAAACAGACTCGCAACGATCAGAACGACCCATGCCATAACGTAAAAATCCTCCAGGGTCGTCCCTGCATTGTCGTGAGAGAGGCGGGGTCGTCCCCGCGTCGTGAGGAAAAAGAGAAATGACGGCGTGGCGCCGACCGGCGCAACCCTCAAGCCGGAAGGCGCCGGCGGTCACGGTGGGCGGCGTCACGCCTCGGCCGGTTTCCGGGGACCGGAGGCGGAGGCATGGTTTCGTTCGAACAACTCGGGGATCCGGCCGCCCTCGTTTTCCCAGCGCTCCAGCGCCTTGCGAGTGACGGTGTCGTCGAATGCGGCGGTGGGTCGCGCCGTCGATGCAGAGACCAGGTGGGATCGATGGTGAAACAACGTCGAATTCATGACGTAACCCTACCATCGACGGAAACCGGTGGCTACTGCGGCGGGGGAAACGGAGCTATGCGCGTCCCGCATGACCGCCCGCGGCCCGCGCGCGGCGGCGCCCCTCAGCCGGAGGCGCGGTCCCGCGTCAACAAGTTCACCAGCTCGCGGACCGGCTCGGTGATCTTGCCGCGATGCCACGCCACCTGCAGCTCCCATTTGGCGGTCGTGCCGCGCAAGCGGCGGAACGTGACGCCGGGGACGTTGCGGTCCTCCATCAACCCCGGCAGCAGCGTGATGGCGTGGTCGGCGACGAGCAGCGCGAGCGTATGCGCGAGGCTGTCGGCATTCTCGACGAACTTCGGCCGGAAGCCGCCGCGGCGGCAGATCTGGATGACCCAGTTGTTGAAACCCGGGATATCTTCGGGATGCGCGCCGACGAACATCTCCTGGCGCAAGTCGGCGAGCGCAATGTCGTCGCCCGCCGCCAGCGGGTGGGTGACGGGCAGCGCGACCACGACGGGAAACGTCGCGATCCGGCGCACGAAAAATTCGCGGGCGATCGCGGCGTTGATGTTGCCCAGCAGCACGACATCCAGCTCGCCCCGTCGCAGCGCGGCGATCTGGGCGCCGGGGGAAAGGTCGACGAGGTGCACCTTGGTTTCGGGATGAGAGCGCCGCAGCGACGCGAGTGCCGGGTTCAGGTATTCGCCGGCCGCTGACATGATATACCCGATTCGCATCGAGGCGCTTTGGCCGCGCGCGAGTTTGCGCGTCTCGGAGATCACGATATCGGCCTTGGCGACGACGGGGCGCATGCCCTCGAGCAACGCGTGGCCCGCGGCGGTCAACGCCACGCCGAGGGGACTGCGTTCCAGCAACTGGCCGCCGATCTCCGTCTCGAGCGCCTGCATTTGCCGGGTGAGCGTCGACTGCGAAACGTGCAACTGCTCCGCCGCCCGGCTCATGCTGCCGAACTCGGAGATCGCGAAAAACGAGCGGAGCAGGTCGAGGTTCACGACGCCAATGCTGATCCGGGAAAAAACGAACGCAAGCCACCGGCATGCGCGACACGCATGAGCTCCGGCGGCGCCGGCAGGGTCTCGCCCCGCTGGCCGCCGAACGCCCGCCCGCTCAGTGTTCGGCGAGGAGCGAATCGAGGTTCAGCGCCGCCGTGAACATCGCGACGCTGCCGTCCGCCTTGCGCGGCCATTGCTCGCGCGGGCGGTCCCAGTAGAGTTCGAGTCCGTTGCCATCCGGATCGCGGAGATAAATCGCCTCGCTCACTCCGTGATCGGACGCGCCGTCGAGGCGGATGCCGTGCGCGAGCAGCCGGCGCAGGGCGTGCGCGAGATCGACGCGGGTAGGATAAAGGATCGCGGCGTGGTAAAGCCCGGTGGTGCCCGGAGGTGGAGGCGGGCCGCCCTCGCTCTCCCAGGTGTTGAGGCCGATGTGATGATGGTAGCCGCCGGCCGACAGGAAAGCGGCGTTGCGGCCGAAGCGGTCCGTGACCTCGAACCCGAGCACGTCGCGATAAAAGGCGATCGCCCGCTCGAGATCCGCGACTTTCAGGTGGACGTGTCCGACGGACGCGCCGGGGGCGATCGGACGGGAACGCGCGGTCTTCGTTTTTGAGGCGGGGAGGGTGGTCGATTTCATGGGCTCAACATACCGCCTGCGCAGCTCCGCGCCCACTGCGTCGGCCGCGACGCGGCCATGCGCGTGCCGCATGGCATTGGGGAAAACCTTGCTCACTGTCCGGGCTGCATCGCCGGCCATGCATGGGTGCGCGCACGAGGCGTGGGAACTCCTGCGACGTGATCGGGAGAGCCCCGCATGGACGTCCCGCCCGAAGGTGGTAGAGTGGGGCACCTTATGGTCCAAGCAGGAACAAACAGGCCGACGAAGCTCGATCCACCGGTTGACCCCGCTCGCGACCACCTCCTCGGAAATCCGGCAGCGGAACTCACGCTGGTGGAGTATGGCAGCTACGCGTGCCCCTCCTGCCACTCGGCCCATGAGGTGATCGCGGGACTCCGCGACCGCTTCGGAGACCGCTTGCGCTACGTGTTTCGTCATCGTCCGGTGGAGAACAGCGCGGAGGCGATTCGCGCGGCGGAGCTCGCGGAGCGCGTGTTCGAGCAGACGGGGCAGTTCTGGCCGGTGCACGATGCCCTCATGACGCAGGGACCGGTTTTCACCACCGGCGATTTCGAGCGAATCGAACGGCAGTTCGATCTGCCGTCGGGCGCCAGCGGATCTGCCGCGGCAAAACCCGAGGAGGCGCGCGTCCAGCAGGACACCGAAAGCGCGGCCCGCAGCGGCGTGATCATGACGCCGACGTTTTTCCTCAACGGCGAACGCTACGAGGGGCCGTGGGACGAGAACAGCCTCGCAGAGGCGTTGGTGGGCACGCTCGCGCATCGCGTGCAGACGGCGGCTCTCACCTTCGCTCGCTGGGCGCCCTCGGCCGGCCTCCTTCTCCTGTTGATGTCGGTGCTCGCGGTTGTGCTGGCGAATTCGCGCATCGGGCCGGACTTCCTCGCGCTCTGGACAACCGTTTGCGGCATCCGGGTCGGCGGGCATGACCTGATGCTGCCCTTGGCGAATTGGATCAATGACGGGTTGCTGGCGGTTTTCTTCCTGGTCGTCGGTTTGGAAATCAAACGCGAGTTTACCGTGGGGCGGTTAGCGACCTTTCGCACCGGCGTGCTCCCGGTCATCGCCGCCTTCGGAGGCATGACTGCCCCTGTGATCATTTACCTGCTCCTGGCGCCGGCCGGTCCGTTGTCGCATGGCTGGGCGGTGCCGATCGCGACGGACACCGCCTTTGCCGTGGCGATCATCGTCCTGCTCGGGACGCGCGTGCCGGTCGAACTGCGCGTCTTCCTTACCGCGGCCGTCATCATCGACGATCTGGTCGCGATCGGAGTCATCGCGATATTCTATACGGAGCAGATTCGGGTGAACTTCCTGCTCGCGTCGGGCGTGGTCACCCTGCTGCTCGTGGCGATGAACCGGTTGGGGATTTACCGGCCCTTGCCGTATGCGGTGATGGGCCTCGTGCTCTGGGTTTTCCTGCACGAGTCGGGGCTGCACGCCACCCTCGCCGGGGTGATTCTTGCCCTGGTCACGCCGGCGCTGCCGCCGCCGAGACTGCATGTGTTGATGGCGCAGGCGGAGGCGGTTGTCCAAACGGAGACGCGGTATTATGGCGATCCCATGATGCGACACGGTCTCTCGGAGCCGGCTCTGCGGGCGTTGGATTCGATCCACAGTCGGACGGAATCTCCCACCGACAAGCTGCTCCGCTCGATGGAGCCGTGGTCGAGTTATGCCGTGCTGCCGGTCTTCGCCCTCGCGAATGCGGGCGTGGTGATCTCGATCGACGTCATCCAAAGCCACGGAAGCCTGATGCTCGCGATCATCCTGGGACTCGTGATGGGCAAGCCGCTCGGGATATTCCTGGCCGCGTGGCTGGCGGTGCGCTTCGGACTCGCGGCGAAACCGGTGGAATACTCGTGGCGGCAACTCGCGGGCGCCGGGGCGCTCGCCGGCATCGGCTTCACGATGTCGCTCTTCATTGCGAGCGAAGCCTATCCGGTCGCGGAAGATTTCACGGCGGCGAAGATCGCGATTTTCACGGCCTCGATCATCGCCGGCATCGCGGGCACGCTCATCCTGCTGCCGCGCAAAGCGCCTCGCCCACCGGGTCCTCTCGGTGCGGTGAACGGCGGATAACGCAGCGAAAAAAAAGCCCGCTCCGTCGGAGGAGCGGGCCTGGTCGGCTCGGCGGGCCGTCAGTTCAGCATGAGATCGCGGGGCGTCACGCGGGGCCGCGTGAACTCGGGAGTCATGCGAACCTCTTCGGCTGCCGTGGCGTCGTCGAGTTGCACGAAGTCGTCGGCGGTGAGCTGCAGCGCGGCCGACAGTACGAGTTCGTTGAGTTGTGCGACTGAATGCACGCCGATGACCGCCGAGGTGACGGCCGGATTCCGGAGCACCCACGCGAGCGCCACTTGCGCGGGCGACGCGCCGTGCCGCGTCGCGACGTCCGCGACGGCCGCCTGCGCGGTCTCGCCGTAGGCGTTGCCAAACCGCTCCATCAGCCAGTCGCGCCGGCCGGAGTGGAACATCGTTTCGAGAGCGGAGCGGCGGGTGAGAAATCCGCCGGCGAGTGGCGATTGCGCGAAGAATCCGAGCCGCTGCTCCTGGCACAAGGCCATCGCCTCCGGCTCGAAGCGCGTCCGCGTCATGAGCGAATAATCGGACTGCAGCGCCTCGATCCGGTTATACTGCCGCAGGTAGGCGCGACCGAGATTGTCGACGACGCGCCAGGTCGGAAAATTCGCGGCGCCGATGTAGCGCGCGAGCCCGTTGCGCACGACGTGGTGAAACGCTTCCGCGGCGACGCGCATGGGCAGCAGGCCCTCGTTCCATTCGAAGATGACCATATCGAGGTAATCCGTCTGGAAACGGCGGAGCGACTGCCGGCACGCGTCCTGCACCTGCTCGATGAAGTCGCCCTCGTTGCCGTCCTCCGGCTGGCGAACGTGCAGGCGCGTCGCCAGGAAGAGATCGTGGCGAGGCAGCTGACGGGATTTCCACCAGCGACCGACGATTTCCTCGGATCGCGTCACGGCCATCGAGGGCAGGAACCGGTCGGGACGGTAATTCGCCGCCTGGATGAAATTTCCGCCGGCGGCGTGGTAGGCGTCGAGAATCGCGAACGCGTTTTTCTCGTCGGTCTTCCAGCCGAAGTTGAGGGTGCCGAGGCAGAGCTCGGAAAGTGAGAGGCCGGTGCGGCCCAGCGTGCGTTGTTTGATCATGCGTGTTTTCGAATACGGGCGCGTGGTGACGCGCATTGCGGTTGAGGGTGAAATCACCACGAGGGCGAATGGCCTGCTCGTGGTGAAACCGGCAGGCGCTCGCGAGCGGGCCTGCTCCGAAGGCGAAAACAGGGCCGTCAACTCACGGCGCCGCCACGACAAGAAAGATGAGAACGGACTTCATGGCGGTGTGAAAACCGGGGGCGGTCGCTTACACGGCCGCGGGGAGCGCCGCGTAGGCGCGGATGTCGCCGGAGGTGCGGCGCCGCATCAAATTGCTCATCCGCTTGCGCAGCATCCGGTCGAGCTTGTCGATCACCAGGTTGATCGAAGCCAGCGGCGTGTCCGTGGTGACGGACGCCGTCAGATCCGGGCCGGCGAGTTCGATCCGACCAGCGGCCCTAAACGTCTCGCTGCGACCGCGGGGTTCGCGCACCACGTCGATGCGGACGCGATCGATGCGCGGCTCATGTCGAAACAGGCGCTTCGCCTTGCTTTCGACCAGCGTCCGGGTGGCGTCGTCGAGCTCGAGGTGAAGACCACGGAGCAGGAGTTTCGAGTCGTTGGCGGTGTGAGGAATAGCAATCATGCAAGAGGAGTCGAGGGTTGACGTTGAAGCGCCGGCGCAAAACGCCGGCGCAGAAGGGACGGCGGAGGATCTTCGTGACGGGCTGGAGCTGTACGAACATCCTCGGCTCGAGAGGCGTTATATATAGCCTCATCCCTTTAGACGCCGGGAGGAGAAGAAAGAGTCATGCGCGTTGCGCATCGCTACCTTCCAACCCGCGCAGTAGGCGGTCCGTCGTTCGGACGTTAAACTCCTGCCATGAAATCGCAACCCCACCGAAATGCCACGCCCCGTCCCGAGATCGGTCGCTTTTACGAAACGACGGATGTCACCCGAGGCCCGTCGTTGCGCACGGACCGCCGGCATCGTCCGCCGGCGGTTCGCTACCAGCGTTACCCTGCGCTCTCCGATGACGACCAGCCGCTGATCTCGGTGCGTCTACTCGCCCTTCTGTTGCTGGTCGCGATCGTGGTCGCGCTCGCCATCGGCGCGTGATCCGCGTCTTTGCGGCGCAAAGACCGCGCCGCGGCGAAAATATATAAGCCACCGGCGATCTTCGCCCGCTGCCGCCGCTTTCCGGCGCGCCGCGGGCCTTGACAATATATTTTCCGGAAATATATATCATTCGAGCGGCTCGGCGCCGCGAGCCACTGGAGCGGATCGACGCGTTATGCGCCTTCCAAGCTGCCAGCGGCACCGGGGAAACACCCCGTCCTCCGTCCCGCGGCGCACTTCTTCGGAGTGCGCGAGCGGCCATCACCGCCGCACCGTTGTCGTGCGGTCAGCCTTCAAACCCCTGCCCCGGACCGCGCGCTCGCCCCGGTTTCCGGGATTCATCCTGCACAAGTTTCATGACCCTCCTTCACGTCACCGATTTTCATTTCAATCAGCGCTGGTTCGACTGGCTCCTGCATCGCGCTCCGCCGCACGACGTCGTCGTGATGTCGGGCGACCTGCTCGACCTCACTCGGGCGACGCCGCAACGGCGGCAGATCGAATGGGTGTCCGCGTGGCTCCGCGATTTTCCCCGTCCGCTTTCGTTGTGCAGCGGGAACCACGACCTCGAGTGGGATTCCGAGCGGGGGCGCTGGCGCCCGGCGTATTGGTTGCGCGAGGTGGTCAATCCGCTCGTGTGGACCGACGGTCAGCGCGTCAGCCTGGACGGCGTTTCGATGCTCAACCTCGGTGCGACCTCGCAACCCAAAGGCGGTCACGCCGATGTGTGGGTCGTCCACGCGCCGCCGGCGGGAACGCTCGTCGCCGCCACCGCGACCGGTGACGATGCGGGCGATCCCGATCTGGTGGCGGCGGTTCGCCGTTACGCGCCGCGGCTGGTGCTTTCCGGCCACGTGCACTCGCCGCTGGCCTGGCAGGCGCAGTCCGGGGGCACGCTGTTGCTCAATCCCGGTTACGACCCCGACGCTCCGTTTCCGAATCACATCCTGATTCAAACGGAGTCGATGACCTGCCGCCTCGTCACGGCGCGCGACGGAGCTTCGCGCCCGTCCGGAATTCCGCTGGCGGCCGAAAACGAAGCCGCACTGGCGGCGTGAGCGACCGGCCTTTCTCGCAGGGACGCGGGCCGCTCTTCGCGGATCGCGTGCCGCTGCCTCCCCAAAACACCCGAAAACCCAATAATCATATTAATATCATGAACGATACTCCTATTTATATCTCCCGTGACGACAACAGCCGGCTCCGCCTGCTGCTGGCGACTTCGCTCTATTCGAACGCCAACTCGGCGCTCCAGAAACTCCGCGGGGAGCTGGATCGTGCCGCCGTCGTCGATCCGACCGAAATTCCCGAAGACGTCGTGACGATGAACTCCACCGTCGAGTTCGAAGACCTCGGCACGAGCGAGATCGAGGAATACACGATCACGTTTCCGGAAAATGCCGACGTGGAGCTCAACCGCATCTCGATCCTCGCGCCCATCGGCACGGCCCTGTTGGGCTGCCGTGTCGGCGATATCGTGAAGTGGTCCACGCCGGGCGGCATCCGGCGCCTCAAGGTCCGCGGCGTCACCGCTCCCGCGGCCGACGCCACGATGCCGGCGGCGTTCGCCGCAGCCATCAACGGCTGATCCGGCTCCACGCCGTTCTTCATTGGCGACCGGCTCTTCCGGTCGCCGTGCAAACCCTCAACTCCTTTCGTTCCATGGAATTCAAGAATCGTATTGTGATGATCGGCCACGGTGTCGTGGCCCGGGCGCTGCTGCCGATGCTCGTCAAACATCTTCGCGTGTCGTGCGCGGAGATCGTCGTGATCGATTTCGTCGATCGCACCGCCGTCTTGAAGCCATGGATCGACAAGGGCCTGCGGTTCTTCCACGAGCGGGTGACTCCGTTCAGCCTCGCCCGGCTCTTGTCGACGCACGCGCGGCCGGGCGACCTGATTGTGGACCTCGCGTGGAGCGTCGACTTTTTCGACATCGTCCAGTGGGCGCACGACAACGAGGTGCTTTATGTCAACGCCTCGCTCGAGTCGTGGGATCCGACGGCCGAGATGCACCGCAAGCCCACGCTCGAGAAGTCGCTGTACAGTCGTTATACAAAACTGCTGCCGCTGATCGACAAGTGGCGCGGCGGCACGACCGCCGTGGTCGACCATGGCTCGAACCCCGGCCTCGTGTCGCACTTCACGAAAGCGGGGCTGCTGGACATCGGCGCCGCGGTCTTGCGCGAGAACAAGCTCTCGGCGCCGCGCAAGCGACGCATCGAGCGCCTGCTCGAGGACGAAACCTTTCCGCAGCTCGCGCGCGAACTGGGCGTGAAGGTGATTCACTGCAGCGAGTGGGACAGCCAGCGCGCCGACAAGGCGAAGACGCCGGACGAGTTCGTCTCCACCTGGAGCCCCGAAGGCATGTGGGAGGAATCCATTTCACCCTCGGAGATCGGCTGGGGCACGCACGAGAAGTGGATGCCCCCGCACGCCACCCAGCCTGAAACCGGTCCCGGCAACCAGATCGTGCTGCAGCGCATGGGGCTCAATACCTGGATTCGCTCATGGGTCCCGAACCAGGAGATCGTCGGCATGGTCGTGACGCACGGCGAGTCGTTCGGCCTGTCCCATGCGCTCACGGTGCGCGAGAAGGATCAGGTCGTTTATCGGCCCACGGTGCATTACGCCTACCAGCCGTGCGACGACTCGATCGTCTCGATGCACGAGCTGCGCGCGCGCAACTACGAGCTGCATCCGAAGACCCGCATCCTCACCGACGAGATTGTGGCGGGGCAGGACGTGGTCGGTGCGCTCATCATGGGCCACCGCTTCCGTTCGTGGTGGACCGGGAGCGCGCTCTCGATCGACGAGGCGCGGAAAAAAGTCCCGGGCGTCAACGCGACCGCGGTGCAGGTCGCGGCCGGCGTGCTGGCCGGCATCGCCTGGGCGATTCGTAATCCGAACCGCGGACTGTGCCTGCCCGAGGATTTGCCGCACCGAGAGATTCTCGACGTGGCTCGGCCGTATCTCGGGACCTGGTTGTCCGCGCGTTCGGACTGGACGCCGCTGAGCCGTCACCGCGTTTACTTCGAAGAACTCGCCGAGGCGCAGGTCGACAAGTCCGACCCGTGGCAATTCCGCAACTTCGTCTTCCGGCCGTGAGCTCCTCACCGCCGCCCACCGGAGCCGGCCCGCAACGACCGTCGAGGCTCCCTTTGCTCTCCACGGCGTTCCCCGCGCGGGCCGACGCCGATCAAACCCTCTCGATAGAAATAATGAAGACCACCTTCGATCCTCGATCTCCGTCGGCTTTTCGCCGACGATGTCCGCCGCGCGGCAACGCCGTCGGCAGGAAATACGAGCCCTCGCGCCGCCCGCCCGTGCGGCCCATTACGGCGCCGCCGCCGGAAGACACCTTCTGGATCGGCTACCGCCGTCTGCTCGGTTTCATTCTCTTCATCGTGATCATCGTCATGATCGCGGCCGCCGGCTGAAGCGGCCGGGCGAACTCACGGGCGAGGCCACGTCAGTTTTGATTCGCGGACGCGATCGGCGCGATCAGGCCGGCGTCTCCGATTCCGGCGTGAGTAAGGGTTTCCCAAAGCATGTGATGATGTCCGGCGAGCGGGGGCATGTCGCGCAAGACGGCGGCCATTTTCGGCAGCGGGCGGCCGAGACGATCATGGTAATGATTGAAGGCGATGGCCCAGGTCGGCTGGAGGCTGAACTCCAGTTTTTCCGGTGGCGCCTCGTGGTTTGGCGGCAGAAAACGCGCAACGAATTCCATCGCGGCGGTGATGCGCCGTTCTTCCTCGGCGTAGAGATCGACGCCTTGCAGGCGGGCGGTCTCGGCGGCGTTGACCATCGACGCGAACGCCATCCACGAGTGGTGGGAATCGCGCGCGGCCTCCTGCGTGAGGCCGTCGACCAGTTCGGGCATGTGGCCCTTGTTGCTCCAGATCGCGGGGCCGCAGCCTGGCGGCTCGATCGGCTTCGCGCCATCCGAGGTGAGATAAATGTAGGCCGGGGTGCGAGCGCGCCACATGCGCAGTCCGAGTTCGAAGACCTCGCGGTCGTCGTTGAAGACGCCGATGTTGATCAACGCCTCGGTCATCGCGAGTTCCTTGTTCCCGTTCTCGCAGTCGCCGTGCATGATGAACGGCAGAAACTGGGTGCGGAACATGTTCTGGCAGGCGGCGATCTCGCTGTCGCTCCATTTTGGATACGTGTAGCGGATGATCTCCGCCGCGCGGGCGAACACCGCGCCGGTCCAGGCCGCCTGCACCGGGCCGTTCGCATGCCGGTGACCGCCGGTCAACGTGCCGGCCCAAGCGTTGAGAATCTTCACCGTATTCCGCGCATGGACCTCGTCGTTCGTCAGGCACCACATCAGCGCCTGGCTGTAGGCGGCGGCGGCATCGGCCTGCTCGGCCTTGGCTCCGATCTCGGGATTCGAGCGCGGGCCGCTCATCACCGTCGGCACGGGACGCGGGGTGTAGTCCCGCGCCGCCCACGGGCTCGCGGCGAGTCGCGCGAAAGCCGATTTCTGCGGTTCGACGCCCTCGGCCACGCGGCGCCGGAGCTCCTCGAGTTGCGAGCGATTCACCAGCACGCCCGGATGCACGAAGCCCGCCGGCTTGGCCGGTTTGCCGCTCGGGTCCGCCGACGTGTTGAGCCGCACCGCCGCGTAGGCGGGATTCATTTCATCGGCATAGGTGGTTTCGACCGGCTTGCCTTTGCGGCCTTTGGCCGACTGCGCAGAAGCCCACGCCGGGAGAGCGAACAGAACGCACGCGGCCAGGGCCAGGCGGCGGAATCGGGGAAGGGGAACGAGTGAAGCGGTTTTCATAGAAGAAGGGGCTGCGTCCGCGGCAACGCGCGGGCGCACTCCATGAATAGTCCGACCGCGGGAAATCAGGACATCCGGCGCGGAGATTCGCTGCGCGGTCTTGTGTGCGTGGCGCGCCGGCTCGGTCCGCGCTTATCGGGCAGCCACGTGGCCGAGAATGCCGTCGGCGCCGTGGTTTTGTTGGAGTTGCACGATTTCCTGCGGTTCCAGCGCGCCCTCGACGACGAACAATTCGTCGATCTCGCCGCGGAAACGTTCCTGCCGCGGACCGGTCGCGCCGAGGCGCGAGCCGATCCAGAGCGTGTCGTCCAGGCGCGCATCCGCCTGTCCGGCGGGACCGCGCGTGCGTCCGGGAATGATGGAACTGCTCTCGAGATAGCCGTCGACATACTGCTTCACCTGCACCGGGGTGTCGCCCGTGCCGGGAACGAAGACCACGGCGATGTGGTGCCAGCGGCCGTCGCGCAGCGATGTGGATCCGATCGCGCATCCGCCGGCGAAGTCGGTGCGGATCGCGCCGAGCGCCCCTTCGTTTGGATTGCGGTTCCAGCTGATGTGCACGGGGCGGTAGCTGAGCTTGGCCAGGTTGCTGCGCCAGCCGAACATCGAGTAGGCCTCCGACAACGGTGCGTCTTCCGGCACCCGGATCCAAAAGGCGACCGTGTGAGGCGCCGCTCCGGAGATGCCGGGGAAGGAGGACTGCGCATACGAGTCGCCTTCCAGCCGGAGCGCGCGGCCATGGTGGCCCGCGGCGAGGCGGAGCGGCGCGCCGGTGACGGAGGTCGGGGTGCCGCCGAGCGCCTCGGCGTCGTCGAAGGTCCAATGGGCGAAGCGATAGTGCGGCAGCGTGCGCTCCAGCGGCGCCAGCTGGAGGAAATGTTCGAATTTGGTCTCGCGGTCCGGCACTTCGCTGACGCCGGAACGCGAGAAGCGCCGGGCCTCGCGTTCGCGCAGCAGCAGGACATCGGCTTCGCTGGCGCCGCTGCGGGGGGACGCCTCGATCTCGCCCTTCAACACGAACACCTCCGTGTTGCCGTCGCTGCCGGCGACCATCGTAAACTCGGTGCCGAGATCGACGATCTCGACGGAAGGATTGGAAATCCGAAAACCGATCGCCTGACGCGGGACGGTCGCGCTGACCGTGCCGCGACGGAGCGTGGAGTCCCACGCGGAGTTGACGGTGAGCGTCGCTGGGCCCTGCAGCACCGCTCGCGCGCCGGAATCGAAGGTCACCTCCGCATAACCGGAAGCCAGTTCCAGCTGTTCGCCTTTCACGAGCAGGCGGCCTGGCGCGAAGGCGCCGCCGGCATTCCAGACGGCGTCTTTCACGGCCGAAATCCGCGCCACGGTGACGGCGGGGCGCGCGGGAGTCGCGGGCGGAGGACTCCCTTGCCAGATAAACGCCACTGCGATCGCGGCCGCGGCGGCGAGCCCGGCGCCGAAAGCGAGCCAGAGCGGCCGGCGCCGACGCCGCGGCGCGGCGGGTGCGACCTCGCCGTGCATCTCGCTCGCGTAAAGGTGCAGACTCGCCGACTGGCCCGCGATGCGCACATACAGGCGGCGGGCCGCCTCGGACGTGGCCAGCCATCGCTCCAGCCGCACGCGTTGCTCATCCGTAAGCCGGCCGTCGAGCAGCGCGGAACAAAGCTCGTTCAGTTCGAGGATTTCCTGATCGGTGAGATTCATGACGCGGCGCCGGGGGTGGCGAGTTGGTGAGTGACGCAGTCGAAAAGGAGTTTTCGGATGCGCGAAAGGGCCTTGTAGGCGGCCTCGATGGAACGGCCGGTGCGCAGGGCGGCCTCCTCGACGCCGGAGCTGGGCTCGTAGCGGGTGAGGATGAACTCGCGGTCGCGCGTCGGGAGTTTTTGCAGGCAATGCGCCAGCGCTTCGTGCCGGTCGTCAAGTTCCGCCTGCATTTCGCCGACGGTCCGCGCGAGCGACTCCATGACGACATCGTCGAAGATGACCTTCGAGCGCGCGAATTTCTGCCGCGAGTAGCGGATCCGCCACCACGCGATCTGGCAGGCCCAGGCAACGAAATCGCTGCCGGGGCGGAATTCGCGGAATTTCTCGCAGATCACGACCGAGGTCTCCTGCAGCAGATCCTCCGCATCGTGCCGCCGCGGCACGAGCGTGTAGATGTAGGCGAAGATCTGCCGCTGATGGCGCGTCATCAGCGCCATCAGGCGTTTCTGATCCTCGGGATCCATGGCTGTGACCCGTTCCGTCATGGTCACGTCGTCAGGCGTGGCGCGGCGAAGCGCAAGTTACTTCGCCCCCTCGGACTTGCCGGAAGCCTTCTTGCCGGATTTTTCGGATTTCGAGGCCTTGGCCTTCTTCGGCTCGCTCTGGGCCTTGCTCGCGCCGCGATCCTTTTTCCCGCTGCCAGGCACCATCGCGGCGACTTCCTGATCGTTCAGCTTGCCGTCCTGGTTGAGGTCGAAGCGCTGCAGATCTCCGGTGGGATTGGCGGCAAAGGCTTTCTGCACCGCGGCCACTTCCGTGGCGTCGAGCTTGCCGTCCCGGTTCAGATCGAACTGGGCCATGGCCTTGGCTTTGGGACCGGCCGCCTTGGCCGCGAAGGTCGCGGGCAACGCGAGGGACAGGGAGACGAGGAGTAACAGGGATTTTTTCATAAGAATACGTATGGGAGAATAGCGCGAGATGCGTCCGATTGGGACATGCGCATAAAAAATAAAAGCCCGGAGCGCGGGGCTCCGGGCCTGTGACACGTTTGTTAACCTAACCTGAATCAGTGACTGAAAGTATAGGAGACGAAGAACTGGCGGCCCTCCGGCAGTTGCGCCCGGATGTTAAGATCGTCCGAATCGAAGACATTGCGGACGCTGGCGCGAACCGTGTGGCTGAAGCCGCGTTCGCGCTGGCGCCAGGTGTAGGACAAGCCGGCGTCGACGGTGTAGGACGAGGGGATCTCGATGTTGCGGCGGGCCAGGTCCGGATTCCCGCCGGACACCGTCACGAGTGAGAACGGGCTCGCTTCGCCGAGGTATTTGAAACCTCCGGTGAGCGTGAAGCCGCGCAGCGCACCGGGGAGGCGGTAGCGAACGGCGAGACCGCCGTTGTCCTGCGGCACGCCGCTGGGACGGCGCCCGACGGAATCGACGTCGCGACCGTTGTCGGAGATGCGCGCATCGGTGTAGCCGTAGCCGCCGAGGAGCGTGAGGTTGTCGGTGACGCGCCAGGTGAAGTCGAGCTCGACGCCATCGGCCTTCTGCTGGCCGGCGGCGCGATCGACCGCGGTGCCGTCCTCGATGATGGTTGCCTTCACGCCGTTTCGCTCGATCGAAAACGCGCTGAGGGTGAAGACGAGCCGGTCCTGGAAATAGCCGGCCTTGATACCGTAGTCGAAACCCTTCGCGCGCTCGTTGGGGAGCCGCGGATCGCCCAGCTTCGAGGCCTGCGCGTTCGGGAAGAACGAACGGCTGAAGTTGGCGAACAGGGCGACGTTCGGGGTGAGCTTGTAGTTCAAGCCGACGTTCGGCGAGACGGCCGTGTCGGTGAAGCGATCGGTGGTGCCGGCGGCGCGGAGGCTGCCGGGCTTCGAGCCGCCGACGTTGTATTGGTCGCCGAAATCGAGGTTGAACTTCACGTGGTCGTAGCGCACGCCGCCGAACGCGATCAACCGGCCCTGCAGGAAGGCGGTCTGCTGACGCAGGTAAACGCCGACGACGTCGTTGCGCGTGCGGTCGTTGCGGGTGACGATGTTCCAGAGCGACCGCGCGGGCATGGCGTAGTTCGGGTTGTCGACGTTGACGTCGGTGCTGCCGAGGACGGAGGTGAGCGGCTTGGTCTCGATGCGACGGCGCCAGTTCGAGGACCAGTCGAAGGTGAGGAGCGTCTTGTGCTCGAGGTTGCGGTTGTTCGTCCAGTAGTGGGCGAGCAGATCGGCCTGCAGCGCGCCGCCGTCCTCGTTGAGATGCGAGTAGGTCGGATTGCGTCCCATGATGACGCGGGTGACCGGATAGTATTGGTCGCCGGTGCTCGAGTTGAAGTTCACGGCGTTGCGACCGTAGACATAGCCCGAAACGCGGGCGGAGAAGACCGGGTTGAACTGGTGCTCGAGCGTGACGGTGCCGGTGCTGACCTGGCGGTCCTGCTGGGCATTCGGGCCGTTCTGGCTGAGCCGCGCGAACTCCTTGGCGAACTCGGAGGTGTAAGTATAGCGGTTGCCGGAGCGCGTGACGACGAGCGGAACGTCGTTGGTGGCGGGGATGGAGTTGCGCTGCGAGTATTCGAACTCCGCGAGCAGGGTGGTGCGGTCGCCGAGCTTTGCCAGCACCGCTTCGGAGAAGGTCCGCTGCGACATCGTCGCATACTCGATGTCGGAATCGCGATCCATCGCGGAGGCGCTGAGCAGATGGCTGAACGAGGTGCCGCCCCACGAACCGAGCGGGCCGCCGACGTTGATCTCGCCGCGGAGCAGATCGTTCGAGCCGGTCATCACGGACGCGCGCTGCTGATGCTTCGTCGGCGGGCGCTTCGAGATGATGTTCACCAGGCCGGCGGGCGACGTCTGGCCGTAGATGGCCGCATTCGGTCCCTTGATCACCTCGACGCGGTCAACGTTCACGCGATCGATGAGGCCGAGACGATAGAAGCCGTTGCGCAGCTGGAAGGTCGCGCCGTAGCCGCGCAGGTTGTAATTGCCCTGCGTGTCGAGGCCGGTCAGCGAGCTCGTGTAAGCCATGTTGCTGTCGATCTCGATAAAATCGAAGTCGTTCAGGAATTCGCTCGTGATGACGTTGATCGAGAAAGGCAGGTCCTTGATCGGCGTCGCGACGCGCGAACCCGTGACGGATTCGGACGCGATGTAGTCGCTGGCCGACGCGGTGCGCACTTCGAAGGGAGAAAGCAGGATGACTTCCTCCTGATCGGGGGCTGCCGTTTGGGCCGCGAGCGGGCCGACGCTCGCGAGCAGAAGGATGCCCGCCAAGAAGGGGCCGGTCTTGTTCATGGATGATTTCCTCAACAGGTTTGTAGGGTTGGGCTTCGCCGTCGCGAGAGCCGGGTATGGGGACACGAAGCGAATAGCGCTCGCGACTCCATTTAGGACGCGAAAGCGCGAAAAAGTTATTCCACCACCCAAATGTTGCGGAACTGCAGTGGCGCGCCGTGCTCCTGCAGTAACAGCGGACCGCGCGCGGCCTCGCCGAGACGACCGGCAGCGCCCTTCGGCGGGCTCAACGCGTGATCGGCGTAGAGCGTGACGCCGTTCAGGCGGACGGTGATGCGCGCGGATTCGGTCTTCTCGCCCGCGGCGTTGAAGCGCGGGGCGCGGAACTCGACGTCGAGCGTCTGCCACTCGAGCGGAGCGCGGGAGGCATTCACCGTGGGTTTCGGCGCAATCGTGTTGCCCAGATTGCCGCACGCATTGCCTTCGACGCGGCCGTAGGATGCGTTGAGATCGACCTCGTATCGAGCCTGCAAATACACGCCGCTGTTCGTCGGTGCGCCGAGCAGGCGGAACTCCAGATGGAGCGTGCAGTCGCCGAATTCGCGCGACGAAATGATCGAGTCTGTGTCCGGGACGACCTCCATCGCGCCTTCCGCGAGCTTCCACCGGGGCGCGCCGTCGGGATTCAGCCAGTTTTTCCCGTCCTTCTTGTGCCAGCCGTCGAACGACGAACCGTCGAACAGCACCACCGCCCCCGCGGGCGGCCGCTGACCGAGTGTGGGATTGGGCCGCGCGATCCGCTCCAGCGAAAATTTGCCCGCGTCGCCTTCGACGTTCAGGCGCCGGTCGTCGCCGACGCGTGCCCGCCACCCACCGCCGCGCAGCGACACCGCACCGTCGCGCGGGCGGCCGCGGAGTGTGGCGATGACGGCGCTCGCGCCGCGGTCGAATTCGCGCGCGAGCTGGAGCTGATAATCCTGGTGTGCGTCGAGCGAGAGCTGGCCGACGAGCGCGCCATCGGCGCTGCGCCAGTCGCCGATCAGCGGATCCTCCGGCGCGGGCACGAAGGTTGTTTCCGCCGCCGTCGCCGGGCGCGCGAGGAGCGCGAACGCAAGCGCGAAGCCGAAAAGTCCGCGCTTCATGCGTGACCCTCCGCCGCGAGCGCCGCGCGTATTTGGGCGAGAAACGCGGGCACGGTCTTGTAGGGATCGTAGGTCTCGCCGCCTCCGCGGGGCGACAGGGTCTCGATCGGCAGATAGCCGCGGTAACCCGAGGCGAGGACGATTTTCACGAGGCGCGGCAGATCCATCGGAGCCTCGGTCACCTTCTCGATGCCGAGCGGGCTCTGCTTGACCTGCCAGTTCACCGCGTAAGGCGCGGTCTTCGCGATCTCAGCGTAAGGATCGGCGGCGCGGAAGAAGCCGGTGTCCACGATTGCGCCGCACCAGGGCGAGTCCACGCGCCGGAGCAGCGAGATCATGTCATCCGCCGTGCGCAGAAAATCGCCGTGGTTCTGCACGCCGATGATCACGCCGAACTTCGCGGCATGATCGGCGCATTCGCGCACGGAATCGGCGATGTACTTCTCCACCTCGTCGCGCGAGGCGTGGTTCGAGGCCACTTTCCAGTCGGCATTCCGCATCTGCGTATCCGCAAACACCCGCAGCACCGGCGCGCCGAGCTTGGCGGCGACTTCCACCCACGCCTTGATCCACGCGACGTCCTTCGCGCGCGCGGCGGGATCGGCGATGGTAAAATTGTTGCCCACTCCCGTGCCGCTGATGCCCAGGCCGAGATCGAAGGCCTTGCGTTTCACCTCGAACACGAAGCGATCGTCCGGGATGCGGCGGTCACGGTAGCCCGGGAAATAATAACCGGTGGCGTCGATGCCGTCGAAGTTGTGCCGGGCGCAGAATTCGCAGAGGTCGAGCAGGCTCAGGCCCTCGCCGCGCTTCATGAGGTGGTTGTTGAGCAGCCGCGCAAACGAGTAGGCGTTGAGCGAGAGCTTGAGCCGCGGGCCGCCGACCCGCGGCACCGGCGCGATGGCCGCTTGCGCGAGGTTCAGGCCGGGAATGCCGGTCAGGCCTGCGATCGAAAGGAGCGAGGCGGATTTGAGGAATGTGCGACGGGAGGTCTGCAAGGTCATGAGAAGAGGAGGTTCAGACGATTGAGGTGAAGAGGTGCGGGGTTGAAGAAGGGTCGGAAATCACCGTCGCGGCGGAATCGGCGGCGGCGGCAGGTTCCGCAGCGCCTTGGGCAATCCGGCGACCGGTCCGGAAACCGGTGGCAGTTCGCGCGCACCGGGGGTGGCCGTCGCGAAGTTCGGCGTCACGTCCGCGTCGACGCGGCGCAGCACCCAGTCGAGTCCGCCGAAAAGGATCTTCTCGAACGTCTCGCTCAGCCAGGCGTCCTCGCGATGGCCGAGCGCGGTGTAGAATACGCGCCCGCGGCCATGCTGGCGGGCCCATGTATTCGGAAAGGGAGGACGCTGGTAAGGCGTGTCCCAGCCGGCCGGCGGCCAGTCGGTGCCGTTGGCGTTGGGATCGCGCATGGCGGCCGTTTCCAGGCGGAGAAGTACCCGCATGTTCTCGGAAAACTCCGTCAGCGAATACCACTCCTCCATCAGTTCGATGTGCGGTCCGAGTCCGGCGAAACCGGGGAAGGTCGGATCGATGACCGTGGCGCGCGCGATCTGCTGCGTCCCGTGGACAATCAATTCGCCGCCGAGCATCCGGAGATAGGGATCAGCGTGTTCTCCGAGCGTGCGGTAACGCCAGGTGCGGGGCTGGTCGGTGTTCGTCGCCGGCGTCTCGCCGGTGTGAAAGGTGTCGGCGGCGGAGTGGATGCCGACGAAGCCCAGCCGTCCGCTCGCGACCGCCTCCAGCAAGGCGGCCTTGCCCGCGGGAGTCAGCGGCGGGTTCCCATCCTTGCCGGCCGACAGCAGGTCGCCGCTGGTATAGAACATCACCGCGTCGAATTGCGCGAGATACTCGGGGCTGAACAGGCTGCCGTCTTTCGAGAAGGTGAACGCGATGTCGTGGCGCGGGCCGAACTCCGCGAGCACCTGTTCCGAGAAACTCGGCTGCTGGCCGCGCCGCTTCACGACGCTGTGCTCGAAATTGGAAGACTTCGTGAAGTAAAGGACGCGTTTCGGCGCGGCGGCCGCGGAGCCGGCGCCGAACGAGGCGGCCGTCAGCGCGAGGCAGAGGAAAGATCGCAGCGTTTTCATTCCTCGGGCAGCGGCTGATCCTTCGTCTCGGGAAGAAAGGGCAGTGCCGCGATGCCGAGCAGGAGCACGACGCTGACGGCCATCCCGGCGGTGCGGAAACCCTCGAGATTGCTGCCGAGCCGCTGCGTGATCAGGCCGATGGTAAACGGCGCCGTCGCGGCCACGATGCGGCCGAAGTTATAGCAGAAACTCGTGCCGGTGCTGCGCAGGCTGGTCGGGAACAACTCGGGCAGATAGATGGCGTAGACTCCGAACACCGAATACTGACCGAAGCCCATCAGCGGGATCATCCAGTAGATCTGGTCGACCGAGCGCAGGCTGTGGAAAACGAGGATCGTCGTCGCGAACGACAGGGCGAGGGCCACCGCGAAGGCGGGACGGCGTCCTTTCACCTCGGCGAACTTGGCGAGGGTGAGCATGCCGAAGAATCCGCCGATGTTCTGCAGCAGCAGACCGAGCGAGCCCCAGTAGGCCTTCTCGCTCGCCAGCGCCGAAGCGGACAGCCCCGCGCCGGCGAGGTGTTCCTCCACGAGCGTGCGCACGATCTTCGGATGGAAGTTGCCGATGCCCCACAGGCCGATGATGCCGGCGCTGCAGAGGACGAGGCCCAGCCAGGCGTGACGCCGCCAGCGCGGGTGCCGGAGCAGGCTGCCGTAGGAGCCGAATTTGATGCCGCGCTTTTCGCCTGCCGCGCGGGCCTGCAGCCAGCGCTCGGGTTCCTTCAGCCGCCCGATGATAAACACGCAGAGGAAGGCCGGCACGGCGCCGACCAGGAACATCACCTGCCACGCGTGCAGTCCGGCCGGCAGCAACTGGCGCGCGGCGAGCAGACCGATGCCCATGCCGATCAGGCCCGCCGTGATGTTGCCCCACGACGACAGGGATTGCAGCAGACCCAGCGCGGGCGCGCGGGCGCGGTCGGGAACCGAGTCGGCCACCAGCGCCACCGAAAGGCCGAAGACCCCGCCGACGCCGAGACCGGTGAGGAAGCGGTAAAGGCTGAAATCGGCGAAGCCCTGCGAGAACGAACTCAGGCCCGTGCAGACCGAATAGAGCAGCACGCACACCGAGAGGATGCGAGCCCGCCCGAAACGATCGCCCAGCGCGCCGAAGATCAGCCCGCCGACGGCCCAGCCGATGAGGAAGATCGAGGTGGTGTAGGGACCGTAGACGGTGGCCCGGGCCTTGTCGCCGAGCAGGTCCTCCATGGCCGCGTCGCGCGCCAGGTTGAAGAGCTGCTGGTCGAGGCAATCGAACATCCACGCCAACGAAGCGACGGCGAACACATACCAGTGTTCGCGTCCCAGAAGGCGCCACCACGGAACTGACGGATTGGAGTTGGCCGACATAAAGAGTTACCCCACGCGCACCGGCGCGCCGGACGCGGCCGAGGCATAGATGGCGTTGACGAGGGCGACGGCCTTGCGCGCTTCGCGCCCGTCGACCGCCAGCGGCTTCATTTCGCGCAGCGCGGCGACAAGGTCGCCGATCTGGCGCAGATGGCCCTCGATCGAAATCGCCGACGCGGCGCCCGCGCCGGAGCCGAGAGCATTGTCGTTGGCGGCGCTGCGGATCGCGTCGTCCTCGGGCTGCGGGGTCCGGAAATCCCAGCGTGCGATGTGGTCGTCCTCGAGCACGATCGAACCGGTTTCGCCGCACACTTCGATGCGGCGCGACCAGCCCGGCCAGGCGGCGGTCGTCGCCTCGATGGTGCCCAGCGCGCCGCCGGGGAAGTGCAACGCGGCGACCGCGGTATCCTCACCTTCGATACGCGTGTGCACGCGACGGGTGGTGCGCGCGAAAACCTCGTCCGGCAGGCCGGCGAACCATTGCAGCAGGTCGAGACCGTGGACGGCCTGGTTGATGACGGCGCCGCCGCCGTCGAGGGCGAGGGTGCCCTTCCAGCCGGTGTAGTAGGACGGGTCGCGGTGCCACTTCACATAGGCGCTCGCCAGCACGAGACGGCCGAGCCGGCCGGAATCGATGGCCGTCTTGACGCGCTGCGCCCCGACCCCGAACCGGGCCTGGAAAATCGGAGCCAGCAACACCCCGCGCGCCTCGGCGGCCGCGATCATCTGGTCCGCGCGCGCGGTGGTGATCTCGATCGGTTTTTCGACGATCACGTGCTTGCCGGCGGCGATGGCGGCCATGGCCGGTTCGAGATGGGCGCCGCTCGGGGTCGTCACGCAGACGACCTGGATATCAGGCCGCGCCATGAGGGCGCCGATGTCGCCGGTCGCGAACGGCAGCCCGTGCTGCGCGGCGAAGCGGGTGGCCGCCTCCGGCGAGCGATCGGCGACGCCGATCAGGCGAGCGCCGGACGTGCGCGCAATGGCCTGCGCATGGAAGCCGGCGATCATGCCGCCGCCGATGATGCCGAAGCCGATGGAATCCGAAGGAGAGTGAGGCATGGAATCAGCGATAGTAGGGACCGAGTTCTTCGAAGATTTTCTTGCTGAGCGCGGTGAAATCGAGGGGGCCATTGTGGCGCCAGATGATCCCGCCGCCCGGAGCGATGAGGACGGTGTGCGGCAAGGGGCCCGGCCACTCCGGATCGAGCGCCGCGGCGAGCGCGTCCTGACTCTTCGCCGTGTAGAGATAGTTGTTGGTCGTGCGGCCTTCGCGCTGCACCGAGCGTTTGAGGCGTCCGGGCAGGCCGGCGTGGCGATCCTGCAGGAATTTCAAAACCCGCGGCTCCTGCTTCGGGTCGTCCATGCTGATGGTCACGATCTCGAAGTCGCGGTTGCCGAGCCGGCGCGTGAGCTGCACGAGTTCGGGAAACTCCTGCACGCAGGGCGCGCACCAGGTGGCCCAGACGTTGACGAGGCGGAGCTTGTCCGTCGGATTGGCGACCAGGGCGGCGACACCGGCGGCATCGATAGGCTCGAGCGACACGGGCTCGTGTTTCCAGGCGGCGTCCGTTTCGGCAACCTTCGCCGCCTTCGTGCGCCACTTCGTGGAGCAGCCCATCGGACGCGTCAGCTCCACCGGCACCGCCTGGCCGGCCAGCAACGCTTCGATGGCGTTGCGCGCATCGGGATGATCGGCGGTCGGGCCTGGATAGCGGGAGTCGTCGAAGCGGCCGGCGTAACGGAGCCGGCGGTCGCGATCGAACACGAAGACATGTGGCGTCGCGAGCGCACCGTAGGCTTTGGCCGTGGCCTGCGTGTCGCCGTCGTAAACATACGGGAAGGTGAAGCCCGCCTCGGCCGCATAGCCTTTCATGTCCTCGAAGCTGTCGTCGAAGCGGCTGTAGCCCAGCTCCGCGAGGGCGACCGCATCGGGGTGGTTCGGGTTGATCGCCACGACCGCGAGACCGCGGGCGCGCAGTTCTTCCACCATCGGCAGCAGGCGCGTTTCCGCGGCGTGCGAATACGGGCAATGGTTCGAGAGGAACGCGACCATCAGCACCGGAGCCTCGGCAAAGTCGGCCAGCGTGTAGGTTTTGCCATCGATCCCCGGGAGCGCGAAGTCCGGCGCGGCATCGCCGATCTGCAGCGTTTTGACATCGGATGGAAGGCCCGTCGTCAGATCCTCGCCCGAGCCGGAACCTTTCCGGCGGCCGGCGCCTTGGGCGAGAGCCGCGTCCGTCAGGAAGCTGGCGCAGCTGGCGAGAAGAAGGAAGCGCAGGACGCGCGAATGCGTAATCATGAAGAGGCTCCAGGTCGCGGCAGCGGCGCGGGCGGGCGGGCGTTGGACGGCGGCACCGGGCGGCCGTCGTGGGTGACGGGTTCCATGATCTCGACGCGCGTGCCGTCGGGGTCGAAGTAGTTGATCTGCCGGCGGCCGTTCACGCCGATTTTCATGTCCGTCGGCGGTTTGCAGCCGGCGGGCAGGTCGCGGCGGGCGAGCACTGCTCCCGCGGCGACGACGTCGTCGACCTCGAGGCAGATGTGGTGCAGCGTGCGCATGCGGTCGACCGACGGCATCTCGCCGTAGAGCATGAACTCGATGTAGTCGTCGCTGTCGGGCAGCTGCAGGTTCACCCAGTTGAGGACGCGACCGCCGGCGCTGCCGCGCCACGTCTCCTTCATGCCGAGGATGTCTCCGTAGAAGTGCAGCGACGCCTCGAGCTGTCCCACCATCACGCCGACGTGGCGGAGGCGGTGGGAGATGCGCGTATCCGGCAAAGCCTTACCCCGATGCCGCGCGGTCCAGCTGTCGGGCAGGTATTGGACGATCTCGATCGTGTTTCCGTTCGGGTCCTTGATGAAATAGTTCGCGTTGCCGATCTTTCCGACCGGCGTCCGGTCGGGCACCTCGACGCCGCGCGATTTCAGATACACCCGCATCGCTTCCGCGTCGTCGGTTTCGAGCGCGATGTGAAAGAGGCGGTCGGCCTCCGGCGCCACTTCGGAGCCGGGGAAAAGTTCCACCGTCTGGCGGTCGTTGATCTTGATCCAGGTGAGTTCGCCGCCGCGCTGGCGCGGAATCGAAAACACCGCCTCGTAGCCGAGAAAATCCGTGTAGAACGCGCGCGCCTTCGCCGGGTCGCTCACGTAGAAGGCGGCATGCGAGATGCCGACGATTTTGGGACGAGCGGGCGACTGCTGGGCGGACGCCGGCGCGGCGACACCGAGCAGAAGGGCGGCCGCAAAGAGAAAGGAGCGCGGGAACGACATATCGAATCGGGTAACGCAGACGTAATAGCCCGCGCGCCGGAAATTAGGACATCGGCCGCACCGACGATGAAGATGCCCCCACGTTTCCGAGCGGCGACCGAGCCGGACGGATGAAGCCCGGCGCCTTGCCGGACGGTCGGTGCCGCCCCGCGCAGGCGCGAACCCTGGCGATCGAGACGATCGTCGCTACCCGGTTGCCTGATCCTGCATCACGGCACGCACGCGGCGCCAAGCGCCGGTCAAACCCGCGGTCAAATCTCTCTTACGCCGGCGGGATCTCCGAGGCGGCATCGGCCGCGCGGGAGGAAAACGCCTGCATGAACGTCTCGCGAATCCGCTCTTCGTCGGGCGCGTGCGCCAGCACGGTGACCTGATCCCAGCCCTGCAACTGGGTTTGACCCTGCGGCAGGACGACCTGGTCGCCCCGGGTGACGAGGGTGATCACGGCGCCCTCCGGCAGGGACAGGTCGCGAATGCGCGGACCGCTGACGCCTTTCGGTCCCGGCAGATCGACGGTGACGACATCGTAATCGCTTTTCGCCATCGTGATCATTTCGAGACTGAACAGCGCCTTCGGCCGGGCGGGCGCGGAGAGCCCCATCCATTTCGCGACCGTGCCGAGCGTCGAGCCCTGAACGAGGATCGACAGGATGACGGCGAAGAACACCAGGTTGAAAACCTGGTTGCCGATGGCGAGTCCGGCGGCGGCAGGATAGGTCGCCAGCACGATCGGCACCGCGCCGCGCAGGCCCGCCCATGACGCGAACACCTTGTTACGGAAACCGAAATTCATCCCCATCGTGCCGAGGAAAACCGCGAGCGGGCGCGCGACGAACGTCAGCACGAGGAAGAGCAGGATTCCCTGCAGCCAGAGTTCCGACCACTCATGCGGGAAGACCAGCAGGCCCATCAGCACGAACATGCCGATGTTCACGATGGTCGAGAGCGCCTCGGAGAAGTTCAGGACGCCCTGCTTGTGCACGAACGCGCCGTTGCCCATGACAAACCCGGCCGTGAAGACCGCGAGCATGCCGCTCGCCTGCGCCAGTTCGGCCACGCCATAGGTCAACAGGACGAGACCGACAAAAAGCACATAGTAGTTGCCGCGGTCCTGCGGCGTCAGCCGGTTGAACATCCAGATCGAGAAACGTCCGGCGACATAGCCGAAGATCGGGCCGGCGCCGAATTTCCAGAAGAACAGCAGCACGGTCGTCGCATCGAACCGGTCGCCCGAGGCGAACGTCGCGACCGCGACCGTCGTCATCAAAATGGCCATCGGGTCGTTCGCGGCGCTCTCGATCTCGACCGTGGACGACAGCCGCGGCGGCAGCGATTGGCGCCGAAGGATGGAGAAGATCGCGGCGGCGTCGGTCGACGAGATGATCACCGACAGCAGCACCGACAACTCCTTCGACCAGCCCAGCCCCCAGTGGAGGATCACATAGGTGATCGCGGCGGTGAGCAGCACGCCCCAGGTCGCGAGACCGCCCGCCGGCAGGGCGACGACGCGGAAATCCGCCCGCTTCGTCACGAAGCCGCCGTGAAACAGGATGAACACCAGCGCGAGATTCGCGAACTGGTTCGTGAGCACCATGTCGCCGAAATTCCACAGATTGAGCACGTCGCTGCCGCAGACGATCCCGGTCCCCAACGCCACGAGAATTACCGGCACGCTCCAACGTTCCAGCCAGACGGACGCGAGCACGACGGCGACGAGGAGCGCGGGGAGAATGAGATAGAGCGTCGGAGACATCGGGGCGATTCACGCCAATCATCGGCTCCCGAGGCAACGGGCAATTTGGGAGCAGGAAAAAATCCCGGCGGCCCGCGCCACCGGCGGAAAATCACGGCTTCGGCGCCGGAGATTCGGCGGCCGGACCCGGAGCGGTTTCCAGTTTCACGTGGACGCGGCTGAGCTTTTCCAGCACCCGCCATTCGGCGCGCAGCGGCCACCAGTCGTAGAGGTAGATTTCCAGCGGCCGCCACATCGCGACCCAGCCTGCGATGACGAATCCTTCCCTGAGGATGCCGGTCAACGCGGACTCGCCGTGCCGCTCGAGCAGATTGCTGATGGCCAGGCACACGGCGAGAAACGCGAGACCGACCAGCAGGCTGATGCGGCCGCGTCGCATCAGCTGCCGGAATTCCCGCCGCTTTTGGCCGGCACGTTCCGCGAAGTAGTGCTGGATGGCGGCCGGAACACGGGCGGCGCGCTCTGGCGGCGGAGGCGTCGCGAGATGAATCACCAGTTCCAGCGTCCGGGTCGGGGGCAGTTCCCGCGCCCAGCCAACGATGAACTCCTCCGCGTTCGCGTCGAGATCGCGATCCGGAAACGGCGAGGGATCCATCGAGTTGAACAGCTGCGCGAGCTCCCGGAGTCGCACGCGGATCACGCCGCGGTCCGCGCGATCGCCGGCCCGTCGGGAAACGGCCTCCGGCGGGGCGACGGGCCTGGGCTCAGGGCGCGGCGAAACCATAAGCTGGATACGCGTCAGCCCGCCGCGGGCGGCGCCTCGGGGTTCCGGGACGCAGCCGGCGCGGCCGGTTTCACGTCGCCCGCCGGGGCGGAAACGAGGGCGGGCGCCTTTGGATTGACCCGTTCGCGCCGGTGCCGGTGCCTCAGCAGGAAACCGCGATAGAGCAGGGCGAGCGCGAGCCACGCGAGGATCGCTCCTGCCGGATAAGCGAAGGCGCGCGGGAAGGCGACGAACAGGATCGCGAGTGCGAGCGCGGAGAGGCCGGTCCACAACAGGAGCCGCGTTTCGATCGGTTCGATGACGCGGCGGTCGGCGAGCGCGGCGCCGAGCACATTGCCGATGCGCACCGCCCCGGTGGCCGCGCGGCCGGCGCTGCCCTTGGGATGATGCGCCGGCCCGCCGGCCGGTCGTGTCGTCTGGCCCAGCTTTCGTTTTCCGTGAAGCACCACCTCCGTCGCGTTGCCGAGATCCTCCAGATACATGGCCTCCATTTTCCCGGCGAAACCCTCGTCCTCGATCACGGCGTCGAGTTCGCAATTTCCCATCCAGCTCGCGAGATTCAGGTTCGTGGAGCCGACGCGAGCCCAACGTCCGTCCACCACCGCGGTCTTCGCGTGCAGCACGGAGCCATTCCATTCGAAAATCCGCACGCCCGCCTCGAGCAGCGCGCGATAACCCGTGCGGGACATGATCCGCAGCAGCGGAATGTCCGACGCTCGCGTGAAGAGCATGCGCACATCGACGCCGTCCCGGGCGGAGGTGATCAGGGCCTGGACGTAGGTCGGGGCGCCGAGGTAATAGGCGTCCGTGAGCCACACCCGGCGGCGGGCAAAAGCCACCACGAGTTGATCCAGCCGGAACGTGCCCGACGTGGCGGGCTCGCTCGCGACGATGCGCACGCTCACCTCGCCGGCGGGCGCGATCGGGAGCACGGCGTCCGGTGCGTCGTCGATCGGCGCGCCCAACATGGCCCACATGCGCGCGAACGCCCGCTCCAAATCGGCCACCGCCGGCCCGCGGATCTCCACGCCGGTGTCGCGCCAGGGCGCGATCCCCTTGGCCGGATCTCCCGTCCACATGGAGGCCACGCAGAGTCCGGAAACGAATCCCACCTCGCCGTCGACGACCAGGAGTTTGCGATGATCCCGCGAGACCCAGCCGAGCGGCGATTCCGGCCGCGGCGGATTGTAGCAGCGCACCTCGACGCCGGCGTCGCGCAGCCGCGCCCAGAACCGGCGCGAGGCCTTTCGCACCACGCCGAGCCAGTCGTAAATCAACCGCACCGCGACGCCCGCCCGCGCGCGTTCGGCCAACGCGTCGGCGAAGCGATTGCCCACCTCGTCGTCGGCCAGGATGTAGTTCTCGAAATGGACGCGCTGCCGCGCCGACGCGATTGCCTCGAGCCAGGCGGGATAATTTTCGGCCGCATTCTTCAGCAGTTGCACGCGGTTGCCTGCAACCAGCGGCGCGCCGGCGCTGCGGGAGAAGGCCCGCTCCGCCAGTTCTCGCGCTCCGGCTTCGATGTGGCTGGCCGCCGGCGGCCGGGACGATGCACCGGGCGCGATCATGCGACGTTTAGCCTCCCGGGCTTCGTCGTGCGGCGGACAATCGCTTTGCTGAGTTCGCGCAGCCACAACACGGAGCTGGCGACTGCGGCGCAGACAAGCCAGTCGCGCAGGCTGAGGCTTACGGTTGAAAACGCCTTTTGCAGGACCGGCACATGGATCACCGCGACGTGCAAGGCGAGCGAGAATGCGATCGCCGCCCACAGCCAGGCGTTGTGAAACAGACCGGAGAACGCGCTGCGCACGTCCGAGCGCGCGTTGAAAACATTGAACAACTGAAGCCCCATCAGCGTGGTGAACGCCATCGTTTGCGCGTAGCGCAGATCCCCGGTGCCTTCGATGAAACCGCCCGGCAGCGAGGCGTCGAACACGCCGAGCGTGCCCACCGCCATCACGATGCCGACCAGCGCGATGCCGCGCCACATCTGCGCCGTGAGCACCCCCTCCGCGCGACGGCGCGGCGGCTGATCCATGACGCCGGGCTCGACCGGGTCGACGCCCAACGCCAGCGCCGGCGCGCCATCGGTCACCAGATTGATCCACAGGATCTGGGTCGCCAGCAGCGGCAGCACGACGCCGCTCTCCGTGTCCAGTCCGATCGCCTTCGCGAACACGACACCGAAGAACATCGTCATCACTTCGCCGATATTCGACGAGAGCAGGTAGCGCAGGAACTTCCGGATGTTGGCAAAAATCGACCGGCCTTCCTCCACGGCCGCCACGATGGTCGCAAAATTATCGTCGGTCAGCACGACGTTCGCCGCCTCTTTCGAGACGTCGGTGCCGGTGATGCCCATCGCCACGCCGATGTCGGCGGTCTTCAACGCCGGCGCGTCGTTCACGCCGTCGCCCGTCATCGCCACCGTCTCGCCGTTCGCCTGCAGCGCTTTTACGATCCGCAGCTTGTGACTCGGATTCACGCGCGCATAGACGGAGACCTCGCGCGTGGTGCGCGCCAGATCCTCGTCGGACATTTTTTCGAGCTCGGCGCCCGTGACGGCGCGGCCGTGATCGGCGATCCCCAACTCCGCGGCGATGACGGCGGCGGTTTTCGCGTGGTCGCCGGTGATCATCAGCGGCCGGATGCCGGCGTGGCGGGCCCGCGCCACCGCGTCCTTCGCCTCCGCCCGCGGCGGATCGATCATGCCGATCAATCCCAGGAACGTCAGTTTTTGCTCGAGGTGTTCCCCGGCATCGGCGCGCTCCAAGGCGTCGGCGCGCAGCTCGCGCGCCGCGACGCCGAGCGTGCGCAGCGCCTCGCCGGCCAGCGCGTCGTTCGCCTGCAGGATCGCGGCGCGCCGTTCATCGCTCAACGGGCGCGACTCCCGGCCCACCCCTTCGTTTGCGCAGCGGGCGAGCAGCACATCGGGCGCGCCTTTGGTGAAGACGAGGAGGCGATCCTGGTTGGCGGCGTCGGCGTGCACCGTGCTCATCAACTTCCGCTCGGACGAGAAAGGCACCTCTCCGACGCGCGCGAGCCGCGCCGCGAGCGTGGTGGATTCCAATCCCGCTTTGCGCGCGGCCACCACCAAGGCGCCCTCGGTCGGATCGCCCTGAATGGTCCAGCGGCCCTCGTGTTCCTGCAACACGGCGTTGTTGGCGCGGTCGGCCACCGCGAGCGCACGTTCGAGTTCCAGGCGGAGCGCGCCTTCGACCGGAGCTCCTTGAGAGGAGACTTCGCCGGTCGGAGCATAGCCGGTGCCGCCGAAGTCCACGCGACCGCCGGCGGTCACGACGGCGCGGACGGTCATTTCGTTTTTCGTCAACGTGCCGGTTTTGTCCGACGCGATGACCGTCGCCGAGCCGAGGGTTTCGACCGCGGAGAGGTGCCGGACAATAGCACGGCGCTGCGCCATGCGCCGGACGCCCAGCGACAGGACCGCTGTGACGATGGCGGGCAGTCCTTCGGGCACCGCGGCGACCGCGAGCGCCACCCCGAGGATCAGCACCTCCAACTGCGCCGGGACGCCGTGCACGTCTTCCACGAGAAGGATCGTGGCGATGATCGCCACTGCGACGATCGCCACGATCACGCCGAGTCGTTTCCCGAGCCGCTCGAGCTCCTTTTGCAGCGGCGTCGTTTCCACGGGGGTGTCCTTCAGCATGCCGGCGATCTGGCCCATCTCCGTGTGCATGCCGGTGGCGGTGACGACGGCCCGGCCGCGTCCGTAGGTCGCGACCGTTCCGCTGAACACCATGTTCGTGCGGTCGCCGAGTCCGGTCTCCGCGGCGACCGGATCGGTGTCCTTGGACGAAGGCAGGCTCTCGCCGGTCAGGGCGGCCTCCGCCGTTTGCAATGCCGTCGAGTGGATCAGCCGCGCATCGGCCGGAATCGTGTCGCCCTCTTCGATTGCGATGATGTCGCCGGGCACGAGTTCCGCCGCGGGCACGCGGCGCCGCTCGCCGTTCCGCAGTGCCGTCGCCTCGGCCGCGGACATGGCGCGCAATTTCGCGAGCGAAGCTTCCGCCCGCGATTCCTGGACGTAGCCCATGACCGCGTTCAGCAGCACGATCGCCATGATCGCGAGCGCTTCGTAGGGCAGCGCCGACTCGCGTTCGAACCACCAGATTGCCGCCGAGATCGCTGCGGCGATCATCAGCAGGATCACGAGGAAGTTCGTGAACTGCGCGACGAACTTCCGCCAGGCGGGGACCGGCTTTTCGGCGAGGAGTTCGTTACGGCCGTAACGTTCCAGCCGGGCCCGAACCTCCTCGTCGCTCAAACCGCGCTGCGGATCGGCGCCCCGCGCCGCGAGGGCGGCTTCGACGGTTTGTTGGTGCGGCGCGAGGGAATCGGTCTGCATCGGGATGCCATCGCGCCGCGCCCGCAGCGCCTTATTGTTTGATGAACTCGCCGTCCGCCTTGACGGTCAGTTCGTCGGAAACCATCGGCGGAGGAAACTTGGGTCCGACGCCGAAATCCGATCGCTTCAGGGTTCCCGTGAGCTGGAAGCCGGCCGTGGTTTTGTCCTGGTTCAATGTCGTGCCCCGGAACCACAGGTCCATGGTCACCGTTTTCGTCCGACCGTGAATCGTGAGATCGCCCGTCAGACGGTAGCGGTCCTTCCCGGCGGGCTCGATCGACGTGCTGCGAAAGGTGATCGCCGGGTATTTCGCGACTTCAAAGAAGTCCGGGCTGCGCAGGTGATCGTCGCGTTTCTGCACCGCCGTGTTGATCGAGGCGGCATCGATGTTCAATTCGAACACCGCGTCGCTGAAGTCCGGTTTTGTGGCGCGGATGGTGACGTCGAATCGATCGAAGGCGCCCGTGATCTCGGAGATGCCGAGGTGGGTGATGGTGAAGCCGATTCTCGAATGAGGCGGATCGGCCTTCCACGAATTCTGAGCGACGGCGCTGACCTGCAGCGCGGCGAGAAACAGAACGGCGATGATTCCTTTTTTCATGCGTCGATACTGGATTCAGGAGTCGCGCAAAAGCCAATCGGCGAGCGGGATGCCGGGATCGTCCCCGGCACGAACAAAAACCCGGCCGACGCCGGGCCCCGGAAAAAGGGCGGGCGCCGCGCGGGTCAACAGCTTGAATAACGCCGCCATCGCCTGAAGTCGCGGCCGCATGGGATGCACGTGCTGCCATGCCCATGTCGCCTTCGTCGCCGCCCCGGCGCGGATTTCCCGGCGGAGCGGTATCGGCGTGGCGATCTCCCCCGGCGCGGTCGGACCCGGTCGCGTCGCTCTCCTTGCGCCGTGAGGCCACGGCGCCCGCCGCTTTTCCCCATGAAGTCCTCCCCTCCCGTGCAACAGGCGACGTTCGGTCGCCTCGCCGTCGAAGTTCACCGCGATCGCTCCGAACTCGGACGCGCGGCCGCGAACGCGTGCGCCGAGTATATCCAATCCGTCATTACGGCGCGCGGCGAGGCGCGCGTGATCTTCGCCTGCGCGCCGTCGCAGGACGAGTTTCTCGAGGCGCTGGTGCGCACCGGTCTCGACTGGCCGCGCGTCACCGCGTTTCACATGGACGAGTATGTCGGCATGCCGGCGACATCGCCGCAGAGTTTCCGCCGCTATCTGCGTGGCCACCTGCTCGATCGCGTGCCCGTCGGGCGTTTCCTGGACCTCGATGCCGAGAACGTCGATCTCGCCGCGGAGTGCGCCCGCTACGCGAACCTGCTCGACGAAAAACCGATCGATCTGATCTGTCTTGGCATCGGCGAGAACGGACATCTCGCGTTCAACGATCCGCCGGTGGCGGATTTCGACGATCCCGTGCGGGTGAAGACCGTGGAGCTCGAGGACGTCTGCCGGCAGCAGCAGGTGAACGACGGCTGGTATCCGGCGCTCGACGCGGTGCCGCGTCACGCCCTCACGCTCACGCTGCCGGTGTTTCGCGACGCGCGGCGGCTCAGCGTGCACGTGCCCGGCCCGCGCAAGGCCGCGGCCGTGCGGGGAACGCTGCACGATGCGATCACGACGGCGTGCCCGGCGACGCTGCTCCGACTCCACCCGGCCGCGACGTTGTATCTCGATACGGCATCCGCCGCGCTCGCGTTCTCCGATTCCTCGGCATGAACGCCCTCTCCCCGTTTCTCACCCTCGTCGGCAGCCTCGCGCGCGGCGCACGGCAAAGGCCGGTCCGATGACCGCGATTCGCAGGGCGCTGCGCCCGATCCGTCATCTCCGCTGGTGGATCGGCGGGATGTTGTTCGCGTCGACCGTCATCAATTACGTCGACCGCCAGACCCTCGCGGTGCTCTCGCCGTTTCTGAAGGAGGAGTATCACTGGACCAACGAGGACTACGCGCTGATCGTGATCGCGTTTCGCGTGGCCTACGCGTTCGGCATGACCGCGTTTGGCCGCGTGATGGATCGCGTGAGCACGCGCGCGGGGCTCGCGATCACCGTCGCGTGTTATTCGGTCGTCGCGATGCTCACGTCGCTGGCGAGCGGACTGCGCAGTTTCATCGCGTTCCGGTTTTTGCTCGCGCTCGCCGAATCCCCGAACTGGCCGGCGGCGACGAAGACGGTGGCGGAGTGGTTCCCGAAACAGGAGCGCGGCTGGGCGGTGGCGCTGTTCGACACCGGATCGTCGATCGGTGCCGCGATCGCGCCGGCGCTGGTGATCTGGCTGTATCACAGTTTCGGCGGCTGGCGGCCGGCGTTTCTGATCACGGGCATGCTCGGGTTCCTGTGGATCGTGGGGTGGTGGCTGCTTTATCAACCGCCGGAAACGCATCCGCGGCTGGGCAAGGAGGAGCGCGACATGATCCTCGCGGATCGGGCGGAGAGCGAAGCGGATGCGCCCGCGGAACGGCCTTCGATCCTCACGCTCCTGAGGCAGCCGCAGACCTGGGGGACGATCGTGGCCCGGTCGTTCACCGATCCCGTGTGGTTCTTCGTGACGGACTGGTTCATGATTTTTCTCGTCGCGAAAGGCTTCAGTCCGGAATCCACGCTGATCGCGTTCTGGATTCCGTTCGTCGCGGCGGATCTGGGCAACTTCGCGGGCGGCGGCGTATCCAGCTGGCTGATTCGCCGCGGCTGGCCGGTGGGGCGCGCACGGAAGACCGTGATCGTGGTGGCGGGATTCGGCATGACGATGCTCGCGCCGGCGGTGGCGATGACGAACCTGTTCGCGATCGTCGGGCTGTTCGCGGTGGCGACCTTCTCGTATGCCGCGTATTCCACGATGGCGATCGTGCTGCCGACGGACCTTTACCGCAGCGGCTCGGTGGCGACGGTGGGCGGCATGTGCGGCACGGTGGCGCAAACGCTCACGATCGGTTCGACCTTTTTGATCGGCCGCATTTCCGAGCAGCATTCGTTTGCGCCGATCCTGATCGGCGGCAGCCTCGTGCCGCTGGTCGGGGCCGGACTGGTGCTCCTGCTCGTGCGCAATCCTCGCGGCCCGGCGCCGGCGTTTTTGAAGAAGATCTGAACCCGCAACCCGCGACGACCGCCGATATGGAAACTGCGCGCAAAGAAAACCTCCGCACCCGCCGGCGGGCGCGGCGGCTCGGAGCTGGCCTCGCCTTGGCTTTGTTCGGTGCGGTCGCCGGACGCGCGGCGGCGACCGCGCCGGCGAGCGTGCCGCTGCGCGCCGAATACGCCCACACGCTGACGACGCTCATCGAAACGCTCGAGCGCCTGCAGCTCGGGCCGGAGCGCGGCGACGACGCGGGTGCGCTCGCGTGTCCGCGCTGCGACGTCCTGCACACGCGCGCCGCCGAGGCGGTCTGGCCGCTGGCGCAGCAATTCCTGGAAACCGGTGACGAACGCCACCTGCGCGCGGCACGAGCGCTGGGGTGGTGGCTCTTTCGTCAGCAACAGCCCGACGGCAGTTGGAAGGAGACGCCGGAGGAGTGGACCGGCACGACCACGGATCAGCTGCTGATGCTCGTGCTCGCGTATGAAAGCCTCGCGACGCGTTTCGAGCCGGCGGAACGCGCGGCGTGGTTGGGCGCGATCGAGCACGCTGCCGATTATCTCGCGCGGACGATGAGCCCGCAGTTCGCGAGCATCAATTATTGTGCGACGACCGCCGCGTCGCTGGCCGCCGCGCATCGACTTGTGCCCAAGCCGGCTTATGGCGAGCGCGCGCACGCGCTCGCGCGGGCGACGGTGGCGTTGCTGGACGAGGACGGATTTCTCAACGGCGAAGGCGGCAAATCCTACGGACGAAAGATGGGCATCGATCTCGGCTACTCGCTCGAGATGTCGCTGTGGGGACTCGCGTATTACGCGAAGCTGACGAACGACGCCCTGGTCCACGATCTCGTGCGCGCGTCGCTGCGCTCGCATCTGCCGTTCATTTATCCGGACGGCATGATGGACAACACCTGGGGCATCCGGTCGAACAAGTGGACCGTTTACGGGAGCGCGACGTCGGATGGCTGTCAGACGCTCTTCGCGTTGTTTGCCGACGACGATCCGGCCTATGCGAGCGCCGCGTGGCGCAATCTCCAGTTTCTGCGGACGTGCATCCGCGACGGACTCGTGGACTACGGTCCGCACCACGGGACGGTGATGCGCGAGCCGCCCTGCATCTATCCGACCTTCACGAAGGCCAAGAACCTCGCGATGGCGATGGCGTTCGATCCGCAGCCGGAGCGCGCGCTCGTGCCGTTGCCGAGCGACCGTTTGGCGTGGCAGCGGCATTTTCCGACGATTGACGTCGTGCTCACGCGCACCCGCGCGTTCATGGGCACGGTCACGGCCTATCGCTACAAGGACATCGCGGCGGGGCCGAAGGGGAAATACATGTTTCGTCCCAGCGGCGGCGCGCTCTCGTGTTTGTGGCTCGAAGGGCACGGTTTGCTGCAGGCGTCGAGTCAGACGGAGTATCATCGCTGGGAGCCGATGAGTTTCCCGGTGGTGGACGGCGAGCTGCGCCCGCTGACGCCGCGGATCGAGTTCACGGCCGGCGAAAATTATTTCACCAACCTGTTCGAGTTCGACGGCCGGCTCCGCACGGAGACGCCGCAGCCGGGCGAGTTCGTCGTTTCAACCTACGGCGAACTGCGGGACCGGAGCTGGCATCACGGCGGCGTGAGCTACCGGCTGACGCACACGTTTCGGGACAACGAGATCGTGAAGGAAATCACGCTCTTCTATCGCGGTGCCACGCCCGAGATCCGGATCGTCGAGCCGATCGTGTGGCCGGAAGGGACTCGCTTCACGCAAACCGATGCGCGTTCCGTCGAGATGCAGGGAGCGAAACGACGTATTCAGTTTCACGTGACAGATGGAAACGTGAAACTGGAGTCGGGTCGCGAGGTTGGGAAATACTGGTCGCCGTATCCGGCGTTGCGCGCGTGGCCGATCGAACTGGTCGTGCCGCCGCCGGCGGCGGGCGAGTTGCAGCAGACAGTTCGCTTCGCGATCCGCGTCGACGAGTAGGGCGGCGCGGGTAGGGCGGGAGCGGTGGGACGAGGCTTTGCGGGGGACTTGCGGACGCCTCGGAGAGGCGTCCCTACCTCAGTTTCCTACCTCAGTCCCTGCCTTCGAAGTTATTTGGCCTCGCGTTTGCGGGCGTAGAAGTCGTGGAGGACCTGCCAGGCGAGTTTGCGCTGGCCGGTTTCCGAGATGAGGCCCTTGCGGTTCCAGTAGTTTTGATAGTCGCCGCGGTAGCGCCGCGGGGAGCGGAAATCCTTCAGGATCCAGGGCGACATGCCGCGGAGCCACGGAATGCTTTCGGCGTTGGCGATCGTTTGTTGGTAGAGCCAGTGCTGGTATTCCTCGGTCCAGCGGGTTTCCTTTGCGCCGCGGATGCCGATCTTCGCGTCCGCGCCGAATTCCGAGAAGATCATCGGCTTGTCGTAGGCGTTGCGCCACACGAGCGTCGTGATGTCGGCCGGGGAGAGATTCCCATACCAGCCGATGTAGGTGTTGTAGGCGAGGAGGTCGAGATGGGCGCCGAGCGGATCGTCGATCACGATTTCGCGTTCCGTGCTGGTGACGCTGCGGTTCAGGGCGGCGGAGATGAGCCGCGTGTCGTCGAGACGGCGGGCATCGGCGATGAGCACTTTGAGGAACGCCAGCCGCGCGTCGGTGAGCGGCGTTTCGTTGGCGACGCTCCAGACGATGACCGACGCGCGATTCTGGTCGCGGCCGATGTTGGCGGCCTGCATGGCGCGGGCCACCGACAGGCTGTGCGGATCGTCGTAGGTGATGTCTTCCTGGTAAACGGGGATCTCGCTCCAGACGAGGAGGCCGAGTTCGTCGCAGAGGCGCGTCATTTTCTCGGTGTGAGGATAGTGGGCGAGGCGGACGAAATTGCAGCCGAGCGCCTTGGCTTCGAGGAGCAGGCGGCGGGCGTCGTCCCAATCGAGTTTCCGACCGCCATCGTCCTCGTGATCGCCGAGACGTTCTTCGTGCAGGGAAATTCCGCGGAGATAAATCGACTGGCCGTTGAGAATGATCTCGTGGCCGCGGGTGGCGATGGTGCGGAAACCGATCCGGTCGCCGATGCGGTCCTGAGCCGTGGCCACCTCGACCTCGTAGAGCGCGGGATTTTCCGGGGACCAGCGTTGCAGGTTCGCGGGGAGCGGGAACTGCAGCGTCGCGACGCCCTCGGCGTTGGTTTCGACGGTGGCCGTGAGATTGAGGGCGGGGATGCGCCACGTCACCGCGGTGCCGGCGCGGCGCGGTCCGTCGAGCTGCGCCGTCGCGGCGATGACGTCGGCACCGTTCACGGTGCGAAGCGCGGCGCTGTAATGTTGGATGTAGGTTTCCGGCGTGGTCACCAACCAGACGGGCCGCGTGATGCCGCCGTAGGTGAACCAGTCGGGATCGGAACCGGGAACGTTGCCCTGCTGGCGGCGGCTGTTGACGCCGACGACGAGGGAATTGTCGGCGCGGAGCTTGCCGGTGACTTCGAAAGCGAACGGCGTGAACCCGCCTTCGTGCACGCCGAGCGGCTCGCCGTTGAGGTAAACATGGGAGCGGTAGTTGGCGGCCTCGAAATAGAGGAAGATCCGCTGGCCGGGCGCGGCGGCGGGCGCGGAGAAGTGGCGGCGATACCAGCCGAGCCCTTCATACCAGAACAGGCGCTGGTTGGTTTGCGTGTTCCAATCGCCGGGGACCGTGATCTCCGGTGCGGAGTCCCAATCGTATTCGACGATCGGGCCGCCGGGTTGCTGTTTCTCGTCCTTCGGAATCGTGTAACGCGGATACTGATCGCGCAGGCCGCGCTCGACGGTGTCGACGATGAAGCGCCACGTGCCGCTGAGGTCCGTGCGTTCGCGCGCGTAGAGATTGTGCGGAAGGGGGGCGAGGTTTTGGGCGCGGAGTTGATCCGCGGTGGGCGCCTGACTCATAAAAATAGTGGTGGAAGGGACCTGGGCCGCGGCGGCGGACCAAAGGAGACACCCGACAAAAAAGAGGGGAACGGGGCGTGAGAACATGTGGCATTATCTCCGGACAGAACCGCCTCAGGTAAAACCCGCGGGCGCTCAATTTGTTGACCAGTTCACGGATTGCCGTGGGTCGGGCGTGTTTGTCGTGGTGGAGGTATGATACGCACGTGGATCGGTTGCGGGCTCGGGTGGATCGTGGCGACGGCGGTGGCAACGGCGGCGCTGCCGGTCGTGCCCGCGCCGCGCGAAGTCGTGGAAATCAAAGCGAGCCTCACGCCGGCGTCGGCGTTGACGTGGCAGGTGGCCGCGGGTCACACGCGCGCGGATCTGGCGGGCGGACTGCGCGAGGCGCTGGAAACCTGGCGCAGCGAACGCGTGCCGGCAGCCAGCGAGGTCGATCGCGCGACGGTGGCGCTGGGCTTGCCGGCATACGATGAGGCGTTTCGCCGGCGGTGCGAACGGGTGGGCGCGCTGCCCGATGCGAGTCTCGGCGACGAAGGTTATGTGCTCGTGATCGACGCGCACGGCATCACGGCAGCGGCGAATGCGGAGCGCGGATTATTCTACGCGCTGCAGACGCTGCGGCAGATCCTGCGGGCGGCGGGTCCGGGCGGAGCGTTGCCGGGCGTCCGCGTGCGCGACTGGCCGGAGTTCGGGTTTCGCGCGGTGATGGACGATATCAGCCGCGGACCGCTGTCGAGCGGCGACTTCCTGCGCGCCCAGATCCGGCGCGTGGCGGAGATGAAGATCAACCGGCTCACCTGGTATGTCGAAGACGTGGTGCGCGTGCCGTCGCATCCGGACTTCGCGCCCCGCGGTGCGATCCCGCTGGAGGAGTTCAACGAACTCGTGGCTTACGCGGCGACCTATCACGTGGAGCTGCTGGGGAGTTTTCAGACGCTCGGACATTTCGACAAAATCCTTCGCGTGCCTGCGTATGCCCCGCTGGGCGAGACGACGGACATGCTCGCGCCGGCGGAGCCGCGGGTGCAGCGCTTCCTGAGCGAGGTGATCGGCGACATGCTGCCGGTGTTTTCGCAGCGCGAGTTTCTGCTGAACGGCGACGAGGCGTTCGATCTCGCCGAAGCGGCGGCGCGGCGCGGCCGCACGCCGGCGAAACTGTATGCGGAGCATTTCCGGCCGTTGATCGCGCAGGTGGAGGCCGCGGGACGCGTGCCGGTGCTCTGGGGCGACATGATGCTCGAGCACCGCGAGCTGCTGGAGCTGTTGCCGAAATCCGTGCTGGTCGGCACGTGGAACTACGATGCGGACGCGGATTTCACCGGCATGATCGCGCCGTTTCGCGAGCATGGCTTCGGCGTGATCGTCTGTCCGGGCGTGCTCAATTCCGACCGGCTCGCGCCGCTGTATCGGGAAACCGTGGACAACGTGCGCGGCTTCGTCGGCGCCGCGCGCGCCGAAGGTGCGCGGGGAGTGTTGATGACCGCGTGGGACGACGGCGGCATGCACCTCTTCGCGCTCGACTGGCCGGGAATCGCCTTCGCCGCCGCGCAGGCGTGGAATCCGGACGCGGCTGACACGACGGACTTTTTCGAACGCTACGATCGCGCGCGGGGCGTCGCCGCGGGCGCGACGGGCCGATTGACCGCGGTGACCGACGAGCTGAGCGAGTTGTTTCCCACGTGGAAAATGAACAACCACTACCGCTTTGAGCGCATCGTGCCGCGGGCGGGCGAGACGCTGACGGTGACCTCGCGCGATTGGCCCGAGGTGAAGGCGATCGTCGCGCGGGCCCGCGGGCCGCTGGCGGAACTCGGCGCGGATCCGGAGGCGCCGGCGTGGGCGTGGACCCTCGACGAACTCGCGCTGCACGCCGATCTGCGTCTGGCGCTCGCGCGCTGGTCGACGGCGGGCGTGAACCTGGCCGAGCTGGACGAATTGATTGCGCGGCAGGCACGCGTTCGCGATGAACTGCGGCGGCTGTGGTTCGCGGAGAATCGCGATCACTTCACGACGGAAGCGCTGCAGCCGGACACGGAGCGGCTCGCGGACCTGCGGGCGTTGCGGGCGCGCGTGGCCGATGGCGGCGCACTTGGAGTGCGCGCGGAAGGAGGACAGTTTTTCACTTATTGGCTGCTAACCGGACCCCTGGCCGAGACGATGTCGGGCGAAGACCTGCTCGGAACGATGGGCGGCGAAGTCGCGGCGCGGCCGAAGCCGGGCATGCGTTTCGCGGATCGCGCCGGCGCGATGCAGGATTGGAGCAAGACGCAATCCGACCTCGTGGCAGAGATGGATCTCGCGTCGCGCCGTGAGGGAGACGGTGTCGTCTATGCGTATGCGGCGATCGATGCGGAACGCGCGCGCGAAGTCACCGCGCGGCTGGAGCACACGGGCGCAGCGCTCCGGGTGTTGGTCAACGGGCAGCCGGTGAGTGCCGGAGCGGACGGGCACTGGCGGCTGCCGCTGGTAAAAGGTCGCAACGCGCTGCTGCTGAGATTGACCCCACCAAAGGCGGCGGAGACGGCGTGGCGATTCCGCTTCGATCTGCCGGACGAGGACGTGCGGTATCGAAAATACCGCTACCGCGTGATGTAGGGTTTCGTGATGTAGGGCGGGAGACCACGACCTACCTCTTTGGGCGGCGGAGCGAATGGACCACGGAGTGCACGGAATGCACAGAATGGGGCTAGCTGGAGCGGACTCGTTCGCGAGAGCACCATTCTGTGCACTCTGTGCATTCTGTGGTCTTCCCGGATTTTGTTTGGAAGCTTGGAACCCCGTGACCGCATGACGTTGGGTGGAGGTTCCTGACCCCGCCGGCATGAAATGGCGGGCGGGCGCGCGAATGCGGCGGGGTCGGGAGACCCCGCCCTACATGCCTGCCTGCGGGTGTTGCGGCAGGCGCGCGGCTTCTACTGCGGCGGTGATGACGGCGCCGAGACCGCGCGGGTCGCTCGTCGCAGTCGGACGGGTGAAATAATAAGGGAGCGTGTCGCCGATGCCGGTGCCACGGCAGATGTCGCGCACGCGGCCATCGGCATCGATCTTGGTTTGAAGCCCCGCCCAGGCGCGCCGGGCCGGTTCGGCAAACTCGGCGGCATCGAGCCAGCCTTCGCGCACGCCGCGGGCGAGCGCGATCAGGAACATGGCGGTGGCGGAGGTTTCCTCGTAGGACTCAGGATGATCGAGAACCTGATGCCACAGTCCGGATGGCGCCTGCAGCGGCAGCAGCGCACGCAGGTGGGCGCGGTGGGCGGCGAGCAGCGCGGGGCGACCGGGATGATCGACCGGCAGAAAGCGCAGCATTTCGGCCGCGGACCATGCCATCCAGCCGTTGGCGCGACCCCAATGGAACGCCGCGGGCGTGTGGCGGGCGGCGTAGTAGCCGTGCCAATACAGGCCGGTGGCCGGGTTGAGCAGGTGTTGATGAAAATTGCGGGACTGGAGAACGGCTTCGTCAAAGAGCGACGGATCCTTTTTCCACGCCGCTGCGCGAATGAGGAAGGCGCCGCTCATGAAAAGATCGTCGGCCCAGACGGTGGCCGGCTCGGGTTCGTCGCGGGCGAGGGTGCCATCGGCGAGCCGGGGGTGGCGGTGGAGGAGAAAATCCAGGAGGTCGTCGACCAGCGCGGCGGTCGCGGGATGCGGGTCGCGGCCGAGGCGGAGTAATTCTACCAGCGGCAGCGCCGGCGCCGTGGTGTCGTCCAGGAGACAGCCGCGGAAAAGGCGGTAATTGGCGCCGCGCCAGACGTGCGCCTCCTCGAACTGGCGGCGATGGCGCGGCAGGTTGTCGAGGGTGAACTCGGCATAGAGGCGCGCTTGCGCGAAGAGGGCCGGATCGCCGGCAGCGGCCGCGGCATCGAGCAGCGCGAGGTGCGTGTTGCCGTTGGCGTAGTGCCATTCGACGAGCGAGTGGCGGGTGAAGGCGGCGGCAGGATTGACGGCGAAATCCTCGACGAACGGGCGGGGCGCGGGTCGCCACGCCGCGCGGTCGGTCGCGATCTGCCAGTCGGGGCGAGCGGCATCGCCGAAGACGACGCGTGAATCGGCGGCGCCGGCAGTGGTGGTGGCCTGAAGAAACAGCAGCGCCCGGCCGGCGCGCGGTTCGATTTCGACTTCGATCGGGTGGGTGCCGGCGGGAAGCGCGAGTTCGAACGCGTCGGGCCAGCGGAAATGATCGTAGGCGTATTCGACCGGGCTCGTCGGCGTGGCGTAGTCGCGGATCGGCACGTTGTGACCGGCGATCTGGAGCCGGACGACGCCCGCGCCGGCGAGGCCAAAACGAATCGTGGCCGGGGCGGCGAGGGTGAGCGTGTGGCGGGCGCGCCCGGGAGCGGACACGGGGCGGCCGCCGTTGAACTGGGCGAAGTCGAGCACCTGGACGGCTTGCGTGGCTTCCCAGGGCGTTTGACGGACCGCGAAACTGGCGTCGCGAATCGCGGCGTGACCGATGGTGGTCGCGATTGCGAGCGGATCGCCGACGGGCTGGGCGGTGGTGAGGGTGCCGAGAAGGAGAACTGCGATCATTTGACGGGGGTGAGGCGGAGGGTGACGGGAGTGGCGCCGGGCAGCTCGACGTTGAGACGTCGTTGCGCGTCAGAGACGGTTTCCGTGCGGTCGGCGAGGACGCGGCCGTTGGATTCGATCGTCACGCGATAAGCACCGGGCGTGAGGCGGAGCAGCCGGGCGGTGACGGTCGCGGACTTTTTCTGATGCAGGAAAAGATCGACGGCCAGGCGATCGCTGGCGGTGTCGGTCACGAGTGCGGTGAACGTCGGCGGGGTGTTTTCCCAAGCGACATGAAACCAGGGCGAACGGCCGTCGGCGGCGTGGCAGCCGGTGAGCATCGCGGTGAGGAGATCGGTGCCCAGGTAGTTGCCGCTGTCGGTGGAAACATAAACGCGATCGGTGAACAGGGCCTCGGTCGTCAGCAGGGGACGGTTGTAGCGCAGGACGGTGAGCAGGGTGGACTCGAGGCCGGAGGCGAGCGCGGATGCATCGCCGCTCAAGCGATAACGAAGGTAAGGCGGCGCGTGGCGGACGAGAAAGGAATCGAACCGGGTGTCTCCGGTTTCGAGCCGCCAGTGAATGACGGCGCCCCAGAAGCTGGGGCTCTCCAGAAGCGCGTGCGCGGCCCACGCGGCTGAACCGGGCGCGGCGTCGGCGGCGGAGTTGGGGTTCTGTTCGAGGAGCGCCAGGGTGTCGCGCATCGGTTCGAGCAGCGCCGGGTTGTGGCTGTCGTTCCAGGAAAAAAGGAGCTGGTCGTAGAGATCGCCCTGGCCGCTCCAGTCGAAGTAGTCCCAAAACATGTTCGCGCGATACCAGTCGGGCTCGTCGCCGTTCAGCGCGGCGTCGGGCCAGCGCAGGGAGGCGGGAAACAGTCCGCGCGGTTTGCCCTTGTCGGTGCGGGCGGCGGTCTTGGCCCAGGTGAGACTCCAGTCCTGGAGGAGACGGGCGGCATCGGGAGCGGGGGCGAGGCGGGCGTAGTAGCGCACGGCTTTCGCGGCGCGGGTGTTCATCGCGAGATCGCGGTTTCGCGGCGGGTCGGAAAGAATCTCGGTGGCGCCGATCCAGGCGGATTTGAACTGGAGGTCGCCGCGATCGTTGCGGCCGGTCCACAGATCGCGCATGTGGCGATAGGACCAGGAGAGACGCTCGATCCATTCGCGATCGGCGGTCGCGAGGGAGAGGATGGGCAGCGTGTCGGAAATGAACTCGGCGGAGTGTTCGACATCGCGGGCGGCGCGGGAGTAGCCGTTGTGAATCCGGGGGCTGTGCCAGACGGCTTCGGCGAGACGGCGGAAACCGGCGAGGGCGCGGGTATCGCCGGTGAGAACGAGCGGCGTCCACCAGCGGAGGATTTCAACATCGTCGTCGAGCTTGCCGCCGAGTTCGCCATTCGGGATCTGGCGTTCGTCGGTCCAGTAACGGGCGAGATCGCGGAGGCGGGCGAGGACCTCGAGCTGGGTCGTCGACCACGCGGGCGCGCCGGAAAGCGGGGCGGGGGCGTCGGCCGGGAGCGGAGCGGAAATCTTTTCGCCGGTATACATGGCGACGAGCGAGTCGTCCGGGTGATCGCGGCGGAGGACGGCGATGTCGGCGTCGAAGGCGGCCTTGTCCTCGGCGGCGCCCTGTTCGAGCCAGAGACCGTAGAGCAAACGGGCGCGCAGCCAGCGCGCGCGGTCGCGGAACGCCGGATGAGGGTCGTCGCTGGAATCGATCAAGGGGTCGAGCAGCGACAGCACGAGGTGGTAACGCGTGAACATGCTGCTGCGGGTGCGGGCGCTGACCCAGTCCCAACCGCCGGAACGGAACCAGAATTCGGCGCGATCGAGCAGTTCGATCTGCGCCAGCCAGTGGGCGGCGAAGCCGGCGAGCGCGGGTTCGCGTTGCGCGTGCTGGTTGAGTTGCACGCGGAGGGCGTCGAGCGGAGCGGTGGAGTGGTAGCGACCGGTTTCCTCGATCTGGCGCAGCAGCCAGCGGGTGAGTTCGGTCTCGGGCCAGTCGAGCGGAATGATTTCGAGGGAAACGAGCCGGGCACCGGCGTCAGGCGCGCTGAAACGCAGGAAAACGGGATCGGCGGCGTCGAAGCTGAAACGCGCGACGCGCAGGCGGTCGATGGGCGGGGCCGGCGGCTCGGAACTGGTGCCGAAGCGGCGGGGACTGTGAGCGATGACGCGATCGTTCACCGCGAGGCGGACGTCGGCGGCGTTGCTGTAGCCGTCGTCAAGACCGACGATCGCTTCCCAGCGGCCCGGAGCGAGATCGAGCCGAAGTGTGTAGTCACGACCGGCGACGCCGTCGGTGAGCTCCACGGGGCGGAGCTGGGTGAAACGGGATTCGGAAAACACGGAATCCGGTGGCGTGACCCAGCCGTAGCCGCGGGCGGGATCGTAGGCGGCGGCGGGCGTGAGCTCGCCGGTGGGCGCGGGGTCGAGCCGGAGCGGAGTGGTGAGCGGCGCGGCGACGGCGGAAGCCGTGGCGAACAGCAGAACGGAAGCGCAGGTGAAACGGAGCATGAGCGTGCGGAGAAAAGAAAAGGCAGTCGGGCGGCGCGGTAAATCCGCAGGTTCCTAAAACAATGAGCCGCGCCCGGTGAAGGGCGCGGCTCGCAAAACGCGGGCGCTTAGAAGCGGAAGCGAACTCCGCCGGCCGCGTTCCAGCCGGAGTATTCGTATTCCTCGGGGCGCGCCGGGGTGTTGTTATACCAGGCCTTGACCTCCTCGCTGAGGTTCTTGCCTTCGACGAACACCGTCCAGTGGCGGTTGATCCGATAGGAGAACTGGACGTCGATGCGGGTGGCGTCGTTGTTGGTCACGGCGCCGGCGAGGCCGCCGACTTCGCGGACGTATTCGCCGATGTAGTTCAAAGCCACGCGGGCGGTGAAGCCGTATTTTTCCCAGTAAACCTGGGCGTTATAGACGCGCTTGGGTTGCAGCGGGATGAAGTTTTCCGTGCGGGTGCCCTTGGCGCCGGTCGTGAGGTTGAGCGTCGGGAAGGTCGACTCGCCCTCCACGAACGTGGCGTTGAGGCTGAAGCCCAGGCCGTCGAACGGCGCGGGAAGCATCGAGAGCGACTGAACCCAGGAGAGCTCCGTGCCGGTGATCGACTGGTCGGCGCCGTTCTTGTTTTGATAGACGGCGGCGAAGATCGGCGGGCGGGATTCGACCTGCACGCCTTTGTAGATGAAGTCCGTGATGTCCTTGTGGAACACCGAGACGGACAACATGCCGGTCGGCTGGAAATACCACTCGAGCGCGGCGTCCCAGTTCATGGCCTTCTGGGCGCGGAGGTTGGGGTTGCCCTGGAAAACGCGGACCAAGGCGCCGCTGTCGAGATCCTCGATCGCCTCGGGATCGAGGTTGGATTCGTAGGGGATGAGATCGCCGTAGTCGGGACGCGTGAGCGTGTTGGTCCACGCGGCGCGGAGGATCAGATTGGGCGTGAAGCGATAGTTCGCGAGCAGGGAGGGGAAGAGGTTGTCGTAGGACGAGCCGCCGTGCGCGCGCGTGGCGGGCGTGGGACGGTAGGTGTAGTCGACCTTCGTCTTCTCATACCGGATACCGCCGATGGTCTCGAGTTTCCCGAACTTGGCGGTGGCCATGCCGTAGGCGGAGGAAATGTCCTCGGTCGCGTCATAGCGGGAGATCGCGACGACCTCGGATTCGTCGGTGTTGTTGAGCACCCAGTTGGCCGGATTGGCGGAGAGATCGGCAAAGACGGCGTTGAGGTCCGGGTAGGGCCCGAGCGAGCGGATCCGGCCGTCGAAGAGATTCCGCGGCGTGAAGACGGAGGCGTAGGCGCTCTGGCGCGGCGCGGTGCCGGCGGGATCGTAGTCGTCGAGGGAGCCGTCGAGCGAGCGATCCTTGCCGCGATACTTGGCGCCGACCTGCCACTGGAGCGGCAGGCTGCCGACGGGCCGGTCGAATTTGTAATCGAGCTTGGCCACGAGGTCCTTGTCGCTGGCGTCGACGTTCTGCAGGCGCAGCTGGTTCAGCGCGAGGTCCTGTGTGCGATCGAGCATGTTTTCGCCGGTGCTGTTGTGGACCATGGTGATGACCGGGAAAATCGGATCGGAGCGATCGACGGTCCAGTTGATGGTGCGGCGCAACGCGCTGCTGGCGGTCTCGAATTGATAGCGGCGGGAGTTGGCGTCGAGGGCGGCGTCGCCGTAGTTGACCTCATACGAGAGGTCGCCCTGGGGCAGGGTGGTCTTGCCGCCGAAAGTGACGCGGTCGTTGCGGCGTTCGGTCTGGATGTCGTCGAGCCGGCGCGTGAGGCGGGCCTCGGTGCCTTGGGCGAGCTCATCGGTCGAGCTGGCCAGGAAACGCGTGAGACCGCGCTGGCGCAGGCGCCAGCGGTCGCTATCGGTGTCGCTGCCGTTGTGGAAGAGGCGCAGGTAGAACTGGGAGTTGCTGCCGGCCGGGCGGTAGTCGAAATTGAGGTTACCGCCGAGGTTGCGCTTGTTATATTCGCGGTAGCGCTGGTCGAACTCGGAGATCGCCTGGTCGGTGACGCCGGTGATGTTTTCGACCGGGGTGCCGAGTTTTTCGTAATAGGCGATCTCGTAGTCGTTCTGGCCGTAATTCTCGTTGGAGTAGCTGATGGTGGCGGTGACGCCGAGCGTGCGGGCCTGGTTTACGACATCGCTATAGTTGATATTGAACGCATAGCCGCCGTCGCTCTTCAGGCTGTTATAGAGATACTCGACGCTGCCGTTGATGGTGCGCTCGTTCAGATCGAAGGCGCTGCGGGTGACGAGGTTGACCTGTCCGCCGAACGCGTCGGCGTCGCGGTCGGGCGTGAGCGCCTTGACCACCTCGATGCCGGCAATCATGTCCGACGGGATCGTGCTGAGGTCCACGGCGCGCGTCTCCGAGCCGGCGGTGGTGAAGATACCGTCGTTGGCCGGCGTGCTGATGTGGGAACCGTCGAGGGTGATGGAATTGAACTTGGCCTCGGCGCCGCGGATGGAGGCGAAGGCGGAACGACCATCGAGCACGACACTGACGCCCGGCAGGCGCGCGAGGGCATCGCCGACGGTTTTGTCGGGCAGGTTGCCAATGGCGTCCGAGGAGATGATGCTCGAGATGGTGTTCGAAGCGCGCTGCTGGTTGATGGCGCGCGACTGGCCCTCGCGGATACTCTCGACCTTGAAGGCTTCGAGGGTGACGACTTCGGGATCGAGTTTGAGGAGGACGTCGGCGGCGCGGTCGTTGCTGACGGTGACGGTCCGGTTGGCGGGAGCATAGCCGAGGTAATCCACCGTGACGCGCTGGGTGCCGTCCGGCACGCTATCGAGACGGAAACGCCCGTCGCGATCGGTGGTGGTGGACAGGTTGGTGCCGTCGATCGCGACGGTGGCGCCCCGGACGAAGTAGCCGCTGTCGTCGGTGACAACACCGGTGACCGTGCCGGCCGCATAGACGGCCTGCGCGAGGGCGAAGGGGAGGCTGAGCAGGAGGAGCGTGGAGGCACGCCGACGCGTGCGTCCAGGACGGTGCTGGAGGGTGGGGTTCATAGGGATGCGGGGGTTAGGGTCAGCGCGGCGAGCCAAAGACGGGCTGCCAGCGTGCGATCAGCGCTAGAGGGGCGCGAGCAGAGGTAAATTCAGGGCTTGGTCAAATTGTTGAATATTTGGCTGGCACCGCGAAAGCGGACGGGCAGTGTCCCGCGGCATGCCGTTACCCCCGTTGCGGAGAGTCACATTGCGCGACATAGCAGCGGCAGCGGGCGTGCATTTTTCGACGGTTTCGCTGGCGTTGCGAAATCACCCGCGGTTGCCGAAGGCAACCTGCGAACGCGTGCAGAAGGTCGCGGCGCAGCTGGGTTATGTGCCGGATCCGATGCTGGCGTCGCTGGCGAGCTATCGGCGGATCCTGCGCCCGGTCAGCTATCGCGCGACGCTCGCGTGGGTGTCGGCGTTTCCCGGGCGGGACGACTGGCGGAACGTGCAGATTTTTCGAAAGCAGCACGCCGGGGCGCAGCAGCGTGCGGAGGAGATCGGCTACAAGCTGGAGCATTTCTGGCTGGGCGAGCCGGGATTGAGTCCCGCGCGGGCGAGCCAGATTTTGCGGACCCGCAGCATCACCGGTCTGATCATGGCGCCGCTGCCGCGCGCAGGCGGGGTGTTGAAGCTGGACTGGGCCGATTTCTCCGCCGTGGCGATCGGGTATTCACTCGTGTCGCCGGGGCTGCATGTGGTGTCGGCGCATCAATACCGCTGTATCCGGCTGGCGGTGCAGGAACTGCGCGGGCGCGGCTATGGGCGCATCGGGCTGGTGATGTTGATCGCGAGTGACGACCGGGTGGACAACAACTGGCTGGCGGGATTGCTGATCGAGCAACACGGCATGAGCTCCGGCGAGCGATTGTTGCCGCTGCTCATGACGAAGTGGGACGAGCGGGAGTTCGCCGCCTGGATGAAGGACGCGCGGCCCGACGCGATCATCACCAAGCTCGGCCAGGTCGTGCCGGTGTTGCACGCGATGCGACTGCGGCCTCCCGAAGGGCTGGGTTTGGTTTACCTGGGTGATGCGCACCCGGGCGAAGGGCATTCGGGAGTGGACGAGAACCCGCAGCAGGTGGGAGCGGCGGCGGTCGACTTCGTGGTGGGCATGCTGCATCGCAACGAACGCGGCGTGCCGGCGGTGCCGCACCGCCTGTTGATCGACGGCATCTGGATCGAAGGGACCACGGTGCGACCGCGACCGGCCGGGGCGGTCGCGGCGGCGGAGACGCCGTCATGTCCCTGACCGCCACGAAAGTGTTGCCGCCCCGGACGGCGCTGAGACCGGCGGCGCGCTGGGGCATGTGCGCGTTGCTGCTGTCGATGACGGCGGACAACTACATGAACCGGCAGGCGCTGAGCGTGCTGGCGCCGGCATTGATCGGGGTGTTGGCGTGGTCGCCGTTGGATTATGCGGCGATCGTGTTTTGGTTCCAGCTGGGCTATGCGGCGGGTTTCATTCCGGGCGGCTGGTTGTTCGACCGGCTCGGAACGCGGCGCGGTTTCATCGTGATCATGCTCGCCCTCTCGCTCGCCGCCGCTGGGCACGCGGTCGTGGGCAGCGTGGGCGGATTCATGGCGGCGCGATTTTGTCTGGGGCTGGCGGGCCCCGGTCACATGCCGGGCGGCATCAAGGTCGTGGCCGAATGGTTTCCGGCGGAAGAACGCGCGCTGGCCACGGGCATTTTCAAATGCGGCTCGAATCTCGGGGCCGTGCTGGCGCCGATGATGGTGCCCGTGCTCTATCTTGTGTGCGGGTGGCGGGGAACGTTTCTGGTGCTGGGGGGCATGGGAATGGTCTGGCTGGCGGCTTGGATCTGGTTCAACGCCCGCTGGCAGCCGGAGCGCGGCCGGGAAGGCGCTGGTCCCGGCGTGCCCTTGGGGATCCTGCTGCGACAGCGCGAAACCTGGGGCTACGTGGTCGTGAAGTTCATGACCGATGCGATCTGGCACTGGTATCTGGCCATGCTGCCGCTGTTTTTGAGCCGGCGTTTCGGGTTGGGGGTGGAGGAGTTCGGCCTGCCGCTGGTCACGGTTTATATCATCGCTGCGGGCGGGAGTGTGGGCGCAGGCTGGCTGTCGATGTATTGGATGCGACGCGGCTGGCCGGTGACGCGGGCGCGCAAGCAGGCCATGCTCATCTGTTGTCTCGCCACGGTGCCGGTGATGCTCGTCGCGCACACCCAAGAACTCTGGCTGGTGGTGGCGCTGGTCGGCGTGGCGCATGCGGCCCACCAAGGTCTGACGTCGAATCTCTTCGCAGCCGTGGCGGATATCTTTCCGCAAAAGGCGGTGGGAATGGTGGTCGGGCTGGGCGGAATGGCCGGTCAGCTGGGCGCGGCGCTGATGACGCTGGTGAGCGGAATGATGCTGGCGCAGGAGGACGGCCTGACGGGCCTGTTTTTCGTGGCAGGCTCCGTTTACGTCGCCGCCTTCCTGGTGTTTCATGTCGCCGTGCCGAAGCTGGAACCGCTGCGCTGGCGGCAGTGAGGGCCCTCCGGTTCGATCTCTGACAACGAGGATTTTCCGCGGTAAATATCACCGCGACCAAAGGTCTGGTGGATTTCGCGCGCGATGGGGATTCGCTCTCGGTGAAATCGCACTGACGTCCGTCCGCTGGCAGGACAGCTGCACCTCACGCGAGCGGCGCGGAGCGCTGACCGAAGCTTAGTGCAAGCTCGCGGACGCGTTGGGAGCGAAACGGTGACGTGGCACCCAACGCGTGTTGTAGCGACGCATCCACTCGTCGGTTTGCGCGAGGTCGTCGGTCGACGCGGCTGCCGACGGCTGGCCAGGCAGCGGTTCGATCGTGGCGCCGTGCACGGTGTTGTTGTTCTCCTCCTTGTCCCAGCCGACCGCCGAGAGAAAAAAGGTGCGGGTGCAGCCCGCCGGCACCGGCGGAAACGCGTCCGCGGGACAAGCGAGCTGCAACTCGTCGCCCCCGTTCAGAATCGCCAGCTTGCCGTCGACCGCAGTCACGAGTTCGAGCGCATCGCCATAGCGCGTGCACCAGCCTTCGAGCGTGGTGTGCCAGGGCGGTTGCGGCTGCACGTCGTCGTAGTGCGCGACCCGGGTGAGTCCATCCACCGCGAGGGTTTGGCGCGAGAAGCCCCGCCAGCGCAGCTCCGCGAAAGAAAACGGCCGCGTGTGCCGGTGCGGGCCCGGCAGTTCGCGACGGCGGAAAAGCGCGACGCGATCCCAGTAGATTTCAAACGAGGTCGTCAGGCGCAGCCGGCGCGAACCGGCCGGGAGTTTGCCTGTGAGATCGGCGACGATGGTTTTGGTGCGGCCGTCGGGAATGCCGAGATTGACCGCCACGGGTTGCCACGCGCCGTCGGCGGTCTCCGCCTCCAGTGTGGGCCACACGAGGCTCGCGCTGACTGTCTGCGACAGCGCGATGTTCGTGTTGGCGGTGCCGAATTCGAGCAGGCCGGTCACTGCGATCGTCAGCGGCGCGCCGGCGGGGAGTTCGCCAAAATCGAGTGTGCAGCTATGAGGCCGGCAGACGCCGTGCAAGGGCGGGGGCAGCACGTCTCCCGGCAGCGCGTAGATCCCGTCGATCTCGCCGAGCGGAGCAGTGACATCGTGGCCGCGGGTGTCGCGCGCCGCCCGAAGCGGAATGGGCTCGCTCACCGTCCAGAGTTCGGACGGCGTCACCGGCGGCGGCATGAAGCTGTCGGTCGGATGAACCTCCGTGCCGGCTGGATGATCGACGGCAACCAGTTCGAGCGCGTCGAAGTAGTCGACCTCGCGCAATTCGCTCGTGAGATTGATCAGGTAACGGCCGTCGCGCGGGCGGAACTCGGTCGCGTCGCCGATGCGCACCAGTTCCACCGGATCGGGCGGCCAGGTGACGTCGCGGGTCAGCGCGAGCCCCAGCGCGCCCGAGCCGAGGAAATCCGTGACAAAGCGAAAGCGTTCGCCGTCCCACGCAAACAGATACGGACACGAGCCCGTGATGATCATGCTCGCGCGCTGCACGGTCGCGAGTCCGGCATCGGCGGGCGGATCGATGAGATTGTCGACGGTGCCATCGGGCCACACCACCTGAACGGAGTCGATCGCGCCGAGCCGGCCCACGCCGATCTCGAGCGGCAGTTCGGCCGACACGATGCGGTGGATGACGGTGCGTCCGGCCCGGACGGCGACGGTGGCGCCGATGCCGCCGTGGTTGGCGAGCGCGAGATTGCTGAGCCGCACCTTGAGCTGCCGGTTCGAGTGGCCGCTGTCGTTGCGCAGGAGGGTGAATCTTCCATCGGCCGAGAGGAAGAGCAGGTCGCTGTCGCCGTCGTTGTCACAATCGATGGAGAGTGCCTCGCGCGGCGAGGCGATCACCGCATCGGCAATTCCGAGTTCGCGTGAAACCTCGCGCCATGAGCGGCGGTGACCGGGACCGGCCTCGTTGCGCCAGACCCGCACCTGTGCGCGCGCGGTTTCGGCCGTGACTGAACCCGCGAGCACCAGATCGAGCCAGCCGTCGTTGTCGTAGTCGGTGAACGTCGCCGCCGTCACCGCGAAGCCGGGGTGAAGGATTTCGCCGCCGAGGCCGAAGCCGCCGAGCTGAAACTGCGTGCGGTCCGCTGCGATCAGCGCGGCATCGGGACGGCCGTCATTGTCCAGGTCGTTCACCAGCACGCGGTCCGCCGGCGCCCACGGGCCCGGCGGAGTGGGCATGTCCCGAAACACGCCGGCACGCTGGTTCTCGTGCACCTGCGTGAACCCGCCGTGGGCGACGATGAGATCCACGGCGCCGTTGCCGTCGAGATCGGCGGCGCCGAGGGAACGTCCGCTGCCGTTCAGGCCTGTCCCGGGAGCCGCCGGTTCGAAGCGGCCGTCGCCGCGATTCACCCACAGCGCGAGCCCGGTGTCGCTGGCGATGACGAAATCGACATCGCCATCGTGTTCGTAGTCGAGCCACAGGGCGTCGCGTCCACCGGCAGCGCCGAGGAGCCCGGCGCGTTCCGTGACGTCCGTGAGCGTTGTCGCATCCGTGCGTTCGAACAGCCGGAGGCCGGATGCGCCCACGACGAGGACGTCGGCAAAACGGGCAACGTCGGGTTTCAGCCGATCCTCGCTCGCAATCACATCGTGATAGTGGGCGACACGAAGAAGCGGTCTGTCGCTGTCGCCGGGTGACGGGCACGCGACCGCTGCCTCCGCGAGTCGTAGCGTGCCGTCCGGCGCGAGCGTGGCCAGACGCAGCTGTCCGTCACGGGTCAGGACCACGAGGGTGTAGTTCCCAGCGGCGTCGAGTTCGAGCGGCGCCAGCGCGGACACGCCGGCGGCTGGATCGGACTGCACGATGAAGCGCACGGGGAGTGGCGGATCCGCCGGCACCTTCTCGCCGGCGGGAAACAGTGGCGATTCGGCGCGCGTCAGGGCGCACGCCTCGAGCAGCAGGGGTGAAACCTCGGGGTCGCCATAGAGATCGCGCAGGTGTTTATATGCGCGCAGTTCTTCGCGGTAGGTCGGGAGATCGCGACGGCTCCGTGCATACATCGCGAGTTCGAAGCGCGCGGAGGCGTGTTGGGGGTCGAGCCGGACCGCGTCGCGGAACTGCGTGACGGCATCGTCGCCGCGATCCAGACGTTCGAAGGTTTTCGCCAGTTGGAAACGAAGGGCGGCGAGGTTCGGTTCGAGCCGGACCGCGTGCTCGATAAAAGGCAGCGCTTCGGCGGGATGGTCGCGGCGCAGGTGCGCGAGCCCGGTCAGGTATTCGGTGGCCGCGAGGTGAGCGGGATCGGCCCGCGTGGTTTCGAGGGTGGCGAGCGCGCCGGCGACGTTTCCACTGAAGAGCTGGGCCCGGGCGAGATTGCGGCGCGCCGCCATGTCGGCGGGGCGAAGCGCGAGGACTTCCTGATACGTGAGAATCGCCGCCGCGAAGTCGCCGTTCTCGAGTTGGGCCGCTCCTGTATTCATTCGGCGGAGACACGCGTCGTCGGCGTCTTGGTCGGCGGCGTGCGCGGTCAAAGCGAGGATGAAACAGGCGAAGAGGGCGGCGACGGCGAGCGGCGGCCGAAGTCGCAGGGGTGGGGTGAATCGTATGCGCACCGTGACGCGATTGCAGCCCGCACGGGGCCGTCACGACAGCGGAATCTCCAACGGTTTTGATCCAGATCAAGGGATTTGGAGATTCGGCTACCGGCGGCGCAAGGCACCGCTACGCTCGCGGCTACCCCACGCCCCATTCGATGAACGACCCCAGCTCTTCGCCGCGGCCCGACCCTGATAGTTCCTCCCCATCGGCCAGCGCGCCTCCCGCCCTGCGACACGCGGCCGCCGGCTGGACCGCGCGTCTGACGCGGGTGGTGATGCTGGGGCTCGCGCTAGAGGCATTTACGGGACTCTGGGTCCTGCTCGCGCCGTTCTCGATCACCTCACAACTGCAGGTGCTGTTGCACACGGTCGTGGGTGGATTGGTCCTGGGGCCCTTCATTCATTATCAATGGAAACACCTGCGACAGTGGCAGGATCAGACGCTGTCGGTGGTCAAACTGCTCGGCTATCTCTCCGCCCTGCTCGCGACCACGGCCATGGCCAGCGGCGTCGTCGTCGCGGTTCAGGCGCTCGTCGGGCGCCGCATCAACCAGGCGTGGGACCAGATTCACCTGGTCAGCGGCCTCGCCGCGATCGTGTTGATTCTCGTGCACCTCGTGGCGGCTTACCGGCGCCGCATCGACCAACTGCGCGCGATCGCGGGTTTCACCGTGCGACTGCGGCGGCTCGGCCTCGCGACCCTTTGCGGCGTCCTGGCAGCCGCCGGCGCCATGCCGATCGTGGGGCTGCTCGTGCGGGAGCCGCCGGCCAACCTGCCGATGCCGGCTGACTACACGCTGCCGGAGCATGCGCAGAAATTCGACGACTACCGCGGCAGCCCGTTCGCGCCGAGTTACGCGCGCACCGTGAACGGGCAGTTGGTCAATCCCGAGTTGCTCGCCCACTCTGCCTCGTGCGGCACGGCCGGCTGTCACGAGGAAATCCTGGCCGAATGGGAGCCCAGCGCCCACCGCTTCGCTGCCATGAACCCGCCATTCCAGGCGGTGCAAAAGGAGTTCGCTCACGACCGCGCTCCGGCCGACACGCGCTTTTGTGCGGGGTGTCACGACCCGATCTCATTGTTCGCCGGGGCAAAGGACATCCACCAGCAGGATCTCTCCGCGCCGGGCATGCAGGAAGGCGCCTCGTGCGTGGTCTGTCACACGATCTCGCACGTGGATCAGCGCGGCAACGCCGATTACGTGCTCACGCCGCCGCGGAAGTATGTCGGCGAGTTGGGCGACGGCGCCGCCAAACGCGTCGCGGATTTCCTCATCCGCGCTTACCCGCGGCAGCACCTGGCCGACTACGACCGCAACATCCTACGCACGCCGGAATTCTGCGGCGCCTGCCACAAACAGTTCATTCCCGAGGCGCTCAACCGCTTCGGCGTCAGCCCGGCGCAGAATCAGTTCGACGAGTGGCGGAAGAGCCACTGGCACAATCAGCAGGACCCGGACAGCACGCTGAGCTGTCGCGACTGCCACATGAGGCTCGTCCGCGGTTCGCGCGATCCCGGCGCCGGTGAGGCCGGCGATCTGCGACGCTCGGCAGACGATGGCGCCCACCGCCACCACGGGGCGATCGCGACCAATCTCTTCATGGCGGACGTTCTCAAGCTGCCGCACCGCGAGGAGTTCACCCGCCTTACCCGGGAGTGGCTCAAGGGCGAGACCGTGATTCCCGAGATTGCCGATCTCTATCCGAAGGGGCCGATCGCGCCCCTGGAAATTCACGCTTCCGCGGACGGCGCCGTGGCCGGGCAGCCGCTGGAACTGCAGGTGGTGGTCCGCAACCGCAAGATCGGCCACGCCTTCATCACCGGCCCGCTCGACTTTCTTCGCGTGTGGCTGCACGTGCGCGTCACCGACCGTGATGGCGGCGTCCTTAGCGAGTGGGGTGCGATCGATCCGCAGACCCGCGACATTCTCGACGAACCCGGTGTGATCCACCAATCCGGCCGCAGCCGCGACTCAGGCACTCTGGTCCTCGAGGGCGTGCCGCTCGACGAAGCCGGCCGCACGATTCTCCGCCACGAACTCTGGCGCAAGGCCGGAGGCACCGGCCAGCGCACGATCTTCCCGGGCTACGCCGACAAACAGGTTTATCGCGTCGCGGTTCCCGCCACGGTGCGCGGTCCGCTGACCGTCACCGCCGAGCTGAACTTCCGCCGCTACCGGCAGGATTTTCTCGACCGCGTCGTGCCCGAGATGGAGCGCGCCAGCGGCGTGTTCCAGCCCACGATCACGCTCACCACTGCCACTCGCGAGATCGAGGTCGGCGACTCGTCTGTTGCCGCCCAACCGCGGGGCGCCCTCGCTCCGTGAGCCGAGCCCAGCCGACGCGGAAGCTGACGCCGCGACAACGCCGGCTGTGGTGGTCCAGCGCCGCCACCGTTGCCGGCGTCGGCGCACTGGCGGCGCTGGTTTGGTGGATTGACCGCGCGCGCGACACCGACCGCGCGGACGCCCGCGCCGGCGTCTCGGTTGAGTTTGCGCGGTCCGCCGCCGGCGACTCGCCGCTGCGATTCACGGACGTGGCGGCCGCGAGCGGTCTCACGATGAGGCACGGCGTGGCGACACGGCATCGCGGCCTGCCCGAGGACAACGGCTCCGGCCTCGCTTGGGGCGACTACGATGGCGACGGCGACTGGGACCTCTACATCGTCAATCACTCCGGCATCGCCCACCATGGCGCCCGCCCGGGTAACACCCATCGCCTGTATCGAAATAACGGTGACGGCACCTTCACCGACGTAACGGACGCCGCTGGCGTCGGCGATCCCGGCGCCTTCGGGATGGGCGCGACTTTCGTGGATTACGACGACGACGGTGACGAGGATCTCTACGTCACCAATCGCGGCCCGAACCGGTTGTTCCAAAACCAGGGCGATGGCACATTCATCGACGTCGCCGCGCGCGCGGGCGTGGATGATCCGCTCTGGGGCACGGGCACGGCGTGGGGCGATTTCGACCGCGACGGTCACATTGACTTCTATCTGTGCAATTACGTGACCTACGATTCCGAAGGCCTGGAGCCGACGGTCGCGCAGCGCGGCGCCGGATCGAGCGCGAACCCCTACGAAGCGCCGTTTACGCTCAATCCCAATTCCTACAACGCCCAGCCCAATCGTCTTTTTCGCAACCGCGGCGACGGCACCTTCGAGGACGTCACCGCGCGCTGCGAAGTCGCCAATCCCGACGGGCGCAGCCTGGCCGCCACGTTCGTCGATCTCGACGGTGACGGCTGGCTCGACCTTTTCGTCAACAACGACGTCTCGCCCAACCGCCTTTATCGCAACACCGGCGGCGATTTCGGCCGCGACGAGCCGGTCGGCTTCGTGGATTTGTCGGCGGTGTCCGGCATCGCCGATCCACGCGGCGCGATGGGTCTGTCCGTCGCCGAGATTGGTGATCTCGCGGGCATCGCCGACGGCCTGCCCGATCTGTTCATCACGCACTGGGTCACGCAGGAAAACGCGCTCTACTTCAGCCAGCTCGGCGCGGCCGGAAAACTCGAGTATCGCGACAAGACCCGCCAGTTCGACCTCGGCGAGATTTCCATCGACCGGGTGGGGTGGGGCTGCGCATTCGTGGACCTCGATCGCGACGGTCGGGTGGACATCGCCGTCGCCAACGGCAGCACGCTCGAGCAGAACGAGGATGCCCTGCTGCTCAAGCCCGAGCCGCTGTTTCTTTTTCTCAACACCGGCACGACTTTCCGGGACGTCGCGCCTGCCTCCGGGACCGATGCCGCCCGACTCTATTCGGCGCGCGGGCTGGCGGCGGCCGACTACGACGGCGATGGCGATGTCGACCTGGCGCTCTCCTGCAACCAAGGCGCGCCGGTCCTGCTGCGCAACGACTCGCCCACGAGCCATCGTTCGATCTCGCTCCGCCTCCGGGGCCGCGCCGCCTTTTGCCGCGGCGCAAAAGTCGAGGTCGCGAGCGGCGGGCGCAACCAGGTCCGCTGGTGGGGCGCCGATGTCTCCTATCTCAGCATGCACGCCCCGGAAATGATTTTCGGCCTTGGCGCGTCGACGCAGGCTGACCGGATTCGGGTCATTTGGGCCGACGGCGCCGTTTCCGAAATTGAGCATGTCGCGGACGGCGCGGTCACCCTCGATCACGCGGCGGCCAAGCCGGAACGAAAGTGACATGCCCCGCTCACCCGCGCATGGCCTCCTCGCTGCCGCCGGGCTGAGCCTGGCTTTTTGCGCGGGCGTGGTCGCGCCGATGAAGGGCGACAATCCCGCGGTGGTCGCCCCCGTCGCGACCGAGCCACTGGAGTTTGCTCCCGCCCCGCCGGGCGCGCCGCTGTTCACCCGCATCGATCCGGCAGTGTCGGGGCTCACCGCCTCGAACCCTTACGACGATCCCGAGATGTGGACGCGCCGCTTCGCCGAGTTTTCCGGCGGCCCGGTGGGCACGGGACTCGCCGTCGGCGACTATGACCGCGACGGCCGGCCCGACCTCTTCGTCGTGAACAAGACGGCCCCCAATCGGCTCTATCGCCAGACGGCGCCGTTCGTATTCGAGGACGTGACGGAAAAGGCCGGCGTGGCGGGCAGCGCGGCCTGGGGCACGGGAGCGACGTTCGCCGATTACGACGGCGACGGCTGGCCCGACCTCTTCGTGTGCCAGCTCGCAGCGCCCAATCTGCTGTATCACAATAACGGTGACGGCACGTTCACCGAGCGGGCGGCCGCCGCCGGACTCGCCCGGGCCGCCGGCAGCGTGTGCGGCGCCTTCGCCGACTACGATCGCGACGGCGACCTCGATCTGTTTCTCGTCACCAATCTCGGGGATGAATCCCGCGCGCCTGACGGCGATCCCGACGTGCTCTACCGCAACAACGGCGACGGCACCTTCACCGACGTGACCGCCGCTGCGAACATCGTCCGGGCGGCGGACCGCGGGCACTCGGCCACCTGGTTCGACGCCGACGGCGACGGTTGGATCGACTTGCACGTGGCGAACGATTTCGACGCGCCTGACCATCTCTACCGAAACAACCGCGACGGCACGTTCACCGACATCGCAGCGCGGGTGCTGCCGCACCTGCCGTGGTATGCGATGGGCGCCGATTGCGGGGACATCGACAACGACGGACGGCTCGACCTGTTCGTCGCCGACATGGCGGGCACCACTCATCTGGCGCGCCAGACGTTTTCCCTCGGGCAGAGCCGGGCGTCGGTGGACGCGGAGCCCGGCGCGATCGGACAATATGCCTTGAACGCGCTCTATTTGAATGTCGGCGGCGGGCGCTTTCTCGAAATCGCCCGCCTTGCCGGCGTGGATCGCACGGACTGGACCTGGTCGGTGCTGTTCGGGGATTTCGACAACGACGGCTGGCAGGATCTGCACGTCACGAATGGCATGCTCCGCGATTTCGCCAATGCGGACCTGATCGCCCGGATGCGCCGCGCGGATTCGCCTGCGCAGGCGGCGCTGATCGCGCGCCGCAGCCCGGTGCTCGCTCAGGAAAACCTCGCCTTTCGGAACACGGGCGCGCTGCGCTTCGAGGAAACCAGCGCCGCCTGGGGTCTTCAGGATGGCGGCGTCAGCTTCGGAGCCGTGGCGGCCGATCTCGATGGCGACGGCGACCTCGATCTCGTTTACACGAACCTTGATCGTCCCGTCAGTCTGTTCCGCAACGACAGCGACGCGGCGCGGGTCTCGATCGTCTTGCGCGGTCGCGGAGCCAACCCATTCGCCGTCGGTGCGCGGGTGATCGGCACCACGTCCGCCGGTTCGTCGGCGCGACAGGTCACGCTCGCGCGCGGAACGCTGTCGTCGGCGCCCGCAGAGGTCCATTTTGGGCTCGGGCGCGACACGGCGCTGGCCCGGCTGGAAATTCATTGGCCCGACGGACGCGTGCAAGTGGCTGAAAACCTGCCGGCGAATCGCCGCTACGTTTTTCAGCAGCCGCCGGCTCCCTTTGGTCCTGCCGCACCGCCCGGGCCGCCGGCGGGATTGTTTCACGACGTCACGGCCGGCACGGAGCTGGTGGGCATTCGCCTCGGGCGGCGGAGTGAAGCCGGCAAACTTCAGCCGTTGCTCCCGCTGCAGCGACCGGCGGTCGGGCCGGGAATCGCGGCCGGCGACGCCGATGGCGACGGCGATCCGGATATCTATTTTGCCGGATCTCCCGGGACGCTGTATCTCAACGCGGGCGAGGGCAGGTTCATTCCCGACCCGCGTCCGCAACCGTGGAACGCGGAAACGGCCGGGACGGAAACCACGCCGCTCTGGTTCGATGCCGATGGCGACGGCGATCTCGATCTGCTGGTTCCCCGTGTTGACGACACGATTGCTGCGGGCGCTCCGACATCCGCCGCTCGCCTCTACCTCAACGACGGCGCGGGTGTCTTCCACGTCGCGCCGGCCGATCGGTTCCCCGCGATTGACGGTAACGCTTCCGTGGCCGCCGCGGCGGACTTCGATGGCGACGGGGATCTCGATTTGTTCATCGGCGGCGCCACCAAAGCCGGACGTTATCCGCTGCCTGCGGGGTCGCGCTTGCTGGAGAATCGGAGGGGTGTCTTCGTGCCATCGCCGCTGCCGATCGCGCGCGGGTTGTCGGAGCTCGGCCGCGTCACGGGGGCGCTTTGGGCCGATGTCAACGGCGACCACTGGCCCGACCTCGTCGTCGTCGCCGAGTGGGCGCCGCTGCGGCTGTTCCTCAATCAAGCGGGCCGGGACTTGGTGGACGCGACCGACCGCACGGGCTGTGCCGCGCTTGAAGGCTGGTGGCGCGCCCTGACTCCCGCGGATGTGGACGGGGACGGCGACATCGACCTGATCGCCGGCAATATCGGACTCAATACCTCCTACCAAGCTACCGTCACCGAGCCGGTTCGGCTTTATTTTGGCGACTTCGACGAATCAGGCGCGAGCCAGATTCTGGAAGCGTATTTCGAGCGCGGTCGCCTTCTACCGCGGCGAAATTATGCCACGCTCGTGCGCATGTTTCCCACGCTGCGCCGCCAGTTCCAGGGCGCGGCGGATTTCGGGCGGGCGTCGCTCGACCAAATATTCGTGCTCGATGACGCGTTGAAACTCGAGGCAACGCAGCTCGCACACGGCGTTTTCCTCAATGACGGGACGGGGCGTTTCGAATTCCGTGAACTGCCGCGGCTCGCGCAGGCGGCGCCGGTCAATGCGATCGCGGCGCGGGACTTCGATGGGGATGGCTGCGTCGACCTGCTGCTCGTCCAAAACGACGCCAGCCCGCCTCCCGAGGTGCCGCGCTTCGACGGTGGTCGCGGCCTGTTTCTGCACGGGCACGGCGACGGCACGTTCACGCCGCTGCGGCCCGAGGAGAGCGGGATCGACCTTCCGGAACCGATCCGGTCCCTGGTGTTGGCCGACCTGAATGGCGATGCGCAGGCCGAAGTGTTGCTCGCTTCGGAAGACGGGCGCCTCCGCGTGCTCGCGGTGCGGGAGACAAAGCCGCAGTGAGCCGTCCCGTCGGGCGTTCGCGTCAACCTTTACCGCGGAACGCGCGAAATTCCAGACGGGGTCTGGTATCCCACGTGCCGCCAGAAGATCCGCGGACGCTCGCATCAGAGCTTCTCTGCGACGCTCCCACCTGACGGACCGCGGACACTCGGCCTTGTTGCGCCCGCCCGATCGCCCCAAATCTCGGACAAACAAGTCCGGATTTTGCGCTACAACCCCGAATTTCCTTCGAGGACGGAAGCAGGGGAACTGGTGCCCGGAGAGGGTCTCGAACCCACACGCCTTTAGAGGGCGACGGATTTTGAGTCCGTTGCGTCTGCCAATTCCGCCATCCGGGCGACGTGAAGCCGTGAACGTAGGTGCGACCGTTTCGTTGTAAACTGGATTTTCCGCCCATCTTCACCCGCGGCGCTCCAGACGAAGTGTCATACATTATATGACACTCTGATTGGGCCTGCAGTTTGGGACTGCGTGGGGACGGGTGCTCAGCGGGCGGGGGCGGCCTCGAGGGCGATGTGGTGGACGGCGAGGGTGCGGCCGACTTCGCGGTCGTAGAGCGCGTGGGCGCGGCGTTCGTCGGCGAGAGCGGCGTAAAGGCTGTTCTCCACGCCGGCGAGCTCGCCCTGCAAATTCAACACGAAGAACGTGCTGCTCGTGCCGGCCCGCAGGCGTTTCAATTCGTTGTCGAGGGCTTCCTTCGCGAGTTCGTAGGCGGCGCGGTTCGCGGCGACGCGGCGACGCGTGGTCTCGATCTGCCCGGCGGCGCTCGCGATGCTCACGGCGATGTCCTGCTCGATCCGCTCGATGTCTGCCTCGGCCTGGCGCAACTGCAGCCGGGCGGAGCGCGCGCGGCCGCGGCCTTCGGCAAACGTCAGCGGAATGCTCACCACCACGCCCGCGGAATAGGAGCGGTTGTCGTAGTCGCGCACCATGCGGCGGGCGACGGAGAATTCGCGGTCGAGTCCGCTGTAGCCGTAGCTGCCCACGAAATCGATCTGCGGCAGCAGCTGATTGCGGGCGGAGGCATCATTGGCGCGGCGCTTCACCACGCCAAGTCGGGCGGCCTGATAATCGGGTCGGTTTTCATAGGCGAGTTTCAGGTCTTCGGCCGGATGGATCGCGCCATCGGCGGGAGCCTGCGGCGGATCGACGATCAGGTTCTCGGGATTCACCGGAAAGTGGGTTTCGCCGATCAGCTGGCGCAGCCGGTTGATGGAGTCGCGCAGCGCCTGTTCGGCGTAAAGGATCGCCTCGTCGCGCGTGGCCGTGCGTGCGCGGGCCTGGGTGACGTCGCTCTCGGACATGCTGCCGATGCGGAAGCGTTTTTCGTTTTCCGCCAGCAGGCCGGCCGCGAGTTCGCGGGAGCGGTGGGCGATGCGGAGAAATTGCTGCGCGTAGGCGACATCGCTGTAGGCGATGATGACGTTGGTCACGGTGTTGATCGCGGTCTGGCGGAAGAGCCAGTCGGCGATCGCGCGGTCGGCCTTGGCGATCCGGACGCCGAGCAGGTTGGGTCCGAAGCCGAAACCGCGCAGCAGCGGCTGCGTGACGGTGAGGCCGCCAAAGGTCGCGTAGTTGTCGGCGTATCCGGTAAATGGATAACGCACGTTCGCCGCCTGGCCGCCGAGGCTGTAGTTGAGGCCCCAGGGGGTCGTGCCTTCGAGGGCGAGGGAGTAGTCGTCGCTCTTGATCAGCTGGCCGACGAGGGGATTGGCCGACACCGGCGTGCCGTCCTCGGCGTAGCTGCGGCGAAAGGTCAGCGCCGGGTCGAAGCGGCCGAGGGCGGTGAGCAGATCGGCGCGGGCGATCGAACGGCCATACGCTTCGACTTTGATTTGCGGGTTGTTCTCGAGCGCGAGGCGGATCGCGTCGTCGAGGCTCAGGGCGATGTCGGCGCCGTGCATCGTGGCGGCCAGGACGGCGACGGCGGGAGCGAACAGGCGGAGGAAAGCGCGGAGGGACACGAGGAGAGAAGAGGAGGGTTGGATGCGCGATCTTTGCACGGCCTGTGCCAGCCGGCGCCTCATTTCACAAGTAGCTTGTTGGCAGAAGATAGAAAACCGATGCGCGCACCGGGCGGGGTTGAGTTTGTCCGGCTCCGGAATCCCGAATTCCCGGAATTGGGAAAGTGGAGCGACGTTGCCGGCTAATTCCTCGCCAAGCTTCCGCCGAGTCGCCAAGTTCGGTGCGCCCCATGTTTCCTCCCTCGGTTCGCTCGTGCGGGCCTGTCGGAGAGATTACCCAAAACCCATTTCGAAATGGTCAGTCCCAACCTCCCTGAAAATCTGGGCGGAGCCGCAGCCGACCTTCCGGCGGCGCGCTCGCTCAACGACGTTGTCATTCGCCTCGCCGGCAATTCGCAGGATGGTATCCAGACGATCGGCGGCTTCCTCGCCCGCCTCGCCGGCCGCAGCGATCAGGACGTGATGACGTATATGACGATCCCGTCCACGATCTCGGGCGGCCCGTCGATTTTCCAGGTGCGCATGGGCACGGGCGACATCCTGTCGGCGGGCGATTCGGCGGACTTCCTCGTGGCGTTCTACCAGCACAGTTATCAGAGCCACATCGAGTCGCTGCGACCGGGCGGGGTGTTGATTTACGACAAGGATCACGTGACGCCCAATCCCGACGACAAGCGCTTCATCGCCGTCGGCGTGCCGATCACGACGGGCACGGTCGAGGCGGTCGGCGGCACGGGCAAGGACAAGGGCAAAAACATCTACGTGCTCGGGTTGATCGCGCGGGTCTTCAATCTCGACGTCGAAAAACTTTCCAACCTGATCCGCGAGCGTTTCGGCGGGAAAAGCGACGATCTCGTGCGCAACGCGATGCTCGCTTTCGACGCCGGTTACGCGTGGCCGGGCGAGAGCATTCGCGACATCTTCGTGCGCTTCGATACCGCAGCGGCGGCTCCGGCGAGCGGAAGGCCGCAGGTCACGATGGATGGCAACACCGCGCTGACCTACGGGTTGATCGCGGCGGGCGTGCGACACGGCGCGGGTTATCCGATCACCCCGTGGTCCTCGATCATGGAAGTGCTCCGCAGCGAGCTGCAGAAATACGGCGGCGTCTTCGTGCAAGCGGAGGACGAACTCGCGGCCATCTCGTATGCGCTGGGCTTTTCGTATGCGGGCCGTCTCGCGGTGACCGGCAGCTCCGGCCCCGGACTGTCGTTGAAAATGGAAGCGCTCGGCTGGGGCGTGATGGCGGAAATTCCGCTGATCGTGATCAACGTGCAGCGCGGCGGACCCTCGACCGGCATGCCGACGAATGTTGAGCAAAGCGATCTGCTCCAGGCGATCCACGGCAGCCACGGCGACGCGCCGCGCGTCGTGCTCGCGCCGAAGAACGTCGAGGAGTGTTTCTACGTCGCGTTGGAAGCGGCGCGGATCGCGCGGACCTACAGCACGCCGGTGGTGATTCTCACCGACCAGGCGCTGGCGACGCGGATCGAAGCCTTCGAGGAGCCGGATCTCGCGGCGCTGATGGTGGATTCGACGCCTGACTTGTCGGAGCGGCCGGCGGACTTCAAACCTTACCCGCTCGATCGGATCACGCGGCACGCGCCGCCGGGTTCGCGTTTCGCGAGCAATGTTTTCCCGACGGTGACCGGCCTCGAGCACGACGAGATGGGCCATCCGACCGGCAGCCCGGCGCTGCATCGCAAGATGACCGCGAAGCGCCGCGAGAAGATCAAGGCGCTCGGCAATTCGCTGCCGGTGCCGGAGGTCTTCGGCGACGCGAAGGGCGAGGTGTTGATCGTGGGCTGGGGCTCGACGTTCGGTCCGGCGCGTGAGGCGCTGCAGCGCTTGCGCGCGGGCGGCACGACGGGCGGGCAACTGCACCTGATGCATCTCAATCCGCTGCCGCCCGGGCTCGAGGCGATCTTTCTGCGCTACCGGCTCGTGCTCGTCGTGGAGCTGAACGACGAGGGCCTCTACGGCTACGGCCAGCTCGCGACGCTGCTTCGCGCGCGTTACGCGATGCCGCACATCCGCAGCATCACGAAAACCGACGGCCTGACCTTCAAGGTCGCCGAGATCATCGAAGGCGTGTCCCACCACGCCGCGTATGGAAAACTTCGCGATACCCGCTGACGTATCCGCGCCGGCGTTACTACTCTCGCCCCCCAGTCACTTTCACCGTCACTTTCACTCTTCCGCCCGTCATGTCCACCGTTGCTCCTCTTACCGACGCCGCGCCGGCGGCGCGCGCCCCGCTCACGAAGAAGGCCCTCACGGCCGATCATCCGACCTGGTGCCCTGGTTGCGGCGATTTCGCCGTGCTGGCGTCGTTTTATCGCGTGTTGGAAAAACTGAACCTGCCGCACGAAAACATCGTGACGATGGCGGGTATCGGCTGCTCCTCGCGTTTCCCGTATTTTGTGAACACGCACGGCGGGCATTTCATTCACGGCCGCTCGCTGCCTTTTTCCGCGGGAATCAGTCTCGGGCGCGATGACCTGCACGTGTTTGTGTTTGGGGGCGACGGCGACGGGTTCTCGATCGGAGGGAATCACCTCGATCACGTCGCGCGCAAGAACGTGAACCTCACCTACGTGATCATGGACAACTCCGTCTACGGTCTGACGAAAAAGCAGACGTCGCCGACGTCGCCGCTCGGTTTCAAGACCAAGACGGATCCGACGGGCGCGATCGATCAGCCGGTGAATCCGATGCGCAAGCTCCTCGACAGCGGGGCGACGTTTGTGGCGCGCAGCCATGCGACGCAGGTCAACCACATGATCGAGATGATGACGCGCGCGGCGAAGCACGAAGGTTTCTCGGTGGTCGAGATCCTGTCGGAGTGCGTCGAGTTTTTCCCCGGCGCGTTCGATGCCGGCAATCCGCGGAAAGGCGGTGCGTTCCAGCTGATCGAGGAAAAGAAGCACGATGGATCGCCGGAAGACGCGGCGCGTCACGATCCGACGGACGAGCTCGCGGCGTTCCGACTCGCGGCGCAGCCGTGGCCGGGACCGTTTGGTGTATTTTACGAAGTGAAGCGCCCGACGAAGAACCAGCTCGAAGCCGAGCTGATCGCGAAGGCGAAGGAGCGCACGAAACACGCCTCCGATCTCGCGATGCTGCAAGCGACGTTCGCGCGGATGCGCTGAGCGGCCCAACCTCGTGGCTGTCGGGCGGGGTCTCCCGACTCGCCCGTCTGGCAGACCGTTACGAACGGCGGGATCGGGAGATTCCCGCCCTACATCGCGCGCGGCGGCTACTCCGGTGGGCGGACGGCCCAGAAGTAGCCGAGCGGAATGTCGGTTGGCTTTGCGGCCATCAACCGGCGATCATAAAGGAGGTAGGATTCGGTTCCGGCCAGTTCTGGTTGTTCGCGTGCGCGTCGTTGCGGAATGAGCTGACGGCCGAATTTGTCGCCAAAGAGCGGATACTCGTATTCGTTGCCGGGAAGCGCGACCACGAGGATGGCGTTGCGGGGCACGATCTGGTCGAAGGCTACTAAAGCCGGATGAGAGGGATGGTGAAGGGACATTTGTTGCAGCCGATCCAGGTTAAGCACGCTCGGCGCCCCCGGTCGGGAAATCAGCGGATTGGGCGAGCGCCACGCGAGCGCCGGGAGGACGGCTAACGCGCCGGCCGCCGTGGTCCACCATGCGGCACGGCGAAGCAAGTGTCTCGGCGAGTCGAAAACCCAAGCCGCGGCGGGAGCGGCGAAGATCGCGCCGTAGAGGAAGAGCCGCCCGCGCCAGGGATCGTAGGGACCGGCGAAAGCCTGCCCGACAAAGAAAAAGGCGAACGCGAGCGCGAAACCGAAGGTCAGCGGTTCTCGTTTCCTCAGCGACCAGGCTGCAAGACAGCCCGGGAAAAGGATCGCGGGGCCAAGCAGCCCGAAATAAGCGACGTTTTCGTCGGCGAGGCGCGGACGCGACCAGGAGAAAGGGGATCGGACGCTCGTGGGAGCTTCGGGGTCGAAGCTCATTTGTTTGAGCCAGGCTCCGACGCGGGCTTTCGCGGACGAGCCTGGTTCTCCGAGCCAGGATTCCGGCAGGCCGTCGCAGGTGGCGAAATCGGCGCCGAAACGAACGACGTTCAACAGGCCCGTGTGCCAGCGAGAAGCGGCGTCGCCTGTTTTCATGTGAATCTCGATCATCTCCGGCCCGCCCAGCGGGTTGCCATGGCGGAGCCAGTTCTTCCAGTAACCGGCCGGCCAGGCGAGGAGGGCGGACAGCAGCAGCGTGCTGAGAATCAGGATACACGTTCGGCGCACCGCGTCGCGGCGGGATGGGACGGTGATGCGCGCGGCGGCGACGGCAATCACGGCCAGACCTAGGCCGCAGGTCAGCGCGCTCGCCTTGATCGCCAGCGCCAGGGAGTAGCCGCCGGCCGCGAGGAATAACGATTTTGGCCGGGGCTCCGCCAGGTAAAGGAGGGTTCCGACCACGCCGGCGCCCAGGAAGCTGGCGAGCAGAAGATCGTTCTGCGGGGTGGGCGCTTCCATTGCCACGATGGTCAGCGAGCCGAACACCCCGGCGGCCGCGAGCGAGGCGGCCTGGCTGCGTCCGCACCAGCGCGCGAGGACATAGACTTCACACAAACACAAAACGTAAGCCGCGAGCTGAGGCAGCCCGACCAGCCGGTCCGATCTCCCGCTGATCGTGATGAGGGCGCATTGGAGAATGCTGGCGCCGCGCGCTTGTTGTTCCTGGGCGAAGAAGTTGGCCCCAAAGTCGTCAAGCGAGCCCTGTTGCAGGTAATAGCCGACGCGCGCCAGATGATAGGTCAGCGAATCCCAGTTGCTAGGCGCGGCGGCAAACGCGACGAGCGCACCGCTGGCCATCACTCCGAAAATTCCGAAAAGGATGAAGAAGAGCGCGGGCTGTTCGCGGAATGCGGTCCCGAGCGGGGGCGTGTCCCGCTCAATTTCGCGGGTGGGCGTCAGGTGTTTACCGACGAAAAAGGCCGCGAGAGTTGCGCCCACGAATCCCACTCCCCAGCCGAGTCGTGACGCCAAAGCGCCCACGTGCGAGAGGATTGCGCCCCAAAGGATAAGTGCGCCTGCAACAACGCACCAGATTGCGATGGCGGGAACCGCTCGTCCTGACCACTTTGGCAAAATCGAATGGCCGTGGGTACGCTGCATTCTTGCTAGTAACCAGCTCCTGCAACCTCAAGGCAAGTATAACGCAAGCCTGCTGCGACGACTGAGCGAGGCTCTCCAATGAAGTAAAATCGCGCGACTCGGTCAGCTTGGCGCGGCGGTGTGCCAGTTGCGAAACACGCTGACGCGATTAGTTGGATGAAAGAAGCCGTGCTCCGAGGTAAGTTGGCTCCGGCGCGCTGGCCCGAAGTTTGCGAAAGGAAAAAATCATGGATTTCGCGAAGCTCACCCAAATGTCCCGTCAGGCCGTCACCGATGCGCAAGCCATCGCGCGACGCCTGAATCACAACGAGGTGGATACGTGGCACCTGCTCTCCGCGCTGCTCGGGCAGGAAAACGGCATCGTGCCCGGCCTCCTCGAAAAACTCTCCATCACGCCCAGCGCGCTGCAGCTCTCGGTCGAGCGCGAGCTCGACCGGCTCCCCAAGGTCACCGGCAGCGTCGATACCTCGAAGATCTATGTGACGCAGGCGGTGAACGACGCGCTCACTCGCGCCGAACAGGAGGCAGACCAGCTCAAAGACGACTACGTCTCTGTCGAGCACCTGTTTCTCGGGCTCGTCGAGGTCGGGAAACCGGAGGCGTTGAAGAAGCTGTTCAAAAGTTTCGGCCTGGATCGTGCCACATTGTTGAAGGCGTTGCGCGAGGTTCGTGGGTCGCAGCGCGTCACCACGGACAATCCCGAGACGACTTATCAGGCGCTCGAGAAATACGGCGTCGACCTCGTCGCGCAGGCGCGGAAGGGGAAAATGGATCCGGTGATCGGCCGCGACGACGAGATCCGCCGCACGATCCGCATCCTTTCCCGTAAAACCAAGAACAACCCCGTCCTCATCGGCGAACCGGGCGTGGGCAAGACCGCGATCGTCGAGGGTCTCGCGCAACGCATCCTGCGCGGCGACGTGCCGGAAGGATTGAAGGACAAGACCATCTTCGCGCTCGACATGGGCGCACTGGTCGCCGGCGCGAAATACCGCGGCGAATTCGAGGAGCGACTCAAGGCCGTGCTCAACGAAATCAAGCAGAGCGAAGGCCGCATCCTGCTCTTCATCGACGAACTGCACCTGATCGTCGGCGCCGGGAAAACCGAGGGCGCGATGGATGCGGGCAACCTGCTCAAGCCGATGCTCGCGCGCGGCGAGTTGCACTGCATCGGAGCGACGACGCTCGACGAGTATCGCAAGCACATCGAAAAGGACGCCGCGCTGGAGCGGCGCTTCCAGCCGGTCATCGTCGACCAGCCGACGGTCGAGGACGCGATCTCGATCCTGCGCGGATTGCGCGAGCGTTTCGAGCTGCACCACGGCGTGCGGATCCAGGACAACGCGCTCGTCAGCGCGGTCGTGTTGTCGAACCGCTACATCAGCGACCGTTTCCTGCCGGACAAGGCGATCGACCTCGTCGACGAAGCGTGCGCGATGATCCGCACCGAAATGGATTCGATGCCGCAGGAGCTCGATGAGCTTACGCGCCGCGTGCTGCGCCTCGAAATCGAGGAGACCGCGCTCGCCAAGGAAAAGGACGAGGCGAGCGCGCGCCGGCTCGAGGCGCTGCGCAAGGAACTCGCCGAGGCCCGCGAGAAGGCCAACGCCATCAAGCTCCATTGGGAAAAGGAAAAGGCAGCGATCGAAAAAACGCGGAAGCTGCGCGAATCGATCGAGACCGCGCGGCTCGAAATGGAAAAGGCGGAGCGCGCCTACGATCTCAACAAGGTCGCCGAGCTGCGCCATGGCCGCATCCCTCAGATGGAAGCCGAGCTGAAGAAATTGGAAAAGACCGGCGGCAACACGACGCTGTTCAAGGAGGAGGTTTCGCAGGAAGAGATCGCCGAAGTGGTTTCGAAATGGACCGGCGTGCCGGTGACGCGGCTCGTCGAGGGCGAGAAGGAAAAACTTCTCCGGCTCGAAGACGTGCTGCACCGGCGCGTGGTTGGCCAGGACGAGGCGGTTTCGCTCGTCACGGAGGCGATCCTGCGCGCGCGCAGCGGCATCAAGGATCCGCGCCGCCCGGTCGGCAGCTTCCTCTTCCTCGGTCCGACTGGCGTCGGCAAGACCGAGCTGGCGAAGACTCTCGCGGAAACGCTGTTCGACAGCGAAGCGGCGATGATCCGCATCGACATGTCGGAATACATGGAGAAACACAGCGTCGCGCGCATGATCGGCGCGCCTCCCGGCTACGTCGGTTACGACGAGGGCGGCCAGCTGACCGAGGCGGTGCGGCGCAAGCCCTACGCGGTCGTGCTCTTCGACGAGGTCGAGAAGGCGCACCCGGACGTATTCAACGTGCTGCTACAAGTGCTCGACGACGGCCGGATCACGGATTCGCAGGGCCGCACGGTCGATTTCAAGAACACGATCATCATCATGACGTCCAACCTCGGCTCGCGCTTCCTGCTCGAAGGGGTGACGGGGGAGACGATTCCGGACAGCGTGCGCGAAAGCGTAATGGCGGAACTGCGGCGGAGCTTCCGGCCGGAATTCCTCAACCGCATCGACGAGACGATCCTGTTCAAGCCGCTGACGCTCGAGGAAATCACCACGATCGTCGACCTGCTCGTCGCGGACCTGAACCGGCGCCTCGCGGAGCGACGCGTCACCGTGCAGCTCGATGCGAACGCGAAGGAGTGGGTCGCCGAGAAAGGCTACGATCCGGTGTTCGGCGCGCGTCCGTTGAAGCGCTTCCTGCAGCGCACGCTCGAGACCCGGCTCGCGCGGGCGCTGATCGGCGGCGAGATCGGGGAGGACGTCGCGGTGAAGTTCACCGTCGCCAACGACGAGCTCGCGATGACAAGCACGGCGTCCGCGGTGCCGTAAGGCTTCGATAGAGGACGGGCACAGGCCCCGTCGACGGCGAATAAAACTGTTTTATATAAAATTAAACACTTGAGTTCCGGCCGTGGCGGCGACATGCAGGGATCATCGGCTCCCTGCCGGTTTGCCCCATGTTTCCGTCCCCCCGGAACGTTTCCCCGCTGCTGCGAATCCTCCCGTCCTGCGCCGCTTTGCTGGCAGCCGGTTGTGCGTCGTCGCAGCGCCCGTCGGCGCCGGCGACCGATTGGATCGCCGGGGCGGACGTTTCTGCGCTGCCGGTGTTCGAGGCTCACGGCGCGCGTTACCGCGCAGCAGGACAGATCGGCGACGCGCTGCACCTTCTACGCGCCGCGGGCATAAATTGCTTCCGGGTGCGGCTGTTCGTGGATCCCGACGGGAAAGGGATCGTGACGAACGATCTCGACTACACGCTGTGGCTGGCGAAGCGGATCAAGGCCACCGGCGCGCAACTCCTGCTCGATCTTCACTACTCCGACACGTGGGCAGACCCGTCGAAGCAGTTCAAACCGGCGGCGTGGGCGGGGCTCGGCTTCGCGGAATTGGAGGCGAGGATCGGCGACTATACGCGTGAGGTCCTGGCGCGTTTCGCCGCCGCCGGCGTGACCCCCGACATCGTTCAAATCGGCAACGAAATTACCAACGGCCTGCTCTGGCCGGACGGTCGCGTGGAGTTCGCGGAGCGCGAACGCGATCCCGAGACCTGGCCGAAGCTCGCGCGTTTGTTGCGCGCCGGGCTCGAGGCGGTGCCGGGCGGGCCGGGGGCGCCGCGACGGATGATCCACATCGAATGCACGGGCAACCTTCCGCGCACGCGCTGGTTTCTCGACCATGCGCGCGCGGAGGGACTGAATTTCGACCTGCTCGGGTTGAGCTATTATCCCGAGTGGCACGGGACCGCGGCCGACCTGCGGGCGACGCTCGCGGTCGTCGCCGGCGAGTTTCGCCTGCCCGTGGTCGTGGTCGAGACCGCGTATCCGTGGAAAAATGACGAGCATTTTCGCGACAAGAAAAACCTCGCCTTTCCGCTCACGCCGGCCGGCCAGCGCGCGTTTCTCGCGGACGTGGTCGCCGCCGTGCGGGAAACGCCGCACGGGCTCGGCCGCGGCGTGGTCTACTGGCACCCGGAATCCGTGCCGGTCGACGGCCTGCACGTCTGGATCGGCGGTTCTTGCGCGTGGTTCGACGAGCGCGGCGAACTCCTCCCCGGCGCATCGGCCCTCCGCTGAGTTCTTTCTCCCAACCAAACCATGAATGCCAACTACCCCCATCGCCGTTCAGCCGCTTTCCTGGTCGGCGGCCTGCTGTCCTGTTCGTCGATCCTGGCTCAGCCAGCGGCCGACCCGATCCAATCCGCGGCCGATGAGGAAGTCGTCGAGCTGAGCCCGTTCATCGTCCGTTCCGAGCAGGACGTCGGTTATCTGGCGCAAAACACCCTCGCGGGCAGCCGGCTCAACACGAGCCTCCGGGACACTGCCGCCGCCATCTCCGTGCTCACGCCCGAGTTCCTGAAGGACATCGGCGCGACGAACATGAAGGACGTGATCCTGTTTCAGAACAACGCCGTGCCCGACTACGGCGACGCCGACAGCAACTTCAATGGCAACCCCGTGGTCGGCAACAGCGAGTGGCAGCTGCGCATCCGCGGACTCAGCGCGAGCTACGGCCGCAACTACTTCCCGTGGCGCGTCTCGACCGACTTCTACAATGTCGACCGCATCGACCAGTCGCGCGGGCCCAACGCGATCCTCTTCGGCTTCGGAGCGGCGGGCGGTATCGTAAATACCACTACGAAGCAGGCGGTGCTGGGCAACAAGACCGACGAGATCGGCCTCACCGTCGGCAGCTGGGGACGGCGCCGTGCCTCGCTCGACGTCAACCAGGTGATCGTGCCCAAGGAGTTCGCACTGCGGCTCAACGCGATGGCGGAAAACGGCGAGTCGTGGCGCGAGTTCGAATTCGATCGCGCGCGTCGCGCGGACCTCGCCGCCACCTGGGCGATCACGCCCACGTCGCGGCTCCGCGCCGAAGCGGAAGTCGGCAAGGTGACCGACAACGTCGCGCGGCCGTGGCTCATGATCGACCAAAGCTTCATCTGGCGCGATCGCGGCCGCCCGCTCTACGACTCGCAGTGGGCCGACGGCTGGGACACGCCGATCGACTCGTTCTGGCCGGACCATCATGTGGTGGGCGACGATGGCGTGGTGCGCAACTGGCTCGGGTTTCCGTTTGCCAGCAACGCGAACGGCTTCACGCCGACCAGCAACTGGCAGGCGCCGACCTGGTCGCAGCTCGCGCTCACGCCCGCGAATCTCGCGATCGTCCCGCTCAATTCGAATCCTGCGGGTCCCGATGCCGTGCGCACCACCCGCTATCACGCACTCACTGCCGTGTATGAAAACCAGATCACGGAACGCCTCTCGTTCGAGCTCGCGTTGAACCATCAGTATTCGCGCTTCAACGGCTACGACGCGAATGGCAGCCGGGCCACGAACTACTTCGGCGACAGCAGCGAACTGTGGGGCGACGCGAGCCGGTATCTGCCCGACTGGACCGCGAATCCCAATGCCGGCCGGCTCTATCTCGAGAACAACTGGACGCGGCGCAAACAGACCGACGACGCGACGTTCCTCCGCGCGACCGGCGCCTACGACTTCGAGACTTCGACCTGGGGCCGCCACCGCGTCGCGTCGATGTATGAATATTCGACGACGGACAGCTTCCGCTCCGAAGAAGCCGAGGTGTTGTTGAACCGCATGCCCGGCAGCTTCGCTGTCGACGACGTGAACCGGCTCTATCGCCGTCACTATTTCACCGAAGGCGACTCCTCCGACATCCACGTCGCGTCCTGGCGCAATGCCGTCCCGGGCGCGGGTTGGGTGCCGACGCAGGACATCTCGGATTTCACCGACAAGCAGCACACGGTGATGGCGGCGCTGCAGAGCGAGTTCTTCGCCAAGCGCCTCGTGACCACGCTCGGTGTGCGCTTCGACAGCCTGAAGCACCGCTGGACGCCGGTGCTTTCGCCGGACGCCGCGGCGAACCGCTACGTCTACGCGCTCGATCCGGGCAACCGGCTTTCGGAGTCGTTCGATCCGCGCACGTTCACGGCGGGCGCGGTGTATAACCTCACCAGCTGGATATCCGTTTACGGCAATCATTCGAACAATCGCCAGCTCCCCAACTTCAACATTCACCTGATCGATTCCTACATCGCGCCGATGACGAAGGGGCAGGGCAGCGACTTCGGCGTGAAGCTCGATCTCTTCGGCGGCAAGGTTTACGCCACCGCCGGCTACTACACGACGAAACAGGAAAACACGACCGACTGGGGCAACGTCGCCGGCATCACCTCGCTGAACAACCGGATCCTCGGTGCGCTGCAGGCGGCCGGCCGCATCACGGCGGCCGAGCGCGACGCGAATCTCCTCGATCCTGCGATCAACGGCTACCTCGCCGACCGCGACGCCGACGGCTGGGAGTTTCAAGTCATCGCCAACCCCACGAGCAACTGGCGCATCAGCGCGAATTTTTCGATCAACGACATTCGCTACAAAAACATCATGGCCGATGTGAAGGCCTGGGCCGGTCCGGCGACGCAGTTCTGGCTGCAGAAAGGCGGCGGCGATTTTCTCCTCGGCGGCGGCGATTGGGACACCATCGCCAATCAGATCGGCTGGACGCTCGGCGAAGTTTATTCGACCGGCGGTTCGGCCGACGCGAGCACGTGGGGCCCGGGCACGCTCACCGGTCTCGAAGGACTGCAGGCGCGCGGCCAGCGCAAATACGGCGGCAATCTCTACACGAAATACACCTTCAGCCACGGAGTTCTGAAGGGCCTCTCGATTGGCGGCGGTGGCCGTTACCAGAGCGCCAACGTGCTCGGCTTCTACTACGGCGACCTGCGCAAGGGCCGCGATCTCAAGCTCGCCGATGCCTCGATCGGTTATTCGTTCCCCACGCCGTTCTTCGGCCAAGGCGCGTGGACCGAGCTGCAGCTCAACGTGAACAACGTTTTCGATTCCGACAAAGTCCAGGTCTACACGCTCGCCTGGTGGGACACGTCGGCGAGCACGCCGGAGCGCATCGGCCTGCAGGAGCCGCGGCGGTGGACGTTCTCGGCCACGGTGCATTTCTGAGTCACGACCGGTGGCAACGCACATGAGAGCCCGCGCCATCCGATTCCCGCAAGTGATGCCCGACCTCCTCGTCGGGCAGCCCGCGCGCCGCCGAACGAACGCACCCGCCGGGGACGGCGGGGCCGCCTCGCATGAGTGAGTCGTTGCCTGTGGCTTCGGCGTCGACGGCCGCCGCTCCGGCCGCCGCGCGCGCTTCCGATCGTGTGAGTCGCGGCGAGAAACTCGCGCTCGGCGTCGGCGGCCTGCCGATGTTTCTCGGGCTCGCGGCGATCGGCAGTTTCGCGACGCCGTTCTATCAGATGACGCTGAAGCTGGACCCGGTCTGGCTCGCGGCCGCGCTGACCGTGCCGCGTTTTCTGGATGCGTTCATCGATCCGGTCGTCGGGCGGTTCTCCGACAACTTCCACTCGCGGTTTGGACGCCGGCGGCCGCTGGTCGCGTTTGGCGCGCTCGTGCAGGCGATCGCGTTCGGCATGATCTGGATGGTGCCGACGGAGTGGGGACAGGTCGCGCTGACGGCGTGGCTCGTGGCGACGCAGCTCGTGTTCTACACCGGCTATTCGTTCTACTCCGTCGCATTTCTCGCGCTGCAATACGAGATCACGCCGGATTACGACGAACGCACGCGCGTGTCCTCCTACGTCGGATTTTTCGGCAAGGCCGGCGAGATGGGCTACAACTACATCTTTCCGCTCGCGAGCTCCGTGATGTTCGTGTCCGCCATCGCCGGTGTGCGCACGCTGGGCTGGGTGGTCGGGCTCGTGTTTCTCGGCGCGCTCGCGCTGGTGCCGGCGCTGTTCGTGCGCGAACGTTATCACCGCAAAACCGCCCGGCAGGAGACGGTGAAACTTCTCCCGGGCGTGGCGGCGGCTTTTTCCAGCCGCGCCTTCACGATCCTCGTGGCGCTCACCTTGCTGCAAATCGTGGCGGGCATGTTCGCGAGCAATCTCGACCGTTACCTGCTCGTGTATTTCCTGCACGGAGGAAACGTGGCGCTCGGTGAGACGTGGAAAGGCCACCTCTCGCTCGCGTATGCGATCGTCGGAATTCTGGCGATTTATCCGGTGTCGTGGCTGGCGCAGCGGATCGGGAAAACGCAGACGGTGGCCGTCGCGTTCGGCCTGACGTTCGTCGGCGCGCTCGGCAAGTGGGTGCTCTATACGCCGGGCCACGAATGGAAAATCCTCCTCGATCCGCTCCTGTGCGGGCCGGTGTGGATCGCGATCAATATCCTGACACCTGCCATGCTGGCGGACATCTGCGACGAAGACGAACTGCGCGGCGGCATGCGCCGCGAGGGTTTGTTTGGCGCCATCTTCTCGTGGGTGCAGAAGGTCGGCTATTCCACGGCGTTTTTCGGAGCGTTCCTGTCGCTCAAATTGACCGGCTTCGATGCGGCGCTCGGCGGCCACCAAACGCCGGAAACGATTCTGCGCCTGCGGCTGATCCTCGCGCTCTCGACCGCCGCGTGGGCCGTGCTGGCGATCCTGTTGTTGCGCGCCTATCCGCTGGACCGCACGCGAGCCCACGAAATCCGCGCCGCCCTCGAGGCGCGCCGCGGCCGCGTATGAGGAGCATGTTTTCCATGTCCGCAGGTCAATCCATTCGCCGCTCGGCGGCGCCCCGCGTAAACTGACCACCATGGCTCGTTCCCGCTCCAGCGCTCGTCCCGCCAAACGTCCGACGATCTACGATCTCGCGCGCATCGCGGAGGTCTCGCCCGGCACGGTCTCGCGCGTGCTCAACAATCGCGACAAGGTTCATCCCGAGACGCGCGAGCGCATCCTCCGCGCGGCTCGCGAGCTCAATCTCAAGCCGCAAGTCGCCGTGCGCATGCGGCAGGTGGCGATTCTGTCTGAGCCCACCTTCACCGACCGCATCGAGGGCTACGCGGCCACCCTCACGGCGCACCTGTCGTTCGCCTTCTCGCGTCGCAACATCGCCGTCATGCTGCCGTCGAATCCGCTCGAGCAGCTGCCGAGCTCGTTTCTCGACGGTATCGTGGCCGTGACGTTCGACCAGAATCTCCGCTCGCTGCTGCAGGAGTTCGAGTCGCGACTGCCGGTCGTTTACATGGACAAGTTCGACGCGACCGCCACGCAGTATGTGGTCCGCTCCGACCATTTCGCGTCCGGTTATCTCGCGGCGCAGCACTTTCTGTCCCGCGGACGGAAGCGGCTGGCGTTCATGGGCGGCGACGCGCCGGCGTTCGTCGAGCGTCTCAAGGGTTATCGCAAGGCGCTCGTCGAGGCGAAGGTGCCCGTTGACGAACAACTCCTCCAACTGGCCGGCCCGCATATCAGCCACACCGCGGCGATCACGCGCATCGTGCGCGGCGGCGCCGATGCCGTCTACGTCCCCGGCACGAGCTTCCAGGCGATGGAAGCGCTGCACATCCTGACCTACGTGATGGGGCTCAAGGTGCCCGACGACATCTCGGTCGTGGGGGGCGAGAACGAAGGCATTTCCGTTTTTCAAAATCCGCCGCTGACCACCATCGAGGATCCGCTCAAGGACATGGCCGAGCAGGCCGCCACGATGCTGGAACGGCTCACGACGGGCGAGCGCGTGTCGCCACGACAGGTCACCCTGCCGGTGCGGCTGCTGCCGCGCGCGTCGGTCGCCTGAACTTCCCATGACTCTGGTCCTGCCGCTCCAACAACAATGGAAATTTCGCCGCTGCGATTCCTCCGATGCGAAGTCTGCGGCCTGGACTACGGTCGAGCTGCCGCACTCCCCATTCGTCGCCGATCTCGATGGGCGTGAGCCGTGGTTCGGCCTTTGCGATTACGAGCGCACCGTGCAGTGGCCGCCGGGCGCGCCGACGGGCCGCTGCGCCTTGTTCGTCGGCGCCGCGATGCACACCGCCATTGTGTCGATCGACGGTCGCGAAATCGGCCGTCACGAAGGCGGTTATCTGCCATTCGAGATCGACCTGACGGAGAGCTTGCGCGATGGCCGGCCGCACATGCTGCGGCTGCGGCTCGACAACCGCGACAATCCCGACGTGCCGCCGGGCAAGCCCCACGCCGAGCTCGATTTCTGCTGGTATGGCGGACTCTACCGCCAGGTTGAGTTGCGCTGCGCTCCGTCGCTGCACCTCACGGATCCGGTCGCCGCAGCCGAGGTGGCGGGCGGCGGGATTTTCGTGCGCACGCTCGCTCTTGGCGAGGCGGCCGCGACGCTCGCGGTTCGCGTGCACGTGCGCAATGTCGCGAAGACTGCGCAGACGTTTGGACTCGAAATCGAACTTTGGGACGGCGAACGCTGCGTCGCGCAAGCCGCTTCCCCCCGCGCCGAGCTGGCGGCGGACTCCGCGGAGCACTGGGAGCACGAACTCACGGTGGCGGAACCTCGGCTGTGGTCCCCGGCCTCGCCGGTGGTCCATCGCGTTCGCGTCGTCCTGCGCGCCGCCGATGGCACGATCCTGGAAGAGCGCAGCGAACGTTGCGGGATCCGACGCCTCGCGTTTTCGCGCTCACGCGGACTCGAGCTCAACGGCCGGCTCCTGCGGCCGCGCGGCACAAACCGGCATCAGGAGTATCCTCACGCGGGATACGCCGTTCCGCCGGCGGCGCAGCGCCGCGATGCGCGTCGCATCAAGGAGGCGGGTTTCGATTACGTGCGGCTCTCGCATTATCCGCAGGCGCCGGAGTTCCTCGATGCCTGCGACGAGCTGGGAATCCTGGTGATGAACGCGATCCCGGGCTGGCAGTTCCTCGGAGGCGAAAAGTTTCGCGCGGCCTGCGTGCAGAACGCCCGCGAACTCATCCGGCGCGATCGCAATCATCCGTGCGTCGTGCTCTGGGAACTGTCGTTGAACGAGACCTTGATGGACGACGGGTTCATGGCGCAGCTCCAGGCGGCGGGGCACGAGGAATATCCCGGCGACCAGATGTTCACCTGCGGTTGGATCGACCGTTTCGACGTGTTCATCCACTCGCGCCAGCACGGCGAACTCCACCGCTGGCGCAACGGCGACAAGGCGCTCGTCGTGGCGGAATACGGCGATTGGGAATTTTACGCGGCCAATCACGGTTTCGACCAGAAGACGGGCGCGGGCGTGTTTGTGCGCACGAGCAACAGCCGCCAGCGCCGCGCGGACGGTGAACGCGCGCTCCGGCAGCAGGTGGACAATCACATTCTCGCGCTCAACGACACCCTGGCGTCACCCGCGGTGTGTGACGGGCAGTGGGCGATGTTCGATTACGCGCGCGGCTACGATCCCGATCGTGCGGCGTGTGGCGTGATGGACATTCACCGGTTGCCGAAATTTTCGTGGTGGTTCTATCGCAGTCAGCGGGATCCGCGCGAGGACGGCGGCTCCGCGTGGCGTGGGGGGGCGGTGGTGTTCATCGCCTCGCACTGGACGTCCGCGTCGGCGTTGCGCGTGCTCGTTTTCAGCAATTGCGACGAGGTCGAGCTGAGCCTGAACGGCCGGTCATTAGGACGGGCGCGTCCCGCTTGGGCTTGGAATACGCAGCACCTGCCGCATCCGCCCTTCGCGTTCGATCTGCCGGCATTTTCGCCCGGCCGCCTCGAGGCGACCGGCTTCATCGGCGGTCACGCGATGGCGCGACACGCGGTGGCGACTCCGGGGGAACCGGTTTCACTGGAAATCTTTTCGGATACGACCCTCGGTGAAAGCATCGCGGGAGAGTCGGACCTGTTGCTCGCTCACGCGCATGTGCTCGACATCCACGACACGCTCTGCGCTGACGCGTCGATATCGCTGCGATTCGTGCTCGAAGGCGAGGCCGAGATGCTGGGACCAGGCGATGTCCTCACCGAAGCCGGCATCGCCTCCGCGGTGATTCGTGTTCCCTCGACTAGTGAAAGCTTTCGCCTCCGCGTCTCCGATCCAGATGATCGTCTCGCGCGGGCCGAGTTCGAGTGGAGTCGCGCCAAGGCCTGCATCGCGCCTGCTTAGGCAAAGGAAGTTTCGGCCTCGCCGTGCGATTGCGCAAACCGCAAACCGATTCGCGCCAAGCTGACGCGAGCGATTGGCGAGAGCGTGCGAATCATGGACTGACGCCCGGAGTGGGCTCGACTCGCGGATATGCCGTGCACCTTGTCGTCGGCTTCACATGCCGAAACCTCGTGTATTACTGATCGGTTGGGATGCTGCAGATTGGAAGATCATCGATCCCCTGCTCGCGGCCGGTGAAATGCCTCACCTCGCGCGGCTCATCGCGGCGGGTGTGCGCGGCAATATCGCGACGATTTATCCTGCGCTGAGTCCGATGCTATGGACGTCCATCGCCACAGGTAAACGGCCCTACAAGCACGGCATCCATGGATTCTCCGAACCGCTACCGGACGGGTCCGGAGTTCGGCCGATCACGAATCTCGCCCGCAACACGAAGGCGGTTTGGAATATCCTGAATCAAACCGGGCGACGCTCCATCGTCACGGGCTGGTGGCCTTCGCATCCGGCTGAGCCGATCGACGGCGTGATGGTGTCCAATCAGTTTCAACTCCCAGCGGCCTCCGTGGAGCAGCCGCCTCCTTTGCCGCGGGGCGTGGTGCATCCGCCTGAGCTGGCGTCGTCGTTGGCAGACTTGCGCGTTAATCCGATGGAGATCGAAGGCGAAATCCTGCGGATGTTCGTGCCTCACTACGAACGCGTGGATCAATCCAAGGATAAACATCTGCACAGTCTGGCCGCGACGATCGCGGAAACGATGTCGGTGCAGGCGGTCGCGACAGAACTGCTCTCGATGCAGGCTTGGGATTTCGCGGCCATCTACTTCGACGCGATCGACCATTTCGGACACACTTTCATGCGATATCATCCGCCGCGCCTGTCGTGGATCGATCCACAAGAGTTCGAATTGTATCAACACGTCATGGCGAACGCGTATCGTTACCACGATGCGATGCTGGGGGGATTGCTTCGCTTCGCGGACGAAAACACGACCGTCATCCTGATGAGCGATCACGGTTTCCATTCGGACGAGCAGCGGCCGGTGCACATTCCGGCGGAGGCGGCGGGGCCGGCGATCGAGCACCGGCATTTCGGAATCTTCTGCATGGCCGGCCCAGACATCCGGCGAAACGAAACCCTCCACGGCGCGAGCATTCTCGATGTTTGCCCGACCGTTCTCACGCTGTTTGGCCTGCCGCCGGGGAGGGACATGGACGGCAAAGTGCTCGTCAACGCGTTCCGCGAGCCGCCGCGGATCCAGCCGATCGCAAGCTGGGACGAAGTCCGTGGCAAGGACGGGCGTCATCCGCCGGAGACGCAGCAATCGCCGGCTGATTCGGCGGAAGCATTTCGGCAATTGGTCGAGCTCGGCTACATCGCTCCGCCTGGAAACGATGCCCAGCAGACGGTGAACGAGACCGTGCGCGAATTACGCTTCAACCTCGCACGGTCGTGGCGCGACGGAAACCATCTGGTCGAGGCGGCTGCGATCGCTGAGGAGCTCTGGGAAAAGTGGCCGAAGGAACATCGATTCGGCTTGCTGCTGATCGATTGCCTGTCGGGCCTTGGCGAAACGGCGTCGCGCGGGACCGCCATTGCGAAACTGCAGCAGCGGATAGATCGCTACCGCATCGCGGCGATGGAGGAACTGGCCGCGACCGAGTCGCTGGCCAACGTGCCTGCGGATGTCATGGAGCGCGAGCGGGTGGCGTTTCAGCGCGCGCAACTGCGCGAGCTCACGAATCCAGGCACGCTGATGCTTGAGTGGCTGATGGCCAGCCAGGCCCAACTGGAGGGGCGCCCGGACGCCGCGCGAGCCCGATTGCTCGATTTGCTGGAAATGCCCGGGCTGAATTTCGATCTCACGCAGAAAGTGGCCGGGGCGCTCATGGAGCTTGGTTGTGAGAGCGAAGCGGAAGCCGCGCTGCGACGTGTGATCGAAAACGATGCGCAGAACCCGGTCGCGCTGGCGCATCTCGCGCGTCTCCACTTCACCAAGGGGCGCTTCGAGGAAGCGATCGATGCCGCGGCGGATTCGCTCCACCTGTTGTATTTTCAGCCGTCACTCCACGCACTCATCGGCCGCGCATTCATGAAGCTGGGAGACTTTCCGGCCGCGGAAACCGAGTTGAAAGTGGCCGTTAAGCAGAACCCGCGGTCACGCGTTGCGCACGAATATCTGGGTGAACTCTACCGCGAGCATCTCAAGCGTCCCGCCGAAGCGTTCGAACACGAAGGGAGGGCCAGAACGCTGCTCTTTGAACAAAATACGGCCGCGAACATTTCCGCCGGCGCCACCACTAAAGCCAAAGACCGGCCTACCCCGGCCCTTCGTGAGATCGAGATCGGCGTGACGCTCCCGCCGCCTTTTGCCGCGCCTGTTTCGCAAGTGATAACCATTGTGACCGGCCTCCCGCGCAGCGGCACATCTGTCATGATGCAGGTCTTGAATGCGGGCGGCCTTCCGGCGCTGACGGACGGGGCGCGCGTGGCGGACTCCGACAATCCGGCGGGGTATTTCGAATTCGAAAAGGCGACCCGGCTGGCAACGGACAAATCCTGGCTGCCGCGCGCTCGCGGGAAGGTGGTCAAGATCGTGGCGCAGCTGTTGCCGCTTTTGCCGCCGACCGAACATTACCAGCTCATCGTGATGCGCCGCGATCTGCGCGAGGTGGTGGCCTCCCAAAAAGCGATGTTGGCGAGACTCAATCGTCCGCGCGCCTCTCTTTCGGACGAACAGTTGATGATGACCTTCGCGGACCAACTCGACGGCGCGCTGAAGACGGCCGGACAGAAAAAGAACGTTCGTCTTCTCGTGGTGGATTTCGCCGCGCTGCTCGCCGATCCGCTCACGCAGGTTCGGCGCGTGGCGGATTTTCTGGGTGGATCGTTTTCGGACGGGGCCGCGGTGAAGGCGGTGCGGCCGGAATTCCGGCGGCAAGTCGCCGGTTAGCAGCGAGCGACTTCAGCCTGCGACGGCGGTCGCCTGCTTCTTCTTGGAAGCGCGCCAGCGACGCACGCCACCGAAGGCGAGGGCACCGAAAGCGATCAGCGCGGCGGAGGTGGCGGGTTCGGGGATTGCGGGGGTCGTGGCGCCCATCGCGATGGTCTCCCCGCTCGCGTCGTAAGCCCAGCCGAGGAGCGTCACATCCGGACCTGACGTGGTGCTGATTTCCGTCGAGAACTTTGCCCAACCATAACGCAGCGCTTCGCTGCTCGTGGAGTCCTGAAAGACGAACGCAACATATTGGTTATTGAACTGGCCCGGCCCCGTCACGGTCACCACCGAAGGAGCGGAACCGACCGGCACCGCGGTGGTGCGCCGTTCCATCCGCGCGGTCTGTGCCGCCATGGCGCCGATCGTATTCCACGTGGCGCCGGCATCGATGCGAGAGGCAAAAAGTGCAGTGCCGGACACGGAGCCCTTCACGCGGGCGTAGCCATTCAGTTGTTTGAAATCGACCTGCTTGAAACCGTTGTAGGGGTTCACGGCCTGAGAACTCCGCACCAATTGCAGGTCGGCCGTGCCGGGCAAATCCAAGGTGTAAGAAACGCCGAAACCCGAGGAAAACCCGATCTTCTCGTTGAGAACGCCGGAGTAGACGATCTGAGCTTCGGCGATCTGGGTCGAACCCAAGGCACCGGCGGACAGGCCGAGCAGCGAGGCGATCTTGGTGTTGCGAGAAGCGAGGGATTTCATTGAAGCGTGGATGGAGTTGCGGCACGCAATCCCGGCCGCGCGGGCCCGTCAATCACGGGAGGCGAGCGGGAGATAAATGCCTATAAATCGTATTAAGTTCGTGGAGACGCCGGCCGCGCGGCACGGCGGCCTGGACGCCTGCTTCGATCTCGTCAGCTCGCATTTCCCGCCGGCGCTTGTTTCCGCGGCAGCGCAGTCGAAGTTGCGCGCCGGGCTCGCGAACCTGGTTCCCCTTTCGCCGTTCAGGGTTGGCTTCGAATGCAGGCTCGCAGCCGGCGCGGAGCAGGTGGACCTGCAACAAGGAATCGCGGCAACAGGAGCCGCGCGGCTGGGACTTCGAGAGCACGTGGCCCGGATTGTGGCTCGCGGTCACTCGACAGTGCATCCCGCCTGGCGGCGCGTGGAAGCGTTTTGTGCGTGGTGGTGCGATCCCGCTTCTCCGGCGCATCGCGACGTCGTGGATCTCTGGCTCGAGTTCGACCTGGAGTCCAACGATGCGGCTGCGGCGGCGCCGTCCGTATTTTTAGGGCTGCCGCAGAAACCCGGCGCAACGGCGCAAACGTTCGAGACTGCGGTGGCGGCGGTCGGGCTGTTGGAGGGCGCGCGGGTGGCCGGCCGCCGGTTGCAGACGCTGCGCCGTTGTTTCGAGGTTTGCGAGAATGGCGCCTATGTCAGTCATCTGGGCACGATGCTCGCTCGCGATACGCCGTGGCTGCGGGTCAATCTCAAGCAAGTTCCCGGAGGTGAGATCCCGTCGTTGCTGGAGCAGCTCGATTGGCCGGGCGATGGGAATCAACTGCGCGAACTCCTGCCGCGACTCGCGGCATTCAGCGACGGGATCACCACCTGTCTGGATGTAGCCGGGGAACTCTCCCCGCGCGTTGGCTTGGAATGTGCCGTCGAGCAAGAAGTCGGCGGGGAGTCGCGCTGGCGGGCGCTGCTGGATCGACTGGTAGCGGATGGACTTTGCGCGCCCGAAAAAGCAAACGCGGTGCTCGCCTGGCCGGGCTACGTCGATCCGATGCAGTCCCCGGCCGGGTGGCCCGTCGCGCTGATGGGCCAATCGCTGCGGCAACCTTCGGACCATTTCAGCGCGATTCGGCGCGAGGTCTCGCACCTCAAGGTGACCTGCCAGCCCTCGCGTCCTCCGGAAGCGAAGGGGTATTTCGGTTTCACTCACGTATGGCTGAAGCCCGCGACCGCTGAGGCGAATGTCGTGAGATCCGCAGCGGTGACCCAGCGGAGCTTTTCACGTGGCGCGCTCTCGGAATCCGTCGAGCAGGCGATCGGCTTCTTGCTCGACGCCCGCTCGTCCACCGGTTGGTGGACCGACTACGATCAATGGGACGAAGGAGGCGCGAGCACAGAGTGGGTGACGGCTTATGTCGGCTCGGCGCTCGCGGAATTGTCCCGTTCCGATTGTCGGCGCGCGGCGAGTTGGGCGTGGGCATTGCTCAAATCTTCCCGAGATGACCACGCGGGTTGGGGCTGGGCGCAACATGCGCCGGCTGACGCGGATTCGACGGCATGGGGATTGCGGCTGGCGCAAGGGGTCGGCACGAACGACGGCGAACGGATCGCGCGGGCGCGGGAGTTTCTCGCGCTGCATTGCTTCCCCGAAGGCGTGCACACCTATCGCGAGGAGTATTATCGGAGATTCACGGGGCACGCCGTGCTGCCCCCTGAGTTGCGATCGTATTTCGAACCGCACACCTGTGTAACAGCGGCGGTGGCATCGCTGCCCGGACAGCGAGCCCTGCTTCCGTGCCTGCGAGCCTTGCAGCAGTCGGACGGCCGCTGGCTCAGTCATTGGTGGCCTGACGACGACTATGCGACGGCGTTTGCAGCCGAGGCGCTCGCGGTCGGAGGTGAGTCCGGGGATCTGGTTCGGATCGAGCGCGCAGTGAATTGGTGTCGCGGCCGACTTTCGGCCGACGGCTGCGTGCGAACGACCTCTCGTCCGAACGGCTCGGCTTTTTCGACCAGCCTTGCACTCAGAACGCTGCTCCTCACGCCCGAGATCTCTCCGGTGCAGGATGCCGTGGGTGCAGCCACGCGCTGGCTGCTGAACCATCAAGACGTGGACGGTTCCTGGGGCCCTTCAGCGGACATGTATGTGCGACGCGCGGAGCATCCGCTCGTCGACAGTCGGGCGGTGCTCACCACGGCGACGGTGCTCACTGCGCTTCGAGGTCTGCAGGAGACGCTTCATAACGGTGCCGGGTGCCGAATTTGAGCCAGCGCAGCCGCCAGTCGTGCTTGAACGCCGCCTCGAACTCCTGCGCGGTGAACGAGAGCTCACACTCCGCGCCCCACGTCACCAGCGACTCGAATAGTTTTCCCTCGGGCACGGCCGCGATTCGGTCTCGGAGTTGCCGATCGGTCTGAATCTGCCGGATAAAGTCCAGTGCGTGGGAGAAAGACATCGGTGGTATGGGCTGATTCGTTTGCACCACCCGCGGCGCGGAAGCGCAAAGAAAAAGCCGCGGATATTGCCGCGGCTTTTTCTGTAGATACAGGACGAATCCTGGTTCAGCTCGCCAGCCGCAGGATCTCTTCGACCTTGGCGGGTGTGATGTCGCCGTGTTCGCCGATCGCGGTGAGGCCGCGGGAGGCAAGACGCTGCGCGACGGCGCCGGCGGTGGTCGCGGGCACGTCGTAGTCCGAAAGGCGGGTCCGGATGCCGATGGACTCGTAGAAAGCGCGCGTCTTCTCGATCGCGGCGTCGATGCGCGCGTCTGCGCTGCCGTCGCGCAGATCCCAGACGCGTTCGGCGTATTGGAGCAGCTTGGCGCGTTTGGTGGTGCGCTGCACCTGTAGCAGATTTGGCAATACGATCGCCAGCGTGCGGGCGTGGTCGATGCCGTGCAACGCGGTGAGCTCGTGGCCGATGGTGTGCGTCGCCCAATCCTGCGGCACGCCGACGGCGATGAAGCCGTTCAGCGCGCAGGTCGCGGCCCAGACAAGGTTCGCGCGGGCCGCGTAGTCAGTCGGATGGGCGAGCGTCTGCGGCGCGACGTCGATCAAGACGCGCAGCAGCGACTCGGCAAAACGGTCCTGCACGGCGGCGTCGGCGGGAAACGTGAGGTATTGCTCGATGACGTGACAGAAGGCGTCGCCGATGCCGTTCGCGATCTGGCGCGTCGGCAGCGAGAAGGTCGTTTCCGGATCGAGGACGGAAAACTTCGGGAAAACGTGCGCGCTGATGAAATGAAGCTTTTCCTGGATCGCGCGGCGCGAGATGACGGACGCGCCGTTGGCTTCGGAACCGGTGGCGGGCAACGTGAGCACCGCGCCGATCGGGATCGCGCGTGTGACGTTCGTGCCGGTTTTGACGAGGATCTGCCACGGGTCGGACCCTTCGAAGAGAATCGCGGCGGCGACGAACTTCGCACCGTCGAGGACGGAGCCGCCGCCGACGGCGAGGATCCAGTCAATCTTCTCACGGCGGCCGAGTTCCACGGCACGCAGGAGCGTGTCGTAGTCGGGATTGGCCTCGACGCCGAAGAATTCGAAGGTGGCGCGCGCGCCGAGGGCGGCTTTCACCTGTTCGTAGACGCCGTTCTGCTTGATGCTGCCGCCGCCGGCGAGGAGGAGAACGCGGGCCCCGGCGGGCAGCTCGTCGTTGACCTTGGCGATCTGGCCGCGGCCGAAATGGATCCGCGTGGGATTCAGGTAGGTAAAGTTGTCCATGACAAAAATGTCTGCCGGCCGGCCGGACGTGGCAAGCGGCGGAACGGGTCATTCCATCCTGCGCTTGAGTGGCGATCAGGGGGCGGCCATCCTCCCCGCTGGCATGGTATCCAGGCCGAACCGCTGTCGTCCGATCGGGCATTCCCGCGCAGGGGGACGGCGATTTTTTGATTTCCGGGCGGCGTGGCTGTGGATCGGGCTGAGCGTGATGTTCGCGCCGCTGACGCTGCCGGCGCAGGACGCCGGCGGTGGGCTGGCGGCGGCCTTCGAGTCGGAACGAAGCCGCGCGCCGCTTCGTCGCGTAGGTGTGTTGTCCGACAACTTCCCGCTCAGTTTTCGACACGAGCACGGGGCGGTGGACGGATTCGTCTACGAGCTGACGCGCGAGATCGAGAACGTGATGGGGTTGCAGTTCGAACGCGTGGAAGGCCCGACGGACGAAATCAACCGGGCTTTTCGGGAGGGGCGCCTCGATTTGCTGCAGAGTTACGCGCATTTTCCCGAGCGGGAGGATCACGCCGATTTTTCGGTGCCGTATCTGGTGCTCTCCGGCGCGATTTTTGTGCGCGAAGGCGGGCCGTCGATCGGAAGCGTGGCGGATCTGCGCGGGCGGCGCGTGCTGGTGCATCGCGGCAGCTTGGGCGAGACGGTGTTGAGACGGGCGGGACTGGAGCAAAGCATCGTCTACGTGGCGTCGCTCGAGAAGGCGGTGCAGGCGCTGGAGGCGGGCGAGGGCGATGCGACCCTGCTGACGCGGCTTACCGGTCTCGCGATGGTGCATGAGTTGGGGCTCAAGCGCGTGCGGGTGCTCGATGTGCCCGTGGAGGGCTATGAAGTGCGTTATTGCTACGCTGTGCGCGATGGGGACCGCGAACTGCTGGCCAAGATCAACGAAGGGCTGGCGGTGCTGGTGCGGGTGGGGACCTTCGATCGGGTTTATCGCCGGTGGTTCGGCCATGTGGAGCCGCGCAAATTCACGGTGGAGGAGTTCACTCTCGCAGTTGCAGCCGGACTGGCGATCGCGCTCGTCGTGTCGTTATGGGCGGTGGTCCGGTTGCAGCGGCTGCGGAGACGGATTGCGCGACAGGCGGAGACTCTCCGCTTGAGCGACGAGCGTCACCGGGCGGTTTTCGACGGCGCGCGTGACGGGCTCATGGTGGTGACGCGCGACGCGCACGGACGCTGGGGCATCGAGCAAATCAATCCACCGGCGCGTCGCATGCTCGCACTCGCGGGCGAGCAAGGCGGCATGCTCCTGGCCGAAGCCTGCGCCCGGGAGCCGGCGCTGGCGGCTCGGCTGGAGGAGGCGGGTGCCCGCCGCGACGCGGTGGAATTCGAACACGAGCTCGCGGGCGATCGCGGCTGCTGGCGCATCGGCGTCAGTCCCTTGGGCGAGGGCGTGCTGGTGCGGATCAGCGACATCACCGCGGCGTTTCGGCAGCGGCACCGCGCGAAGCAACAGGAAGCCCAGATCATCCAGGCCCAGAAGCTCGAAGCGCTCGGCACGCTGGCAGGAGGCGTCGCCCACGATTTCAACAACCTGCTCTCCGTGATCATGGGCAACACGGATCTCGTGCTGCTCGGACTGCCGCCCGACGGCCCCGAGGCGAATCAGTTGCGGCGGGTGCTGGCGGCGGCGCGGCGCGCGCGCCAGCTGGTGCGGCAGGTGTTGACGTTCTCGCGGCGCACCGAGGCGAGCCGCGAAGTGCTGGCGGTCGGTCCGGTGATCGAGGAGATGATCGAATTCCTCCGCGCGCTCGCGCACGGGGCAGTGGAGTTCGAGCAGCGCACGACGGCGGATCTCCCGGACATCGTCGCGGACACGGCCCAGCTGCACCAGGTGTTGATGAACATCGGCACCAACGCCGTGCAAGCGATGCGGGGACGGCGCGGACGGCTGACGGTGACGACGGAGCTGGTGACGGTCGACGACGAGGTGCAGGCGCAGCTCCCGCAGCTCGCGACGGGCCGGTTCGTGCGCATTGGAATTCAGGATACAGGGCCCGGAATCCCGCCGGAGGTGGTCGCGCGGATTTTCGAGCCGTATTTCACGACGAAACCCCCGGGGGAGGGCACCGGGCTCGGACTTTCGGTGGTGCATGGCATCATGCAGCTGCACGGCGGCGCGGTGACGGTTTACAGCCAGGTGGGCCGCGGGACGCTGTTTAGTCTCTATTTCCCGGCCGCGAGCGGGCCGGCGCAAGAGGACGATCCCGAGGTTCCACGCGGCGCCGGCGAGCGCGTGCTGCTGGTGGACGACGAACCGGCGGTGGCGCGGACGGCGCAGCAGATCCTGGCGAAGCTCGGTTACGACGTGAGCGTGCACAGCGCGCCGGCCGATGCGCTCGAGGCGTTGCGCGGCGACCCAGCGGGGTTTGCGGTTGTGCTGACGGACCTGGCGATGCCCCACATGAACGGGCTGCAGTTTGTCGCCGCGCTGCGGCAGATCGCGCGCGGGCTGCCGGTGGTGGCGATGAGCGGCTTTTTCTCGCCGGCCGAGGAGGAGGCGCTGGATCTCGCCGGAGTGGCGGTGCGGTTGCACAAGCCGCTCACCTACGTGTCGGTCGCGCGGGCGATGGCGGCAGCGTTGCGACCGGGCGTCGCCGGGTGAGTGCGGGATTTGGCTTTGCGGCCGGCGCGATCGTCGGCGAAGGTGGGACCGCATGCGTGCCGAGCCGATCCGCTTTTTCCACCGCTACAAGAAGACCGTCGAGACCGAGCAGGTTTTTGGCGAAGGCTGGCTGCGTTTTGCCTACGAGAATCCGGCCGGGCGGTTCTTCGTGTGGCTCGTGGCGCGCCGGAAAATCTTTTCCTGGTGGTATGGGCGCAAGATGAACGGCCGCTACAGCGCGCTGCGCATCCTGCCGTTCATCACCGCCTACGATATCGACGTCGACGAGTTCGCGAAGTCGGCTTTCGACTACAAGACATTCAACGAGTTTTTTTATCGTGCGTTGAAGCCTGGCGTGCGGCCGATCGCGGCCGGCGAGCGCGTGGCGGCAATGCCGGCGGACGGCCGGCATCTGGTGTTTCCCAATGTGGAAACGACGCCCGGCTTTTACGTGAAGGGGGGGAACTTCACCCTCGCGGAATTGTTTGCGGAAGATCACCTGCCGGAAGGCGAGCGCCCGCTGGCGGCCAAGTTTGCGGGCGGCGCGATGCTGATCTCGCGGTTGTGCCCGGTCGATTATCACCGCTTTCATTTTCCGGTGAGCGGAATGCCCGGCGAGCCGCGGCTGATCAACGGCTGGCTCTATTCCGTGAGCCCGGTCGCGCTGCGGCGCAACCTGCACTATCTCGTGCAAAACAAACGCATGCTCACGCTGATCGAGTCGCCGGTGTTCGGCACGGTCGCGATGTTCGAAGTCGGCGCGACGAATGTCGGCAGCATCCGCCAGACTTTCGTCGCTGGGCGAGCGGCGAACAAGGGCGACGAGAAAGGCCTGTTCGCGTTCGGCGGGTCGTGCGTGATCACGGTCTTTCAACGCGGCCGGATCCGCTTCGATGCGGATCTCGTCGAGCACAGCGCGGTGCATCGCGAGGTTTACGTGCGGATGGGCGACCGGTTGGGCGAGGCGCCCTGACGGACGGAGGCGGATCGGCGCCGGCGGCGCAGGTTCGCGGCACGGCCCGACCGTATGACTCGAAACGGCCGCCAAAATGCCTTGCGGCTGTTTGCGTTTGCGTCGCCGGAGCCGCATCGTGGCCCGCCATGAATCCGAAGTTTGCCGGCTACGCGCATCCTGAAGTTTTGGTCGACGGCGCCTGGTTGCAGGAGCACCTGAACGATCCGTCGATCCGCATCGTGGAGAGCAACGAGGACGTGTTGCTCTACGACACGGGCCACCTCCCGGGCGCCGTGCACATCGACTGGCGCGGAGACCTGCAGGACAACACCCAGCGCGACTACGTGACGCCGGAGCGCTTCGCTGAAGTGTGCTCGAAGAACGGTATCGGGCCGGATACGACCGTCGTGTTTTACGGCGACAAGTCGAACTGGTGGGCGGCGTATGCGCTGTGGGCGTTCCGGTTGTTCGGGCACACAAAGGTGAAGCTGCTCGATGGCGGCAGCGCGAAGTGGAAGGCGGAAGGCCGGCCGATCACGCGCGAAAAGCCGAAGATCGCGCCGACGCAGTATCCGCTGCCGAAACGGCGTCACGACGACGAGATTCGCGCGTTTTTCCTCGATGCCCTGGCGCATTCCAACGCCCGCCAGCCGCTCATCGACGTGCGTTCGCCGGGCGAATACCGCGGCGAGATCACGCACATGCCCGAGTATCCGCAGGAAGGTGTCCTGCGCGGCGGCCATGTGCCCGGCGCGCGCAGCGTCCCGTGGAAAACGGCCGCGAACGACGACGGCACGTTCAAGAGCTTCGACGAGCTGAAAAAAATCTACACCGAGGATCTGGGGTTGAAAAAGGACGACGACATCATCGCGTATTGCCGTATCGGCGAGCGCTCGAGCCACACCTGGTTCGTGCTCACGTATTTGCTCGGGTATGACAAGGTCCGCAACTACGACGGTTCGTGGACCGAGTGGGGCAACATGGTGCGCGCGCCCATCGCCAAGGGCGAGCAGCCGGGCTGAGGGGATTTCCGATTTTGAAATTTCGATTTTCGATTTGCCGGATGACGGGACGTCGGCGCGGGATCTGGGGATGAGCACGTATCCGCCGAATCTCGCCGAGATCGTCGATTTCTTCGACCTGCTGCCCGAGGACGAGAAGCGCGAAAACCTGATCGCCTATGCCGACAGCGCGGCCGCGTGCGCGCCGAAGGCGGGTGAGACGTTCGATCTCGAGGACGTGCGCAAGGACGAGGAATGCACCGACACGGTTGGCGTGTTTCTCCGCGTGGATCGAGCGACGCGCGCGCTGCATTTTCGGATCAACCTCGGACCGCATGTGCAGACGCTCACCCGGGCGATGACGGCGATCCTGTGCAAGGGACTCGACGGCGCGACGCCGGAGCAGGTGCTGGACGTGCCGCAGGATTTTGTGCCGAAGATCGTCGGCGGTCAGCTCGTGCGCCTGCGCAGCCAGACGGTTTATTACATCCTGACGCGAATGAAGAGCACCGCGAAGGTGTGGCTCAATCGCGAGCGCGCGGCGGCGACGTAAGGGCCGGCCGGGTGGGATTCCGCCTTGCGTCGGCTTGGGGCCGAACCGCAAGCTCGGCGCGACGCTCGGGTGGTGGAATGGCAGACACGACGGTCTTAGAAGCCGTTGCCGTAAGGCGTGCAGGTTCAAGTCCTGTCCCGAGCACCAGCGACCTTTCGCGACAAACTCCGCGGTGGTGCTGACTGTGATGCCGGGCATGTGGTGGCCGAATCGAGGCGTGTTGCGGCGCCGTCGTGGACTCACCCTTGATCGACATGCTCCATCTATTGGCATTTCTGCGCAGGAGCGCAGGCGGTTCAGCTCACTGAGATCGAGAAGCCGCGGGAAGTTCGATGTAGCCATGTTTTCGAGCGGGTTGAGATGGATATCAGGGCTGACAGTGAGACGCCGGGGAACGGAGTCTTCGAGCGGTCCCAGTCACCCTCTGACCACCCCGACCACACCAACCCCTACTCCTATGAATCCTACACGTCTCCGCACGATGGCAGCTTTCGCTGCCCTCGGAATTTTTGGACCGCTTGCGAATGTGTATTCGCAGCCCTCGGCCGTTTACCCGCCGGAGGACGAAATCGTTCATTTGTCGCCGTTCGAGGTCAAAGGCACTGACGAGAATGGTTACCTCGCTTCGGAAGCGACTTCGGGGACGCGTTACGCCACCTCGATCATGGAGACTCCGTTTGCGGTCAACGTGATCACCAAGGAGTTCATGGAAGACTTCCTGGCGATCGACCTGACGGGCCAGGAGCTGCTGAGCTACACGAGTTCGTTTTCGTTCGCCGAAGGCACGGGCGCGATCAACCTGCGCGGCATCCGCGGCTTCTCCGTTTATAAAAACGGCCTGCGCGAAGGTGGCGTTCTCGGGCCCGCATCGCTCGAGCGCACCGAAGTGATCAAGGGGCCCAACGCCGCGATCTACGGCCAGGCCGAACCGTCCGGCATGGTGAATCGCATCACGAAGAAGGGGAAGCCGAAGGCCTTTCAGGAACTGCGCGTCAATTATGGCGAGAACCAGTTGAGCCGCGTGCAGATCGACGTGAACCAGCCGATCGTGAAGGACAAGCTCTTGACGCGTTTCGCGTTTTCGCAGGAAAGCAATCAGACGGGCATCCAGGATTTTGCGCGCTTCCGCCGGACCAACGTCTACGGATCGTTCACCTGGAACATCGCGGAGAACACCGCGCTGACGATGAATGCGGAATACGTGTGGTTCCGCAGCCAGACGCAGGCCGCGTCGTTGATGCCTTTCGTGTTTCGCCCGGTCGTGATCAATGGCGTGACGACCAACCAATTCATCGGGCTCTTCGGGCGTGGCGAATATGAAGATTATAGTCATGTGAACACCGCCGGACCGTTTGCGTACAATCAAGTGGGCTATACCCAAGTCGACGGCACGCTGTCTCATAAGGTGAACGATTGGCTGACGGTGCGTGCGCTTGGCGGATTCTGGAACCGGCCGCAGAACCAGATCACCTCGGTGAACAGCGGCTCCAACGCCGGCGCCTACAACGCCGCCACCGGCGTCATTCAGGGCACGAGCCTGCCGCAGATCACCCGCAATCGCGCCACGCAGGTCAACGCGCAGATCGACGTGCTGGCCGAATTCAAAACGGGCGAGATCGGCCACAAGCTATTGCTGACGGGCGATTTTCAGGAGAGCGATGCCTATGCCGGCGTCCGCCGCACGAACAATCCTGCTTACGCGCTGCCGCTTAACAATTTCCTCACGGGCGGCCCTTACCAGATCGAAGGCTTCACTTACGGCAACTACCGCGATCCCGCCTGGAATGTGGCGGCGACCAGTAACACCAATATCCAAACCACCACCGGCGTCATGCTCAGCGAGCGGCTCGCGCTGCTGGATAACCGCTGGTTCATCATCGTCGGCGGCCGCTATGACAAGCTTGAGCGCAAGCAAACGAACGATCTCGGTCCCATCCAGGCGGCGACGCAGCGGGTGGACGCCGGGGAGGAAATCACCTATCCCGTTTCCGAAGCGGTCACGTATCAGACCGGCACGTTGTATCGCGTGACGCCCGAGGTCTCGGTTTATGCGAACTTCAGCAGTTCATTCCTGCCGCAGGGAACGGGCCTCACCATCGTGGACGCCACCGGCAAGCCGCTCGATCCGCAGGAGGGCAAGGGCGGCGAACTCGGCGTGAAGTTCGACCTCGTGAAGCAGCGGCTGTCGTTCACGGCGGGCGTGTACGATCTCGAGCGCTCCAACATTCCGCGTCTCGCCCGCGATCCCGCCGGCAATCCGATTTTGATTCCGGGACCGACGCCCGGCGCAACCCGCCAATACAGCAACGTCGCCGATGTGCGCTCCAAGGGCGTGGAGTTCGACGCGAACTGGCGTCCGACCAACAGCCTGTCGGTGACGCTGGGCGTCGGGTATAATAATATCAAATACGTCCGCGTCCCGAACGTGACCGAGCAATACCTGATCGGGATTCCGCCGGACAACTCCCCGCATTGGACGGGCGGCACCACGGTTTCCTATCGTTTCCTCACGGGAGCGCTGAAGGGTTTCAATCTTCGCGCGGGTGTCCGTTATCAGGGCGAAGCGCTGGTCAACAACTCCACCGCGAGCATCTACGGCGACAGCGGCGTCAAAGGTCCGGGCGTCAAGATCGGCGGTCAGTTCTATGACACCTATTACTTCAAGAACGAGGCCTTCGTGCTGGTGAACCTCGGACTCGGCTATCGCTGGAAATTCCGCGAGACCGATCATGCCATCAACCTCGACGTCTCCAACGCGCTCGACGAGCGTTACCTCCGCGGCGCGCGCGCGGGCGATCCCTGCGCGGTCACGCTGAGCTACAGCCTCAAGCTTTGATCCATTGATCCATCCCTCGCTCCCACTCGCTTTCGTTGCGCGTTCCCTTTCGCTCGCCGACTACGTTGTTCTGGGCGCCTATCTGGCGCTGAACCTCGCGATCGGTTGGTGGTGTGGACGCAAGAAGGCGGAGGGGAGCGCGGGCTATTTTCTGGGCGGCCGGCGGGTGAGCTGGTGGGCCGCGGCGATCAGCTTCTTTGCCACTGCGACCAGCAGCATCAGCTTCATGGCGTTGCCGGCCAAGGCGTTCACCACCGACTGGCTGGCCTTCGGTTCCGCGCCCGCGCAAGCATTCGCAGGAATCGCGGTGGGGGTTTTCCTCGTGGGGCTGCTGCGGCGGCTGAATTTGACGACGGTCTACGGCTATCTCGAACAGCGTTTTGACCGTCGCGTGCGCCTGCTCGGCGCCGGGCTGGGCGTCCTGTTGAAAGTCGGCGGCCGCATGGGCGTGGTGATGCTGCTGCCGGCGCTCGCGCTGGCCACGGTGACGGAGATGAACGTTTACGTGATCATCCTGCTCATGGGCGTCGTCACCACGATCTACGCGATCGAGGGAGGCTTCGAGGCGGTGGTCTGGACCGACGTGATTCAGAGCACGGTGATGCTCGGCGGCGTGGCGCTGGCCGTTTATTCCATCGTCAGCGGAGTGCCGGGTGGCTTCGGCGAAGTCATCGCCGCTGGCAATGACGCCGGGAAATTTCACATGGTGTCGTGGTCGCTGGATGCGACCACGCCGACAGTGTGGGTGTTCGTCGGCATGTTTCTCGCCCATATATTTTCCCAAGTCTCCGACCAGCCGCTGATGCAGCGGATGCTGGCGACGTCCGACGTCAAGCAGGCTCAGCGAACGGTGGTCATGGGCAACCTGATCGGCCTGGCGAGTTCCGTAGTGTTCTTCTTTGTCGGCAGCGCGCTGTGGGTGTTTTACCAAGCTCATCCCGAGCGTCTCGCGGAAGGCGTGCCGAACGACGCGATCTTTCCCTACTTCATCGCCAACGAACTGCCCGTCGGCATCGTCGGATTGATTGTCGCAGCGCTGTTCTCCGCCGCGATGGGGGCGCTATCGAGTGCGATCAATTCCACGGCGACGATCGTCGTGACCGACTTTCAGATGATCTTGAATCCGCAGGCGACCGAGGCGTCCAAGGTGAGGGTGGCCAAACTCTCCACTTTCGCGTGTGGAGTGCTCGGCACGGCGATGGCGATGTATCTCGCCTATAAAAACGTGCCGTCGTTGTGGGATGAGTTCTTGAAACTCATCGCGCTGATCGGCGGAGGATTTCCCGGCGTGTTTGCGCTTGGTCTGTTGACGAAGCGGGCCACGTCGACTGGCGTGATCATCGGCGCCGTCGGAAGTATCGCCGTCACCTGGTGGGTACAGACCTTCACGAACCTTAATGTGTTTATCCATGGCTTCGTGGCCGTCGCCTCTTGTATGGCGATCGGGTATATTGCCAGCTTGCTGGTTGGCACCCGGAGTGAATCGCCGGCAGGCGCCAAACTCACCTTTTGGGATGCGCAGACTTCACCCCGAGATGAACGTTAGGCGTCTCGGCAGCGCCGGGATGGTGGCCCGGCTTTTCATGGTGCTGCTCGCCTGGTCGGTCCCGAGTGATGCCGAGGCGTCGATCGATCGCCCCGGCGCGGCCGTCGAGCGGGTTTTCGAACTGAAGGATCGTCTGAACAGCGAGTTCTTCGCCTGGCCGGAAACACGCCTGAGCTACCGCGTCGAGTTTCCCGCCGGCACCCATGGCGCCGGCGGCGAGCGGCTCGTGGAGCGTGCACCCTCCGGTGCGTCCGCCGACGTGCCGTTCCAATGGTCGGACGTGGTCCGTGATGCGTCCGGCTCCTGGGAATCGGCCACGCTGAATTTCATGGCATCACTCGAGCCAGGCCAACGCCGTGCGTTTGCCCTTGTGCGCTCGAGCGACGTAGCGGCCGTTTCCGAAGCGGGGGTGAGCGTCGAAGAACATGACGACGTTTTCGAGCTGCGCTCGGATTCGCTTTCAGTCCGCGTGCCGAAAAGCCGCTCCTTCAACGACGCCGACGACGTGATCGGTCCGGTGGCCGGGGTGGCTCGTGGCGCGCGCTGGCTGGGCACGTCGAAGCTGCGGGTCGAGGGAATGCGCGTGGAGCGACTTGAGACGCGGGTGATCGATCGTGGACCGGTGTTTGCCACGGTGCAGCTGGTTTATCGTTTCGCCGGTGGAGCTATCTATACGGCGAGCGTGCGCGTGACCGCACGCTATCAACACTTCGAGCTGGTCGAGCGCATGGAAGGTTTCGCCGACGAAGCTGCGGCGACCGTCGAGATGGAGTGGCGCGATTTCGCGCCGGCGCGCCGCTTCGCAGCGAATGGTTGGAAGATGCCGGATGGATCGCTCGGAATCGACGAGCCGGTCGTCACCGACGGTATTACGGAAGAGCCGCACTGGTTTCCGCCGGAAGTCACGGAGGATCCAGCCCGCGAGATGATCTACACGCTTTCCCCCTTTCAGGGAAACCAGCCGCGGAATGCAGTGCCGGTGATGAGTTTTTGGGAGGAGGGGAGCGCCGCGCTGGAACTGAGCGCCTTCGTCGACGATGCGCTCGCGTGGTGCCATGACGAATACGCCATCTGGCAACCGACGGAAAAGCTGAACCTGCGTTTCCGCTATGCGAACGGGCTGCTCGTGTGGTGGCTGCCGTTGAAGAATGGCGCCCGCTCGATCGGCATCGCGCTGCACGGCGTGCAAGCCGGCGAACAGGCCGTGGCCGCCGTGCGAAATGCCTATCTTGCGACCATCAAGGGCGACCCAAAGGCGTTCGCCGGTCAGGTCGTTTATGATCCCGCGTCCATGCAACTGCGCTACGCGCAGCTCCTCCGCTCGTGGCATGGCGCACTGTCGCTGAACCGCGTCAAAGATTGGCAACTTGATTATCCCGCCGACGGCCGCCCGCCGGTGGCGATCCTTGCAAAAGCCGGACTTCCGAGCGACTCGCCGGAACGATTCGAACGCGACCTCTTCACGTCCGCGTTGGCGCTGTATCCTCTCGGCCTGAATCTGGGGGTGATGAATATCTCCCATCGCGTGGTGCCTGCGTTCTTGGGGCGCTACGCGGCGCTGCGCGAACGGCTTTCGCCGGACCAACGCTCGCGGATCGAGGCTTGGTTGCTTCTGTGCGCCTACGTGAATGCGGGCGAGGAACTCGCGCCGGTGCGGACGGCGCTGGCCGGTGCGCCCAACATGGCGGCCGATGGCTTTAGCATTCCTGCGGAGATCAGCGCCGCATTTCCGAGTCATCCCCAAGCGGCGCTTTGGCGCGACCAGTTCGAAAAAACCGTCGAACTGAACGCGGTGTTCTACACGCGTCCCGCAGTGGCGGAGTGGAATGCGCGAGGCGGACGCTGGGCCGAGAGTCTGGCCACTTATCATTGGGCCCAGTTGCTGCCGATCACCACCGCGCAAATCCTCACGGGCGCCGTCGATGGGCGCAACCGACTCGCCAGTCCTGAAATGGCGGAGAGAGCGGAATGGCTGATCGGTCAGTTGACCGCACCTATTTATAACCCCGATCCCGAATGGAGACTGGGACGGATCATGCAGCCGCCCGCTCGGGCGGAATCGTGGCAGCCAGGCGACGCGTTCGCGACCTCGCTTGGATTCGAGCGGCAGCTCCCCGCGCACGGCGCCCATAGTTCGGGCACCGCGGCGACCGTCCCCGATTCGGTATTGGTGTGGGCTGACAGTCTCCAAAATTACGCACCGCTGGCTGCCGAGCATCTTCGGTGGGCGCATGCTCAGGCCCGGCGCGGCGACAAAGGCGAATGGCGTACCACGCCGGTTCAGCGCGCCTATCTCGAGGATCGCGAACCGAATGCGGGAACGCCGCCCGTGTTGACCTCGGCGAAATACACGGGCCACGGGGTCGTGCTGCGGGCAGGAGTCGGCACGCCTGACGAAGTGTCCGTCCATTTGGATCAGATCGACCAAGGTCCAAACTATCGCTGGGGAAACTCCGGCGAGGGAAATTCGGGCACGTTGTATTTCTACGCCGGCGGGAAAGTTTGGTCGGGCCACGAATCCGAAAACACCGGCGATCATACCACCGAGGATACGTTGGGCTCGTCCACCTACGGCGTGTGGAAACAGGGCGCCTATCGATCGCTCGGCAGCAACGTGCTTGACCGGCCTCTTCTCGACCTTGGCATCGCGCAACTCGCCACCGTCGCGGCGCGGTCGACTCCGCATCCTTATTCGTGGCCGCAGTATCGGGCGCGCAGTGTCATGCTGGTCGGGACCGACTACTTCCTGCTCATGGACGACGCCAGCGGTCCGGGCCGGTTCTCTTGGTTCAACGCCAAGGATCTCGCGTTGCCCAAGCTCATCTTCCTCGAGCCGCGCTCGAGCCGGCCGGATCACTGGTTCGAAGTCAGCACGCGGATGTCGCACGGAATTCTCCGCGACCTGCCGCGGGAAACGGACACCAGCCTCGTGCTCGTGACGCACAAGCACGACGACGTCGCGCTGTTGAATGCGAGAGCGAAGACGCTGGCGTTTCCCGACACGATCCCGATGAACGAATTCCCGGGGACTCGTCCCGAAACGCCCGGAGTTTATCGCGTACGGGCGCCGCGGAGCCGCGACTTGGTTTTCCGCGCCTCAAAACGAATCGAGTTTGCGGACGACGGTGTTTCCTTCCGCGGAACGGCCGGAGTCGTGCGTCGACACGATCGCGGCGAAATCGAGTTGGCGCTGCTCGAAGGCACGGAGATTGGCGCGAACGGTTTTGGCCTGGTTCTGCCGGAGAACGGCGCCGCCGCCGTTGGCGCGACGATGAGCGACGCGAAGGCGATTCGCGGTCGTTTCAATGCGGCGCGGACCGTCGCGATGAAAGTGAAGGGTGTCGCGCGAGGGATGAAATTCTACGTCGATGGGCGCGCGGGTGTGATGACGGATCACGGCGAATTCTTCGAACTGACGCTGCCGCCGGGCGCGCATGCGTGGGAATTGACGGCCGAAACGCCGCAGCCGATCGCGCCGACGATCCTCGGAACGAGCAATTTTCCTGGCGGAGCGGAGATCCTTTTCGATTCAGTGGGATCGGCGACGGACTATGTGGTCGAAGTCAGCCACGACGACGGTGCGACCTGGACGGAGTCAGTCCGCGTCGCGCAGCCGCCCGCGAAAATTGCGGGACTGCCGAGTCGGGGAAAAATGCACGTGCGCATGCGGGCGGAGAATAGAGCGGAGCGAAGTGAGCCGGGTGCGTCGTATCCCCTCTACCTGTCCGGCGCGACGCCGCCTGCCCCGGACGGACTTCGCGCGTGGTTGGAGCGCGGTGCCGTGACGCTGACCTGGGGGGAGGTTTTGGGCGTGCAAAACTATCAACTCTACCGAAGGAAACGGGGAGGCGCGGACGCGTGGGAGATTGTATATAGCGGAGCCGAGCGCCGGTTCGTCGACCGCAGCCGCCCGGTCAACCCGCCGGACCGGTTGCCGAACGATCGCGACGACCGCGCGACCACTGTCGAAATTTGGGAATATGCGGTGAGTTCGGTCAATGGTTACGGAGAAGGCCCGCGGAGTGTCAGCTGCGATACCGATCCCTCTTCCTGGCGAAATTGGTGGCCGCGGGACACGGCGCGTCAGCCGAAACGTGTCACGAGTTATTGGCTGCCGCCGTATGTGGAAGCCGACGAGACGGGCCCGCTGTATTATCCGTAATCTTCCCGGGGCCGCAGTTGGTTTCGAAAAGGTTTCTGCGCGATTTGGCCCGGTCTGGGTGCTTCTGCCAAGCGAGGAGGCCGCCGTAGGTTTGGGGCGTCGGCTTTCCCTGAAGTTCCCACTCCGTCGCAGGCTCCCCCATGAAAAACCAAAACCCCCGGTGGCCGATCCGCCACCTCGCCGCAGCTTTGCTCTGCGTTCTCGCGACCGCCCCGTTGACCTTCGCCTGGACCCCGCCCGCGAATCCCGATTTCGCTACGCCCTTCGCCAAAGCGACGGTCTGGGATGTGATCACCGCCAAGAATAACTCCGGCAAGGTCGGTCGCGGCAATCCGACCTCCAGCCCACCGACCAACCTTTCCGAGTTGGGCAACGTGTCGCTGCGCGCGCTCCAGCTTTATCGCTATGACGCATCGCGGATTCTCTCGTCGCAGTCGTCGCTCGGGTTGAGCGATTTTGCGTCGACTGCCGACTACCTCGCCTACGTTTCCTCGCTGGTTCAGCTGCAGATTCAACTGCACGATATTCCGTATACGGTGACCAACGCCTGCGGTGTGACCTCCGCGCCGACGACCACGCTGAAGAGCGACGTCTTCGTCCCGGGGCCGTATGGTCGGGCGGTTTTCCTGTTGAAGAGTCTGGATCCCGCGGCGCTCTCGGCGGTGAACCCGGCGGCGGCGACGACGGGCGAAACGTTCGAGGGCACGTTTGTCCGGCGGATGGCTTCGGAGCTGGTGCCGCACGCGAATCTGCTGCTCACCCGCCGGCTGTTGGGCTACGGCAATCGGGAGCTCAGCATCCTGATGGGGAATTTCGTTTTGTATCGAATGTATGGTGACGGCTCGACGTCCCTTACCGGCCTCGGTCTGAGCCCCGCTGATCTGAGCGCAACCCAGGCGCACCTTGCGCTGAATGCGACGATCGTCGAAAACTACTGGAACGATCTGATGACGCATGTGGAGCCGGACGAAAACTCGTCCAACTACACTCGCATCGGATTGCGAGCCATCCTCAACCTCGCGGATATCCTCGGCAAGACGGACGCCGATCCGGTGACGAACCCGAACGTTGCCGATCTTTCCAGCAGCTTCTATACAACGGTCGCCAAGAACGCGTGGCTGGTCTCGCCGGCGGGATATCTGCCGATCTACGGCGATAGCTATTTCGAATCGGAGTTTCTCTCGGATCCGCCTTTCCTCAGTTCCACGGTGAATCCGCTCACCCCGCCGCTCGGCGCGTGGGTGCATCACACCAACACCTCGTTCATTTATCTCGTCGAGCGCGTCGGACGCCTCGCCGCCCTGAACGGAGTGACCGCCGTTTCGTCGAGCGAACTCGTGGGCATTGCGCGCAAGATGTGGACGCAGCTGAAATGGTTCAACGCCAACGCCGTCGTCCTGCCGGAATGGATCATGACGCCGAACACGACGGCGACGAATCCGCTGCGCGGCTCTGAACTGATCACCTATCGCCCGCCGGTCGCCGGCACGAGCGTCGATCGACCGGCCAAGCTGGTCGTGCGGCCGACCTCCGAACCCGATGCACCGATCGCGATGATGGACGTGGCGACGGGAGATCACAGCCATCCTTCGAAGCGCGGCTCTATCGGCTATTACGAAGTCGAGCAGTCGCCATTGTTCTATAATTACGGACGGTATCTACAGGGAGACTACTTCGGAAATCAGGTCGTGCTCCGCCAGACCTCGGGCAACGATCTTTTTCCGCTCACCACCTCGTCGGCGACCAATGTCACCGTCTCCGACCTCCCGATTTCCGACGGACAGTGGCACACGCTCACGTTCAATCTGGGCGATTTCAGCTGGAATCGGGCGACACCGGACGCGTCCTCGATCGTTCATCTCGACGCCCTCAGTCTCGCGGTGACGGCCAGCGCGACCGACTACGCGGATATAAAGTTGGACAATCTCCGGCTGGTGAGTCGCGACGGATCGAGCGTTTCCCTGATCAATGCCTGCGACGCCACGGCCAACTGGACGGGCAGCGATCTCGCGATCGACACGACCGACAAGACCCAGGGCACGGGCTCGCTCGTCATCGGCTTCAACTCGCCCTGCACGGGATATAGCCTGCGCAATCTCGCTGCGCTCTTTCCCAACGGGATCGACGTCGCGCAATATCCTTACCTGCGGATCGACTATAAGTCCGTTGTGTCCGCCGGCTCGCATCTCCCGCCGTATCGGATCCAGCTGCGTTTCGACGGCGGACCGGGCAAGAACGACGCCACGCAAACGACGCTCGCGAGCGTGCCGACGCAGGCGCATCGCGTTTATGACACCTGGTATTATATGACTCCGCATCCGGTGTTCGATCTCGCCAGCGGTGCCACGGACACGTTTGTCGCGGATGTTCCGGCGCAACAGTTCAGTCACGGACGGGCGACGTTCGATCACTACGGCACCTGGGATCACACACTGAAACGGAGCTTCGCTCTGACGCTCGAAGGCGTGCTGGTGATCGTCGATGAGATTTCCTCACTCGATCCGGAGGGTGGCGCCACGAACTGGCAGGCCGCGTCGTTGTGGCAGTTATACACTCCTGGAATCACTGGGACGGACTGGTTCAGCGCGGCTTGGGAAGTTCCGTTTCCGGATGTGACGGCGACCGGCAGCCCGTGGAGCGGCGGCCGGGGTTTTGTGGTGAAGTTCGGCACCAACGGCGGGCTCGGGAAAACGCACTTGGTCAAGGTTCCGGGTGTCCAACTCACCAACGAGGACCGAATCCGCCGCGGCTCCAACACGACGCCTTCGACGGTGAATCACGACCTCAACATCGCCCTGGTGCAGCAGCCGCTGACTTCGGGCACGGTTACGCTCGTCACCGTGGTCGCGCCGCAGCCGCGCGGTCAGGACAACACCTACACGCGAGCGATCGGAAACGGCATTTCGATCACCAACAGCGCCACGACCGGCGTGACGGTGACCGTCGCCGCCTATCCTTCGATTTCGGGCGGCCCCGGAATCGTCGCCGAAAACCTGACGATCGGCCGTTCGTTGAGCGGCACCTGGAGCGTCATCCGCACTCCCTGAATCACGCATCTTTCATGCTTACATCATCCGCACCAGCTGCAGCACCGGAATCGCCGATGGATCGAGGACTGAGAATCGATTCCCGGTCCTGTATCATCGATGGGAAACGGCGGCTGCTGCTGTGCGGAGCGATCCATTACCCCCGCAGCACGCCGGCGATGTGGCCGGCGTTGATGCGGTCCGCCAAAGACGCCGGCCTCAACTGCGTAGAGACCTACGTTTTTTGGAATCAGCACGAGCCGGTGCGGGGCAGCTTCGATTTTAGCGACAATCTGGATCTTCGAAGGTTTTGCCAACGTGCCGCCGACGAGGGTCTGTATGTTTTCCTGCGTCCTGGTCCGTATATTTGCGCGGAGCAGGACTTCGGTGGATTTCCGGCCTGGCTACGCGAGGTGCCCGGCATCCGGTTTCGAACCCGCAACGAGCCGTTCTTCGCGGAAGTGAAACGCTGGCTGGACTATTTGTTCGAGTATATCCGCCCACTGTTCCGTCCGAACGGCGGCCCGATTATCGCGCTTCAGGTGGAGAACGAGTTTGCCAACATCAGTGCTGCGTATGGCGCGGAGGGTGTCGCCTATCTCGAATGGTTGCGCGATCTCTTCGCCAGTTATGGCGCTGGTGTTCCCCTGACGACGTGCAATCCGGCCGGCGACGACGGCGCGATGGCGGCGCTCGATCAGGTGCCGGGGACTGTGCCGACCATCAACTCGGGTTTCGCGCATCCCTTCGTACGGGCCTTTCGCAAATGGGCGCCCGCGTATCCGTGTCTCTGGACCGAAGCGTGGATGGCGTGGTATCAGGTTTGGGGACTGCCGCGCGCCTGGCGTCCGGCGAGTGATATGACCTTTTGTTCGGCGCGATTTTTCGCCGAAGGTGGCAAAGGGATAAACTATTTTCTCTGGCACGGCGGGACGAACTTCGGGCGTCAGGCGATGTATCTGCAGGTAACGCAGTACGACTTCGATGCCGCCATCGACGAGTTCGGCTGCCCGTCGGCGAAATACGATCTGCTGAAATCGCTGCACACGGTGCTGCTCGAATATGAAGATGTCCTCGTCGAAAACGATCTGCCGGAAGCGCATGATTTCTCGTCGAAGACCGGAGTGAGGATTTATCGACGCGGAGAGCGCTCCCTCACCTTTTTGTTCAACGATGCTCCGGCTGGCAGCGCGGCGATGGTGCTCGAATACGGCGGGCGCACGTGGCGCCTGCCGGGCCAGACGGTGGTCGCGCTCGCCGATGGGGTGGAGCGCTGGCGGGTGGAAGGCGCCCTTGGGCGCGACGCGACGAAGCGCCGCTTCGTCGATCGGGGCGTCGCGTTCTCGCCGGTCAGCGTGAGCGTGGAAGCGATTCCGCGGGAAGGCTGGATCGAAATCGGGCAGCCGCGCGAACAGCTTTCGTTCACGCAAAACTGGAGCGATTATGCCTGGTATCGAGCCCGCCTCGACGTGCCGGCCGACTGCGAGTCTGAGGGCGTGCTGGAACTCGTCGGGATCAACGACATCTTTCAGGTGTTCGTTGACGGCGAGCGGGTGGCGGTGTCGGCGAGTCATTTGATCGAAGATCGCGGGCCGTGGGACGGACCGGATTATCGGCAGCGGTTCGAGCTTCGCCTCTCCGCCGGGAGCCACGAGCTCGCGCTGCTGGTTTGCTCGCTCGGGTTGGTGAAGGGCGACTGGCAGGCCGGCCGGAGAAACATGGCCGAAGAACGAAAAGGATTCTGGGGCAGCGCGACCTGGCGCTCGGGCGATGCAAGTTGCGCGATCACGGGCTGGCAGATCCACCCGTGGCTCGCGAGTGGAGCGGAGCTGCCGATGAAAGGAAACGACGCGACCTTGAGCTGGAGACCTCACGGCGAGGCCGATTTCGATGCGCCGCTGCGTTGGTTCGAAATGGAGTTCGAGTGGACGCCATCCGACGCGCCCGTCGCGCTCGATTTGCGCGGCATGGGCAAGGGTCTCGCGTGGATCAACGGTCGCTGCTTCGGCCGTTACTGGCTGATTCGTTCGCAGGCGCCGGCGGTGATTCACACCGAGCATAACCAGGTGATGCACTTCGACTCGCCGGGTTCTCCGAGCCAGCAGTTCTATCACGTGCCCGCTGAATGGCTTCGCGCGGGGAAAAACCGCGTGCGGTTCTTTGAAGAGATGGGAGGCGATCCGCGCGGAATTCGGCTGGTGGAGTGGCAGGCGGTCTCGCCGGAATGAAGCGTCGCGAACAATAGCGCCTTGCGCAGGAAGGGTGCCGGGCGTCCACTGGAGTCTTTCTCGTGTTACGTTACCTGAGCAAAGGATTGAGAAGGTATGGCACGGTCGACCTGCACCCGCGGGACCACTGCCGCAACAACTGGGAGATCATGGTCGTTCATCGCGGCGTGATGCATCCGCTGATTTACGGCGGGCGCGTGGCAGCCGCTTCTGCGCGGCGCGGCGAGACGCTGTGGCTGATGCCGCCGGAAAGCCGGCATTGTTGGGACGGACCCAAGGACCAGCCGACGGAGGTGTTCGTTTTTCATTTCGCGTCCCTGCATCCGCTGCTGGAGAACTCCCTGCCGCCGACCCGCATGCTTGCGGTGAAGCTCACGGCGGACGATATCGCGGAGATTGGCGACATCTACGCTTACATGGAGGGCCATTATCGATCGCCGATGCCGACCAGCGGGATCGCGTTCGAGGTCGGCATGCTTCGTATTTCTGAGCTCATTCTCCGGCACGATCGGCATCTGGGGTTGATTTCCGGATTCGATCCGAACGCCGAGCGCGTGTTGCAGGCGATCCAGTGGTATCGGGAACATCTGGCCGAAGGCGTGCGGGCGCAGGATGTCGCCGACGCGCTCCACGTTTCACCCGCGCATCTGCGGCGGTTGTTTCTGCAGGTGCGCCGGGAGTCGCCCAACGACAGCTTTGCGCGATTGAAACTCCAGGAAGCCTGCCGGCTGATGTCGTCGACTCATCTGAGTTACAAGGAAGTCGCGGCGCTCTGCGGCTTCAAAGGGTTCAGCGAGTTCTACCGCTTTTTCCGCAAGCACGTCGGGATGTCTCCGTCGGAGTGGCGCGGTAACGAGTTCTATCAGACCTCGGACTCCAAGGCGTCCTGAGCGGGGGCGTCGCATTGGCCATATTGAGGCTGTTTCCGGCCATGTTCCTGTAGTTTGCAGGAGGTGCGCCGGGGGTAAGGGTCGAGGGATGCAGCGTCGTGTCTCCGCGATCCTCCCATGTCCACTCCCGTCGGCGTTGTAGTCAACGGTCTCACCGGTTTCGCCTGGGTGCACCATCGGGCGATTTGGGCGGCGGAACAGAACGGCGTCTGCCGGCTGCTCGGCTATTGCGATCATCAACCGAGCGAGGCCGGCGAACGCACCAAACGACAATATCGGCTGACGGAGAGAGGGGTTCCCTTGTTTTCGGATTTCTCTGCAATGCTGGAGCGCACGGGCGATCGCTGTCATCTGGCCTTCATTCCCTCGCCGCCGACAATTCACGCTGCGGATCATGCGGCGGCGATCGGCCGCGGGATCCGTTGCTACTTGGAGAAGCCTCCGACCTTGGCCCCGGCAGAGTTCGCGGCGATGCTTGCTCGGGAGCGTCAGGTCGGAAAAGCCGCGATCGTGGGGTTCAACGAAATGGCGGATCCGGTTCGCTACGATCTGAAGTGCCGCCTCGCGCGTGGAGAATTCGGCGAGCTTCGGCGCGTGGACGTGATGGGCTTCTGGCCGAGGCCGACTGGTTATTACCGCCGGGCGCGCTGGCCGGGGCGTTTACGCTTGGACGGCCAGCTCGTCCTCGATTCGGTGTTTGGCAACGCGATGGCGCACTACGTTCACGGGTTGTTGTTTTGGGGACGAAGCGATGCCGTGTGGGGCTGGACGTCGGTGTCTTCGGTGGAGGCGGAGCTGTATCGGGTGTATGATATCGAAAGTGCGGATACCGTGTTCGCGCGCGGCGCGCTGGACAGCGGCGTCGTCTTTCGCATCGCCTTCTCGCACGCGTGCACGCCGACGATCGATCCGGTGGAAAGCTTGCACTGCAGTCATGCGACCGTCGCGCTGCAGCGTGGGGCGGCCACGGTGGTTTGGAAAAACGGCAAGGTGGAGGCCATCGCCGCCGATTCGTTGGACTCGCACGATCGCGCCATCGCCCGGGCGATCGCGGAAATCAGGGGTGAACCGGTCGCGATCCCGAGCGTCGGGCTGGAGCAGTGTGCGAGCTTTGTGGAAATGAACGCGCTGCTCCATGTGGCTGGAGGGACGATTCACTGCGTTCACGACCATGCGGCCTCCAGTCCGACGGCGAGATGGATCGACGGCATCGAAGTCGTCGCCCAGCGCTTCGTAAACCAAGGGCTGTTGCCGAGCGAACAGGGACTGCGCTGGGGCCGACGCGGAGGCTCGGCCACTCCGAGCGATCTCGATCAACTCGAACGGGTCATCGCAGCCAATTGCGCCGCGGCGGCAATCCCCTCAGACCAGGCTTAAACAACCCCATGCGAACGATGAAACTCCTCCTGCGATCTCCAATTATTTTTGGCGCAATCCTGACGGTCTTCGCGGTCTCCGCTCACGGGAAGGCGGCCTTGGCGAACCTGTTTTCGGATGGGATGGTGCTGCAGCGCGAACGCACGGTCGCGGTGTGGGGGCAGGCGGAGCCCGGAGAGAACGTGACCGTGCGTTTCCGCGGAGCGGAGAAAACGGCGGCAGCGGACCGCGCCGGCCGCTGGCAAGTTTACATTCCCAGCGGCGACGCGGGCGGGCCCTTTCCGCTCGAGGTGAAGTCGGAAGCTGCGATGCAGTCCCTGCGGGCGTGGGTCGGCGAAGTATGGATCGCGAGCGGCCAATCGAACATGGAGCGCCGCGTGGGACAGGACAACAGCGCCGACGATCTCGCTGACGCCCTGTCGCAGGCCCCGGCGCCGACGCTTCGCATGTTCACCGTGCAACGCGCGATGGAGCCGGAGCAGCCCGCAAAGGACGTTCGCGGCACCTGGCAGGAGGCGAGCCCGGAGACGGTGAGGGAATTTTCGTCGGTGGGTTATTTTTTCGCGCGGAAGCTGAGCCGGGAACTGAACGTGCCGGTCGGCATTATTCACACATCCTGGGGCGGCACGTATGCGGAAACCTGGTTGTCTCGTGAAGCGCTCGATCCGACCCCGACGGCGGAGCGTTATCGCACGAATTATCAGAAGCGCCTCAAAGCTTACCAGGAGCAGTCGGCGGCGTTTGCGCGGCTCGATGACGAGGCCAGGAGAAAAGCCACGCCACCATTCGCGCCCGTCGCCCCGAGCAGCTTGTTCAACGGGATGATCGCACCGCTGGCTCCGTATACGTTCCAAGGCGTGATCTGGTATCAGGGCGAAGCCAATATCGGGAACGGCTACCAATACCGCGATTTGTTGACGGCGTTGATCACGGATTGGCGGAAGCTTTGGCAGACTACGTTCCCCTTCCTCATCGTGCAGATCGCGCCTTATCGGGCGGTGGTCGATCATCCGACCGAAAGCAACAGTGCGCTCCTGCGGGAATCGCAGCGTTATGTGACGCAGCACGTGGAGAACACGGGCCTGGTGGTGACGAGCGATCTCGGACACGAGTGCGACGTTCATCCGATCCCCAAAAAGCCGGTGGGGGAGCGCTTGGCGGCGCTCGCGCTTAAGCGGACTTACGGGCGCTCCGTGGTGGCGAGCGGGCCGAATCCGCAACGCGTCCAGATTGAAGGGCGCTCGGTGCGGATCAACTTCGAGGACATCGGCAGCGGGCTGGTTTCGCGTGAATGGGAAAAGAGTCAGCCCAAGCGGGATCGTCAGGACTATCTCGGCTTCGCCTGGCGGGCGAAGCCGGTCTCGGCCACGGCACCGGCGCCGGAGCTGCTGGATTTTACTTTGGCGGGTGAGGATCGCGTGTTTCATCCGGCCGAGGCGCACATTCACGGAGAGGCGGTGGTTGTTTCCTCGCCACAGGTCTCGGCACCGCGCTTCGTCCGCTACGGATGGCAGGAGCATCCGATTGGAAACCTGTTCAACCGCGAAGGATTTCCGGCGACGCCATTTGAAGCGGCGGTGACGCCATAATCTTGGCCGGCGATCCGGCCGCGCTGCAGCACCAGAATGTGGATACGAGATTCGACCGCGCCGTCGCGGCTCAGGGGTGAGCGCAGGTGGCGGGCGTGAGCGGCGCGGCGCCGGCGGGCTTGAGACTCACCAACTCGCGCGCCCGCTCCACCAGTTGCCGGAAATTTGTTTTCTGAAATACCTCCGTCGCTCCGGCGGTGGGGACGATTTCGGGCGCGCCCGAAACCACGATCAGCGGCGTGATCTGGTCCGTCTCGCGAATCGCCGCGATCAACTCCGCGCCGGACATCCCGATCATCTTCATGTCCGTGATCACCAGATCGGGCTGACGCCGCCGGTAAAAATCCAGACCCGCTTCGCCATGTTCGACGCACGTCACCTGGGCCTGCGGAATCGCGCGGCGCAGGAGGTTGCCGATGACCTCGCGGGCCATCTCGTCGTCGTCGACCAGAAGAATGGTGGGGTTCGAAATCACGCAGGAACGGCGCAGACTCTAATCGACACTCGTTGGCAGGATTTCATCGCTAAAGTAAACGTCGTCTCGGAATCTTCGTCTGAAACGGGCGCGCCTCCCGCTGGACGGGCGCCACCAAGGACGGGAGATTTCATGGAAAAGACGGTTTCGACGTTCACGAATCTGCCATGAATCTCAGCGGAAGTCACGCCATGACTTGGCACGGACGCCGTCCTTCGCACAAATCGGGGAAAGCCTGATGCCTCGCCCGGAGTTGCGTCCAAGCACATTCAGGCCACTGGCGAAAGGCACCAGCTGGGAAAAGTAACCGTTTGGAGGATACACGAGGGATGAAGGTCGGCGTTATGGTGCAGGCGCTTCGGCTGAGCGGTCGCCCTGACGCTACACGGTGTCGATGCCGTGGAAACCGCTGATGAATCGTCATTTTCCCGGAAGTTTAGCGGGTAGTGAGGGAAAGCCTGACGTCTGGCTTGGGGGATTTATCGGACGTAAGCGGCGCGTTGTCGGAACAACTGACCGCCCTGATCGACTGAACTCAACCGCGGCCGCGGCGGTTCAACCGGTGCCGGTATTCGGGGCCCAGAAAGGGCCCGCGTTACGGGCGCAGGCTGAAGCGTGTCGGTGCCGTGCGAAAGCGAGGTTACATGTCGATCGAGCTGACCATTCTCATGCCGTGTCTCAACGAAGCCCGCACGCTGCCGGCGTGTGTCGCGAAGGCGCAGGCTTTTCTCGCGGCGCATGGCGTCGACGGCGAAGTGGTGGTGGCCGACAACGGGAGCACGGACGGTTCTCGCGAGATCGCCACGCGGATGGGGGCGCGCGTGGTGCCGGTTCCGATCCGCGGATACGGAGCCGCCCTGGCGGCCGGCATCGCGGCGGCGCACGGTCGCTTCGTCATCATGGGTGACTCCGACGACAGCTATGACTTTTCCGCGCTGGCCCCGTTCGTGGCGGAACTGCGGGCGGGTTTCGATCTCGTGATGGGCAACCGTTTTCGAGGCGGGATCCGGCCCGGGGCGATGCCGGCCTCGCATCGTTATTTCGGAAATCCGGTGCTGAGCGCCGTCGGGCGTTTGTTTTTCCGCTGCCGCACGTGCGGCGATTTCTACTGTGGGCTGCGCGGGTTCAGAAAGGCGGCGGTCGAGCGGCTCGATCTGCAGAGTCCCGGCATGGAGTTCGCCCTCGAGATGATCATCAAGGCCGGCATGCACGGGCTGCAAATCACGGAGGTCCCCACCACGTTGTCGCCTGACGGCCGGGATCGCGCGCCGCACCTGCGGACTTATCGCGACGGGTGGCGCAGCCTGCGGCTTTACCTGCTGATGAGTCCGCGCTGGTTCTTCGGCGTACCGGGCGCGGTGCTGTTCTTGGCGGGCGCGATCGTCACCACGCTGCTCGCGTTTGGGCCGGTTTCGCTGCTCGGCGTGAAGTTCGATTATCACACGATGCTTTATGGCGCCTGTGCGGTGGTGATCGGTTATCAATCGCTGCTGTTTGCGGCGTTCGCGAAGTTGATGGCGGTCGAAGTGGGGCTGCATCCGCCGGTGACGCGGCTGTGGTTTTTGGAGGAGCGCAGCATGTTCGAACGATTGCTGGTGGCGGGCGGAGTGCTGGCGGTGGCGGGCATTCTACTGGGCGCGGTGGCCACCTGGGACTGGTCGGAGGCGAATTTCGGCGACCTCAGCCCGACCGGGACGATCCGGCTCGTGATCTTCTCGGTGCTTTGCCTGCTGCTCGGCGGCCAGACGGGCCTGGCCGGATGTCTGCTCGGCATTTTCAATTTGCTCGCCGGCCGGCGCCGGCACCGGGCATTGAAGCCAGCGGCTGCCGACGAGATCGGTCCGGCGCATCCGTGGGAGGCGGTCCGGCCCCCGGTATGAGCCAGGATCTCGTCATGGAATCTTCGATACAGCGGGCGCCGGCCAGCGCGCCGGCTCGGCGGGCCTGCTGGACGCGGCCCGTGACCTACGCGGTGGTGGCGGTGGCGGCGCTGGCGTTGTGGGCGGTGCGCTGGCGCGGCCCGATCGATCTGCGTTACGATGCCGCGGTCTATTATGTGCTCGGGACCTCGCTCGCCGAGGGACACGGGTATCGCATCTTGAGTGAACCCGGCGCGCCGGAAGGCGTGCAATATCCGCCGTTGCTGCCGGCGATCGTGGCTTTGCACCAAAAGGCACTGGGCACGAGCGATCCGGCCGTAGTCGGGCCGTGGCTGCGGGGGACCTTTGCGGCTCTCTTCGTGGTTTACGCCATCGCGGCCTTGGCGCTTGCCCGCCGTCTTCTGCCGCCGGGGCTCGCGGTGCTGGCGGTGCTGCTGACGCTGGGTCAGGCCAACACCTACCTTTATTCCGATCTGTTGTTCACGGAGCTGCCGTTTGCGCTCGCGAGCGTCGGGTTTGTCGGCGTGCTCGCCGTCTCTCCGGCGACGCGCGGGCGGGAGGCGGCGGCGTTCGGGCTCGCGTCGGCGGCGTTTCTGCTGCGTTCGGCGGGGATCACCTTGCTCGCGACCTGGGTCGCAGAGGCGTTGTGGCGCCGCGACTGGCGACGGGCCGGGCTGCGGGCGCTGTTGGCAGCGGTGCCATTTCTCGCCTGGCAGACGCATATCGCGGCCGTGCGGAAGAGCGAAGACTACCGGCATCCCGCTTACGCGTATCAGCGGGCCAATTACCAGTTCTACAATGTCACTTACGCCGAAAACATGTCGCTGGCGGATCCATTCCGGCCTGAGCTCGGCCCGGCGACTCCCGCCGTTTGGGCGAAGCGCGTCCTCGAGAATTTGGCCGCGATGCCGGCGGCGGTGGGCGAGTGCGTGAGTGAATCGATCGGGTTCTGGCGGGCGACTTTCCTGGGCACGGGCGAAGAAAACGTGCGTCAGCACGTTTGGGAAAATCGTTGGGCGCGGATGCCGCTTTACATATTGTTTGGCTTCGTGGCGGTCGGTGGGGCGGTGTTGTTCGCGCGCCGCGAACGTCCGATGCTGTTGCTCATCGTCAGCTCGATGACGCTCGTCTGCACGACGCCTTGGCCGGAGCAGTTTGCGCGCTACCTGACGCCGCTGATCCCCTTTCTGGCGATCGCGGCGGTGCTCGGCGGGCAACGTGCGTGGGAGTGGCTCGGGACGCAGCCGCGTCGGACGGCGTTGGCGCGTTGGGCGGTGGTGGGTTTTTGCGGCGTCGTCGTTCTGGTGCAGCTGGCGGCGGCTTACTTCGTTTTCCGCCAACGCCATTATGAGCCGGCGACGTTCGTTCCCGGCCGTGGCCTCACGGCGCCGCGGTTGTTCTATTATGGACCGGCGTGGGTCGATTGGGAAAAGGCAGTGCGCTGGGTGGGGCGCGAAGCGTTACCGGGAGACGTCGTCGCCACCACCTCGCCGCATCTGTGCTATCTCTGGACGAGGCTGCCCGCGGTGATGCCGCCGATGGCGCACGATCCGGCCGAGGCGCGGCGCCTGCTCGACACCGTGCCTGTGCGTTGGGTGATCGTCGATGAGCTGAAGTTTCTCGACATTTCGGAGCGCTATGCCCGGCCGGCGGTGGAGGGTGAGACGAAGGATTGGCGGCTCGTGAAGACGATCGGCGGTGCGCGCATTTACCGGCGCGTGGAGCCCGGCCAGGAGGAGGCGTCATGACGGCGGACCAGGCGAATGCAATACCGATCACCGACGCGCTGCTCGCGACACTGCGGAGTCGCGAAGCCTATCGCGACCGGTATTGGCGCGAACGCGATCCGATCGCGGACGATCGCCTGTTGTGGCGGGCGCAGAGCGTGCGCCACACGGTGCATCTGCTGCCGGGACAAACGATTCTCGAGCTCGGTGGTGGCGAGGGCCGGTTCACCCGGGCGCTGCTCAAGGTGACGCGCGGGGGGAATCCGGTCACCGTGCTCAGCTTCACGGCGGCTCCCGCGCAGGAGGGCGTGGAGCAGGTGTCGGCGTCCGGGTTCCCCGGCGTTCTTGCCGGGCGGCAATTCGACTGCATCGTCGCGATGGACCTGCTCGACCGTGAGATCGCTCCGGACCTGCTGCAGGTTGTCTTCGATCTGCTCGCGCCGGGCGGTGAGGCGATTTTCTACGAGAGCAATCCGTGGAATCCCGTGCTCAATCTCCGGCGCGCGCTCGGCGCGCTGATCGGACGGAAGGATCCGCGCCGTCTGCTGGCGCGGTCCCGATTGTATGAGTTGGTGTCGGAGATCGGGTTCGTGCGCGTGTATTCAGTTTATAACGACTTCGTCTATGCGCCGCTGACCCGCTCGCTGGTCTGGTGGTTCAAGAACCTTTCCATCCTGTTCGAGAACGCGCCGCTGGTGTCGCGACTGGCAGGGTCGATCCTGTTGCACGCGCAGAAACCGCCGCGCCGCCGGCCGGAGTCCGCGCAGCCGCTGCCGGTGCACCCCTCTCTGCGGGGTGCGGTGTCTGTCGTGGTCCCGTGCCGGAACGAGGAGATGAATGTCGGCGGGTTGGTGACGCGATTGCTGGAGCTGTATGGGGGTTATGTGCACGAGATCATCCTGCTGGACGACGGCAGCGCGGATGGGACGCGCGAGGCGATGCGCGCGCTGGCGGCGCAGGATGCCCGGGTGCGGCCGATCTTCCGTGAAGCGCCGCACGGTGTCGGACGCGCGATCGTCGAAGGCCTGCGGGCGGCGACCGGCCGTTACGTGCTTACGATCGACTGCGATTTCCAACACCTGCTGCCGGAGTTTCGCGACCTGTTTGATGCGGCCGCGTCCGGTTACGACGTGGTGATGGGCAGCCGGTTTTCTCGTCACAGCGTGCTGCTGAATTATCCCTTCATGAAGATCGTGGCGAATCGCGGCTTTCACACGCTCGCGCGCTGGCTGCTGGGTTGCGCGTTTCGCGATGTGACGAACAATCTCAAACTGATCCGGCGCGAGGTGGTGGACGATCTGGTGCTGCGCCAGCCCGGCTTCGCCGTAAATGCGGAGACGGGCATCCAGCCCTGGTTGCTCGGCTACAAGGTGCGAGAGATTCCGATTTCGTGGATCAATCGCACGCCGGGCATGGGCACGTCGTCGTTCCGGCTGGTGCGGGTGGGCGGCGGTTACTGGCAGGTGCTGGCCGGGCTGTGGCGACGTCGCTGGCTGGGCAGCGGACCGTATCGGGACTTGCGCCGGGGGCGGGGAGCACAACTGCGGGTGATGCCCGCCACGGAATCCGTCCTCACGTGAAACGGATCTGGCTCTGGCTTCTCCTGCTGGGCGGGACCGCGGCGGTGCAAACCGGCATCGCGCTGCGCAGCGGGCTATGGGCCGACGAGGTGTTCTCGCTGGCGATGGCGACGGGGCACAGCGTCGAGCATCCCGCGCGGCTGGCCGATCCCGCCCGGGGCGACTTCGTGGAACCGCCGGAGGCGGTGCCGGTGGAGTGGTTTCGTGGATACATGACGTTTCCCGAACGCGGCGCCGGCTGGACGGACGTGCTGCGGGCGGTGCGGCTGTCCGACACGAGCCCGCCGCTGTATTATCTGCTGCTGCATGGCTGGCTGCGGATCTTCGGGACGGGCGACTTCGCGCTGCGCGCCTTCTCGATGATCGCCGCGCTGGGTTGCGTGCCGTTGGTCTTCGCGCTTGGACGGCGGTTGGCGGGCGAACGCGCGGGCTGGATCGCGGCCGGCCTCTTCGCGGCGTCGCCGCTCGCGTTATATTACGGGACGGAAGGGCGCATGTATGCGTTGTGGTGGCTGTGTGTGCTCGTGACGGCGCTCGCCTCATGGGATTGGAGCGAAAACGGGGCGCGGCCCCGCACGATGTCGCTTTGGATCGCCGGCTCGGTCGCGGGACTGCTGGTGCACTACTATTTTGTTTTTCCGTGGGCGGCGTTCCTCGCGGCAATTTTGTGGCAGCGTGGGCTCGCCGGTTGGCGGGCCATGGCGCTCGGAGTGGCAGGCGTGGTTGTGCTCATCGCGCCCTGGTATGTGCAGTTGCCGGAGGTGTTTTCTCGGTGGCGCATCACGCAGGATTGGGTGAGCTGGCGCTCGGCGGATTACCAGCTGCTGCGCGTCGTGTGGGAGGGTTTTGCGCGTCCCTTCAGCGGGGAGGGACACTATCTGTGGAATGCGCGCGGGTGGGCTGAGCTGGGGGCGCTCGTCGTCGTGGGCGGCAGCCTGGCGTGGGCGTTGCGCCGGAGAACGGAGTCGCCTTTCAGTTGGCGCGCGGTGCTGGTGTGGGCGTGGTTTGGGGCAGCGGTCACGGGGCCGATCGTCGCGGATGTGGTGCGCGGCACTTATGTCGCCGAGTATCCGCGCTACGCGACCACAGCCGTGCCGGCGGCGTGCCTGCTCGCCGGTGCGGCAATCGCGACCTGGCGCGGGCGGTGGGCGTGGATCGCGGCTGCGGCCGTAGTGATATTCTGGATTCCGAGTATCGGCAGCATCGGCAAAAGCCGGGGCCGCAGCAGCCAGCCGACCCGCGACGCGGCGCGCCAGGTGAGCGCGGCGACGGTGGCTCAAGATCTGGTGCTCGTGCATTCGATTCCGACCGGGGCGATGTCGCTGGCACGTTATCTAGATACGGCGGCGGACATGGTGGTGTGGATCGGCCAACTCGGGCAGCGCCGGGTGCCGGAATCCATCGAGTCGCTGGTGCAGGGCCGTCGCAAGGTCGTGTGGGTGAAACTGCATGCGGTCGGCGCCCCGGCCCCTGAGGAAGAATGGCTGCTCCAACACGCCCGATTGTCCGGAGAAGGTCGGGTGGCTGATATCTATATTCGAGAATTTCGTCCTAAGGCGGGCGACCAATTCTGACAATTCCGGTCAATTCATCGCCATGGTCCGCGTTTCCGTGCTGATCAACAATCGGGACAACGCTCCCTTTCTGCGGGAGTGCGTGGAGTCCGTGCTGGGCCAGACCCGACAGGCCGAGGAGGTGATCGTGTTTGACGATGGCAGCGTGGATGGCAGCGGCGAAATTCTGGCGGGCTATGGCGCGGCCATTCGGGTGTTGAAAGGCAGGGGCGGCGACGGAACGCCGATGCAAAATCAGGGCCGCGCGATCGAGGCGGCGTTCGCGGCATCAACGGGAGAATTTATTTTCCTGCTCGATGCGGACGACGCGTTTGGTCCACGGCATGTCGCGGAGTATCTGCGGGCGTTCGAGCGCTCGGGGAACGTGATCATGGTGCAGGCGCCGTTGTGGAAGATCGATGCCAATGGTCATGGGCTGGGCTGCGAATACGACGAGCGCCGGCACGCCACGGATTACCTCAAGCACATTTACGCGACGCACGAGGTGAACATTTATTACCCCACGAGCTCGCTCGCGTTTCGACGCCGCTACCTTGAGGCGCGGCTGCCACTGGCGGACGACGACGGCCTCGCGCTCTGGCCGGATGCGAGGCTCGCGTTGATCGCGCCGCATTTCGGCGACGTGGTGACCCTCGAGGAGCCGCAGACCTTTTGGCGCCGGCATCCACGCTCCCACACCGTGGCGAGCAAGGTGAGCGTCTACGAACAAGTGCGGATGAACCGGGTTTATTACAACCGGTTCTGCGCGCGGGCGGGCCTGCCGCTGGTGAGATCCTGGCGCAGCCCGCAGCATCTGAAGCGCTGGCTGCGTCACATCTGTCCGCCGCGGCTGCTCGACTCGTATCAATTTCTCACCGGCGGCGCACGGCGGCCGCCGGCGCGCGGACTCAACGGCTGACGGTGAAGGAATCCCAACGGTGCCAGCCGCTGTTGACGGCCAGCAAACCGTGACGGGTGGCGGTTTGGTTGAAGGCGGCGGTGAAGCTGCCGAGATCGACGCCGTCGACGGAGATGGCGATCGTGCTGCCGGCGAGCACCGCGCGCAGCACGTAGGTGCCGCCGAGCGGGAACGCGCGCGGGATCGAGGCGAGGGTGGTGGTTTTGCCCGCCGCCGTCTGCTGCAACTGCAGCGCGGTGGTCGTTAGCTGCAGGCGCAGGTAGTTGGAGCTGTCGCTGCAGCGCAGAATCACGCCCGTGCAACTGGTCGTGAGCACCACGGCGGACTCGACGACCCCGTCGCTCAAACCCGACTCGATGACCCCGCGAAAACTCGTGTTGGTGCTGGCGAGACCATCGCCGATCGTGGTGGTGCCGGAAAGGATCGACCAGCGGCTGTTTTGATGCGTTGCCGTGTCCGGCGTGCGGCCGGACAGGCTGCCGGAACCGGAGAAGGTGTCGTTGATCGCCAGCTCGGGTGTGCTCGGGACCGGCTCTTCCGCCGGTGGCTCCGGCACCGGTTCCGGGCTCGGTTCTGGAGTTGGTTCTGGAACGGGGGAAACGATCACCTTCACGGCGGACGCGCCCAGATCGAGCGCTGCTGAAGAGATCGGCACGCCATAGAAATCGTGGACGCCCGGTGTGACGCCGAACAGCGCCAGCAGGTCGAGCCCGCGGCCCGCCAGCGGCGAAGAGGCGGGCAGCACATAGGCGGAGAGGGCGGGCAACTCGGTCGCGGAGGTCGGCGCGCCTGCCCGACCCGCGTCCGGGAGCTGCGGATCGACGCGGAAGCCGACGGAAACGCCGTTCAGCGTCTCCTGTCCGCCGGCGCGGAACTTCGCCAGGTCGAACGTGCCACCCCAGTAGTTGTTGTTTTGATACAATGCCTTCGCCGGGTTCGTCGTGATGCCGGCGATGACCGGACCGTTGTGCGAAGCGATGAACAGATTGTTGCGAAACCGGACGCCGGCGATGTCATCGTGATTCTGCACGGACACGAGCGGGGGTTTGCCGCCGCGGGGGTTGGCGCTGACGAAAAAGGTGTTCCCGTAGATGTCCGCATCTTTGATGCCGTAGGGTTCGGAGAACTCGCCGATGTAGACGACGCCCTGGGTGTTCTTGCGGCAGTCGTTCTCGGAGATGTTGTAGCGGACGACGCTGCCGACCAGCGGGGAGGCGTCGCTGAACTGGATGATTCCGATCGCGGGGCCCTCGTTGTTATACGAGTAATTGTATTGGATGACGCAGTTCGAGGAACCGCCGTCGAGATCGTAGGCGCCGCCGTCGAGGGAGCTCGAGCTCCTCTGGTTGTAGACGAGATTATATTGAATCGTGACGGCGCGCGATTCCCAGGTCCAGATGCCGAACGGTCCGCCGCCGGTGGTCGGCCCGTAGCCGCCGTTGTCGTGGGCGACGCTGTATTCGATCGTGCCGCGATCGACGCCCGAAAGGACAATGCCGCTGCCGGTGTGGGAAGTGGACGCGGGATCGCCGCGGTTTTCGTAGGCCGTGCAGTGGGCGACGACCACATCCTCATGCGAGAACTTGGTGCCGTTGCCATCGGGGCGCCAGGTGCCCCAGGTCTTGATGCCCTCGCTGCGGTTGTTGAACGCCTCCACGCGCACCAGCTTCACGTCGCGGAAGCCGGGCCAGGCCGGTGTATTCGTCGAATACCACGCCCAGATCTCGACGCCGTTCTTGAAGCCGGAGACCGCGATGTCGGTGAAATGCAGATAGGGCAGCTTGGTGTTGTCGGGCAGGTAGACGCCTGCGTCGATCCCACTGCCGGCGCTGGTGGCGGCGGAGGCGCCGACGAGGTTCAAGCGGCTGATGTCGAACCCCGCGGCGTTGTAGATTTTGATGGCGGAGCGGTTGCCGGCGGCGATCGTGGCGCGGCCGGCGCCATAGCTGGAGATGACGACCGGCGCGGCGGGCGTGCCGGCGTCGTCGCTGTTGAGTTCGAGCGTGCCGGCGAAAGTTTCGCCCGCTTGGAAGAAAACGCGATCGCCGGGGCGCAAGGAGAGGGCGTTGAGCGCGGTGAGATCGGCGACCGTGACACCGGGCTGGGCGGCCGCCGACGATCCGAGATAGTAGTCGGCGGCATGGAGCTGCGAACCGAGGCCGGCCAGGAGCAGAAAACAACAGGAGCGAAGGGCGTTCATGGTAAATGCCCGCATTCACCGTAGGTGAAATTACCTTACGTCATACCGGGCCCACGCCTTACACGCTCGCGAGCCGATCCGGTCGAGTTGGAAGCGCTGGAGAGGGCTCAATTCACCCCGTGTTTACAGCGCTACCCGGTCCGATCGGCCCATTGATTTTTTCGGCGGCGTCATCAACGTCTGCGGCATGGTTAAAAAGCTCCTCCACACCCGCATGCGCGTGAACGATCTCGAGAAGACCGTGCGGTTCTACGAACAGGCTCTCGGCCTGAAGGTCGCCCGCCGCCACACCTCGCCGCGCGGTGCCCAGCTCGTGTTTCTGCAGACGCCGAACAGCGAGGAGGAGATCGAGCTTTGTCAGCTGCCCGGCAGTCCGAGTGTGCAGGTGCAGCCGGATCTGATGCACCTCGCGTTCGAAGTCGAAGATCTCGCGGCGTTCGCGGCCGAGCTGAAACAAAAAGGCTTCGCGCTGAGCGACGGTCCGACACAGACCGGCAGCGGCTCGGTGATCGCGTTCATCGACGCGCCCGAAGGCTACGAGGTGGAGCTGATCCAGAAGGCAAAGTGAGCCGGTTCGTGCGCGCGCCGCGTGCCGCATCAGCGGCCGGCGGCGCGGCGCTCGAACGCGAAAAGGTACTGCTGGGCCAGTCCCGCCAGGGGCCCGAAATGCACGCGGCCGAAATGCGCGATCTGCGGAGGTTTCCAGCCGCGGAGTCCGTAGCGCTCGGCCATCGTCTTGATGATCCACACGTCGACGGGAAACGCCTCGAGACGGCCGGCGCCGAAAAGCAGCACGCAATCGGCGACTTTTTCGCCGACGCCGGGCAAGGAGCACAGCCGCTCCTTGGCGACCGGATAAGGCAGCGTCTCGGTCTCGTCGAGCCAGCCGGGATGCGCGGCGAGGAAGCGCGCGGTTTCATGAATATACCGGGCGCGAAATCCCAGCAGGCAGCGGCGCAGTTCGGCTTCGGGGACCTCGGCGAGCTCGGCCCAAGTGGGCAATCGGTGAAACCCGCCGGGGAGCGGCACGCCGTGACGGGTCGCGAGGAGCGCCATCATCTGCTTGATCTGCACAATCTGCTTCGTCGCGCTGCAAAGAAACCCGAGCAGGGTTTCGCCGAACGGTTGCCGCAGGATGCGCAAACCGGGAAACTCCGCGATCGCGCGCGCAAGGTGCGCATCGCTGCGCCAAGGTAGTTGGTCGGCGAGTGCGCGGGCATTGCCGTTGGCGTTGAAATAGCGATCGAGCGCGGCGCGGGTGGTGGCTGCGTTTGCACCATCGTCGGCGGTCCAGCGCAACGAGCCGCGCGCATCGAGAGCGAGCTGAACAACGTGAGGGCCGAAAACCCCGCGCCAGGTGTGGTCCGGCTGGCGTTGCCAGCGGAACGCCTGTCCTCCATCGAGCGTTTCGGCGAGGACGGCGGGCGTCAGCGTTCCTTCGAGCGCGAGACGCGGCCAGGCGGACGCGCTCACGGTTGCGCGTCGCCGCGCGCCGTCGGCGTCGGCATTGACCACAGAAAACTCTGTTCGGTCGCGAGCACCGCGTCGTCGCTGCCGAGCAACTCCAGTTTCCACGCGACGGGTTGAATCTTCGCGTCGGGCCAGTCCGTGCCGGTGAGCCCAAGTTGAAACACGGCCGACTTTGCGGGCAACGTGGCGGGAAAGTCGAAGGTGCGCGTCGCGGGCGAATCCGGCAGGATGACCTGCAGTCGAAACTTTGCGGTGGCGTTTGCCGGACCCGTGTTGGTCAACCGCACGAGAAAATAGAAGCCGGCGCGTTCCGCGGGTTGCGTGCGGAGCGTGAGACGGCGGCCGGTGTTTTCCTTGCCGGTGAAATATTCGGAAATGCTGTCGAACGAATCCGCATCGCGCCAGCCCGGCCAGACGCGCACAAACGAAACGTCGGCGGCTTCCGCGAGCGATGCGGCGAGCGAAAGCAGAAAGACGAAAAGCGAAACGACGCGGAGGCGCATGGGAGGACGTTGAGGCGGCGACGAGGCTCCGACAAGCGTTTCGGCGGCTTGGATCGCGGGTTGGCGCGGTGCTAGGGTTGCACGGGTTCGAGCCGCACGCGCTGGTAGCGATGAAAGCCGAGCAGGGAGGGTTCCCAGTTTTTCACCGCGGGATGAATCAGGTAGGTGCGCGCGCCGAAGTAGAGGGGCGCGATCGGCGCGGCGTCGAGGAGCCGGGTTTCGGCTTGTTGGAACAGTTCGCGGCGGGCGGCGGGTTCGCTCGTGCGGGCGGCGCTCGCAATGAGCCGGTCGTAATCGGCGTCAGCCCAGCCGGTCCAGTTGTTGCCGCCGTTGCCCACGAACAGGTCGAGAAACGTGGCAGGATCCGCGAAGTCGCCCGCCCAGCCGGAGAACGCGATCGCGTAGTGCTGCGTCTGCTGGTTTTGCAGCCAGGTCTTCTGCTCGAAGGGAGCGATGCTCACGTGAACGCCGAGCGTCTGCTGCCACATGCCTTGCAGCGCTTCGGCAACCTTCGGCTGCGTGTCGTCGTTGCGGACCTGCAGCTCGATGGTGGGGAAGCTTCGGCCGTTGGCGAAACCGGCGTCCGCGAGGAGCTGGCGGGCGGCGGCAGGATCGAAACCGAGCTCCGCCCGCGCGGTGTAGCCGGCGCAATCGGGTGGAGTGAGGTGCGTCGCGGGCGGACGCGAGCCGCGCAACACCTGGCGTGCAATCGCATCGCGATCGATCGCGAGCGCGAGCGCGCGGCGCACCCGCGGATCGTCAAGGGGCGGACGGGTGACGTTGAAACGCAGAAAAAAAGTCTGGAGGAACGGATCGAGGCGGAGCTTCGCCGGCGCGTCCTGTTGGTAACGGGCGATCTTCTCGACGGGGATGCCGTAGGTGATGTGCACCTGGCCCGCGCGGAAATCACGTTCCTCGACGTCGGGACTTTCGGTGGGAAAAAACACCACGCGTTCGAGGTGGTTGTGGGCGGCGTCCCAATAGTGCGGGTTGCGGGCCACGACGAGGCGGGCGTTGGGCGACCATTCGGCGAGCGTGAATGCGCCGTTTCCGACCAGATTCCCCGGCCGGGTCCAGGCCGTGCTGCGCTGATCGACGCGACCGAACTTTTCGATCGTGGCGCGGTGCACGGGGAACCAGGTCGGGTGCGCGGCCAGCGCGAGCAGGTAAGGCGTCGGACGCGCCAGCGTGAGTCGCAGCGTGCCGTCGTCGATCGCCGTCACGCCAACCGCGGAGAAGTCAGTGAGTTTCCCCGTGTTGAAGGCTTCGGCATTTCTGACCGGCCAGAGCATATAGGAATACTCGGAGGCGAGCGCGGGCGAAAGGAGGCGCCGGAAAGAGTAGACGAAATCGTGAGCGGTGACGCGATCGCCGCTGGACCAACGAGCGGTGGGGCGGAGATGGAAGGTATAAACGAGTCCGTCGTCGGAAATCTCCCAACGCTCCGCGACCGCCGGGACGGGCAGGGAGGTTTTCTCATCCAGCGCGGTGAGCCCCTCGAAGAGCGCGACGAGGATGTTTTGATCGGTGTAGGCGGTGACGAGGTGCGGATCGAGATCGGCCGGCTCCGAAAGATTGCCGAGCAACAGCGTCCGCTCGCGGACGGCAGCATCCGCGGAGGTTTCCCGACGCGCGCAGGAAGCGAGCAGCAGGGCCGCCGCAAGTCCGGCACCCAGCACGAAAAAAAATCGGGAGAACCGCATGGCACCAAGGAGCCCGCTCCCGGGCTCGTGGCAAGTTTCCCGCAGGCGGCGCGAGACGGAGCCACCCGTTGGTTCCGTCGCCCCGCCTCCGCCGTAATCGCCGACCCCGCGGCCCGAAGCTTGACAATGGTCCCGGCATGTTCTTTTGATGTGCGAATCGGAATGCTGAATAGATATTCACAACCTGCCGATACCCCATGTTTCCCCAACCCCTGTTCCGCTGGCCGGATTCGCCTCCGGTTTTTGCCCCCGCCTGCGCCTCGTGTGCAGAAGAGATAACCCTGGCGCCGCCGAACGCGTCATCCGGTGCGTCACCGAATCTTAACCTCCCCGCCCGGTTTCGGGTTTGAAGCCGCGGGGGACACCCCGCTGTAGTGTAATCCTGTTCAGAATATTTATTCGATATCGTATTTCCCGTTCCGTTATGTCCCCTGCACACACCTCCCTCCCCCCTGCGCGTCTGGCGCGGTTCTTCTCCGGCCTGTTGGCCGGCCTGATGCTGTTGGTTTCCAGTGTGGACGCGCAGACCGCCGCCGGCGGCGTGCGCGGCCGCGTGTTCAATGCGGCGAGCAACGAGTATATCCGCAACGCCGAGATTCGCGTCGTGGGCACTCCGATCGTCGTCTATTCGGAAGATGGCGGTGATTTCAGCCTGACGGGAGTGCCCGCGGGCGAAGCCACGCTGGTCGCCACCTACACAGGCCTGCAGGAAACCAGGGCCGTCGTGACGGTTGTCGCCGGACAGGTCGTCGCCCACGATTTCCGACTTCAGGAAACGTCCTACGCCGGAGCCGGGACTGACGGCGAAAAGGTGGTGCAACTGGAGAAGCTCGAAGTCGCCGGATCGCGCAGCGGCCAGGCGAAGGCCATCATGGAGCGACGCGCGTCGATCAACGCCAAGAACGTCGTCGCCGCCGACAATTACGGCGAGCTCACCATGGGCGACGTCGGCGAGTTCATGAAATCGGTCCCCGGGCTGTCGCTCGATTATGTGGAAGTCGACACCAGCGCCGTCCGCATCGGCGGCCTCGAGCCGAAGTATTCGAATTTCACGACCGACGGTGCCCGCATGGCGACCGCGACCTCGAACAACAACGCCGGCCGGCAAAACTCGTTTGAGCAGATGTCGATCACGGGCATCGAGTCGATCGAGGTGAACAACACGCTCACCGCGAGCATGGATGCCGATTCTCCCGGCGGCACGATCAACCTGCGCAGCAAATATGCGTTCCAGCGCAGCGGGCGCTCGATCGTGTTTCAGGTTTACGGCGTCGGCACCTCGGACGCCGAGTTCAAGCGCGAATACTTCCCGGACGACCGCAAGCACCAGCGTATCTTTCCTTCCGGCCAGTTCGGTTACGCCGATATCTTTTTCGACGGACGCCTCGGCGTGGAGTTCAACGCCAGCTATAATGCGAATTTCGTCCAGCAGGACCGCGTGCAGATGCGTTATAACTATAATACGCCCGCGGCCGGGGCGACGGTCGAGACGCCGAAGCTCAACGACATCCTGTTCCGCCCGGGCCCGAAGATGACCCATCGCGAAGCGGCGAACCTGAGTCTGGATTACCGGCTCACGCCGGAGCTCGTGTTTTCCTGGCGCAGCAGCTATTCGTTCTACGATGTCGAGTATGTAAACCAATATACATATCTCTATGCGCCGGTCGCCACGCAGCCCACGAGCAGCAGCATCACGCGGCTGGTTGCGAGCCCGGTCAACGCCACGACTGGCGCGGCCGTGACCGGCGGCAGCAGCCCCCGTTTGCGCACGGAGTATTCGCATCGCTACGCGGGCACGCCGGCATTCGTGCTCGCTCCGAAACTCGAATACAAGGGCGACACCTGGCAGGCGGCGCTGCGCGGCAGCTATTCGCGGTCCGAGTTCAATTTCCGCGACAACAGCAAGGGCTTCTTCGTCCGCACCGACAACTGGATCTCCCGTCTCGGTTTCGTCGCGGAACGGCCCTCCGAGGATTCGCCGACGTGGACGCTGGCGCAGACCGCCGGCCGTTCCTGGAGCGATCCGATGAGCTGGAATCGCGACGACGACATCGGCAACAACATCCGCACCTCCGAGTCCGACGCGGTGAATGAAATGTATAGCGGTTATCTCGACCTCAAAAAACAGCTCCGCGTCCGGGGTCTTCCGGTCACGATACTCGGCGGCTTTGGCGGCCGGACCAACGATTGGAAGACGAACGAGGGTTCTTACCAACAATTTCAATACGTCGGTCCCACGCATGACCTCACGCAAAAGGCGCCGGAGGCGGTGATTCCGTGGACGCAAAACTACAAGTTCGACCTTAATCTCGATGGCCGCGGCGGCAACGTGACCGCCCAAAACTGGCGCGCGGACAGCAACTACGGGGTTTACGATATCTACAAGGATCATCCGGACTATTTCGTGCCGGACGAGGTCGGCAATCTCACGCGGAAGCTGCAGAACAATAAAAAGATTTCCGAGGAGATCGGCGCCGCCTATCTCGAAGGCCAGACGCGCGTCGGCAAGGCCCGCTTCGATCTGGGGCTTCGTTATGAAAAAACCAAGACCGAAGCCGCGGTCTCGGACGTCCGGCCCGACAAGGAGGTGACCGACGCCGGTTACGCCCTCAACACCGTCGAGGGCGTTCTCTACAAGTATAAAAACGGCCAGCAGAACACCCGTCACGGCTCCTATGACGACTGGTTCGTCAGCGGCGGTGTGAAATACGATTTCACCAAGAAGCTCGTCGGCCAGCTGGCGTTCAGCGATGCGATTCTCCGGCCCGATTATGGCAATCTCGGCGGGGTGACGTCGGTCAACGACAACACGCAGACGGTCACAGTGCCGAATCCGGAGCTGAAGCCCGAACATTCGCGGAAGTATTATGCGGGGCTGCAATATTTCCTCGAGCCGTCCGGTATGGTCGGCCTCTCTTACTATAAACTTCGTCTCAACGATATGCAGCAGCCGGGCCTGACGGTCGACCCGGAGTCGGTCGGCTACAGTCCGAGCGATTATCCGGGCTACACGTTCGTCAGCGCGCAAAACGGCATCGGCACGTTCGAAACCGACGGCGTCACGTTCGAATACAATCAACAGCTCACGTTTCTGCCCGGTGCCCTGAAGGGCCTCGGCCTCTACGGTTCGGTCACGCGGGTGATCGCCGACGGCGTTCGCATCGGCGTGCCGAACCGCGTGGCGAACTGGGGGGCGCGCTACCGCTACGGCCGGTTCAATGTTCAAATCAACGGCACCTGGCAGGCCGCCTCCCGGCTTGGCTCGCTGAGCGACACGGAGAAGACCAACAACACCGGCATTCGCTGGCTCGCCGCCCGCGAACTCTGGAGCATCAGCGCCAGTTACCGGCTCACGAAGCATTTCGAGCTGATGCTGTCGGGTCGCAACATCTTCAACGCTCCCTCGGTTCAATACTCGAACGTTCCCGGACGAATTTACCTCTACGATGTTTACGGCTCCTTGTGGAGCGCGGGCATCAAGGGCACTTTCTAAACAAGGTTCGCTCGTTCAAGTCACCCCGCGGCTGCGTCGCTCGCCAGGAGCGCGGCCGCGGGATTCCGTTTTTCAAAACCAACCTCCTCGCTGTCATGAAAAAGTTCCTCTCGCTGATTCCGTTGCTGGTTTCCGCCGCCGTGGCGATGGCCGCGCCGTCGGGCGCCGCTCCCCGTCCGCCGCTCCAGCAGAACGGCGGCACCTGGCCGACCAGCCACGTGCAGGGAATCGCGGTGGATCTCGCGGGCGGTCATATTTATTATTCGTTCACGACGCTGCTCGCGAAATACGATTTCAATGGCAAACTCGTCGGCACGCTCGTCGGCTGGGCCGGACATCTGGGCGATCTCGATTTCAACCCGCGCGACGGACGAGTCTATGGTTCGCTCGAATATAAAAAGGATAAGGCGTTCTATATTGCGGTCATCGACGTGAACCGGATCGACCGCGTCGGCATCGAGGCGGCGAATTCCGAGATTTTCCGCACCGTTTATTTGCCTGAAGTTGCCAAGGACTACGCCGCCGATCTGAACGGCGACGGGGTGTTCGACGGCGATGTCGCCGACACGCCGGACCACCGCTACGGCTGCTCCGGCATCGACGGGGTGAGTTTCGGGCCGGTGTTTGGTCGCGCTGACGGCCCGCCGCTGCTCACCGTGGCCTATGGCATCTACAGCAATCTTGGCCGCACGGACAACGATCACCAAGTGTTGCTGCAATACGACATCACGGATTGGAAGCGTTACGAGCGACCGCTGGTGGAGGCGACGCCCCACCACAGCGGCCCCGCAAAAGCCCAAGGCAAGTATTTCGTGCGGACCGGCAATACGACCTACGGCGTGCAGAACCTGGCCTATGACGCCGCGCTGCAGCGCTGGTTTTTGGGTGTTTATAAAGGCAAGAAACCGTCGTTTCCGAATTACGGCATGTTCGCAATCGACGCGCGAACGCGCCCCCTCCGCGGCGATCTGATCGGCGTTCCGGCGACGCACGGCGACGGCGCGGAGCAAGGTCAGTTGCTCGCGCTCGCGAACGACGGTCTCAAGGATCCCGCGACCGGCCTTCGGGGCTGGAATCAAAAAGCCGACGTCGGATTGCAGCCGATCGGCGGCGGGTTGTTCTATCTCGCGGTGAACTCCGGGACCCGCGGCCAGCAGACCGGCGAAGTGAGGTTGCATCGCTGGACGGGCGAATCGACCGCACCATTGGTGCCCGCGACGGCGGCGGATGTCGCGCGTTGGAGCGCACGCTGAAAAGGTAGCGGCCTTCGGCGGCGGGCACCCGGCGTCGAATAAACCAGGACTCGTGAGCCTCGCCGGCTTGCGGAATTTTCGCGCTTTCGGCTAAGAAACGTGGCGCTGCCGCGTTTAGCTTCCAGAACCCCATGTCCAACGATCAACCGAAAGCAGGGGACGCCGATGCTGCTGCATTTCTGGAACGCGTTTTTGCCGAACAACGGGCGCCGCTCGTCCGCTATGCGACGCGGCTGCTCGGCGACAGCGACCGCGCGCGCGATGTCGTGCAGGATGCGTTCGTGCGGCTCATGGCGCAGCCGGTCGAGGCGGTCGACGGGCACGCGGTGGAATGGCTTTTCACGGTCTGCCGCAACCGCGCGATGGACGTGCTGCGAAAGGAGCATCGCATGAAACGCTTCGAGGAGGGCGAGGCCGAGCGCGTCACCACCGCGGAGCCGCGGCCGGGGCGGACGCTCGAGCGGGAGGAAACCCACGCGGCGGTGCTGCGATTGATCGACCGCCTGCCGCCGAACCAGCAGGAAGTCGTGCGGCTCAAATTTCAAAACGGTTTCAGCTACAAGGAAATCAGCCGGATCACGTCGCTCTCGGTGACGAATGTCGGATTCCTGATTCACAAAGCCGTCACCCGGTTGCGCACGGAGTTCGCCGCGCAGCAACCCTGAGGCCACGCCACGGGCGCGAGCAACGAAGCCACAAAAACGAAGCACACGAAAGAGGATGATCCTCGGCGGAACATGAACGACACGACGCAATTTTCAGACGATCCCCGGCTGACCGCGTATGCCTTGGGAGAGCTCGATGCGACGGAACGCGCAGAGGTCGAGGCGCTGGTTGCCGCGAATCCCGCCGCGCGTTCCGTCGTGGAGGAAATCCGCGCGACGGCCGCGCAGCTGGAATCCGCTCTCGCCCACGAGAGCGCTGCGGAGACGGTGCCGGCGGTTCGCGATCCTTATGCGCGCGACAATTCCCCGCGCGTGCTGCGGTTTCCGCAGGTCTACTACGTGATCGGCGGATTGGCGGCGGCGTGCTTTGCGGTGGTCGCGGTGCTTTACGAACCGCCGCCGCGTCCGGTGCACGCGTCTCAGAAAATGTCGCTGCCGGTGGCGGCAAATCTGCCCGTCGTAACGACAGCCCCCGACGACGCCGAGTCGACAGCGGCGTCGGGCTTAGTGGCGCAGGTGCTCTCGGAGCAAATGGACAAAAAAATGGCGGCGATGCAGTTCCGGGTCGAAAGCTTGGACGCCGCCCGCGAGCAGGCGCAGGCGCGTCGTGAGCGCGACGTTCGCCTGGCCGCGCAGTCCGCCGCGCGCTTCGTCTCCGGCGGCGGCGCGACGGCCGCGGCCCTGCGGGCCAATTACTTTCCGGCTCCGGAACTCTCAACCGAAGCTTACTCGTATCGGGCGGAGAGCGAGTTTCTGCGGACGCGCGACCACCCGCTGTCGACGTTCTCCGCCGATGTCGACACGGCGAGTTATGCGAATGTCCGCCGCATGTTGCTGGCGGGCCGGCGTCCGCCGGTCGACGCGGTGCGCATCGAGGAGCTGTTGAACTATTTCCCGTATCGTTATGCGCCGCCGAGCGACGGAGCGCCCTTCGCCGCGTCGATGGAAGTCGCCGAGGCGCCGTGGGCGCCAGCGCACCGGCTCGTGCGGATCGGTTTGAAAGCGCGCGAAGTGGCAGCGGGCGAGCGCGGCGCGGCCAATCTCGTTTTCCTGCTGGATGTGTCGGGTTCGATGAACGCGCCGAACAAGCTCCCGCTCGTGAAGGAATCGTTGCGCCTCCTGCTCGCGCGGCTGCGGACCGACGATCGCGTCGCGATCGTGACGTATGCCGGCGCGAGCGGACTGGCGCTGCCGTCGACCCCGGCGGCGAAGGCGCGCGAGATCGAGGCGGCGCTCGATCAGCTGCGCCCAGAGGGATCGACGAACGGCGCGATGGGCCTCCAGCTCGCTTACGATATCGCGAAGGCGAACTTCGTTTCCGGCGGCGTGAACCGCGTGATCCTGTGCACGGACGGCGACTTCAATGTCGGCGTGACCAGCGAGGGCGAGCTCACGCGGCTGATCCAGGAAAAGGCGAAATCGGGCGTGTTCCTGACGGTGCTCGGCTTTGGCATGGGCAATCTGAAGGACGCGACGCTCCAGCAGCTCGCGGATCGCGGCAACGGCAGTTATGGTTATGTGGATACGCGCCGCGAGGCGGAGAAGCTGCTGGTCGAGCAGGTCAGCGGCACGCTCGTGACGGTCGCGCAGGACGTAAAGCTGCAGGTGGAGTTCAATCCCGCGCGGGTGGCGGCGTATCGGCTGATCGGTTACGAGAAGCGCCGGCTGCAGAAGGAGGATTTCAACAATGATGCGGTCGATGCCGGCGAGATCGGGGCGGGGCACACGGTGACGGCGTTGTATGAAGTCGTGCCGGCGGGCGGCGACGACAGCGGCGAGACCGGGACCGTGGAGCCGCTGAAATACGCGACCGTTCCGGCGTCGGCGGAGACCGCGGCGCGGGCCGATTTTGCAGACGAATTGCTGACGTTGAAAATCCGTTACAAGGAACCCGGGGCCGCGCAGAGCCGCCGGCTGGAGTTTCCGCTGGTCGACCGCGGGGGGCGCTTCGCGGACGCGAGCGACGATTTCAAGTTCGCGGCGGCGGTGGCGGGCTTCGGCCTGCTGCTGCGCGATTCGCCGCACCAGGGCGCGGCGACGTTTGCGCTCGTGCAGCAATGGGCCGAGGCGGGTCTGGCGCAGGACGCCGGCGGCTATCGGGCCGAATTCGTGGACCTGGTGCGGCGCGCTCAGGCGCTGCAGTGACAGAGGCGCGGCGCCGCGAACGTGAACGGGGTTATTTCTTTCGGCGCCAGGCACCGAGGCCGATGATCGCGAGGCCCGTGATCATCAGCGCCCAGGTCGATGGTTCGGGGACGGCGGCGGGGTTGAGCTTGATGAAGAGATTGTTGTCGATGCGGGCGATGCTGAAGGCGCCGACGTCGTCGGTGTCGAAAACGAACTTCTGCGCGTCGAAGCCGACGATGTTGCCCGCGGTGGCGAACATCCATTGGTAGGACGTTTCGGTGAAGGTGGGGCTGCCATCGGCGAGGGCGCCGATGCCGGTGATGTAGATGGTGATCGGGTTGCCGGCGTTGATCGTGCCGTCGAACGTGAGCGTGCCGCTCACGTTGAGGAGATTCCAGTCGGTGCCGGCTTCGCCCGTGAGACTGGCGATTTTGAATTCGATGAACGAGCCGCCGGAGAACTGGGCGCTGCCGACGGACAAGGTCCCGATGCTGTCGAATCCGCCCGCGGAGATGCCGCCGTTGGACAACAGGTTCACGGAGCCCGCAATGCCGCCGATGCCGCCGAACTTGGCGCGATCGGTCGCACCGCCGACTTGCACGAGCGCAGAAGCCAGAGCGTCGGCGTGGTTCACGAGCAGCGTGCCGCGCGTCACGGTCGTGGTGCCGGTGTAGGTGTTGCTGCCGGACACCGTCAACGTGCCATGACCGGCGAGCGTGAGTGACGCGGAGGTGTTGCCGCCGATCGGATTCGCGAAGGTGACGTGGCCGCCGTTGGGATCGAAAAGAGCGTTTCTGCCGGCGGGCATGACGATCTGCGCCGAAACATCCTGCGAATTGCCGGATTTCCAGCGGAGCTGTCCGCCGTCCATCGTGACCGAGCCGGAGCCGAGTGCGCCGTCGGCGAACTCGAGGATGCCGCTCGAAAGTGTGGTGCCGCCGGTGAAGGTGTTCGCACCGCCGAGACTGAGGAGCGTGGGCACGAGCAAACCGTCATCGAAGGTAGTGCCCTGCACGAGGAGCTCGCCGTCGCCGGAAATCACGCCGTCGAAGGCGCTCATCGTGTGATAGCTGTCGTGTCCGCCGGCGGGCATCGCGATCGTGAGCTTCTGGCCGCCTTCAATGACGATCGACGCTTCGGTGGCCGCCAAGTTGAGGATGCCGGCGATGGTTTGGTCGAAGTTGACGAGAAGCGAGGCCCCGTCGCTGATCCAAAGCTTCGAAGACGCGGGAAGGGCGTCGTCGTTGGCAAAGGCGAGGGTGCCGCCGGCGATCTGCGTGGCCCCTGTGTAGTCGTGCTGGCCCTTAAGCACGTTGTAGCCACTCATGAACTGGACCTGGGTGTTGCCCGAAATCGTCACGGCCGCGCCGTCGGCCGTGCCGTCCTTGGTGAAATAGTAGGGTGCCTCGCGACTCGTGTCGGTGTTGAACACCAGGTTTCCGTGACTGGTGCCGGTGGTGACAACGGCGGCGTTGACGATGCCGCCGGCGGCGGGGGCGCCCTCCGATTCTTCGTCCCACGGATCGGCGCCGATCACAAGGGTGCCGCCGGACAATGAGTCCGCGCCGGAGTTTGCGCCCAAGGTGATGGTGCCATCGCCTTCGACGCCGACGTTGAGCTTGCCGCCGTTTTGCACGAGGACGAAACCGGAACCGGCGTCGCCGATCGTGAGACTGCCGGCGGTCCAGGACGCGCCGCCCTCGGAGCCGTCGATGATGGCGAAACCATGCGCACCGGTGGTGGCGCCAAGGGTCGCGGCGCCGGAGTTGATGACCCGGCCTCCTTCGGAAACGAACAAACTGCCGAGCGCACTGGTATCCGTTTCGCCGTCGAAATTCGCGCCAAGTATGAAGTCGCCGTCGATCGCCAGCGTGCTCGGCGTGCGGTCGACATCGACGGTGGGCACGTCGCTCTCGCTCCAGCCGGTCACCACGATGTGGCCCATGCTGCCGGCCGTCGTTCCGACGGTGATTTTGCTGGCGCTGACTTCGGCGCCCCCGGTGATGTTCAGGTGTCCGCTGCCCTGATAGCCGACGTAGAGATCGCTGCGGTTTTCCCAGCGGCTGTTCCTGCCGTCGACGCTGACGAAACCGTAATCGCCCTGGGGTTTGCCGATCCAGCCGTGGTTGGCAGTGAGTTGGCCGCCATTCTGGACGTGGAGCTGGGCGTTGCCGACGAAGACGTCGCTGTCCTCGTGCGAGATCGATCCGCCGTTCAAGGCGAGGACTCCGCCGCTGATCTTGGTGCCGCCGTTGTAGGTGTTAACCCCCGTCAACGTGAAGTAGCCCGGTCCGGCTTTCTCGAACGTGCCTTCGCCCGTGATCTGGCCGTCGAACGTGCTGCTGTGCGCGGTGGGCAGATTGATCGTGAGTGTCTGGCTGCCGCCGATCGTGACGGTGCCGGTGCCGGAAAGCGCCCGCAGTTCCTGATTCGCGCTGATCGCCAGTTCGGCATTGGTCGTTTCGTCCACGCCGACGGTGATGTCCGTGCCGGCGTTGAGCGTTTGTGCCGCCGCGAGGTCCACAGTGCCGGCGTTGATCTGGAGGTGCTGCGGATTTGACGGCGTGGTGCCGTTGAGGACGAGCCGGCCGTCGCCGGTTTTCACCAACGTGGCTTCGGCAGCAGCAGTGATTGTGCCGCCGTAAGTGAGGGTGGTGCCCCCGTCGACCTGCAGGGTGCCGCCGGAAAAGCCCAACGCGAGGCCGCGGTTGGCATGGAGGGTGAAACTCGCCCCCGTGCGCAGTGTGCCGCCGTTGAGCATGAGGTGACCGGGAGTCGCCACGGAAGGCGCGACGCCGAGCGCGGCGTCGCTGTAGATGACGAGGATCCCGCCGTTGATGGTCGTGCCGCCGGTGAACGTGTTGCTGCCGCCGAGAACCAGCGTGCCCGCGCCCGACAAGGTGAAGCTCGCGGAACCGCCGATCTCGCCGATCGCGCCGTTCACGGTCACGGTCGTGCCGGCATTGGCGATGTTGACCGCGTGGCCACCCGCCCAGAGCGTGATGGGCAAGCCTGTCGAGAATTCCACGTCGCCGCCCGCGCCGAGCACGCGCAGATCGCCGTTGATCGTGACGGAGCCGGTGCCGGAGAACGAATAGCCCGGCCGCTCGGAATCGGCGGAAAACTCCAGATCCTTGAGCACGATGCCGGCATTGATGGTGAGGGCCGAATTCGTCGCGTTGCCGAAATTGACCACGGTTGACGCTGTGAAATTCGGAATGCTGTTCCAGTTTCCCGCGCTGGCCGCATCGCCGCTGGTCAAGCCGGTCCAAACAAGCTGGGCGTGCACGACCGGGCCGCCGGCGAGGACGACGAGAAAAGCGAGGAGCTGGAGCCGCGTTTTCATGGGCGGGACGCTGCCTGCGGCCGTGGATACGGGCAAGGGCAAAGGCGTTGCCATACAGCAGGTCAGCCGGCCTCCCGCAGGCAAACGATCCGTCGCCGAGCTTCGCCGGCGGCGCGCGCTCCGGAAGATGGCTTCGAGAATGTGTGCGCTTTGGGCGCTGGCGGGTGCTAGAAAGTGAACGCGATGAAGGACGACTCCGAACTTCTCCAACGCTACGCGGCCGAACGCGATGAGGCCGCCTTTGCCGAGCTGGTGCGGCGCCACGTCAACCTCGTGCACTCGGCGGCGTTGCGCCAGCTCAACGGCGACGCGCAGCTGGCCGAGGATGCCGCGCAACTCGTCTTCGTCGACCTGGCCCGCAAGGCGTCCGCGCTCCGCCACCAGCGCGTGCTCGCCGGCTGGCTGTATGTAAGCACCCGATACGCGGCGGCGAAACTCGTCCGCGCGGAACGGCGGCGCCAGCGACGCGAACAGGAGGCGGCCATGATCGATCCAGCGGCAGACGACAACCGGCAGGTGGATTGGGACCGCGTGCGGCCCGTGCTCGATGACGCGATGAATGAACTGAAGACGGTGGATCGCGAGGCGATCCTCCTGCGCTTTTTCGAACACAAACCGTTCGCCGACATCGGCGCCCGGCTGGCGTTGAGCGAGAACGCGGCGCGGATGCGCGTCGAGCGGGCGCTCGAGCGGCTGCAGGCGCGATTGACACGGCGCGGTGTAACCTCGACCAGCGGTGCGCTGGCGGCGGCGCTCGCGAGCCAGGCGGTCACGGCGGCGCCGGCGGGCGTGACGGCCGCGGTGACCGCGGCCGCGCTGGCCGGCGGAGGCGCGGGCGCGGCGGGACTGGCGGCTTTTATGGGCATGACGAAATTACAACTCGGGATCAGCGGAGCGCTGGCGGTGGCCGGTGCGACCGGTTTGGCGGTGCAACATCACGAAATCGGCGCGCTGCGGCAGGAGCAGGCGGCGCTGCAGGTCGAGGCGCAACGCGTCGCCGCGCTCAAAACGGAGAACGCCGCGCTCGCGAAAAATCTCGCCGACGCCGAACGCAGCCGCGGCGAGGCGGTGGAGTTGAAACGGCTCCGGAGCGAAGCCGACGCGCTGCGCGCGCAGGCCGACGCGACCGCGCGGCAGCAGGACGCGGCGCTGCAGGCGAAACGCGAGGCCGAGCGGATCGCGGCGCTCGCCCGCGTGGCCGCGGCGAAACGCGCGGCGGAGCTCGCGAACCAGCCGGACCGGCTGCCGGTGCCGAGCGTGCGCGTGCCGCCGAAATATCCCGCGGCGTTGCGCGAGGCCGGCGCGGCCGGCTCGGTCGTCGTGGGCTTCGTCGTCGATGCCCAAGGCGAAGTGCGCGATGCGTTCGCGGTGCGCTCGACACGGCCGGAGTTTGAAGCCGCGGCCATCGAGGCGGTCGCGCAATGGAAGTTCGAGCCCGGGATCAAGGGCTGGCGGCCGGTGAATACGCGGCTCGAACAGGAGATCACGTTCAGCCTCGACGCGTCCGCCCAACCTGGCGGCATGCCGCGGCCCGTGAACAACGAAAGCTGGTTCTGATTTATCATGCGCTCGCGCTGGCTCGTGATCGGAGGTTTCGCCGTAGCGATCGTCGTCGCGCTCACCTTGCAGCAGCAGCGCTTGAACGTGGCGCGTGACGCCGCGCGAGTGCGTCACGAGCGGCAGCGCGAGGTGCAGGCGCTCGCCGCGGAAAACGCGCGGCTGCGCGCCGTTCAACCTTCGGCCGACGACGCGGCAACGCTCGCGCGCGAACGCCAGGAACTGGCGCGGTTGCACGACGAGGTGGCGCGGTTGAAAAAAGCGCGCGCCGCGTTCCCGGCGTTGGAGGCGCCGAAAAATCCCGCCGCGGGGAATTTCGCGCGACCCGAGCTGTGGCAGAACGTCGGCGCCGGCACGCCGGAGGCCGCGCTCGAGACGGCGTTGTGGGCGGCGACCGGCGGCGAACTCGACACCCTGGCGGGCCTGCTCCTCCTCGAAGGCGATGCCAAGGTGCGCGCGGACGCGCTGCTCGCGAAACTCCCGTCCACGTTGCGCGCCGATTATCCCGCGCCGGAGCGGCTGGTGGCGTTGCTCGCGGCGAAAGATGTCGCCGTGGCGCCGGTGCAGCTGTGGCGGCAGACGGCCGATGGGCCGGACCGCACGGTGTTGTTTCTCACGGTCGCGAACGATCGCGGCGAACTGCGGCCGGTGAGTTTGAACCTGCGGCGCGCCGACGCCGGCTGGCGGTTCGTCGTGCCGACGCGGGCGATCGCGCGCTATGCGGCGCAGCTGGCCGGCGAAGCGCCGTGACGCCGCGAAGGTTCAGCGGCGTTCGCCGAGCAAAGGCGCGAGGGTTTTCCAGACGGTTTCGGCCACGCGCGCGTGGCCTTCGGCGTTGGGGTGGATGCGATCGACCTGGTTGAGATCGTCGTCAGCGGCGACGCCTTCGAGCAGAAACGGGATGAACGTGGCGTGAAATTTTTCCGCCACCGCGGGAAACACCTGCGCGTAGTCGCGCGCGTAGGCTTCGCCCATGCTGTCGGGCATCATCATGCCCGCGACCACGAGTCGGGCGTTCGGTTGACGAGCGCGGACGCGTTCGAGGATCGCCGTCAGATTCGCCTGCGTGACGGACGGTTCGAGGCCGCGGAGTCCGTCGTTGGCGCCGAGCGCGAGGACGAAGATGTCGATCGGCTGGCGGAGAATCCAATCGACGCGGCGCAGGCCGCCGGCGGACGTCTCACCGCTCAGGCCGGCATTGACGACGCGGAAGGGCAGTTGCGCGGCGTCGATCTTTTGCTGGATCCGCGCGGGGTAGCCGTCGGTGTAAGGATCCTCGAGCCCGTAGCCGGCCGTGAGGCTGTCGCCGAAAAAGACGATGGTCTTCGTTTGTGCGGCGGAGGCGGTCGCCACTGCGAAGCCGACGAACGACACGAAAAGGAAGAGCGGGAAAAACCGGTGGCGCGACGGAGAGTTCAGCATCGTTTTCGTGAAGTTCGTGTGTTTCGTGGATTTTCACATGACTGATCACGCGATGCTGAAAGTCGAGCGACTGACCAAAACTTATCCAACGGCGGCCGGGCCGCTCACGGTGTTGCACGAGGTGAGTTTCGAAATCGGCCGCGGCGCCACCGTGGCGATCGTCGGCCCGAGCGGCAGCGGCAAGACGACGCTGCTCGGATTGTGCGCGGGACTCGACCGTCCGAGCACGGGCAGCGTGACGCTCGCCGGCACGTCGATCGGCGAGCTCGACGAGGACGCGCGGGCGCGGGTGCGCAACGAGCACGTCGGCTTCGTGTTTCAGAATTTCCAACTCGTGCCCACGCTGACCGCGCTCGAGAACGTGCTCGTGCCGGTGGAGCTGCGCGGCGAAGCGGGCCGGGAGGACGAGGCGCGCGAACTCCTGGGGCGCGTGGGGTTGGGAGAGCGCTGCGAACATTATCCGGTGCAACTCTCCGGCGGCGAACAGCAGCGCGTGGCGCTGGCGCGGGCGTTCATGAACCGGCCGAAGATCCTGTTTTGCGACGAGCCGACGGGAAACCTCGATGGCGACACGGCGCATGCGATGACGGAGCTGATCTTCGGTTTGAACCGCGAACGTGCCACGACGCTGGTGCTGGTGACGCACGACCTCGAACTCGCGAAGAAATGCCACCGCCGCCTCCGCCTCCGCAACGGCGCCGTGATCAGTGACGAGACGGTGTAGAAACCACGAAACACACGAAATACACGAAAGGAATCCAGCCGATGAGCGACCTGTTGTATCCCGAAGAATCCTATCGACTCATGGGTGCCTGCTTCGAGGTGTATAAGGAGAAAGGCTGTGGATTCCTGGAGGCCGTTTTTCAGGAGTGCCTCGAACTGGAACTGCGCGACCGGGGGATTCCTTTCATTCAACATCCAAGCCTCACCTTGAGTTACAAAGGTCGGCCGTTAAGGCAGACATACACGCCGGATTTTCTTTGTTTCGAGAAGATCATTCTCGAGATCAAAGCCGTTTCCAAGCTCGCTGACGAACACCGGGCTCAGGTGCATAACTATCTTCGAGCAACCGGACATCGGCTTGGGCTGTTGGTGAATTTTGGTCACTTCCCCAAAGTGGAATACGAGCGGATCGCGCTGTGATTCTTTTCGTGTGTTTCGTGTATTTCGTGGTTCCCCAATGAATTTCATCCTCAAAATGGCCTGGCGGGATTCGCGGGCTTCGCGGCGGCGGCTGTTGCTCGTGTCGCTGTCCGTGGTGCTCGGCATCGCCGCGCTCGTCGGGATCGCTTCCGTCGGCGACAATCTCCAGCGCGCCGTCGAGCAGCAGACGCGTTCGCTGCTCGGCTCGGATCTCGCCGTCACCTCGCGCACCGAATTCGAACCGGCGACGCGTGCGTATCTCCAAACCGTATCCGTCGAACAAGCACACGAGGTGTCGCTGCGATCGATGATCACGTTTCCCTCCCGCGATTATCAGCGCCGGCTTGTGCAGGTGCGCGCGCTCGAGGGCGGTTTTCCTTTCTACGGCGAGCTCGTGACGCAGCCCGCCGGCGCGATGGCGCAGCTTGCGACCGGCCCGTTCGTGCTGGTGGAAGAAACCATCCTCGCGCAATTCGGCGTGCAGGTCGGCGACGAGGTCATGATCGGCAAGGGCACGTTTCGCGTCGCGGGGGCGCTGCAGAAGATCCCCGGCGAGTCGGCGGCCGTGTCGATGTTCTCGCCGCGCGTTTATCTCTCGATGGATTCGCTGCGCGCGGCCGGACTCGAGGGGCGCGACAGCTTCGCGAGTTATCGCATGCATCTGAAACTCGCGCCGGGCGTCGACCCGGCGGCGCTCGAGAAAGAGATGCGCGAAAAATTGAAGGAACAGCGGCTGCGCTACACGACGGTTGAGGAGCGGAAGCGCGATCTCGGCGACAATTTGAAGGACGTTTACTCCTTCCTGAGTCTCGTCGGATTCGTCGCGCTGTTTCTCGGTGCGGTGGGCGTCGCGAGCGCGATGCATGTGTATATCCGGCAAAAAATCGCGACGGTGGCGGTGCTGCGCTGCCTCGGCGCAAGCGCGCGGACGAGCTTTGCGATTTATCTCGTGCAGGGTTTCGGGCTCGGACTCGCCGGCGCGCTGGTGGGTGCGGCGGTCGGACTTGGCGTGCAACAGCTGCTGCCGGTGGTGATGCAGGATTTCCTGCCGTTCGAGGTGGAGATTTTCGTGTCGTGGCCGGCGGTGGCGCGTGGCGCACTGGCGGGCCTCGTGATCTGCGTGCTGTTCGCGCTACTGCCATTGCTCGCAGTGCGGCGGGTTTCGCCGCTGCTGGCGATCCGTTCCGCGCAGGGGCAGGCGACCACGCCGGATCCCTGGCGCAAATGGCTTTTCCTGGGCATCGGCGTGGCGATCGCGGGCTTTGCGATGCTGCAGTCGGGCAGCTGGAAAGTCGGCGCGGGTTTCACGCTGATGCTGGGGGCGGCGTTCGGTTTGCTCGCGCTGGTCGCGCGGGCGATCGTTTGGGCGGCGAAACGTTTCGTGCCGCGGCGCTCGCTGCCTTACGTGTGGCGGCAGGGACTCGCGAACCTGCACCGGCCGAACAATCGCACGACGCTCCTGCTGCTCTCGTTGGGACTCGGGACGTTTTTGATGATCACGCTTGTGCTCACGCGCGCGACGCTGCTCGGGAAAATCGAAGGCATCGGCGGCGGCGCGCGACCCAACCTGATGTTTTTCGATGTGCAGGAGGATCAGATCGATGAGCTTGCCGCGATCGCGCAGAAGAACGACACGCCGCTGCTCGCGCGGGCGCCGATGGTGACGATGCGACTGGCGACGTTGAAAGGACGTCCGGTCGAGGAGTGGTTGAAGGACGACACCGTGCAACTGCCGGGCTGGGCATTGCGGCGCGAGTATCGCTCGACCTTCCGGCGTGAGTTGACCGACACGGAGCGCGTGATCGCCGGCGAATTCACCGGGCGCGTGGAGCCGGGGGTCGAGCCGGTGCCGGTGTCGCTCGAGGAAGGGCTCGCGGGCGATCTGCAGCTCGGCCTTGGGGACGAACTGAGTTTCGACGTGCAGGGCGTCCCGGTGCTGTGCCGGGTTACGAGCCTGCGGCAGGTCGAGTGGCAGCGGATGCAGCCGAATTTTTTCGTGGTGTTTCCCGAAGGCGTGCTCGAACCGGCGCCGAAGACGTTCATCGCGGCGGTGCGGACCGGCACGACGGAGCAATCGGCGGCATTGCAGCGCGAGGTTGGCCGGCAGCTCCCGAGCGTGTCGGCGATCGATCTCTCGCTCATCCTGCAGACGCTCGACGGGATTTTTTCCAAGGCGGCATTCGTGATTTCGTTCATGGCGGCCTTCACGGTGGTGACCGGCGTGATCGTGCTCGCGGGCGCGATCCTGACCGGACGGTATCAACGTATTCGCGAGACGGTCCTGCTGCGGACGCTCGGTGCGACGCGGCGGCAACTCCGGCAGATTCAATTCGTCGAATACGCGGTGCTCGGCGTGCTTGCGGCGCTGACCGGCGGCATGCTCGCGCTCGCGGCGAATGCGCTGCTGGCACATTACGTTTTCAAGGCGCCGCTGGTGGTCCCGCCGTCGGTCTTGGTGGCGTCGATCGGTGGCGCGGTGGCGGTGACGCTGATCACCGGTCTGCTCACGAATCGCGGGGTGACATCGCATCCGCCGCTGGAGGTGTTGCGGCAGGAAACGTAACGGCGGCGACGTTGCGGCGTGGGGCCACTTGGCACTTGTTACTTCCGCCGGGTTGTCACTTCTTACCTGCTTTTCCGCTCATGCCACGCGTCGTCACCTTCCACTACACGCTCCGTGATCCGTCCGGCCGCGTGCTCGATTCCTCTGCCGGCGGTTCGCCGATCACCTACCTCGAAGGCGCGGGCCAGATCATCGACGGCCTCGACGAGCAACTGCGCTCGCAGCCCGCGGGCGCGAAGACGCGGGTCGAAGTCAAGGCGGCCAAAGCCTACGGCGAACGCGACGCTACGCAGATGCAGACGGTGAAACGTGACGTGCTGCCCGTCGACGGCGAGCTGCAGGTCGGCGACACCTTCCAGGCCGGCCCCGATCGTCACGCGCCGATCGTGCGCGTGGCGGCGATCGACGGGGAGGACGTGCTGCTCGACGCTAATCATCCGCTGGCCGGCGTGGACCTGACCTTCGAGGTCGACGTGGTGGCGGCGCGCGAAGCGACGGCCGAGGAACTGCGTCACGGCCATGCGCACGGCGGTGACGGCTGCGATTGCAGCTGATTGCCTTCCAGATCCAGACGCTCGCCTCATCCGGCTTCGCGAAACCTCGACGCGATACAGTCACCTGACATGAAGATCCTCGGCATCGATATTGGCGGCTCGGCGATCAAAGGCGCGCCGGTGGATACCACGACCGGCGTAATGCTGACGGAACGGTTTCGCATCGAAACTCCGGATACGCTCACGCCGCTGCAGATGGCGCGGGCGGTGGCTGCCGTGGCGCGGCACTTTCACTGGCGCGGGCGCATCGGGGTCGGGTTTCCCGGCGTGATTCACGGTTCGCGCACGTTGACGTCGGCGAACCTGCACCCGCGGTTCGTCGGACTGGATACGGGAGCATTGTTCGCGCGCGAAACCGGTTGCCGCGTGGCGATCGTCAACGACGCCGATGCGGCGGGCCTCGCCGAGATGCGTTTCGGCGCGGGTCGCGGGATCGCGGGCACGGTGCTGCTGCTGACGCTCGGCACGGGCGTGGGTTCGGCGTTGTTTCACGACGGCTGTCTGATGCCGAACACCGAGTTCGGGCATCTGACGATGCGCGGACATTCGGCGGAGCGGTTCGTTTCGTCGGCGGCGCGCAAGCGGCGCGGGCTGGGTTGGGACGAGTGGGGACAGGATCTGAACCGGTATCTGCTGATGCTGGAGACGCTCGTCTGGCCCGATCGGATCATTCTGGGCGGCGGCGTGAGCGCGAAAAGCGACCAGTTTTTCGGCTACCTGAAACCGCGGGCGGACCTCGTGCCGGCGGAGCTCAGGAACGGGGCCGGCATCATCGGCGCCGCGCTGTGGGCGCGAGAGCAAAAAATGCGGAGTTGAAAATGCCAAAAGGCCGCTTGGCGTGCCCCGGCTTTCGCGACACGATGGCGGGCGATGAACGCCAAGATCCTCGTGGTCGGGCAGGGACTCGCCGGCACGGTGCTCGCCTGGGAGTTCGAGCGCGCCGGTCTGCCGGTGGAAATCGTCGATGCCGGGCACCGGCTGTCGGCCTCGCGCGTGGGCGCCGGTATCATAAATCCGGTGACGGGCCGGCGGATGGTGAAAAGCTGGAAGGTCGACACGCTGCTGCCGGCGGCGCGGGCCTGCTATCGCGCGATCGAACAGGAATTGCAGGTGCCGCTCTGGCAGGAACTGCGGGTGCGGCGTTATTTCGTCGATGACGACGAGCGGCAGATTGCGGAGCGCAAGACCGCGTCCGGCGAACTCGCCGGCTATGTCGACGGCATCGACGGCGACAGCGTGTGGATCGAACAGGCGGGACGGGTCGACGCCGGGCGCCTGATCGCGGTGGCGCGCGCGCGCTGGCAGGCGGCGGGAGTCTTGCGCGAGGAGCGCGCGGACGGGGCGCGGCAAAGCGGCGATTACGGGCTCGTGATCGATTGCAGCGGGGCGCTGGGCGACGTCGCCCGGCAGTTTGCCTTCGTGCCGTGGCGGTATTCGAAAGGCGAGTGCCTGACGGTCGCCGCAGCGGGATTGACGGAAGGCGTGGTGTTGAACCGGCGGCATTGGATCGTGCCCGTCGGGCCCAGCCGGGCGAAGCTCGGCGCCACGCATGTGCCGGCCGGACGGGACACGACGCTGACGATCGAAGCCCGCCGGGAACTGGAGGCGAGCGCCGCCGCGATGCAGGTGCCGATCGAAGCGGTGGTGGCACAGGAGGCCGGCGTGAGAAGCTATCTTCCGGACAAGCGGCCTGTGGCCGGGCGCCACCCGCTCGATCCCCGGCTGGGCGTGTTCAACGGATTCGGGGCAAAAGGGGCGCTGTTCGCCCCGGCGCTGGCGAGGCAGTGGGTGCGCCATCTGCTCGATGGCGCCGCGTTCGATCCCGAAGTCGACGTGAAGCGCTGGTTTCGTCCCGCCTGAGGCGCGGCGGTTCGATTCCGATCGCGGATCGGATGAAGTGAGTCCGTGGATACGGATCGGCGGTGCGTTTTTTGTAACTTTCGCGCCACCTCCGCGGTAATAGCCGCGTGCCTCGCCTGACGCGCATTCTTGCCCTGCTGCCGTTCATCCTCCCGGGATTCTTGCCGGCATCGCCGTCGCTCGATCACGCCCGGCAGGCGCGCGCGCTGCTTGGTGACGAAACCTGGTCGCGTGTCGTCCGGATCGAAAACGCGAACCGGAACAGCGTGTATCCATCCGAGCTTTACGCGCTCGTTTTCGAGCTGGGCGGGTTGCTCTGGTTCTACACCGACGCCGACGGCACGCAGAGCCTGTCGCTGCATCGCCACCGGCTCGCGGCGGAGAAGGCCAACCTCGCGCCGCTGCTGCAGGCCATCGAGCCCGGTTTTGTGGTGCACGAAATCGTGCCGGAGGAGCAGGCGCGCCCGCTGGTCGTAGCGGAGGCGCCGCCCAATGCCTGCCTGCTTGAGAGCCATGCGCTGCTGCGCCGCCGCCAGGCAGCGGGCGAACCGATCCTGCACGCCCGACTGCTGAGCTATTACATTCCGCAGCGCCGGGCGGGACACACGGTGCTGTATTACGAGACGCCGCGCGGGGCCTTCGTGATCGATCCGGATCGTCCGCGAAAGCGCGTGCGCGTCCGCAAGGCGGCGCACGACGACCCGCGGACGTTGGCGGAGGCGATCCGGCCGCGCCTGCAGATCAGCGGCGCGCGCTGGATCCCGGCGTCGGCGGCGCCGGGCGAGACGAGGCTGGCCACCGCGGGTTCGCCCCTGAAGCGGGCCTGGCTGAAACAGGAGCGCGGTCCGGACTAGCGGCGGAGTCGGCCGGAGATTTTCCGACGGTGGACTCTGCCAAAACTCATGCCGCTTCTCGGAGCCGGCCCCATGGCGCCGGCCCAGCCGGCGCTTAACTTTGGGCATGAGTCTTTCAACCCCTCCGCCGGATCGGACCACGGCCACTTCGGAGCCCGTGTTCCGCAGCAAGATCGCCGTTCCGGGAAACCGCGGCATCAAAATCGTGCGTTCCTGCACCATCCGCAAACCCCCCGCCGAGCTTTATCGCTTCTGGCGTTCCTTCGAGAATCTTGTCGCCATCATCAAGCACCCGGTGTCGATCGCCCGCATTTCGGACACGGAATCGCACTGGCGGGTCAGCGCTCCCGGCGACCATTTCGTGGAATGGCACGCCGTCGTGATCAACGACGAACCGGACGAGTTGATTGCGTGGCGTTCGCGCGAGGGTGCGGATGTCGAGAATGCGGGCACGGTGCGTTTCGAAGCCGCGCCCGGGGACGAAGGCACGGAGGTGACCGTGCAGCTGGAATACAATCCCCCGGGCGGCCGCTTTGCCGCCTTGATGGCGAAGCTCACCGGTGAGGAGCCGGCGCAGCAGGTGGCGGAGGCGCTGCGACGTTTCAAGGCCCTGATGGAGGCGGGCGAGATTCCCACGATCGAGGGCCAGTCCGCCGGCGGACCGCAACGGGCGGCGCGCCGGAAGGAACGCGAACAGCTCCAGCGAAAGGCGGCGTCATGAAAGCGGTCTGCTGGATGGGCAAGCGCGAGGTGGAGGTCCAGGAGGTCGACGATCCGGCGATCCTGAGCCCGGGCGACGCGATCGTGCGGATCACCTCGACCGCGATCTGCGGTTCCGATCTGCATTTGTATGATGGATACATGCCGACGATAGAGAAGGGAGACATCCTCGGCCACGAGTTCATGGGCGAGGTCGTCGAAGTCGGCCCGGGCGTGAAGCGCCTGAAGGTGGGCGAGCGCGTCGTGGTGCCGTTCACGATCTCGTGCGGCGGCTGCTCGCATTGCCAGCGGCAGCAATGGTCGTTGTGCGACAACACGAACCCGAACGCGTGGATGGCGGAGAAACTTCTCGGCTACAGCGCGGCCGGGCTTTTCGGCTACTCGCACCTGACGGGCGGCTATGCGGGTGGGCAGGCGCAGTATGCGCGTGTGCCTTACGCGGATCACGGCCCGATCGTGATCGAAAACGACACGATCCCGGACGAGCAGCTGCTGTTTCTCTCGGACATTTTTCCGACCGGCTACATGGCGGCGGAGAACTGCGACATCAAGCCGGGCGAGACGATCGTCGCGGTGTGGGGCTGCGGACCCGTGGGCCAGTTCGCGATCCGCAGCGCGCTCCTGCTCGGCGCGGCGAAGGTCTACGCAATCGACAGCGTCCCGGAACGGCTCGCGATGGCGGAGGCGGCGGGAGCGATCGCGATTCACGATGACGAGGACGTGCTCGAAAAGCTGCGCGAGCTCACCGGCGGTCGCGGTCCCGATGCGGCCATCGACGCCGTCGGCATGGAAGCGCACGGATCGAGCTACGATAATCTCAAACAGGCGCTGAAACTGGAGACGGACCGGCCGTATGCGCTGCGTCAGTCGATGCGCGCGGTGCGCAAGGGCGGCGTGCTGTCGGTGCCGGGCGTCTACGGCGGGTTCCTGGACAAGATCCCGTTCGGAGCGGCGTTCAACAAAGGCGTCACTTTCCGCATGGGCCAGACGCACGTGCAGCGCTACATGCCGCAGCTGCTTTCGCTGGTGGAATCGGGAAAGATCGATCCCTCCTTCGTGATCACGCACCGCGTCCCATTGACGCGCGCGGCGGAGATCTACGAGGTCTTCACGGAAAAACGCGACGGCTGCATCAAGGTCGTGCTCGATCCCGCCGCCTGATTCAAAACGCCGCGGCGGCCCTCGCAGGTCGTCGCGGTGCCGGCGTTCACGACGACGCGGTGGCGGGCGAAAACAAATCCGTGAGAACCTGGCGCAGCTCGGACGGAAACACCGGCTTGTAGAGGATCCGGTCGACCTTGAGTTTTTGATACGTCTCGTTGACGCCGGGACTCAGCTCCGAGCAGAAAATCAAAATCTTGCCCGCATACGGCAGCTTGCGGAGCTCGCTCACGAGTTGGATGCCGTTCAGGTGCGGCATGTGATGATCCGTGATCACGAGGTCGTAAGCCGCCGGATCGAGCATCACGCGCGAGAGCGCTTCGCGACCGTCGCCGACGCACTCGATGAGATGACCTTCGCGGCTCAACGCGATGCGCGCCAGTTCGCGCAGCTCACGCATGTCGTCTGCGTAGAGGATGCGCAGAGATTTCTTGGGCGTGGAGTCGTTGGGCAGCATGGTTCGGACACGAGTTGAGGTGGCTGCTTACCTGGCGGATAAGCTGGCATGAAAGACTGCGGAATGCAGGCCCAGTTCTTTCAAAATACTGCGAAAAAAACCGCAGGGTGGCCTCAGGTTTGCCCCGACCGACCCACGCGGCAGCGCACGGCTCGACGCGTGGGTGAGTTGTCGGCGCGAGGCTTGCCCGAAGGCAAAGGTCGGGCGCGTTTTACCTCTGAAAACGCGTGCGGCCGCACGCCCCCGCGGCCTGTTGCGCGCTGCTCCGACGCGCGGGCCGGAGTGCGCAACTGTTCCCGCACGGCGAACCGCGTGAAACGCCAAGCTACTATGGCGGCGTCAACCTATGAAAACCTCCCTCAAACTCATGACCGTGCTCGCGCTGGGCGCGACCGGCGTCCTCTCTCTCCAATCCGGTTGCGCCTCGACCGCGACCTCGCAAAGCACCGGCGAATACATCGACGACAAGGCGATCACCGCGAAGGTGAAAACCGCTTTCGTGCGCGACGACGTCGTGAAGGCGCTGCAAGTCGACGTCGAAACGTTCAAGGGCACCGTGCAACTCAGCGGCTTCGTCGACACGGCCGCCCAGAAAACGCGGGCCGAGCAGATCGCCGCGGGCGTGCAGGGCGTGCACAGCGTGACGAATAACATCATCGTGAAGGCGGCCGCCGAGTAAGCTCCTTTTCTGTCTGGACTTGTTTACAAGCCGGCGACTCGCGTCGCCGGCTTTTTCGTGGAGCGAGATCGCACTTGCGTGCGGCGCCGCCAGCGCGCTGAAGTTTCAGCCATGCGGCGCCTCGCTTCGCTCCTGATGGTGACGATGTGGTGGGGATTCGGTTCGCCCGTTCGCGGCGCGGACCCGTTGACGATTCCACTCTGGCCCGATTCTCCGCCGCGGGAGACGACAACGCTGCCGCCCGAGCAGGACACGACGAAACCGTCCGACAATCTCATCGCGGGCCGGCGACTGATCCGACTGGGCAACATTTCCCGGCCGACGATCACGATCTACAAACCGGAACCCGCGCGGGACACCGGTGCGGCCGTGATGGTTTGTCCGGGAGGCGGTTATAACATCCTCGCGTGGGATCTCGAGGGCACGGAAGTGTGCGAATGGCTCAACTCGATCGGTGTGACCGCGGTGCTGCTCAAATATCGCGTGCCGGCGCGGGCCGGCATCGAGCGCCACGAACTGCCCTGGCAGGATGCACAACGCGCCCTCGGAATCGTGCGCCATCGCGCGGCCGAGTTCGGTGTCGACCCTCAGCGCATCGGGGTGCTTGGGTTTTCGGCCGGCGCGCATCTGGCGGCGCTGGTGGGCAACCGCTTCGAACCGCGCGCCTACGATCCGGTGGACGCGGCGGACGCCGTGAGCTGCCGCCCGGATTTCATGCTGCTGATTTACCCGGGCTATCTGGCGGACAAGGCGAACGGCGACCGCGTGCCGGAGTTGGTTCAACCCGCGCCCGGCCGCACGCCGCCGGCGTTTCTCACCATGGCGCAGGATGATCCCGTGCGGGTCGAAAACGTATTGTCGTATTACACGGCGCTGCAGCGCGCGGGCGTGCCCGCGGAGCTGCACGTGTATCCAAAAGGCGGGCACGGCTATGGCCTCCGCCGCACCGACAATCCCGTCACGCACTGGCCGGATCGCGCCGCCGAGTGGCTGAAGGCGGGCGGCTGGCTCGAGCGCGCCAAGTAGGCGTCGCACCGCACTTCAGGATGGCCTCCGCGACGGGCCTCGCTCAACTCGGAGCGATGCAAACCCCACTGCGGCCACGCCCGGCCCTGTTGCTCCTTTCGCTGCTGGCAGCCTCCCCGCTTTTCGGTTCCGCCGGCCGCGACTGGCCGGTGTATCTCGGCGACAAAGCCGCCACGCATTTCTCACCGCTCGGTGAAATCACGGCCGGCAACGTCAGCGGCCTCGAAGTGGCGTGGACCTGGCGGGCTGGCGACGCGCGCGGCGACCAGACCCAGATCCAGTGCAACCCGCTCATCATCGACGGCGTGATGTATGCGACGACGCCCCAGTTGAAAGTCGTTGCCCTCGATGCGGCCACGGGCGTGGAACGCTGGCGTTTCGAGCCGGCGGAGCCCAACGGCGTGAATCGCGGCCTCACGTATTGGTCGGATGGAGACGACCGCCGGATTCTTTTCGGGACCGGACACTGGCTGCACGCGATCGACGCCCGCACCGGACGCTTGATCGAAACCTTCGGGACGGGTGGCCGCGTGGACCTGGCGGAAGGACTCGATCGCGACGTCACCGGCCTCGCGATCCAGGCCAACACCCCTGGCGTGATTTACCGCGATCTCATCATCATGGGCATGCGCGTCGGCGAAGGCCCGGGGCCGGCCGCGCCCGGGCACATCCGCGCATTCGATGTGCGCACGGGCAAACTCGTCTGGCGTTTTCACACCATTCCGCATCCGGGCGAGGAAGGCTATGATACCTGGCCGGCCGACGCGTGGGAGCGGGTGGGCGGAGGGAATGTGTGGACCGGCATGACGGTCGATGAGGAGCGCGGGCTGGTGTTTTGTCCGGTGGGCTCGGCGGCGTTCGACTTTTGGGGCGGCGACCGGCTCGGCGACAACCTGTTCACCAACTGTCTGCTCGCGCTCGATGCCACGACGGGCAAGCGCGTGTGGCATTATCAATTTGTGCGGCACGATCTGTGGGATCGGGATCCGCCGGCGCCGCCAACGCTCGTGACCGTGCGGCGCGACGGTCGCGACATTCCGGCGGTGGCGCAGGTGACCAAATCCGGCTTCGTCTTCGTGCTGCATCGGGAAACGGGAGAGCCGCTTTTCCCGGTGGAGGAGCGCGCGGTGCCGTCGTCGGATCTCGCGGGCGAAGTCGCGGCGAAGACCCAGCGGATTCCGCTGAAGCCGGCCCCGTTTGCGCGACAGTTGTTCACGGCGGAGGAAATCACACAGCGCACGCCCGAAGCGCACCGTGCGGTGCTGGAGCGTTTCTCGCGGCTGCGTCCGCACACGGTGTTCGCGCCGCCGAGCCGCGAGGGCACCATTATTTTTCCGGGTTTCGACGGCGGGGCGGAGTGGGGCGGCGCGGCGGTGGATCCGCACGGCGTGCTTTATGTGAACAGCAACGAAATGCCGTGGGTGCTCTCGATGATCGAAACCGGCAGTGCGAGCTCGCTGGGCGAGCAGGTGTTTCTGCAAAACTGCACCGGCTGCCACGGCGCGGATCGCCGCGGAAATCCGTCGGCCAACATCCCGGCGCTGGTCGATGTCGCCCAGCGCCTCACGCGCGAGCAGGCGCTTGACGTGATCACGCACGGTCGGGGCGTGATGCCGCCGTGGGGGTTTCTCACGGAACAGCATCGAGACGCCCTCGTGGATTTTCTCTTTGGCGGGGCGCCAGCGTCGGCGGGACGAAACGAGGCCGGTAACGCTCAGCCGGAATGGCCGACCTATTTGCCCGACGAGCGCCGCGCGACTCCGCCGCCCTATACTCATACCGGCTACAATCGGTGGCTGGATCCGGACGGTTATCCCGCGGTGAAGCCGCCGTGGGGCACGCTGAACGCGATCGACCTGAACACGGGCGATTATCTGTGGCGCGTGCCGCTGGGCGAACTGCCGGAGCTGACCGCGCAAGGCCACCCGCCCACGGGAACGGAAAACTACGGCGGCCCGCTCGTGACCGCCGGCGGGGTATTGTTCATCGGCGCGACGAAGGACGAGCAATTCCGCGCGTTCGATGCGCGCACCGGCCGCGAGCTTTGGAAAACGACGATCCCCGCCGGCGGCTATGCCACGCCTGCGACCTACGAGGCCGGCGGCCGGCAATTCGTTGTGATCGCGTGCGGCGGCGGCAAGATGGCTACGAAAAGCGGCGACGCATATGTGGCGTTCGCACTGCCGCGGAAAAGCGCAGCCGCCCAGTAGTCGTTTCGCAGGTGGAGACGGCTCTCCGAGTCGCCCGCCGAAGGTCACAGACGCGTCGGAATACGCGAGCCAAACTCAGGGCGCGTGGGGACACGCGCCCCTACCTTTTGTTGTTGGCTGTGGACTGGCCGGGCGCGCGCAAAAAAATAGCAACGAGCGGACGGGGTCCGCTCGTTGCACGGTGACGATTCAGTTATGGCGTCTGAACCGCCAAAATGAATTGCCGCTCAGACGGCGCGCGGCTTGCGGGCGATCACGCCGATGCCGATGAGCGCGATCACGCCTCCGGCCACCATGTAGACGACGTGCTTGGGTTGACGCGCCCCGCCGTCGACGGCGTTGGCGACTTCCGTCGTGGCTTCCGAGGCCACGCCAGCGATGGAGTCTTTGCGGTTGAGCCCTTGGACAAACAGGAAGATGCCAAGCGCAATGAGGACGATGCCGATGATATTTTTCATAAGCGAGTGGGGTGGTGAGTGAAAACGGACCGGGCCGGTTCAGGGGCGTTCCGCGCGAAGCCGCTGAAATCCCCGGCAAACTTCCGGAGCCAACATCGGGGTTTCGCGCGTTCGCCGATCGGCGTCGGCTCGATGCAATATTGATGTTGGACGCCGTCGTGGCCGCCCGCGTTCAAGCTCACCGCGCGGATTTCCTGCCGCTCCGGCGACCAGGTTGCCCTTCAGGCTCGCAACTTTGACAACGGCGCGAGTGTCTTGGCCTCATGCTCGAAATCGCGACGTGGTGCCTGACCGTTTCTCTGATGCTCGTCGGCATCGTCGGGGTCGTGGTGCCGTTGTTGCCGGGCACGACGTTGATCCTGATCGCGGCCATTTTGCACAAGCTGATCCTCCCTCCGCAGCTTTCGTGGACCGTCGTCGGGTTCATCGCCCTGTTCTGGCTATTGTCCATCGTGGCGGATTTCGGCGGCGTGATCCTCGGCACCCGCTGGTTTGGCGGTAGTCGCTGGGGTATGGGGGGCGCGAGCGCCGGCGCGCTGGTGGGCGTGTTCTTCTCGTTGCCGGCATTGATTCTCGGCACCGTCTTCGGCGCGATGGCGGCCGAAAAGCTGCTCGCGAAAAAAACCGGACGCGAATCGTTGCGCGCCGGCATGGGGGCAGCGATCGGATTTGTGATCTCGACAGCGGCGCGGCTCGGCTGCGCGGCCGTGATGATCGGCCTGTTCGTGGTGGCGGCGACGATCTCCGCGCGGACCTGACGCGAAGTTCCGGCCGGTGGATTTCTGACGACGACCGCTCGTTCCGGGCGTCGAGTCGTGGAGAACATTTTTCGGCTGAAACGGGGTTCGCGTCGGTTTACTCTGTGCAAGCTGATGGACGCCTGCCTCGGTGGGTCGGGCGACCCCGGCGCGCGCATTCCGAAAAAAAAAGTCGAAACGACGAGCCGGTTTCTAGCGGACCTTTTACCAACTCGGATTGTCACCCCCGATCCAAACTATGGATCTCGCCAATACAGAGCTGCGCACGGCAGACGGACTTCATCAACCTGCCGGCGGAGCGTGGCCGGGCGAACGAAGCCGCAAAATCGGTATCCTCACGTTTCATCGCTGCATCAATTACGGCGCTTACTGGCAGATGCGCTGCCTTCGCGATTTTCTACTCGCTGCCGGTCATGAGGTGCAACTGCTCGACTACCACTCGCGCGATTATTTCTGGCGGGAGCTGAAACACGCGATTCGCCCGTTCCGGCCGGCGCCGCGGCGCGATGTCGCGGCCTTTGCGGCGAAAGCATTGAAGTTCATCGCGGCGCAACAACGGGTGAAGCGCACCGGGAAATTCCCGCTTCACGCCCCGCCGGATTTTTCGGATTTCGACCTGGTGGTCGTCGGCAGCGACGAGGTGTGGAATCTCTCGCATCCGTGGCTCGGCGGCGTGCCGCTTTTCTTCGGGGAGTCGCTCGCGCCGCGCCGGCTCGTCGCCTACGCCGCGAGCTTCGGCAACTACGATTCGGGCCGCGGCCTCGCGCCCGAATGGGTCGCGCGTCTGCGGCGTTTCGATTGTATTTCCGTTCGGGATACAAACTCGTGCGATCTCATCCGCCGTCATGTGGACATGGAACCGCCGCTGGTGCTCGACCCCTGCCTGCAATTCACCCCGGCGCCGGCCCGGCTCACCGCACCGCGTTTCGGGCCCGCCTACCTGCTGCTTTACGGCAACCGCTTCACGCCGGAGTTTGCCCGTGAGGTACGGGCTTGGGCGCAGGCGCGTCATTTGCGGATCGTGAGCATCGGCTACCGCAACGATTGGGCGGATGTTTCGCTCCTGAGCGCCGGGCCCGACGAGTTCGTGCACCGTTTTCGTCACGCGAGCGCGGTGGCCACGTCGTATTTTCATGGATGCGTTTTCGCGCTGCGGTTCCATCAGCCCTTCGTCGCTCAACTTTCGCCTTATCGGTCGAACAAAATCCGCGGTTTCCTGACCTTGGTGGGCGCCATGCACCGCATTTTCGATTCTGCCCGGAGCGCGCAGGTCGCCCAACTCCTCTCGACCCCGATCGAGTCGGAGACCATCGCGATTATCGATGCCCGCCGGCAGCAGTCGCTGGGATTTCTCGCGCACTGCCTCCGGTTATGAGTGTGACGGACACGCGGCCGTCGGCGCCATGGACGCCGGCTCCGTCGCCGACCGGCGTCTGGCGCATCGCCGACGTGCTGGCCGCGGACGTCTGCATCGGCTGCGGCGCGTGTGCGGTGGCGGATCCGGGACGGTATCGGATTCGTTTCACGAAACGCGCGCTCTACCAAACGCAGCCGGTGCCAGCGTCCGCGTCCGCGCCGTCGAGCAATCCCGCGCGGGTGTGTCCGTTTTCGGACCAGGCGGAGAATGAGGATCAGATTGCGCAGCGCGAGTTTGGTGCCGCGCCGCATTCGCATCCGGCGGTTGGGCGGTGGACGGCTGCTTACGTCGGCTGGGTCGAGGAACGCGATTTTCGCACGCGCGGCAGCTCGGGCGGCATGGTCTCGTGGCTGCTGCTGGAGCTGCTGCGCGCCGGCGAAATCGACGGCGTGGTGCACGTCGCGCCCCGCACGCCAACCAAGGAGAATCCGGGGCTGTTCGCTTATCGCGTTTCGCGCACGCCGGAGGAAATCCAGGCGGCGGCCAAGTCACGCTATTATCCCATCGAGTTTTCCGCGGCACTCGCGGAGGTGCGGGCCCGGCCGGGACGCTACGCATTCGTGGGCGTCCCGTGTTTCGTCAAAGCGGTCCGGCTCCTGATGAAAAACGATGCCGTGCTACGCGAGCGGATCGCACTCTGCCTCGGATTGTTTTGCGGCCATTTGAAAAGCGCCGCGCTGGTTGAAAGTTTCGCCCGCCAGAGCGGGGTCGCGCCGGGAAGCGTCGCGGCCGTCGATTTTCGCGTGAAGCAACCGGACCGTGGTGCGGATGTTTATACGGTGGGTTTGACCACGCGCGACGGTCGCGTGCACGTGCGTGACTGGGCGCGGATGGTGGACGGCGACTGGGGCATGGGCTTCTTCCAGTATGAAGCCTGTAATTTTTGCGACGACGTCATGGCGGAGACGGCCGATGTGTCGTTCGGCGATGCCTGGGTGAAACCATATTCCGCGGACGGGCGCGGGACGAACGTTGTCGTGATCCGCGCGGAACACGTTCGTGAGATCTTCGCGGTTGCGGCGGCCGAGGGCCGGCTGGAGTTGCGCGAAGTCGATGGCGAGTTTCTGGCGAAGACGCAGGCCGCAGGCTTGCGGCAGCGTCGCGAGGGCCTCGCGTATCGCTTGCACCGCAGCCGCGGTGAGCGCGTGCCGCGGAAGCGCGTGAAACCGAATGCGCACGCTGGCGGATGGAAGCGCCGCCGCATCTACGATCTGCGTCGCGCGATCAGTTTCTCGAGTCACCGCGTCTTCGCCGCGGCGCGGACGCTTCGCTGCTTCTGGATTTATCGGGCGTGGGCCCGCGCGATGGGTGCGCTCTATCGCGGCGTTTACTGGCTCGACCGCGGGAGCGTGCGCGCGCGGTTACTCGGCCGCTTGCGCTGACGGCTCCGCGGACGGCGTGCGCAGACCGATGGTGAGTTCGCGGCCATTGACGCGAATGACCGCGCGATCGGCGGAAGAGTCGTAGCGGATCGCGGTGATTTCGCCGATAGTCTTTCCGACCGGCACCCACACACTGCGCTGGTCCCGCAGGCGCGTGATGCTCAGCAACGTGGTGTCACCGATCGCCGACATCCCCGCGAGCGCGTAACCGTTGTCAGGAGCCGCCGTGACGGCGGGGGCGCTGGCCGCAGCAGGAACAAACGGTGAGGCTTCGGCTCCCGGTGCGGGCGTCGATGCTGCGGCGAGGCTCGCCTCCGAATTCGCATCGTGGACGAGCGTCGAGGGCGCATCGCGATCGACCGCACGTTCGGTCACGGCGTCGCGATTGCGGTGCAGAACGATGATGACGACCGCGAACAACGCCATCAGCACGCCGGCGTTAAGCGCGATCAACGGCAGCGATTGCGCGCGTCGCGTCTCGCGCCGTTTCTCCGCGCGCGCGCGCGGTGTGAGGCGCTGGGACTCGGCGAGCGCGATTTCCGCGCGGTCGCGTTCGGCTTTGATGAGGGCGTCGTTAATCAGGCTCATGCGGCGAAAGTCCGGTGCGCTGTTTCGCCGCTGGAGTTGCGAGCGCCCACCGCGGGCTTGGACGGCGACACGTGGGCCGGGTTCCACGCCGTCGAAAATACTCCGGCCCGAAAATGTCACTCGGGCGACACGGAAACGTAACGCGTTGCCGGGACCGCTCCGGCTGTTTGACCGGTCGCTCGCCACGGCATGAAAACCGCGCGGCCGACGACGAGCATCCTGGTCAACAACTACAACAACGGTCGTTACCTGCGCGATTGCGTCGCGTCCGCGCTCGCGCAAACGACGCCGGCGGACGAGGTGATCGTCTACGACGACGGCAGCACCGACGAGAGCCTCGCGCTGCTCCGCGCGTTCGGCGATCGGATCACGCCGATCTTCGGCACGCACGACGCCGCGCGGCCGAGCCGGATCTCGCAGGCCCAGGCGGTGTGGCGGGCCTTCGAGCGATCGCGCGGCGAGTGGCTGTTCCTCCTCGATGGCGACGATCGGTTCGCGCCGCAGAAGATCGAGCGCGTGCTGGCCGCGGTGGCGGGCCGTCAGGACGTCGCGCTCGTGCAATCGCCGATGACCTTGATCGACGGCGGCGACGCACAGATCGGACGTTATCGCGATCTGCGGTTTCATGTGCGCGACGTGCGGGCGGCGATTTACGCGCAGCACGATGTCGACTTCTTCTATCCCACCTCGGCTCTGGTCGTGCATCGCGCCGCGCTCTCACGCGTGCTGCCGCTCGACGTGACCGTCTGTCCGGAGCTCGCGTGCGATACACGGATCGGGCTGCTGATGCCTTTTCTCGGCGAGGTTGTGACGCTCGACGAATGTCTCGCGTGCTGGCGACGGCACGCTGGCAGTTACATTTCGTCGCTCGGTCGCTCGCGCTGGTTTCAGGCGCAGCAGACGTGGCGGCGTGTGCGAACCTTCAATGCCACCGCGCCGCGCTTTGGCGCTCGAAAACTTTCACTGTGGCGCAATCCGCGTTTTCGCCGCCAGCTGGCGGGCGCATTGCTGCCGGAGGCGTTGCGGCGACGCTGGCGAAAAACCGGCACGATTTTTCACGGCGAGACGCGTTCGCCTGCCGCGGGATAGACGCTTCGAACGTCGTCGGCGTCAGCGAAATTCGATTTCTGCCAGCACCGGGAAATGGTCGCTGGGCGCCTGGCCGTTTTCGGCGAAGGTGACGATCGCGGCGCGCTTCACCGCGGCGAGCGGCCGCGCGAGGATCCAGTCGATCCGCTCGCCCTCGTGTTTCGCCGGTTGGTAGTTGTGAAACGTGTTGAGGTCCTCGTTGTCGGGCGTCGCGGCGGCGCTCCACGTATCGGTCAACGCGGCTTCGCGCGTGAGCGTGTCGTAAGCGGGGCTCGCGCCCGCGGCGCAGTTGAAATCGCCGGTTAACACCACCGGCAGCGCGGTGTCGAAGGACGCGAGCCGGTCGCGCAGGAGTTGCGCGGCTTTCTGCCGGGCCTGCTCAATCTGGTGATCGAAATGCGTGTTGCAGAAATAGAATTCGCGTCCCGAGGTGCGGTCGCGAAAACGGACCCACGTGACCATGCGCGGGTAGACGTTGCCCCACGTCATCGAGCCAATGACGCCCGGCGTGTCGGAGAGCCAGAAATGATCGTAGGCGACCGGCTCGAAACGATCGCGCCGGTAAAATACCGCCATGAATTCGCCGCGACTGCCGCCGTCGCGGCCGAGTCCGATCCACTCGTAAGCCGGCAGGTCGGCGGCGAGATCGCCCAGCTGGCGGTAAACGCCTTCCTGCGTGCCGACGAGATCCGGCGCTTCGCGCTCGAGCAGGTGTTTCATCACGGGACGGCGATCCGGCCAGGCATTCGGCGACTGATCGCTGGCGAAGCGCAGGTTGAACGTCATGACGCGGAGCGAAAGTGCGGCGGACCCGCCGGCAACCGGCGAAGCAAGGAGCGCGAGGCAAACGAGACGGAGGATCAGACGGTGTGAAGACATGAGGCGCGTGGGTTATGCGCAGCGTGCGCGATTTCCGCGGCAAGGCGAGCGTCGGAGCTGGACTCATCGGCGGGCGGCGATTCGTTGGCGTGAACCCTTTCCTCCCATGAACGAACAAACCCGTCGCGCATTTCTCACCTCCGCCGTCACGCTGGGCACGGCCGCCGTTGCCGCGGCCGCGGTGCCGTCCACCGGCAAGGCGGCGCTGCCGAAGCTGGTGCATCACGTGTTTTTTTGGCTGAAGAACCCGGAGTCGGCGGCGGATCGCGAGGCTTTGATCTCGGGCATCCGCAAGCTGGAGAAAATCGAAACGGTGCGCGCGTTTCATGTGGGCGTGCCGGCGAGCACGGAGAAACGCGATGTGGTGGACAACAGTTACGGCGTGTCCGAGCTGCTCGGCTTCGACGATGTCGAGGGACAGGACATTTATCAGAAACATCCGCTGCACCTCGAATTCGTGAAGACCTGCTCGCACCTGTGGTCGAAGGTCGTCGTTTACGACGTCATGGCGGTGTGAGGCGGGGCGTGGAGTTGTCTGTGGTCGAGCAAGACATAGGCCACAGAGGGCACAGAGCTCGGACACAGAGAGCACGGAGAGACGAGGGGGGAGGCGGCGCCACTCGCGTCCGGATCGCTGGCGAACTCAGTTCGGCGGAGACACACGCGAGGACGAAACGAGCATCTTTTTGCCGCGGGCCGCGTCTCGCTGGGCAACCCCATCCCCGATGATTTATACTTCTTCGCTGATTCGCGCGTTCGCTCGCTTTGGTTTCATGGTTGCCCTGACCACGACCGCGGCGCTCGCCACCACGCCCGCCATGAACAACGACCCGCTCGACGCGTCGATCCGCGAGCACCGCACCGGCACGCTCGTGATCGAGACTCGCCCCGGCGCGAAGGTGAAGATCGAACAGGTGCGGCACGAATTCTGGTTTGGCGCAGCGCTCGCGAACCAGGCGTTTGACGGCAAAATGCCGGCCGCGGACGCGAAGCGCTACCGCGAAGTGTTTCTGCAAAACTTCAATGCGGCCGTGACGGAGAATGCGCTCAAGTGGCTCTCGATGGAGCCGCGGCGCGGACAGGTGAACTACGCGACCGTCGATGCGATCCTGCGGTGGACCGACGAGCACCGGCTGCCGCTGCGCGGGCACAATGTCTTCTGGGGCATCGATCAGTTTGTGCAGCCCTGGCTGAAGACGATGAGCAACGACGAACTGCGCGCGACGCTCGAGGCGCGGGCGAAGGACATCGCCTCGCGCTACCGCGGACGCTTCGTCGAATACGATCTCAATAACGAGATGATTCACGGAAACTTCTACGCGGAGCGGCTGGGTCCGCAGATCACGAAAGACATGGCCGCGTGGATGCACGCGAAGGACCCGGAGGCGAAATTGTTTCTCAACGATTACGACATCCTCACGGGGAATCGCCTCGACGATTACGTGCAACAGATCCGCGAGCTGCTCGCGCAGGGCGTGCCGATCGCGGGCATCGGCGTGCAGGGGCATTTGCACGGCGACTCGTTTGACCGCGACGCGCTGCGTCACGCGCTGGATGTGCTCGCGCAGTTCAAACTCCCGATCCGCGTGACCGAGTTCAATCTTCCTGGACAGCGCTCGAAATTCTACGAGCACGAGGAAATGCCGATCACGCCGGCGGAGGAAGAGGCGAAAGCGCGCGACATCGTGGATTACTATCGGATCTGCTTCGCGCACCCGGCAGTAAGCGGGATTCTGATGTGGGGTTTTTGGGAGGGAGCGAACTGGATCCCGCAGTCTTCGCTCTACAAGCGTGACTGGACGCCGACGCCCGCCGCGAAAGCGTATCGCGATCTCATCTTCCGTGACTGGTGGACGAAGTGGGAAGGTCAGGCCGATGCAAACGGTCGCTGCGAAGTGCCCGCCTTCTTCGGCGAACACCGCGTGACGGCCGCGGGAAAAACCAAAACGGTTACGCTCCACAAAGCCGACGGCCGCGCCACCGTCACGCTGCGTTGAGTGCTGTCGATGGGGCGCGGTTCTGAAAGAACCACGAAAGACACGAAACACACGAAAGGCCCAATCGATCGGAGCCCACGGAATACACGGAAGAAGGCGTTCCGTGTCCGGCCGGTCTGATTTTTCCGTGTCTTCCGTGTGTTCCGTGGGCTACTCCGGATCGGTTTTCGTGTTTTTCGTGTCTTTCGTGGTCAATTCGGCCTGAGCCGCCGCTGCATCAATAATCCAAATACGGCCCGAGCCAGCGTTCGGCTTCGGCCATCGTCTGGCCCTTGCGCGCGGCGTAGTCTTCGACCTGGTCGCGGCCGAGTTTGCCGACGCCGAAATACTTCGCCTCGGGATGATTGAAATACCAGCCGCTCACGCTGCTCGCGGGGGTCATCGCGCAGCTTTCGGTCAACACGATGCCGGTCGCAGCGGTGGCGTTGAGCAGATCGAAAAGGATCGGCTTTTCCGTGTGATCCGGACACGCAGGATAACCCGGCGCGGGCCGGATGCCGCGGTAGCGCTCGCGAATGAGGTCCTCGTAGGAGAGGTTTTCGGTGCGACCGAAACCGCAGGCTTCGCGGGCGCGTTTGTGGAAAAACTCCGCTGACGCTTCCGCGAGCCGGTCGCCGAGCGCCTGCGCCATGATCGCGGAGTAGTCGTCATGCGCGGCCTTGAACTCGAGCGCGAGCGCTTCGACGCCGTGGCCGGCGGTCACCGCAAAGCCGCCGATATAGTCGAGGCGGCCGCTGTCCTTCGGTGCGATGTAATCGGCGAGACAATGATTGAATTGGTCTGCCGGTTTTTCCATCTGCTGTCGCAATTGGTGGAACCGCGTGAGCACGCGACTGCGCGATTCGTCGGCGTAGACTTCGATGTCGTCGCCGACCGCATTCGCCGGCCAGAAGCCGATCACCGCTTTTGCAGTGTAACGCTTTTCCGCGATGATGCGCGCGAGGAGTTTTTGCGCGTCGTCGAACAGCTTCTTCGCTTCGGCGCCGACGGTGGCGTCGTCGAAGATTTGCGGGAAACGCCCGTGGAGCTCCCACGCGCTGAAGAACGGACCCCAGTCGATGAAAGGGACAATCTCAGCGAGCTGCAGCGGGTGGGTGCCGTCGGTGATTTCGGTCGAGTAGATGCGCGTGCCGAAGAACTCCGGACGCGGGATATCGATCGCGCTCCAATCGAACTGCGGGCGGCGCGCGCGGGCCTGCTCCAGCGAGAGCAGCGGCTTGCGCGTGCGGCGGGCGTTGAATTCGTCGCGCTGACGCTGCTGCTTGGCCGCATTCTCTGCGACGAAAGCGGGCTTCTGCGTCGGGGAGAGCAGTGCGCTGACGACGTTGACCACGCGTGAGGCGTCGAGCACGTGCACGACGCCGTGCTCGTATTCGGGCGCGATCTTCACGGCGGTGTGCGCGCCGCTGGTCGTGGCTCCCCCGATCAACAGCGGCACGCTGAAATTCTCCCGCTTCATTTCCTTCGCGACGTGCACCATCTCGTCGAGCGACGGTGTGATGAGTCCGGAGAGCCCGATCGCGTCGGCGCCGAGCTCGCGGGCTTTGGCGAGGATCTTGTCGGACGGCACCATCACGCCGAGATCGGTGACCTCGTAATTGTTACACGCGAGCACGACGCCGACGATGTTCTTGCCGATGTCGTGGACGTCGCCCTTGACGGTCGCCACCACGATCTTGCCGTTGGCGCGGGCGGCGCCCCCGGCGGCGATGTGCTGGCGTTTTTCCTCTTCCATGAACGGCGTGAGGTAGGCGACGGATTTTTTCATCACGCGCGCCGACTTCACGACCTGGGGAAGAAACATTTTTCCGGCGCCGAAAAGATCGCCGACGATGCGCATGCCGTCCATCAGCGGGCCTTCGATGATCGCGAGCGGCCGCGGATATTTCGCGGTGTTCGCGCGCGCCTCCTCGGTGTCCTGTTCGATGAAGGCATCGATGCCTTTCACCAGCGCGTGACTGAGCCGTTCTTCCACCGGCCGGCTGCGCCAGCCGGAATCTGAAATTTCAGATTTCAGATTTGAACCACCGCCGGCCTGCTCCTTGAGCGCGTCCGCGAATTTGACGAGCCGCTCGGTCGCGTCGGCGCGGCGGTTGAGCAGCACGTCCTCGACGAGCTCGCGCAGATCGCGCGGAATCTCCTCATAAACACCAAGCATGCCGGCGTTGACGATCGCCATGTCGAGGCCGGCGGCGATCGCGTGATAAAGGAAAACGCTGTGAATCGCCTCGCGGACGGGATTGTTGCCGCGGAAAGAGAAGGAAACATTGGAGACACCGCCGCTGACCTTCGCGCCGGGCAGTGTCTGCTTGATGATCCGCGTGGCCTCGAAGAAATCGACGGCGTAGTTGTTATGCTCCTCGATGCCGGTGGCGACGGTGAGGATGTTCGGATCGAAAATGATGTCCTCGGCGGGAAACCCGATTTGTTCGGTCAGCAGTTTATAAGCGCGCGTGCAGATGCGCACCTTTTCGTCGCGGCTAGCGGCCTGGCCCTGCTCGTCAAACGCCATCACGACCGCTGCGGCGCCGTAACGCCGAATCAGCCGCGCCCGCTGGAGAAACTCCCCTTCGCCGTCCTTCAACGAGATCGAGTTGACGATGCCCTTGCCCTGGAGGCAGCGCAGGCCGGCTTCGAGCACGGACCATTTCGACGAATCGATCATCACCGGCACGCGCGAGATTTCCGGCTCGGCGGCGATGAGGTTGAGGAACTTCACCATCGTCGCTTCGCCGTCGATCAGCGCCTCGTCGACATTGATGTCGATGATATTGGCGCCGTTCTCGACTTGCTGGCGGGCGATGGCGAGGCAGGCATCCCAATCGCCGGCCTTGAGCGCCTTCGCGAATTTGGGTGAGCCGGTGATATTGGTGCGCTCGCCGATGACGAGGAATTGCGAACCGGTCGGTTGGTCGGGGGCCGTGGACATTACGGGAGGTTCAGAAAGGTTCAGTTGACGGCGAGCGCTTCGAGCCCGCTGAGTTGCAGACGCCGGTTCGGTGCGGCGGGCTGGCGCGGGGGAAGTCCGCGGACCGCGGCCGCGATCGCGGCGATGTGATCGGGCGTGGAGCCGCAGCAGCCGCCGACGAGATTCACGAAACCGCTGCGCGCGAACTCGCCGAGCACACCGGCCATGTCGGCGGGCGTTTCGTCGTAACCGCCAAACGCATTCGGCAGGCCGGCGTTCGGATAGCAGGTGACGTAGCATTCGGCGATCGAGGCGAGTTCCTCGACGTAGGGCCGCATCGCGCGACCGCCGAGCGCACAATTGATGCCGACGGAAAACGGTTTTGCGTGGCGGATGGAATTATAGAATGCGCCGATCGTTTGCCCGGACAATGTGCGGCCCGACGCGTCGGTGATCGTCACGGAAATCATCACCGGCAGCCGGTAGCCGCGCGCCTCGAAGACCTCGTCGACCGCGAAGAGGGCGGCTTTCGAATTCAGCGTGTCGAAAATCGTCTCCACCAGCAGCGCGTCGACGCCGCCATCGAGCAGCGCCTCGATCTGCTCGCGATACGCGGTGACGACCTGGTCCCACGTGACCGCGCGATAATCGGGTCGGTTGACGTCGGGCGACATCGAGAGCGTGCGGTTGAGCGGACCGATCGCGCCGGCGACGAAACAGCGACGGCCAGGTGTGGCGGCCTCGGCTTTCTGCGCGGCGCGGCGGGCGACGGCGACCGCCGCGAGGTTGATGTCGCGCACGGCGCTCTCGAGTTGGTAGTCGGCCTGCGAGATGGTCGTCGCGTTGAAGGTGTTTGTTTCGACCATGTCCGCGCCGGCGGCGAAATAGCGGCCGTGGATGTCCTCGATCACGTCGGGGCGCGTGAGCGACAGGAGATCGTTGTCGCCTTTCAGATCGTGCGGGTGGGACTTGAAACGCTCGCCGCGGAAATCCGTTTCCTGCAGGCCAAACGTCTGGATCAGCGAGCCCATCGCGCCATCGAGGACAACGATGCGCGAGGCAAACAGCGCAGACAAATCACGGGTCGAGGCGGCAGCGCGCGCGGCAAGTTCGGCGCGGGAGGGAATGGGATCGGTGGCGGCCATGATGCGCGAAAGCTGCTCCCGGCTGATACACTTTGCAAGAAACATATCTTGAAATGCGGATGCGTTGATTTGTAGCTTCATGACCTCGCAAGGCAGCGCCAAAAGCACGCAGCGATCGGCAATCCGTGCACAAGAAAACGGGTTGCCCGCGACGGCCGAGGGGCATGCACTGCGCTTCGTTCTTTGGGAAAGCTCCGGGCAGCGGGAAAGGCCGTGAAATCCGGCCACAGTTGCGCTGCGGTAACGCATCAAGCCAAGCCAGTGCCGCGCAGTTTTGCGCGGGAAAGCCAGTCTCCGGTTTCGACCGGAGGTGAAGGCGATCGGGTGAGGAAGCCGGTTGGCGCCGGCGAGACATGCGGAGTCCGAACATCCGTCCCGGGGTGCTCACGCGTTCGACGTGTTGGTTTTTTGCGCGCGTCGATCGCGAAAACTTCATCGCAAAAATGAAGCGTGAGAGTAGCCGCCCCGGAAACGGACGGTGTCTGCTCTTGCCGCCAGCGAAAGCAGACCTCCATGAAACAATCCTCCCGGTCGGTCCTCCGCGGACCGTTCCTCCTTATTCTCGGCGCCGCGTTCGCGGGCCTTTTTGCGCGCGCGCAGGACTCCGGCGCGGCGATCGAGCGGCTCGATCCGCTCGTGACCACGGCCACGCGCACGCCCGCGGCGCCGCGCACGATCGGCACGGCGCTCGACGTGATCGACGCCGCCGATCTGGCGCGGCGGCAACTCACCTCGCTCGCGCAGGCGCTCGGCGGCGTGGCTGGCGCGCCGCATTTTTCGTCGGGCGCGCCCGGCGCGTTGTCGTCGCTCTTTCTTCGCGGCGCGAATTCGAACCAGACGCTGTTCCTCGTCGACGGGCTCCGGTTCAACGATCCCAACACCGATTATCAACTCTTCCTCGGCGGCGGCTGCGTCGGCGCGTGCGACAGCCTCGAAGTCGCGCACGGTCCGCAAAGCACGCTCTACGGCGGCGAAGCGGTGGGCGGCGTCGTGTCGCTCCGCGCCCAGCGCGGCGCGGGCGAACCCACGGCGAGTATCGGCGCGGAGGGCGGTTCCTTCGGCACGATCCAGGGCTCGCTGACGGCTCAAGGCGAACGCGACGCGTGGGGCTACAGTTTTTCCGCGCGCGGCGGCCACTCCGACAACGAACGGCCGAATAATGCATTCACGAATGCGAACGCGGTGCTCCGGCTCGACCGCACGCTCAACGAGCGCGTGGCGGTTGGCGGCACGCTGCGGTATTTCCATGGCAACTACGCCGATCCCGGCGATCGCTACACGAACGATCCCGACAATCACGAGCGGGAAAATAATCTCCTCGCGACCGCGTTTGCGGAGTTCGCGCCCGCGCCGGCCTTCAGGTCGCGCGTGACGATCGGCGGACAGGACCGCCGCTTCGTTTCCGAGAACCCGTCGCCGTCGGGTTTCACGCAGGTAACGCTCGTGAAAAACCGTCGCGGCGTGCTGGACTGGCAGTCGACCTACACCGGCGTGGAGCGGCACCGTTTCACGGCCGGCGTCACCGCCGAGGCGAATCACACGCGCAACACCGGCTTTGGCGACATCAACAAGAAGCAGACGCTGCTCGCGGTGTTCGCGCAGGACGAGTTTTCGCCGACCGACGAGATTTTCCTCACCGCCGGTTTCCGTAGCGACGATCATGATACGTTCGGCCGCGCGACCACCGGGCGTGCGACGGCGGCGTGGCTCGTCGCGCAGCGCACGCTCAAGCTTCGGGGCAGCTACGGCACGGCCTTTCGTTCGCCGAGTTTTCTCGATCTCTATGGTCGCAGTGCGTTCTACGCCGGCAATCCGGACCTGCGGGCCGAGCGGGCGCGCGGCTGGGATGCGGGGGTGGATTATTATCTGCCCGAGCAACGCGGCACGCTGGGCGTGACGTGGTTCGAGACGCGTTTCCGCGATCTGATTACTTACGATTTCGCGGTGTTTCCCAGCACGGTGAAAAATATCGAGCGGGCGAAAACCCGCGGACTCGAGCTCTCGTTTGAAACGAAAACCGCGAGCGTCGCCGACGTGCGCGTCGCCTACACGTATCTCGAGGCGGAGAACCTCACGCAGGCGATCCGGCTGGTGCGGCGACCGCGGCATTCGTTTTCCGCGGATGTGTGGCGGGAACTCGGCCGCGGCTTCAGTGCGGGTGCGGGCGTCGCCTTCGTCGCCGATCGACGCGACGTCGATGCGGCGACGTTCCAGACGATCGACGCGGAGGATTACACGGTCGCGCGGCTTTACGTCGCATGGAAACTCAACGAGCGGCTCACGCTGACGGCCCGCGTCGAGAACCTGTTCGACGAACGCTACGAGGAAGTGAACGGCTATCCCGCGCTGGGCCGCGGCGTCTTCGCGGGGGCGACCTGGAGCTTCTAGAAACGTCGCGAAAAATCGTCGCGGGCCGGACATCCGCCGGCCTGCGAACGAGCCTTGCTCCGCGCCGCGGCTCGGTTCTGCTGTCGGCGCTACGATTTGCCTCCCGTCATGAGTGTCACCGCCACGCCTCCGGACCCGATGGACATCGCGCCGCTGTGCGCGGAGACGGCGCTGCGTCTGTTGCAACACGGCGCGGAGAGCGCGCTGGTGGAGTCGCTGACGCGGCGCGTCGGCCTCGCGCTCGGCGCGGAGCGGGTGGAGGTGGCGTTGATGGCGAATGCGGTGACCGTCACCGCGCGGATCCGTGGCCGCAGCAAGACCACGGTGCGTCGCAACGAAGATCGCGGAATCAACATGCACGTTGTCATGGAAGTGCAGCGGCTGGTGCTCGAGGCGGAGGCCGGCCGGATCGACCGCGTGGTGTATCGCGAGCGGCTGCTGGCGGTGCAGCCGCTGCATCATCCGCGCTGGCTGGTGGCGGTGATGGTCGGTTTGTCGTGTGCGTGTTTCGCGCGGTTGAACCATGCCGACTGGGCGGCGTGCGGCCTGGTGGCGGTAGCCAGTGGCCTGGCGATGGTGGCGCGGCAGTTGCTGGCGCATTTGCATTTCAGCCCGCTGATCGTCTTTGGCGCGACGGCGTTCGTGGCCACTTCGGTGACGGCGATTGGGTTTGTGTATGATTTCAGCCAGACGCCGCGGGTCGCGATGGCGGCGAGCGTGCTGCTGCTCGTGCCGGGGTATCCATTGATCAACTCCGTGTCCGACATGGTGAAAGGCTATATCAACACCGGCATCTCGCGCGGAATGTTCGCGTTGCTGCTCTCGGGCGCGACGTGCACGGGCATCGTGGCGGCGATGAGCCTGTGGAAAATCTGGGGGTGGCTGTGACACTCGTGTTGCAGTTGCTGGAAGACATGGCACTCGCCGCGGTCCCGGCGGTGGGGTTTGGGATGTTGTTCAACGTCCCGCGTTCGGTGCTCGCTTACTGCGCGTTGCTCGGCGCGGTGGCGCACGGCCTGCGTTTTCTCCTGCTGCGGGCGGGCGTGCCGGTGGAGGTTGGCACGTTGATCGCGGCATCGGCGATCAGCTTCATCGGCGTGTGGCAGGCCCGGCGGCTGCGCGCGCACCCGAAGGTATTTACGGTGGCGGCGGTGATCCCGATGATTCCGGGCGTGCCGCTCTTCACGATGCTGATCACAATCCAGCAGATCTATCAGAAAGGCGCGAGCGAGGCGCTGCTGACGCAGGCGATCAACTCCGGCCTGCGGGCATTTTTCGTCGTGGCAGCGCTGGCGATCGGTCTCGCGATGCCCGGCCTTATCTACTTCCGCCGCCGGCCGGTGGTGTAGTGATCCTTGCGATACGGGCGGCGGGAAAATCGCAGATTTCTGGCTACAGGCTTGTCTCTGATGTAAATTGTCTGCGTGATACGCAGCCGTGCCGACTGTCCAGCAAGTCGCCGCGCCGCGTAAGAAACGCGCAAAGACGCCGTCTACCCCTGCATCGGCGACAGGCGTTGCGTCGGCCGTGCGGCCGTTGCAGGCGGCGGGAACCTCAACGAAGTTGAGTCGCCGGCCACGTTCGTGCGGTCGCGGCGGTTTCGAGCGGGTGGTGCGCATCCACGAGCGGCTGGGGCACGAAGGCCGCATCACGGCGGAGTCAGTGGCACGAGAGTTCGAGGTCGATGTGCGCACGATCAAACGCGACATCGAATTCATGCGCGACCGGCTCGGGGTGTCGATCGTGTGGGACCGGCGCGAGCGAAGCTATCTCCGCGGTCTCACGACCGCGGCTCCGTTGAAGCAGGACGGTGCGCTCGAGCGTGTAGGCGTTGGCGCCGATCTCCGCGGTCTCACGACCGCGGCTCCGTTGAAGCCTGTTCGTCGCGCGCGGCGACGATGTCGTTTTGGAATCTCCGCGGTCTCACGACCGCGGCTCCGTTGAAGCGCGTCCTGCGCCACTGACGGCACGAAATACTGCCGAATCTCCGCGGTCTCACGACCGCGGCTCCGTTGAAGCGGTGAGAACGCAATCCGTCAGACGCAGCTTCTCGCCATCTCCGCGGTCTCACGACCGCGGCTCCGTTGAAGGACGACGGCGCGCTTCTGGTTGAGCACGGTGCGGCCATCTCCGCGGTCTCACGACCGCGGCTCCGTTGAAGGGATTTCCGCGCAGAGTCTTTCCGCGCTCGAAACTTCTGTATCTCCGCGGTCTCACGACCGCGGCTCCGTTGAAGCAACGTCAAGCTCGATGTGTCGGACGGCGGAAACATCGATCTCCGCGGTCTCACGACCGCGGCTCCGTTGAAGCTTGGGGCTATCACCAAAACAGTGATCGCGGAAGGCGATCTCCGCGGTCTCACGACCGCGGCCCCGTTGACGAGCGTTCAGAGGTCTCGGCGCAGTGTTTCATTGCGTTGATGCCGCTGCCGCGCTTACGGCGAGATCAGACCCTTGCGGATCGCGAAGCGGACGAGGTCGGTCTGGGTTTGCAGGCCGAGCTTGCGCAGGAGGTTCGTGCGGTGCGTCTCCGCGGTGCGGGGGCTGATGAACAGCTTCTCCGCGATCTCGCTGTTGCTCGCACCTTCGGCCGCGAGTTGCAGCACCATCCGCTCGCGCGGCGTGATCGCCTGCAGCGGATCGCCGGCGTCGGCGGGTTTCGCGACGAGCGCGTTGATCGCCCATTCGGACAACGGCGCACTGAGGAAGCGCCGGCCGGCGAGCACTTCCGCGAGCGCGCGCGAAATCTCCTGCGATTCCGATCCCTTCAATATATACGCCATCGCGCCGGCGCGCAGCGTCTCGATCACGTAAGCCTCGTCGTTGTGCATCGAGAGCACGATCACGCGCGTGTGTGGACTCGTGGCGCGCGTCTGGCGCAGGACTTCGATCCCGTGCAGGCGCGGCATGTTGAGGTCGAGGATCAGAATCGCCGGCTTGTGTTTTTCCACCAGCTGCACCGCAGCGAGCCCGTCGGCCGCTTCGCCGACGATCGTGCAGGCGCCGTCGGTTTCGAGAATCGTGCGAAGGCCGCGACGAACGATTTCGTGATCGTCGGCAATGAGGGCAGTGATCATGGGGCGGAGGAGGCGGCCGCAGCGGCGAGCGGAAATTCCGCATGGATGCGCGTGCCCTGGCCGGCCTGCGAAAAAATTTCCAACATCCCGCCGGCGAGGTTCACGCGTTCGGTGAGGCCGGCGAGGCCGATCGAGTTGTGTTTCCCGAGCGCCGCGGTGGCGTCAAAGCCGCGGCCGCGGTCGGAGATTTCGACGTGCAGTGCGTGTTCGTCGGCCGCAACGGTCACCACGGCCGCGCGGGCACCCGAATGGCGGGCGACGTTGGTGAGCGCTTCCTGCACGATGCGGTAAGTGGTGGTTTCGAGGGTCGCGCTCAGCCGCTGGTCGGGGAGGGCGACGTCGAGTTCGACCGCGATACCGGTCTGAGTCTGGAAGCGGTTCACCTGCCATTCCAGCGCGGGCCGCAGTCCGAAATCGTCGAGCATCCGCGGCCGCAGTTGGAGGGTCATTTCGCGGACGGTGCGGAGGAGGTCGTCGGTGACGGCGAGGGCGTCGTCGAGCGCGGCGGGGCGGGTGCGTGCCGCTTCGAGTTGAAAACGTAGTCCGGTGAGCAACTGGCCCACCTGATCGTGGAGCTCGCGCGCGATCGCGTGACGTTCGTCCTCCTGGATGCGCAGGAGCCGGTTGGAAAGCGCCTGCAAGCGCGCGGCGTGGTCTTCGGCACGGCGTTCCGCGGCTTCGCGGACGGCGATCTGCGCCTGCAGGTCGCGCGTGCGTTCGGCGACCTGGTCCGCGAGCGATCGGTTCAGCTCGGTGAGCTCGGCGGAGAGACGGGCGTTGAGCCGGTCGGTGTCGGCGCGGCGCAAGGCGTGGTTCAGGGAGAAGACGAGCTCCGGCAGGCAGCCGGGTTCGTGGAAAAGATAATCCAGCGCGCCGAGTTGATGGGCGATGATCGCCGTCTCGGCTGAGCGGTCGCTGGAAAGCACGAGGGCGGGCACCTCTTCGGCGAGGGATCGCAGCTGGCGCAATGTATCGAAAAGGTGGATATCGCGCAGCCCGGGGCCGAGCACGAAGGCGTCGATTTCCTGACCGGAGCGGAGGAGCTCGGCCAGTGCCTGCGGTGCGACGAGTTCGAGTTGGAGGCGCGAGGCGTGGGTGGCGAAAAATGCGGCGACGTCGGCGCGGTTCGACACTTCCGGTTCGACGAACAGCACGCGGTGGACGCGCGGGGAGATTGCGACAGCGTGCCGGCGGCGCTGACGTTCGATCGCGCGCGCGGCGATTTCGGAGATGCGGCGGAAATCGGCGGAGTTCTTGTCGATGCAATCCACCGCCCCGGCGCGCAGCGCGCGGACCGCGAGTTCGTGCTGCCCCTGCGCGCTGACCATGATCACCGGCGTCGGATCGAAACGCGCGGTGAGTTCGCCGAGAACCTGCAAGCCATCGAGGTCCGGCATCATCAGGTCCAGCAAGAGGAGGTCGTAGCCGCCGCGTTGCATCGCCGCGAGGCACTTGTGTCCGCCGTCGACATGATCGAGCACGATGTCCCGGTCCGAACGCTCGAAGAGCAGGCGGACCATGTCGGCAATCTGCGGGTCGTCCTCGGCGTGAAGCACTCGAGTCATGAAAGGAAGCAGGTGAACGGAGGCTGAGGCCAAAGCCCACGTCCGCCAAGCCTGAGGTGTTTCCCCGGGCGAATTTGGGACGAGGCGATAAACCGCTGCTAGCGACGCTAAAATACTCCCGATTTGAGTTAGGGAAATCCCTCAGCGGAAAATGCGAGCGCGAATTACGGGGCGACACGGATACAGGGATTCGACGCGGTGGCCTAGGCTGGGCGCGTGCCTGCAACGCCCCGCTTTTCTTCCCGGTTGCCTTCGCTTTCGCGCCGCTTCGTCCGGCTGGCGTGGGCGGGGGTGGCGGCGATCGCAGCCTTCGGCTTGAGCGGGTGCAACACGACTGCGGTCAACGAGAGCAACCTCGCGCTTTTCGCCGAGAACGCGCCGCTGCCGCAGATCGTGGAGCGCGGCACGGAGCTGGCGGCAGCGGAACGCGCAGCGAAAGCACAGCGCGGCTGCGTGGCGGTGCAGGGCGAGGGCGCGTCCATGGAACCCGTTTATGTGGACGGCACCGCGGTGGTGATTCGCGCCGGCGGCTACGAACGGCTGCGGCCGGGACTGCCGGTGGTTTACAGGACTCGTCGCGGCGAGACGGTGGCGCACATGCTGGTGCGTCCGACGCCCTATGGCTGGGTCGCAGCGGGGCTGAACAACGACGGTGAGGACGTCGAGACCGTGACGGAGAACAACCTCGTCGGCGTCATCACCCAGGCGTTTTCGTCGCGCACCGGCGCGCTGCCGAAGGCGATGGTCGCGCGGATCGCGTTGAACGAGCAGATCCGTCACGGGGCGCGGGTCGCGAGCTTGGGCCGCTAGAATCTTTTCCGGATCAGTGTTGGTGGTGTTAGTAGACAAAGGCATCCGCGTCGGGCGGCAATGGATTGCGCCCGACGCGCGCCTTTGTCGCTGAAACGTTCTGCCAAATCCGCGGCCGTCGGTGGTTTACCAATCCCGCTGCGGATTTTGACGCTTCTTTAATATTCCGCGAAAGTCCGCGAGGTTTGCGCCGAAATGAGGGATCATCCCCATGATCGCGGATCCTGCAGCTTCGCCCGTTGGTGCGTTCACGCCTGATGACATCGTGCGTGAGCTGAAGCACCTGCCCTCGGCGCCGAAGGTGTTGCCGCGGTTGAAGCAGTTGCTTGGCGATGTGAACTCCTCGATGGCGGAGATCGTGGCGCTGATCCGTCTCGATCCTGCGATCGCCGCGCGCGTGTTGCAGGTCGGCAACAGCGCCTATTACAGCAAAGGCGTCCGCTGCTTCACCGTCGACGAGGCGGTCAATCGCGTCGGCTACGATCAGGTTTACGAACTGGTTTCCTACGCGGTCGCCGCGCAGGTGCTGGTTCGCCCGCTCGAGGTGTATTCAATCGAGGCGGACGATCTGTGGAGGTTGTCCGTGGCCGGCGCGCTGGCGGCCGAGGCCCTCGCGTTGCGGACCGGTCAGGATCGCGATGTCGCGTATACGGTCGGTTTACTGCACAGCCTCGGCATGGTCGCGATCGACGACTGGGCGCTGCGGAATCGTCCGGGTCTGCGTTTCAGTTCCGCGGGCTTCCCCCGCGAGGCGGTGGAACAGGAGCGGGCGGCGCTTGGTTTCACCCAGGCCGACGCCGGCGCGGCGCTGCTGCAGCATTGGGAATTTCCGCGGCCGATGTGCGAACCGGTGCGGTGGCAGTATGCTCCGCGCGCGTGCGCGGCGCACACCCGGATGGCGTGCCTGCTGCACTGCGCGAAATGGCTGCGAAGCATGGTGTGCAGTGCCGGGGGAGAGATCGCTCTGCCGGCGGACGCCGTGCTGCAGATGGTGCCAGTCAGGCCGGGCGATTTGCCCGGGCTGGCCATCGAGGTCGAAGAAAAGCTCAAGCAGGTGAGCTCGCTCCTGGAAGTCAGCGTTCCGGCGCCGCGCGCGGGATCGCGTTTCCCGATGGAGTTTTCGCTGCCTCCGCGTTGATCGGCACGCGACTGCCGGAGGGCGGGCGAGGCCGGCGAATGCGAGCAGATAAAGATTCCGACGGGGGACGTCGGGATTCACCGCGCAATCCGTTCAGGAAATGCGCGAGTAGATTTTCTGGAGGAGCGCGGACGAAGGACTCGCGGGCGTCGCGGCGGGGCGCGGGCCGGTGAGGCTGTAGCGGAGCAGAAGCTGCTCGTTTTCCTTGTCGAGCTGGAGAATCTGCAGGATGCGGGCGCGCGTTTGCTCGAGCAGATCGCGAGTCTCGGGCTCCTTCACGCGGCCGGCGGGCACGGTGCGCAATGCCGACAGTGACTCGTCGAGCTTCGTCAGCAGCGTGCGTTTGCGCTCCAGCAGTTCGGATGCGAGCGGACGCTGGTGCTGCCGCAGAAAACGGTTTTCCTCGAGCGCGAACTGGTGCAGTTCGTCACAGAGCAGCTGGTGCTGACGCAGAGCTTCGGTGGGTGTCATTGGCGACGGGTTTTTCAGGAGTGGGGATGTCTTGCCCCGTAGTCGAATCAAAGAGGGTGGCGACGCGGCGATTGATCGCGTCGCGCCAGTCGACATGTGCGAGCCGCGACTGCGCCATGCGCACGACGTCGGCGAGGTCGGGGGCGGGCTGTTCGCCGGCGTCCGCGACGATGGCGCGGTAGGTCGCGCAGGCGCGCTCGAGATCGCCGAGGCGCTCGTAGCAGAGGGCAACCTGATAGGTTACCGGGAGGCGCCACGTCAGGTCCGTGCCGAGCGCGGCGAGGCTGCTGTAGATTGAAAGCGCGTTATGGAAATCGCCGGTCTGGAAAAATTCGTTGGCGAGCTGGTTGCCGGTGCGGCGTTGCCAGTAAGCCCAGCGCTTGGCATCGGCTTGCGAGCGCGAGCGTTCGGCGCGCAACAGATCGAGGGTGGCAGTGAGCGCCTCCTGCGGGCGGTTCAGGCGACGCAGCGAGGTCGCGAGGAGGAAGCGCGCCTCGGGGATGTTCTCGTCATCCGGCCATTGGTCGATGAAGGCGCGAAGGCTGGTGACCGCGCCGGCGAAATCGCCGTCGAGCTGGAGTGCGAACGCGGCTTTGAAATGGGCGCGAGCCCGATCCGTCGGCGCGAGGTCGAGCATGCGCAGCCGGGAGAAGAACTTGTTGGCCTCGGCGTAGTCGCCGGATTGGAAATACGTTTCCGCGATCTCGAACTGCGCGGTTTTGGCGAGCAATTGGTAGTGCCCGAAACCGCTGTCGGCGGGAAGTTTCAGCGTCGAGTTGATGACGTTGTAGAAACGCGCGATGGCGAGCCGCGGGGTGCCCATGTCGCGCAGCGTGCGGCCGAGCTCGAGGAGGGCGTCGGGCACGCGGTCATCCGCAGGAAAGTCCTTGAGGTAACGCTCGTAGATGGCGGCGGCCTTGGTGAGCGAACCTTGTTTGCGGTGCATGTGCGCGAGACCGAGCAGGGCGCGCTTGGTTTGCGGCAGCGGGGCGTCGCCGTTGAGCACCTGGCGGAAGGCGATCTCCGCCGCCGCGTAGTCGCCGCGCTCGGTCAGGCTGCCGCCGAGGTTCACGAGCCCCTGGCTTTCGCGTTCGCTCAAGCCGCCGGTTTCCGCCGGCTGGTCCGACGTCGCTGCGGGCGGGGTCGTCGCAACCGGTGACTCCGGCCCGGAGGTCGCGGACGGCTCGTGAGCGGAGTCCTCCGCGCGTCCCGGAATCGTCACGAGGCCGAGCGCAAGCAGCAACAAGGCCGTGGCGGAGGGCCGATGCGCGAGAGCCCGCCGTCCGGCATGGCGGAGAGAAGCGGACGGGAGCTCTCGGGCGCGGGCGCGAGCCGGCGACGAGCGGGTGCGGGAAATCATCGAGGTGTTTGCGTGTAAGTCGCCGAGCTTGGCGGCAGCGGAGCGGCGGTCGCGGGGGCGCGGGGCACCGGCACGATGACGGTGGCGTCGCCAGCGGGCGAAGGAATCTGGAAGAAGGGCAGGAAGTCTTCGGGGCGGGCCTGCGGTCGCAGCTCGTCGGGAATGATCGGCGGCGGCGTGCGGGTCGGCGCGACGGCGGGTTCGGAGTCCACGGCGGCAGGTTCGACGACCGGACCGGGAACGACGGGAACGTTGGAAGCGGCGACGGGCGGCGCCATGACATCCGCCGTTGGAACGGCAGGAGCGGCGGTGGTGTTGGTCAGAGGGTTGGCGACGTCAGCGGCCTCAACGGGCTGGGGCGGCGCCCCGGCCGGCGGCCGCGTGACAAGATCGGGAGGTGGTGTGAGTTCGTCGAAGCGCAGAGGCGGAGCCCCGAGCGCGACGAGATAAGGTTGGATGTGACTGGCAGTCCGTGGTGGCAGCGTGGGCCGTGACCAGCCACGGACGCCGGCCAGCAGCGTAAGGAGCAACAGTGCCAGGCAAGGCAATGCCTGGCCCGCACCAAACGGTGCGGACGTTGGTTCGCGTTGATTCATTGATAATACGGCAGTCCATGTGATGGATTGTCCGGTATTCGCCCAACGCTGGTTATCGGCGCATCGCGGGAAATCCTGAGCGCAAATTGCCGGCCCGGCGAATCGCCGGGGCTCTCCCGCTCGTGCGGAGCGCGGATTATTTTTTCGCCGTCTGATCCAGCAGCGCGCGCAGACGCCGGCCGACTTCATCGAGTCGGTAGGGTTTTTGCAAAAACTCCCGCTGGTTCAACTGCTGGAACTCCGTGCGGACATCCGGCGTGATGTGGCCGCTGATGACGAGCACCGGCAGATCCGGTCGGCACGCGCGCAGGACTTTCAACACCTGCACGCCATTGGTGCCCGGCATGTTGAGGTCGAGCAGCACGGCATCGAGTTTCTGGTTCGTGTCGCCGATCGTCTCGATCGCTTCCAGGCCGGTGGCCGCGGTGGTGACCCGATAACCCTTGCGGGTGAGAGCGGCGGAGAGCAGCGCGCGCAGCGAGGTCTCGTCGTCGACGACCAGGAGCGATTCCGAACCGGCGGGAAACTCCGCGGACCCGCCGGTGGCGGCGGTCGCGGACGTCTCCGTCGCGAGCGGCAGATAAACGTGAAAGGTGCTGCCCACGCCCGGCGTGCTGTCGACGTCGATGAAGCCCTGATGGCTGGTGGCGATGCCGTAGACGACGGCGAGGCCCAGGCCGGTGCCCTTGTGGGCGGCCTTCGTCGTGAAGAATGGCTCGAAGATCCGCGCGCGCACCTCGGGCGTCATGCCGGTGCCCGTATCCGTGACGTCGAGACACGCGTAGCGCCGGGCCGGCTCGGCCGCGTGGTGCCGCGACTGCAACTCGGCGCCGAGCCTGACGCTCGTGCTCACGGCGATCGCACCGCCCTGCGGCATGGCGTCGCGGGCGTTGACGCACAGGTTGAGCACGATCTGCTGAATCTGCGTCTGGTCGGCGAGGAGGGGCGGGAGCTTTTCGGCGAGATTCAGCTGGAACGTCACCGTGCGGGGAAACGTTTCCGCCATGAGCGCGATCAGGTCGCGCGCGAGCTGGTTGAGATCGACGGGCGCGTAGCGGATCTCCGCCTTCCGGCTGAATGTGAGGATTTGTTTCACGAGGCCGCTCGCGCGCTGCGCGGCGCGGTGGATCTCCTGCAGGCTCTTCTGCAGGATCGCCTGGTCGGCGCCGCCCTGAAGGCAGAACTCGGAGTAGCCGTGGATGATTGCGAGCAGGTTGTTGAAATCGTGCGCGATGCCGCCGGCGAGGGTGCCGAGGCTCTCCATCTTGTGCGCCTGGCGGAGCTCGCTCTCGAGGGCCTTGCGACTGGTGATGTCCTCCCGCAGGCAGAGCAGATTGGTGATCTCGCCGGCGGGATTGCGCATGGGCGAGACCTTGACGGATTCCCAAACGGTGGCGCCGTCAGGCCGGCGCGTGCAAAGCTCGCCGCGCCACTCGCCGCCGCCGCGCACGGTTTCCCAGAATTTTTGATACGACGCCTCGTCGGGATGACCGTCGCGCAGCACTTCGAGCTGCCGATCGAGGATGTCTTCGAGCGTGCGGCCGCTGACCTCGGTGAACTTGGGATTCACGTATTGCGGCCGGCCGTCGAGATCGGTGATCACGATCGAGACGGGCGACTGCTCGACGGCGCGGGACAGACGGTAGAATTGTTCCTCGGCGAGACGCTGGCGGGTGATGTCGCGGCCGACGGCCCGGATGGCGAGGACGGCACCGGACGGATCGAGTTGGGCCACCTTCTCCCAGGCGAACCAGCGCACACCCTGGGGCGTGAGCCAGCGGTTTTCGCAGGTGACGCGGTGCGGCGGCCGCACCACGTCGGCGAGCGCGGCGTTCATGCCCGCGACGTCGTCGGGGTGAAGAAACTCCGCCACGACGGCCCCGGGCAACGACGCCGGCGCACGGCCGAACTTACGCGCAAAGGACAGGTTGGCGGCGAGCAGGCGGCCGTCCAAGTCATGGCAATACACCGGGTCGGCGCTGGTTTCCCACGGCCCGAGCCAGTTCTCTGCCGGCGGCGAAGGCGCGACGCCGGCGACGGAATCGCCCATCACGACAGACATACCTCCTGCTTATCGGTGCACCGCGCCCGATCTGAAGCGTCCAAACAGAGTGTCATATAATGTATGACACTGGCTCGGGCGCCTTCGCGGAGCGACGGCGGGAAGGATGGGGCGGGCGGCTCACAGCAGGCCCTGTAGCATCGACGGCAGCCGGCTGAGGGTGTTGGCGAGAGCGGCGCGCGCGAGCATGGTTTCCGGCGCGTCGGCTTCGTAGAGGATTTTCCACCCGTCGAGCAGCAGCCACGAGTCGTGCTCGATATGCGCGACGGGTTCGAAACCGCCGGTGATGCCCGCGTGACGCACGAGGTGATCGGCGACCTGCACGGCGGCGGCAAACAGCTGGTGTTGGGGCGCGGCCGCGGGGTTGTTGTGATAGCGGACGGCGCTGACGATTTCGTCGGAGAGTTGGTGGCGGCTGAGGTAGTGCGCGCCGATCTGGCCGTGGTCCCAGCCGATCAGCTCGCGTTCGAATTTGCAGAATTCGGCCGGCGTGCGCGCGGGCATGGTCATCAGTTTTTGCAACTCGTCGGGAAACGCGGTGGCCATGACGACCTTGCCGACATTGTGCAGCAGGCCGATGAGATAGTCGGTGTCGTCGTCGATCTGGAGCGACGTCGACGCGAGGATGTCGCGGGTGACGATCGCGGTGGCGATGCTGTGGCTCCAGAGGTCCTTCCAGGGGAGGACGGCGTGGGAATTGCGCTGGAGGCGCTCCAGCTCCTCGATCACGGGCGTCGCCATCGAGAGCTCGCGAATCTGGCGCAGACCGAGGAAGAAAACGGCTTCCTCGATGTTGTTGATGCGGGTGGAGAGGCCGAAGTAAACGGAGTTCACCATCCGGAGCAGGCGTGCGGCGAGCGACGGATCGCGGCGGATGATCTCCGCGATCTGGGAATTCAGGCTCTGCTCCGAATGCACGAGATCGCTCAGTGCGCGGTTGATGCTTTGCAGGGATCCGAGCTTGGGGCAGGCGTCGATGCGCCGGCGAACCGCGTCGTCGGAGAAGGGTGGCTGGGAGGAGGAGGTCGCGAAAGGAATGGGTGTTTCGAGGAGCATGCGGGTGGAGTCGAACGCGGGGGCATCTCCCGCGCTCCTGGGCACGGAACGCTAAATCGGACCGCGCCTTCGCGGCTTGAGGGAGGAATGCGCTCGACCGGCTCTCCCGCTTGCCGGCATCACGGGCGCCGGCACGCCAAGTGCGGAAGTCTTGCGTCGGCTGCGACCGGCCGCTGCGGCGCGGTTTTCTTTCAATTTGGGGCCAGATGAGACGATAGCATCCCGCATGATCGCCACGCCGATTCCGCGCGAGACGCTGCTGCATGTCGTGAAGCAGCTGCCGGCTGCGCCTCGCATCATGTCGCAACTCGGGCAGCTCTTGCTCGATCCGAATTCCGACATGGGCGAAATCACCGAACTGCTGCGCCGCGACACGGCGCTGACCGTGCGGATCATTCGCATCAGCAACAGCGTCTACTACAACCCCGGCCAGCCCTACGGCTCGCTGGACGAGGCGCTGGCGCGGGTCGGCTACATGGAGGTTTACCGGCTGGTCGGGCTGGCGGCGGTGTCGCAGCTGGCCGATCACGATCTGGCGCTTTACGGCATCGCGGGCGCGACGCTGCGCGAAAACTCGCTGCTGACGGCTCTCCTGATGGAATCGCTGGCGAGTAGGGTTGGGATGGATACAAAGGTCGCCTACACGGCGGGGCTCCTGCGCTCCGTGGGCAAGGTTGCCCTCGACCGGCTGACGCGGAACGGATCCTACAACGGGCGCTACCGCGGTCGCGAAAATGGCCGGCTGGGCGACTGGGAAACGCAGTTCATCGGCATGTCGAATTGCGAGGCGGCGGCGGTGATCCTGAAGGAGTGGCGTTTCCCACTGGCGACCATTGCGGCGATTCAGCAGCAATATCTCGTCGTGCCGGGCGCCCCGCCGCTGGCGCAGTTGCTCAATCTCGCGGCCGGAGCCGCCGAGCGGGGAGGTCATGGCCTGCCGGGAGAATCGGATTACTGGACCGGCGGCGTCGCCGCGTGCCGGGATCTCGACCTGGACGAGGAGCAAGTGGACGACGCGTTGCGACAGGGCCTCGAGTCGTTCGGACCATTGCGCGCGGCAGTGAGCTGAGGACGTGGTTAACCAACCCGGCTGGCCGGACGGCAATTATTGCCGGCTGCGCGGCCGATTCGCTACGCGCGGCGCGTTCGCACCTGAATCGGCGGGAAAATTCTCTATAACAGGTTAATATGAATAAGGTTGTTCGGTGATGCGCTTTTGCGGCCCGAGTTTTGCAGTCAGCCGGCGGTCATGTGCACGAACAGCCGCCCCCTGACACTTATCGTGGCGAATTCCGGAGCTTCGCGGCGTTCCGAGCCGCGGTTTCGATCGGATGCCGCCCGCTAGACATCAACACCTGTTAACCGAAGGTGACGCCTGGCGCCGCAAAGGACGTTTGGCGGACGCGCTAGCGTGCTATCAACGGGCGTGCGCGCTCGTGCCGTCGGATGTGCAGGCGTGGCATCAGGCCGGCATGACGGCCTTGCTGGCGGGGAAAACGGAAGAGGCGACGCGCTGGCTCGCACAAGCGTTGAAGCTCAGCCCGGCGTCGCACCAGACGGCGTTCGGTCTTGCCGTCGCGAATATCGCGTGCGGTCGGACGGCGGAGGCCGAGGCGATCCTGCGACGCGTGGTCGCGGCCGTGCCGCGGCACGCAGAGGCGTGGCATCATCTGGCGCTGGTGTTGAAGACGAGCGGGCGCATCGCAGAAGCCATCGACGCGCAGCGGCTGGCCGTGAAGTTGAAGCCCGATTTCGCGCAGGGCTGGCAGGCGCTCGGCGCGACCCTTGCCCTTCAAGGCGGTCCGACCGAGGCGCTCGCGTGTTTCGATCGCGCGCTCGAGCTCGATCCCGGCCATCTGCGGGCGAGAGCCGGTCGTGCCATGACGCTCTACAAATGTCATCGCGTGGTTGAAGCGGAGGCGGAATTCGCGGCGGTGCTCGCGCGCGATCCGCGGCAACTCGAAGCGAGAAGTTATCGGCTGATGGTGCTCAACTGTCTCGACGGGCGCAGCCGCGAGGAGATCCTGGCGGAGCATGTGGCCTTCGGACGCGAACTGCCGGCGCCGCCGCGGCGGATCCGGGCGGACGATCCCGCGCGGCGGCTGCGCGTCGCTTTTCTTTCGCCGGACCTGCGCGAGCATTCGGTGGCCTATTTTCTGGAGCCGTTGTTGCGCCATCTCGATCCGGCCGCGTTCGAGATCGTGCTGTATCACGATCACCCGGTGGTCGATCGCGTTTCCGCGGCGCTGCGTTCCAAGGCGGCACTCTGGCGGCACTTCGCCGGACAGGCGGACGATGTCGTGGAAAAAACGATACGCGCCGACGCGCCGGACCTCCTGGTCGACCTGGCCGGCCATACCGGGCTGAACCGGCTCCCGCTGTTCGCCCGCAGATTGGCGCCGGTGCAGATCTCCTATCTCGGCTATCCCAACACCACGGGCGTGCCGGCGATGGATTATCGTTTCACGGATGCGATCGCGGATCCGGCGGGCGAGGCGGACCGGTTTCACACGGAGAAACTCGTGCGCTTCGCGGACGTGGCCTGGTGTTATCTGCCCCCCGCGAGCGCGCCGGAGCCCGTGCCGCCGCCGTGCCTGACGCGGGGCGGTGTGACGTTCGGTTCGTTCAACAATTTCGCGAAGGCGACCGATACGATGCTGCGGCTGTGGGCGCGTCTGCTCGCGCAGTTGCCGGATTCCCGCCTCTTGATCAAGGCCGGCGGGTTGGCCGAACCGGCGGTGCGTGAACCGCTGCTGCGTCGCCTGGAGGCCGTGGGTCTCGCGGGCGATCGCGTCGAGCTGCTGGCGCATACGCCGGACACCGCGTCGCATCTCGCGCTTTATGGGCGTGTGGACGTGGCGCTCGACATGTTTCCCTATCACGGCACGACGACGACGTGCGAAGCGTTGTGGATGGGCGTGCCGGTGGTCTCGCTGCTGGGCGATCGCCATGCCTCGCGCGTGGGCCTGTCGTTGTTGAGCGCGGTCGGTTGCGCCGACTGGGTGGCGCGGACGCCGGACGAATATCTTGAAATCGCGCTGCGGCTCGCCCGCGATGCGGATCGCCTGGCGACGTTGCGCGCCGAACTGCGCTCGCGGATGTCGCGTTCGCCGCTGTGCGATCACGCCGGCCGGGCGGCGCGTTTCGGTGCGGCGCTGCGCGAGTGCTGGCGGGCGGCGATCGAGCCGGCGGCGGATATCGCGCGTCCGGCCTCTTCACTGGTCTCTTTATGAACGCGAAAAAAATCCACCAACTCCTCGACACCGCACTCGCCCAGCACAAGGCCGGGCAGATCGACGAAGCCGCCCGACTCTATGCGCAGGTCTGCCGGACCGCGCCGCGGTTGTTCGATGGCTGGTATCTTGCCGGTGCGCTCGCGTTTCAGCGCGGTGGACATCTGGAGGAGGCGATCGGGTTTCTTTCGCGCGCGCAGCGCCTCGATCCGCGCTCGGTGGAGTGCAAACTTTTCCTCGGCATGGCGCTCGCGGATGCGGGGCGTTATGAAGAGGCGGAGCGACCGCTGCGCACGGCGCTGACGGCACATCGCGGGTATCCCGAAGCGTGGGAAAATCTCGCCAATGTCCATTGTGCGCTGGGCCACCCGGTGGCCGAGGCGATCGCGTGCCTGCGTCGCGCGCTGGCTCTCGCGCCCGGTCGGGCGGATCTGCAGCAGCGGATCGACGAACTGGTCAACACGGAGGCGTTCGCCGCCAACCCGATCACGGCCTGAGCGTTCATGTCTCCCGCCAAGCGACAATCGATTCTGCAAGAGGCCGTGGCGCTGCATCGCGCCGGTCGGCTCGAGGCGGCGGAGACACTGTATCGACAGGTGCGCGTGGCGAAGCCGCTCGATTTTGACGCCCTGCACCTTTCGGGATTGCTGGCGCATCAGCAGGGGCGCGCGGCGCAGGCGGTCGAGCTGTTGGAGAAAGCGCATCGGCTGGATCGGTCGTCTTCGGTCTGCGAGATGCGACTGGGCGCGGCGCTGCTGGCGGCGGGCCGCCCGGCGGATGCCGAGCAGCGGCTGCGCCGCGTGACCGCCCGCGATCCTCGCGCCGCCGAGGCCTGGGATCAACTGGCTTACTGTTTGAAAACGCAGGACCGGCTCGCCGAGGCGGTCGCCTGCCATCAAAAAGCGGTGGCCGCGTCGGCGCGCAGCGCCGTCCTGTGGTGCAATTACGGGCTGACCCTCGCGCTGCAAGGAGAGCTCGAGGCGGCGCTGACGTGCCAGGAACGAGCGCTGGCACTCGAGGCGAATCTCGCGTCCGCGCGGCTGGCGCGCGCGCAGGTGTTGCATCGGTTGAAACGAATTCCGGAGGCGATCGAGGATTACGATCGCGTGCTCACGGCCGAGCCGGCCGATGCCGAAGCCCGGAGCTGCCGATTGATGGCGCTGCAGTGCGTGGACGGCCTGTCGCGCGAACGGCTTTTCGAGGAGCACGCGGCGTTTGGCCGGATGCTAGGCGCACCGCCGTCACGGACTTTCGCGAATGAACGCGATCCGGCGCGGCGGCTGAAAGTGGCGGTGTGGTCGCCGGACCTGCGCGAGCACTCCTGCGCGTATTTTTTCGAACCGCTGCTCGAGTATCTCGACGAAAGGGAGTTCGAAGTGTGGCTTTATCACGATCACTTCCGTGAAGACGAGGTGTCGGCGCGGCTGCGATCGCGCGGTGCGCGGTGGCGCAACCTGGTTGGACAAACGAATGCGGCTGTCGAGGCGACGCTGCTCGCGGATGCGCCGGATATTCTGATCGATCTGGCCGGGCACACCGGCATGTGCAACCGCCTGCCGGTCTTCGCGCGTCGCGTGGCGCCGGTGCAGGTCACGTATCTTGGATATCCGGATACGACGGGCGTGGCGGCGATGGATTATCGTTTCAGCGACGCGATCGCGGATCCCCCGGGTGAGGCGGAGCCATTCGCGACCGAGCAACTGGTGCGCTTCGCGCCGGTCGCGTGGTCGTATCGGCCGCCGGTCGCTGCGCCGATGCCGCGCGAGCGCCGCCTCCCCGGGCCCGTGACGTTTGGGTCCTTCAACGATCTCGCGAAAATCACGGAGCGGGTGCTCGCGCTGTGGGCCCGCGTGCTCGCGGAGGTGCCGGCGTCGCGGCTGTTGATCAAGGGCGAAGGTTTGGGCGAATCCGCGACCCGCGACAGGTGGCTGACGCGTTTTCGGCGCGCCGGACTTCCCGTGGAACGGCTGGAACTGGTGGGACGGCTGCCGGATCCCGCGGCGCATCTGGCGCTCTATCGACGCGTCGACGTGGCGCTCGACCCATTCCCGTATCAAGGCACGACCACGACCTGCGAGGCGCTGTGGATGGGCGTGCCGGTGGTGGCGCTCGCGGGCGATCGCCACGCGGCGCGCGTGGGCGTGAGCCTGCTCCATGCCGTCGGACATCCCGAATGGGTGGCGTCGGACGAAAATGAATACGTGCGAATCGCCGCGCAGCTCGCGGCTGACCCGGTCGATCCTGCATCCGTGCGAACGGCGATGCAGCGCTCGCCGCTGCTGGATCATGCCGGCCAGGCCGCGCGGTTTGGCGCCGCGTTGCGCGCCTGTTGGGTCAACGAGTGCGAGCGATCGGCGAGCGCCAGCAACGAAGCCGTGCGATGACTCCAGCGCAGCTCGCGAATCTGCTGCAGGATGGCCTGACGCGTCATCGCGCCGGACGTCTGGACGAGGTGGAAAAGATCTATGCGCACGCCCGCGCGGCGGCCCCGCGCAGCTTCGATGCGTTTCAACTTTCCGGTTTCCTCGCGCTGCAGCAGGGGCGCTGCGAGGACGCGGCCCGGTTTCTCGTTCGGGCGCTGCAACTGAATCCGTGCTCGGCGGCGTGCGCGTTGCGCCTGGCGGAGGCGTTGAAGAAATCCGGCCGTCACGCGGAGGCGCGCGACGCCGCCCGACGCGTCGTGGCGCTTGAGCCGGCGAATGCCGACGCCCACTACGCTCTCGGCGAGCTGGCGGCGGCACTGGAAGGTTTCGCCGCCGCGGTGCCGCATTTTCGCCGGGTGACGGAGCTGCAGCCCCGCGCGGCGGACGGGTGGGCGAATCTCGGCGTGGCGTTGACCCAGTCGGGCAATCCGGACGAAGGCGTCGCTTGTTTCGACCGGGCCCTTGCGATCAATCCCGACGAGGCGCAGGCACTCACGGGCCGCGCGCTGGCGTTGCAGCAGGCGCATCGCGTCGACGAGGCGGTCGCCGCTTATGACGAGGTGCTGGCGAAACACCCGGCGAATCATGAAGCGCGCAGTGCGCGGCTGTTGAGTCTGCACTATCTCGACGGAATTGAGCGCGAAGCGTTGCTGCGCGAACACCAGGCCTTCGGGCACACGGTGCGCGACGCGATGAAGCTTTCACCCGCGCCGAAGTTTGCGCACCGGCCGGATCCGGAGCGGCGGCTGCGTGTGGCGTTTTTGTCGCCGGACCTGCGGGCGCATTCGGTCGCGTATTTTCTGGAGCCGCTGCTGGCGCAACTCGATCGGACCCAGTTCGAGATTTTCCTGTATCACGATCACGCGCGCGTGGACGCTATGTCGGAGCGGCTGCGGGCGCAGGCGGCACAATGGCGTCACGTGGCGGGTTGGCCGGACGGCCGGGTTGAGGCGGCGATGCGAGCCGATGCGCCGGACGTCGTCATCGATCTGGCCGGTCATACCGGGTTCAATCGCCTGCCGCTGTTTGCGCGCCGGCTCGCACCGGTGCAGATCACGTATCTCGGTTATCCGGATACGACGGGGCTGGCGGAGATGGATTATCGTTTCACGGATGCGATCGCAGATCCGGCGGGCGAGGCGGACCGCTTTCACACGGAGCGGCTGGTGCGATTTGCGCCGACGGCGTGGGCGTATGCACCGCCGCGCGACGCGCCGGAACCGTTGCGGGAGGCGGAGGGGCCGGTGACGTTTGGCTGTTTCAATAATTTTTCGAAGGTGAGCGACACGACGCTCACGCTGTGGTCGCGGATCCTGGCGGCGGTGCCGGACGCACGGCTGCTGTTGAAATCGCAGGGACTCGACACGCCGGCGAATCAGGCGTGGTGCCGCGAACGCTTCGCCCGCTGCGGAATCGCGCCGGAACGCGTCGAGTTGCTTGGCCGGATCGCGGGTCTCGCGGCGCATCTGGGCGCGTATCGTCGCATCGATGTGGCCCTGGATACGTATCCGTATCACGGCACGACGACGACCTGTGAGGCGCTGTGGATGGGCGTGCCGGTGGTGACGCTCGCGGGAGACCGGCACGTGTCGCGCGTGGGCGCGAGCCTGCTGGCATCGGTGGACCGAGCCGAATGGGTGGCCAACACCGCGGAGGATTATGCGCGGATCGCAGCCGGGGTCGCCGCCGCGGGCCGGCGCACGGACGACGCGAGCCGTGCCTTGCGTGAAGCATTGCAGGGGGCGGCCTTGATGGATCACGCGGGGCAGGCGAGGCGTTTTGGCGAGGCGCTGCGGGAGTGCTGGCGAAGGTGGTGCGGTGGAGCCGCGGGTGACCAGGCGACCCCTGAGCGCGCGGGTATGACGTCGGTGTCCTGACCACGGGGAAATTTCTGCCGCCATCGCGCCGGGCAGGGCGAAAAGCCGAGGAGTCCGTTTCAAAAAATAGCATTAAACCACTATAATTAGGTAACTTGTAACTGTGTTCATCGGCTCGGCCCGAAACTTGCTATCACGAGGGTCCCATGACTTCCCTTGCGCTTTCGTCCAGTCCGAGCCCCGAGATTTTGGCCGTCAGGGACGGCAATTCTGAGCAGTCCGCGAACGGTGGTGGAACGGCGATCGAGCAGGCGCGCGCCGCCGTCGCACACGTGCTGAGCCGCCCCGAAGACGAGGCGTCATGGCGGACGGCGGTCGACGCGCTGGTGACCGCAGCGGCCTGCGTGGCGAAGCTGGAGCGCGGGCAGCCGAAGGCGCCGGACGTCGCGGAGGCGATGGCTCTGGCGCGCGAGCTGAGTGCGACCGACGTGCCGACGCGCCTGGCGGCGACGCTGCCGCCGGGAGCGCCATCGGTGAAAGGCTGGCCAGGCATCGTGGCGATGATGTTGCTGGCTCCCGCGTGGCATTGTCCGTCGGCGCCGACGCTGGATCTCGTTCCCGATTGGCTGAGCGAAGACTACGCGGCGTGGCTGTTTGCGGTGCCGTCGGGTTTCGTCGCGCCGGGGCAGGCGGAAGAATTTTTGCAGCACTCGGAGCGTCACCTTGAGGCGCTGGCGCGCTGGAAGGAGATGAATCCCGGCTCGGCGGTGGTGCGCGCGGCTCTGAACCATTATCGCCCGGAGGAGCATTTCCCGCGCTTAAAGTTGAGCCGCTCGGGCTTGCGCCGCGTGGCGGAATTGCACGCACGCGTGATGTTGCGTCAGGGCCGGCAGGCGACGGCGCCGGCCTATCCGCCGCTGCCGCGGGAAGGACGGAAACTGCGGGTGGGATTCGTGGTGCCCTCATTCGAGGAAACGGTCGCCACGACGGCGACGCTGGCGCTTTTCACGGAGCTGGATCCAGAGCGGTTCGAGACGAGTGTGTTCGTGCTCACGCCGACGGATTCGCGCAACGAGAACCACGCCCGCCAGCGGACGCAGGGTTTTCAAGTGCTGCCGGCGGACATCGAGGATCAGAAGTTGATGCTGGCCGATGCCGCGCTCGATGTGCTGGTTTTTGAAGATGAAATCACGGGATCGACCGGTGAGATCGCCCGGCTCGCGGCGACCCGGCTTGCGCCGCTGCAAACGGTCACGAGCGCGCGTCACGGGGCGACGACGGGGCTGAACACGATCGATCTTTTCGTGACCGGAGCGGACGCGGAACCGGCGACCCTCGCGGCGGAGTTCTCCGAGCGCTTGGGAGTCGTCCCCGGCCCGGCGCGGACGTTCGAGCGTCTGGATCCGCACGTTGCGGCGGAAGCGGTGACCCGCGCCGATTTCGGGCTGCCCGCGGAGGGCGCGCTGTTCGTGAGTGGCGGCGATTGGGAAAACGTGTTGCCCGAAACGCAGGATCTGCTGGCGCGGCTACTGCAACGCGTGCCGGGCAGCCAGGTGGTGCTCCAGCGGATGGGCGATGGGCCGATGGACGAGGCGCGGCTGGCGGCGATCGCGGCGGGCTTCGACCGGGCGCTCGCGGCGCACGGCGTGGCGGGCGACCGCTTGATCCTTTCGCCCGCACCGTTGCCGGGCCTGGCCGATTTCGAGCGCCTGGCGGCGGTCGCCGACGTGCAGCTCGACTTGTATTCGATTTCCGATGACAGCTTGGCGCTCGCAGCGCTGCAGGCGGGCGTGCCGGTGGTGGCGCTGGCCGGGGACACGTTGCGCGACCGGCGGGTCGCGGCCCTGCTTCGTTCGCTGAAACTGGACGAACTCGTGGCTCGCGATGCGGACGCGTGGATCGAACTTGCCGCCAAGCGGGCTAGCCATGCCGGCGAGGCGGATCCGTTTCGGAACGCGATTCGCGAACGCGCCGGCGCGCTGCCCCGGCCGCTCGATGCACTGGCGGCGGCCGACGCGCTGGGCGACCTGCTCGAGACGGCCTTCGACGAAGTGGTGCGGCTCGGCAACGAGCGTTTCCGCGCCCGGCGCGAACCGCTCGCGGCGGGAGTTTCGGGCGGTGAGTTGAAGAACCATCTGGTCCGCGGCGAGGCGTTGCTGGCGGAAGATGGCGCGGCTGCCGTAGAGGAAGCGCGACGAGCGCTGCGGCTCGATCCCGGATCCGCGGCGGCGCGGGCACTGCTTGGCCGAGCGTTGCTGGTCAGCGGACGGACAGCGCGGGCGGTGACTTATTTGTTGGCTTCGGTGGAAGCCAGCGACGCGGATGCCGCCCGTTGGGCGGATCTGGCGAAGGCGCTGCAGCAGAACGGGCAGCAAGAGGCATCGATCCAGGCCTTGGAGACGAGCTTGCGGCTCGATCCGCGGCAGGCGGACGGGTGGTTGATGCTGATCGATCTGGCGGAGCGCGCGGGCGTGTTCGATCTCGCGCAGGACGCGTTGAAGGCTCTGAAGGAAAACGTGCCGGATCATCCTGAGATTCGGGGACTGGCGGCGCGGCTGGGCTGCTGATCGGCCGATCATGCGCGTCCTCTTCGCGACAGGTTCTCCCGCGCATTACATGGCTCCGCCGCGGCTCGGCGACGAGCAGGTGGTGTGCGGGTCGGACTGGGAAGACCAGCGGGCGCCGGACGGCCGGTGGGTTTCGCTGCGGACGCCGATCGGTCAGTACGATCTCGCGGCGATTGCGGCAAAGCTGCCGCCGGAGCAGCAACCCGACGTGGTCGTGTGCCTCGTGGACTCGAGCTGGCGCAACACGCCGCGCGGGCTCGCGAAATTTTCGTGTCCGCGCGTGCTGCTCGTGGCGGACACGCATCATCTGCAGCAGCCGATCTCGCAAATGCTGCGTTATGCGGCGAGCGAGCCCTATACGCGGGTGGTGTTGTTGTATGACCGGCACCACGCGGGTTTTTTTCAGGCGGCCGGAGTGCAGAATCTCTTTTGGTTTCCCGGACTGACCTTCCCGCATGGCGACGACGCGGTGCGCGCGGCGCGGCAGAAGACACGCGCGCCGCACATCGGCTTCGTCGGGCAACTCGGGAAGCATCATCCGCGGCGCCAGCGGCTGGCTGACGCGCTGGCGGCGCGCAAGCTCCCGCTCCGCGTGCAACCGCTGCCACAGGCGGCGGCGCTGAAGTTCTACGGCTCGTCGCTCATCGGCTTCAATGCGAGCCTCAACGGCGATCTGAATCTCCGCGTGTTCGAGGTGCTCGCGAGCGGAGCGGCGTTGTTGACGGATGTCCTCGCGCCTGAGTCGGGACTCACGGCGTTGCTCGCCGACGGTCGCGAGATGCTCACCTACCGCTCGCCTGAGGAACTCGCGGAACGCGCCGCCCACGCTTTGGCGCATCGGTCCGAAACGGCGGCGATCGGGGCCGCCGGAGTGAAGTGGTTCGACGAGCATTTCAGCGAGCGGCGGCGGCGCGAAGCGTTTCGCGCGCTGGTGTTCGATGGCCGGACGCGGCCGGAGTTTTCGCTCGAGCGGGGCGCTCGCGTGTGGTTCGGCGGCAATCTCACAAAACTGCGTTCGGCCGTTGCCGCTTATGAAGCGGTACAGGAGATCCATCGCACCGAAGAAGGGGTGGGGGTGGAGCTGGACGTCACGGTGGCGAACGAGGTTCGGGATTTGTTCGCGACGCTTCCACGTATTCGATTTTCGGATGCGAACAAAGCTTGCGACTTGTTGGTTGCTGGCCGCGCGCCGGTGTCGCCGGCGATCGCGTCGCGTGCGGCCCGGCTGTGGTGGGTCGGCGCAGACGCCGAGCGCGAGGCGCTCGCCAAAATGCTGCGGGCGGAGGGCTTGGAGCCGATGCTCGGTCACCCGGCGGTGTTTATCCGCGGGCATCCTGCGAGCTCGACGGCGGATCCGCGAGTGTTGTTGCAGGAAGTGAAGGCTCGTCTCGCGGCCAGGGATTTCGCCGCGGCGGCCACGCTTGCCGAAGCCTTGGTCAAAGCCGACCAACGCAACCCTGAAGCCTACGGGGTGCTCGGCCGCGCGTTTGCCGGACTCGACCGGCACGACGGGGCGATCGTCGCGTTCAAGCTCGCGATCCATTTGGAACCGCGTCGGGCGGAATGGCGGGCGGAGTGCGGTGCAGAGCTGCTCCACACGGGGAAGTCGGACGAGGCGCTCGCTGCCGCGCATCGGGCGGTGGAGCTGAATCCGAAGCTGGACGCGGGCTGGTTGGTCTTGGGACAGGCTTTGTTCGCGCGGGCTGAATACGCGGCGGCAGCGGACGCATTCCAACACGCACGCGCAGTGACGCCGCAGAACGGAGAAGCGGCCCTTTGGCTCGGTCACGCTTTGAAGCGGCTCGGGAGGCTGGGGGAGGCTCTAGCTTTTCACTCCCGCGCGGTGGGCGGATCCGGTAGCGTTGCGGTTCCGGCGGCAACCCAGAAGCGGCGGGTGCTGTTCGTGGTGCAGCATGGTCCGTTCTGGAACAGCTGCGCGTCGATCCACGAGGCGTTCGCCTCAGATCCCGGCTGGGAAGTCACCGTGGTCGGCCTGCCGTATAACCATCCTTACTATACGACCGACGCGGAGCGGAATGCGGTCTTCGCGTTTCTGGAAAAGGAAAACATTCCTTACGTCCACTGGAGCCGTTACCGACTCTCCCCTGGCTGTGCTGACGTCGTTTTCCTGCAGAATCCTTATGACGTTACACGTCCCGAGGGCTGGCGCACCCATGAGATCATGCGTTCCGTGCCGCGCATCGCGTATGCGTCGTATGCGATCGAGCTCGGCGGCAGCCAGGAAACCCTGACGTTCCTGTTCAATCTTCCGCTCCAACAACTCGCCTGGATGATGTTCGCGCGCTCCGAGCGACACCGCGCGATGTTTGCGGAACATTGCTTGACCGGCAACGCGCATGTCGTGGTGACGGGACATCCGAAGGTAGATGCCATGCGCCGGCTCGCGGCGGTCCACGATCCGGCGTTGGACGCATTTGTGGGCGGACGAAAGATGGTGTTCTGGAATGCGCATTTCGACGTTCGCCTCGACGGGACGCCCTTCGGGGAAGGGTATTCGACTTTCTATCGCTGGCGGAAATTCCTTCCGCAGGAATTCGCCCGGCGCCCGAACATGGCGTTCGTCATTCGGCCGCATCCGCTGGTCTTTCCCACGATGTTGCAGCGGGAAATCATGACGCCGGAGCAGATCGAGGAATTCCGGGCGGACTGTGCGGCGGCGGGCAACGTCCTCATCGACGAGAGTCCATCGTATCTGCCGGTATTTGCGCGGTCCGACGCGATGATTTCGGACTTGTCGTCGTTCATTCTTGAATACGCGGTCACGGGTAAGCCGTTGCTCTATCTGAAGAATCCCAAAGGTCCGGCGACCAATGCCGACGGCGAGTTTTTCGAGTACTGTGCCCGGGCCGAGACCGGGGAGCAGATCGGCGCCTTTCTCGACGAGGTGGAGGCCGGCTTGGATTCGTATGCGGCGGTGCGTCGGGCCAAAATTCCCGAGTTCATGTATGTGCCGGACGAAGGCGTCGGCACTGCCGCCAAGCGGGCGATCGAAACGCGACTGCAGGCGGAGGAGACTGGCGAGCCGTCCCTTGCCGGGGATACCCGCGGGCCGGGGGAAGAGCAGTTAGAGGATCGCGCAGCCTTAATTGCCGCCCTGACCGGCCGATAAAGGAGACATCTTCCCCATGAACGCCCCATCTCGCAAAGTCATCACTTACGGAACTTTCGATTTGCTGCACGTAGGCCACATCCGGCTGCTGGAGCGGGCGCGCGCGTTGGGCGATTACCTGCTCGTTGCGATCTCGACGGACGAGTTCAACGCGGTGAAGGGCAAGAAGTGCGTCTACGGGTTCCATGACCGCTTCGAAATCGTGAGCCGGTTGAAAATGGTCGATGAAGTCATCCCGGAGACCTGCTGGGAGCAGAAGCCGAACGACATCGTGACGCACGGGGCGTCCGTCTTCGTCATGGGACACGATTGGGCGGGAAAATTCGATCACCTGCGCGACTACTGCGAGGTGGTGTATCTACCGCGCACCGACGGAATCTCCACGACCTTCGTCAAGGAAACGATCAAAGGCGGCGCGGGCTTCCCGCCGCTCAAGATCGCGGTGTGATTGTCTCGATTTTCGCCTCAAGGTGAGGCGGCCCGTCGTGATCGGCGAGATGGCTGATTGCGTGAAAACGGCATGTTCTCAGCCGAGCTGGGACTCGGCATATCCGAAGCCGGATTTCCCGAATCCATTTCCATTGTAAAACATCAGCAGCCGGTCGTCGATTCGGAGACAATACGGGTAGGCGATCGCATCGGAGTCCCAGCCGCTTGCGGAGGTTGTGAAGCCGAATGCGTCGTCCTGTCGCCGCCAGTTAATGCCATCGGTCGACTCGGCGTAACCACCGCGATACGCGTGCTTGCGATCCGTGCGAAAGTCCACGAGGTCGCGGCGCGAATACCACATGCGATATCGGTCGCCGATTTTGAGTACGTTCGGGCGCGCCGTGGCTTCGAATTCGGTCGCGGGCGGGATGCAGCTGGTGTTGTTACGCACCCAGTCGATGCCGTTCTGCGACTCGGCGTATTTGATATGGTACCAGATTTCCGGACGGTGGTTGACGATCTTCCACTCGGTTCCGGACGTATACCACATGCGCCAGCGGTTGCCTTCTTTGATGACCTCGACCGCACCGTTGTAGTACGGCTCGTCTTTGGAGCGATCCAGCACGGCGCCGTCATAGAGACGCTCGAAATTAAGGCCACCGTCAGTGCTCACTGCGACGCCGATGGCATTGCGCATATGGACCGTGGTACCGACGTTGCAGCCAATGAAATACATGTAGAGTCGATCGCCATCACGACAGATCGAGCACACGTTGACGCCACTGTCGTCAAACGCGCCAATTTTTCCGGTGTCGAGCACCGGACGCGGGTGAATGTACTTAATCCGTGACGGATCTCCGGCGTCGACGTCGATAAAAGTGGTGCGAGTGACATTTTTTTCGTCCCGCGCGCCGAAAAACACCCGGATCGTTGTTGCGTCGAGCAGCAGCGGGGTGGGCTTGTGGCAGTGCGAACGGTCGAAGCCGTGACGGCCGTCCGCACAGTAGATCAGTCCCTTTTTTTTCCAGAGCATAGAGAATTAGGTCGAAACGAGAGCGGCCGGATCAGCTCCGGTTCTGGCGTTCCGTTGTTTTTCCCGCCAGAGCGAGTCGGCCTGCCCTGATTTCTTCAGGTAGCCTTTCGTAAGTGCAGTCATCGCTTTCTGGAGTGAATCGCTCGACGCTTCAGGGGTCGACGGCGTCACGGTGCGGCGTTGCGGCAGTTTGCCTGTTGGCGTGGCAAGAAGGACGGCTTCCCATCCATCGCTCAGTTGCACCCATTTGAAGGCGAACGCGTACTCCACGCCCAGCGAACGGATGAAGCGGGGAATCGTGATCGGGTCATCCCATTTGTGGTAAAGGCAGATCGCGAGCTTGGGCTGAAAGTGCTGGATCGTCCGGCTCGCGCCAGCCAGGGCCGCGAGTTCAGCGCCCTCGATGTCCATCTTGATGAAGTCGACGCGAGTGAGATGGTTTTGAATCACGTAGTCATCCAATGTGATCGTCGGGACGCGTTCTCCGCGAACATCCGTGCCGAAGATCGATGTCGAGCCTTCGCTTTTGCCGGGCGAGATCACGATCTCGCCGCCGGAGACGTCAGTCAGCGCGACTTTGTTGATGACGATCTTCGCCGGGCTGTCGCACACGCCGTTCCGCTGAAGATTGTGCTGCATCAACGCGATATTCTCGTCCAGCAGTTCGAAGCTGTGGATCTCGCATTGGCCGGCGAGCTTGTGATGAAAAAACACTGCTGTGTCGCCGATGAAGGCCCCCGCATCGATGATGACGTCGCCGGGCGAAAGGGTGACGTCCTTGTGTTCGTATTGATTGTAGAAGATGTCGTGGACGCCGAGGAACCAGTCGTAGCCCAGAAGCTGAAATGGGCAGCCTTGAGATGAAAAATCGCGGAGCAGATACTCTTTTCCGTCGAGTTTGATTCTGGGCCGCGGCTCTTCCTTCACGGTTTGAATTTTCTGTCGGTAAAGTCCGGCTTCGACCGCATTGACGAGGTCGAGCTTGGCCCAGCGTTTCAAAAACCACAGCAGGAAGCGCCGCTGGTCCTCACTGTCCAGTTGCTCGTAGAACGTCGACGAGATGACGCCGAGATGAGGACTGTATTTTTCGAACAGGGTGCAGAATTTATAGAGGTCGGCCTCTCCGATTTCGGAAAGCATCGCGGCGAGATCTTCCAGAAGTTTCATGGTGCTCCTTCGGACTGAGGTTGAGTGACGGTTGAGAGGACCTGCGATGATATGCAGAAAGAAGAGTGTAGAGGTTCGGCCGGCGCAGCGGTGGCGTTATGATGCCCCGGCTCGCGCAGTTTCGCGGGTCGAAAGGCCAACCGTCGCAGTCTGGCTCACGCGAAGGCTTTGGGCTGGGGCTGGAACCTGCCCGCCGAGGCAAGCCTTCACGCGCTCGCAGACACGTTGGCTGTTTTCCGCATCGCGGTATCTGAAGAAAAGCGTCCGGACCGTTTGCGCCTGTTCGGCGTAGCGGGCGGGCCCCCGGAGTGCGGCATCCATCGTGGAGAGGACCTCTTTGAAATCGCGACAGACCGGCCCGGGAAACGCCAGGGACGGCGCATACAGCAACCCATCTTGTTCGCGCTGATAGTGCTCGAGGTCGTAGGCAAACGAGATCGCCGGTTTGCCGAGGAAGGTCGTTTCAATATAGACGCTGGAGTAGTCGGTCACGAGCGCGGCGCATTCGCGGGCAAGCGCCGAAAACTCCGGGATGACGGCTGCCGAGAAATCCAGGATCGTCTCGTGATCCACGTAAGCGCCAAGATTGAACGTCTGCTCGCTGTTTTGGAAGTAGTGCGGACGAAACCCGAGCACGGCGTGGTGCGCCTGCAGCACGGTTTTCAGCTCCAAAATCTCTTCCGCGGAGAATTGGTAGTAGTAAGCGTCCGGGCTGATCGCGGTTTGTCGATACGTCGGGGCATAGACCACCAATCGTCGGCCGCGGCAAACCTCCCGGATTTGATGGATCGATTTTCGAATATAGGAGGGAAGCCGCGTTTCTTCCTGAAGCAGAAAATCGTTGCGCGGCAAACCCGTGACCCACACCTGCCCGTAGCGAAGCGGGTAAAACATCGCGGCCATCGCATAGCTGTCGACGTCGGAGGAGGCGATGAGGCCGGCGTAGTGGGCCCGTTCCTCGGAGCGATATTTGATTCTATCCGTCCGTTGTCGCGTCGCTTCATTCGTGGCGTGCAGGAGGCGTTTCAGCGGAATGCCATGCCAGAGGTTGACCACCACGCGACGCTTGAGGTCCAGCTTCAGGATCGCGAATCGCCGGTCGGGCCACCGGAACGAAAAATCCATCGTGATCGAATGGGAGAGGAAAACGACCTTGCAGCGCGCGAGCAGCCGGAGTCCACGGGCGGAGCCGTGTTCCACCATTTCGAAGTGGACTGCATCCTCGATCTGGAGATCCGGCTTGGCGCCGCGATAAAAGATCACTTTTCGAATCGCCGGATCGGCCTTCACTTGCTCGAAGACGGCTCGCTGATTTTCGACGAAGCGATCGCCGTGAAGATGATGCGTCGCGAAAGCCCAATAGTCCGGACGTTTTGGCACCAGCCGGTCGAACAGCCGCCAAAACACATGGAAAACCGGAAAGAGCGATCGCATCACGAGCATGGTGCGCGTTCGGCCTAGCCTTCAAACGTCATCCAGGCGCAGTGGGGATGAAGCGGACTGCGCTGCAGCCGCACCTGGTTGAGGCCAAACACCTCCGCGAGCGCTCGGGTTTCGCCGGGGAAGAATTTGCAGTTCAATTCATCGAACGCGATCACCGACCCGCGGGTCAGGCGGGGACGGATTTTTTCGAGAACGACCTTGGTCGGCTCATAGAGATCCATGTCGAGGATCAAGAGCGACACGATGGCATGCGGATTGTCGTGCATCCACCGGTCGACGGTTTCGCACGCGTCGCCCTTGATCAGCTCGAACTTTCTCAGGTGCGAGTGCGGCGGGAAGGATTCGATGAGGGAGAGGATTCGTTCCAGCAACTCCTCATAACCGGCGAGGGTGGCCATGTCACCCGTGCGATAAGTCCCGCCGTCCTTCTCGTGCACCGACGGAAAGCCGGCGAACGTATCGAAGCCGCAGATCGTGCGGCTGTGATTGAAGGGTTCGTGGATCGCGCGGAGATTGATGAGCTGTGCGAGTGTGGCGCCCCATTGCACGCCGAACTCGCAGATGACGCCGGGCACGTTCACGATCTGGCGGTAGAGCTGATCGAGATAAAGCACGCGCGAAATCGCCGAGACGTTTTGCGTCACCATCGCGTGGCGGGTCCACGACTGATCGCCGAAGCAGGGGAGCAGTTGCTCCGTCAGGCGGCGCAATTCAGCGAGCGCAGAATTGGCGGCATCGGTTTTGAAGGAGACCAGGTGCTTGCGGGGGAACTCGGCCGAGACAGGCGCAATGGCGGTTTGCATATAAAGAAAGGGACTTCAGAGCAGCGCTTCGACCATGTCGGGAGCGAACACCGCGATGCCGGCAACGCGGGCGACGTCCTGACGCTCGACAAAGGAGTCGTCGATCAGGATCGATTCGCGAGAATCGATGAATGCAGATTTCGGCTCCGATGCTTTCAGATGCAGCACCCGGTCAAACAACGCGCTCAGGCGAGCGTGCTTAAGCGTTTGTTCGAGGTCGCCGCGATGTCGCGTCAGCAGGGTGATTTTTTTTCCGTCGGACACCGCCTGATAAAGGAATGCGACGAGCGTGGCGTTGATCTTTTTTCCCAACAGGAGGCAGTCGTCCAGATCCACAAAAACCTGGGAGAACTGGAGACCGATGCGGTAGCGATTGGTCAGGGCGCGATCCAGTTCGATCTCGTAGCGATTCGGCTCCAGCACCACGTCCTGGTCGAATGCATCGAAAAGGCTGAGCAGCGCGAAGTTCACTCCGAGGCAGCGGAAGATGCCCGACGACCCGCCGAACCGGGCGGCGACTTCCAACAGCCGAGGCCGCCCATCGGCATGCTGCTTGGCCTGAAAGAACCAGGCGCCTCGTGGCCGTAACCGGCGGTTGATCGTTTCGGCCCAGTGCGCGAAATCCGCGGCAAATTCCGAGCACGGTGTCGTGTTGACGCTGATACCGTTGTTGATTCGATTACGCCGGCGTGCGGCGTGGAAACGCAGTTGTCCGTGCCGATCGGAAAAACAGTCGATGGTCCATTCCGGTCCCGGCAGATATTCCTGCAGGAGCATCGATTCCCGATGCCCTTCGAGGAACGAGCGGGTCGCGGCAGCGGAATCTGCTTTCAGGCAATGGCGGGTGCCGTAACCGCGGTCTGGTTTTATGAAAATCGGGAAGGCGGGAACCTCGTCGACGCTCGCAAATACCCGCGGTGTCGGAAGGTCTCCGCTCAATCGATGGTAGGTCGCGCTTTTCGATGCGCAGACGGCGGTGGTCTCCGGCGAGCTGCCAACGATGCGGCAGCCGATCGCTGTCCGGTGCGCCTGCAAGGTGGCCGCCACCGCGTCCATGGTGGGAAAGATGGCATCGATTTTTTGTTGTGCGACGAGGTCCTTGAGGCGCGGCACGAAATCCGGGTCGGTGTGAAACGGCAGGCCACCGATATAGTCATGGAAAACGAATCGTCCGTGATCCTCGACGCTGGATCCACCGATGAGTTCGAAATGGCGTGAGAACCGCACCGAGCGGTGAATCTCCAGTCCGATTTCGGACCCGCAGGGGAAGACGAGGATGCGGCGCATGGCAGGATGTCCTTGCAACTGCGTCAGGAAGCCAGGGCGCACTTCTCCGCGGCGGCGATGACCGACACGACCCGGTTGACATCGTGGTCAGTCATGGCCGGGAACATCGGCAGGCAGATGACCTGCAGCGCGAGGCGGGTCGCGACGGGTAGATTCTCCGCCGTCGCGCTTGGCAGACCGCGATACATCGGAAAGCTGCTGATGAGCGGATAGAAATAACGGCGGCCCCGAATGCCATAAGCCTTCATCGACTCGTAGAGCTCATCGCGGGTGAGCGGGTAGTCGGGCTGCACCAGGATCGGAAAATACGAATAATTCGCCGTCTCCTGGCCGGTCGGCTCGACGCAATGGATGCCCCTCACGCCGCGCAGGCGGGAACGATAGAGTTGATCGATTTGCCGGCGACGTGCGACCGCCTGCCCGAGATGCTTGAGTTGCAGGAGACCGAAGGCCGCGTTGATCTCGCTCATCTTGCCGTTGATCCCGGCAGCCACCACGGTGGTCTCGTTGACGAAGCCGAAGTTCTTCAGGTGGTCGATGTGCTGCTTGGTTCGGGCGTCTGGCGAAACGATCGCGCCGCCCTCGAACGTGTTGAAGACCTTTGTGGCGTGGAAACTCAGGATGGAGAGGTCGCCATGGTTGAGGATGCTCTGGCCGCGCGAGGTGACGCCGAACGCGTGAGCGGCGTCGTAGATCACCTTCAAATTGTAGTCGTCGGCAATTTGGCGAATGGCATCGACCTCGCAGGGATTGCCGTAGCAGTGCACCGGCATGATCGCAGCGGTCTGGGGCGTGATCGCCGCCTCGATTTTCTTCGGATCGAGGTTCAGTGAGACAGGATCGATGTCGACGAAGACCGGTTTGATGCCATTCCAGAGCAACGAATGCGTGCCGGCGACGAACGAGAAGGGCGTGGTGATGACCTCGCCGCTGATGCGCAAGGCCTGGAGTGCGGTGACAAGTGCGAGCGTGCCGTTTGCAAAAAGCGAAATGTGTTTTACTCCGAGATATTCACAAAGCTCGGCCTCGAGCTGCTGATGCATCGGCCCGCCGTTGGTGAGCGTCTTGCTGGCCCAGATCGATTCGAGGTAAGGGAGAAACTCCTCCAGTGGCGGCAGGTAGGGCTGGGTAACGAAGATGGGTTTATGCATGGAGTCGTTCGAGGGCTGGAGGGACGGCACGGAGAGGAATTGCGCGACGAGCCGGCTTTTTTCTTCAGGGTCGAGCGCCGACCCGTCGATGCGCTGGCGAAGATCGGTGACGGCCTGCCGATTCCCAAGCCGCTCATGTAGGCGAACGAGCGCCAGCCAGGTTTTCACGCGAACCGCTTCTTTTTTTTGCGCGGAAAGTGGCGTCCAGGTGCTGTAGGGGTTTTCGCGGCGGACCGACCCGACGAAGGTCTCAAAGTAGGCGCCCTGACCCAGGGTTCCGAGGTAAGAGGTGAGGAACTGGTCGCCGATCGGCGAAAGCGCGCGCTCTTCGGGCATCACGGAAAAGGTCTTTCGGAAGACGAGCGTCTGGAGCCAAATCAGGCGGGATACATTCATCAACTCCCGCCGCGTCAGCACCCGATCGGTATCGGTCTGAATCCACCGGCGAACGCTGAGCTGCGCTTCGTTGTAGAGATAGTAGTTATGCCCGCAGCACGAGAAATCGGGATGTTGTTCGAGAAACCCAATCTGCTTCTGTAGCTTCCCCGGATGGATCCAGTAGTCGTCGCCTTCGCACATCGCCACGTAGCGTCCGCGCGCGAGCTTCAACAACAACTCGGCGGGCCGCACGCCGCGCGAAACCTGGTTTTGCGTCTGCAACGTCGCGTGGATGAGCGCCGGATATCGCGACTGCCATGCGCGAATAATTTTTGCGGTGCCGTCGGTCGACGCGTCGTCGTGAATCAGGATTTCGAAGGGGAAGGAGGTTTCCTGCGTAAGGAAGCCGCGAATCGTCGTGTCCAGGTAGCGTTCGTGATTATAGGTCGTGCAGATGATGCTCACCAGGGGCGCAGTCGAGTGACTCCATGCAGCGAGAATGGCGTCCTGGGAACGCGGCTCCTGCTTGAGAGCGATGGTGGCGTAGTCCGCTCCCAAACCTCGGCGCGCCATTTCCTCCGCTTCCGCGTAGCGCGTGAGACGGTGCAGACATTCCGCCGCGTGGGCGTAGACCTGGCGGGGCGATCCTCGTCCGAGTTCCGCCAACAAGGCCTCAAATGCATGCAGGGCCGGTTGCCATTGCCCGTGCTGCAGCTTCAGCTCGGCGGCGTGGATCGATTCGACGGTGCCGATCGCACGTTCGATCGATTCGAGCACCGGGTCGGAATCCGCGGGATTCCCAAAGGCGGCTGCGATCTGGCCGGCAAGAGAGCGCAGGCCCCGTCGGTCGGCCGGCGCGTTCGGTGAGCTTGGGTTGGCGGCGCTCCGGCACGTGCGAAGAATGCTTCGATGGCGGTCCGGTGAATCCGAATGTCGGATACCCAGCGCCGCAATGAAGGCGACGAGGTCGCCACCGCCGACGCGCAGGGCGGTAAGGAGTGTGTCGCGCTCGAACAGCCGCTTCGTTCCAATTTGTTCGATTGCGGCGAGCTGCCCGCGATCGTCGCGCGTGCGGAGCTGCTGGGCGAGGGCCTGAAGCTGCATGACCAAGTCGATATTCACCGATGAGACGCCGGTGGATGCCGTGGGAGGGAAGAGGCGAGTGACAGGCGTATGGGTCATGGAAACGGCGTGGCCGCGCTCGTGCGCTGGAGCCCAAGCTAATCCAATACCAAGTGAGGATGCCGTTTGTTTAACGGTTTATATAAAGAGTTTTAGCAATTTATATTTTGGTGCCGCCATGAGAGAGGGAAAAATATTCCGCCTTGGATTCGGAGGCACCGCTACCTCCCATCGCGCCCTTTGCAGGAGGTGCGGGCCGGATGCGAAAGTGGGCAAGCTCCGGTTCGTGGGATCAAAGTGGGGGCAAAATTTGCCACTTGGGGCGAACGCGTCGCATCCCGCAGTCAGTCCTCCGGTATTGTCAAAATATTTTATCCGCCTGTTGATGAGTTAGATAACAGCCTGGAATTACAGGTGGTTCGGCCCGTGCTTCCGGCGGGCTGATCTCATCTTCCGCCTCCGTCCCGCTGATTCCGCTAGGTTGCCCTATGTGCATTCTCGTCTGCTCCTCCTACCTTCCCTCCGGATTGGCCATCCCGCGGCTCGCGGAGGAACAGGTTAATAGCAGCCCGTTCTTGCAGGACGAGGCGCTCAACGGGCGGGTGCTCACCTTGAGATCGCCGAGTGCGACTCACGACATCACGGGCTTGCTCGCCCGGATTCCGCTCGAGCAGCTGCCCGACGCGATCGTGTGCATCCATGATTCGAGCACCGCCGCGTGGCCCAACGGGCTGCCGGCGCTGCCCACGCCCAAGGTGCTGATCGTAGCCGAGGTGCCGCTGAATGCGACGGCGATGCGACGCTTGATCGATTACGCGAACACCCAGGCTTTCGATCGGATCGTCATCACCTCGTCGCGACAGGATGTGGACCTCTTCCATGCCGCGGGGCTGAAGAATCTTTTCTGGTTTCCCGGCTTGCTGTTCCCGCACGGCGACCACGTCGTGAAAGCCGCGCGCCGGGCTTCGCGCGAGCCGTGCTTTGCTCTCGTGAATGGGCTGGGCAATGCGATCTACCGTCGACAGCGGCTGGCCGGTGCGCTCGCGGACGCGGGGCTGGCGACGGACTTTCGGCCTTTCGCTCCCCGGGAATGGCTCACGCATTTCGGCGGTTCGCGCTTTGTCGTGGCGCCCAGCAATGCCGGCGAACTCGGGTTGGAGCTGTTCCACGGCTTGGCAGTCGGGTCGGCGATACTGGTCGATCGGTTGCCGGAAGCGTGCAAACTGGAAGCGCTCTGGCGCGATGGAGCCGAGCTTGTGACCTATGGCTCACCGGCCGAACTAGTGGAGCGGGCGAGGCATTGGCGAGACTGCCCGGCGGAAGCGGACGCGGTCGGTAAACGTGCCGCCCAGTGGTTCGACCAACATTTCAACGAGCAAAAGCGGCGCGCCGCATTTGAGCGGCTCGTTTTCGATGGCGTCGCGGAGCCGCGGTTCGCGGTATCGTTTCCGGAAAGCCGGCGGATCTTCTTCGCCGCCCGCAGCGGCGCACCGACCGGGTTGATCGCGGCGCGACGCGAACTCCAACGGCTGCAATCGGAGCTGGAGGTAGTCCGAGTGGTCTGCCCGGCTGCTGTCCCGGCCGAGATCGAACCCCTCCTCGGCGCGCTACCCCGAATCGTGCTCGAGTCCAACGCGCCCGACCGCACCGTGGTTTCGGCGGATTTGGTGGTGGTGAACCGGGCGACGCTGACGCCGACGTTGGCGGCCGCAGCGAAGCGTCTCTGGATCTGGGACGCTACCATCGAAGAGTTGGGGGCGTTGCGTCAAAGACTCGCTTCGAATGGACTTCAAATGCCGGCCGACGGCGCTGGTTTTTTTCTCCGGGCATCGGCGGACGCGGGCGCGCCGGAAGAGGCTGAAGGCCGCAAGGCCCGTTCGCTACTGGAGAGCGGAGACGTGGCCGGGGCGCTGCAATGCGCTCGCTCGGTGGCGGCCAAGTATCCGCGCTCGCTGGAAGCGTATCTGGTCCTCGCGGAACTCGCGATCGAAGGAGGTAACAACGACCTCGCGGACCGGATGCTCGCGAAAGCCCGTGAGATCAGTGCCGGCGAATCAAGGATAGCGCTGTTAGCCGATCCGGCATTTCGACGCAGGGCGCGACGAAAATTGCTCGCGCGAGCGATCGCTGGTGCGTGGCAGTCCTACGATGCGCAGGATTGGCGGACCGCGTATGTGACGGCGATCAAGATTCGCACGGGGGATCCGGCCTGCGCCGAAGCTTTTTTCATCGAGGGGCTGGCTGGCATTCGCGTCGCCACCGACGGCGGCGTATGGCGCGAATGGGGGAAGGCGCTCCGGGCTTTGACGCGCGCGGTCGAGCTCGCCCCGCACCGATGGGACTACCAGCACGCGCTCGGCGTCTCGCGCCGCAATTCCGGTGGCATGATGCCGGATGCCGTTCCAGCTTTCGAAGCGGCGCTGCGCCTGGATCCGGAAAACACCGACGATTGGTTCGGCCTCGGTGAAACCTTCATGGCGCTCGGTGAATTCGAGCGGGCCGAGCAAAGTTTCCGCGAGGGTTTGCGCTGTGCCCCGCAGAGTCTCGGGCTGCTGCGATGGCTGGGCCATGCGATCAAGCGTCAGGGTCGCATCGACGAAGCCCAGCTCTGGTATGCGCGAAGCGTCAGCCGCCGCGGGGCGAAAGACGTGGTGACACCGCGGCCGCTACTTAGCGAGCGCCGCCGGGTAATTTTCGTCGTCCAGAACGGTCACTCCTGGCCCTGCATGGCGACGATCTACGAGGCCTTCGCCGCCGATCCTCGTTGGGAGACCATCATCGTGGCATTGCCGTGGCAGCACCCGACGTTCGGCTCCACCAGTCAGAAGAATCAGGACTGGATCTTTGGATTCCTGAAAGATCAGAAGGTCCCACACATCGATTGGGAGCGTTTCCCGATCTTGGAGACGCCCGCGGATCTGGTTTTCCTCCAGAATCCCTACGATAACACGCGTCCCAAAGGCTGGCAGGTGCCGGATCTTATTCGAGCCGGTCACCGGCTGTGCTACGTGCCTTACGCGATCGAAATGGTGGGCAACTTCGAGCAAGTGCTCTATCAATTCAATTATCCGCTGCAGCAGTTTGCCTGGGCGGTGTGTGCGCGTTCCGAGCCGCATCGCGCGCTCTTCGCAGACCATTGCACCGCGGGCAATCACCACGTGATCGCCACGGGCCATCCGAAGTTCGACCGATTGGGACGCGATCAAGTGCAGCCCGACCCGGAGTTGGTCGCGTTTGCGCGGGGGCGGCCGCTGATTCTCTGGAATCCGCACCACGACACGCGTTTGAACGGAACGCGCTTCGGTCCGAGCTATTCGACCTTCCTGCGGTGGCGTCGCTTCCTGCTGGAGGAGTTTCGGCGCCGGACCGACCTCGCGTTCGTGATTCGGCCGCATCCAACGTTTTTTTCGGCCATGGAAGATCGCGGATTCATGACGCACGAGGAAGCCGAAGCGTTCATCCAGGAATGCCGCGATTCGAATGTCTTCTATCACCGGTCGCCTGCCTATTTCCCGCTGCTGGCCGCAGCGGACGCAATCATCTCGGATTGCGTGTCACTGGTCGTGGAGTTTGGCATCACCGGCAAACCTGTCTGTCACCTCTATAATCCGAACGGTCCGGTGTCGCATCACGAATACGCGGTCGACCTGGATTACGTCCGCCAGCATACGATCTGGGCCTCCAGCGAGACGCAGATCCGAGAGTTTTTCGACCGTGTGCCGGCCCTGATCCAGGATGCGGACGCCCGCGCGGTGCGCGCCGCCGAACTGCGCCGCCGCATGGGCGTGTGCGAAGAAGGGATAGGAAACAAAGTGAAACGACTTCTCGAAACGCGGCTGGAGCGAACGGTCGCCACCGAGGAGGCCGCAGCCCTGCTCTGAATCGAAAGTTGTTTCTTCGCGTCATGAGCATTGGCACTTTTTTGGGTCGCAAGCGTCTCGTTCGTATCTGCTTCTTCAATACTTGGGCGGGCGCGCTCGACGATGCGGCGGCCTATGTGGAGCGCGTGCGGGCGCTGGAGCTGGCTCCGTTCGTCGCGAATCCGGCGGACGCGGCGCTCATGCGCAAGGCGCGGCTCGACTGCGACTGGTATGGCGAGAATTTGCGATGTTTTGCGGCGATGCAGCATCCGCGGATGGAGTTTTTGCCCGCGTGGGTTTGCGGGACGCGCGGGTTGATCGAACTGACGGAGCGCACACCCAGGGCGCTCGCGGCGGCGCCGGGAGTCCCCGCCCTACAACGCTCCGAGGAGCGTTGGCTGATCCTCATGGGACATCAGCCGCAGGCGCTCGGAGCGAACGCGGGAAAGGTGTTCTCCCTGCTGTCGCGAATGGGCGTGAAGCTGCTGTTCTATGCCTTCGACGAGGCGAGCCGGTTCATGCCGTGCTTCTCCGACATCGCGCCGCATCTCGATGTGCTGATTCACGACGAATCGCCGCTCGACGAAAAGGCCCGCGCCAAACTGAAGCCGGGCTGCCGGACGATTCATCGCAGCTGGGTCGCGAACGTCGTCCCGTTCGCGGTGCCGTTCAACGAAGCGCCGGAGGAGAAGATCGTTTTCCTCGGGTCGCAGCTCGGGCTCACGCCGCATCGCCTGCGGCAGATCGAATTTTTGCGAAAGACCTTCAAGGACCGCTTCGTCCCGTTTCACGATCACTCGGTAGCCGTCGCCGAACGCGATGCGCTCAACCGGTTCAAAGTGGGTTTCTGTCCCGAAGGTCGAAAGTTCACCACGCCGGCGATGGCAAAGACGCACACCGACCGGCCGTTCTGGTCGGGTTGTCTGGGGCTGGTGCCGGTGAGCGAAGATTCGAAATCGGGCGGGCGCTTGCAGGAGCTGCACGACGCGTCGCTGATCTCGCGTTACGCTCATGCGGATTTGAAAGACCTCGCAACGCAGTGCGAGCGCGCCCTGGCGATGTCGAACGAAGAGCGCCGGCGGATCTATGACCATTTCAACCGTCACGAAACGGTCGGAACAATCGTGGCCGAAGCGATCGCGGCGGCTGGGTGAGAGGAACCACGAAAGACACGAAACACACGAAAATCGACCCGGACAGAGGAGCCCACGGAACACACGGAAAACACGGAATTCAGAATCTTGGATCCGGGTATTTTCCGTGTGTTCTGTGTATTCTGTGGGCGGGTATGCTTTTCGTGTCTTTCGTGTATTTCGTGGTTCCTGATCTTGGCGCGGAGGACGCGGTTCGATTTGCTCGGAAGCGCTCATGGTTGTTCCGAAACTGAAAGCGCTCATCCTCGATCGCGACGGCACGCTCATCGTGCACGTGCCGTATCTCGCCGATCCGGCGCAGGTGGAGTTGCTGCCCGGCGTGCGCGAGGGGTTGCTCGCGGCGCAGCGGGCTGGGCTGAAACTTTTTTTGCATAGCAACCAGTCGGGCGTGGGCCGCGGGTTGTATCCGTTGGAGGCGGTGCATGCGTGCAACCATCGACTGATTGAGCTGCTGGAGCTGGGCGGGACGCCGTTTGCGCGGATCTGCATCGCGCCGGAGCGGCCGGACGAGGCGAGCGTTTATCGCAAGCCGTCGCCGGCGTTCGCGCGCGAGGTGTTGAAAGACTTCAACCTTCGGCCGGAAGAGGTGTGCTATATCGGCGATCGCGGGCTCGACTTGGAAACGGCGGCGCGGGCGGGCACGCGTGGCGTGGGCGTGGCGACCGGACTCGAAGATCTGCGCGCGGAACTCGCGGCGGCAAAACTGGCGGATGTTTACCGGGTGTTCGAACGCTTCGATGACGCGGTCCGTCACCTGCTCGCGGAAGCGAAGTAGGACCACGAAAGACACGAAATCCGGAGTGGCCCACGGAACACACGGAGGACACGGAATTCGGATTTGGGAAATCGCGGTTCCGGCGCGGTTACCTCGGGGCCCCTCGCCCGACGCCACAGGGATCGCTGCCACGATCGGATCGGGTTTCCGTGTCTTCCGTGTGTTCCGTGGGCCTTCTCCGATCAGGGATTCGGTTCAGGAAATCTTTCGTGTCTTTCGTGAGTTTCGTGGTTCTCTGCCGCCATGCCTCGTGTTGCACCACCCACCTTTGAAGAATCCGTCCAGGAACTTGCGGCTGTCGTGTCGGCTTCGGCCCAGCTCGGGCCGGCGGTGCGCGCGGCGGGGCGCGATCTGGTCGCCTGTCTGCGGCGCGGCCGGAAGATTCTGACCTGCGGCAATGGCGGGAGCGCGGCCGATGCGCTGCATCTCGCGCAGGAGCTGGTCGGCTGCTACGAAGCGGAGCGGCGCGGCCTGCCGGCGCTCTGCCTCAGTGGCGATGGCACCGCGCTGACGTGCATCGGCAACGATTACGGTTTCGAGGAAATCTTCGCGCGCGGCGTGGAAGCCTTCGGACAGAAGGGCGACGTGCTGGTGGCGTTCAGCACCAGCGGCAACAGCGCCAATATCCTCGCGGCGCTGAAGCGCGCCCGCCGGCTCGGCGTGAAAACGATGCTCTTGAGCGGCAAGGACGGGGGCAAGGCGCGGCGGCTCGCCGACCATGCGCTCGTGGTGCCGAGCGCGCGGGTCGCGCGTATCCAGGAAGTGCACACGCTGATCATTCACCAGTTCCTGGAGATGATCGACGCGGAACGCTGGCGGTGACCGGCGGCGCTTCGGCGCGCCGTCCCGGCGGGCGGTGACGGTTGAAAATGCGAAGGCCCCGGCGGGGAGCCGGGGCCTGTTGCACTGACGCAATCACGAATCTGACTGACTGCTTGGCCGGGTATCCGCTTTCGCAGGACGCGAGGCGGTTTTTTCCAACTACCCGACAACCTCGTGCCGGGGCCTCCGCAGGGATTGCCGCGGTCGCCTTTTGCCTGGCCGCCGCGCGATACGGCGGCCAGGAGGGCGATACAGGGCAATCCCTGTGCGGAGTTTACTTACTGGAGCAGACGGAGCGCGGTCTGGGCGCTCTGGTTCGCCTGTGACAGCATGGCGGTGCCGGCGGAGACCAGGGTGTTCCAGCGGGCGAGCTGGGTCGATTCCTGGGCGACGTCGACGTCGACGATGCGGCTCGAGGCGGCCTCGAGGTTGGCCTTGTTGACCGTGAGCAGCTCGGACGCGAATCCGAGGCGGCTCTGTTCGGCACCGTTTTCGGCGCGCATCGTGGCGACGTTCTGAATCGCGTCGGTGATGTCGCTGAGCTCGATGCCGGACAGCGTGGTGACGCTGGACGCATTGAGCTTGCCGATGCCCGAGCCGGAGCTGGACAGGTCGCGGCCCTTGATCGTGACGGCCGAGGACGAGTTGGCGTCCTCGGTGACGTTCACCGAGAGGTTGCCCGAACCGAAGAGGGCCACGCCGTTGAACTTCTCGTCGGTGATCGCCGACAGCTGGTCTTGCAGCGCGGTGAATTCCGAGTCGTAGTTCGCGAGGTCGTCGCTGTTCTTGGTCGGGTCGGCATAGAGCGTCTTGAGCTCGCTCATGCGGTCCAGGATCTTCCCGGTGACCTTCAAGGCACCGTCCTGGGTTTGCAGGTAAGAGGTCGCGTTGCCGATGTTCGTCGCAACGGCGCCCTGACGGACGGCCGCGGCGGACAATTTCATCGAGACAGCGAGACCGCCGGCATCGTCGGACGGGTTCACGATTTTCGAGCCGCTGGACAGCCGGTTGAGGCTCCGTTGCAACGAGGCGTTGCTGGCGGCGAGGTTGTTCGCCGCAACGGTCGCGGCGTAGTTGGTATTAATCACGACTGGCATGGTCTATCCTTGATCTTAAGCTGCGACACTCCGTAGTCGCCACGGGCCCTGATAGACGGCGTGGACCGCGCCGTTCGAGGCGAATGCCTCAAAGGGGATTGCGCTGCTGCCGCGCAAAAAAGGGGAGGGAACTTCAAGGACTGGCTTCGGGCCCCACAGATTCAGACAACCGCGTGAGAATCTCTGCGTCGCGCGAGCGGGTCACTACTCCGCCCGCGCGGTGGGCAAGGAAGCTATTCCTGGATTACTGGAGCAGCTTGAGTGCGGTCTGCGCACTCTGATTGGCCTGCGAGAGCATCGCCGTGCCGGCCTGCACGAGGGTGTTCCAGCGGGCGAGCTGGGTCGATTCCTGGGCAACATCCACGTCGACAATGCGGCTCGAGGCGGCCTCGAGATTGGCCTTGTTGACCGTGAGCAATTCGGCGGCGAAGCCGAGGCGGCTCTGTTCGGCGCCGTTTTCGGCGCGGAACGTCGCGACATGCTGGATCGCGTCGGTGATGTCCTTGAGCTCGATGCCGGAGAGCGAGGTCACGGTGTCCAAAGTCAGCGCGCCGACGCCCGAGGTGGAACTCGAGAGGTCGCGACCCTTGATCGTGACCGCCGAGCTGGAGCCACCGTCTTCCGTGACGGAGACCGAGAGCTCGCCGGAGCCGAAGAGCGTGACGCCGTTGAACTTTTCCTGGGTCAGGGCCGAGAGCTGGTCCTGGAGCGCCTTGAACTCCGCGTCGTAGTTCGCGAGGTCGTCGCTGTTCTTGGTCGGATCGAGGTAGAGCGTCTTCAGCTCGCCCATGCGATCGAGGACCTTGCCGGCGACCTTGAGCACGCCGTCCTGCGTTTGCAGATACGAGGTGGCATTGCCGATGTTCGTGCCCACCGCGCCCTGGCGGACGGCGGCGGCGGACAGTTTCATGGACACGGCGAGACCACCGGCGTCGTCGGCGGGGTTGACGATTTTCGAACCGCTCGAAAGCCGGTTGAGGCTGCGCTGCAGCGAGGCGTTGGAAGCGGTCAGGTTGTTCGCAGCCACGGTGGCCGCGAAGTTGGTGTTGATGACAACTGGCATGATATCTTCCTTGATGCTAAGCGCGACGTCCGTGTCGCATTCGGATCGAGTGGGGTCGGCTCTCGATCTCGCCGGTCGCGACATTTGTCTCGACGGGGCCTGATATCGGCGACCGTCAAGCGTCGTTTAGCGAAAATTCTCCAAAATCTTCCGGCACTTAAGATTTTGCCAAAAGTGACGATGCCTCCGATTGCTTCATTGTTTTCTCCCTATGGCCGGCATCTCCGTATCAGGTCTCGTCGAAGGTTCGTTTGACTGGCAATCGGTCGTGGATCAGCTGATCACGATCGAAAAACAGCCGATCGCCCGACTGCAGACCGAGCAGGCGCGCAACAACGACAAGATCGCCAGCCTCACCACGCTCAGCGGCGGCTTGTCCTCGCTCTCGGCGGCGGCGGTGGATCTGCGCTCCGCGACCCTCTTTTCCTCGCGCTCGGCCACGTCGAGCACCGTGGGTTCGACCTGGACGCTGACGCCCTCGGTCGGCGCGACCCGCGGCACCTACGCGATCGCCGTCTCGCAACTCGCCACCGCCTCGAAGCGCACCGGCGCGAGCGGCGTGTCGGCCAGCCTGAGCGACTCCGCCGACGTGTCGGGCACCACGCTCGCCACCCTGCGCACTGCGACTGCTGTGACCGCCGGTAATATCACCGTCAACGGCCGCACCGTCGCGGTCGGCCTCACGGATTCGTTGCAGGATGTCTTCGACAAAATTTCCACGGCCACTGGCGGCGAAGTCACCGCGAGCTACGATTCCGCCACCGACAAGATCACGCTCTCCGGCAACGGCGAAGTGGTGCTCGGCGCGGTGAACGACACCAGCAATCTCCTCTCCGTCCTCCAGCTGGCCAACAACGGCACGGCGAGCGTCACCAGCAGCGGCAAGCTCGGCGCCGCGTCGCTCACTTCGCCGCTTTCCTCGTCGCGACTCGCGGGGACCTTGTCCGCGGATGCGAGCGGCAACGGCAGCTTCTCGATCAACGGCGTCACCATCGATTACAACCTCGAGACCGACACCCTGAAATCGGTGTTGAACAAGATCAACAAGTCCGCCGCCGGCGTCACCGCGAGCTACGATTCCGCCAATGATCGGTTCGTGCTCACGAACAATTCAACCGGCGACACCGGCATCGGCGCCAACGAAGTCTCCGGCGGACTCCTCGACGCGATGGGCCTGACCTCCGGCTCGACGCTGCAGCGCGGCAAAAACGCCCTCTTCACCGTCAACGGCGGCGACCAGATCGTGAGCAAGAGCAACACACTCACCGCCACCGAGCACGGGATCACCGGACTCTCGGTGAAGGTCGATTCGCTTTCCACGCAAACGGTCACCGTCGCCTCGGACACCGGCAAGATCATGGACACCCTGCAGGCGTTCATGGATGCCTACAACGCGGTGCAGGCCTTCATCGATCAGGAGACCGCGGTCTCCGTCGGGCCCGACGGCAAGGTGACGTCCGCCACGCTCGGCGGGAATCACGAAGTCGAGAAGTGGGGCTCCAAGCTGCGCGCGATGGTCTCCGGCACGATCGGCGGGCTGAGCACGAAGATGAGCCGGCTCGACGACCTCGGCATCGGCTTCAAATCGATGGGGTCTTCGCTGGCCGTGATCGATCCGGCCAAACTCGCCAACACCCTCGCGGAATCCGCCGACGAGATCGGCACGTTTTTCAGCAACACCACGAGTGGTTTTGCGCAGCAGTTCACCAGCTACGTCACGCAACTGCAGAAATCCAGCGGCGGCGCGCTCGCGATCCAGACGCAGCGTCTGAATGACCAGAACAAGGGACTCGACGACCAGATCGCGACGCTGAATCGCCGCATCGAGACGGAGCGCGAGCGGCTCACGCGATCCTTCCTCGCGATGCAGAACGCGCAATCGGCGGCCCAGCAGCAGCAAAAGAGCATCGAGGACATGTTCTTCAAAAAGAATAACAACTCATGAGCCGGCTGCGTCCCTTCCGTCCGACCCGCACCGCGTTCGCGAAAACCGCGGCGCGCGCTTTCGCCGGTGCAATGCTCCTCTCGCTTCCCGCCTGGTCCGGCTGCATGCATCCTCCGCCGGGCGACAGCGCGCGAATCGGTCCGTTTTTCACACCGACCAATGTCGTCGGCGAGGCGCAGCTCCCGGCCGGTCTCCGCCGGGTCGTGCTGCTGCCGGTCGCCGGCGGTGCGATCGCCGGGGCGGAGAGTACCGCCGCGCTCGATCCGGTGTTTGTCGCCGAGCTGCAGAAACAGAACCGTTTCGAAGTGGTCCCGCTGACCCGCGAGGAACTCCTCCAGCGCTACCGCGCCGAGGAATTGCTCTCCACCGCGTCGCTCCCGCACGATTTTGCCGGCCGGCTCCGGCGCGATTTCGCGGCCGACGGCGTCATGTTCGTCGACGTCACCGCCTACAAACCCTTCCGTCCGCTGCTGCTCGGCGTGCGCGCGAAGCTCGCGACGACCGGCGAACCGGTCCGCATCCTGTGGAGCTTCGACAACGTGTTTTCCGCCGATAATCCCGCCGTGGCCAACAGTGCGCGTCGTCGCTTCCTCGACGCGGAGCGGGGCGGCGTGCCGGCCGATCTGACGCGCAGCGTGCTCCAGTCGCCCTCGCAATTCGCGAGCTACGTCGCGGGCGCGACGTTCGCGACGCTGCCGCCCGTGTATGTGCCGCCGCCCGCGGCGGAGACGCGCTGAAAGCGGCGCCGCCGGTGAACCGATGCGCGCGGCGCGGGTCGAAACGGGATCGGCCGTCAGCCCTTCGCCAAGGATCGTGCATCCCGGCTAAAGTATTCGGGCATCAAGCCGATAAACCCTGCATTCAACCAACGGCGTTCCCTGTAACAGACCTCAGAGGCTGACCGTTTCGTTACACGAAACCAAATGATCAACTCGACGAATCCGACCGACAGGACTCCGCACGCCGAGGCTCTCGCCGCCAGCGCGCATGCCGCCCCCCGACCGCTGAAACCGCGGCCCGATCAGCTTTCGACCGACAGTGCCGCGTTCCTCCGTTCCGAGCTGCAGCGCCAGCCGGAAGTCCGCGCCGAAGTCGTGGAGCGGGCCCGGGCCCTCGCTTCCGATCCGAATTATCCGTCGCGCGAGGTGCTCAAGCACGTCGGTGCGGCGATCCTGACCTCTCCCGATCTGAGCGAAGACGAATCGTAAGCCCTCCATGCTTGCCAACGGTTACGTCAAGACCTACCGCACCAACGCGGTGCTCACCGCCAGCCCCGGCCAGCTCGTCCTCATGCTCTACGATGGGGCGCTGAAGGCGATGGCGATCGCGGCGGACGCGTTTGCCCGTCCCGAGGAGGACGTGCGGCGGATCGAGGTGATCAATCACCAGCTGCAGAAGGCGCAGAACATCCTCGCCGAGTTGCAGAGCGGCCTGAATCTCCAGGCCGGCGGCGAGTTCGCCCAAACGATGTATCGACTTTACGACTACCACACGCGGCGGCTGTTCGAGGCCAACGTGAAGAAGGACGTGGCGATCGTGCACGAGGTGGAGGAGCTTGTCCGTCCGCTGCGGGATGCCTGGGCGGAGATGCTCCTGAAGCAGGAGGAGCCGCACACCGAATCGCTCCGCGGCGTGGCCTGAACCGGCATGAAGGACGCCGCCTGCGAGAAGTTCAACCGGCTCGTCGACGCGCTCGACGACCTGGTGCTGCAGGAAGCGGCGTCGCTGGCGCACGGCGACTATGACGCCTTGCAGGCGATCCAGGAACGCGCCGATCCGGTCGTGGCCGGCCTGAGCGACCTCGGGTCGGACGTTGCCGACGAACGCGCGCGGGCGCGCGTCGCGGGCCTGCTCGCGCGGCGACAGCATTCGATGGAGTTTCTCGAGTCCCAGCTGGCCGTGGCGCGCGCCGAGCTCGCCGCGCTCCAGGAGAGTGCCACGCGCGTGGCGCAGATCGCGCCGGCCTACGGCCGGGCGGAACGCACGCCGCCGACGTCGAGCCGTTTTCAGGCCCGGGGTTGAGCGCGGGTTTCGCGCCAGGACGGTTTGCCGGTCGCGCCTGCTCGCGCCGCGTATCCTACTGACGGATGCGCCCGATGAAGAGGCCAAAAAAAACGCGTCCCGCCCGCAGGCAGGACGCGACCAAAGGGGGGCTGTCGCGCTCAGCTCGCGACGGCGACGCGTTCCGGTTCGGCTTCGGCGCCGATACTAGCGGCCACCGGCGGACCGGCGAGCCACGCCGCGGCGATGCGGGAAGCTTCCAGTTTCCAATTCAGCAGCGGCGTGTCGTAGACGGAGAGCGTCTGGGCGGCGTCGGTGCCCTGCCAGGCCAGGCTGGCCTTCAGGCAGAACGAGCCATCGGCCAAGCCGAAATACTGGACGATCACCGAACCCTCGGGAAAGCCGCTGTCGCGTTCGCGCAGATTCAAGGTCAGGCGCGCGAGGCCGGTGCGGAAATTGATGATCCGGGAGCTGTCCCAGATGGCGCCTTCGCCGGCGTTGGCTTCGAGACGGACCGCCCGTTCGATGTCGGTGAGGAAGGAGAGAAGGCGCATGTTTGGAAAAAGTGCGCAGGCGGACGCCTTTGCGGTGAAGGCTTTATCGGCTCATCTGCAGGCGGCTTGAGATTTTTGTTAAAGTTTTAGCGGAAGTATCCGTAAATCCCCGGCGATGTCTTCCTCCGTTCTCTTCCCGGATCTGGGGCCGACCGCCGCCCCGTCTTCTTCCCCGGCCGAAGGGCCGGTTGTCTTGCTGATCGAGGACGAGGATTCTCTGGCCGAACTGCTGACGCACCTGTTGCGGCGTATCCAGGTGAAGGTGCTGCGGGCGGCGGACGGCGAGACCGCGCGGGCGCTCTTTGCCCGCAATCGCGACCACATTTCCATGGCGATCGTGGACTGCCATTTGCCAGATGTCGCCGGGGCGGATCTTTGCCACGAACTGCGGGCCGCGGTGCCCGGACTGCCGCTGCTGATCAGCAGCGGGCGCGATCAGCGGGCGCTCGAGGTCGCGCTCGCGGCGGGCGGACCGTGTCAATTTTTGGCCAAACCCTACATGCCGGCGGAAGTCATGCGGCGCGTGACGGCGCTGCTCGCACCGTCCGGCTGATACATGCCAACATTTGGTTGAATTGAAGCGGAGGGAGTGTCTTAGATGGCGGTCCTTCGCCGCCATCCTGGTCGGACGCGGCGCACTCTCCAGCTCCCTACGCAATGTCCTTTGAGAAGATACTGATTGTTGAGGACGAACTCGTCGTTCGAAACCTGCTCCAAAGTATTTTCCAGCGGCATAAGCTTCCGATCACCTCCGCCAACAACCTGGCCGAGGCGGCGGCGGTCCTGCAGCGCGAGCAGTTCGACTTGATGATGCTCGACATCCGGCTGCCGGACGGTGACGGCCAGAAGTTTCTGGAGCAGATCGCCGCGCTGCCCGAGCGTCCGCTCGTGGTGATGGTGACGGGCTACGGCACGATCGAGTCCGCGGTCGCCTGCATGCGCGCGGGGGCGTTCGACTACGTCCTGAAGCCATTTTCGCCGAGCCAGATCGATGTCATCCTCAAGAAGGCCCAGACGTATCGCCAGCTGCTCAAGGTCAACCGCCTCCTGAGCGACAATCCCGGCGACGAGGATGGCACGCTGGTGGGGCGCAGTCCGGCGATGATCCGGTTGCGACAGTTGATCGAGCGCGTGGCGCCCACGGATGCGACGGTGCTCGTCACCGGCGAGAGCGGCACGGGCAAGGAAATGGTCGCGCGCGAATTCTACCGCCGCAGCCCGCGGCGGGCGCACCCGTTCATCAAGGTCAATTGCGCGGCCGTATCCGAAAACCTGATCGAGAGTGAGTTTTTCGGCCACGAACGCGGGGCGTTCACCGGCGCTACGGAGCGCCGCGAGGGCCGCTTCGAGCTGGCGCATCAGGGCACGCTGCTGCTGGACGAAGTGAGTGAGATTCCCGCGAACCTCCAAGCGAAGCTTTTGCGCGTGCTGCAGGAGCGGGAGTTCGAACGCGTGGGTGGCAGCCGCACGATCAAGGTCAACGTGCGCATCATCGCGACGTCGAACCGCGACTTGTTGAAGCACGTCGAGAAGGGCGATTTCCGCCAGGACCTTTATTACCGGCTGAACGTGTTTCCCGTGCACGTGCCGGCCCTGCGCGAGCGGCCCGAGGATATTCTCTTTCTCGCGGACCACTTCCTGCGGCGTTTCGTGCGCAAGCACGGCGTGAAGGTGACCGGGTTTTCCGAGGCCGCGCGCGCGGCGCTCCAAGCCTATCGCTGGCCGGGCAATGTCCGCGAGCTCCAGAACACGGTGGAGCGCGCGGTGATCCTGTCGGAGTCCGGACGACCCGTATCGGCGGGCGCACTCGGCCTGCCCGGCGATTTGAGTTTCGCGGAGCCGGCGATCGAAACCGCTCCGCCGCCCGAATCGCCAGAGTTGTTCCCGCCCGAGCCTGCCGCGCTCGCACCGGTCTCCCCGGATGCGGCAACGCCGTCCGTGGTCGGTGACAACGGCCTCGTGCTGCGGCTCGACGAACTGGAGAAACAGGCGATTCGCGCGGCGTTGCGGCAGACCAACGGCAACCGCACGCAAGCGGCCGCCGAACTGGGCATCAGCATTCGCACGCTGCGCAACAAGCTGCAGGAATATCGCGAGGCGGGCGATGCGATCGACGCCGACCTGGCCTCGCTCGACGGCTGAGGACGGACTGCGGCCAGAGCGGCAGGCGGATCCGCAGAACCGCCGGCGGGCGGCAAAACGGGGACCCGCCGCATAACTTGCGGAATAACCCTAAATCCGCGCGGGAAACGCGCCGATAGCAGCGGGGAGTTTCCAGCCACCAGCCCCATCATGCCTGCTGCCGAGCAAATCACCGCCACTCTGATTCGTGACAACATTGCCCGCGCCGTCGGCGATGTCTTCAAAACCATGCTCAGCCGTGAGCCCGCGCTCGTGCCCCCGCCGGCGGGCGGCGCCACGGATCTCGAGAAAGCCTGGCCGGCGCAGTCGCCGCTGGCCGACAATCCGCGCCCGCACGTCGTGGGCACCGTCGGCTTCATCGGCGAGGCCAACGGTTTGATCTATCTTTATCTCGATCTCGCTTTCGCCCGCCACTGCACCTGCCAGCTGCTGGGCATGACCGACGAGGAACTTAGCGAGGCCGGCGACGAGGTGCTGAACGACGCCATCGGCGAACTGACGAACATGACCGTCGGCAGCTTCAAGAACGGCCTCTGCGATGCCGGCTATCCGTGCAAGCTCACGATCCCCTCGATCCTGCACGGCAGCAATTTCACGATCGAGCCGATCAGCTCCGTCGCCCGTTACATCTACCATTTCGATTGTTCCGGCCACCGCATCATCGCGGACATCCTGTTGAAGCAGGACCAGGACGAAGAGCCCCTTTCCTAATCACACATCATGCGTTACAAGATTCTCACCGTCGACGACTCGAAGACCGTTCGCATCATCGTTCGAAAAGCCTTCAAAACCTACGACTGCGAGATTCTCGAAGCCGGCAACGGCGTCGAGGGCCTGGCGATCGCAGCCAAGGAAAATCCCGACCTGATCCTCCTCGACGTGACGATGCCGGTGATGGACGGCGTCGAGATGCTCACGAAGCTCAAGGCGGATCCCGCCCTCAAGGGCATCCCCGTCATGATGCTCACGGCTGAAGGCGGCCGCGACAACGTGCTCAAGATCGCCAAAATCGGTGTGCGCGATTATCTCGTGAAGCCGTTCAAGGAAGACGTGCTGATCGAGAAGGCCGGCCGCATCATCGACCTGAAGCCGCTCTCCGAGACGCCCGCGAAGGCGAAATCCATTTTCGATCCGGCCGACATCCTCATCGTCGAGGACAAGCCGGCGATCATCCAGCAGATCCAGGATGGCCTGAAGCACACGCCGTGGAAGATCCATGGCGTCGCCACGCAGGGCGAGGCGATCGATTTCTGTTCGCGCACACCGCCGGACCTCATGCTCGTCAGCCTCTCGCTGCCCGAGGAATCGGCGTTCACGCTTTTCCGCCTCATCCGCACGAATGTGAAAACCAAATACACGCCGGTTTTCGCGCTCGTGGTGAAAACCGAAGTCGCGCAGCAGCAGCAGGCGCAGACCGTGGGTTTCAGCGCCATCGTCACGAAGCCGATCGATCTCGGCGAACTCGAGACGAAGATGGCCAAGGCGATGAACCTCGACACCTCGCAACGCTACTACGCGATCGAGGGCGACGCGTTGATCATGCGCCTGCCGGAGAACTGCTCTCCCGCGGTGATCGCCGAGGCGGCGACGTATTTGAAACCGAAGTTCGCCGAGGCGGTCGACGCCGGGCACAACAAGGTCGTCATCGACATCCACCAGCTGCGCTCGCTGCACATGGGCGTGATCAAGCTGCTGTTCCAGGCGATGCAGACCTGTCGTGAGCTGGCGATGCAGTTCGCGCTGGTCGCCAATCCGCAGATCGTCACTGAGTGCAAAGGCTTCGAGGATACGCGCGGCTGGACGTTCTACGATTCGCTCGAGGATGCGAAGGCGAACCTGGGCAAGGCGCCCGCGCTCGCGCCCGCGTAAAGGCCGGATTTCCCCTCTGGGGGTTAACGAAGAAGCAGCGGGCGGGTGGTTGTTGTGTGGCCACCCGACCGATTCTTTTTTGGGGCTGACGAACAGCGGGGGAGGGGCGCCGGATTTCACCGGTTACCGACCCGGAATCTGGAACCACAGAATGCACGGAGTGCACGGAATACGGACTTCCGCCTTCGATCTCAGTCCGTGGTCTAGAAATCAGGAAGGTAGCGGCGATCGTCCCGATCGCCATTCCGAGGTAGGGACGCGTGTCCCCACGCGTCCTGAGTTCGGCGTGCGCCTCGGTCGCTTCGCGCTTTTTTTCGGATCGGGAATGTTGAACCACAGAATGCACAGAATGCACGGAATACGGCACTCCGTGCATTCTGTGCACTCCGTGGTCTAGAATCAGAAAGGTAACGGCGATCGTCTCGATCGCCCTTCCGAGGTAGGGACGCGTGTCCCCACGCGTCCTGAGTTCTGCTTCGCGCTTTTCTCGGATCGGGAATGTTGAACCACAGAATGCACAGAATACGGCACTCCGTGCATTCTGTGCACTCCGTGGTCTAGAAATCAGAAAGGTAGTGGCGATCGTCCCGATCGCCCTTCCGAGGTAGGGACGCGTGTCCCCACGCGTCCTGAGTTCGGCGTGCGCCTCGGTCGCGTGAGCGGCGTCTGCGAATGAAGCGCGAACAGTCCGGCGAGGACGCCGGGCTCCACCGAGACGAGCGCGCTTCGCGCTTTTTTCGGATCGGGAATGTTGAACCACAGAATACACAGAATACACAGAATGCACGGAATACGGCACTCCGTGCATTCTGTGCACTCCGTGGTCTAAAAATCAGGGAGGTAGCGGCGATCGTCCCGATCGCCATTCCGAGGTAAGGACGCGTGTCCCCACGCGTCCTGAGTTCGCGCCCCGCGCCTGGTCAGGCAACCGGTGCGAGGTCGGGATGTGCCTCTGACGGCGCCCGGAGCGTGACGGCTGCCGTCTCGCGCTTCGACTTTTTTCCCGGCTTTGCCGGCGGCACGGGCGCCGAGGTTTTCAACTCCCTGACGCTTCCCCGCACACCAGCGAGCCGGGTCAATTCGGCGACGTGCTCGCGCAGCGCGTGCGATTGCGCGCTCAGTTCCTCCGCGGCTGCGGCGGTCTCCTCCGCGGTGCCCGCATTGGATTGCGTGACGCGGTCCATCTGCGCGACGGCGGAGTTCACCTGGCCGATGCCCTGTGTCTGCTCGCCCGACGCCTGCGCGATTTCGGCGACGAGGCCGTCCATCTTGTGCGCACGGGCGACGATGCCGGTGAGCGATTGTGCGACTTTCTCGCTGATCGCCACCCCGTGTTCGCTGCGTCGCACCGATTCCTCGATCATGACCGCGGTTTCCTTGGCGGACTGGGCCGAGCGATGCGCGAGATTGCGCACCTCTTCGGCCACGACGGCGAAACCCATCCCCGCTTCGCCCGCGCGCGCGGCTTCCACCGCGGCATTGAGCGCGAGAATGTTCGTTTGAAACGCGATCTCGTCGATGGTCTTCACGATCTTTGCGATCCCGTCGGACGATTGTTTGATCGCAGCCACGGCCTGCGACATTTCCTGCATGTCGGTCTGACCGGCGTCCGCTGCGCCGCGGGTTTCGCTGGAGAGGTCCTTCGCTTCGGCGGCGCTGGCGGCGTTGCGCTTTGCCATCGAGGACATCTCTTCGAGCGACGCGCTGGTTTCCTCGAGGCTGGCGGCTTGTTCGCTCGAACCGGACGCGAGTGTCTGGCTGGCGGAGGAAACCTGACCGGCGGCGGCGGCGACCTGAGCGGCGCTGTCCTCCAAGGCGGAAGCCACGCGGCCGAGCAGGCGGCTAAGTCCGATCACAATCGTGGTGGCGAAAACGATGCCGAGGCCGATCGCCGCGGTGGCGCTCACGACGGTAATAAGGTCGGTCTTGCGAATGTCCTTGCCGCTTGCGTCGACCGCGGCGGTCGCGGTGGCGATGTTGTGCGTGAGCAGCCGGCTCGCGTCAGCCTGATATGCTTCGTAGGCCGGTCGAACGGCGGAGAGGTTCCAGGCATTGGCTTCGGCGCGCTGGCCGGAGACCAGCAGGGAAAAGAGCTGCTGGCGGGCCGCGGCGTAGCGCGTGAGGTTTTCCTTCAACGATTCATAAAAGCCGCGATCCTCCTCGTCGGTGATGGTCTTGGCGTAGAGTTCGATCAGCTCGAGATTGCGGGCGCGCATCGTCTCGGTCTCGTCGATGATCCGTTTCAGCTCGACCGGATCCTCGGCGAGGAGCGTGCGCACCACGCGAATTTGAATTTCTCCGATGTTGCTCTTCACCTCGCTGATCAAGGTCAGGCTTGGGAGCAGCTTGTTTTCGATCTCGTCGCTTCTTGCGACGACAGGCCGCAGCAGCAGCCGGGTCGCGATCGCCTGGATGCAGACGAGCACGAGAATGACGGCAAAGCCGGTGATGATCCGCTTGCGGATGGTCCAGTTTTTCATGGTGAGAGTCAGAGGGAAGGGAGGTCCTGCTCGGCGCCAAAGCGGGCGAGCAGCGCGCGCAGGGCGGCGGGATCGACCGGCTTGGCTAGGTGAAATGTATCCGAAAAATCGATGCCGTCGGCTGCGGCGCGCGCCGGTTCGTCGCCGACGAGGGCGATCGTCGCGCCACGGGGATCGGCGACCAGGCAGGCCACCCAGCGGTCGAGGTCGGGGGAGGGGCGGCTCAGGTCGACGAGGACCAGATCGAAGGTCAGCGACAGCCGCATGGCATCGGCGACCGCCAGGCTGCACGCGAGCGCGATCGAATGGCCCGACTGGGCGACGAGCCGCCCGAGGCCGGCGCAGCTCAACGGATCCTCGTCGACGATCAGGACGTGCGCCGGGATGAAATCGGAACGCTGCGTCACCTTCGCGTTGGACGGGATGACGAAGTCCCGCGCGTCAGCGGAGGCGGTAAAGACGAAGGAGTCGTGGGAAGGACGGAGCGACATGGCAAAGGTGGACGGGCCCTCGGAGGAGGGCGAACGTTGCTCCTTTGCCTTGCAGGTCGATCACCTGCCCGAAAAAGGCGGCTGCGCTTGGCGCACCGCAACACGTATTATATCGACCGCGAGCGGCCGGACTTTAGTCGCTGGCGCGCGGCGGTTGCGAGGAACGGGGTTTTCAGCCGGCCGCGCCGGGCACCAATTGCAGCAGCCGCTTGCGCAATTCGCCGAGTTCCTTCGAGCGAAAGCTGTGTTTCGTCTTTTCGAGCACCGCGATGGTTTCGACGATCGCGTCGAGCCACGGCTGGCCGCCCGTTTCGCCCGCGCGTTCCCGCGGTGGACGGCTGGCTTCGGCCGCGAGCCGGCCGGCCAGTTCGCGCAGTTCGTCGGCGGCGGAATCGCCGCTGGTGGCGGGGCGTTGGCCGGTCAGACGAGCGACTTCCTGTGCGAGCGAAAACAGCGCCCGACGTTGACGGCGTTCTTGACCAAGGCGTTCGAGGAGGGGCGCGGTTTTCTTGAAATCGATCGGTTTGAGGAGGTAGCCGGCGATGGGAAGATTGGCGGCGCGCATCGCGCTCTCCAGCTGGGGACTGCCGGTCATCAACAGGACCGGGGGAGGACATTCGGCCTGCAGTCGCCGCTCGATCCATTCGAGACGGAAGTTGCCGGGCATCTGCACGTCGCTGAGCACGACATCGAAATCGCCCGTTTCAAAAGCGGCATCCGCTTCCACCGGGCCGGCGGCGTAGACGGTTTGATGGCCGAGATCCTGGAGCCAGGCGGTCAACGCCATCCCGGCGATCGGATCGTCATCGACCAGCAGGACCCGCAGCCGTGCGGAAATGTTGGCGGTGCGATCCGCCGGCGTGGTGCCGGCGGACGTAAAGCGCACGTAGCTCCGTTGGGCGAACGAAGTGAAGGCAGGCGAGTTCACCACCGAAAAGGGGACCGCAGCAGCGCGGAAGCCTCAGGGCGCGACTTCCGTCATCGCCTGGACGGTTTCGGGCGCGACGACGCGGTCGATGTCGAGCAGCGTCTTTACCTGGCCCTTCACCTTCGCCATGCCGAGCAGGTAGCTCGTGTCGATCTTGGTGCCGAAATCCGGCGTGGGTTCGATCTCGTCGTTCGTGAGCGTCACGACCTCCTCAACGCTGTCGACGATCAGTCCCATTTGCACCACCTGCTCCGTGGGCAATTTCACCTGCACGACCACGATGCACGTGCGCTCCGCGAATTCGGCCTTGAGGCCGAACTTCACGCGCAGATCGACGACCGGAATCACGCGACCGCGCAGGTTGATCACGCCCTTCACGAAGCTCGGCATCTGCGGCACCGGCGTGATCTTTTGCATCCGAATGATTTCGCGCACCTTGAGCACGGCGATGCCGTAGGCTTCGTTCTCGAGCACGACGGTGAGATACTTGCCGGCGAGTTTCGTCTTGGCGCTGGGAGCGTTGATAGTGGACATGATGGTTGGCGGGCGCGCCATGCGGGCGGCGGCCGGCATGACGCTTTCGGAGACTCCATCGGCTGTTTCGATGGCGGGTTGAGGAGAAAACGGCAGGCGACGGGGCTTCAGTTCCGACGATCGCCGATGTCGGCAAAATTCAGATCGACCGGGTCGGCCGGGCCATGGGAGGACACCAGCACCGGCCGGCGCGGCGACGCGGCGGTGAGCGTGACCGCGGGGGATGGGGCGTCGGCTCGCGCCGGTTTCGCGGACGGACGGGCCGAACCCCCGTCGATCAGGCGACGCAGATCCGCGACGGCGTCCTGCATGGCGACGGCTTGCGCGCTCAATTCTTCGGCCGCCGCGGCGGTTTCCTCGGCGTTGCTCGCGGTGGACTGGGTGACCTTGTCCATCTGGCTGACCGTCGTATTCACTTGCTGGATGCCCTGGCTCTGCTCCTGCGAAGCGGTCGCGATCTCGGCGACGAGGGCGTCGACGCGCCGGGCTTTTTCGACGATTTCGCCGAGCGAGGCGGCGACCTTGCCCGAGATGCGCACGCCTTGTTCGCTCTTGCCGATCGCCTCCTCGATCTTGGAGGCGGTTTCCTTCGCGGACTGGGCGGAGCGCTGCGCGAGACTGCGGACCTCGTCGGCCACGACGGCGAAACCCATGCCCGCTTCGCCGGCGCGGGCCGCTTCCACGGCGGCGTTGAGCGCGAGGATGTTGGTCTGGAACGCGATCTCGTCGATGGTCTTGATGATTTTCGAAATGTCGGAGGAGGACGCTTTGATTTCGTCCATCGCGCGGTTCATCTCCTGCATGTCGGTGGCGCAGGTGTCGGCGGCGCTGCGGGTGTGATTCGAGAGCTCCTTCGTCTGCTGCGCGCTGTCGGCATTGCGCTTCGTCATGCTCGAGAGCTCTTCGATGGACGCGCCGGTTTCCTCGAGGCTGGCGGCTTGTTCGCTGGCGCCTTCGGCCAGCGACTGGCTCGCGCCGGATACCTGACTGGCGGCGGAGGTGACCTGCGCGGAGGTGTCGTCGAGCGCGGCGCTGACGCGGCGGAGGGTTTTGTTGACGAAGCGGGTGATGAGAAAGCCGGCGAGGACGCAGAGGGCGATCGCGCTCAGCGAGACGACGGTGGTGACGTAGCTGGCGCGCACCATCGTGGCGGCAACCTGGGTGCGCGACGTCTCGGCGGCGGTGATGTTGTAGTTTACGAGTGCCTGCACGGTTTGTTCGTAGGCAGCAAACGCCTGCGAGCCCGAGCCTTTCATCAGCACCTCGGCTTCGGCGGGCTTGCCGGCGAGGCTGAGTTCGCGAATCGCCCGGGCGCTTTCGCGGTAAGTTTCGAAGGCGGGGCCGACGCGCTCGAACAACGCACGGTCCTCCGGTGTGACGATCTTCTGCTGGTAGGTGGCGAGCGTGGCGAGCACCTGCTTCCCCAGGGCGATGCACTGTTCGTCGAGCGCCTTCATTTCGTCGACGTTGTCGCTGATGATGTGCTTGAGCGTCGTGACGCGGTAGGCGGTCGCCTCGCCGAGGGCCCGATTGCTGATCGTCAAACCCGGTATGCTTTCTCCCGTGATCTGGGTGACCTCTTGCCTCACCGTGCCGAGGCTCACGAAGCAGGTGGCGGCGAGCGCCAGAATAGCGAGAGTGGGAACAGAGAAGCCGACCAGAAGCAGCTTCCGCAGGGACCAGGTTTTCATCGCGCAAAACAGCGGCGCAAAACCTCTCGCCGATGAGTAGCGGGAGCGTGCTTCGCGATTTTTTAACAGCGGCGCGCGACCGTACCCGGTACATGCAGGCGGAGTAAGCGGCCCGAATGAGGGGGCGGCGTTTCGATTCAAGAACCTCCGGGGCGAGCCGAAGTAAAGGCACCGCCTCTGTTTCCACTTCGCTCCATGCCCATTTCTCCGGAGTCCCTGAAAGCCCTGGACGACGCCATCAATCGTCTCGCTGCCGAATCGATCCTGGCCCAGCCAGGTCGCGACGACGGGCTCGTGCCCGCCTACAGCCTGCTGAGCGATCTCCGCGATCTGAGTGCGGGCGAGTCGGCGCTGAGCCAGCCGATTGCGGCGATGCACGCGACGCTGGAACAGCGGCTCGATGCCGCGCAACCGTTCGACGAGCCGACGCTCGCCGAACTGCAGCGGCTCGTGGAGTGGCTGCCGGTTGCACTCGACGCCCTGAGGGCGTCGATACCGGTCCCGTCCTTTTCGGCCGCGGCCACGCCGGCGGCGTCAAAGCCGGCGACTGCGCCCGCCGAGGATCGCTCGACCGAGGACGTGATGCTGACGTTGCACCTCGAGGACAATCGCGAGCTGCTCGGCGAGTTCTACGGCGAGGCCGTGGATCATCTCCAGCAGATCGAAGCGGCGCTGCTCGCGCTCGATCAGGAGCCGGAGAATCCGGAGGCGCTCAATTCCATTTTCCGCTCCTTCCATACGATCAAGGGCAACGCTGGATTTCTCGGGCTGGTGCCGATGCACACGCTCGCGCACGAAGTCGAGTCGCTGCTCGATCTCGCGCGCAATCACAAGCTGCGCCTGAACGCGGCGATCATCACGGAGATCCTGCGCAGCCGCGACGCGCTTGTGGCCCTGACGCAGCAGGTCGCCCTGGCGCTGGAGAAAGGCCAGTTGCCCGATCAGATCGTTCCGGTCGGTCATCTCATTCGCGCGGTAAAACGACTCGCGGAAAACTCCGGCTCGGCGAGCGCCGCTTCCGCGGACGTCGCGCCGAAACCCGTCGCCACTCCGGCGCCCCAGGCCGACGGGACGCACGTGCCCGCTGCGCTCGAAACGCCCGCTCCGCACCACGCGACTCCGCCGGCGGCCGCGGCCAAGGCGGCACCGAGCGTGATCGCTCCTTCGACACAGAAAAATGCGGGCGGCGCCACCGTGCGCGTCAACACCGAGAAGCTCGATTCGTTGATGGACGTCGTGGGCGAGCTGGTGATCGTGCAAAGCCAGCTGCTCGAGACGGCGCGCCAACAGGGCGAAAACACCGGTTCGCCGTTGCAGCGCAACGTCGCGCAGCTGTCGCGCATCACCAAGGAGCTGCAGCACACGGCGATGTCGCTGCGCATGATTCCGATCAAGCAGACCTTCCAGAAGATGGAGCGTCTGGCGCGCGATCTCGCGCGGGATTTCGGCAAGAAGGTTCATTTCATGACCAGTGGCGACGATACCGAACTCGACCGGACCGTCGTGGAGGAAATCGGCGATCCGCTCGTGCACATGGTCCGCAACGCGCTCGATCACGGTCTTGAGCCCACCGCCGCGCGCCTCGCCGCCGGCAAGCCGGAAGCCGGCACGATTCATCTCAAGGCCTACCACCAGGGCAGCAACATCGTCATCGAGCTGCAGGACGACGGTCGCGGCATCGATCCCGAGAAGATTTTCAAGAAGGCGCTCGAAAAGGGCATCGTTTCCGAAGGGGAGAGTCTCAGCCGCGAGGAGGTTCTCGGCCTGATTTTCGCGCCCGGTTTTTCGACCGCCGAGAAGGTCACCGCGGTCTCCGGCCGCGGCGTCGGCATGGACGTGGTGAAGCGCAACATCGAGAAACTGCGCGGCAAGATCGAGATCACGTCCGAGGTGGGCCAGGGTTCGATTTTCAAGATCAAGCTGCCGCTCACCATGGCGATCATCGACGGCCTGGTGGTGCGCGTCGGCGAAGATCGTTTCATTCTCCCGAGCACGTCCGTGCAGCGGGCGCTGCGACCGGCGCGCGAGGCGATCTCCACGGTGCACGGCCGCGGCGAGGTGCTCGATCTGCGCGGTCGCCTCCTGCCGATCCACCGGTTGCACCGTCGCTTCGGCATCCCGCATCAGGCGGAGAATCCCTGGGACGGTATCGTCGTGATCGTCGAGCATTCGGGCACCGTGTCGGCGCTCCTCGTCGACGAGATGGTCAGCAAGCAGGAAGTGGTGATCAAAAACCTCGGCGCGTTCATGCAAAGCCTGCCGGGTGTCGCGGGCGGCGCGATCCTGGGCGACGGCAACATCGCGCTGATTCTCGATCCGGCCACGCTGTTGCAGGCTGCCTGAACCCCGCGCTGGCGCGAACTGCGTCGGCCGGCGACTCCAACCCAAACCCTTTCCCGTGATTCCGTCCAAGCCACCCACTCTCGAACAGGTCTGCGAACGTGCGTTGCGGCTGCCCTGTTCCCCGGCGCTGCTGCCCCGATTGATCTCGGCGTTGCAGTCGCCAGATACCAGCGCGGACGACATTGCAGCGATCATCACGGTCGACCCGGGGCTCGCGTCGTCCACGCTGCGGCTCGCGAACTCGGCCTTTTTTGCCGCCGGCACGCCGGTGGAAAGCGTGGCGGAAGCGGTGATGCGGCTCGGTCAGCACGAGCTTTACCGGCTCGCGGCACTGGCCTTGGTGAGTCGTTGGGAGACCGGCGTGGGGCACGGCGAGGCGGGCGATTTCTGCCGTCATGCGCTGTGCACCGCGATCGCGGCCGAGGTGCTCGCCGGCATGAGCGAGCGGGTGTCGCCGCAGACCGCCTACACCGCCGGGCTCGTGTGCGATGTGGGCAAGCTGGCCGTCGCTCACGCCTGCGAGGGGTTTCATCCGGCGATTCGCGCGTATTGCGCGAGCCATGGTGGGACCTGGACCGAAGCGGAAACGGCGGTCCTGGGGTATCACCACGTTCAGGTCGGCGCGCGCCTGTTGCGGGCGTGGAATTTTCCGCCCGTGCTCATCGCGGTGGCCGAGCATTACCTCAGCCCGTCGCATGCGCCGGCGGAGGCATTGCCGCTGATCGCGCATCTGCACGCGGCGAAGTATGTCGCGACGTCGTTTGGGCCCGGGGTGGGCGAGGACGGATTCCTATATTCGCTCAACGAATCGTTCCTGCTCGAATGGGGTTTCACGCCCGAACTGTTGCAGGAGACGATGCCGATCGTGCATGAACGCGCGAGCGCGCGACTGAAAGACAAGCTCTCGCAAGGCGCGGTGTCGTTCTGAGCTGACGCGCGCGCTCTTCGGATCCGGAATTTTGAACCACGGAGTGCACAGAGTGCACAGAATGTGGCCCTCCGCTTCGATCTCAGTGCCGCGGGCACTCCGTGCGTTCTGTGCCCTCTGTGGTCTAGATCACGAGGGTAGCGGCGATCGTCCCGATCGCCATTCCGAGGTGGGGACGCGTGTCCCCACGCGTCCTGAGTTGGGCGGTCGCTCGCAGGAGTGAGCGGCGCCGGCGGGGACGCCGGGCTCCACCGAATAGGCGTGTTTTTCGGATGCGGAATTTTGAACCACAGAATGCACAGAGTGCACAGAATGTGGCCCTCCGCTTCGATCTCCGTGCCGCGGGCACTCCGTGCGTTCTGTGCCCTCCGTGCTCTAGATCAGGAGGGTAGCGGCGATCGTCCCGATCGCCATTCCGAGGTGGGGACGCGTGTCCTCACGCGTCCTGAGTTTGGCGGTCGCTCGCAGGAGTGAGCGGAGCCGGCGGGGACGCCGGGCTCCACCGAATACGCGTGTTTTTCGGATCCGGAATTTTGAACCACGGAGTGCACAGAGTGCACGGAATGCGACCCTCCGCTTCGATCTCAGTCCGCGGGCACTCCGTGCGTTCTGTGCACTCTGTGGTCTAAATCAGGAGGGTAGCGGCGATCGTCCCGATCGCCATTCCGAGGTGGGGACGCGTGTCCTCACGCGTCCTGAGTTCGGTGGTCGCTTGCAGGAGTGAGCGGCGGCGGCGAAGGAGCGACAAATAGCCCGGCGGGGACGCCGGGCTCCACCGAATAGGCGTGTTTTTCGGATGCGGAGTTTTGAACCACGGAATGCACAGAGTGCACAGAATGCGACCTTCCGCTTCGATCTCCGTGCCGCGGGCACTCCGTGCGTTCTGTGCCCTCCGTGGTCTAAATCAGGAAGGTAGCGGCGATCGTCCCGATCGCCACTCCGAGGTGGGTTTGGCGGGTCGCGATCCGCGAACTTACGCCGCGAGGGAAATGCCCTCGTTGGCCTGCGGCGTCTTCAACGTCATGTTGCCGTTGCCGATCTCCAGGTGGACCGTGCGATTGGTCGTGCCGCCTGTAACCTGTTGGCGGATACGGTAGCCGTTGGCCGCCAGAAACTCGAGCGTCGCCTTGGTGTTGCGCTCGCCGATCTTGAAATTGTCATGGCTCGTGAGCACGCAGGCGCCGCCGGTCACGAACACGCGCAGGCGCGAGCGGTCGGCTTTCAGGCCCAGCAGCGAACGGAAAAAAAGCGGCAGTCCCGTGTCGGCAAACATCGCCGGCTGGCCCGCGGCCTTCTCCGGCGAGATCGAGGAGTCCGGCAGCATCAGGTGCAGGATGCCGCCCACTTTCACGAGCGGATCGTAGGCGACGACCCCGATGCAGGAGCCGAGCGCATACGTGCTCAGGGTGACGAGGCTGTTGTTGGACACCGCCATGTCGCCGACACCGATCACGACACGTTGGGCGAAGATGGAGGCAATCGTCGGGGCGCCCATGCGTCAGACAGCGGGCGCGACAACTGCGCGTCCGGACAAAAGGTGAAAATCGAAAGGCATGGATCGGGGCGGCAAACCAGGCGGCCGCGTGGCATTATACGGTCCGGCCACGCCAAACTTGAGGCGCGGTCCGGAAATTCCGCCGCGGTGGCGCGAGAAAGTGCGCGGCTGCGTCAGATCCGCACGAGCAGCCGCTGGCTGATCGGCGTGACCTGGTTGTGGCTGCGGATTTTCGCGATCGTGCCGGGGCTCAGTTCCTGGCCCTCGCCAATCAGCAGCAGGCCGTGCGGGCTGTAGATGCCATTCGCGAGCACCATGCCGGGCTCCAGTTCGTGCAACGTGATCTCCCGCACTTGCCGCGGCAGTTGCGCGAGATTGGTGACTTTCAGGAAGAGGCGCACCGCCTCGGGATCGAAGGCGCTGCCGGATTGCGAAAGAATCAGGTCGATCGCGGCCGCTTTGGGCAGGCCGGATTCGACGTAGCCAACCGCCACCGCGAGGCAGCGCGCGGGCCACGGAATTGCGTCGCCGGCGAGGCCGTCGGGATAACCGCGCCCGTCGAAACGTTCGTGATGCGCGCGAATCACTTCGCCGACTTTGCCGTCGTCGTCGACGAGGGCGGCGAGCGTCTGGCTGTAAACGGGATGGTTGTGCAGCATCGCGCGTTCGCGCTCGGTGAGGTCGTCGGCCTTCGAGCGGAAGGCGCGCAACATCTCGCGGGGGACGCCGATCAGACCGATGTCGCAGAGCCAGGCCGCGGTCCGCAGCGCGTGGCGTTGCTCGTCGTCGAACAGATCGCTGACGGCGAGGTGGCCGGCGAACTCGACGAGCGCCTTGGCCTGGCCGCCGAGGATCGGGTCGAAGGTGGTGAGAATGCGGCGGCAGAGCTCGAGCGAGTGTTCGTAGTTGGCCGCGAGCTTGCGGTTCGCGGCGTCGAGGCCCTCGCGCTGCCGTTCGAGGCTCTGCACCTGCTGGGCGAGCACGGCGTTGGCGGCGGTCAGCTCTTCGTTCAGCCGCTGCGTTTCCGCCTGGAGGATGGAGTTGTGCGTGACGAGTTCGTGGCGATGGACGGCGTTGCGCACCGTGGCGATCAGCTCTTCGCGCAACCAGGGCTTCGCGACGAAACGGAAAATTTCGCCCTTGTTGATCGCATCGACGATCGTCGGCAGCGAGAGCACCGCGGTGATCAAGATGCGCGACGCGTGCGGCCGGATCCGGCGGCTCTCGATCAGAAAGTCCAGCCCGAGCATCTCCGGCATCTTCTGGTCGGAAATGATCACCGCGAAGTCGCGTTCCGCGAGGATGGCGAGCGCCTTCGTCGGGCTCGAACACGCGACCACGTGGAAACGCTCGCGCTCGAGCGTTTGCTGGAGCGCCGCCAGCACCACCGGTTCGTCGTCGACGATCAGGATGGTGGGAGGTTCGGACGTGGAGGCGGAGGCGGTCATGAGGCAGTCGCACATGCCGGGGCGTCGGCGGAAGGCTGAAGCGGATGAACGATAAAATGGGCGATGCGGTCGAGCGCGATCTGGTAATGCGCGGCGCCATTCTCCCAGGCCGCCTTCGGCATGCCATAGACGACGCTGCTCGCCTCGTCCTGCGCGAAGGTGGTCGCGCCATGCTCGCGGAGTCGCAGCAGGCCCTCGGCGCCATCCTTGCCCATGCCGGTCAGCACACCGGCGAGCGCGTGCGGCGCCGCGCCGCAGTCGACGGCGGATTTGAACAGCAGATCGACCGCGGGGCGCTGGTGCCAGATCTGCGGTCCGCCGGTGACGCGCGCGCGATAGTGGTCGCCGTGCCACTGCACCATCAGGTGGAAGTTGCCGGGAGCGACGAGCGCGAGGCCGGGTTCGAGCCGTTCGCCGTCGACCGCCTCGCGCACCTTGAAGGCGCACTGCGTGCTCAGCCGGTCGGCGAACGCGCGCGAGAAGACCGGGGGGATGTGTTGGACGATCGCGATCGGCGGCAGTCCATCCGGCAGCTGCGTGAGCACGGTGCGGAGCGCCTCGGTGCCGCCGGTGGAGGCGCCGAGGAGAATGATCTGGCGCGCGGCCGCGGGGCGGAGGCGCGCGGGCAGCGGTTGCGGCTCCGGTGCGACGGCGCGCAGCGTGGCGCCGGGGCGGCGGAGCTTCGCGCCGGCGGCGGCCTTGATGCGGGCGATGAGTTGCGGGCCGAGATCGCCGAACGAATACGACCCGGCGGGCTTGCCGAGGACATCGCAAGCGCCAAGCCGCAGCGCCTCGAGCGCGTAATCGGAGCCGCGTTGCGAGAGCGAGCTCATGATCACGACCGGCAGCGGGTGCTGCTCCATCAGGATCCGGAGAAACGTCAGCCCGTCCATGCGCGGCATCTCGAGATCCAGCGTGAGCACGTCGGGCTTGAGCTGCTTGATCTTGTCGCGGGCGACGTAGGGATCGATGGCGGAGCCGACGACCTCGATGTCTGGATCGGCGCTCAACGCGTCGGTCGCGAGTTTTCGGACGACGGCGGAGTCGTCGACAATGAGCACGCGAATGGGCCGTTTCATGCGGAGGCGCGCGAGGGCGGACGGCGATAAATGGCCGGCCGCACCGTCTGGAGCGAATGATTGATGGTGGTCAGGCTTTCCGCGTGCCCGACGAAAAGGTAGCCGCCGGGCACGAGCCGCCGGGTGAGCCGGTTGATCAGCTCCTCCTGCGTGGGCCGGTCGAAATAAATCATCACATTGCGGCAGAAAATGACCTGGAACGGTTCGGAGAAGGGCGGCTCGCCCTCGAGGAGGTTGAGATGGCGGAACGTGACCTGCTCGCGCAGCGCGGGTTTGATGCGGAAATTGCCGTCCTGCGGGCCGAAGCCGCGTTGAAAATGGGCCTGCACCGTCGCGGTCGGAAGCCGGCCGACCGACTCTTCGGGATAGATGGCGAGCCGCGCCTTTTCGAGGATCCGGTGCGATATATCCGTGGCTTGGATATGCCACTTCCAGCCGTTGGCGCAATCGGCGAGGGTCATCGCGAGCGAGTAGGGTTCCTCGCCGGACGAGCAGGCGGCGCTCCAGACGCGCAGCTGCGACCAGTGCTCCCGTGAAGCCCGCGCGCGCAGCTCGGGCACGACCACCGTGCGCAAATAGTCGAAGTGCGCCTGCTCGCGGAAGAAGAACGTGTGGTTCGTCGAGATCGCGTCGATCAGATGCGCGAGCTCACCTTCGGCGCCCGGCGATTGCAGCAGGCGACAGTAGTCGCCGACCGACGCCAGTTTCGTCGCGCGCAGGCGTTTGCCCAAACGCGCGGACACCAGTTCCCGTTTGTCCGAGCTCAGGTTGATGCGGCTGCGCTCGTAAACGAGACTGCGGATGAAATCGAACTCGCTGTCCCTCATGAGGTCTCCGCCCTATATCGTCCCATTGCGGCGGGAATGAAGCGCGACCTGCGATTTCGCACGGGAGGAAAATTTTTCCGGTGACGTTCCGCTCTCCGCGGCGGCGAGGACCCGTCCATGAGGTGAGTAAATTCTATTTGAATACAAACTAGCGACTTGCGCGTGTATCCACAGCGCTGGCACCTGCTCTGCTTAAGCGTGCGCGCAATGATCGATCCGGTCTTCAGCGCCGACAATTACCTCCTCGCTCGGAAGCTCCTCGACGCAACGGTGCTCCGCGAGGAGGCGATCGCCTCCAACATCGCGAATGTCGAAACCCCCGGTTACCACCGCCTCGACGTCGCTCCCGATTTTGCGCAGCAGCTGAGAAACGAGATCAAGGCTGGTGGTCTCGCGGCCGCGTCCGATCGGCTCCGTCCGCAACTGGCCGAGGACGGCACCGCGCGTGCGCTGCGTCCCGATGGCAACACGGTCGAGATCGAGCGCGAGCTCCTCGCGATGAACGAAAACGCCGTGCAGCACGAATTCCTCACCGAGGTCCTCTCGGGCAATCTGAAACAGCTGAAGCTGGCGATCACGGGCCGCGCCGTCGGCTGAGCGGCGCATCGTCTTCCTCTTTCAACCTTCACCTTCACTTCGCCCCAGGCTGATGAATCTCATTTCCGGCATCGACATCATCGGCGGCGCGCTGAATGCGCAGAAGACCCGCCTCGACATCGTCGCGCAAAATATCGCCAACGCGCAGACCACCCGCACGGCCAACGGCGGGCCTTATCAGCGTCAGGTCATCTCCTTCGAAACCGAGCTCATCCGCCGCTCCGGTGCGACCGGGCCCGCGTTGCAGAGCGTGAAGGTGGCCACGCTCTCGACCGACCGCACGCCCGGCCAGCAGGTTTACAATCCGCAGCATCCCGACGCCGGCGCCGACGGCCTCGTCACCATGCCCAACGTCAACCTCTCCTACGAGATGGTCGACCTCATCACCGCCACCCGCGCCTACGAGGCCAACCTCTCCGTCGCCAAGAACGCCCGCCAGATGGCGCTGAAGACGCTTCAGATTGGAAAATGAAATCGGCCCAGTTGAGAGCTGAGAGCTGAGAGTTGAGAGCTTCCTTCGCCGAACTCTCGCACTCCGCCGCTTTGTTTTTCTCTCAACTCTCATCCCTCAACTCTCAACCACCGCCATGTCCCCCATCGGCATCGTCTCTCCCGTTCACGCCAACGCGCTCTCGCGCGTCGACGCGCCGCTGCCGAAATCGCCGCTCACGCCGTCGGGTCCGCTGCCCGCCGCGCCGCACGATGGCTTCGGCTCGATGCTCGACGGTCTCGTCGGCACCGTCACCGCGAAGCAGGAGGTCGCCCAGGCGATGACTCGCAAGGTCCTGCTCGGCGAGTCCGACCAGCTGCACCAAAGCGTGCTCGCGATGCAGGAGGCGTCGGTCGCGTTTTCCCTCATGGTCGAGGTCCGCAACAAGGTCGTGGAATCCTACCAGGAGCTCATGCGCATGCAGGTGTGACGCCACGCTCCATCCCTGACCTCGCGAACCTTCTTCTTCTCTCCCGCCGCTTCTCCGCCCGATGAAAAAATTTGCCCAGTCGCTGCTCGATCTCTGGAAGCAACTCGGACTCAACCAACGCGTCTCGCTCGTCGTCGCCGCCCTCGCCGTCGTGGGCGGCATGATCGGCGTCGCGATTTGGTCGCAGCGTCCGGACTACCAGCTGCTCTACGCGCGCCTCAGTGAAAAGGACGCCGCCGCGATCATCGGGCAGCTGCAGACGCAGAACATCCCGCACGTCGTGACCGCCGGCGGCACCGCCGTGCAGGTGCCGTCGGACAAGGTTTACAAACTGCGCATGGACCTCGCCGCGAAAGGCCTGCCGAGCGGCGACGGCGTCGGTTTCGAAATCTTCGACAAGGGACAGTTCGGCCTCTCCGATTTCGTGCAACGCACGAACTACCTTCGCGCCGTGCAGGGCGAACTCGCGCGCACGATCATGCAGCTGCAGGGCGTCCGCGCCGCACGCGTGATGATCGTGCAACCGGAGAACCGGCTGCTGCTCACCGATCAGGGCGTGAAATCCACCGCGTCCGTTTTCGTCGACGTCGGCGGCGGCCGGCTCGATCTCGATCAGGTCAACGCCATCCGCCATCTCGTCGCCAACGCCGTCCAGGGCCTCGGCCCCGACCAGGTCGCCGTGATCGACAACCGCGGCCGCACGCTGTCCGAGGAATTGAAACAGGATCCGACGCTCGGCACCGCGTCCTCACAAATTCGATACCGCCAGCAGGTCGAGGACTACTTTGCCAAGAAGGTCGAATCGATGCTCGCCGCCGTCATCGGTCCGGGCAACGCCGTCGTGCGCGTCTCCGCCGAAATCGACACCGAGGCGACGACGATGACCGCCGAGCGGTTCGATCCGGAGGGCCAGGTCGTGCGTTCGCAGACCGTCACGGAGGATACGTCGTCCACCGCCGAGTCGCGCTCGTCCGGCGGCGTCGTCGGCGTGAGCGCCAACGTGCCCGAGAAGAATCCCGGCACCGAGAGCGCGCGCCCGGTTTCGAACAGCGAGCAAAACCGCAAAAACCGCACCACCACTTACGAAATCAATCGCACGACGCAGAACGTGACCCGCAATCCGGGCACGGTGAAGAATCTCACCGCCGCGGTTTTTGTCGCGCCGCGGCCGGCGCCCGTGACCGTCGATGCGCAGGGCGTCGCGCAGCCCGCCGGGGAAGCGCCGAAGCGCACGCCGGAAGAGCTCAACGCCCTTCGCCAGATCGTCGTCAACGCGCTCGGTTTGAAGGTGCCCGCCGGCCAGTCGCTCGACTCCATCGTTTCGCTCCAGGAAATTCCGTTCCAGACGGCCGAGCACGTGCCGGCGGCCATCGCGGCGATCGAAACGGAGAACCGCTGGCAGGGTTGGATCGAGGCCGGCAGCCGCTGGGCCGGCGTGGTCGGCGCGGGATTCGTCCTGCTGATTTTCCTTCGCATGCTGCGCCGCCAGAAACCCGAGCCGGTGCCGGTCGAAGTGCTGTCGATGACGCCCGACGCCGCCGCGCGCGCGTTGCCGTCCAACACCGTCACGCCGGATCTGCTCAACGAGCTGATCCGCCAGAAACCCGCCAACATCGGCGTCGCCCTCCGCGACTGGGTCTCCGCCGGCAGCAAGAACTAAACCGAGTTTATAGTTGAAGGTTGAGAGTTGAGAGCTTCCCACCGCGCTTCGCCGCCCTGACCGACTCTCATCTCTCAACTCTCATCTCTCAACCTTCCGTCCATGCCCGACCTCGATTTCTCCAAGCTCAGCCGCCAGCAGAAGCTCGCGGTCTTCCTCGTGGTCATCGGACCCGAGGCGGCGGCGAGCGTGCTCAAGCAGTTTGGCGAGGCGGAGATCGAGGTGCTCTGCCGCGAGATGTCGAATCTCAGCATCATCCCGGAGGGCGTCCAGAAGCAGGCGGTGGAAGAATTTGCCGGGGTGGTGGCGCAGAGCGCGAACGCCGCGCTCGGCGGCCTCGCCTACGCGCAACGCACGCTCGAGATCGCCAAGGGCGACTACAAGGCGTCGGCGATCATCGGTCGCGTCGGCCCGGTCGGCACGTCCGTCGAGGTGATCAAGGAAATCTCCGAGATGGAAGGCCGCCAGATCTTCAACCTGATCAAGCACGAGCAGCCGCAGACGATTTCGTTCGTGCTCTCGTATCTCGACGGCCCGAAGGCCGCGGAGGTATTCGGATTGTTGGGACCGGATCTGCGCGAGGAGGTCATCGAGCGGCTCGGCACCATCGAGTCCACCTCGCTCGAACTCGTGGGCAAGATCGCCCGCAGCCTCGGCAAGCATTTCGACAGCAAGGTGCGCCCCGCCTTCCATCGCAGCGGCGGCGTGCGCGCGGTCGCGGACCTGCTCAACCAGCTCGAGAAGGACATGAGCAAGAACCTGCTCGCTCGCCTCGAGGAGCGGAACGCCCAACTCGGCGCCGCGATTCGCAAGAAGCTCTTCAGCTTCGAAGACCTCGGCCGCCTGCAACCGGCGGACTTGCAGCGCGTGCTGCGCGAAGTGGATTCTTCGAGCCTCGCGATCTCGATGAAATCCGCGAGCGAGTCGCTGCGCGAAAAATTCTACGCCGCGATCTCCAAGCGCGCCGCCGAGAGCCTCCGCGAGGAGATCGAGCTGCTCGGGCCCGTCCGCCTCAAGGACGTCGAGGCCGCGCAGGACACGATCATCCAGGTCGTCCGGCGCCTCGAAGAGGAAGGCCAGATCACGCTCGAAGCCGACGCCAACCAAAGCCTCGTCGCCTGATCGCTCTGTAAATCTCAAATCTGAAATTTCAGATCTCAAATCTCCCATGGCCTTCGCCAAACTCGTCGCCTTCGACCGCCCGCTCGCCGGAGTTTCCGCTCCCGGCGTGACGAACCGGTTGTTCACGGAAGCCGAGGTCACGAAGGCCACGCAGGCCGCCTACCAGCGCGGCGTCGACCACGCTCGCGCCGCGGCCGACCAGCAGATGGTCGAGCTCCGCGCCGACGTCGAACAAGTGACCGAAGGCGTGCTGCAGAAGCTGTCGGGCATCGACGCCGTCCTGCTCGGACAGCTGCGCGACGCGCTGCCGGGACTCGCGCTGGAGATCGCGCGCCGGCTGCTCGCGGGCTACGAGCCGCCGGCGGAGGTCGTGTCGCGGTTGTGCGAGGAAGCGCTCGCCGAGTTGTTTCCCGAACGCGAAAACCTCGAGCTCGCCGTCAGCGCCCGCGACGCCGATTTCCTCGCGAAGATGAATCCCGTCTGGATGACCCGTTATCCCGGGTTGCGTATCCGCGTCGAGGCGACGCTGCAGCCTGGCGATTGCCAGGTGCGCAGCCGGTTCGGCCTCACGGATGCCCGCCGCGAAACCAAGCTCAACGCGCTCGCGCACAGTCTCACGCCGGCCTGACCCCTGTCGCTCCGCTTAACTGTCCCCATGAACGCCGTCGCTCCGCTCGTCGAAACGCTCCGCTCGCAGGTCCGCCACCTGCCGCCGGTGCAGCGCGTCGGCGCGGTCACGGGTGTCGCCGGACTGATCATCGAGTCCGACGGCCCGAACGTGGGCCTCGGCGAACTTTGCATCGTGCGCTCGCCGCGTTCCGAGTTCAGCGTCCGCGCCGAGGTGGTCGGGTTTCGCGAACATCGCGTGCTGCTCATGCCCCTCGGCGAGGCGTCGGGCCTGCACGTCGGTTGCGAGGTTGCGGCATCGGATCGCCCGGCGCTGCCGCGTCCCGGCCCGGAAATGCTCGGTCGCGTCCTCGACGCACTCGGCCGGCCGTTCGACGGCCTCGGGCTGATGCCGGTCGACCGCAACGTCGGCCAGACGAGTCAGCCGCCGCACCCGCTGCGTCGCCAGCGCATCCGCGACGCGTTTCAGACCGGTGTCCGTGCCTTGGATACGTTCACCCCGTTCGGCCGCGGCCAGCGGCTCGGCTTGTTCGCCGGTTCCGGCGTCGGCAAATCGACGCTGATGGGCATGATCGCCCGCGGCTCCGAAGCGGATGTCGTCGTCGTGGCACTCGTGGGCGAGCGCGGTCGCGAAGTGCGCGAGTTCATCGAGAAGGATTTGGGCCCGGAAGGCATGAAGCGCTCCGTCGTGGTCGTCGCGACGTCCGATACGCCCGCGCCGTTGCGGCTGCGGGCGGCGTTCACGGCGACGGCGATCGCCGAAGCCTGGCGCGACGCTGGCAAGAACGTGCTGCTGATGATGGACTCGGTGACGCGCTTCGCGATGGCGCAGCGCGAGATCGGCCTCGCGATCGGCGAACCGCCGGCGACGCGCGGCTACACGCCGTCGGTGTTCGCGATGCTGCCGCGTCTGCTCGAGCGCGCGGGCGCGGGCGAGCAGGGGGCGATCACCGCGCTCTACACGGTGCTGGTGGAAGGCGACGACATGAACGAGCCGGTGGCGGATGCGGTCCGCGGTATTCTCGACGGCCACATCGTGCTGTCCCGGCAGCTGGCGCATTTCAATCACTACCCGGCGATCGACGTGCTGGAGAGCGTGAGCCGGCTCACCCGTGACATCTGCACGCCCGACGAAGTCGCGCTCGCGGGCAAGGCGCGCGAGCAGCTCGCGCTGTATCGAAAAAATGAGGACCTCGTCTCGATCGGCGCCTACCAGAAGGGCGGCAACGCGGCGCTCGACCGCGCGATCGGGCTTCACGAGCCGCTGCGCAATTTCCTGCGCCAGTCCGTGCACGAGCACACGCCGCGGGCGCAGAGCTTTCTCAATCTCAAACAGATCCTCGCATGAAACGTTTCCGTTTTCCGCTTCGACCGGTGGCCGTGTTGCGGGCTCACCAGGAAACCCGGGCCCGCGAGGCCTTTGCCGCCGCCGTGCACCAGTTTGCCGAGGCCGAGGAGACTCTCGCGCGCGTCCGCGTGCGGCTGCGCGCGCTGGAGGCAGCGCTCTTTTCCGGCCGGTCCGATACGTTTCGCGCCGCCGAGGCTGCGTTGCTCCTGGCCGACTACCGCCGCGAGTGCGCCGGTGAAGTGCAGGCCGAGCGCGCGACATTCGCCGCGCGCGAGCAGATGCAGCAGCGTCGCAACGAATACCTCGAGGCGCATCGCAAGGTCGAAGTCGTCAATCGCCTGGAACAGAAAGCCCGCACCGCCTACCGCCAGGAGTGCGACCGCGAGGAAGCGGCGGAGATGGACGACCTCGCCAGCCGCCGCCGGGCCCGCCCGCTTTCGCTCAGCCTATGACCGTGCTCCGCAATCCATTCGTCACTGCCGCGTTCGGCCTCCTGCTGTCGCTCGGCGTCGGGTTGCATGCGTTCTGGCAGGCGGCCCAGCCGCTGGTCGCGCAGATCCTCGAAGCGCGCGCGAAGGCCGCCGCGGCCGTCACCAAGAAGGAGAAGGGCTGGGATTTCTGGACGATCGAGATCGAGAACCTGTCGAACGAGCTGAAGGAGGAGCGGGCGCGGCTGGCGCAGCAGGCCGAGTTGCTGGAGCAGCGCGAGAGCCGGCTAGCCGCCGAACGGCGGGAACTCGCCAACATGCGCGGCGAGATCGAGAGCCTCCGCAAGGAAATCGCCGACAAGGTGATTTCGATCCGCGAGGACGAGGCGAAGAACATCCGCAACCTCGCGCAGACGTATTCCAATCTCACGCCCCGCGCGGCCGTCGCGATCATCCGCGAGATGGACGATATCACCGTCGTGAAAATTTTGTTCCTGATGAAGCCCGATGTCGTCGGGCCCATTTTCGAGGAGATGAGCAAGGCGTCCGCTGGCGACGGTTCCCCGCTCGCCCGGCGCGCCGCGATCCTCTCCGAGAAGCTTCGATTGATGAAAGCCGCCCAGGCGGCCGCTGCGTCCTGAAAATTTAACTACCACCGGGCCACGGATCGGCCCGGTTGCTGGCACCACGGAGGGTGAGCCTCATATGCAACTCTCCGCACCCACGCTTCCGCTCGATCCTGTGCTCGCCGCCGGCGCGCCCGCCACCGTGACTGCCGCTCCGTCCGGCGAGGCAGTCGTCGGTCCGTTCAGCGCAATCCTCTCGGATACGCAGACCGCCGCCGCCGGCACTCCCGGCGGGCGGCACTCGCAACTTCCCGCTGCCGCTGAGCAGGAGGCGGCAATGGCCGCGTGGCTGGCGGCCAACGGCGGGCCGGTGCAAACGGTTCCGCCGACGGCCGCGGAATGGATGCCGGCGGATGCCGCGACCGTGCCGGCTGTTCCCGGCGCGGGAGTGGCCGGCGACGTCGCTTCGTCCGAGGCCGCGTCGAGTGCGGACGCGATCGTCGCCGCGGCGGCGGGCCTGCCGACGCTCACGGGATCCGCGGCGCAATCCGCACCGGGCTCCGCTGGAGCCGGTTCCGGGCGCGCGTCATCGCCCACTCAAGCGACCGATCATGTTTCCTTTCTTCCCGAAACGGCGGGGAGCCTCGCGCTGCCCTCGACGGACGCTGACCTCTCAACGCCGGTCGCCGACCAACCGGACACCGCGAGTGTGAACGGGCGGTTTTCGCCAGGCACTCCGACATCCGATTCGACGTCGATGAGCGCACGGCCGGAGATCGCGCCGGCCGATGCCGCTCGCGTTACCGTCGCGAGTGCTGGGACGGACGCTGCGCGTCGCGCTCCGGCCGCCGTCGCGACGAGCGCGTCTGCGAACAATCCCGTGTCATCCGCTCAACCGGCGAGCGAAGGGGAGCGGCCGGTGACAGAATTTTCGGACGAAGGGATGCGCCTGGTCGAAGGCCGCGAGCCGCGCGAGGCCGCGCTGCCGGTGGGTGCGCGTTTTGCGGAGTCGGGGGGGGCGACGTCGGCGCAAACCGAGCGCCCGGTGACGGGGCTGGCAAAAATTGCCGCTCAGTATCAGCGCGCGCAGGACAACGGAAACGAACCCGCTTACGCCGGCGAAAAAAAATCGCAAGTATCGATTAAGCAATCAGTTGATACGAGCGATCCGGGCCTTGGCATCAACGTTGCTAAACCTGACGGCGCCATGAAAAACTTTGCCGCTTCTCCTGCACTTGCTCCGGCGCTGCCGGAGCGCGGGGCGGAAGCGGTGGCCCCGGTGGTCGCCGCGCCGACGGTGTCAGCGGGAGAGGAACGGACCCTGTTCTCGGCGGATGTCGCGCACGTCGTGCGCCGTTCGGTGGAGTCGGCGGTGGCGGCGGCGGAGCAGTTTGCGACCGGCGAGAAGCGGGCGGTCACGCTGCAGTTTTCGGTTTCGGGCGTGGATCTCGGTGTGCGGGTGGAGCTGCGTTCCGGCGGCGTGCACACGACGTTTCGCACGGATTCGCCCGAGCTGCGCGCGGCGCTCGCGCAGGAGTGGCAGAGTTTCACGGCGGCGCAGCCGACCGAGCGGCCGCTGCGGCTCGCCGAGCCGGTGTTCACTTCCAACGGCCACGGTGCATCCACCGGTTCCGACGCCAGCGGCTCGGAGCAGCGCGGCGCCGGCGCGCGCGAGGGTCAGCGGACATTCGAGGAGTTTGCGTCCGCGCGCGGCGCCGCCCGGCCCCCCGCGGCCGCGGCGACCACGCACGTATCCGTTTCACCACGACCGGTGGCCGCGAGCCTGCCCGGCCGGTTGCACACCTTTGCCTGATTTCCCATGAGCATCTCGTCTGTCACTTCCTCCTACTCGGCGGCCGGCGCGGCCGAACCCGAATCGGCGACCGCGGCGAAACAGAAGAAGACCACGCTGGGGCAGGAGGATTTCCTGCGGCTGCTCGCGGTGCAGTTTCAATCGCAGGATCCGATGAAGCCGATGGAGGACACGGCGTTCATCGCGCAGATGGCGCAGTTCAGCGCGCTCGATCAATCCAGCACGCTCGTGCAGCAGATGACGCAGCTGCGGTCCAACCAGGACATCGCCACGGCCAACAGCTACCTCGGCCGCCAGGTGACGCTCGATGCCGGCGAGGACCAGCTCGTCACCGGCGAGGTCACGGGCATCGACCTGACCAGCGGCAGCCCGCGGCTGATCGTGGGCGATTACACGTATCCGATTTCGTCCGTGCTCCTGGTGGAGCCGGTTCCGACCAACCCCGCTCCGAACAATTCCTAACCGCCAACCTCAACCTGCAATCCAGCTAGCACCATGGCACTCATCGGCACTCTCACCTCCGGCGTCAGCGCGTTGCGCACGTTCAGCAAAGGCCTCGAAGTCATCGGCAACAATATCGCCAATGTGAATACGACCGCGTTCAAGAGCTCGAACGCGAACTTTTCGGACTCGTTCAGCAACACGCTCCGCAGCGCCACGACCTCGGCCGGCGACTCCGCGGTGCAGATCGGCACGGGCGTGCAGCTCTCCAGCATCTCGACCAATTTCACGCAGGGGCAGCTTTCCAGCACGGGGGTGCCGACGGACCTCGGCATCTCCGGCGCCGGCTACTTCGTGGTGCAGAACGGCACGCTCAATTACGCGACCCGCAGTGGCGCATTCACCTTCGACAGCAGCGGCAACCTGATCAACGAGCAGGGCTACAACGTCCTGAGTAGCACGGGCGCGCCGATCGCCGCCGCGAACTACGCCAACGCCTCCTCCGTCAGCATCGGCAGCGATGGCACCGTGAGCGTCTTCTACACGGACGGCACGCCGACCGACAGCTCCCAAAAGGTGGGCCTCCTCAAGATTCCGGAGGAGAGCAAGCTGATGAAGCAGGGCAACAATCTCTATGACTTCGCCAGCACCGGCGCGGTGATCGGGGATCTCACGGCGCCCGGCGCCGGCGGACTCGGCACCGTGAAATCCGGCGTGCTCGAACTCTCCAACGTCGATCTGACCGATCAGTTCTCGAACCTGATCACCACGCAGCGCAGTTTCCAGGCCGGCTCCCGGCTGGTGACCGTTTCCGACTCCGTCCTCGAAGACGTCGTCAACCTCAAGCGCAACTGATCCTCCGCGCATGGCCAAAGCCGCCCCTTCTCCCGCGCCGGCGGGTGCCGCGTCCGCCGGCACCACGCCGCCGATGTCCGTCGACAAGACGGCCGCGCCCGCTCGTTCCGAAAGCGGCGGGTTGAAGGCCTGGCTGCCCACGATCGCCGTGATCGTGCTCGCCCCCGTCTGCACGTGGGCGGTGGGGCAGTTTGTCCTGATTCCGCAACTACAGAAAAAACTGCTGGCAACTCCGGCCGGGGAGGCGGCGTCCGCGGAAGCGCAGACGGAAGGCGGCCACGGCGAAAAGGACGGCAAGGATGCCGCGACCTACGAATTTCAAAACGTCGTGGTCAACCTCGCGGGCACCATGGGCACGCGCTACCTGAAGACCAGCTTCCTCGTCACCGGCGCCGAGCCGAACATCAAGTCGGTGTTCGAGACGAACAAGCCGCGCCTGACGGACGTGACGCTGAATGTCCTCTCCTCGCTCTCGCTCGCGGATCTCGAGGAGCCTGGCGCCAAGAACGTCCTGCGCGAAAAACTCGTCGCCGCCTACAACCAGGCCCTCGGCCGCAAGGTCGCCGAGCAGGTCTATTTCTCGGATTTCGTGGTGCAGTGATTCCTGCTGCCCGAACTCCGATCTCCCATCTCCGATCTCCGACCCATGGCTGACGATCCCAACAACGGCGGCGGCTCGACGCTCGACCAGTCCGAGATCGACAAGCTGCTGGCGCAGGAGGTCGCGGCCGCGCCGCCGAAACAGTTTCTCATCCGGCCCGATGGCACGCGTGGCGGCGCGTCGACGACGACGAAGGTCGAGGCTTACGATTTCCGCAACCCGGTCTTTCTTTCCGAAATCGAGCTGCGGCGGCTGCGGCTGCTGCACGAGGATTTCATCCGCTATCTGTCCGCCCGGCTGTCGCTTTATCTGCGCATGGAGTTCGGGCTGAAGATGGCAAAGCTCACCACCGCGACCTACGCGAAGTTCACCGACTCGCTGCCCAACCCCACGCACCTATGCCTGTTCAAGGTCGATCCTCTCGTCGGCGTCGGCATCCTCGACGTCAACCCGCGCCTCGCGCTCACGATCGCCGACCGCCTCCTGGGCGGCCGTGGTCATTCGGTCAAAGCGGAACGCTATCTTACCGAAATTGAAATCGCGCTGCTCGAGGACGTGATCAACGTCGTCCTCGAGGAATGGTGCGGTCAGTGGAAGGCCGAGCAGGAGCTGCACCCGATCATCATCGGCCATGAGAACAACGGCCGCTTCCTCCAGACTTCGCCGAAGGACGCGATCGTGCTGATCCTCACGCTCGAGGCGAATTTCGGCGACTGCTCGGAGCAGCTGCAGATCGGCGTGCCGTATTACACGATCGAGCCGCTGGTGAAAAAGATGCAGGCGCGCCGCCAGAAGGACACCGCAGTCTCGTCCTCCGAAAAGAAAGCCGAATGGCGCGCCACCTACGAGCGCATCACGGTGCCGGTGCGCGCCGAGTGGTCCGCGCTCGAAGTCAGCATGCGCGAGGTCGTGAGCCTGCGCGTCGGCGACGTCCTCGAACTGCCCGCCTCCATTTTTCACGAAACGCGCGTGCTGCTCAACGGCGCCGCAAAATTTGTCGGCACGGTCGGCCTCGATGCCGACCGCGTCGCCGTGCAACTCACCCGCAAACTGCCCGCCGCGGAGCCTGGTCCGCTCAAACCCGATGGAAGAAAAAACCCTTGATCTCGTCCTCGACGTAAAGGTGAAGGTCACCGTGCAGCTCGGCTCGATCCAGCTGCCCATGCGCGAGGTGCTCGAGCTCGCACCCGGCTCCGTGGTGCAGCTGACGCAGCACGCCAGCGATCCGGTCGGACTTTTCGTCAACGACCAGCTCGTCGCCTATGGCGAAGTGGTCGTCGTCGAAGACAACTTCGGCATCAAGATCACTGAGCTCGTCGGGAGCGCCAAGTCGTGAACCTGGGACTGTCCACGCGCCCGGACGGGCGCTTGCGTCCGCTCGCCGAGAATCTCGCCCCGGTTGGTGTGGTGCTGCGGCGCCGCTATCCGTCGCGGCTCATTTGTGCGCTGGTTGTCCTCGCGCTGCTGGGGTGTGTCGCGCCGATTTTCGCGGCCCCGACGCATGCCGACGAGGTGATCGTGCCCAACGCGAAAACGGCTGACGCTCCGGCGAGCGGCGTGAAGCCCGTGTCGGGTTCGCTGACATTCGTCGCCGTGCTGCTGCTCGGTGGCGCCAGCGGCTGGATGTTGTGGCGCGGGCGGGCGAATCGCTCCGCCTCGCTCGGTCGCGCCGGGCGTCATCTCGCCGTCGAGGAAACGCGCTCGCTCGGTAACCGGCAGTATCTCGTGGTGGCCTCGTATCAGAATCGCAAATTCCTCCTCGGCGTCTGTCCGGGGCGGATCGACCTGCTGTCGCCGCTGGATGAACCGGCGGCGGCCGGGCTGGAGCGCACGCGCGAATGAGCGCTGGCTTCTCGTTGCTCCGCCGCGTCGCGGGCCGATGGCACCCGCGGCCGTTGTTGCTGGCCGTGCTCGTATGCTGGGCCGTGTGCGGCGTGGGCGCCGCGGCGGCGCTGGCGCAGGCCAACTCGCCGAACAATGTGATCGTGCCCGAAAGTCCGGCGGCGGCGCCCGCTGCGGGCAACGCGCCCGCGGCCTCGAATGCGGCCGCTTCGCAGACGGTCAACGCGGATCCGTTTCGGCTGAACATCGGTCTCGAAGGGACGGGGCAGGAAGGGCAGGTGAGTGTCGCGGTGCAGATCGTGCTCGTGATGACGCTGCTCTCGGTGGCGCCCTCGATCGTGCTGCTGATGACGACGTTTACGCGCCTGGTGATCGTGCTTGGTTTCGTGCGCACCGCGCTCGGCACGCCGTCGGCGCCTTCGAACCAGATCGTGATCGGACTCTCGCTGTTCCTGACGTTCTTCATCATGGGGCCCGTCGTGGACCGGATTCACACGGAGGCGCTCACGCCGTATTTCGCCAAACAGATCACGGCCAACCAGGCGCTCGAGCGCGCGACGGTGCCGTTGAAGGAATTCATGCTGAAGCAAACGCGGACGCGCGACCTGGAATATTTTCTCCAGCTCGGCGGCTACGGGCCGACGGCGGTGAAGGACCTGCCGATGCGCGTGGTGATTCCGGCGTTTGTGATCAGCGAACTGCAGACGGCGTTTCAAATGGGCTTCCTGCTGTTCCTGCCGTTCCTCGTCATCGACTTCCTCGTGTCGTCCGTGCTGATGGCGCTTGGCATGATGATGATGCCGCCGGTGACGGTCGCGCTGCCGCTGAAGCTGCTACTGTTCGTGTTGGTGGACGGCTGGCACCTGGTTGTGAAGTCGCTCGTGCAGAGCTTCGTCGCGTAGAGACAGCCCAGAGCCCAGAGCCCCAAACATGTCTTCTTCACCCGCACCTCTCATGCCCTCGGCTCTCAGCTGTTGGCCCTTGGCTTTACTCGCATGAATCCGGAACTCGCGATCGATATCTTCAAGACCACGGTGATGTTCTCGCTGTATACGGTCGGGCCGTTCCTGCTCACCACGCTGGTCATCGGCCTGACGATGAGCCTGCTGCAATCCGTCACCAGCCTGCAGGAGCAGACGCTCACGTTCGTGCCCAAGCTGATCGCGCTGTCCGGGCTCGTGATTCTGCTCACGCCCTGGCTCCTGCGGACCTTGTCCGAGTTCGCCATCACGATGATTTCGCGGATCGGCACGCTCGGACATTAAGGGAACGGGAGAATCAGCGGGCGGCGGTGCGTCTTCATGTCCCTCGAGTTTCTCGTCACCTGGCTGATGGTGCTCCTGCGAACGCTGGGCGTCATCTCGCAGCTGCCGCTCGTCGCGGGCCGGCCGATTCCGATGATGGCGAAGGTCGGCATGGGCATGTGCATCGCCACGCTGCTGGTGGGCATCGTCCCGGCGGCGGTGGTGCCGGTGACATTGGGGGATTTGGTCGTGGCGGTGGGCGGCGAGACGCTCGTCGGATTGGCGCTCGGTTTCGTTGGCCGGCTCGCGTTTGCGGCCGCCGAGATGGCGGGGCGCATCATCACCACCGAAGTGGGCCTGACGGCGTCGCCGGGCATGGGTATCCCCGAGCCTTCGTCGGAGCCGATGGCGGCGCTGTTGTCGACGTTTGCCATCGTGCTGTTCTTTCTTTTCGGCGGTCACCTGATGATGCTGTCGGCCTTGGCGAAGAGCTTTTCGATCGTGGTCGCCGGCCGGCCCCAGCTCGCTCCGGACGCCGGCGAGTCGATGATCGCAGCGACGGCCCATCTGATCGAACTGGGCCTGCGGTTGTCGGCACCGTTCATCGCGATGAACTTTCTCGTGGTGTTGTCGTTTTCCGCCCTCGGACGGGTCGTGCCGAAATTGAATCCGTTCATCATCAGTTTCTCCGTGAAATCGATCGCAGGCCTCGGACTGCTTGCGACTGCGGGCGGTCTGATCGCGAGCTATCTGTATCAGGAATTCAGTGATACGCCGCTGCGGATGCTGGAGCTGGTGATCGGTTCGTGAATCCGCCGCGCCGATCCGGCCGGAGCGGCAAATTTTGCCGGGGAAAATTCACGAAGTTCCGACGGCGCGTCCGGGAGTGTTTGGGTCGGGCAGATAAAAGTTTAAAACGCTGATGGTAAGTAGCTAAAGATGCGTTGCGACCCCTTGGCATTCGCATTGCTAAACAGCGTGCGCGCATGGCCGAGACCGACCAGGACCAAAAAACCGAACAACCGACCGAGAAGCGGCTCAACGAGGCGCAGGATCGTGGTCAGTTCGCGCGCTCTCCGGAGCTGACGGTGCTGTTCTTGCTGGCGGGGGTGTTGGGTGTGTTGGGTTTCACGGCGAAGACGGCGTCGCGCGACATCGCCGATTATGCGGTGACGATGTTCACCGACTTCGCGTCGATCCCGGTGGCGCGCGACACGGTGAACGTGCAGCTGTCCGAGGCGATGCTGGTGTGCGGGCAGGCGATCACACCGATGCTCTGTGCGTGCGTCGGCGCCGCGCTGATCGCCGGCGGAGTTCAAAGCGGTTTCCGGATGTCGCCCAACGCGATCGGCTTCAAGCCGGAGCGGCTCGACCCGATCGCCGGCTTCGGCCGGATCTTCAACAAGTCCGCCTTCGTGAAGGGGGGCGTCGACCTGTTGAAGTTTGGCGCGATCGGTGGCGCGCTTTATCTCGGCGTGCGCGGGTTGATGCTCGATCCGCTTTTCAGCGCGCCGGTCGAGGCCGCGTATTTGGGACACTTCCTGCAGAACGCGACGCTGATCTTTCTTTCGCGCCTGATCTTCGCGCTCGGGATCGTCACCGCCATCGCCTACACCTACGAGAAATTCAAGACCTCCCGGCAGCTGATGATGACGAAGCAGGAGGTCAAGGATGAGCACAAGAACCAGGAGGGCAATCAGCAGGCGAAGTCCGCAATGCGCCGCATGGCGCGCCGGCTGATCCAGCGCCAGATGCTCAATGCGGTGCCGACGGCCGACGTCGTCGTCACGAATCCGACCCACTACGCCGTCGCGCTGAAATACGAGCGCGGCAAGGACCAGGCGCCGGTGATTCTCGCGAAGGGTGAGAATCGTTTCGCGCAGCGTATCAAGGCGCTCGCGGCGGAGCATGGCGTGCCGATGGTCGAGAACAAGCCCGTCGCCCGCACGCTCTTCGCGCTCGGCAAGGTCGGCGATCCGATTCCCGCGGAGCTTTACCAGGCGGTCGCGAGCATCCTCGCCGTCGTGTATCGGACGCATCGATACTATTTCCACCGGCTCAAGGCGCGCCGGCTCGAGCAGATCGCGTAAGCCATGGCCGCGTCCACCGCCACCGCCTCGACTCCGTTCACCGCGCTGATGAAGCGCGCGGATCTCATTTTCACCGGCGGACTGTTCATCACGGTCCTCCTGCTGATCATGCCGATCCCGACGGTCCTCCTGGACATGTTCCTGGCGATGAACATCGGGCTGTCGCTGCTGGTGCTGCTCGCGATCATCTACATCAAGGATCCGCCGGAGTTCTCGAGTTTCCCGACGCTGCTGCTCGCGCTCACGCTGTTCCGGCTGGCGCTCAACATCAGCTCGACGCGCCAGGTGCTGGTCAACGGCTACGCCGGCCAGGTGATCGACGCCTTCGGCCACTTCGTCATCCAGGGCAACTACATCGTCGGTGCCGTCGTGTTCCTGATCCTCGTGGTCATCAACTTCGTCGTCATCACGAAGGGCGCCGGCCGCATCGCCGAGGTGAGTGCGCGCTTCACCCTCGATGCGCTGCCCGGCAAACAGATGGCCATCGATGCCGAGCTCAACGCCGGCATCATCGACGAGGTTACCGCCACCGCACGCCGCCTGAAGGTGCAGAAAGAGGCCGATTTCTACGGCGCGATGGACGGTGCCTCGAAGTTCGTCCGCGGCGACGCCGTCGCCGGCATCATCATCACGCTCGTCAACGTCATCGGCGGTTTCGCGATCGGCGTGCTGCAGATGGGGCTGTCGCTCGGCGAGTCGCTGCAGAAGTTCACGCTGCTCTCGATCGGTGACGGTCTCGTGTCTCAGATCCCCGCGCTGATCCTGTCCGTCGGCGCCGGCTTGTTGGTCACGCGCGCGTCGGAAAACGCCAACATGGGCGTGCAGCTCGCCGGCCAGCTCTTCCGTTATCCGCGCGCGCTCAAGATCGCGTCCGGGATGCTCGCGTGCTTCGGGATCATGCCGGGCATGCCGATGCTGCCGTTCTTCATGCTTGCCGGCATCGCGGCGTTTCTCGGCAAGGTGCTCAAGGAGCAGGAGGACAAGACCGGCCATGCGCTCGGCGCCGAAGCCGCGGCCGCCGAGAAAGCGAAAACCGCCGCCAGCGGCAAAAGCGCTGCGCCCGCCGCCGACGCGAATGGCGCCGCGGCGCCGGCCGCGTCCGGCCCGAGCGAGGACGTGCGCAAGCTCATCGACGTGGATGTGTTCGCGATCGAGATCGGCTACGGCCTGTTGAATCTTGCCAATGCAAAAACGGGCGGCGACCTGCTCGCGCGCGTCACTGGTGTGCGCAAGACCCTCGCCCGCGAGAAGGGCATCGTGGTCCCGCCGATTTCGGTCCGCGACAACCTCGAACTCGAGGCCAACGACTACCGTTTCCTCCTCCGAGGCAAGCCGCTCGCGCGCGGCCAGCTGCACCCGGGCCGCTCGCTCGCGATGAACGTTTCCGCCAGCAAGGTCCGCCTCCGCGGCGTGCCCACGCGCGAGCCGGTTTTCAATCTCGAGGCGACGTGGATCGACGAGACGGAGAAGAAGACCGCCGAGCTCAACGGCTACACGGTCGTCGATCCGGCCTCCGTGCTGATCACGCACCTGTCGGAAACGCTGAAGTCCAACGCGCACCACCTGCTCGGCCGGCAGGAAGTCCAGTCGCTCATCGATCACATCAAGCAGACGCAGCCGGCGCTCGTTGCCGAACTGCTGCCGGACCTCGTCACGCTCGGCATCATCCAGCGCGTTCTCCAAAATCTGCTGCGCGAGAACATCGCGATCGTGAACCTGCCGCTCATCCTCGAGGGCATCGGCGATTTCGCGTCGCTCTCGAAGAATCCCGACGATCTCAGCGAGCTCATCCGGCGCCGGCTCGGTTTGTATTTCGTGCCCGAATTCGAAACGCGTCCGGGCGTCGTCCGCGCGGTCACGCTCGATCCGCGGCTCGAACAATGGCTCGGCTCGAAGGTGCAGCGTTCCGCGACGGACGTCGGTCTCGCGCTCGATCCATCGACCACGCGTCACGTGCTCGACGAACTCAGCCGCCGCACCAACGACCTCACCGCGCAGGGCCACCCGGCCGTGCTGGTGGTGTCGACGGAAGTGCGGCTGCCGCTGAAGCGCTTCTTCGAATCGTCGTTCCCGCGCCTGACGGTGTTGGCGTTCCAGGAACTGCCGCCCGCCACCGAAATCGAGAACGCGGGGATCGTCGCCGTGCCCGCGCATCTCGCCCGCGCCGAGGCTCCGTTGAAAGCCGCCGCATGAAAACGCGTTCAAATAGCGAGCATCGAGTAGCGAGTAGCGAGCATGAGGTGCGTGCTCGGGCTGCTCGCTACTCGCTACCCGCTACTTGCTGCTACTAACGATGTCCGCGCAACCGACACGTCCCGCTCCGGGTTCCTGTTTCAAATTCACGGTGCGCACCGCCGAGGAAGCGGTCGCGGCCATCCGCGAGAAAATGGGGCAGGACGCCCGCGTGTTGTCCGTGCGCTCCGTATCGCCGACCGGGATACGCCGCTTCTTCGGTTCGCCGCGTCTGGAAGTCATCGCGCAAATGCCGGGCTCACCCGAGGAAATGACCGACGCGCCCGCGGCGACGCCGGCTCCGGCCGAAACCTCGGGCGCGCTCGAGGAAGTTTCCGGCGAACCCGCGCTGCCGGAGATCGCGCCGGTGGACGATGCCCGCACGCGTCTCAATATCCGCCACACCCCGATCGGTCTCACCGATCTGCTGCGTCGCTCGGGCCTGACGGAGACGGCGTTGAACCGGCTGCAATCCGGTGCGAACTGGCGCGAGATCAACCGGCTGCCGCTGCATCGCGCGCTGGCGGAAACCTCGCGTCTGCTGCGCGAACGCGCCGGCGCCCGCCCGGCCCGCGCGCCGCTCTCGCGCGCCGCGTTCGTCGGCACGCCCGGTGTCGGTCGCACGACGGCGCTCTGCAAGTGGCTTTCGCTGGAAGTGTTTCGCCGCGCGCGCGCGGGGCATGTGGTCACGATCGAGTTTGATCGGCCGAATCCGCTCGGTCCGTTGCCGGTGTTCGCCGAGGCGCTCGGCGTGCCCCTCGCGCATTTCCCCTGCGAAACGCAGCCGGCGGTCCCGGGCGGTTTCGTTTATTTCGATCTGCCGAGTCTTTCGCCGCGCCGCCCGACGGACAATGCCGCGCTCGCCACCTGGCTGGACCGCGAGCGGATCAACGAACGCGTGCTCGTGCTCAACGCCGCCTACGATCGCGCCTCGCTGCGCGACGCGTATGCGGCCGGCCGCGATCTCGGCGCGACGCACCTGGTTTTCACGCACCTCGATGAAGTGCCGCAGTGGGGCAAACTCTGGGACTACCTGTTCGACGAGGATATCGAGCCGCTGTTTCTCGCGACGGGGCCGTCGCTCACCGGCGATTGCGAGGAGGACGTCTCGGGCGCGATCGCCCGCCGCACGCTGCCGGAGAACTGAACCGCCATGCCCGCCCAACCTTTTTCGCGTCCATGAAATTTGTCTTTCTCGCCGGCGGAGTCGCCGGGTTCCTCTGCGCCGGGATCGCCGGCTATCTCGCCGAGCGCACGGCCGACCGCATCTTCTTCGACGCCGCGGTCGGCTGTCTCGTCGGCGCGCTGCTCTTCCGCTGGTTCTGGACCGTGCTGGTGCGCGGTATCCGCGAAACCATTCTCGACCGCCACGCCGCCGCCTCCGCCGCGGCCGCGGCGGCTCCGCAACCATCCAAGCAAAAGTAACCCGCTTCACTCATGGACTCCCCCGCGACCGCCACCCCCAGCATGGATGCTGCTCCGAAAACCGTCTGGCGCGCCTATCAGGGTGTTTCGCCGAGTGCCGTCGACGAGAAGGACCTCATCGAGCGCCACTTGTATCTGGTGCGCAATGTCGTCGACCGCATCAAACTCAACCTGCCGACGCACATCGACGCGGACGATCTCTACAGTGTGGGCGTCACCGGCCTGATCGCGGCGGTGCGGAAATTCGATCCGGAGCAGGGCTGCACGTTCGCGAGCTACGCGGCGATGCGGATTCGCGGCGCAATCCTCGACGAGCTGCGCCGCATGGACTGGTGCCCGCGTCGCGCCCGCGCGCGTTCGCGCAAGTTGAAGGAGACGATCATCGAGGTGGAGCAGAAGCTCGGCCGGGCGGCGACCGACGCGGAAGTATGCGCGGCGCTCGGGCTATCGCAGAAGGATTACGCCAAGTGGGTCGAGGACGCGCGTCCGGTGACGTTCCTCGCGATCGATCATCGCAGCGACGGCGAAGAAGGCGAGGGCGCCTCGCTGCACGAGTTGCTGGCGGACGAGACCGACGTCACGGGCCGCGAAAACATGGAGAAACGCGAGTTGCTCGAGCTTCTCACTCAACGGATGACGGAACTGCCCGATATACCGAAGAAGATCCTCGCCATGTATTATTTCGAAAACATGCGTCTCGCCGAGATCGCCGCGGTCTTCGGCCTGACGGAGTCCCGCATTTGCCAGATCCACGCTCAAACCATTCTAGGCCTGCGCGGCTACCTGCAACGCGTCCGCAACCGGTGACGAAGCCGGCAAAGTTCAGCTATTCGGTTCCAGGAAGCCGCCCGATGTCGCGTTTGCGGGGACGTGGGCCGCGTGAGCATCGCCTGGCGGTCCGCCTGGACGCGCGGCTTCGGGGCGTTCGCCAGCCATGCTGATTCTCATCGGAGCTTTCATCGTTTTCGTGTCGACGCTCGGCGGGTTCATGCTCGCGGGCGGTTCGCCGCTGGTGTTGCTCCACGTTTCCGAGTTCGTGGTGATCGGCGGCGTCGCGCTCGGGGTGTTGATCATCGCGAGCCCGGGGCACGTGTTGAGGGACATCGTGCACAAGGTGAAGGCCTGCATCACCGGCAAGAGCGCGAGCAAGGCGGAGTTTTTCGACATGTTGAAGCTGCTCTACGAGATCTTCATGGTCGGTCGTCGCAACGGCCTGATCGCCCTCGAGGAGCACGTCATGGAGCCGGAGAAGAGCTCGATTTTCCAACGCTACCCGTCGTTGCTGCAGCATCCGGAGCGGCTCGAGTTCCTCGTCAACGGCCTGAAGCCCGTCATCGACGGCAAGATCAAGCCGGACCAGCTCGAGGAGCTGATGACCGCGGAAATCGATGCGAAGGAGGAGGAGTGGAATCATCCGGTGCACATCCTCCAGCTGGTCGGAGATTCGCTGCCCGGCATCGGTATCGTCGCCGCGGTGCTCGGTATCATCAACACGATGGCCGCGATCGCCGAAGGTCCGGAGAAGGTCGGCGAGAAAGTCGCCGCGGCGCTCACCGGCACGCTGCTCGGGATTTTCTTCGCCTACGGCTTCATCAATCCCGTGGCGAACCGCATCAAGTTCAACAATGCCTCCGATCTCCTCTGCCTGCGGTGCATCATGCAGGCAGTGGCCGGATTCGCCAAAGGCCTCGCGCCGCTGACCGCGGTCGAAATCGCCCGTCGTTCCCTCGACAGTTCCGTGCAGCCCGGCGCGGTGGAACTGGAAGCCGCACTGAAAGCGCTGCCGCCGGTGAAATGAAGCCAAGAGCCCAGAGTCCAGAGCCCGGAGCCGATCCATCGATCGGCCTGCCTGCTTGCTCGTCTGGACGCTCTGGGCGCTCAGCTCTGGGCTCTCGGCTCACCTGACCCATGGCTAAGAAAAAAGCAGCGGCGCATCACGGCGGGGCGTGGAAGGTGGCTTACGCGGATTTCGTCACCGCTATGATGGCGCTGTTCATGGTGCTGTGGATTTCCGCGCAGGATCAGAAAATCCTGATCGCCACCTCGCAGTATTTTCAAAACCCCTTCCGCTCGCCGGTCGATGCGACCTCAGGCGTGCTGCCGTTCAACAGTGACAAGGCCAACCAGAGCAAGGGCGAGAACGAGGGCACCGAGAAAGAGGACGTGAAGAAAAAGCAGATCGAGATGACGTTCCTCAACACCGTCGCCGCCGACTTCTATCGCCTGCTTCATCTTGACCAGAACCTCGAGGACAAGCCGATCGATATCCAAGTCACCACGGACGGCCTCCGCGTCACGCTGTTCGATCGCGCCAAACGCCCGCTCTTTCGCGGCAACACCGCCGAGTTCACGGAGTGGGGCACCTTTGTCCTCCAGAACCTGTCGTGGACGATCGACCGCCATCACTTCCGGGTCACGATCGACGGGCACACGAAGGCGCACCTGAGCTTCGACCGTGTGGATTACACACCCTGGGAGCTGTCCGCCGATCGCGCCAACGCCGCCCGCCGCGAGCTCGTGCACTACGCAGTGGCGCCGACGCTGATCGAGCGCGTCACCGGCTACGCCGACACAAAACCCCTCGACGGACACGATGCCGACGCCGAGTCCAACCAACGTATCACCCTCAGCCTTACACTCTCCGCCAAGCCGCGCGAAACGGCCAACGTGACCGTCGACGAAGCGGCGCGTGCCGCCCAACCCGTTCCCCCGTCATGAACTCCTTTCTCCAAGGCAAGAAAACCCTCTCCGTTCCTCCGCTGCGCGCCGTGGCCGCGCCGCCGCGCACGGCGATCGGCTCCGCTGCGGCCGCGACCCCCCGCCCGCCCGCCGGTCCGAAGTGCGAAGGCACCGGCCCGACCGTGGAGGTGGTCAAGGAAGGCGACAAGGTCGTCCGTCTCGTGGTGCTTTGCAGCTGCGGCGAACGCATCGAGATCGAGTGCCTGTATCCAGGGACCTGATGCGCCTTCATCGTCGTTGATGTCCGGCCGGGCTGCTTCAGCCCGGCCTTTTTGTTGGCGCGCTCTGCCGGAGCGGGAGCCAGCACCATCAGCGGCAATTCCTGCCCGGCCGGCCACGGCAAGTTTTTCCAAACGGGGCGCCATATCTCACAAATGACTGGTAAAGAGTTAGTTGTGATCTTGGCACCGGCTTTGCTCTCTGTCAGCGCCCATGAATATCGGCCTGTATCAAAGCGCCTCTTCGCTGTCCGCCCTCGAGCGGTGGCAGGATGCCGTGGCGCAGAACATCACGTCGAGCCAGGTCACGGGTTATCGGAAGCGCACGGTGAATTTCTCCACGCAGACGGCCGGCGAACTGCAGTCCGATCCGCGCCGGCCGGTCGGTCACGAAGGCGGCATCGCGACGCTGTTCCCGAAGGTCAATGCCGGCATCAATTTCACCTTTGGCGAGACGCAGCCGACGCGGCGTGAGCTCGACGTCGCGATCCAGGGCGAGGGGTATTTCGAGGTGCAGCGGCCCGACGGGTCCCACGTCTATACCCGCAGCGGCGAGTTTCGCATGCGGGCCGATCGCACGATCGTGACGTCCGCAGGCGACGAACTCCTCAGCACCGCGGGCGCGCCCATCGTGCTCGTGCCGAACGGCGGGGCGATTTCGATCAATCAGGACGGAGCGGTTTTCCAGGGCGAGACGCAGCTCGGGCGCATCTCCGTGCAGCGTTTTCCCGACAACGCCGCGCTGATGCCGATCTCGGGCGGCTATTTTGTCGCGCCCGAAGGTGTCACCCCCGAAGCCGTCGACGAACCCGAACTGCTGCAGGGTTATCTCGAAGGCAGCAACGTCACGCCGCTGCGTGAGATGGTCGACCTCGTGCTGATTTCCCGCGCCTACGAGGCGAATCAGAAAATGATCAACGAGTTCGACAAGCAGGCGCAGAAGGCGCTCGAGGCGCTCGGCTGAGCGGCGAGGAACGCTGCGACCCCACGCACATGATTTCCCCAGACAGACAACCGCAATCACGACTGCATGGCCGAGCCCGCAATGGGGGCGGGCCGGCCCCTTTTTCCAGCCAAGAGCTGAGAGCCCAGAGCCGAGAGCTCGGGCCGTCAGGCTCTGGGCTCTGGGCCTCCGGCTCTCAGCTCTTCCGCCTATGAACCTCTCCCTCTACTCCGCGGCCACGGGCATGGAGGCCCAGCAGCTCAACCTCAACACGATCGCGAACAATCTCGCGAACGTGAACACGCCCGGGTTCAAGCGCAGCAAGATCGAGTTTCAGGACCTCCTTTACCAGAAACCCACGCGCGCCTCGGGCACCGATTCCGGCGGCGGCAACCTCGTCCCCACCGGCATCGAGGTCGGCAACGGTTCGCGCGTTTCCTCGACATCGAAGGTTTTCACGCAGGGCCAGATCACTTCGACCGGCGAGGAACTCGACGTCGCGATCCAGGGCGACGGCTTCTTCGAAGTGCAGCGCGTCGACGGCACGATCGCCTACACACGCGACGGCACGTTCAAGCTCAACGCTCAGGGCCAGGTCGTCACCACCGACGGCCTCCCGGTGCTCAGCGGTTTCCAACCGATTCCGCCGGGCGCGACGGCAGTGAGCATCGCCGAAAACGGACAGGTGACCGTGCAGACGCCGAACGGCAGCACCACCTTCCGCCTGACGCTCACGCGTTTCGCCAATCCTTCCGGCCTGCGCAGCATGGGCGGCAATCTTTACGAGGAAACGCCCGCCAGCGGCACGCCGGAGATCGGCCAGCCGAGCGAGCTCGGTTTCGGCAGCATCATGCAGGGCTACATCGAGGGTTCTAATGTGAACATCGTCGAGGAAATGGTCGCCCTCATCGTCGCCCAGCGGGCCTATGAGATTAATTCCAAATCGATCCAGACGTCGGACGAAATGCTCCAGAACGTCGCGCAAATGAAGCGCTGATCCATGCGAATCCTCCTGCTGCTTTCCTGCTTCGTTTTCGCCCGCGCCTTCGCCGCCGACGCGGCTCCGGCGCTCGCGCCGCTCGAGGTCACGAGCACGCCGCTCACCCGCGAGCGCGTGATCGGCGAGCTCACGCGGGCGCTGGCGTCGCACTTCAATCTCGAAGGCGACCTGCAGCTCGACTTCCTCCGGCCGTGGGAGCCGCCCGCGCGGCTGGCGAACCTGTGGACCCTCGAGATCGTCGAGTATCCGTCGGTCGCGTCGCCTTCGATGCTCGTGCGCTGCCGCGTCCTCGCCGATGCGCAACCCGCCGCCGAGTGGTCGCTGGTGTTGCGCGCTGCGCTGTGGCGCGATGTCTGGGCCGCCCGCCAGCCGCTCGCGAGCGGCGAGACTTTCGATCCGTCGGTCCTCGAGGTGCGCCGCGTCGATCTGTTCCGCGAGCGCGATGCACTGCCCGCGGTCGTCGGCGATCGTTCGTATGCGATGACCCGCGCCATCGCTGCCGGCCGCCTCCTGACCTGGCGCGACCTCCAGCGCCGGCCGCTCGTGAAGAAGGGCGAGCTCGTCGAGGTATCCGCCGTGGAAGGACAACTCCTCATCACCATGAAGGCGCTCGCGATGGAAAACGGCGCCCAGGGCGAAACCGTCACCGTGCGCAATCCCGAGTCGCGGAAGGATTTCGCTGCCATGGTCGTCGCCGAAAACCGCGTCCAGGTCCGCTTCTGATTTTTCCGGTGAATCCCCGCCTCCTGCTCCCGCTTTTCCTCCTCGCCGCCGCTCCGGCGTTCGGCGCCAACGGTTCCCTGTGGCCGGTCAACGGCGCCGGCGAGCGGTCGATGGTCGCGGATCGCAAGGCGGCCCGCGCGGGCGACATCCTCACGATCATCGTCAGCGAGTCGGCGGTCGCGCAGAGTTCGCAGAGCAAGAAGTCCTCGCGCGACGCGAACCTCAACGATTCCGTCGAGCAATTCCTGTTCGCCAACAGCCGCGCGCTCACGCATCGCGGCGGGTTGCCCGGACTCAAGCTCGGCGGCCAGTCGAGCTACGCCGGCGGCGGCGATGTTTCCAATTCCCAAAGCCTCTCGGCGCGCGCCGCGGTCCTCGTCACCGACACGCTGCCCAACGGCAATCTCGTGATCCAGGGCGTGCGCGTGGTCACGTTTTCCGGCGAAACCCAATACGTCGTCCTGCACGGACTCGTGCGCATCGACGACGTGACGCGCGACAACACCGTCGCGTCCTCCAACATCGCCGATGCCCGCGTCGAATTCTACAGCGAAGGCCAGCTGACGGATGCGCAGAAGCGCGGCTGGTTCTCGAAGCTTTACGAAAAACTGCGTCCGTTCTGAAAACGCCGAGAAGCCGCAAAACGGAAAAGCTGAAACCAGAAATGAAAGCCAGGCTGACATTCCTTGCGCCCGCCCGTTTGATCGGCCGGCTTCTGTTCAGTCTTTCGGCGTTTCTGCTTTTCAGCGTTTCGGCCCACGCCTCGCGCGTGAAGGATCTCACCATGCTCGAGGGCGGCCGCGACAATCAGATCGTGGGCTACGGTCTGGTGGTCGGTCTGGCGGGCGACGGCGACAGCAATGCGGCGACGACGCTGCGCAGCGTGGCCAACATCCTCCAACGCTACGGGCTCACGGTGAACTCGACGGACATCAAGGCGAAGAACGCCGCCGCGGTCATGATCACCGCCGACATCGGCGCCTTTCTCAAACCCGGCGCGCGCATCGACGTGAACGTCGCCTCGATGGGCGACGCGAAATCGCTGCAGGGCGGCGTGCTGCTGCAGACGCCGCTGCTTGGCGCCGATGGCCGCGTCTACGCCGTCGCGCAGGGCCCGGTTGCGATCGGCGGCTTTTTCGGCGGCGCCGGTGGCGCGGGCGGCGCGACGGTGCAGAAAAACCATCCGACGGTCGGCGTCATCAGCAATGGCGCGATCGTCGAACGCGAGATCCCTTCGACCTTCGTGCGCGACAACCAGCTCCGTCTGTTGCTGCACAATCCGGATTTCACGTCCGCCGCGCGGATGGCGGACGCGATCAACGCGCGCTGGCCGGCGGCCGCGAGTGCGCTCGACGCCGCCACCGTGAACGTGGCCCTGCCCGAGAATTATCACGGTCAGGACGTCTCGTTCATCGCCGATCTGGGCACGATCGAAGTGGTGCCCGACACCCTGGCGCGTGTCGTGATCAACGAGCGCACCGGCACGATCGTCGCCACGTCGACCGTGCGCCTTTCGCAGGTCGCGATCGCCCTCGGCTCGCTCACCATCACGGTCAGCTCCAACGTCGGTGTCAGCCAGCCGAACGCGTTTTCCGGCGGCCAGACCGTTGCGGTGCCGAGCACGCAGACCGACGTGAACGAAGTGAAGGGCGGCTTCACCGTCCTCAACGAACCGCCGACGATCGAACGCCTCGCGGCGGCGCTCAATGCGCTCGGCGTGTCGACCCGCGAGATGATGGCCATTTTCCAAAGCCTGAAACGCTCCGGCGCGCTGCAGGCCGAACTCGTGATCAATTGAGCGCATGAACGTCGTTCCCCTCAACGCCACCACGCCCGCCGCCGTCGACCGCGTCGCCGATCTCGCCGCGAGCCCGCGCCTGCGCGCCGCCCCACTGACCGGCGCGGCCCTGCGCAACGCGCCGGCGGAGGTGCAGCGCAAGGAAGTCGCCGCCCAGTTCGAGGCCATCCTCGTGCGGCAGCTGCTGAAACCGACGATGACGTCGATGCTCGGCGACGAAGGCGCGGCCGGCAGCATCTACGGCGATTTGATGACGGATTCGTTTGCGACCCAGCTCACGCGCGGCGGCGGCCTAGGGCTGAGCCGCCTGCTCGAACAGCAATTGACGCCCCGCCAGCCCACGCGGCCGGCGGCGGACCAACCCCAGGAATAACCCGCTTTCTCTTTCATGAATTGGCACGCGATCGCCGACTCGCTTCGGCAGGAATTGACCGAATACGGAGAGCTGCTGCGCCTTTTCGAGCAGCAGCAGGAAAGCCTTTTCAAACGCGATCCCGACGCCGTGCTCCGCCTCGGCGGCGCGATCGAGGATCAGGCACACATCCTCAACGATTGCCGCCAGCGTCGTGAGCAGGACGTGGCCACGCTCGCTCGCAGCTTCGGCCTGCCGGCCAGCTCGACGCTCCGCTCGCTGCTCCCGCAGCTCGAGGCCGACGCCCGCCCGCTGCTCGAAGCCCTGATCAACGAGATCAACGTCCTCCTGCACCGCGTGCGCCGCACCAGCCGGCACAATCACGCGCTGCTCTCGCGCACGCTCGAGCTCCACCAGGAAACGCTCCGGCAACTGCGCCCCGAATCCTTCACGAAGACTTACGGCGCGTCCGGCCGGGTCTCCGTGGCAGGCACCCACGCGACGCCCTCGCTGCGCGCCGCGGGCTGAGCGCTGCGCGCGCAAATTTCAGATCTCAAATCCCAAGCCCATGTCCGGCCTCTTCGGCAGCCTCCACTCCTCGGTCAATGCGCTCAACGCGCACAGCCGTTCGATTGAGATCGCGGGCAAGAATCTGGCCAACATCAGCAACAGCTCGTATGCGCGCCAGCGGGTGATTTATGGCGATCGCGGCACCGTGGTCACTCCGACCGGCGCGCAAAGCCTCGGCCTGGAGGCGCTGGGGGTGCAGCAGCTGCGCGACGCGCTGCTCGACCGCCAAGTCGTGCGCGAGTCGGCGCTGACCGCCTATTATCACGCGCAGCAAAGCGGCTATCAGCGCGCGCAGGCCGCGCTCGGCCAGGACATCTCCAGCACCAGCCGCAGCGCCGGCACGTCGAGCAGCACGTCCGACACCGGCATCGCCGCGGCGCTCGACGATTTCTTCAACGCCTTCCAGAGCTTCGCGGGCAATCCGACCGACCCCGGCCAGCGCCAGAGCCTGTTGCAGACCGCCAGCCTGCTCACCGATCGCATCAATCTCGCGGATACACGCCTCGCCCAGGTGCAGTCCGACCTCGACGCGCAGGCGGCGACGGACGCCGGCGAGGCCAACGTGCTGCTGCAGACGATCGCCGACCTGAACGGCCAGATCGCCCGCTTCGAGATCAACAACCCCGGCTCCGCCGTCGACCTGCGCGACCAGCGCCAGGCTTCGCTCGAGAAGCTCGCGGCCAAGCTGCCCATCGAGACCGTCGCCAACGCCGACGGCACGCTGGAAATCACGACCAAGGACACCGGCGGCAATCCGGTCATCCTCGTCACCGGCGCGACGGCCACCGGCCCGCTCGTGTTCGACGGCTCCACCACGCCGCCGTCCGTCACCGCCGGAACGCCCGCGACGGCGCTCGCCGTCAGCTCCGGCGCGATCGGCGGATCGATCAGCGCCCGAACCGGCGCGATCCAGGAACTCCGCGACAAGCTCGATCTTCTCGTCAACCAGCTGGTGACGTCCGTGAACGACGCCTACAATCCGACAGGCACCACGGGCGATTTCTTCGACGCCGCAGGCACGAGCGCGGGCGCCCTGGCGCTGGCGGCGGGGTTGACGGCGTCCAATCTGAAAGCGAGCGATGGCGGCGCCGCGGGCGACAACTCCGTTGCGCTGGCGATCGCGCAACTCGGGACCAAACGCTTCAGCACCAGCGGAGCGCCGCCGGATCTGATCGATGGCTCGCTGGGTGGTTTTTATTCCGGAGCCGTCAGCGGCCTCGGCCAGGCGCTCTCGGGCGTGAACTCGCGCGTGACGGATCAGTCCAGCATCGAGAACCTCGTGCGTTCGCAACGCGATGCGGTGAGCGGCGTGTCACTCGACGAGGAGATGGCCGACTTGATCAAATACCAGCGCGCGTTTCAGGCCTCGTCGCGCGTCTTCACCACGATCGACAACCTGCTCGACCTCGTGGTCAACCAACTCGCCCGCTAACGCGGAAACCTTCGTTCACCATGAGAGTCGCCTCCAATTCGGTTTCGGATTCGATGCTCCGTCAGATCCAGCAGCTCACGACGGATCAGGCGAAGCTGCAGTTGCAGGTCTCCAGCGGGCGCCGCATCACGCAGCCGGAGGACGATCCCGCCGCGATCGGTCGCGTGCTCAATCTGCAGAGCGAGCAGCGTCAACTCGCCCAATACGTGCGCAACGCCGATCGCGCCATGGCGCTGGCGCAGACGTCGTATTCCGGCCTGCAGGGCCTCAAGAAGGTGTCGGATCGCGCCAGCGAACTCGCCACCCTCGGCACCGGCGCCCTCAGCCCGGATGCGATGAAGACTTACGCGACCGAGGTCGACCAGTTGCTCGAACAAGCGGTGCAGCTCGCGAACACGAAGCAGGCCGGCGATTACATTTATGGCGGCACCGCCGTCGACGCGCCGCCGTTTTCCATCACGCGCGACGCCGACGGAAAAATCGCGTCGGTCACTTTTGTCGGCAACACCGAGCAGACCTCGATCCCGCTGTCGGAGGCGAGCAGCGTCTCGCCCTACACCTCGGCGGCAACGAACACCGGTCTCGCCGATTTCATTTCGGGGCTCGTGGCCCTCCGCGATGCGCTGACCGCTGGCAACACCGATGCGGTCCGCGGGGTGCAGCCGGCCCTGACGGCGGCGGAGGATGCGATCATCGGCGCGATGGCCGACAACGGCGGTGTGCAGACGCGCATCGAAGCCGCCCAATCGCAGCAGGCCGATCGCGCCACCAGTCTCGAATCTTCCATCTCCGCGGAGTCGGCCGCCGATCTGCCGTCGACGATCGTGAAGCTCAGCCAGACGCAGACCGCCTACGAGGCGGCCCTGGCTTCCGCGACCAAGATCATGAACCTCACCATTCTCGATTATCTCCGCTGAAAACCCGGCGCCTTCCGCATCTTTTCGCAACCGCACCTTCCTCCATGAAAGTCCTCGACCTCACCCCGCTCGATTTCGGCCAGACTGCGATCAACGAGATCCTTCTGCCCCACGGCATCATCGGCTTCTCGGCCTACAAGCGGGCCGAGCTGCTTTACCTGCCCGACAATCTTCCGTTCCTCTGGCTCCGGTTGTGCGGACCCGAAAACCTGGATCCCGTGCACTTCGTCGTGATGGAGCCGGGCAACTTCGTCCCGGGCTACGAGCCGGAGATCTTCGACGAAGATGCCGAGCAGCTCGGGATCGAGAGCGCCGCGGATGCGATGCTGCTCAACATCGTCACCCTCCGCAACAACCAGCCCGCCGACGCCTCGATCAACCTCGTCGGCCCGCTCATCGTGAACCGCCGGACGCGCACCGGCCGGCAGCTGGTGATTTCGAATTACGCGCGTTACAGCGCGCATCATCCTCTGATTGACCATTCCCGCGAGCCGGCTTTCGCTCAGACCGCTTGAAAACCTCCCGCCATGCTCGTCCTTTCTCGAAAAGTTAATGAGGCGATCGTCATTGGCGATGCCATCGAGATCCGGATCACCCGGATCGAGGGGGATTTCGTCAAGATCGGCATCGCCGCTCCCCGGGATGTGCCCATCTTCCGCAAGGAAGTCTTGAGCGACATCGCCGCCAGCAATCAAGCCGCCGTCGTCCACGCGCCGCGACAAGGTTCGCTGCCGACGCTGCCGCTGGCCAAAAAGAAACCCGCGCCGGCGCCGACCCAGAACGGTTCGGAAAACGCGCTGGCGACCAAGCTTTGAAGTAGGGCAGGGGGAGGGAAGGCCGGTCGCACTGCGACGACCTTCGGAGACTGCGGTCGGGGAGGACCGCAGGTGGACAGTGTTTCTGACAGGGCACGGTTGCGGACGCGGGGAGGAAAAGCCCGTCCGACACGCGCCGCCTTCGGCAGGGAATTTCCTGCCTTCGCGTTTGGGGCAAGTTTTGCCTGGGATCGGTTGATTCGATGCAAAAAGCTATAAAACGGTGACTTACATACCTGGCACGCGGCTTGCACATGAGGGCGGCACTTCGTTAACCCCGCTTCCTCTTCATCGATAACCGCAAGCCCATACCGCCGTGAGCGTCATCAACACCAACATCCAAGCCATCGCCGCCGCGCGTTCACTCAATGCCAGTCAGGAAATGCTGGGACGTTCGCTGACGCGGCTCTCGTCCGGTTCGAAGATCGTGAACCCGTCCGACGATGCGGCGGGTCTCGCGGTGTCGGAGAAGCTCGACGCGCAGAATCGCCGGGTGCAGGCCGCCTCGACGAACGTCCAGAACGCCATCTCCTACATCCAGACGGCGGACGGTTTCATGAGCGGCATGACGAAGATTCTGTCGCGCATGAGCGAACTCGCGATCCTGGCGAAGGACGTCACGAAGAACAGCACCGACATCGATCTTTACCAGCAGGAGTTCAGCGCGCTGCAGGATCAGCTGCGTGCGACGATCGGCGGTCCGACCAGCGAAATCGGCGGCACGACCGCGATCGACACTCCGCTCGGCGCGTTTAACGGCATTTCCCTCTTCGGCTCGAACAGTGCCGGCCACACCGTGACGATCGGTCAGGCGGTCGGGCAGGACATGACCATCAAGGAGTCCAATCTCCGCACCGGCGCGATGGCCGACATCATCACGCAGGATTCCTCCGGCGTCTACTCGCTCGGTATCACGGATTCGGATGCGATCGAGAACATCACCGACGCAATCCAGCAGGTTGCCACCGAGCGCGCCAAACTCGGCGCTTCGCAATCGCGGCTCGAGCTGGCATCGACGACGCTGTCGGTCGAATACGAGAATCTCGCGTCGGCGATTTCACGCATTCGCGATGTCGATGTCGCGAAGGAGTCCACGCAATACGCCAAATACAACATCCTCGTGCAATCGGGCACGGCGATGCTGGCGCAGGCGAACCAGAGCCCGCAGTCGGTGCTGAAGCTCCTGCAGAGCTGAGGCCGCGACGCGGCGTTCAGATAACGATCAACGGGGCGGATAATTCCGCCCCGTTTGTTTTTTTACTCCCGGGGCGTTTCCGGGTGCAGGACCCGGTGCACCATCCACGCGAGCTCGTCGGTCGTGAAGGGTTTGCCCAGGAGTTCGACGTGGCCGATCTGCGCGATCTCCTGCGGCGGGATTTTCAGGAAGTAACCCGACATGACGATGATCGGCAGATCGGGCGCAAACTCGCGCAGCTTGCCCGCCAGCTCGGTGCCGGTCATCCCGGGCATGGTCTGGTCGGTGATCAACACCGCGCACGCGTGCGGATCGGCGCGCAACGCCTCGAGGCATTGCGGCGCGGTGTCGATCGTCGCGGCGCGGTAGCCTTTGTTCTCGAGCGCGAACTTCGTGAAGCTCGCGACGGTATCCTCGTCGTCGACGATGAAGATCATTTCCCCGTTGCCGCGCGGCGACTGCATCGTCGCGCCGCCGTCCGGCTCGGCGTCTTTCGCGGCTGTCGGCAGGTAGATGTGGAACGTCGACCCGACGCCCATGCTGCTCTCGACGTCGATGGCGCCGCGGTGCGCGCGGACGATGCCGTGCACGACCGCAAGGCCGAGGCCCGTGCCTTCCCGCACTTCCTTGGTCGTGAAGAACGGATCGAAGATGCGCTGCAGCGTGGATTCGTCCATGCCGTGGCCGGTGTCGCTCACCGTCAGCCGCAGGTAATCGCCGGACGGCAGGGTCGCGAGGGTGGCGCTGCGGGGGCCGTTCTGGTCGACCGGCGCCAAGGTGATCGAGAGCACGCCGCCCTTCACGCTCATGGCGTGAGCGGCGTTGGAGCCGAGATTCAGGATGACCTGGTGAATCTGCGTCGCGTCGCCGAGCACGGGACCGCACTCGGGCGAGATGTGCGTCTCGATCGCGATCGTCGCCGGGATGGTGGCGCGCAGCAGGCGACGCGCTTCCTCGATGACGAGCGCGATGTCGAGCGACGTGTGCTGGTCGTCCTGCGAATGGCGGCCGAAGGTGAGGATTTGCTCGACCAGTTCCCGCGCCCGGATGCTGGCGCCGCGCGCCTGCGCGAGATAATCGTGGGCGGTCGTGTTGTCGCCGAGCACGTCGGCCACGAGCTCCTGATAGCCCATGATGCCGGTGAGGAGGTTGTTGAAATCGTGGGCGATGCCGCCGGCGAGCGTGCCGAGCGTTTCCATTTTCTGCGCCTGGAAGAGCTGGAACTCGAGTTTGCGGCGGGCTTCCTCGCTGTCGCGGCGGCTGCTGATGTCCTGCAGGGCGCCGATCAGGCGGACGGGTTTGTGGTCGCGCATCTCGGCGCGGGTGAGGGCGCGCACCCAGATCCGGCGTCCGGTCGCGGTGATGAGCGGGAGTTCGAGGTCATAGTGCCGGCCGTGGGTCATCGCCGCTTTCATCGCCGTGGAAACGATGTCGCGGGCTTCGGGAGCGAAGAACTCGATCGAGGAATGGACGGTCGGGCGGTAGCCGGGCTGCACCTCGTGGATGCGCCGCACCTGGACGGACCAGGCCAGCTGCATCGTGTCGAGATCGAGTTCCCAGCCGCCGATCTGCGCCAGCTCGCTGACTTGCGTGGCGAGCTGCTCGAATTGGTGGAGCTTCTGCTCGAGGTTCTTGCGGGCGGTCACGTCGGTGTGCATGCCGACCATGCGGATCGGACGGCCCTGCGCGTCGCGGGTCACGACCTTGCCGCGGTCGAGGATCCACTTCCAGTCGCCCTGCTTCGTGCGCATCCGATACTCGTGGTGGTAGAGCGGGGTGCGGCGGGCGAAGTGATCGTCGGTGGCGCTCAGGCAGGCGGGCAGATCGTCGGGATGGATGAGGCTGTTCCAGCTTTCGATCGTATCGGGAATCTCGCCGACATCGTATCCAAGCATCTGTGACCAGCGCTGGTCGTGATAAGTGATGCCGGTGGGGATGTTCCAGTCCCAGACGCCGTCGTTGGTGCCCTCGATCGCGAGCTGCCACCGCTCCTCCGCCATGCGCAGGGCCTCGAGCGTCTGCTTCTCGGCGGTGACGTCGCGGTCCATGCCGACGACCCGGACGGCCTGGCCCTGTTCGTCGCGGCGGATGTAGGCGTGCATCTCGATGTAGCGCACGAAGCCGTCCGCCAGGACGATGCGAAATTCGTTGTCGAACTCCTCGCGGCCGAAGTGCAGCGCCTCCTGCTCGACCGCCTCGGCGCGAGGGCGGTCCTCGGGATGAAGCAAGTCGAGCCAGCCTTGGTGCGTGCCGGGGAAGGCGGTGCGATCGACTCCGTAGATTTCGAAGAGGCGGTCATCCCAGATTAGGTGGCCGGTTGCCGGGTCCCAGTCCCAGACGCCATAGCGCGAGGCGCGCAATGCCAGCTGCCAGCGATCGGTGAGGGTGCGGAGCCGCTCTTCCTTCTCGCGCTCGGCCGTGACGTCGCGACTCGTGCCGGTGATGCGCAGGAGTTTGCCCTGCGCGTCGCGCTGCACGATCGCGCGCGACTCGACGTGGCGCACGCCCTGGTCGCCGGGCACGACGACGCGGAATTCCTGGTCGTAGAAATTGCCGCCGGCGAGGACCAGTTCGAAACGACCCTGGGCGAGCGGCTGGTCATCGGGGTGGAGACACTTGAGCCACGCCTCGAACGTGCCGTCGAACTCGCCAACGGCGAGGCCGTGGATCGCGTGCGTGCGCTCGTCCCAGGTGTGCTTCTGCGTGGCGGCATCCCATTCCCAGACGCCGAGGGCGGCAGATTGGGTGGCGAGTTGCAGGCGTTCGTTGAGGACCCGCAGGTGTTGTTCGGCGAGACGATGGGCGGTGACGTCAGTCTGGATGGCGATCCAGTTGACGAGTTTGCCGGCGGCGTCGTGCACCGGCTCCATGTCCACGATCAGCCAATACGGGTGGCGGCTCTTGGTGTAGTTGAGAATTTCGACGTAGCAGCGCTCGCCGGCCTGAATCGCGCGGCGGAGTTGAGCCACGCTCGCGGGATCGGTGTCGGGCCCCTGGAGGAAATGCCCCGGCTTGCGGCCTTTCACCTCCGCGAGGGTGTAGCCGGTCATGCGTTCGAAGGCGGTGTTGGCCCATTCGAGCCGGCCGTGGGCGTCGGTGATCACGACGCCGTTGGTGGTGTTGCGCGCGACGAGGCCGAGCTGCGCGTTTTCGCGCGTGGTGGTGCGGAGGTTGACGCTGAGCGTGCGCAGTTCGTTGGTGCGGCGCGCGACGAGTTCCTGCAGGCGCGCGGCCTGTTGCTCGAGCACCGCGTTGAGGCGCGCCTGTTCGCTCTCGGCGGCCTTGCGACGTTCGTCGAGAGCGACGGCGGTCTCGGCGGACAGCATCGCGTGCACGAAACCGACCACGACCAGTGCCGAAAGGAGGAAAACCGGCGCGTAGTGCGGATCGATGAACGAGTAGTTCATCGCCACCAGTGTCACGGCGATCAGGCAGGCCGGGAGGAGGGTGACGCCGTAGAACAGGCGCCGGGCCAGCGCGCCGGTGGCGGAGCGGGCGACCAGCAGGCGCAGCGACCGGCTGTCGGGTCGCAGCAGGAGAATGCCGGCGCTCAGGACCACCAATGCGAACGAGTCGAACCGGCCGACCTGCACTGGTCGCGCGTAGGGCGTCGCACCCTGCAGCAGGTGCATCAGCAGGCTGGCCGCGGCGAGCGCGAGCACCGAGATCGTTAGCCAGGTCGAGACGCCGCGGCGCGTCCGTTTCATGCGGCGGCCGAAGGTCGCCAGCGCGCAGCCGGCGGCGATGAAGAGCACGGACGTATCGAGGGGCAGGAGCGGTTGCGGTCGCCCGTCGGAGAGATCGACCGGGGTGCGGAAAAACAGGCTGTCGAACCGCACCGCCCCCGCCAGGGCATCCCTGGCCAGCAACAGCACGGCCAGCGCCGTGGCGCCGACGGCGGTGGCCAAAGCGGTGCGCGGAAACCGGTCCGTGTGGTGCAGCCATAACGCGGCCGCCAGCAGCATGAGCACGACCGAACTGGCGAGAGCGGCGTGGCCACCCGTGAAGGCCGCGACGGAGAAGCGCGCGAACGAAAGAACCAGGAGAACCCACGCGGCGGGGCCGGACGCCCGGCGCAATTTTTCTTCAAGCGGCATTCAAGGAAGGGAGAAGTGGAGAGGGGAGCGTGGGGATTTGACGGGTCGAACGCAATGGCGCCGCAGCCGAATCTGAGGGACTCACCCCGGTTTTCAGAGGCTTTAGTTTCGCAGGCATGTGACGAAATGGAGTCTGCCCAGTCCCTTCCCGCCCCGGAAGGTGTGCATCCGGGTGCTTAAGTTTGAGCTGTTCGTGACGATTCCGAAACCGACCACCTGCCTTTTCCTACATGAAACTACCGAAAGTCCTCATCTCCCTGATTGCTCTTTCCGGCGCGATCGTCGCTCCCGCGTTGCTCGCGGCCGGCCGTGAACCGCCGGTGCCCGTCCGCACGGTGGCGCCCGAGTATCCCCGCGAGCTCAAGAACCAAGGCGTGTCCGGCATCGTGATGGTGAAGGTCACCATCGACGACCAGGGCAACGTGGCCGAGGTCAGCGTGGCGAAGTCCAGCAACGAGGCCTTCGACAAGTTCGCGACCGAGGCGCTGAAGAAGTGGAAGTTCAAGCCGGCCAAGCAGGACGGCGAAGCGGTGTCCATGCAGGTCACGATCCCGATCAAGTTCGTCGCCGAGGAGAGCTGATCCCGGTCCGGCCGCCTGTCGTTTCACCTACTACCCCGACGCATCATGTCCTTTGCCAATCTCACCATCGGAAAGAAAATCACGCTGGGCTTCGGCCTCCTGTTCGCGCTCCTCATCGTGATTGCGGTCATCGCCTACTCGGCGTTGGGCGTCGCGGGTCGCCGGCTGGCACTGTTCGCCAGCAGCGCGCAGGAAACCTACGCCGCGGCCACGCTCGAGTCGTCGATGCAGACGCTCAAGCTGCAGGTGAACGAGTTTCTCGCCACCGGTTCCGACGAGAGTATCGCCGCCTGCGAAACCGCCCGCAAGGAACTCGACGCCAGCCTCGCCGGCGCCGCGAAGTTGATCGTCGAACCCACGCGCGCCGCTCAGGTGGCCAAGGGCCGTGAACTGCTCGAGACGTATCACCAGGCCTTCGCCGCCCTCGTGGCGAATCACAAGGCCCGCAAGGCCATCGAGCGCGACGTGCTCGACCCTGACTCGAAGACGATCGCCGACGGCCTGCAGGAGATGCTCGCGCAGGCGAGAACGCAGGGCGACATGAACGCGGCCTTCCAGATTTCCAACGGCCTGAAGGCGTTCTTCGAGTGCACCAGCCTCGTGAACGCGTTCCTGCTCACCTCCGACCTGACCAAGGCCACTGCCGCCCGCGAAGCGCTGGCCGTCACGGTCGAGCAGATCCAGCGCATGCAGAAGGATCAGCTCGAAATGGAAAAGCTCGACGCCTCCCTCAAGGACGAGGCCAAGAACGCCCTCCTCGCTCAACTCCAGCAGACCGCGGTGACGTTCAGCGGCGGACTCGATCAAGTGGTTTCCGGCCAGCAGGCCCGCGCCAAGATCCTCCAGGAGCGCATCAATCGCGTCGCACCCGAGTTCACCGCGGCGCTGGTCCGGGTGAAGGACTCGGTGCACACTTACCAGAACGAGCTCGAGGAGCGCACCAACGCCGAACAGCACCGCAACGAAAAGGTCGTGTTCACCGTGACCGCCGTCGGCCTCGCGCTTGGCGCGGTCGCCGCCTGGTTGATCACCCGTGGCGTCACCCGCCGCATCACCGCCGTCGCCGCCCGCCTGGCGAGCGAATCCGACAAAACCGCCTCCGCGGCGATGCAGGTTTCGCAGGCGAGCCAGTCGATGGCCAGCGGCGCCTCGGAGCAGGCCGCCTCGCTCGAGGAAACCAGTTCCTCGCTCCACGAGATGGCGAGCATGACGACGCGCAACTCGGACAACGCGCAGAACGCGAAAACCCTCGCGAACCAGGCGCGCCAGACCGCCGATGCCGGAGCGATCGAGATGGAGCAGATGAAGACCGCGATGGCGGCGATCAAGGGCTCCAGCACCGAAATCTCGAAGATCATCAAGACCATCGACGAGATCGCGTTTCAGACGAACATCCTCGCGCTGAACGCCGCCGTCGAAGCCGCCCGCGCCGGCGAGGCCGGTCTCGGTTTCGCGGTCGTCGCCGATGAAGTCCGCAACCTCGCGCAGCGCTGCGCCGGCGCCGCCAAGGAAACCGCCGACAAGATTTCCGCCTCGACCGAAAAGAGCGAGCAGGGCGCCCGCATCAGCGAAAAGATGGCCGCCAATCTCGCCGCCATCGTCGAGAAAACCCGCCAGCTCGACGAACGCATCGCCGAGATCGCGCAATCCTCGCACGAACAAAGCGAAGGCATCGGCCAGCTCAACACGGCCGTCGCCAGCATGGACAAGATCACCCAGGACAACGCCGCTCTGGCGGAGGAATCCTCCGCTTCCGCCGAGGAGCTCAAGTCCCAGGCCGAGCAGGTCCGCCTCGCCGTCGCCGAACTGATGCGGATGGCGAGCGGCTCCGACGACGCGGCGTCCAAAAAGAAGAACAAAAAAGCCAAGGCCGAGTCCTCCGAGCCCGCGCCCAAGTCGGACGAGATCAAGACTCCCGTGCTGGTGCGTCGCAATGCCCTCGCGGTCCGCCCCGCCCGCCAGCCGGCCGGAGCCCGGGCGAACGCCGCGGACGCCGAGGCCGCTGCCGAATCCGAGGAAACGCATTCGGGCCCGAACGGCGCCAACGGTCACCAGGACACGGACAAGTTCTTCGCCTGACGCGTATCCGCGTCAGCCTGACAGGCGGGTCTCTCGGCCCGCCTTTTTTGTGCCCAGACGTCGCGCGTCGCGAGCCCGCCGTCAGGCGGCGGTCTCGTCGGTGGCGACCCGCGTATCGACGATCACGGCGGTCACCAGATCGCAGCCGACGTTCGTCATGGTGCGGGTCATGTCGAGCACGCGATCGGCGCCGATCACGATGCCGATGCCTTCCGGCGGAATGCCGAACGACATCAGCAGACCGGCGATGAGCGGCAGCGAGCCGCCAGGAATGCCGGCCACGGCGACCGCGCTGAGCACGCTCAACGCCAGCAGCGTCAGTTGCTGCACGAAACCGAGGTCGACGCCGAAAACCTGCGCGACGAAGAGGACGACGCAGCCTTCGTAAAGCGCGGTGCCGCTCATGTTCATCGTGGTGCCGAGCGGCAGCACGAAACCCGCCGTCGAGGGCTTCACACCCAGCGTCTCCCGCGCGCAGTCCAGCGCCGCCGGCAGCGTCGCTGCGCTCGAGCTGGTCGAGAACGCCGTCACCAGCACCGTCTTGATGTCGCGAAAAAACGCCGCGGGCGACCGTGTCGTCCAAACCTTCAGGAAAACGGTCATCGATCCGAACAGGTGGATCAGCAGGACGGCCATGCAGCCGAGCACGAAGACGCCGAGCGCGATCAGGATATCGATGCCGATCTTCACGATGACGCTGTAGATCATCGCCGGCACGGCGTAGGGCGCGAGGCGCAGCGCGAAATGGACGATGCCGGTCATCAACTCGCTCACGAGGTCGAGCCCGGTCTGCAACTTCTGCCGCTTGTCCGCGGCGAGCTGGGTTCCGACGGCGCCCGTGAGGATCGCAAATACGATCAGCGGCAGCACGTCGCCGAGCATGGTGCGACCGCTGCCGACCACCGCGCCAAAGAGATTTTTCGGCATGAACATCTCGACGATCGTCATCGCGTTCATCTCCGGCTGCGTGGCGCGGGTCGCGATCGTCTGCTGCGCGGCGCCCCCGAACTCCGCCATCAGTCGAACCTTGGCTTCCGGAGCGAGATGGCTGCCGGGCTGAAGCAGGTTCATCATCAGCAGGCCGAGCGCGACGCCGATGGCCATGTTGAGCGCGAACAGACCGAACGTCCGGCCGGCGAGGGGCCCCAGCCGATCCAGCCGGCCGAGTTGCAGCACGCCCGCGGCGAGCGACGCGAACACCAGCGGCAGCACGACGAAAAACAACAACCGCAGGAAAACCTGTCCCAGCGGATCGAATACCTCCGTCGACAGCGTCCGCGCCCACGTGAGCGCGGGAGGAAACACGCTGCCGACCGCAAGTGTCAACGCGCCGGCGAGCGCGCCCGCCACCAGTCCGATCAAGATACGGTTCGCCAGTCGCCGATTCGTTTCTGCCATAGGGTGCGGCGACGCTGCGCAGCGCCGCCGGCGATGTCCACCTCAGTTAGCCACCGTTCGAACGGGGCCGGCCGCTCAAGGCGTCGCTCGCGGCGCCTCCGCGGCAGGCGGGCCGACGGTGCGACCGCCCCGTCGCGCTTGCATGAAACCGGAGATCCGCAGCCGCGTGCGATCCAGCCACAGGTAGATGACCGGCACGGTGTAGAGCGTGAGCAACTGGCTGACAGCCAGTCCGCCCACGATCGCGAGTCCCAGCGGCCGGCGCATCTCGACGCCCTCGCCGGTCGCCAGCACCAGCGGCAGCGCGCCGAGCAGCGCGGCGATGTTGGTCATCAGGATCGGGCGCAGCCGCATCTGCGCGGCGCGATAAATCGCTTCGCGCGGCGAGGTGTTGTCCTGCCGTTCCGAAGCGAGCGCGAAGTCGATCATCAGGATCGCGTTTTTCATCACGATGCCGATCAGCAGGAAAAGACCGAGCAGCGCGACGAGGCTGAACTCCGTGCCCGTCAGGCGCAGCGCGAGCAGCGCGCCGACGCCTGCGGACGGCAGCGTGGAAAGAATCGTCAGCGGATGCACCGTGCTTTCATACAAAATGCCGAGCACGAGATAAACGGCGACGAGCACCCCCAGAATCAGCAACGGCTGGCGCTGCAGGCTGCGCTGAAACGTCTGCGCCGTGCCGGCGAGTCCGCCCTGGATCTCGGTCGGCAGCATGATTTCCGCCATCGTGCGGTCGATCGCCGCGAGGCCTTGTTCGAGCGAATAACCGGGAGCCAGCGAGAAGCCGATGTTTTCGGCGGCGAACTGCCCGCGATGGTTCACGCGATCGTTGATCAACGAATATTCGTAGCGCGTGAACGCCGACAGCGGCACGCGTTCGCCGTTCGATCCGATGACCTGCACCTGGTCGAGCGTGGCCGGATCTTCCGTGTAGCGCGGTTCGAGCTCCATCACCACGCGATACTGGTTCAACTCGTCGTAGATGGTGGAGATCTGGCGCTGGCTGAAGGAGCTGTTGAGGACCTGGGTGACCATCTGCATGTTCACGCCCAGCCGGCGGGCCGCTTCGCGATCGACCGTGAGCATCACCTGCTTGGCGCCCCGATCGCGCGGCTCCTCGACGTCCGTGAGCTCGGGCAGTTTTTGCAACGCGATCGACACCCTCGGCGCCCATTTCCGCAGCAGCGCGAGGTCGTCGGACAGCAGGGTGAAATCGTAGGAGCCGGCATCGGAGCTGCGCGGCATCCCGATGTCCTGCGAGACGCTGAGCCACATCATCCCGCCGGGCACGGGCGGAACGCTGCGCCGCAGGCGGTCGACGACTTCGGTCGCGGAAACCCCGCGTTCCGCGAGCGGCTTCAACCGGACCATCATCCAGCCGTTGCTCAGGCCGTTGCCGCCGCCGCTCATGCCGACGACGTCCGCGACCGCCGGATCGGCGAGGAGCAGCCGGCGGTAGGCCTCGATCTTCGGCTGCATGATCTGGAAGGAAAAACCGTCGTCGCCGCGCACCCAGCCGTTCAGCTGCCCGGTGTCCTGCTCCGGCAGAAAACCCTTCGGAATGCTGACGTAGAGCGAGACGTTCAACGCGATCGTCCCGACGAAAATCAGCAGCATGAGCGTGGGATGCCGCAGCACCCAGCCGAGCGAACGCGCATAGATTCCGCGCACGAACTCGAACGAGCGATCGCTCAGCTGCCGGAAACCCAATCCCCGACGCCCCGCGGCCGGCGCGGGCGCCGCGTGGGGCCTGAGCCAGCGCGAGCAAAGGCTCGGCGTGAGCGTCAGCGAAACTGCGAGTGACACCAGCATCGCCGCCGCGAGGGTGATCGAGAATTCGCGAAACAGCCGCTCGACCAGTCCGCCCATGAACAGGATCGAGATGAACACGGTGACCAGCGAGAGGTTCATCGCGAGCAGCGTGAAACCCACTTCGCCGGCGCCGCGGAGCGATGCGCGCAACGGCGAGAGTCCGCGCTCGATGTGGCGGGAGATGTTTTCGAGGACGACGATGGCGTCGTCGACCACCAGGCCGGCCGCGACGATCAGCGCCATCAACGACAGGTTGTTCAGCGAAAACCCGTAGACATACATGATCGCGAACGTGCCGATCAGCGAAACGGGAATCGCGAGGCTGGGGATGAGCGCGGCGCGGGCGTTGCCGAGAAAGGCGAACACCACCAGCATCACGAGCGCGGCGGCGAACAGCAAAGTGATCTTCGCCTCGTGCAAGGTCGCGCGAATGCCGGGCGAGCGATCCATCACGAGCGCCAGTTCGGCGTCGGCGGGCACGAGCGCGCGAAGGCCGGGAAGCTGTTCCTTGATCGCCTCGATCGTCGCGATGATGTTCGCGCCGGGCTGGCGCCGCACCATCAGCAGCACGGCGTTGCGGTCATTGTGAAAGCCGCTCGCATAGCGGTTCTCCACGGAATCGGTCACTGTCGCAACGTCGCCCAGGCGGACGGGCGCGCCATCGCGATAGCGGATGATCAAGGGCCGGTATTCCGCGGCCCGGCGCAGCTGTCCGCTGATTTCCACCTGCCAGTTCCGCGCGCCGTGCTCGATGAAGCCGCGTGGCCGCAGCGAATTCGTTTCCGTGATGGCGCGCCGCACCTCATCGAGCGAGATGCCGTGGTGGGCGAGGGCGTTGGGATTGAGCTGAACGCGGACAGCGGGGAGCGCGCTGCCCCACACCTGCACGTCGCCGACGCCTGCGACCTGCGAAATTTTCTGCGCCAGCACGGTCGACGCGAGATCGTAGAGATCGCCCGGCGCCAGATTGGGCGAACTGAGGGCCAGACCGAGGATCGGCGATTGCGAGGGGTTGACCTTCCGGTAGCTGGGATTGCGCGGCATCCCGGATGGCAGCTGACCGCGGGCGGCGTTGAGCGCGGCCTGCACGTCGCGCGCGGCTTCGTCGATGTCGCGATCGAAATCGAATTCCAGGGTGATGCTGGTCGATCCCTGGCTGCTGTTGGAGCGAATCGCCATCACGCCGGCGATGCTGCCGAGCGAGCGTTCCAGCGGCGTGGCGATGCTGGACGCCATCGTTTCGGGGCTCGCGCCGGGCAGCGAGGCGCTCACGTGGATCGTCGGGAAATCCACCTCCGGCAGTGGCGCCACCGGCAGCAGTCCGTAGGCGAGCCAGCCGAGCAGGACGATGCCGATCGCGATCAACGCGCTCGCCACCGGGCGTCGCACGAAGGGACGGGACAGGTTCATTGCGGGGCGGCGGCGGGCAGGGCGGACGGAGCGGACTCGCGGCGACGCCTCGCCTGCGCGCGGTGCGCGATCCGGTCAAAGAAGAGATACACCACCGGCGTCGTGAACAACGTCAGCACCTGGCTGACGAGCAACCCGCCGACCATCACCAATCCGAGCGGCTGGCGCAGCTCCGCGCCCGAACCGGTCGAGAGCATCAGCGGCAGCGCGCCGAAGAGCGCCGCGAGGGTGGTCATGAGAATCGGCCGGAACCGCAGCAGCGCCGCCTGACGGATGGCGGCGACGGGTGAGAGCCCCTGCCGGCGCTCCGCCTCGAGCGCGAAGTCGATCATCATGATGCCGTTTTTCTTCACCAATCCGATCAGCAGGATGATGCCGATGACAGCGATCATATCGATCGGCCGGTTCGTGACCCAGAGCGCCAGCAGCGCTCCGACCGTCGCCGACGGCAGCGTCGATAGAATCGTGATCGGATGGATGCTGCTCTCGTATAGGACGCCAAGGACGATGTACATCGTGACGACCGCCGCGAGGATCAGCATCAACGTGCTGGAAAGCGAGGAGCGGAAGGCGCTCGCCGCGCCCTGGAAACGCAGCTCGATCGCCGGCGGCAGCCCGATCTCGCGGGTGATCCGCTCGATCGTCGCCACCGCCTCGCCGAGCGAGGCGCCGCCGTTGAGATTGAACGAGATCGTGGCCGCGGGGAACTGCCCGACGCGGTTGATCAGGAGCGGCGCACGACGTTCGCTCACGCGCGCGATGCTCGAGAGCGGCACCGGCGGACCGTTGCGCGGCGTGACGTAGATGCTTTCGAGCGCCGCGGGGCCGGTGATCAGCCGCGGGTCCACTTCGAGAATCACCCGATACTGGCTCGCCTGCGTGAACAGCGTCGAAATCTGCCGCTGACCGAAGGCGCTGTAGAGCGCGTCGTCGATGTCGGCGACACTCACGCCGAGCCGGCTGGCGACGTCGCGGTTGATTTCAAGATACGCCTGCAGCCCCTGTGCCTGCAGATCGCTGGCCACGTCGCTCAACGCGGTTTCCTGCGAAAGGCGCGAGACCAGCCGCGGCACCCATTCCTCGAGGAGCTCGCTGTCCGGCGTCGTGATCATGAACTGGAATTGCGTGCGGCTCACCCGGTCCTCGATCGTGAGTTCCTGCACGGGCTGCAGATAGAGCGTGATGCCCTGGATCTCCCTGGCGCGGGCGCGCAGCCGCTCGATCACGTCCTGCGCCGATTCGCTGCGTTCCTCGTGGGGCTTGAGATTGATCAGCATGCGGCCGCTGTTGAGCGTCGAGTTCGTGCCGTCGACGCCGATGAACGACGAGAGGCTGCGGACAGCGGGATCCTGGAGGATCATCGCGCCGAGCGCCTGCTGCCGCTCCGCCATGGCGGAAAACGAAATTGCCTGCGGAGCTTCGGTGACTGCCTGGATCGCCGAGTTGTCCTGCACCGGGAAAAAGCCCTTCGGCACGATGACGTAAAGTCCGGCGGTCAGCGCCAGTGTCGCCACGGTCGCGAGCAGCGCCATTTTCTGCCGGGCCAGCACCCAGTCGAGCAGCTCGCCGTAGCGGTCGATCACGCGGTCGAGGAATCCGCGTTTGCCCGTGTCGTGCGACATGTTCGCCGGCAGCATGCGGGCGCACATCATCGGCGTGAGCGTCAGCGAGACGACCAGCGAGATGAGGATCGAGACCGCGAGGGTGATCGCGAATTCGTGAAACAGCCGGCCGGCCACGTCGCCCATGAACAGCAGCGGAATCAGCACCGCGATCAGGGAGAGCGTGAGCGAGACGAGCGTGAAACCGATCTGCGCCGCGCCTTTTAGCGCCGACTCCATCGCGGAGTAGCCCTGTTCGCGGAAACGGGCGATGTTCTCCATCATCACGATCGCATCGTCCACCACGAAGCCGGTCGCGATCGTGAGCGCCATCAGCGTGAGGATGTTGAGCGAATAACCCGCGAGATACATCACGCCGAACGTGCCGATCAGCGAGAGCGGCACGGCGATGCTCGGGATGATCGTCGCGGCGGGATTGCGGAGAAACACAAAGGTGACGAGGACCACGAGGCCCACGGCGAAGATGAGCTCGTGTTGCACCGAGCGGACGGACGCCCGGATGCTTTGTGTGCGATCGGTGAGGACCGTCAGCTCGACCGCCGCCGGCAGGCTGGCGGACAACTGCGGGAGCAGGGCGCTCACGCGGTCGACCACTTCGATGACATTGGCGCCAGGCTGGCGCTGGACGTTGATCAACACGGCCGGGAGATCGTTGGCCCACGCGGCGAGCCGGCGGTCCTCGGCGCCGCTCTCGATGCGGGCGACCTCGCCGAGCCGCAGCGGCGCGCCGTCGCGCCAGGCGATCACAAGATTGCGATACTCCTCGGGCGAGCGCAGCTGGTCGTTCGCGTCCATCAGGATGCTGCGGATCGGACCGTCGAAACTGCCCTTGGGCTGGTTGACGCTGGCGGCGGAGATGGCGCTGCGGATCGACGCGAGATTGAGGCCGCGCGCGGCGAGCTCGGCGGGGTTGACCTGCACGCGCACCGCGGGCCGCTGGCCGCCGGCGAGGCTGACCATGCCGACGCCGGGAATCTGCGCGAGCTTCTGCGCGATGCGCGTATCCACCAAATCATGTACACGCGGCAGCGGCATCGTGGTGGAGGTGACGGCCAGCGTCAGGATCGGCGCATCGGCCGGGTTGACCTTGCGATAAATCGGCGGCGCCGGGAGATCGTTGGGCAGGAGATTGTCCGCCGCGGCGATGGCCGCCTGCACCTCCTGTTCGGCGACGCCCATCTCGATCTCGAGCGAGAACTGCAGGGTGATGACGGATGCACCGCTCGAGCTCGACGAGGACATCTGGCTCAGGCCGGGAATCTGGCCGAAGCGGCGTTCGAGCGGCGCGGTGATTGCGCTCGCCGTCACGGCCGGACTCGCGCCCGGATAGAACGTGAACACCTGGATGGTGGGAAAATCCACCTGCGGCAGCGCGGCGACTGGCAGGAGCCGGTAGGCCATGACGCCGGAAAGCAGCAGGGCCACCATCAGCAGCGTGGTCGCAACCGGCCGCTGAATGAACGGACGCGACAAACTCATAGCGGCTTGGCGGTCGTGGGGGCGGGTTCGTCGTTGGCGATCACCACGGCGCGGCCTTCACGGAGTCGGTCGAGACCTTCGAGAACCACGGGGTCGCCAGGCTTAAGACCTTTCGTGACCGCCTGGAGCGTGCCGTCGATCGGACCCAAAACGACATCGCGGACGATCGCCTTGTTTTCGGGTCCGATCACGTAAACGTAGGTGCCGCGCGAGCCGAACTGCACGGCGGCGGAGGGAATCACCACGGCGTCGTCGAGCGTGCGCACCCGCATGCGGACGTTCACGAATTGATTCGGGAAAAGCTGGTCCTGGTCGTTGTCGAACTCGGCCTTGAGCCGGAGGGTGCCCGTCGCGGTGTCGATCTGATTGTCGACGGTCTTCAGCGTGCCGGTCGCGAGGACCTTGGTTTCGCTGCGATCCCACGCCTCGACAGTGAGGATTTGTCCGCTGCGCACCGGATCGAGCACCGATTGAAGATCGACCTCGGGGATGGTGAACGTCACCGCGATCGGCCGGGTTTGCGTGATGACGACGAGCCCATTGGCGTCGCCCTCGCGCACCAGATTGCCGGGATCGACGCGACGCAGTCCGGCGCGGCCGGTGATCGGCGCCTGCACCCGCGTGTAGGTGAGTTCGAGGCGGGCATCGTCGACTTCCGCCTGGGCCGCGGCGAGCATGCCTTCGCGCTCGGCCACCAGCGCCTGCTGGACCTCGAGCTGCTGCGTCGTGACGAGGTTCTGCGTGTGCAAATTCTGGATGCGCTGCAGGTCGCTGCGTGCGCTTTCCAGCTGTGCGGCGCGTTGCTGCAGCTGCCCTTCCACCTGGGCGAGACGGATGCGGTAGGACGCAGGATCGATTTCCGCGAGCAACTGCCCCTCTTCGACGCGCTGGCCTTCCTCGAAGGCCACCCGCAGCAGTTCGCCGGCTACGCGGCTCCGGACCGTCACGGTGTTGAGCGGGGTCACGGTGCCGATCGCTTTCACGTGCACCGGCAGCGGCTGGAGTTTCGCGTCGACCGTGCGCACGGGCACCCGCGGCGGATACTCCGCCCCCGCCCACGCGGGCATCGGGTAACGCCCACGCTCGGGCTTCGCGCGGAACGCGAAATACCATACGGCAACACCAATGCCGATGACCACCACGCCGTAAAGAAACCAGCGGGCACGTGAACGTTTGGACGGAGAATCTGACATCGACGCCGCTAGACGGATGCGGCGCAAGAAGGCTTCACCTTTGACACGAAACGCCGGAAAATTTTTTCGGGATTTTTCGTTCGGATCGTCCGGCGGCGATTCGATCGGCCATCAGCGGCCGCGGCTCAGGCGTAGCGTTCTTCCTTCCATGGATCCGCGGAGTTCGAGTAACCCCGCACCTCCCAGAAACCGAGTTTGTCCTCGGCGAGAAATGTGATGCCGCTGACGAACTTGGCGCCTTTCCACGCGTAGAGTTTCGGGATGATCACGCGCGCCGGGCCGCCGTGCTCGCGCGTGAGCGGCGCGCCATCGAAGTGCGTGGCGACGAGCACGTCGTCGTCGAGGCATTGCGCCAGCGGCGCATTCGTCGAATATCCGTCGTAGCTCGTGAAATAAACGAACTGCGACTCGGGCCGAGGCTCGACGAGTTCATAAAGTGTCGTGAACGCCACGCCGCTCCAGCGGCAGTCGTATCGGCTCCATGTCGTCACACAGTGAAAATCGCTGATATCTTCCACTTGCGGCAGCGCATTGAATTCGTTCCAGGACAGGTCGCGGGGTTTTTCGACCAGGCCGTTCAACGTCAGCTTCCATTCGGTCAGCGGAATCTCCGGCTGCACGCCCAGGTCCAGCACGGGAAAACCGGTCGTGAGCTTCTGCCCCGGCGGCAGCCGATCGGTTGACGCCGTCGCGCGGGCGACAACGCCGCGGGCTTTTTGTTTTTCGGCCCATTTCTGCTTCGCCTCGATGTAGCGGGCTTTGGACATGCGACCAACGTGCGCGGGCGCGCGATTGCAGGCAAGTGCGGCGCGGAAATGAAGGGTGTGTCAACGTCAGGACGCGGAGCGCCCCGGCGGCTCTCCGCCGGGGCGCCAATCACGCACTATCTCTTCCTGTTGTTGAATCGGGCGTCGTGTGATTGCGGCACGCGCGTCCGATCAACGGGACTCCGGCTCGGCGTTTACATCCGCCGAGGCGGAAATTCTCTGGGCTTTGGCCACGGCTTGGGCGTAACGATCGTAGTCGTCGGCCAGCGAGGCCTGCGCGGTGGCCCATTGATCCGCCGACGCGCGCTGGGCGTCGCGGAGACTGCGCTGCAGTCGCAACTCGGCGCGACGCACATCGTCGTCCGCGGCGCGGAAACGGGCGGCGCCGGTGGCATCGAAATTCCGCGCCCGCAGGCGAACCGAGTCCATCGCCCGCTGATTCGAAGCAATGTTCATCTCGATCTGCCGGGCGAACTGGTCGCGCGCGCCGGGGCTGGGCGCCGCCACTTCGCTGCGCGCGGGCACCAGCACCGGAGCGGGCGGCGCGACGCCGGCCCGGGCGGTCGCCTCGCGGAGTCGTTCGCGACGCATGCCGATCGTCTCCGGTGTCCCGACGCTGAGCGAAGTGACGCCGTTGGCGGCGCTCGCCGCGGCGGCATCGCCGTTAAGCCCGATGGTGCCGGAATTTCCGTAGATCGCCGGCGCGCGGTTAGCCGTCGCGGGCGGATTCAGATGCGCTGCGCCGATCGCCGAGGCGGGATTGCCGCCGCTGTTGAGGGCGGCCGACGCATTGGCCGCGGCATCGATGCGCGGGCGTTCGGAATCGTCGGCGCCAGCGTAAAGCGTGCCTGCCGCGCAAGCTGCACCAAGCAAGGCGGCGGGAAAAGTGAGGCGTTTGAGAGATGTTTTCATGGACGGTCCTTTCGTTGGAACGTTGAGCTCAGCGCAGACGGGGAGGTATTCCGCATCGACCGTGCCGATCCACTGCCTCGAGACGGAAGCCGCTGAATCTCCATCACTAGAAAAACGGGGTAAAAAACCGTCGGCCGGTGCTATCCCGAATCCTGCATGACGGCGTCGGCACAAAACGGGATTCCTGCATGCCCCACTTACGACCTTGCGGCCCGGGTTCAAAGTGGTGACATCCGCCGTTCAATCCTCGATGAACTCCTCACCTGTTGTTGCGTGGAACCAAGGACGTCGGGCGCCGCGGGAGGCTCGCGCATGAGTCCGAAGCCGGTGCTGGAAATTTCCGGTCTGCACATCGAGCGCGGCCACACCGTAATTTTGCGGGGCGTCGATTGGACGGTGCGGCCCGGCGAACACTGGGTGATCCTGGGGCCGAATGGTTCGGGCAAGACGTCGCTGTTGAAGGCGTTGACGGGATTTCTGTCGCCGACCTCGGGCGAATTCGCGGTGCTGGGGCAGCGTTATGGCGCCAGCGACTGGCGGGAACTGCGGCGACACGTCGGGGTGGTGACGAGTGCGTTCGCGGCGGCGATTCCGCCGGCAGAGGTGGCGCTCGAGACCGTGATGAGCGGTAAGTTCGCGCAGCTTGATTTGTGGGCTCCGGTGTCGGCCGCGGACCGGCGCGCGGCGCTGCGGCTGCTCCGCGACGTCGGCGCGGCGAAGATTGCGGAACGCGAGTGGCTCTACCTTTCGCAAGGCGAGCGGCAGCGCGTGCTGATTGCGCGGGCGTTGATGGCGCGGCCGCGGCTGCTCATCCTCGACGAGCCGTGCGCCGGCCTCGATCCGGTGGCGCGCGAACATTTTCTGAACGTCGTCCAGGGGCTGGCGGTGCGTCGCGATCGCAGCGCGCCGGCGATCGTGCTGGTGACGCACCACGTCGAGGAAATCATGCCCGCCTTCACGCATGCGCTGCTGTTGCGCAACGGCGGTGTTGTCGCGGCCGGCGAGATCGAGCGCGTGCTGGTCGGCACGAAACTGGCGGAGACGTTTGCGGCGCCGATGAAGCTGCGGCGCGTCGACGGGCGCTGGCAGCTGCGGCTGCAGCGGACGTGAATCCGCTCACCCAGCTGATCGACGCGCTCGATCTCACCGGCGTGTGGACCTACCTCGCGCTATTCCTGGCGGCATCGCTGCTGATGATCTGGCGGCTCGAGGCGCTGCTGAAGCACGGTTTGGAAGGCACCGCGCTCGGCACGCTGGTGATGCCCTATTGTTCGGGGCTCGGTAATCTCCTGTTCGTCGGCATCGTGGTGGCACGGAAGGACCCGCTGCAGGAAGTGTTGACGAACTGCCTCGTGAACAACGTCACAAACCTCACGGTGGTGCTCGGGTTGCCGGTGCTCGTCTGGGGACTCTGGCTGAAATCCGCCGCGCGGCCGGCGCGCCGGCGGAAGGCCGCGGCGCGAGGTCGCGAAAACGTGGATACGGAACAGCAGTTGAACCGGCTTTCGCTGCTGCTGACCCTTGCGGCGGTGTTGTTTTTCAGCGGCGTGACCTGGGTGCTCGGCCGGGATGGCACGCTGGATCGTGGCGACGGCCTGGTGCTGATCGCGTTGTTTCTCTTCTGGCAGTGCCTGCAGGTGTTCGACGTGATGAAGCACAACGTCCGGCAGCGGCGCTCGTTTGGGGGCGCGTTTTACTTCGATCTGCTGATCGTGCTTGTCGGCGCGTATGGGCTGTATGTGAGCATCGACTGGCTCGTGGCGTGGCTATCGGACCGGCCGGCGGGATTTATCAGTGCGGAAAACCTCGGCTGGCTGAGCGGTTGGCTGATGGTGCTGCCGAATGCGTTGCTGGCGTTTTATTACGCGGCGCGGGGGCGCGCCGACGTCGCTTACGCGTCGCAGGTCGGCGATGGCCACATTTGCATTCCGCTGTGCATCGGGCTGTGCGCGGCGCTCCAGCCCGTCGCAGTGCCGGCGTTTTTTCAAAGTGGTCTGCTGCTGCTGAGCGGCGTCGCGCTCGCGCATTTGCTGTGCGTGGCGCTGGTCGGCGGGCTGCCGCGGTGGAGCGGCTGGGGACTGATGGCGGCCTACGCGTGGTTCGTGGGTGCCGGGCTGCTCGGTTAACGCCGCGCGCGCGGCGTCGAAAAGCATCACGAGGTCAGAACGAGCGGATCGGCACGGAATTTTTCGCTGAGTTCGAAAAACGCCGCCTGCGCCTTCAGCCACTTCGCATCGGCGCGAATCTCGGCGAGCGAGCGCGTGGTGTGATTGCAGATCAGGTAGCTTTTCTCGCCGATCTTCATGCAAGCGTCGTAGGACGTGCCGGGCGCATCGGTCGCGAATTCGAAGTCGCCGGGATCGTGCGGCCGGCCGGTCGCGGCGGCGCGCAGCGGCTCGGCATCGGTCGCGAGTTGCTCGCGGAAATTCGAGCCGCGCGGCCCCGAGTAGGCGAGCACGCCGGCGGGAGCGGCGGACAGGATCGCCCATTCGTCGAAGAGCGGACGGCGATAAAGCGCATCCATGCGCGCGAAGCTGCTTTGGATGAGTTGACGGGCGGCGGCCAGGTCCATGCGTGGAGAACGAAAAGGTTTACTTCTGCGCGAAGATCTCGGCGAAGAACGTCTTCATGTTCTCCCACGAACGCCGGTCCGCGGCGGCGTTGTATCCGACGCCTTTGAGTCCAGCGGCCGCGATCTGGTCGGCGCCGGGATTGGTGAAGGCGTGCACGGCGCCCGCGTATTGGTTGAACTGATAATCGAATTTGCCGTCGTTCAGGCTCTGCAGGAACGCGTCCAGGTCGGCCTTGCTGATGAACGGGTCCACCGCGCCATGGCAGATGAGAAACTTCGCGTGGTTTTGGCGGGCGGCTTCCGCGGACGCGGGCACGAGGCTGCCGTGGAAACTGACGATGCCGACGAGCGGCGCACCGCTGTAGGCGAGGACCTGCGAGACGGCGCCGCCAAAACAATAACCGATCGCCGCCACGCGATTGCCGTCGACCACCGGCTGTTTCAGGAAGGTGTCGAGCGCCGCGCGCGCCCGCTGACTCATCAGAGGCTTGCCGTAAAACTGACCCGCGAGCTCGCCGGCTTTCTTCGGATCGGTCGTCACCACGCCGGCGCCATACATGTCGGCGACGAACGCCGCATAGCCGAGCTGCGCGATCTGTTCCGCGCGGCCTTTGACGTAGTCGTTCAAGCCCCACCACTCGGGAAAGATCACGACGCCGGGGAGTTTCTTGGCGGCGCTTTTGGCGTCGTCGTAGGCGAGATAGCCTTCGAGTTTCACGCCCTCGTGCTCATAGGCAACGGGGCGCTTGACGATTTTCGCGGACAGCCCCGAAGCGAGGGCGAGGGAAAGGCAGAAAGCGGCGAGGGTCTTCATGGCAGGCGGAACGTAGATGTGCCGCCCGGCTCGTCAAATGCGACGCGCGTCGGGTCGGGAGCTGCGACCTTCACCGCCCTGCCGAGGGCTAGAATCCGCCGGCGATGTAGCTCTTGAGCTGCTCCGCTTCCGCGCGGTGCGTGTCGGACACCCAACGGGAAATATCGCCGATCGAGATCAGCCCCACGAGCCGGTCATTCGCGAGAACGGGAAGATGCCGGCAACGCTTCTCGCTGAAGAGCAACATCACGTCGTCGACCGTGCTCTCGGGCGTGATCGTGATCAGGTTGGTCGTCATCACGTCGGCCACGCGCATCGTTTTCGGATCCAGGCCCGCGCCGACCACGCGGCGCAGGACGTCACGCTCGGTGAAAATGCCGGCCAGGCGGCCGCTTTCGAGCACGACGATCGCACCGATCCGGTGGCGGTTCATTTCGGCGACCGCTTCGGCGATCGTGACGGTTCCGGGCACGGAATGCACCACGGCACCCTTGCGTTCCAATAGCGCAGAGATGGGGGTATTCATGAGAAAGCGGGGTTGCGCCTGAGCATGGCCAGCCGCCGGCGAGCCGCAACCGCAAAGCCGGAAAACGCGGAAAATATCGGCGCCGGCGACGACCCTGAGACATCGCTTGAACGTGGGCGCTCGCACGCGATGCCCCTTGCGAGTTTGGTCGCGCCGGCTTTGTTCACCGTCATGAGCTTCGGAAAAATTCTCCTGATCGTTGTCGGCCTGCTCGTGGTGGTCGGCGTCATCATCGCGGTTTCCGTGGCCGGCGTTTTCAACCGGCTCGTCACCCTGCAACAAGGCGCCGATGCGGCGTGGGCGCAGGTGCAGAATGTCTATCAGCGGCGCGCCGACCTCGTGCCGAATCTGGTCAACACCGTCAAAGGCGCGGCGAACTTCGAGCGCACGACGCTGAACGAAGTCACCGAAGCCCGCGCGTCGGTCGGCCGCGTGCAACTGCCGCCCTCGAGCGCGCCGACGGACCCGCAGCAGTTCGCGGAATTCGAGCGTGCGCAGGGCCAGCTCGGCTCCGCGCTTTCGCGCCTGCTCGTCGTCGCGGAGCGTTATCCGGAGTTGAAGGCGACGGCGTCATTTCGCGATCTGCAGGCGCAGCTCGAAGGCACGGAGAACCGGATCGCGGTCGAGCGCGGCCGTTTCAACGAGGCGGTGCAGGCTTACAACACCGCGATCAAACGCTTCCCGGCCGTGATCTTCGCCGGCATGTTCGGCCACACGCCGCGGCCGTATTTCTCGGCCACGCCCGGTGCCGACCGGCCACCGAGCGTCGACTTCGATTTTGAGTCGAAGGTGGAGCCGAAAAAGTCGTGAGCGGGCGGGCAGGAATTCACCGCGCAGGCGGTTGGCCGACCGGCTGGCGAGTCGGGTTCGCGTGGCTGCTGCTGGTGGTCGGTGGCACGTTTGCGCGCGCGGCCGAGACGATTCCGCCGCCGCCGGAAAATCATTTCAACGACTACGCCAACGTCGTGCGCCCGGACGTGGCACGACAGCTGAACGATCAGCTCGCGCAATTCGAACGCGCGACCTCGAGCCAGATCCTCGTCGCCATCTATCCCCGGATGGAGAGCGATTCGTCGGTGGAGGATTACACCGTGCGCGTCGCGCAAAAGTGGGGCGTCGGCGGTCGGGCCAAGGACAACGGCGCGGTGCTGTTCATGTTCATGCAGAGCCATGACGTGCGGATCGTGACCGGTTACGGTCTCGAAGGCGCGCTGCCCGACGCGCTCTGCAAACGCATCATCGAGGACGAAATGATTCCGCGATTTCGCTCCGGCGATTTCACCGGCGGCATCAACGCTGGCGTGCAGGCGATGATGGCGGCGGCCCGCGGCGAATACACCGGCACGGGTCGAACGGCGCGCGAAGCCGGCGGCGAGAATCGCCGGGGACTCGGCCCGCTGGGAATCCTCGTGGTGATTCTTTTCATCGTGATCGCGAGCGCGGTGAATCGCCGCCGCGGCTCCTATTATTCGCCCCGTGGCCGGCGCGGTTTGTGGATGGGCCCCGGACCGTGGGGTGGTCGCGGCGGCGGAGGAGGTTGGGGCGGCGGAGGCGGCGGCACGTTCTCCGGCGGCGGCGGAAGTTTCGGTGGCGGTGGCGCCGGAGGAAAGTGGTGAACGCATGAGCCTGCTCGAAAAAGAACCTCACATCGATCACGACAAAGTGGTCGCCGCGATCGGCGCCGCGGAGCGGCGAACCTCGGGCGAGATCCGCGTGCTCCTCGCGCGTCAGCCGGCACCGGATCCGGTTGCGTCGGCGCGGACGCACTTCGAGCGGCTCGGCATGACCCGCACGGCGGCGCGCAATGGCGTGCTGATCTTTCTCGCGCCGCGCTCGCACACGTTCGCGGTGATCGGCGACACGGGCGTGCATCAGAAATGCGGCGAGGCGTTCTGGCGCGAGGTCGCGGCGGCGATGGAAAAACAATTTCGCGCCGGCGACTTCACCGCGGGCCTGGTGCAGGCGATCGAACGCGCCGGCGCACTGTTGGCCGCGCATTTTCCCCGCCAACCTGACGACAAGAACGAACTGCCCGACTCGATTGTGGAGGTGTAAAGCGATCAAATTGTCAGCCGCGGAATGCACAGGGTGCACAGGTTACTGACTCTGTTTTCGTCCCTCATTCCGTGCGTTCTGTGGTTCAAAAAATCCACTGGCGAGGTAGCGGCGATCGTCCCGATCACCAATCCGAGGTAGGGATGCGTGTCCCACGCGTCCTGAGTTCGGCGGGCGCCTAGCGAAAAAGCGGACGCCGAAATTTTAACCACGGAATGCACAGAATAGTGACGCTGTTTTCGCGCCTCATTCCGTGCGTTCCGTGCATTCTGTGGTCTAAGTACTCGGCGACCGCGTAGCGGCGATCGTCCCGATTACCAATCCGAGGTAGGGACGCGTGTCCCACGCGTCCTGAGTTCGGCGGGCGCCTAGCGAAAAAGCGGAAGCCGAAATTTTAACCACGGAATGCACAGAATGCACAGAACACAGACTCTGTTTTCGCCGCTCATTCCGTGCGTTCCGTGCATTCTGTGGTTTAAATACTCGGCGACCGCGTAGCGGCGATGGTCCCGATCACCAATCCGAGGTAGGGACGCGTGTCCCACGCGTCCTGAGTTTGGCGGGCGCCGGCGAAAAAGCGGAAGCCGTAATTTTAACCACGGAGTGCACAGAATGCACAGAATACTGACCGCTTTTTTCGGTCCTTCATTCCGTGCGTTCTGTGCATTCTGTGGTTTAAATACTCGGCGACCGCGTGGCGGCGATCGTCCTGATCGCCAATCCGAGGTAGGGACGCGTGTCCCGCGCGTCCTGAGTTTGGCGGGCGCCGGCGAAAAAGCGGAAGCCGAAATTTTAGCCACGGAATGCACAGAATGCACAAAATACTGACTCTGTTTTCGTCCCTCATTCCGTGCGCTCCGTGCATTACTGTGGTTTAAATACTCGGCGACCGCGTAGCGGCGATCGTCCCGATCACCAATCCGAGGTAGGGACGCGTGTCCCACGCGTCCTGAGTTCGGCGGGCGCCGGCGAAAAGCGGAAAACGGCACCGTCGCGCCTCAGCGCTGGAAGAGTCGGTCGAGCGCGTTGAGCGATTTTACCGGCGCAGCTTTTTTCTCCGGCAACGGCGCCACGACAATCGGCCGCGGCGCCGGCGGCGGTTCGACGGCGGCCGCGCCGCGCTCCTTGGCCGATCCAGCCAGCGCGCGATCGAGTTTCGCGGCGGAAACCGGTTCGGCGGTGCCGAGCTCCTGGGCGAAGAGGCTCACGCGAAACTCTTCGATCAACCAGCGCAGGCCGGTTTCTTCCGATGGCATTCGCGCCAGCGCGGCGAGATACGGTGCGAGTTGTTTTGCGCGTTCCGTATCCTTCGCGGGATTCTGGCGCCAGCGATCTGCGCGGAGCTTCATCGCGCGCAGGTAACGCGGGAAATGCGCGAGCTGCGGATACGGTATCGTCCGGATGAAATCGGGCGGGAGCAGCGTCGCGAGGTCGCGTTCAAGATTTGGATGCGGCTGCGGGTGCACGAACAGCGCCTGCCGCAGCGTCAGGATCTCGCGCAGGAGGTCCACGAGCCGCGGCACGAGTCCGCGGAAATCGGTCTTCGCTTTTTCGAGCGCTGCCGAAAAGGAGGCGGTATCGAGTTTGCCGCTCGCCTTGATCCGCGCGGGATCACAAAGCCAGCGACGGAGCGCGACAAACGCGTCGGCCTGCAACTGATCGAGCGGCGCGAGGGTGGCGATGAGCGGACCGAGTTCGCGCAAGCCGCGCAGGTCGCGTTCGAGCCAGCCGAGATCGCGGCTGAGTTCCAGCTCGAGCAGACGCGAGAGCCCGCGTCGCATCTGCTTCTGCGCGTCTTCGGGTGTTTTGAACAGCCGCAGCGCGACGCCGTCCGTTTCGACGCTGAGCGCGGGAAACGCGTGCACCGGCACGCCGGCCTGCTCGGTCACGAGCACGCGTTCCGGAATGGCGCCGAACGTCCACGTGCTCGCGGGCGGCTGCTCGTGACGCGCCCGGGCGCGCCGCCACACTTCGGGTTCGGCGCGGGCGATCGCGACGCTCGCTTCGCGTTTCTCGGCGTGGAGCGCGGCGTGGATTTCATGGAGTTCGCGGCTGGCGACGATTTCGCGACCCCGATCGTCGAGCACGCGCACGCGGACGCGCAAGTGCTCGGGCGGCGGGCTGTCGGCCCACACCGCCGGATCGACGGCGACGCGAAAGCGCTCCGCGATCTGGAAGGTCAGCGCTTCGACGAGCGTCTCGCGTCGATCGGTCAGCCGGTCGCGTTGCGCCACCTGTGCGGCGAGCGAGCGCGCCGTTTCCGCAAGCGGAATAAAGGCGCGACGCAGATCTTTCGGCAAAGCGCGCAGGTAGTGTTCGACTTTCGCCTCGAGGTGACCGGGCACGGCCCAGTCGAGTGCAGCGGGCGTGAGCGCCTCGGCTTCGCGGACGTTGACGTCGAGCGTCACGCCGTCGTCGGCCTGTCCGGGCTTGTAGGCGTAGTTGAGCGGCAGCGCGCGATTCTCGAGCGGCAACGCGACGGGAAAAGATTCCGCGTCGGGCGTCACCGCCGTCGGATCGCGCAGATCGTCCGCGCTCATCTTGAGGAAATCGGGATCGGTGGTGCGCCGGTCGCGCACGAGGTCGACCAGTTCGGCGACGGAGGAAACACCCACGGGAGTCGCGGCCGGATCCTCCGATGCCGGTCGCGCGGCGGGCGTCGCGGTCGCAGGCAGCAGGCGGTCTCCGTAAAATCGATACGCGGCTTCGTCGAGATTGAGATAACCGGCATCGCGTGTGCGTGTGAGGACGGCTTCGACGTTTTCGCGGACCTTGCGGTTGTGCGTGATGAAATCGAGCGGGAAGGTGACGGTGTCGTTCACCAGCCCTTCGCGGATGAAGATTTCGGTGGCGTGCACCGGATCGATTTTGCCGTAGCCGACGCTGCGGCTTTCGAGCTCGAGGCCGTAGAGCCGCGTGCGCTGCTTCACCATCACGCGGCCGGCGTCGACATTCCAGAACGGCTCGCTGTGCGCGACGCGCACCAGGTGCGTGCCGAGGTCGAGCGCCCAGACCGGGTCGAGCCGCGCGCAGGTGCGCGCGTAGAGCCGCGACGTCTCCATGATCTCGGCAGCGATGATCCAGCGGGGCGCTTTCGTTTTTTTGGGCGCGGAACGACCTTCGCCATCGGAGCGGCGTTTCGCGGGTTCCGCTTTCTGGAACAGCACGGAGCCGGGGAAAAGCGCGACGCGCCGATCGTGGGTCGCCTTGTAGGCGCCGGTTTCCTCGTCGAGCCGCGCGATGTTGCCGAGCAGGCCGGCGAGGATGCTGCGGTGAATCGCGCGATAGGGTGGCGTGCCGAACGCGGTGGACGCGTCGTCGATGGTTTTCAGACCGTGAAACGCGCTCGTGAGTTTGAAGTTCTCGCGCTCCTGCAACACGTCGAGCAACTGCGCGTGGATGTCGCGCCACTCGCGCATCCGCGTGTAGCTCAGAAAGTGATCGCGGCAGAAGCGACGCAGCCGGGCCTGCGAGAGGTTTTCAAACTCGTCGTGATACGTTTCCCAGATGTTGAGGAGCGTGAGAAAATCCGAATCCGGATGACGAAAGCGGCGGTGCGCGGCGTCGGCTTGCTGCTGCTTGTCCAGCGGACGCTCGCGCGGATCCTGGATCGAGAGGCCGGCGGCGATGACGAGCACTTCGCGGACCGCCTTCTCGGCGCGCGCCTGGAGAATCATGCGACCGACGGTGGGATCGACCGGCAGTCGGGCGAGTTCGCGGCCAAGGGGCGTGAGCGCGCGGCTGTAGGGCGGATTCTCCTGATCCTGGCGTGGCGCGGCGGCGGGGGCGGAAGACTCCGCCTTACCCGAGGCGTCCGACGGCGCGAGCGCGCCGAGCTCTTCGAGCAAGGCGTAGCCGGCGCGGATGGATTTCGCGGCCGGCATGTTGATGAACGGGAAACGCTCGATGTCGCCGAGGCCGAAGGCCTTCATGCGCAGGATCACGTCGGCGAGATTCGCGCGCTGGATTTCCGGCTGTGTGAATCGCGGGCGCTCGAGGTAATCTTTTTCCGAATACAGCCGGATGCAGACGCCGTCGGCGACGCGGCCGCTGCGGCCCTTGCGCTGGTCGGCACTCGACTGGGAAACGGGCTCGATGGGCAGCCGGCGCGTGCGCGCCTGCGGCGAGTAGCGGCTGATGCGGGCGAGGCCGGTGTCGACCACGAAGCGGATGCCGGGAATCGTGAGCGAAGTCTCCGCGATGTTGGTGGCGAGGATGATTTTCCGGTGCTGCGTGGGCGCGAAGACGCGCTGTTGTTCGGCGTTGGAGAGCCGGCCAAACAACGGCACGAGCTCGCTGCGCGAACGGCGGTCCTCGACGCGCGGGGTGAGCAGATCGCGGAGTTCGCGGATGTCGCGTTCGCTCGGGAGAAAAACGAGGATGTCACCGCTGGCGCTTTCGCGGACGATGCGCTCGACGGCCTCGGCGGCGCCGTCGAGGTAGTGAAGCGCCTCCGCGCGCGCCGAGGCGACGGCGGAGGCGTCGGATTTTTCCTCGTTCTGGTCGTTGTCGGTGTAATCGCGGCCGAATTCGTCGAGTGGCGCGTAGATGACCTCGACGGGAAACGTGCGCCCCTCGACCTGGACAACGGGGGCACCGTCGAACGCCTGGCTGAACGCGGCGGTGTCGATCGTGGCCGACGTGATGACGATCTTCAGTTCTGGCCGTTTATAGCGCAGCGTGCGGAGATGCCCGAGCAGGAAGTCGATGTTGAGCGAGCGCTCGTGCGCCTCGTCGATGATGATCGTGTCGTAATCGCGCAGCAGCGGATCGCCCTGCACCTCGGCGAGCAGCATGCCGTCGGTGAGGAATTTTACGACGGTGTCGCGCGTGGTTTCGTCGTTGAAGCGGATCTTGCAGCCGACCTCGCGGCCCCACGTAACGCCGAGCTCCTCGGCCACGCGGCGGGAGACGGACAGCGCGGCGACGCGGCGCGGCTGGGTGCAGGCGATGCGGCCGTGCGTGCCGCGACCGGCGGCGAGGCACATTTTGGGGATCTGCGTGGTTTTGCCGGAACCGGTCTCGCCGGCGAGGATGACGACCGGGTTGGCCTGGATGGCGGCGGTAATCTCCTCCGCCCGCGCGGAGATCGGCAGCTCGGGCGGAAACTCGAGGCGGAACGGAAAGGAATTGGCGGGTGCGGCAGCCACGAAAATTAGGTTGTCATTAACGACGAAGCGAAGAATCCAGAACGACTCTCGCGACGATACCAACTGGAATATTGCTGAACTCCCGAATGACAAAACGACCACCGCTTTTGCCCGAGGAGACGTTTCAGCGCGTGACGCGCGTGGCGAACATCGATGGCTTGAGCGTGCTGGCGGTGGCGGGCTTTCTCGCGCTGGCGGCGGCGTCGGGCCGCGATTTCCAAGGCGCGGCGGTGGGCCTGCTGGTGGCGGCCGCGGGCGCGATCGAACTGCACGGTCTCGGTCTCTTGCGCGCCGGCCATGCGCGCGGGATGAACTGGCTGATCGCGAGCCAGCCCTACCTGATGGCCGTGCTGCTGGCGTATTGCGCGTGGAGCCTGCTGTTCGCGACCGTGCCGCCGATTCCCAAGGAGATGGCGCCGCTGATCGCGGAAAATGCGCGGCAGCTGGGCCTGTCGTCGGAGGACTATCTTCGCGCCGTCGCGAAGATCGCGTATGGCACGATCGCCGTCGTGACAGTGTGTTATCAGGGCGGTTTGACGCTTTATTATCTGCAACGGAAGCCGGCGGTCACCGCCGCGGTGGAAACGGAAATCTGACATGAAAGGACGAAGTGCGATGCGGGCATGGCGCGGCGCGCTGGCCGGCGTCGTTTTTGCCTGGATGGCGGCGACCGCCAGCGCGCGGCCGTTCATCGTGCTCACCTACAACGTGGAGAACCTCTTCGACGCCGACGGCGTCGCGGCGTTCGAGGAGTATCAGCCATCTCGTTACACGCGGGCGCATCTGTTGACGAAGCTGCGCAACATCACGGACGTCGTGGCGCAGTTCGAAGGCGGACGCGGACCCGACATCATCCTGTTTCAGGAATTCGAGGCGGATCAGACGCCGTCGCGGCTCGCACCCAATTACGCGCGCATCCTGCAGCGTTACGCCAGCCTGCGGCTCGAGGAGATGCTGGGCGGGAAGTTCGACCGTGCGATCGCGGATCTGCCCGCCGAAGCCCTGCTGGCGAAAGCGTTCGCGGAGCGCGGGCTCACCGGCTACGAGATCGTCGTCGGCGAGAACGTCCAGGCTGGCGCGGGTGGCCAGCGGCGGCTCGCGCAGACGTGCGTCGTTTTCACGCGTTTTCCGATCAAGGCCGTGCGATCGCATCCCACCCGCGATGCGCGCGCGATCCTCGAGGTGCAGGTCGACGTCGATGGGGCGCGGTTGTATCTGCTCAACAATCACTGGAAATCCGGCGCGGGCGATCCGCAGACGGAGCAGACACGCGTGGAAAACGCGCGCACGCTGCGGACGCGGCTCAACGAAATCCTCGCGGCCGACCGGCAGGCCGACGTGATCGTCGCGGGCGATTTCAATTCCCACTACAACCAGAAGCAGCGTTATCCGGAGATGTCCGTGACGGGCATCAACGACGTGCTCGGCTCGCAGGGCAACGAGCTCGCGATCCGCGGCGAGCAGCGCGATCTCTACAATCTGTGGTTCGAGGTGCCGCCGGCCGAGCGCGGCAGCGACACGTTTCGCGGCGAGTGGGGCACGCTGATGCAGATGCTGGTCACGCGCGGCCTCTACGATTATCGCGGCGTCCAGTATGTGGACAACTCCTTCGGCGCGGCGAAGATGCCCGGCCTCAATCTCGACGCCAGCGGACTGCCGAAACGCTGGAGTTTCGATGGGCCGGCGGGCGCGGGGTTCTCGGATCATTTTCCCATCTACGCGAAATTCACGACCGTGCCCGACGACCGCTCGGATCGCTGGCTGCCGCTGCGCCAGGCTTCGACCGGCGAGCTGCCGCCGTTGAAGCAAAGCATCGATTATGCGCGGATTGAGCTGGAGAAAGTGGCGTTGCGCGCCGCAGAGCTGCCGACGGGCGAAAGTCTGCGGAGGCCGGAAAATCTCGGACGCATCGTGCGGGTCGAAGGGCGGGTGGCGCCGGGGAAGCGGCTGGCGGTGGAGTTTCTCGGCGAGGTTTACGACGTGTGGAGCTTCGATGCGAAACTGCGCGACACCTTGCGGGCGAATCACCGCACCGGGGAAGCGATCCGATTTTATGGCGAGCTCGGCCAGCATCGGGAACGCTGGCAGTTCGTCGTCCAGGACGAGAGTTGGGTGAAATAAGACGGGAAGCGCTCGGGCGCGCGATGTTTGCTCGCCTCGGGCGGGCGCGTGTGAGACTCGTGCTGGCGACATGTCCTTGTTGAACCAGAATCCGATGGAGCGCGCGGTGCGCTGGCTTGCCGCCCAGGCGAATTTTCCGGCGAGCCGGCTGACGGCGTCCGCCGAGTCGCTCCTGCTGGTCGGTCTGCTGGCGGAAGCGCAAGGCATCGTGGAAGCGGAGCGGCATCTGGTGCAAACGCGCAACGGCGCCCAGGATGCGGCATTGCGCGCGCATGCGCTGCGGCGCTCGCGAGTGCACTACAAATGCGATAACAGCGCGAAGGTTTAGTCGGTTTTGGGCGGTGGGGCGCTCCGGAGAGAATCCGGCCCGGCAGATGTAACTTTTCGGCGGGCGCGGTGTTTTCGTTTTACCGCTATGAAAACATTCCCCCTCCTGATCGCGGCCGGCCTCTGGGCTGCGCTGCCGCTGGCTGCCACCGCGGAAATCGAACGCGTCGTCGAAAAGAGCTTCAACGTCCAGCCGGGCGGAACGCTCTCGGTCGAAACCTCCGGTGGAAGCATCCGCGTCGAAACAGCGCAAACCTCGCAGGTCAACGTGGTCGCGAAACAACGCATCCGCGCCAGCTCGGAAGCCGAGGCGGACAGGCTTTTGAAGGACCTCGATCTCACCATCGAGCAAAACGGCAACGACGTGCGCGCGCGGGCGAAGTTGAACGGGATCAAATGGGGCCGTCAGCCGGTGCAGGTCGATTTTGTTGTTTCCGTTCCCACGCGCTATCACGCCGACCTGCGGACGTCGGGTGGCAACGTGGACGTCGGCGATCTGGACGGACGCCTTCAGGCGCGCACCTCCGGCGGCAACGTGACGTTGGGCCGGATCACCGGCGACGTCGACGCTGGCACATCCGGCGGCGATGTGCGGCTGGCGGAAGGCAAAGGCCGCGTGAAACTCGGCACCTCCGGCGGCAACATCCGCGTGCAGCGCGCCGGCGGTCACACGGAACTGGATACATCCGGGGGCAACATCGAGATCGAGTCGGTGGAAGGCTCGATCCAGGCGGACACGAGCGGCGGCAATGTGCGCGCCGGCATCCGCGGGCCGCTCCAGGGCGATTGCGTGCTGGGCACTTCGGGCGGCCAGGTGCGCGTGACGGTCGACAAGACCGCGGCGTTCAATCTCGATGCCTCGACCAGCGGCGGCGACGTGGACGCGGAAGGTCTCACGATCACGATCGAACGCGGCGGTTCGGGCAAAAGCCGGCTGGCGGGCAAAGTGAACGGCGGCGGTCCGCTGCTGAAACTACGCTCAAGTGGCGGCGACATCGACGTGAAGACCCGTTGAGCCGGATCGCGGGCGCCGCGGAATCGCGCTGGCGCCGCGGCGGCCGGTTGATTCAGTGGACGCATGACGCGCGAAGACGCTTATGCGGAACTGGTCCAGCGGCTGAAGCATACTCACCTGCTAGGCACCATCGGCGAACTGTTGGGGTGGGACGAGCAGGTGAACCTGCCGTCGAACAGCGCGGACCAACGTGCCGAACAGCACGCCGCGCTCGCGGCGGCGACGCATGCGGCCGCGAGCGATCTTCGTATTGGCGAACTGCTCGCGACGTTGCGCGACGAGTCTGAACCCACCGGCGATCACGCCGCAGTGCTGCGCGAGGCGCGGCGAGATTACAAACGGGCGACGAAGCTGCCCGCCGAATTCGTGCGCGAAAAGGCGGTGCAGGGCAGCCGCGGTTATCACGCGTGGGCCGAGGCGAGAAAGGAAAACGATTTCGCGAGCTACGCACCTGTGCTCGAAAAGAATCTCGAGCTCGCGCGCCGGGAGGCGGGCTATCTCGGTTGGGGCGACCGCGCCTACGACTACATGATCGACAAGAGCGATCCCGGCGTCTCGACCGCGATGGTGGCTGCGCTCTTCGACGAATTGAAGGAGGAGCTCGTGCCGCTGGTGCGGGCGATCACGAGCTCGCCGGTCGTGCCGAGGAAGGACGCGTTGCGCGGTTTTCCGGTCGAGCTGCAACGCACGTTTCTGCGCGAGGTGGCGGAGCGGATCGGCTTCGACTACAGCCGCGGGCGGATCGACGTGTCGTTGCATCCGTTCTGCTCCGGCACGGGCGCGGACATCCGGATGACGACGCGGTTCAAGGAAGACGAGCCGCTCGATTCGTTGTTCAGCGCGATTCACGAGACCGGACACGGCTTGTATGAACAAGGTCTGCGCCGCGAACATTACGGCACCGCGCTCGGGATGCACGCGGGCATGGGGGCGCACGAATCGCAGAGCCGGCTGTGGGAAAACCAGGTCGGGCGGAGCCGCGGCTTCTGGCGGTTTTTCGAACCCCGCCTTCGCGAGCTCTTCGCGAAGCAGACGGCGGACGTGACGTCGGACGAACTTTACCTCGCGATCAACGCGGTCGCGCCGACGCCGATCCGCGTCGATGCGGACGAAGTGACCTACAACCTGCACATCATCCTGCGGTTCGAGCTGGAGCAGCGACTCTTTGCCGGCGAACTCGCGGTGCGCGATCTGCCCGCGGCGTGGCGCGAGGCATCGAAGGCGTTGCTCGGTCTGGAGCCGGAGACGGATCGCGAAGGCGTGTTGCAGGACGTGCACTGGAGCGACGGCGCGTTCGGTTATTTCCCGAGTTATTGCATCGGCAACATGATGGCCGCGCAGCTCTGGTATCGCGCGCTGGAGGTGCGGCCGGCGCTGGAGGACGACTTTGCGGCGGGGAATTTTTCCGGGCTGCTCGGCTGGCTGCGCGAGACGGTGCACGCGCCGGGACGGAAATATTTGCTGCCCGAATTGGTGAAACGCGCGACGGGTGAGGAGCTGTCGCCGAAGTGGCTCGTGCGGTATTTGCGCGAGCGATACGCGACGCTTTACCGCGTATGAGCGCCGGCGGTCGAGGCGGTCGCCACCGGGCGTCGCGGAGATTTGTTTGGCGTCCGGACGTCTGAAGCTTGGAATTTCGGCTGCATGTCCCTGATCGACACCCACACCCATCTGGAATCGTTCGCACGCAGAGGTGCGCTGGCGGAAATCCTTGCTCGCGCGCAAGCGGCGGGCGTGGGGACGATGATCACGATCGGCACGTCACCCGACGACTGGGCGCTGTATCGCGGACTCGCGTCGGAGCACGCGGCGGACGGTTTTATCCGTTACACCGTCGGGCTGCATCCGTGCTCGGTGGAGGCGGATTGGGAAAACGCGGTGGCGGGCATCGAGGCATTTTGGAAAAATGAAGACGGCGCGAACGCAGTTATGCCGGTGGCGCTGGGCGAGTGCGGGCTGGATCGCTTTCATTTGCCGAAGGAGCCGGCGGAGGCGGAACGGATTTTCGCGTGGCAGCGCGCGGCGTTTGCGGCGCAGCTCGGGATTGCGAAAAGGCTCGGCACGCCGGTGGTGGTGCATTCGCGTGGGGCGTTTCGGGAGTGCGTGGAGATGATTGACGCGAGCGGCGTGGACTGGACGCGCGTCGTGTTTCACTGTTTCACGGAAGGCGAGGCGGAGATGAACGAGTTGCTGAGCCGCGGCGGCTTCGGCTCGTTCACGGGCATCGTGACCTACAAGAGCGCTGAGAACGTGCGCGCGGCGATGAAGGCGCAGGGGCTCGCGCGATTGATGATTGAGACGGACGCGCCGTATCTCACGCCGGTGCCGCACCGCGGCAAACCGAACGAACCGGCGTTCGTGCGGCACACGGCGGACTTTTGTGCGCGGGAAGTATTCGGCGTCAGCGACGAGGAATTCGCCGGAGTCACCACGGCGAACGCGCGAAGGTTCTTCGGGCTTTAGAGCCCACGGAACTGCAGGGGGGCAATGATAGAGGTGCCCACGGAACACACGGAAAACACGGAATTTTAAAACCACGAAACACACGAAATACACGAAAATGGGTTTGCCCCGATTTTTCGGACACGGGGTTGAGCGGATTTGATGTGGTTAGTTGCTGACAGATTCGAAGTCGAGCGGCGTGCGATAATTCAGGGCGGAGTGGAGGCGGCGGGTATTATAGAAGCCCTCGATGTAGTGGAAGATCGCACGGTGGGCGTCGGCCTGGGTGCGGAAGCGATGACGGAACAGGTGTTCCAGTTTGAGCGTGCTCCAAAACGACTCCATGGCGGCGTTGTCGTAGCAGTTGGCCCGCCGGCTCATGGAAGCGATCAGGCCATGGCGGGCCAGAGCGTTGCGATAAGTCGTGCTGGCGTATTGGATACCACGGTCGGAGTGGACCATGACACCGGGAGCGGGCTGGCGGACGGCGACCGCTCGTTCGAGTGCGCTCAACACCAGCGAGGTCTCCAGCGTGGTGGCCGTCGCCCAGCCAATCACGCGCCGGCTGCACAGGTCCATGATGGCCGCCAGATACAGCCATCCTGTCGCCGTCTGCACGTAGGTGATGTCGCTCACCCAGACCGTATCGGGCCGCTGCGGCCGGGCGATCTGCAGCAGATGATTGGGCGCGATCGGATGGGCGTGGTGGCTATCGGTCGTGCGCGCCCGGAAGCGGCGGCGCTGGCGCCCACGCAAGCCAGCCGCCCGCATCAGACGAGCGACCCGATGACGGCCGCAATGCACCCCGAGGTCCCGCAACGCGAAGCGCATGCGCGGACTGCCATAGACCTCGCGGTGTTCGGCATGCACCCGGGCGATTTCGCTCAGCAGTTGGCGGTTCGCCGTGGCCCGCGCGCTCGGCTGCTGCTGGCGGCGGCACCAAGCATAGTAGCCGCTGCGCGAGACGCCCAGTTCATGACACAGCCGTTGCACGTCGTGTTGGCCGCTCAAGGCTTTGATTTGGGCAAACCTCTCAGCGGCGGTTCGGTGAGGATGCCCAGCGATTTTTTTAGGATGTCACGCTGCTCTCGCAGGCGCTCCACCTCTTCGCGTAACGCCGCGTTCTCGCGCGCCAGCTCCTCGGGCGAACGCGCCGGCGCGGCGGCCCCCGGGGGCCGCGCTTGGCTGCCCCAGGTATACAGCAGGTCGGCGCGAATCCCCAGTTGCCTCGCAATCTCGGCCGCGCTGCGGCCGCTCGTGCGCCATAGCTCCACCGCATCCTGCCGGTATTGCTCGGTAAACTTGCGACGGCGCGTTGCGCCGTCTGAACTTGATTGGGTCATTGGTAGGCTCTCTTTTTTGAGCCCAATCCCTGTCCGTCAAATCGGGGCAACCTCAAAAGGACGGAGTCGGAGTTCGTCTTTTCTTCCGTGTATTCCGTGGGCCAAATTTTCAGTGGTTTGGCTTTCGTGTGTTTCGTGTATTTCGTGGTTCCTCTCCGTCAGCCACGAGCACGAAAAAAGGCGGCTGTGAGGCCGCCTTCGTCATAGTTTCGATTCCGATTTCGTGGGCCGGTTTTACGCCTCGTCGAACTTGCGGTTAAAGAGCGCTTCAAGCTCGTCGAGCATCGCGGCGGCGTCGTCGCCGCTGGCGATGAAACGCACCTTCGAACCCTTGCCGGCGGCGAGCATCATCAGACCCATGATGCTCTTTCCGTTTACCTGCTCCTCCTCCTTTTCCACGAAGACGTCGGACTTAAACTTGTTCGTGATCCGGACGATCATGGCGGCGGGGCGGGCGTGGATGCCCATTTTGTTCTGTACAACCAACTCTCGAATAAGCTGCTGAGATGCGGCAGGTGTGGCGTCGCTTTTGTTCATGAAGGTCGGAGAAGGGAGGGCGTAAATCCGGGATGAGACGGTGGCTTGCAACCTAAAAACCCGGCGGCAGTCTGCAAGCGGATGCCCAAAACAGCGATCATCGTGCCATGTCGCCTCGAGTCTACGCGCTTCCCGCGCAAGCTCTTGCATCAGATCGAAGGCAAGCCGCTCCTGCTCTGGGTGGCGGAACGAATCGCACGCGAGGCGCCGGAATTTCCGCTGCATTTCGCAGTCGATCACGCGCTGCTGCGGGACTGCGTGGTGCAAGCAGGTTTCAATGCGATCATGACGGATGCCGCGCATCAGAGCGGGACGGATCGCATCGCGGAAGCGAATCGCACGGTCGGGGCGGAGCACGTGATCAACGTGCAGGCCGATGAGCCGCTGGTGACGGGCGCGCAGCTGCGGGCATTGTCGGGCTTGCTCGAGAACGGCGCGGTGATGGCGACGCTCGTGACGCCGTTCAAACGTGTCGTCGATTTCTACAATCCGAATCAGGTGAAGGTCGTGCTGCGGCAGGATGGGCGCGCGCTTTATTTCTCCCGTTCGCGCATGCCGTTTTCGCGCGATCTCGGCCTCACGATCGACGACGCGTGGGTGCAGGCGAATCCCTGTTTCAAACACCTCGGCCTTTACGCCTATCGCGCGGATCTGTTGGAGAAATTCGCGAAGCTGCCGATGGGCCGTTACGAGCAGATCGAAAAACTCGAACAGCTCCGCGTGCTGGAAAACGGCTACGACATCGCTTGCGCGGTGACGGAAGACCCGACGATCGGCGTCGACACGCCGGATGACGCGAAACGCTTTGAGCAGGCGCTCAAAGCGGCGAAGTAAAACGAGCGCCCGGTGGCCGGCCACCGCGTGGGGCGGCCGCATGCGGCCGCGCGAGGCGCGTCAGATTTTGCCGGCCTTGCGGGCCTCGACCATCTTGTAGAAATCGAGGAACAGCGGGTCGGCGTCGTTCGGGCCGGGCGCGGCCTCGGGGTGATATTGCACGCTGAAGACCGGGAGCGAGGTGTGGCGGAGACCCTCGACGGTGTTGTCGTTGAGATTGATTTCCGTGACCTTCGCGCCGCGGTTTTCGATCGATTTCGGATCGGTGGCAAAACCGTGATTCTGCGCGGTGATCGAGACACGGCCGGTTTCGAGATTCTTGACGGGCTGGTTGCCGCCGCGATGGCCGAACTTCAGCTTGAAGGTATTCCCGCCCAGCGCGTGCGTGACCATTTGGTGGCCGAGGCAGATGCCGAAGGTCGGGAATTCGGGCAGCAGGTCGGTCACGGTTTTGTGCACGTAGGCAAGCGCGGCCGGATCGCCGGGACCGTTGGAGAGGAAAAGCGCGTCGGGCTTTTGCTCGCGGATCTGCGCGGCACTGGCGGTCGACGGAAACACCTGCACCTCGAAGCCGTGGCGGACGAGTTTGCGGAAAATGCTGTGCTTCGCGCCGTAGTCGAAGGCGGCGACGCGGAACTTTTTCTCGGGAACGCCGGGGGCGTTCATCGTGGTGCCGACGGGCAGGTAAGGCGCGTTGAAATTGGCCGGATCGCTCGGGCTCCAGATGTAAGGCTCGGTGCAGGTGACGTCCTTGACGTAGTCCGTGCCGGACATGTCGCGCCAGGCGCGGGCGCGGGCGACGGCTTCCTCGTCGGAAATCGGCAGGGTCGACAGGCAGCACTTCATGGCGCCGTCGACGCGCAGCTTTTTTGTGAGCGCGCGGGTGTCGATTTCGCTGAGTCCCGGGATGCCGTATTTCGCGAGGTAGTCCGGCAGCGAAATGGACGCGCGCCAGTTTGAGACGACAGGGGAGAGCTCGCGGACGATGAGGCCGGCGCATTTCGGGCCGGACGATTCCTCGTCCTCGGGGGTGAGCCCGTAGTTGCCGATCTGGACGGCGGTCATCGTGACGATCTGGCCGAAATACGACGGATCGGTGATGATCTCCTGATAGCCCGTCATCGAGGTGTTGAACACGCACTCGCCGGCGATCGTCGTGGCGGCGCCGAACGCGAGACCGTGGTAAACACTACCGTCTTCCAGTGCGAGAACTCCGGGTTTGGTTAGGGACATTAAAGCCCGACGAAAAACCGTTGGATTGGCCCTGCCAAGGGGGAAATGCGCCGGCGCCGGCGAAAAGCGGCAGTTTGGGGAAAAAGCCGCGACGCCGATGCGCAGGGTTCCGGATGAGCGATGTCCGTCGCGCTTGGAAGAGGGCTGGCTGACGGCGCTTACCGCGTGGGGGATGACAACCCTTGGCACTTCGCGCCAAGAACAATTCTGCGGAGCCGTTTGACTCCCCCGTCGCGCTGTTTAGGGCTGTCGCCACCTTTCCCATGTCCTATACCGAAGATCGCGCCGCCTGGTTTGAAGGCCAGGGGCTTTGGCAACACATCCCGCCAGCCGAGTGGCAGGACTGGATCTGGCAGCTGAAGAATCGCATCACGAGCGTCGCCCAACTCGAGCAGTTCATGACGCTCACGCCCGAGGAGCGGGCCGGCTGCTATTTCGCCGACAAAAAGCTCTCGCTGGCGATCACGCCTTATTTTTTCAATCTCATCGACCGCGACGATCCGAACTGCCCGATCCGCAAGCAGGTGATTCCTCGGGCCGGTGAAATGCAGATCTCGGCCGAGGAGCAGCTGGATTCGCTCGGCGAGGACGAACATTCGCCGGTTCCCGGCTTGGTGCACCGTTATCCCGATCGCGTGCTGTTTCTCGTCACGGATCGCTGTGCGGCGTATTGCCGGTATTGCACCCGCAGCCGGCTGGTTTCGAACGCGCAGGACTACAACTTCCATCCGGAGTTTGAACAAGGGCTGCGCTACATCGAGGCGCATCCGGAAGTGCGTGACGTGCTCTTGTCGGGCGGCGATCCGTTGCTGCTGTCGGACAAGAAGTTGGAGCATTTGTTGAGCCGTCTCCGCGCGATCAAGCACGTGGAGTTCATCCGCATCGGCTCGCGCATTCCCGTGTTTCTGCCCCAGCGCATCACGCCGGAGCTTTGCGAGGTGTTGAAGCGTTACGGCCCGATCTGGATGAGCATTCATATGAATCATCCGAAGGAAGCCACGGCGGAGGTGCGCGACGCGATGGAGCGACTGTCCTTCGCCGGCGTGCCGCTGGGTAACCAAAGCGTGCTGCTGCGCGGGGTGAACGACGATCCCGAAGTGATGAAGGCGCTCGTCCACCGGCTTTTGCGGATGCGCGTGCGGCCGTATTACCTGTATCAGATGGACCTGATCACGGGCGGTTCGCACTTCAAGGTCGATGTGCGCAAAGGCTTGGAGATCATCCAGGCGCTGCGCGGGCATACGACGGGCTACGCCGTGCCGCAGTTCGTGATCGACGCGCCGGGTGGCGGCGGGAAGGTCCCGATGAATCCGGACTATCTCGAGCGCATCACAGACGACGAAGTCGTTTTCCGGAATTACGAAGGCCGCATTTTCCGCTATCCTCTGAAAAGCACGCCTTTGCCGCAGGAAAACGCGGCGCCGACGGAGGCCCCGGCGGAGTTGCCGCAGATCGTGCCGTAAACGGCGCGGCGCGGGGGAGAGAGGGAAGGTCGCGATCTGGCGGCGTCCGGCGGGGATTCGGCGAGATCGGGAGACCTCGCCCTACAACTTTGGGGCGGCGTTTCGAGGGGTTCACGCGCGACGCGATTCTTCATGGGTTGCGGGAGGCATTTGACGGCGCAGGCGGCTGGGTGACAGCCGATTGCGTAGGCCTGACGCTGTCGGCCAAAAATGTTGAACTTTTTTTGAGCGTTTCGGTGAGCACCCCGTCTATCTCTGCGTAGTCAACATCGTCCGCAGGGACGGTGAATGTTTGTAGTTCTTACGGTTTGCTTGGTGTTAGGTCACTTGAGCCGCCCCGCGAGGGGCGGCTCTTGTGTTTTCCGGGATCGGGAGGCGACCGGAAAACGAAAAAGCCGGCGACCCTTTCGAGTCGCCGGCTTCCACGTGGGTCGGCGTCAGCTGAATGACGCCGCGGTGTCGCTTGATGATGTTTTGGACCTGCGATCAGTTAACGTTCGTGGTGTTGAGCAGGAAAGGATGCCCGGCGAAGGGTGTGTCGCCGGCGTATTCGAAAGGATCGTTTCCGTCGGCGCCACAGCCATAGACCTTGTTATTCCGCAGGTCCGTGATTTTGCCGACTCGAAAACTGATCATCTTTTTGCCGCGGAAGTCCGCCACCGACAGGATCGGCCCGCGGATCGCGGTGCTGACCGCGACGGGATCGCCCATGCGCTTGTCCTTGATCGTGCGGTAGACGGCGCCCTGGCCGTTGAACGTGACGGCGGCCACCACCTTCCGCTCGCCGCGGACGGCGATGTAGAAGATGTTGTTGAGCGGATCGGCCCTCGATTGCGAGCCGTCCGACAACTTCGGCAGCAGCGGGAGATTGCTGTCGCCGCGGCGCGTGAAGGCCATGCTGACCGGATTGCGGCCGACGTTGAACGAGCCGACTTTCCGGATGCTGCCGCTGCGTTCCCAATCGTAACGTTTCAGCAGCGACGACGTGTCGATGATGCTGATCGTGCCGTCGGCCGAGGCGACGTAGCCCTTGTAGTGGTCGCGGGTCCAGCGATCGACGCGGAATCCGGCGAGGACGGTCGTGGGCTCGGCGACGCTGCTTTGCCAGACGACCTGCGGCGTGATCGACGGTTTGGCGGAAAACGCCTGCGGGAAGTCGTTCGCGCCCGTGCCGCGTGCGGCGAGGGTGTTCTTGTAGCTCGTCGCGGAGCTCAGGTAGCTGTCGCGCATGTAGCCGAACAGCGGGGAGAGGTCGACGATGGCGACGGTGTTGTCGTATTTCGACGCGACCATGGCGTAACCCTTCGTGGCCACGACGCCGTTCCAGGCGCCGCTGTACACATTCTTGCGGTCGGAGTCGTTGGCCAGATTGATCTGGCTGAGCACCTTGCCGCCGGTTTGGGACGGACCGCTCCACCAGCCGTTGCTGGCGGCCGAGACGGACGTCGGCATCTTCATCGGCAGATCGACGTAGCCGAGGAGCTTGAATGCCGACCAGCTGCCCTGATTCGGCAGGCCCATGTACGGCCACGTGTGGAACGGCAGGTACTTCGCTTCGAGCGCGAAGACCGCGAGCTGGCCCTTCTTGGCCGCGATATCCCAAACGGTGACGAGCGCGAATTCGTTGCCCGTCGTGATCGCGATGCCGGTGGGCACCTTCGTCTCCGGGAAAACGAAGCCGGGATACGGACGCTCCGAGCCGTTGCGGCTGGTCTGCGTGGCCGCGACGCCGAGATAGCCGTCGCGATAAAGCACGAGCGCTTCGTTGCACTGCATGCCGTAGTTGCGCGCCATCGCGACCGGATACTTCGGCGCCTCGCCGAACAGCGTGGTGTAGTAGGGCTCGCGGGTCTGCGGGTCGGGGTGCGGTTTGCCGCTGGCCCAGTCCAGACGCGGGCTGATCGCAAACACGCGATCGTAATAGGCGTAAACCTGCACGCGATCGAGGCCGGGATCGGAGACGTCATCCGGCACGTAGGCGACCTGGCCGCTCTCGCTCCAGTAATCGCCGTCCGTCACCGGCGGTCCGCCGAGTTCGTACGGATTCGTGCGAATATAGCCGCTCGTGCGCTTGTAAGAAGCCGGCTTGTACAACGTGGGACGATCGTCGGGCGCGTTCGGGTTCAGATCGAGGAAACTGGGGCCGAGACGCATTTCCATCGTGGCCTTGTCGTAGCTGAGCGCGAGCAGGCCATAGAGCGAGAGATCGAGCGAGCCGTCGGATTTGTACAACGACAGAGCGCCCTTCGACGGGGGCACCGGATCGGGCGTGACGTCAGGCTCGGGCTCCGGCGTCGGTTTCGGCGCGGGCGGAGGCGAGACCACGGTGCCGGACACGACACTGAAGGCGATCTCGCGGGCCTGGCCGGCGGTGCCGGTGGCGCCGCCTTTTTCGTAGGGCACGACGCGCAGCGTGTGACTGCCGAGCGGGGGCGTCCATTTGTAGTATTTGCCGTTGTCGTCGGCGGCGAACGCGTAGGGCGCGACGCTCTCGGTGCGAACCAATTTGCCGTCGAGATAAAAGGCCACGCTGCCGACCTTGCCGGAGACGTCGGCGCGCAGGTTCAGCGAGAGACCGTCGGAGGACAGCGAGATGACGTCGTTGTTGGCCAGCGGCCGCAGGATCTTCTGGCTGTCGGCGTTGATGAGAACGACCTGGCTGATCGACGAGCCGGTGGTCGGCGGGGCCGGTTCCTTGGTGCCGGAGTCGCCGCCCGTCGGGGCGCTCGACACGACGTTGAGCGTGAGTTCCAGCGCCGCGCCAGCGGTGCCGCCGCGATTGCTCTTGGTAAACGCCCGGGCCTTCATGCGGTGCGTGCCGACCGTGGGCGTCCATTTGCGATATACGCCATTGTCATCGAGCGCGAACGCGTAGGGCGTCAGATTCTCGGTGCGCACATACGCTCCGTCGTAACTGAATTCGATGCTGCCGACCGTGCCGCTGGTTTCCGCGCGAACATTCAGCGCGGTGCCGTCGACGGACAAGACGATGGTGTCGCCGTTGGTGAGGGCACGAATATCTTTCTGGGTGCTCGTGTTCACCAACACGAGGCGGGTGACGGATTGCGAAAATCCGGTCGCGGAGAGGCCGCCGAGAGCAGCGAGGCCGAACAACGCGATTCTAACAGGTGAGTATAACATTACAGGATTCCTTCTATTTTCGACTGGGTGCTTGCCGGACATGGCGAGCAGAACACTCAAGACGGCACTGAGGGAAGTCTCCATGTGGTCAAAACCCTGTGAGTTTCCTTGGGAGGTTTACCGATGCGCCGTATCGATTGTTTACCTACATGAACGGCTGAGGAACGCCGGCGATTCGCCCTCGGCAGGGAGGGCCGGCGGAGCGTGCGTGTGTGGGGTAGGAGGGGCAGCAGAACAGGCGATCGAACGGATCGCCTGTCGTGCTGGGGCAGAACGGCTTGGCCGCGCTGCAGTCGAACCGACCGGGGTCAGTTCACGTTGGTGCTGTTGATCAGGAAGGGATGGCCCGCGAGGGGCACATCGCCGGCGTATTCGAACGCCGCTTTCCCATCGGCCCCGGAACCGTAAACCTTGTTGTTACGGGAGTCGGTGATCTTGCCCACGCGGAAGCTGATCAGCTTCTTGCCGCGGAAATCGGCGACCGAGAGGATCGGTCCGCGAATCGCGGTGCTGACGGCGACGGGGTCGCCCATGCGCTTGTCCTTGATAGTCCGATACACCGAGCCTTTGCCTTCGAACGTCACCGCGGCGACAACCTTCCGATCGCCCCGCACGGCGATGTAGAGAAGGTTGTTGAGCGGATCGGCTTTCGCCTGCGAACCGTTGCTGAGCTTCGGCAGCAGCGGCAGATTGCTATCTCCGCGGCGCGTGAAGCACATGCTCACGGGATTGCGACCGACGTTGAACGTGCCCGCGATCCGCAGGGATCCGAGCCGCTCCCACGAGTTGCGACGCATCAGCGGCGTCGTGTCGATAATGCTGATCGTGCCGTTTTCGGAGGCGACGTAGGCCTTGTAGTAATCCTTGGTCCAGCGATCCATGCGGATGCCGGCGAGGACGGCGTTGGGTTTCGCCACGGTGGATTCCCACGCCACTTTGGGCGTGATCGACGGCTTGGCGGAAAACGCCTGCGGGAACTTGTTCGCCGCCGTGCCACGCGCGGCGAGAGTCGCCTTGTAGTTCGTGGCCGAGCTCAAGTAACTCTCGCGCATGTAGCTGAACAACGGCGCGAGGTCGACGAGCGCGACCTTGTTATCGTATTTCGAACCCACGACGGCGTAACCCTTCGTGGCCACGACGCCGTTCCAGGCGCCGCTGTACACATTCTTGCGGTCGGCGTCGTTGGCCAGATTGATCTGGCTGAGCACCTTGCCGCCGGTTTGGGACGGGCCGCTCCACCAGCCGTTGCTGGCGGCCGAGACGGACGTCGGCATCTTCATCGGCAGATCAACGTAGCCGAGGAGCTTGAACGCCGACCAGCTGCCCTGATTGGGCAGGCCCATGTACGGCCACGTGTGGAACGGCAGATACTTCGCCTCGAGTGCAAGCACCGCGAGCTGACCTTTCTTGGCGGTGATGTCCCAGATCGTGACCAGGGCGAACTCATTGCCGGTGGTGATCGCGATGTCCGTGGGCACTTTGTTTTCCGGGAAAACGAAACCCGGATACGGTCGCTCCGCACTGGTGCGGCTGGTCTGCGTGCCCGCGACGCCGAGGTAGCCGTCGCGATAGATCACAAGCGCCTCGTTGCACTGCATGCCGTAGTTGCGCGCCATCGCGATCGGATACTTCGGCGCCTCGCCGAACAACGTGGAGTAGTAGGACTCGCGGGTCTGCGGATCCGGGTGGGGTTTGCCGCTGGCCCAGTCGAGTCGCGGGCTGATGGCGAACACGCGGTCGTAGTAGGCGTAAACCTGCACCCGGTCGAGGCCGGGATCGGAGGCGCTGTCCGGCACGTAGCCGACCTGGCCGCTCTCGCTCCAGTAATCGCTGTCGGTCACTGGCGAGCTGCCGAGCTCGTACGGATTGGTGCGAATATAGCCGCTGGTGCGCGTGTAGGATTTCGGCCGATACAACGTCGGGCGATCGTCGGTCGCGTTGGGGCTGAGATCCAGAAAGCTGGGCCCCATCCGCATCTCCATCGTTGCCTTGTCATAGCTCAGGGCCAGCTGACCGTACAACGATAGGTTCAACGAACCGTCGGATTTGTACAGCGACTGGGCCGAGGCCGAGGCGGCGCCGAGGAGGAGAGTGCCGGCAAAGTACAAGCCGGCCGCACGTGATAATAACATTCTCAGGAGGTTGGGAGTTTTTCGATGGGCGCGGCTGCCGGGACACCAACGCCCACTCCCATGCTTCCTGCGAAGACCGGCCGGCGCGTACACCGGCGGCTATCGACCGCCTCGATAAGAGAAAATCCGATACATGAGGGTGGGGCGCCGAGGGTGCATTCTCCGGACAATCTTCTCGCAAGAAGATTACCTAAGAAAGCACCCTGAAAGCCCCGTCAGTCGCAGCAGGAAGGCGGTTCTACAAAGACGCGCTTCGATTGTTCCGGTTTTGTGCGGCCGTAATGGAAATTTTACGACATCGCACGCGGCCCACGTGCGGGGCTGACGCAGCTTTTGCTTGCCGGCGACGGCGCGGCGGGCCTCACTGCGCCTTGCCTGTAGGGGTGTCCTCCGCGGAGGACTGAGATTGCGGTGCGACCGGCCGCTCGACCCTTAGAACCTGACACGGATCATGCCGACGAAGGAAACAGCAGGCGCCGGTGGTTGCGCCGCAGGGGTGCGACGGCGCCCCTTTTCTCGGGAGTTCGTGCCGGGCCGGCACTCACCATCATGAAACTCCCGCACCCAGTCCTTTACCTTGCCTTCGCCGGCGCCACGGCCGTGGCCAACGCGCAGACGAACAGCGACCAGCCGGTCCGGCTCGAGCGCTTCGAGGTCGTCGGCGTGCCGCTCGAACTTTCCGTCAATCCGCTCACGCGGACGCTCGACGGCATCTTCGGCGACGCCCGCAGCCTCCTCGAAACGCCCCGCGCAGCCTCGTCGATCACGCAGGCGCTCCTGCGCGAACGCGGCATCGAGGGCGTGCGCGAGTTTGTCGCCTTCGCTCCCGGCAGCTACGCGCCCGCAAGTTACGGCAAGGCCACCATTCCCAATATCCGCGGCGATCTCGCCGAAACGTTCCAGAACGGCCAGCGGCTCAGCTATAACAATTTCGGCTACATGCCGTCGTTCAACGGCGTCGAGGCCCTCGATGTCGTGCGCGGCCCCGGCTCCGCGATCTATGGCAGCGGCTTTTTCACTGGCGGCTACGTCAACTACCTCACCAAGCAGCCACAGTTTTCCCGTGAGACGACGCTCACGTTGCGCGTCGGCTCCTGGGTGCCGGACGGCGGTTCGTGGCTGAACGGCTCCTGGCAGGTCGACACGAACGTGCCGACCGCCGATGGCAAATCGGCCTGGCGCATCAGCTACGAAGGGAAGGAGGACAGCACCTTCTTCCGCCGCCACGGCGGCCGCGACGACCGGCAGGATTTGTTCGTCGCGTGGAAACGAAACGCCTCCGACGCGCTGACGCTCGACGCGAACGTCCAATATATCTGGCAGGCCACGCCGCAGTTGCTCGGTGTGAATCGCCCGAACCAGGAACTCATCGACCACGGCCGGTATTACACCGGCGATCTGCCGGACCTCGGATATTCCGATGCGGGCGCGCTCGCCGGCACGATTCCCGGCACCACTTGGGTCGACCTCCCGCGCGATGCGACCCTGCTGTCGGTCGGCGATTTCGCCAACGCCAACGTCGTGCGCGGCCAGTTCATCGCCAGCGCGCAACTCGCGCCCGACCGAAAAGTCGTGAATCGCACGCTCGCCGAATACGTCGACCGCCGCCGATATCACGCGTTTGAATACGCAGAGTGGGCCGAGCAGACCACGTTCGAAAACCGGACCGAGTGGCACGCCGCCCTCGACACCGGCGCCATCCAGCACGCGGTGATCGCCGGCGCGACGATCCGCTGGGAGGACCGGCTGAGCTACACGAACTACTTCAACGAGTATTTCTTCCAATACGACCTCACGCGCGCGAATCGCGTTTTCAGCCACGAGGCGGATTATCCCGAATCCTACTGGCCCGGGTTCGCGGGCCCGGGCGGGCGGCTGTTTTTCCCGGCGTCCTACGGCAGTCCGGAAACCACGGATTCCACGCTCTGGAATCCGGCGCTCTTCGTGCAGGACGAGATCAAATTCTCCGAGCAATGGTCGCTGCTCGCCGGCGTGCGCGGCGACGGCTTTTACGCGAAGGCCCGCGATCCGCTCGGCGCCGAGGCGGGCGACCACTGGGCCGACCGGCACAGCGACGAAGCCGTGTCGTGGAACGCGAGCCTGATCTACCGCGCGTCGCCGCGCCTCACCTTTTATTCCACGTATCAACGCGCCTATGCCGTGCACGGCAACGTGACCGGCGGCGGCATCATGTTGAAGGACGACGGCAACGGTCGCGGCATCATCGATCCGGACGATTTCAAGAATCTCAGCCGGCTCGCCGAGATCGGAGCGAAATGGTCGCTGCTCGACAACAAGCTCTTCGCCGGCCTCGCGCTGTACGATCAACGCCGTCAGGAGGTGGAGTTGGGCGGCGACGTGAAGAATCTAAAGTTCCGCGGCGGCGAACTGGAGTTCGTTTATCAGCCGGATGTGTATTTCAACGCGACCTTCAACGTGGCGTTCATCGATGGACGCTTCGATAATTCCAGCGCGTCGCAGGCCGGCGGCACGTCGTTGTACAATCTCTACGCGCTCGGCCAGGGGCCGGGCGGTCGCGGCAACGGCCTCGGTTTCCGGTGGGACAAGCTTCCGCCCGGCGATTATCGCATCCCCGGTCTTTCGCGCTGGGTCGTGAACGGCAGCTTCTCGTATCGGTTCCGCAACGGCTTCGGCGGCGGACTCGGCGGCAGCTGGCAGAGCGAACAACCGGGCAATCTGCTCAACGAATACCACATCCCGAACCAGATTTTCCTGAACGCGTTTCTGTTCTACCGGCAACCGCGCTGGGAGGTGAACGTCGACGTCCTCAACGTCCTCAATCGCCGCAACTGGATCCACAACGGCGACAACTACTCGAACAACGTGCTCGTGTTTCAGGACCTGCCGCTGCGCGTGGAAGGTTACGTGAAGTTCAAGTTCTGATCGTTCGATCGACGGACGCGGGTCGCTGACACGCGTCCGTCTCCTGCTCGCTTGCGCCAGACTGTGGCGGCGCCTGTAGTGGGAGAATGATCGGACTTCATGAAGGGCAAGGCTCGGCGAAGAAGGCCCCGGAGCGGGTTTTCGTCCTGCGCTTGCACGTAGTCGGCACGAATCCTCCCGTGTGGCGGCGCTTGCTCGTGCGCGAGTCGATGTGGCTCTCGCGGCTGCACGACAGCATCCAGATCCTGTTCGACTGGTTCGATTACCAGACGCACGCCTTCAACCTCGACGACCTGCGTTTCGGCAATCCGCTGAAGCGCGACGAGCTCACGATCGAGGACGATCGCGACGTCACGCTCGCCGATCTCGATCTCGAGAATCGCGCGCGCTTCGCCTACGGCTACCACTTCGGCGAAGGCTGGCAGGTCGAGATCCGCGTCGAGAAATCGCAGGCCGCGCAAAAGGGCGTGCACTATCCGCTCTGCATCGCTGGCGAACGCGCGGGTCCGCCGGAAGACTGCGGCGGACTCGAGGCGTTTCACGACATGCTTGCGTGCATCAAGGAGCCGCACACCGAACTCGGCCGCGAGTGGATCGAATGGCTCGGACCGGATTTCCAGGCCGACGCCTGCGACCTGGAAAAAATCAACAAAGCGCTCCGCAAACTCGGCAAGTGAGCGGGCGCCGCAGCCGACGCCGCGCAGGCCGTCGGCCGGGACGCGTCGCGCTTACTTCGCGCCGGGAATGCTGCCGGCCTTGATGATCACCATCTCGTCGGGCTTGAGATGCTTTTTGATCGCGGCGTTCAGGTCCTTCGTCGTCAGCGCCTCGATCTGCTTCGGGTATTCGTCGAGCCAGCTGACGTCGTAACCGCGGTGCACGGCGGTCAACAGCGCGCCGGCCATGCCTTCGGTCGTGGCGAGGCCAACTTTGAAACTGCCGACGAGGTCGCCCTTGCGGCGTTCGAGTTCGTCCTCGGTCACGCCTTGCTCATACCATTGCCGGAGCTGGCGCTTCGTGGACTCGATGCCTTTGTCGAGCAGCGCAGGCGCGAAGGTCGCGCTGATCCGCCAGTCGCCGTCGTTGAACGTGTCGCGGCCGACCGAAGAACCGATGCCGTAAGTGAGACCTTCCTTGTCGCGCACGTTGGCCATCAATCGGCCCGTGAAACCGCTGCCCAGAATCGCGGTCGCGACGCGCAGCGCCTGCGCGTCCGGATCGCGATAGCGCAGCCCCGTCGCCTGGCCGAACACGACCGTTACGCTGGGTTTGTCGGACATGAAAATGACCTGATCTTTCGCGGCGTCGGTCGAGGTCGCCTTGGCGGTTTTGATCACGTCGACGCCGCCGCTCCAGCCGGCGAACGCCTGCCGCACTTCGTTCTGCAGTTGCGGGATGTCGAGGTCGCCGACGGCGACGAGGATGAAATGCGCGGGGCCGTAATATTTTGCGTGAAACGCCTTCGCTTCCTCGAGCGTGGCCTTGTTCGTGTCGGCGATGAACTCTTCCGTCGGCGGCTGCCGGTTCGGGTGTCCGACCGGATACACGGCGCGCGTGAACGCGTCGCCGGCGCGGAAATCCGTGCTCTCGAGCTGACGCTGCAGTCCGCCGACGAACTGCTTTTTCACCTTCTCGAATTCCTCCGCGGAAAACGCCGGCGTGCGCAGTTGCTCGGCGATCAGGCCGATGACGAGCGGCACGTCCTTCTTGAGACATTTCGCGCTGATGCCCGCGGTCTGCGTGCCGACGTCGAACGAGATCGTGGCGCCGACGCTCTCGAGCAGCTCGGTGATCTCATATTTGTCGTGCTTCGTCGTGCCCTTGTCCAACATCATGCCGACGAGCGTGGGAATCGCGACATTGCCGTCGCCGGCAAACGCGTCGCCGGCGGGGATCGAGCCGCGGATGGTGACGACGTCCTTCACGCCGGTCGGGTAGGCGATCAGGTCGATGCCGTTGATGTCGGTGCGGACAACCTGCTTCGCGATCTGCGCGCGCAGCGGCGCGGCGACGAACACGAGCGAGCAGAGCGCGAGGAGCGAAAAAGAAAAACGTTTCATGGCGGAAAAGTTCGGCGGTTTTACTCGGTGGCGGCTTCAGCTTGCTCGGGCACATTCGGCACGAACCAGCCGGTCGTGCTCTGGTCGACGCCGAGGTATTTGCGCGCGACGCGTTGCACGTCGGCGGGCGTCACGGCCTTCGTCGCCTCTTCGATCTTGTAATAAAGCGTCCAGTCGCCGGCGGCGATGCACTCGTTGAGATTGCCCGCGATCGCGAACGAGCCGTCGCGTTGAAACGCAGCGTCAGCGAGGAGCTTGGCGGCGGCGGCTTTGACTTCGCCCTCGGTCACGCCGTCTTTTTTCAGCCGTTCGATTTCCTCGAACGTGATTTTTTCAACCTGCTCGTGCGTGGCGCCGGGAGCGAGCGGCGCGAAGATGATCTGGAGCGACGGATCGTGGTTGAAACCGAGAAACACCTGCACGCCGACGGTGAGGTTTTTATCGGTGAGCGCCTTGTAGAGCCGGCTGTTTTTGCCGTCGGTGAGGATGATGCTCAGCACCTGGACGGCGGCGAAATCCGGATGCGTGGCCTGCGGGATCTTGTGGCCGACGGCAACGACGCCGAGCTGGCCGGCGCGTTTCACTGTGACGTGACGCGGCCCGGTCTGATCGGGCTCGACGGTGTAGAGTTCCGGAATCGGCTGGGGCGAACGCGGATATTGGCCGTAATATTTTTTCACGAGCCCGAGCGCGGCGGCCGGTTCGAAATCGCCGATGACCGAGACGGTGGCGTTGTTGGGCCAGTAAAACGTGTCGTAGAATTCGCGGAGTTTTTCGATCGGCACGCCCTCGATGTCGCTGCGCCAGCCGATGGTGGAGTGATGATACGGATGCGCGACGTAGGCGGACTGGAAGATTTCCTTGATGAGCGCCTGAAAGGGCGAATTTTCGCCGCGCTCGAATTCGTTGCGCACGACCGTCATCTCGGGTTGCCGGTCGGAGTCGCGCAGCCAGAGATTGCGCATCCGATCGGCCTCGATCGCCATGTAGCCCTCGAGGTGCTCGTTGCCGATGTTGGCGTAGTAGTTGGTGCGGTCGAGCCAGGTGGTGGCGTTGTATTCGCCCCCAATGCTTTCGAGAAATTGTTTCACGGAGTTGCCCTTGGCGTCGTTGAAGGCGTCGCTGCCCTTGAACATCAAATGCTCGAGCAAGTGCGTGGCGCCGGTCGTGCCGGTGACCTCGTTGCGCGAGCCGACGCGGTAGGTGACCATGAACGTAAGCGTCGGGCTGGAGTGCTCGGGCATGAGCAGCACCGTGAGACCGTTGGCGTCCAGGGTGTATTCGGAGATGTCGCCGACGGTTTTGACGAACGAGAAACCCTCGACCTTCGCGAGCGGTCCGGCGCGGTCGTCGGCCGCAAAGCCGAGCAGCCCGGCGGCGAGAAACAAGGGGAGTAGGAACAGGCGTCGTTTCATGCGTGAGGAGGTTTTGGCGCGCAAGGTGACGCATGCCGGCAAAAACGCCAAGCGGTTAGCGATGGTCGGTCGCGCGGCAGCGTCGGCCGGGTCGGAACGCGCGCGCCGGCTGAAAATCCGTTTGCGCCGGCGCAGGTCGGGCCACAGCCTGCGCGGTTCCATGAGCGAGATCCCTCAAGATATCACGCATGACCAGCACGCAGTCCGGCGCCAGAAGCTCGCCGATTTGCGGGCGGGCGGCTTCGATCCGTTTCGCGCCAACGTGGCGCCGACGCATTTCTCCGCCGACGCCAAAGCGCTCTACGTCGAGGGCCAGGATTACACGGTCAACGTCACCGTCGCCGGCCGGCTGGTCACGTTTCGCGTGCAGGGCGGCAGCTCGTTCGTGAAGATCCAGGACCAGCAGGGTCAGATTCAGCTCTATTTCCGCAAGGACGTGCTCGGCGAGGAGCGCTACGGCGTCTTCAAGAAGTCGCTCGATCTCGGCGACATCATCGGCGTCACCGGCGCGTTGTTCAAAACCAAGACCGGCGAGATCACCGTCCGCGTCGATGCGTTCACCCTCGTGAGCAAGGCCCTGCGTCCGCTGCCCGAGAAGTTTCACGGCCTCAGCGATCCGGAACAGGTTTACCGCCAGCGCTACCTCGACGTGATCGTCAACCAGGAGTCGCGCGCGCGGCTGATGCTGCGTTCGAAGATCGTCTCGCACATCCGGCGTTTTCTCGAGTCGCAGCAGTTCATCGAAGTCGAGACGCCGGTGCTCGAGAACACCGCGGGCGGCGCGGCGGCGCGGCCGTTCGTCACGCATCACAACGCGCTCGGCGTCGATTTCTTTTTGCGCATCGCGACGGAACTCCGGCTGAAGCGGATGCTCGTGGGCGGCTTCGATCGCGTGTTCGAGATCGGACGCATCTTCCGCAACGAGGGCGTGTCCCGCCGGCACAATCCCGAGTTCACGATGCTCGAGGTGTATCAGGCTTACAGCGACTACCGCGGGATGATGACGCTGATCCGCGATATGTTGACGACGCTCTGCCGCGACGTGCTCGGCACGACGAAGATCAAGCACGCGGCGAGTGGTCAGGAGATCGATTTCGCCGGCGAGTGGCGCGAGGTGCGTTACAAGGATCTGATCAAGGAAGCCACGGGCGACCCCGAGTGGTTCGGCCGCACGAAGGCGGAGAAGATCGCGAAGGCCGAGGCGATGGGGCTTTCGGTTCATCCCGGCTGGGAGGAATTCGAAATCACCAACGAGATTTTCTCGAAAAAGATCGAGCCGACGCTGATTCAGCCGACGTTCGTCACGCACCTGCCGAAAGAGCTTTGCCCGCTGGCGAAGTTGAATGCCGAGGATCCGAGCGTGCTCGACGTCTTCGAGCTCACGATCGGCGGCATGGAAGTCGCGCCCGCGTATTCGGAACAGAATGACCCGGACGTGCAGCGCGAGATGTTCGAGAAGCAAGCCGGCGAGGAGAAGCAGAACATCGACCAGGATTTCCTCCTCGCGCTCGAACACGGCATGCCGCCCGCCGGCGGCATGGGCGTGGGCATCGACCGGCTCTGCATCCTGCTGACCGGCGCCGAGAGCATCCGCGATGTGATCCTGTTTCCGCAGCTGCGTCCCGGCAGCGGCGGCGCGGCCAGCTGAAGTGAAACGTTGAAGTGAAGGCGCGAACCTGCGGTGCTTCGGTCGCGCGGTTCGAGCCTATCACCTAAACTTCACCCCCAATCTGGCGCATGCCCTGGCCGCTTTACCTCGCTCTCAAGCAGCTCTTCCCGACGGGGCGGCGGTTTCCGTTTTTTACCTTCATCTCGACGCTCGGCGTCGCGCTGGGCGTCGCGCTGCTCGTGATCTCGACGAGCGTCATGGGCGGTTTCGGCCACGAAATCCGTCGCATGATCGTGGAGACGCAGGGCGACGTGCAGGTGAAGGCCAACGGCTTCGTCCAAAACCCCGAGGAACTCCTCGCGCGCATCACGCAGGTGCCGGGCGTCGTCGCCGCCACGCCGTATGCCGAGGGCGTGGTGATGCTCGAGTGCGACCGCAAACCCGCGTTTCCCGGCATCCAGGGGATCGACGTCAACCGCGTCGGCAAGGTCGTGCCGCTCGACCGCTACATCCGCGTCGGTTCGCTCGACGCGCTCGATGACGACTCGATCATCCTGAGCGCGAATCTCGCGATTTCGATCGGCGCGCGCATGGGCGATATGGTCGAGGTCTATTCGCCGCTGCTGCTGGAGCGGTTGAAAAACGACGAGGTGCTTTTGCCGCGCGAATTGAAAGTCGTCGGTATCTTCGAGGTCGGCCACCAGCAACTCGACAGCTCCGTCGTGCTCGTGACGCTGCGGCTGATGCAGGATCTCTACGGCCTGCGCGGCGGCATTCACGGCATCAACGTGAAACTCGCGCCGGGGCTCGATGCCGACATCGGCGCCGGCCGCATCAACGCCGCGCTGCCGCCGGACGCGCACATGTCGGCGCACTCGTGGATGGAGGCGAACCAGGACTTTTTGTTCATCCTCTCGCTGGAGAAGAACATGATCTTTTTCCTGCTGACCTTCATCATCATCGTCGCGGCGTTTTCGGTGACGAGCTCGCTGCTGATTTCGGTGGTGCGGAAGACGCGCGAGATCGGCGTGCTCGGCGCGCTCGGCGGAAAACCGCGGCAGGTCGCGGCGTGTTTCTGTTTTCAAGGCCTGCTGATCGGCGCGGTCGGCACCGGCGCGGGACTCGCGCTCGGCTTCACCGCGCTGTTTTTCCGCGACAACATCATCCGGACGTTCACGCAGCTGACGAGCAGCCAGGAGGTGCTCGTGCGGTTTTATCAATTCAGCAAACTGCCCGCCTACACGGCGACGAGCGACGTCGTGATGATCGTCGTCTGCTCGATCGTGATTTCGACGCTGGCGGGATTGCTGCCGGCGTGGCGCGCGGCGCGACTCAAACCCGTGGAGGCGTTGCGCAGTGAGTAAAGAAAACAAAACCGCCGTGCTCACGGCGCGCGGTCTGACGAAGAGTTTTCCGAGCGGCGATCGCCGGATCGATGTCTTGCGCGGCGTCGATCTCGAAGTGTTCGAGGGCGAAAGCGTTTCCATTCGCGGCGAATCCGGTTCCGGCAAATCGACCTTGCTCAACCTTCTCGCCGCGCTTGACGAACCCGATGCGGGCAGCCTCGCGTGGACCGGCCAGCCGGCCAACGCCGACCGCCGTGCGTCGTTTCTCGGGATCGTGTTTCAGTCGTTCTACCTCATCCCGGAGCTGAACGCCCTCGAGAACGTTGTGATGGCGGCGCGCATTTTGAAAAAGCCCGGCGCGGCCGAGCGCGAGCGCGCGAAAGACCTGCTCGGACGCGTGGGCCTCGGCGAACGCGTGATGCACCTGCCCGCGCATCTGTCCGGCGGCGAGCGGCAGCGCGTCGCCGTCGCGCGCGCGCTGATGAATTCGCCGAAGCTGATTCTCGCCGACGAACCCACCGGCAATCTCGACGAGCATACCGGCGACGCCGTCGTGGAACTGCTGCTCGGTCTTTGCGCGGAGATGCGTACGGCGCTCGTGCTCGTGACGCACAACGCCGCCCACGCCGCGAAGGCACAGCGGTCGCTTTTCCTGCACGACGGGCGCTTCGCTCCGCCGCCGCGGTAAACGCCAGGTGCGAGGCGGCCGTTTTTCGAATGGCAGCCGGCGGGTCGGCCGCTACGTTTCGCGCATGGCCTCTCCCAAGATTCGCTGCGGCGTCGTCGGCGTCGGTTCGCTCGGGCAACATCACGCCCGGATCTACGCGTCGCTCCCGAACGTCGCGTTCGCCGGCATCTTCGAAACGAATGACGCCCGCGCGGCGGAAATCTGCGGGAAGTTCAACTGCCAGCGGTTCGCCACGCTCGAAGAACTGGGTGCCGCGTGCGACGCGGTTTCGATCGTCGTCCCGACCGATCGGCACGCGGAGGTCGCGATTCCGCTGCTCGCGCAGGGCTGTCATCTGCTGATCGAGAAACCGCTCTGCGCCAGCCTCGCGGAAGCCGAGCAGGTGCTCGCCGCCGCGCAAAAGGCCAATCGGCTCGTGCAGGTCGGACATATCGAGCATTTCAATCCGGTGATGAGTTTCCTCGAAAAGGAGGTCGACCGTCCCGGCTACATCACCACCGAGCGGCTCGCGCCGTATCAGCCGCGCGGCACGGAGGTGGGAGTTGTCCTGGATTTGATGATCCACGACATCGGCATCGTGCTCGCGCTGGTGAAGTCGCCGATCCGCAGGATCGACAGCGTCGGCATCAACGTCCTGTCGAAGAGCGAGGACATCGCGAACGCCCGTATCGAGTTCGAGAACGGCTGCGTCGCCAACCTCAGCGCGAGCCGCATGAGCCTGAAGAAAAACCGCGAGATCCGCGTCTTTCAGGACAACGCGTATCTCTCCCTCGATTTCATGAACCAGACCGGGCATCTGGTGAAAAAGAGCGACCTGATCGCCTACGGATTGAAGTTGAAAGTCGGCCTCGCCAAAGCGGGCGACGTGAGCTCGGTCCCAGTGCAGGATATCCCGATCGAAAAAGGCGAGCCGCTCGCGATCGAGCTGAAGCACTTTGTCGAAAGCGTGGAGAAGCGGCAGCAGCCGAAGGTCGGCGCCTCGCTCGGCAAGAGCGCGCTCGAGGTGGCGATCACGATTACCGAACAAATCAAACGCGCCGCGAAAGGATGATGGGCGAGATAAAAGAAACAGGTAGGGGCAGTTGTCCCCAACCGCCCTGGGTTCGACTCCCGAATCCACGCAAGCACTACGCGTCATGAGCGTTGAACCCCTGCGCCTGCCTCCGCCTGTCGGCGGTCGCGTCGACCTGTTGATCGTCGCCGCTGAGCATTCGGGTGACGAACATGCGGCGCGGATGGTGCGCGACTTGCGCGGGCTGCGTCCGGAACTCGCGATCGCGGCGCTCGGCGGACCGCGGCTGCAGGCGGCGGGCGCGCAGCTGCTGCGCGATCTCACGGTGTCGTCGGCCATGGGTTTCGCGGTGATCGCGAAGATCTCGTATTATCGCGCGCTGATCGCGGAGATCGTCCGCTGGATCGGCGAGCATCGGCCGAGGGTGGTGTGTTTCGTGGACTCGTCGGGCTTGAATCTGCGGATCGCGAAGGAGCTGTTCGCGCGCGGATTTTCGGCGAAGGCCGGCGGTGTCACGAAGGCGCTGTATTACATCAGCCCGCAGATCTGGGCGTCGCGCGCCGGGCGTCGGTTCGCCATGGCGCAGCATCTGGATGGGCTCGCGTCGATTTTTCCGTTCGAGCAGTCGGTTTACGCGGACACGGCGCTGCCGGTGGAGTTTGTCGGGCATCCGTTTCTCGCGGCCGATCACGCGGCGCCGGTGCGTTTCGAGCCGAATGGTCCGGTGCTGTTGCTGCCGGGCAGTCGGCGCGGGCCGGTGTCGCGGATTTTTCCGGTGCTGCTCGCGGCGTTTCGCGATTACGGCCGCGCGCGCGAGGCGGTGGTGCTGTATCCGAGCGACGAAATCCTCGGCACCTTGCGCGCGGCGAATCCGCCGGAGAACGTGAAACTCATGCGCATCGGTCACGAACCGGTCGGCGCCGCGGCGGTGCTCACGTCGAGCGGCACGATGTCGATGCAGTGCGCGCTCGCGGGCATTCCCGGCGCGGTGACTTATCGCACGGATCCGCTGACGTATTTTCTCGGGCGGATGATCGTGAAGGTGAAGTTCATCGGGATCGCGAATCTGCTGCTCGGCGAAGCGATGTATCCGGAATACGTGCAGGGCGCGGCCACGCCGGCGGCGCTCGCGGCGGAACTGCGCGCATGCCTCGAGGAGCCGGCGCGGCGGGAGCGGACGGCGGAACAGGCGCGGAGCTTGCGAACCTTGCTCAGCCAACCTGCCAACGGTTCGGCGGCGGAGTGGTTGTCACGTCAGCTGGGCTGATCCGCCACGCGCGATTCGCGGCGCGCGCCCCGTTCGCGAACGCCTCCTCGGCGTGTCAGCCGAGGTGGTTCGCCTTCAGTTCGGCGAGACGCGGCTCGATGTGCTTCCACAACGCGTCGGCGCGTTCGGCGAGCATCGTGCGGCATTTGGCGAGCTCGGCTTCGCGCGCGGCGCGGTTTTCCTCCGCAATCTTCGCAAGGTCGTCGAGGTTGTAGAGAAACACGTTCTGCAGATCGGCCGCGCCGGCGTCGACGTCGCGGGGCAGCGCGAGATCGATCAGAAACAGCGGCCGGGCGGGACGCTTCTGGATCGCGGCTTTGGCGGCGTCGCGCGTGACGACCACGCCGGGCGCGGAGGTCGCGCAGACCACGACATCGTATTCGCTGAGGCGTGCGTCGCGTTGCTCGAACGGCATCGCGCTGGCGTGGAGCGCGGTGGCGAGCTCCATCGCGCGTTCGAAGCGCCGGCTTGCAACGGTGAGGCTGCCCGCCTGGCGGCTCTGGAACGCTTTCGCGGTTTTCTCGCCGATGTCGCCCGCACCGAGCAACAGAATGCGCGTCGAGGACAGGTCGCCGAAAATCGTGTGCGCAAGATCCACGGCGACGTTCGCGATGCTGACCTGACCTTCGGTAATCGCGGTGTGCGTGCGCACGTGTTTCGCGGCTTGGAAGGCTTTCTGGAAAACGCGATTCAGCACCGGGCCGGTGTGGCCGCGGGATTGCGCGGCGGCGTAGGCATCTTTGACCTGACCGAAAATTTCGGTCTCGCCGATCATCTGCGAGTCGATGCCGGCGGCGACCTCAAGCAGGTGGCGCACGGCGTCGGCGCCGCGGAGATTCAGCCGGATCTGCTCGAACTCGGCCGGGTCGACCTGCTGTTGCGAGCAGAACGCGGCCTGCACGCGTTGCGCGGCGAGGGGATCGGCGGCGACGCCGTAGAACTCCACGCGGTTGCAGGTGTTGAGCAACGTGAACTCGCGCAAACCCTGCAGCTGCGTGAGCTGCGCCGCCAAGGTCGCCGCGGCATCAGCGCTGAGCGACAACCGCTCGCGGACGGCGAGCGGGGTCTTGTGGTGGTTGGCGCCGAGGACGAAGAACGCTTCCGAGTTCATCGCGGCACAACATGGTCCGGCGCCGGCAGCGCGGGAGAATGGCGGCTGGCGTCCACAGGACCGAGTGAGAGCAGCGCCGCACCGAAGAGCGCGAGGCAGGTCCAGGCGAAACGCTTGGCGAGCAGGTGGCCTTTCAAGCGCAGCGTCAGCGCGATCGCATAGGCCAGCCAGATCGCGACGGTCATGAGGAGTTTGGTCGAGTTCACCGACGCCGGATCGCGCGCCCAGTAGATCGTGCCGCCGATCAGCGAAGCGGTCATCATGACGACACCGGTCACGAGCAGCCGCACGCTGATGTGATCGAGGTCCATGATCGGCGGCAGAAACGAGAACCAGCCGCTGAGGTGCTTCTTTTTCAGCGAATAGTGGCGGAGCACGAGCATCAGCGCGGTGAGCGCGAGCAGGGCGAAAACGCCGTAACTGAACAACGCGAGCGACGCGTGAAGCTCAATCCAGGGATTACCGCCGAAGATCTTGGCGCGCCGCGTCATGTCCCAAGCCGGAATCGCCAGCGACACCAGCGTGAGCACCGCCGCGAGGCAGGACGTGAAATAGCCGAGGAGGCTGAGCCGGAAGGTCACGCCCACGACGAGATAGAGCGTCGTGGCCGACCAGGCGGTGAATTGGAAAATCTCAAACGTGTTGCCCAGCGGGCACCCGCCGACGACCCGGCCGCGCGCGTAAAGACCGATCAGCTGGCAAAGATAACCGAGCGCGATGATGACATTGATCCGCGTGTTGGACTGCTGTTGTCCGCGCAGGAGCGACAGCGTGCCCAGCAGCAGCCCGGCGAGATAAAAACCCGCGGCGAACCACAGCCAGGTGCGATCGGTGAGTCCGGCAAACATGAGGGAGCGACGCTAGGGGAAACCCGGACTGGAGCAAGTGGAAGCTGGACGAACCCGGCCAAGCCCGGAGCGCGCTGGGATTTCGACGATTATGCTGACGCGCAATCAGGGACGCCCGCTCAGCCGCGGTGCGCGACCCAGAACCGACACTCGTCCGAGAAATCGCGAACGGCTTTCGTTTCGCGAGCGAGCTTGCCGCGCATGCAGTCGGAGTGATGGGTCCAGCCGGTGGCGGCGAGGTCCTCCAATATTTCGCGGCGGTCGGGCAAATGCATGAAAGTCCGGCCGGTGCCTTCCTCCTCGAAATAGCGATCGCCGAATTCGACCAGCCGCGCGTCCTGCTCGCCGCGTTCCCAGCGCACGGCTTCGAGCCGCCAGAGCGCCCGCTCGGTCGACGACGATTTCCGGTCGTGTGTCGTGAACAGGATCGGCGCGCCGGGCGCACAGACGGCGTGAAGCTCGCGCAACGCGGCGCGCCGGTTCTCCCGGCCGGGGATCTGCATCAGGCCGTTGAACATGAACAGCGCGCCGGCGTAAGGCGGCGAGAGTGGCGCGCCGAATGTCGAGAGGCGCGTGGCGTCGGCATGGTGAAAACGAAGGTCGGCGGCGCCGCGTTCCGCCGCGAGCGCGCGGGCTTGGTCGACGAGTTGCTCCGCGAAATCGAAGGCCGTGAGATTCCGAAAGCCGAGTTGCCACAGCCCGAGCGTCACGCGGCCGGCGCCGCAGCCGGCCTCGATCAACGGCGCGGTGCGGTCGGTGAACGTCCGCTCGATGATCACGCGCTCCGATTCCCACAGCCCGAGGTGATGCGCGGCGCGCGTGTAGTGCAGGACGGCGGTGAGATCGTTGAAGTCGGCGCGGACGGTGGCGGCGGAGATCTTTTTCAACGCAGGCAAACGAAGGTGGGACGAGGCGGCCGGCTCACGCTTTCCGCCGCCAGCCGGCGATGAACATGCCGTTGGCGTTGAGCTCGTGGGGCCAGAGGAAAGGTTGCGAACTCGCCGACGGCGTGGCGCCGAGCGGCAGCGGCTCGAATTCCGGATGCGCTTCGGCAAACGCGCTCGCGACCGCAGTCGTCTCGCTGCGCGTCAGTGTGCAGACGGAGTAGATCAACTTGCCGCCGGGCTTGAGCGCGCCGGCGACATGTTCGAGCAACGCGCGCTGCACCTGCGCGAGTTCGCGCACATCGTCGATCGTCGTGGTCCAGCGCGCGTGGGGATTGCGCTGCCAGGTGCCCACGCCGCTGCACGGGGCATCGATCAGGATGCCGTCGAATTTCGTCTTCGTCGGCAGACGCGGACCGCCGTCCCACGGCGCCGGCCGGTAGTTGAAAAGATGTGCGCGGGCGGCGCGGCGCTTCAAGGTTTCCAGGCGGCGGGCGTTGCGGTCGGTCGACCAGATCAGGCCTTTGTTGGCCATGAGGTCGCCGAGATGGAGCGTCTTGCCGCCCTCGCCGGCGCAGGCGTCCCACCACGTCTCGCGCGGCTGGGGCGCGGCGGCGATCGCGACGAGTTGCGAGGCGAGATCCTGGATTTCGAACGCGCCGGCGTGGAAGGCGGGTGTGAGAAAAAGATCCTGCGCTCCCTGATAACGCAGGGCGTCGGGCGCGGCGAGGCCGAGACCGGGCGGTAGCGCCGGCGGTTCGCAGTTACCCAAGGTGCGCGCAAGTTTCTCCGCCGTGCCAGGCCGGGCCCGGAGCCAGAGCGCGGGTTCGCGCTGGAGTTGCTGGAGGTAAGGGGCGGGCAGCTCCATTTCGTCGCGCAGCCATTCGGGCACGGCGCGCACGGCGAGCGCTTCGGGTTTGATCGCCTTGGGATCGCGCGTGAAACGCTCGTGGAATCCGACGGCGCGCTCGACCTGTTTCTGCGCGGACTCGCGGCGGTCGAGCCATTGGAGCCAGCGGAAATACATGAACACCGCCCGGCTCACCGCCCGCTTCTCGCGCGGCCCGAGTCGGCGGGCGAGCCCGAGATAGCGCCTCAGCGCTGCATCCGCCGGGAAATCGTCATGGACCTCCTCGAGGACGCGCGCGGCGTGATTGAAAATGGCGGAATCGAACATCGTTACGGACGGAAAAAACCATGAATCGCGCGAAAGACACGCCCAGAGTCCGGTGCGCGGCGCAAAAAAAAAAAAGCCCCGAAACTTCGGGGCCGGAAACCGGAATGCGAGACAGGCTTATTTCCTCGACTCGCGCTGGAAGCGGAAGACCACGCGGAACATCTGGATGCAGAGCCAGAAAACGCCGCTCATGCAGGCGCTGCTGAGGCCGCCCCAGAGGAAAACCATTTTCGGGTCGTTGGACGGCACGTGCGACTCGAGCACCGTGAACATGAAGGCGAAGAAGGCGATCACGAGGATCGCATCGACGACCAAGCTGGCGGGAGAAACGAGCTTTGTGGTGGGCTGAGCCATGGTGGAAAGGGAAGAAAAAGGAGAGCCAGAAGGCGTCGGATGTCCATGGAAAATTACCACCGCTCCGGCGACGGACGCGGACGGCTGCGTTCGCGCTTGCCGAGCCGGCGCGGGAGCGACGTTTTGAATGCTTCACCGTCGCGCGCTATGACGAACCCCGGTCGGACGTGTTTTGCATTGAACTGGCAGCTTGGCCGCCACGCCGCGGCTGCGGCCGAGCCCGACGTCTGGGTGACGGCGCAGGTTCCCGGCGCCGTGCAACTCGATTGGGGGCACGCGCATGGATTCCCCGATTTCACGATCGGCGACGCGGTGCAGCGGGAATGGGCGGATCTCGACGAATCGTGGTGGACGTATCGGGCGCAAATCGAGACGCCGCCGCCGTGCGAGGCCGGCGCGCGGCTGTTTCTGGTGGTCGAAGGCGTGGATTACGCGGGTGAGGTTTTTTTGGATGGGCAATCGCTTGGCGCGGTCGAGGGGCTGCAAACGCGGTTGGAGTTCGACGTGACGGACGCGCTGCGCGTGGGCAGCGAGATCCGCGTGCGCGTCGCGCCGGCGCCGAAATCGCAGGCGGAGCCGAAGGATCGCAATCAGGCGAACCGCTCTTGCAAACCCGCGGTGAGCTACGGCTGGGATTTTCATCCGCGGCTCGTGCCGCTTGGACTTTGGCGCGACGCGTATCTCGAAACGCGCGCGCGGGCGCACTTCTCGTCGCGGCCGACGCTTTCCTATCGGCTGAACGAAACCTGTTCCGAAGCGAGCGGCCGCGTGGACATTTCGCTGAAGAATGCGGCGTCGACCGATCTGCGGCTGCGCTGGACCTTTCTCGCGCCCGACGGTGCGGTCGTGCGGAACGCGGAGCACGCACTCGATGCAAACGATCGTGCTGCGACGTTCGAATTCGTTTTGCCGACGCCGGAACTGTGGTGGCCGCACGATCAAGGCCGGCCGGCGCTGTATCGCAGCCGAGTCGAGTTGTGCGATGCGGCCGGCGCGGTGCTGGATGCGGCCGAGGAACGCGTGGGATTTCGGCGCGTGCGGCTGGTCATGGCGCCGGAGCAGTGGAAAGAACCGCAGGCTTTCCCGAAATCGCGCAGCCTGCCGCCGATGACCCTCGAGGTAAACGGCCGCGCGCTTTTCGCCAAGGGCAGCAACTGGGTGTGTCCCGACGTTTTTCCCGGCTCGCTCACTCCGGCGCGTTATGCGGAGCAACTCGCGCTCGTGCGCGAGAGCAACCTGAACCTACTGCGGCTGTGGGGCGGAGCCACGACTCCGCACGACACGTTTTATGAGCGGTGCGACGAACTCGGGATCATGGTCTGGCAGGAGTTTCCGCTCGCGTGCAACGCGTATCCCGACGACGCCGCTTACCTCGCCGTGCTCGATCGCGATTCCCGCAGCCTCGTCGCACGTCTGCGGGGCCACGCGTGCGTCGTGCTGTGGTGCGGCGGCAACGAGTTGTTCAACATATGGTCCGGCATGACCGACCAGTCGCTCGCGCTCCGACTGCTGAATCGCAACTGCTTCGACCTGGACCCGATGCGGCCGTTTCTCGCGACCTCGCCGGTCGAGGGCGTGGGCCATGGACATTATGTTTTTCGCGATCCGATCAGCGGTGACGAGGCGTGGGCGTTTTTCCAGCATGCGCGCTGCACCGCGTATCCGGAATTTGGATGTCCCGGACCGGCGTCGGTGGCGACGCTGCGACGAATTCTGCCGCCGGAGGAACTGTGGCCGCCGCGACCAGGCACCGCGTGGGAAACGCATCACGCCTTCGGCGCCTGGTTGCCGCAGAGCCATCTTTATCTCGCCGAAATCGAGCACTATTTCGGTCCGGCCGCGTCGCTCGAGGAGATGGTCGAGCGCGGGCAATTGTTGCAGGCGATGGGACTGCAGGGGCTTTTCGAAGAGGCGCGCCGGCAAAAACCCGTCGCGAGCATGGCGCTCAACTGGTGCTTCAACGAACCGTGGCCGTGCGCCGCGAATATGAGCCTTGTCGGCTGGCCGTGCGAGCCGAAGCCAGCGCTGCAGGCGGTGGCCGCAGCCTGCCGGCCTACGCTCGCGAGCGCGCGCATCCGGAAGTTTTCCTGGGCGCCGGGAGAAACCTTCGAGGCGGAGTTGTGGCTGTTGCACGATGCGCCGGTCTCGCGCGACAGGGTGGAGGTCGCGGCCTGGCTGACACTCGGTGACGCGAGGTGCGAACTGGGCACGTGGATCGCCGAGGCGGCGGGCTCGGGCGTCAACGTGGCCGGCCCGCGGCTGAGCGTCGTGCTGCCGGATTTCGTCGAAGCGCGGTTCACGCTGCACCTCGCCGCAGCCGACCGGCCGGAGTGGAGTTCCGACTACACGCTTTTGCGCGCCCGGCCGGACACCGCCGCGAACCGTGAAGCGGTGACGGTGCCGAAAGGCGTGACGAATTTCTAGGCGTCCGCCGGCGGGAGCTTACAGCGTCTTCGGGATTGCGGCGGTGAGGTTTTCCGGCGCGCCGTCCGTGATGACGAGATTGTCTTCGATGCGCACGCCGCCAAGGGCGAGATGTTGCTCGGCTGCGCTCCAGTTGACGCAGTCGGGGAAGCGCTCGCGCCGCCCCGGGTCGTTGAGCAACGCGGGAATGAAATACAGCCCGGGTTCGACGGTGACGACGTAGCCCGGTTCGAGCGGCAGGTCCATGCGGAGCGTGCGCAGGCTCGGCCGCGGATCCTTCGTTCGCCCCGGCAGGAGTCCGCTCGCATCGCGCACACCGAGGCCGACCATGTGACCGAGTCCGTGCGGGAAAAACAACGTGTGCGCTTCTTGTTCGACGAGGGTCTCGGGATTGCCGCGCATTATCCCGAGTTCGACGAGCCCGGCCGTGAGATCGACCGCCGTGGCAAGATGGATCGCCGTCCATTCGGCTTTCGCGACGCAGCGGGCGATCGCGCGTTCCTGCGCGGCGAGCACCACCTGGTAGAGGTCGCGCTGAAAGGCGCTTGGTTCGCCGACCACGTAGGTGCGCGTGACGTCGGTGACGTAGCGGTCAATCTCGCCGCCGGCGTCGACGAGGACGAATTCGCCGGCGGCCGCGGTGCGGGCGGAGGGCTCGAAATGCAGCACCGCCGCGTTCGGGCCGGTGCCGACGATGGAGCCGTAGCCGGTGCGCGCGGCGCCGCCGCGGAAGAAGCCCGCCTCGAGCTCGATCTGTAGTTGTCGTTCGGTTACGCCGGGCCGCAGGTGGGCGCGCAGCGCGTCGTAACCGGCGGCGGTGGCCGCCGCGCCGCGGCGCAGCAGCGCGAGCTCGCCGGCGTCCTTGGGGCGGCGGGCGTGCAGGAACTGCTCGCGCACGCGGGCGTTGCGCGCCGGATCGCTGCGCACGCCACGCAACGGCGCGCCGAGGGCGACGATGGATCGGGTCCGGCGCCGGGCGAGCCACGGCTCGAGTGCGGCGATCGATTGACCCGCCGGCTGGCTGCGGCCTTCCCAGACGCGCTCGCCTTCGGTCACGTCCGGCACGAACGAGACCCAGCCGTCGCGATTTCCGTCGAGCGGATCGAAGGCGATGACGCCGCCCGGGCATTCGTGGGCCGCGAGATAAAAATAATCCGCGTGGGAACGAAATGGATACGTCTGGTCGGTTTCCTCGGGCAGCGGCACGGGTTCGCCGGCGCCGACGAGCAGCACGGCGTCCCCGACTTCGAGGGCAGAGGCGACGCGTGCGCGACGTTCGGAGAGGAACGTAGTCATGCGAGCGAGCGTCTGCAGGAACGCCGCCGACGCAATTCCGCAACCGGGATCGAGGACCGGCTAAGGCCGGAAAAGGATACGTGGCGGGTAACTGCGCAAAATTCGCGTTATTTCGGCCAATCCGCGCGCAGCGGGAAAAACGTCCTTCTGGCATACTCTGCCTCGTGAAAACGATCCTGGCCCCGATCGATTTCAGCGGAATCTCCGATTCCGTGCTGGAGCAGGCGACCGAGTTGGCACGGGCCCTGAAAGCAAAAATCGTTCTTTTGAATGTGATTCAGCCGCCCGTGATTACGAGTGAATACGGGCCGTTCCTTGAAAATATTACTGAGATTGTGACGGTGGGTGAGAAGGCCGCGGCCAAGCAGTTGACGCGGTTGCAAGAGAAGCTCGCCGCCGAAGGCATCGAAACGGACACCCTGCAGTTTTCGGGTGCACCGGTGCCGAACATCTTGAAGCAGGCCGAGAAGCTGAAGGTGGACTACATCGTGATGGGATCGCATGGCCACACTGCCTTTTACGATCTGCTGGTGGGCAGCACGACGCACGGCGTCCTGTTGAGGGCCACCTGTCCGGTGATGATTGTCCCGGCCAAGAAAGAAGGACGGAAAGTCCGATAACAATTTGGTTAGTGGAAAGGGAAATGTGTGTGGGAGCGCCGGCGGGGGCCGGCGCTCTTTTTTTGTGCCCAAAAGACGAGGCGGTGCCTCGCGTTGACGGGCAAGCTGGTGCGCCGTCGCGGCGACTTCCGGATTCGAGGGCGAAGACGATTCCGCCCGTGCTGAAACCGGGCAACGTTTCAGCGAAACGCGCGGCGCATTCCTCCGGTCACCAACGCGAGCGTGAGCAGCGAGTTGATCGGCATCAGAATCGCCGCCACGAGCGGGTTCATCTGTCCAGCGACTGCGAGGCCGACCGCGAGGGCGTTGTAAGCGACGGAGAACACGAGCACCCAGATCTCCGTGCGGCGGCGGAGCGAGTTGATCGCGAACAGCGCCCGCAGTCCGCCGAGCCCGCGGCCGAGATAGTAGAAATCGGCTTTCTGCTCGAGAATGCCGCGGTGAATCACGGGCGTGCCGCGACACAGGGCGCGATCGAAGGCGAGGCTATCGTTCGCGCCGTCGCCCAGCATCAGACTTTCGTCGGCGCCATGCGCGGACAACCAGTCTGCTTTTTGCTGCGGCGTCAGCTCGCCCACGGCATTCGCCGCCGGAATCTTTAGATCGGCTGCCAGCCGCGCGACTTTCTCCGATCGATCGCCGCTCAAGATATAGGTCCGAAAACCCGCGGCCTGCAGCGCCTTCAGTTCGGCGCCGGCATCCGCGCGGGCCCGATCCGCAAATCGAAACTCCGCGACCACGGCCCCGTCGCGCGCCAGCACCACATCGCCGGCGAGCGAGCCAGTGTCATCCATTATATGACACTCTGCCGGGGCGGGGGAGCGCCAGCCGGGGCGGCCGAGGGTCCAGGTCGGGCCGGCGGAGGTGAGGGTGACGCCGTGACCGACGGATTCGACGATCTCCGCGTCGCGGACCGGCGGAGGGGTCGCGCCGCGCGCGAGCAGATTTTCGAGTAGCGACTGGCTAACCGGATGCGGATTGTCGCGCACGAGCTCGAACAACACGGCGCGCGCGGAATCATCGAGCGCGTCGAGGGTCTCGGGGTTTTCCAACACGGGCGTTTCCAGCGTGAGTGTGCCGGTTTTGTCGAACACGAGCTGGCGCACGCGTCCCAGTTTCGACCACAGGTCGCCTTCGCGCACGAAGACGCCACGTCGTCGCAACGCGATCGTCGCGATCTCTCCGGCCAGCGGGAAGGCGAGGCCGATCGCGCACGGACACGAGACGACGAGCACGGCGGTGACGACCGACCACGTGCGGAGACCGTCGTGAGTGCTCAGCCACCAGCCGAGGCCGGCGGCGAGCGCGATGCCGAAGATACCGATCAGGTAGCCGCGGACGATCTTCTCGAGAAACACGTGGCGTGCGCCCTGCCGCTCGCCGGGACGCAGCAACTGGGCGAGCAGGGATTCGTCCCACGCTTGCAGGGACGTCAGGGAGACGGCGGTGCGGCCGACATTGATGGCGCCCGCCGGCACGCGCTGGCCGGCACGAAACTCGCGCGGCGCGGCCTCGCCGTTGATCGACGCGAGGGAAAACTGCGCTTCGGCCGAGCCCAGGCGCGATTCGACGGGAACGGTCTGTCCGGCGGCGGCCACGTAGTCCTGGTTCGGGCGGAGCTGCTCGGGCGCGACGTCGGCTCCGGTGGCGAGGCGGACCCGCTGCGGCGTCGGCTGCTGCGCGAGCAGGCGACGCTGGTTGCGCTCCACCGCGGCGACCTGCGCCCAGCGACCGACGAGCATCAGGAGCACGAAGGTCCCGACAAAATCGAAATAGACGAAGTGGTGCTCGCCGGCGAACCAGCCGTAGAGAGAACCTGAATACGCGCCGACGATGCCGACCGCGATCGGCAGGTCGATGTGCATGGCGCCCTCGCGCAGCGCGCGCCACGCGCGGCCGATGAAATAGGTGCCGCCGACGAGGAAGCTCAGCGTGCCGAAGCCCAGTGCCAGAAGATCGAACAGCCGCGCGTAGGCGAACGTCGGCTCCATGCCGAAGTAGGCCGGAAACGCGAAGAGCATGATGTTCATCGCAAACGCGGCGCAGAGTCCGATGCGCTTCACCAGCGCGCGCGCTTCGGAGGGAGGGGTCGCGGCGTGGGCCGGCCCGAGCAGGTAACCGAAAGACTGGAGCTTGCGCGCGAAGTCCGCGGCGGAGAACTGGCCGGGGATCCAGCGCAGCCGGACTTGTCCCAATTGGGCATTGGCTTCGATGTCGCGGGCGCCCGGTTGCTGTTGAAAAACGCGTTCGATCAGCCAGACGCAGCCGGCGCACGAGATGCCCTGGACCGACAGCAACAGCGAAGGCACGGCCGGCGCGCCCGCTTCGGCCTCGTCCTGCGCGGATTGCAGCCAGGAAAAATCGCGCGGCTGGAAGACCACGGCGTCGGCCGGCGCCGTGACGCCATCCTTGATGTTGTAGTAGCCGGCGAGACCGTGCTCGTGCACGAGCCGGTAAACGTAGGAGCAGCCGGCGCAGCAGAAGCCGGAGGCGCGCATCCGCTCGTCGATCAGCGGCGCGCCGCAATGTTTGCAGGTCGGGAGGGCGCGCGTCGTTCGGTCGGGGGCGGAAAGGGTGGGGACGCTCATGGCGTTCAGTGGCAGACGAAGGTCGAAGGATCGGGCCCGGCGAACCCGAGCGTGCCGCGCAGACGCCAGCCGAGCACGAGCGCGGTGACGAGGCACAAGGCGATTCGCGTGCGGTTGAGCCAGAGCGGCGAGAGTTTGCGGCGGACCCAGTGGAACTGGGATTGGGCGAGCCAGAGCAGCGGCACTGTGCCGAGGCCGAACGCGAGCATGAACTCGACCCCGCGTAACGCCGATCCGGATACGAGGGCGAGCGCGACCACGAAATAGAGTGGACCGCACGGCAGCAGCGGCGTGGCGAGCCCGAGGGCCGCGGCGGCTTCGGGGCGCGAGCGCGTGCGGAGCCAAAGATTCAACCGGAAGGTATGCCGCGCGAGAAACGCCGGCTTCGGCATATGGCGGTCCAGCCGCAGCCCCATCGCCACGAAGAAGAGAACGAGCACCCACGGCAGCCAGCGCAGCACGGACTGCGAGACGAAGCTCAGCGGCAGTCCGCCAAGTCCGCCGGCGATCGCCCCAAGCAGCGCGTAGCTGAAAAGACGCGAGACATGATAGGTCGTGCTCACGATCTGCGCGTCGGCGGAGTCGCCCTTCACCGGCATCAGCGAGCAGGCGAGCGGGCCGCACATGCCGGCGCAGTGCAGGCTCGTCACGAGACCGGCGACGAAGGCGGCGGAAGGAGAATTGATGGCGGCGAAATCCATGTCCGGGCGGGCGGGGCCTTATTTCGCGGGCGCGGTCGAGAGCGGCACCTCCGCGACGCGATGGTGCGACGCGATCACGAACCACACGGTCCACGCCGCGAGCTGCACGCCGAAGGCGACGAGCACCCAGAGCCACAGCGGAAAAGACCGGCGGGGCGCGCGGGGAGAGCGGCGGCTGGCGGTGGGGGCGGGCACTGCGGCCGCGAGGCCCAGGCGTTCAGCGGCGTTCGAGGCCGGCACGTTTTCTTTCCTCATCTTCTTCGCGGAGCAGGCGGGCTTCGGGTCCGAGGAACTCGGCCTTGCGCTCCAGTTTATAGGTTTCCTGAGTGTCGCCGACCTCGACTTCGAACTTGAACGGTCCGGTGTAATCGGCGCGCGGTTGCTGGAGGATCAGCGGCTGGACGAGCTCGCCGAGCGCGGGCACTTCGACGGCGGTGGTGAAACCGGTCTGCCGCAGCGAGGCGGGAGCATCGTCGATCTTCAGCACGAATTGTTGCGCGGTGGTGCGCTTGTTGACGATGCGCACGAGAAATTGATTCCGGACCGTCTGCGCGTCGACGATGTAGGGGGCGCCGGTGATGCGCGTGACGCTGAAGTTGGCCGGTCGGACGGTGGAGAGCGCCCAGCCGGCGACGCTCGCGCCGATGAGGAGGAACACGCCGTAGATCGCGATGCGGGGGCGGAACCAGCGGGTCCGCTGGCCCGTGAACGCGGCTTGCGAGTCGTAGCGGATGAGGCCGGTCGGACGGTCGAGCCGCGTCATCACATCGTCGCAGGCGTCGATGCACGCGGTGCAGCCGATGCATTCGAGCTGCAGCCCCTGGCGGATATCGATGCCGGTCGGGCAGACGTGCACGCAACGGTGGCAGTCGATGCAATCGCCGGCGTCGGGCGTGCCGACTTTGCCGCGCGGTTCGCCGCGCTTGGCATCGTAGCCGATGACCAGCGAGTGATCGTCGATCAAGGCCGACTGGATGCGGCCGTAGGGGCAGATGACGATGCAGAGCTGTTCACGGAACCAGGCGAAATTGAAATACAGGATGCCGGTGGAAACCGCCATGAAGCCGAAGGCGCTCCAGTGCTCGGTCGGCGCGGCGCGGATCATCGACCAGACTTCCGGGATCGAGACGAAGTAGGCGAGGAACAGGTGCGCGATGACCGCGGAGACGAGCACGTAGAGCGCGTGCTTGAGCGTGTATCTCGCGATTTTCGACGCCGACAGCGGGGCGGCGGCGAGGGCGCGGCGCTTGACGGCGTCGCCCTCGATGGCGCGCTCGATGCGGCGGTAGACGTGATCGAGAAAAACGGTGTGCGGGCAGGCCCAGCCGCACCAGACGCGTCCGAGGAGGGACGTGACGAAGAAGAGCGCGAAGCCCAGGCCGGTGATGACGAAGAAGAGGAGCCAGAGATCCTGGAACGCGAGCGTGATGCCGAAGAGGTGGAAACGGCCGCTGGCGATATCGAAAAACGCCGCCGGGTAGCCGCCCACGTGAATCCACGGCAGCGCCAGGTAAAAGACGATGAGACCGAGGGCGGACCAGCGGCGCGCGCGGGTGAAGCGGCCGTGCGTGTCGGCGGGATACAGGAACGGCCGCGAGCCGTCGGCCCGGATCGTGGTGACGGAATCGAGCGACGGCGCGTCGAGTTTCGGATGGCGGTAGGTGTAGCGCGGGGTCGACGCCTTCTGGGAACGTGGAGTGGGATCGGTGGGTGGCATGGCTGCGCTGAGGCGGGGAGCGCAGCGATGCGGCAGGGCGTCGAACGGGGGGCTGCCTGGGTGATCGCTGCGCGGGCTGAAGTCGAGGTCGGGACGGATTCTAGCTGGTGGGAGGAGTCCAAGCCTCCTGTTTTTCGACGGGTTCGTTTTCCTGATGGTGGCTCAGGATGTAGGCGACCGTTTCGGAAACCTTTTTGGCGCCGAGGACGGGGCCCCACGCGGGCATGCCCTTCACGAGCACGCCGTCGGTGACGGTTTTGTAGATCTCGGTCGGGGTGCCGCCGTGGATCCAGAGTTGATCGACGAGATTGGGGCCGATGCCGCCGGTGAGCTTCTCATTGTGGCAGCTGGCGCAGGTTGTGTTGAAGGTGGCGCGGCCGGCGTCGACGAACACGGGATTGCGGCTCATTTTCCACAGGCTCGCGTCGTCGACGGACGGCGCGTTGGCGAGTTTGGCGGCTTCGATCGCGGACAGCTGCTGCTCGAGGATCGCGGTGTTGGACGGACCGTCGGCGCGCTCGTAATAGAACCAGTAGCCGACCCAGAAGATGATCGCGCCATAAAAGGTCGCGAGCCACCAGTTCGGCATGCGTTTGTCGAATTCCTGGATGCCGTCGAACACGTGCGGACGGATCGGCTCCTGGTCTTGCTGATTAGGCGGAGGGGTCATGGCGGGCGGCGGCGGAATCGGAGTTGAAGGGGAGATCGGCGAAACGATCGGCCTGCGTGCGCTTCATGCGCACGGCCTGCCAGACCATCGTCAGAAAGATGGCGGCGGCCGTGGCAAACGCGGCGGCGATGAAGAGCCACGCGTGTTCGCCGAGGATGAGACGTTTGAACATCGCTCGAGGAGAGGGTTGAGGACGGGTGGAGTCGTGACCGGAGCGCCGGGCGTTCAGCGCGAGGCGGTTTTCGGCGCGACGGGCTCGAATTTCCCGAGCTTCTGCAGGTAGGCGGTGAGCGCGATGATCTCCTTTTCCGGGGCGACGTAAGCGCCGGCGGTGCGGAGGTCGGCGGCGATCGACTTCGCCTGCTCGTTGACCTGATCGAAAATCTGCTGCGCCGACAACGGGCCGTAGGGCACGCCGAGCATGCGCTGGACGCGGATTTTCGACGGCAGCGCGGCGACGTCGGTGTCGTTGGTCAGCAGCCACGGATAGGACGGCATGTTGGAGCCGACGGAGACGGAGCGGGGATCCTCCATGTGGCGAAGATGCCAGACATTCGGATATTTCCCGCCGACGCGCGCGAGGTCGGGACCGGTGCGCTTGGAGCCCCACTGGTAGGGATAATCGTAGATCGATTCGCCGAGGCGGGAATAATCGCCGTAGCGGAGCACGTCGGGCACGAGCGTGCGGATCATCTGCGAGTGGCAGTTGTAGCAACCCTCGCGGACGTAAATGTCGCGGCCGGCGAGCTCGAGCGGCGTGTAGGCGACCTGCAGGCGGTCCTCGACGTTCTGGGCGCGTTCGATGGCGACGGTCGGGACGATCTGGATCAGGCCGCCGGCGGCGACGGCGACAAACGTAAGAAGGGTGAACGGCAGGGCATTGAGCAGGAGCTTTTCGTACCAGTCGGCCCATTCCTTGCCGCGCGAGCGGAAGAGGGCGTAACCGGCGACGAAACAAAGCACGGCGCCGACGAGGCCGAGGACGCTGACGAGATCGTTGCCGAGCATCCACATGCCGGAGAAGGCGACGCCGAGAATGCAGAACAGCGTCGGGGCGTTGAGCCAGGTGCCGCGGAAACCGAGGCGGGAATCGGCCGGAACCGGCTCGGGATAGACCTCGACGGTGCCGTTGACGGGCTGCGCGCCGCGGATCGTCTGCCAGACGTTCCACGCCAGGAGTACCCAGCCGGTGAGGTAGAGCCCGCCGCCGATCACGCGCATCAGCATCATCGGACGGATGGTGGCGAGTGTATCCAGAAAGTTGGGATACGCGAGGACGGTGCCGCCCTCGGCGGTGGCGTTGAGCATGAGGCCCTGCGTGATGCCGCTGGTCCACATCGCGGCGACGTAAAGGAGAATGCCGAAGGTCCCGATCCAGAAATGGATGTTGGCGAGCGAGACGGAGTGCAGGGGCTTGTTCCAGAGGCGCGGGAGCAGCCAGTAGATCATGCCGGCGGCCATGAAGCCGTTCCAGCCGAGGGCGCCGGCGTGCACGTGACCGATGATCCAGTCGGTGTAGTGGCCGAGGGCGTTGACGGCCTTGATGGACAGGAGCGGGCCCTCGAACGTGGCCATGCCGTAGAAGGTGATGGCGGCGGCGAAGAACTTCAGCACCGGATCGGTGCGAAGCTTGTGCCAGGCGCCGCGCAGGGTGAGCAGGCCGTTGAGCATGCCGCCCCAGGACGGAGCCCACAGCATCAGCGAAAACGTCATGCCGAGGTTCTGCAGCCAGCCCGGCAGCGCGGAATTGAGCAGGTGGTGCGGGCCGGCCCAGATGTAGATGAATACGAGCGACCAGAAGTGGACGACCGAGAGACGGTAGCTGTACACCGGGCGCTCGGCCGCCTTCGGCACGTAGTAGTACATGATGCCGAGGATCGGCGTCGTGAGGAAGAACGCCACGGCGTTGTGGCCGTACCACCACTGGACGAGCGCGTCCTGGACGCCTCCAAAAACCGGATACGAGTGAAGCAGGGACGTGGGGATCGAGAGATGGTTGACGATGTAGAGCATCGCCACCGTGACGATCGTCGCGATGTAGAACCAGATCGCGACGTAGAGCGCGCGCTCGTGGCGGCGGGCGAGGGTCCAGAAGAAGTTGACCGCGAAGACGACCCAGATGAAGGCGACGGCGACGTTGATCGGCCAGATGAGCTCGGCGTACTCCTTGCCGCGGCTGAAGCCGAGCGGGAGCGTGATGGCCGCGGCGACGATGATGAGCTGCCAGCCCCAGAAGTGGAGGTTCGACAGGAAGTCGCTCGCGAGGCGCGCCTTCACGAGGCGCTGCGTCGAGTAGTAGATGCCGGCGAACATCATGTTGCCGACGAACGCGAAGATGACCGCGTTCGTATGCAAAGGCCGGAGACGGCCGAAGGTCAGCCACGGCAGGTCGAAATTGAGCCGCCAGAAGTTGAGTTGGGAGGCGACGAAGACGCCCACCAGCATGCCCACGGCGCCCCAGATGACGGTGGCGAGGAGGAACTGGCGGACGATCCGGTCGTTATACTCGATGGTGATTTTACGGTCGGACATGGACGGGAAAAGCTGGGGCGCGCCTCGCCGGTTCGGGCGGGCGCGCTCGGGAAAAAGGGGATCGGCGGGGGACGATCAGCGACGCGCGACGGACCGCTGGGCAACGACGCGCGGGGTCTCCTCGTTCAAAGGCAGCAGCGACTCACGCTCGGCGCTGCCGAAGCGCCGGCTGTGTTCGCGCACGAAGAAGAGGATGAACGTGAAAACCAGACAGAGACTGATCGCGAGGGTGAGCGGAATGACGGACATGGGTGGAAAATGAATTGGGGCCGAGTCTACGGGACGGTGGGTCGGGTCGCTGCGCAGCGGTTGCCAAGGGCTGTGCGTATCTTGTCCTCGCGGCTGGCGCTGATGCGCGCGGCTTGCAGCGCCAAAAACGCGCACGGTTGGCCAACCGATGCGAAGCGGGCGGCGCGGGCTTGGCCTATGCTGAAGGCGCGATGCAGGAGAGCCTATTGACCAGCCTCTGCGCCCAACGCCCGGCCATCCACGCGCGCTGGGATACGTTGTTGCGGACGGAACGCGTGACCAGTCCGCTCGCCTATCCGGACGCGTTGGTACACCTGATCGAGTGGGCGCTGGATCAGATCTTTGCCGCGCTGCGGGATCCCGCCACGCGCCGGAAGGCCGAACATGCCGGCGGGCGCGCGATGGCGCGCCCGGAATGCCCGTGCGGCCGCAGTCCATTGCTGGCGTTTTTCCTGGCGGGCGAGCAGGCGCTGCTCGAGGCGCTCGTGCTGGAGCAGGCGGCGCATCTGCCGATCGATGCGTACGAGCGCGATCACGCGCTGAACGAACTCTATTATGTACTGCGCACGATGGCGCGGCGCGAAGTGGATGCGTTTTGCTCCGTCTGCCAGCATCGCGAGAACGCGCTCGCCACGAAACGGCATGAGAGTGCGGTCCCAACCGCGGAAGCGCTGCCGGAGGCCAAGCCGGCGTAACGCTGACGCCGGCCTCAGACATGGGCCACGCCATGCAGCCGCTCGCGGTAGCGGCTGGGCGATTCGCCGGCGATTTTCCGGAAAACGCGGTTGAACTGCGACAGCGATTGGAAGCCCGCCTCGTAGGCGGCCTCGCTCACGCGCTTGTGCGGATTGAGCAGGAGATTCTTCACCTTCTCCACGCGCACCCGCGCGAGATAGTCGGTGAAGGTCATGCCCGTCGCCTTCTTGAAAGTTTTGCAGAAATAGAACGCGCTCATGTTCACCGCCTGCGCGACCTGACCGAGCGAGAGGTCCTCGCCCTGGTGATCCGTAATGTAGGAGCGGGCGCGGGAGATGACGGGCGACTCGGCGGTTTCCTGTTTCACCAGGAGCTGGTTGCTGAGCGCCGACAAATGCTGGGCGAAAATCGTCAGCAGCCGGATGATCGACTCGTATTGTTTCTTCGTGACGACGCGCGTCTGGAAATACGCCTCCTCCACCTGCTTCAAATCGACCTCCATGCCCCAGTGCAGGAGCTGGCGGGTGGTGCGGCGGAACTGCGCCTGCGACGGCTGGTGCAGCATGATCTGCCCGGTCTGCAGGAACGCGATGAGGTTTTCACCGACGCGCACCGGCACGGCCGAGTCGCACATCCCGGCGAAACATTTCAACGTCTTCGGCTCGAGCCGCGCCTCCTCCTCGACCTTCTTTTGCAGCTGCAGGCACGCGGCGCAGGAGCGGTTGGTGTTCGCCATCAGCGCGCAAAACGGGTTCTCCTTCGGATCGCCGTGGTGCGGCAGGTTGAAGGACTCGAGCGGACGCAGCGTGATCGGCAAACCGGTCGTTTCCCGGAACGCGTTCTCGTAGTCGCGGTAAATCCGGGATTGGCGCAATTGGTCCACCATCGCGCGAACGTCAGCTGGGCCACCGATGTCCATGGGAGAGCAAAATACGCGCGATGGCTGGCCAAGCAACGCGGAACCGGGCGACGCTCGCGCTCAGAAGGCCGAGCGCGGGCCGAAGTCGTCACGACTTATTATCGCCGCGCAAAAACTGCGGAGCCGCGCGACGCCCGGCCCGCCGGGACTCGCGTTGGCGCAAGGGCCTGGCGCCGTGAGAGGAGCCCCGCGCGCGGGCTCGGGCGCTATTTGAGACGCACTTCGCGGCCGGTGCGGGCGGAAAGATAAATCGCATCGAGCACGGCGAGCGACTCCTCCGTCTTCACATACGGTTCCTCCCGGCCCAGCAGGCAATCGACGAAATGCGCCATGCGATTCGGATTCACCAGCGACGTGGCGGTTGTCACCGATTCGACCGCGTAGCCGTTTTCCGTTTGCCGGAAGAGCTGGAGATTCGGAATCAGTGCGCCGGCCTTCGTGCCGAAAAGCTGGGTGCCGTTGAAATCCGCCAGCGGCTGATGCGCCGCCCAGGAGGTTTCGAGAAGCACGGTCCGACCGCTCCTCAACTTGATCAACGCGACCGACAGGTCCTCCACATCGAACGGTTTCTTCGGGTCGATCTCGCTCTTGCCCCACGTGCCTTCGCCGAGACCCTGCGGACCGAACTTCGCGTAGGTTTGCCCGCTCACCGCGACGGCGTCGAACTCGCCCAGCAGGTAGAGACAGCGGTCCAGCGCGTGCACGCCGATGTCGTAGGTCGAGCCGCCGCCGGCAAATTTCTTCTGCGTGAACCACGATCCGATGCGCGGGATGCCCCCGCGGCGCGTCCATGCGGTTTTCGCATGGTAGATCTCGCCGAGCACGCCGCGGTCGACGAGTTGTTTCAACGTCTGCACGTCGGGGCTGAAACGGTTGTTCTGTCCCACCATGAGCAGCAGGCGGCGCTTCTTCGCCTCCTTCACGAGCTGTGCGGCGTCGGTGGCGTTGGTCGCCATCGGCTTGTCGATCATCAGGTGTTTGCCGGCTTTCAAGGCCGCCAACCCGACCGGCGCGTGCAGATAGTTCGGCAGCGCGATGGAAACGATATCGATGTCGTCGCGGGCGATGACTTCGCGGTAATCGTCCGAGATCTCCGCCACGTTGTATAAATCGGCGGCGGCGCGGGCTCGCTCGGGCGAGGTGTCGGCGACCACGGCGAGACGCACCGCCGGGTGCACCTTGAACGAACTCAGGTGATCGAGTCCGATCGCACCGGCGCCGAGGACGGCGACGTTGAATGTGGATTTGCGGGAATACGGAGACGGCATGGCGCGAAAAATTCAGGCTTTGCCCCAACGCTTGAGTTGCTCGAGGCCGAGACCCACCGCCACCAGCGGCTCGTGATGATAGTTCTCCTGTTCGACGATATACCAGTCGACGGAATCGAGCTGCTCGACGGCTGGGAAGATGGGCGCGAAATCGACCGGCCCCGCACCGAGCTCGGCTTCGTCCTTCAGATGCACGAGCTTCACGCGCGCGCCGTGGTCGCGGAGAAACTTCGTGACCGGATAACCGCCGACGTGAAACCAATACACGTCGATCTCCGCCGCCAGATTGCGGGGCTCGGCGGCGCCGAGCAGCCAGTCGAAAACGGGACGGCCCTCGAGCAGCTTCAATTCGCCGGCGTGATTGTGATAACTCAGCTGGAGGCCGGAAGCGCGCAGCCGGGCGCCGAAAGCGTTGAGCTCCTCCGCCATCTTTTCCACTGCGGCGACGGAGACGAACAGTTCCGGCGGCCAGAACGGCACCGTCACATGGCGCGAGCCGAGGAGCAGGGCGTCGGCGATGACCTTGTCGGGATCGGCGCGAAACGCGGCGATGCCGATGTGCATGCCAGCGACCTTGAGGCCCGCGGCATCGAGCGCGGCCTTCGCGCCTTTGGCGTCGAGATTGCCGAAACCGGCGAGTTCGACGCCGGTGTAGCCTAGCTGGGCCACGCGAGCGACAGTCCCGGCGAAGTCACGATTGACGGCTTCGCGCACGGACCAGAGTTGCAGGGCAACGGGGATGGATTTCATGGGGCGATTGGGTGCGATCGGCGCGGCGACGCGCCGAGGACCGCTATCGCGGGGAGCGCGCCGCCGGGCGTCAATCAAACGTTCGGAAGCGCCGCACGCCGGCGGCGACGCTACAGCTGCGAGCGGAAGAGTCCGCAGAATTTGTCCGCGAGCTTCACGTAGAACGGCCGGCTCTCGTGATCCTGCAACGTGTAGGGCGCCGACTGCTTCAGGTCTTCCTCGAACATCCGCCGATGTTGCCGGCCGAGGGTGGGATCGATGACGTTGACGGCGATCTCGTCGTTGATGCTGAACGAGCGGTTGTCGAAGTTGACGGATCCCACCGTCACGAAGACGTCGTCCACCGCCATGGTTTTCGTGTGCAGCATCGCCGGCTGATATTTGTAGAACTCCACGCCGTTCGCGAGCAGCGGTCCCCAACGCGAGCGCGACGCGGCGCGGCCGAAACGGGAATCGTTGATCGCGGGCACGATCACGCGAACGCGGACGCCGCGCTGTCGCGCCTCGAGCAGCACCTGCGTCGCGAGCTCGTCGGGCACGAAATACGCGTGCTCGATGTCGATCGATTTTCGCGCGGAGGCGATCGCGAGCAGGTAGGACGTGCGGGCCGCCTGCGCGCCTTCGCCGGGGCCGCTCATGAAGCATTGCGCGGCGACATCGCCGACGCGGTCGTAGCGGGGAAAATAACCTTCGCCGAGGAGCAGCTTGCCCGTGGTCTGGAGCCAGTTGCTGGCGAACGCGGACTGCATCTGCTGCACCGTCGGGCCTTCGACGCGCACCATCGTGTCGCGCCAGACCTCGGGAGACTCGGCGTCGCCCAGCCAGTGATCGTCGACGCACATGCCGCCGGTGAAACCGACGCGGCCGTCGACGACGAGGATCTTGCGATGCGTGCGGTGATTGATGTTGGGCTTCACTTCATACCAGTGCTGGCGGCCGTATTTCACGACCTCGATGCCGGCGCTGCGCATGCGGTCACGATCCTCGTCCTTGAACTTGAGCGTGCCCATGCCGTCGAGCATGACATGCACCTTCACGCCGGCGCGGGCGCGTTCCGACAGCGCGGCGATGAACTTCTCGCTGATCTCGCCGGGCGACCAAATGTAGGTTTCGAGGGTGATGGTTTTCTTCGCGTCGCGAATCGCCGCCAGCATCGGCGGGAAAAATTCGTCGCCGTTCAACAGGAGATCGACGGCGTTGCCGCGGGAGAACTCGGCGTGGAGCAACGGCCCGAGCGTCGCGGGAAACGCAGGATCCTGCGGGCCGAAATCGATGCGCGGCGCTTCCTCGAGCAGTCGCGCCGAGACATACCAGAAATACGCGCCGAGGAGCATCGCGATGCCGAGCACGACGAAGCTCCAGTGCCAGCCGAGTTCGTTGCGTTTGGAGCGCGGCGGCCGTTGGCGCAGCTTCATGGGCCGTCGCGGGCGGAAGCGCCGCAGGCTTTGCATCAACGAGGACATCGGGGCGGGAACGCCGCGCGCATTCGACGCGTGGCGCGGTCAGGACAGATCGGCGGCGCGGTGGTTCCCGATCGCGCCGGGCAGGTGCCACTTCGCGCAAGTTTACGTGTCGAAGGCGGCCTGATCGCACCTGCCGCCCTGCCGGCGCGGGAGCCTGACTGTTGCCGCATGACCCCCGCGAAAATCATCCGACGCTATTGGTGGATTGCCGGGCTGCTCGTGCTCGCGGGACTCGGTGCCTTGGCGTGGGAACGGAGCGGCTACGGGTGGCAGGACGCGGTGGATGCGCTCGCCGGTTTCGATCCGGCGGTGGCGATCGCGTTGATGGCGCTGCTTCCCGTGGCCGGATTTTCGATCTCGGTCGTCTATCTCGTGGCGGGCGCGAAGTTCGGTCCGGTGCTGGGCGGCGTGGTCGTCACCGGCGTGACCGCGGTGCACCTGCTGGCGTCGTATTGGATCGCGCACACGGTGCTGCGCGACCGGATCGAGCGTTATCTGGAAAAACGCCGGCACCGGCTGCCGCACGTTCCGGAAGGCGAAAACATTTCCGTCGCGGTGATGGCGGTGCTCGTGCCCGGCCTGCCGTATGTGGTGCGCAACTACCTGCTGGCTCTCACCGACGTGCCCTTCCGGGTTTATTTCTGGGTCTGCCTGCCGCTGTATGTGGCGCGCTCCTACGTCACGATTCTCCTCGGCGATCTCGGCACGGCGCCGGATGCGCGCACGCTCGCCGTGCTCGCGACTGTTTATGCGGTGAAGCTCTCGATCTGCGGCTATCTGCTGTGGCGGATCCGCCGGCGGTTGAAACAACGGCGGAAAACCGCGACGCTCGACGGCAGCGCCACGGAAAGAAGGGTTTCGCCGTGACCTCGGCGCTCAAATCGCAATGGCTCGCGCTGAAGCGCGCGAAGTCCGGCGAGCGTTTCGTCAAACGTTACGAGGCGAGCCGCCGACAGCGGGGCGGACGGCATTTCGTCGCGCGGGTGGTTCGCTGGGTGCTCGCGCTGGCCGCGGTCGCGATCGCGGTCGTGCTGATGTTCATTCCCGGACCCGCGGTCGTGTTTTTCGCGCTGGCGGGAGCGCTGCTCGCTTCGGAATCGCGCGGCGTCGCGCGTTTCCTGGATTGGGCCGAAGTGAAGCTCCGCCGCGTCCTCGCCTGGGGCAAACGTCATTGGCAAAAGCTGCCGCCGGCCGGACGCGTGGCGCTGGCGATCGCGTCCGCCGGCGCGGGCGCGGCGGCAACCTTTCTCGGATACCGGTGGATCACCGGCGCCTGAAACGAAGGCGCCGACGCGGAAGCGGGGCGTGGTGGCACCGGGAAAAATCTCCGCGGATTATTCGCGCACCAGCGTGGTGAAGCTGCGGGCGGCGAGCGGAAGCGCACGACCGGGAGTGTGTTCCCACGTCGACTCTTTCCATCCGCTGTTCTCGGTCGTCACGACTTGGCGCCAGCGACCCGCCGGCAGGCCCTGCAGGAGGGCGTCGCGCGCCGGACCGGTGTTGAGCACGTGGACGACAAGCGACGCGTCTTTCGCGAACGCGCTCACGAGCACGTCGGATTGATCGCTGCTGCTTTCGACCGCCCGGCTGTGCAGGGGCGTGAGATTCGCGAAATGTTTGATCAGATAAAACCGGCCGGTGGGTTCGATCGACCGGTCCTCGCGCACGCGAACAAGTCCGTAATCTTCGGTGTATTCCCAAAACAACAGCGACTGCGGCCGCGTGTCGCGCAGCAACTCCTGATACTGCTGCGCCTCGCTCAGGCCGTAGGCGTAGCTGTCGAACGCGCGATTGCGCCATGCGCCGGGATCGACGCCGGCTTCGCCGACGAGGAGTGGTTTCTGCAGCCAGTCCGCGACGTCGCCCCAGGCGCGATACTGCGCCGGCGTGCCGTTGCCCCAGCTGTGGAATGAGATCGCGCCGACGTAGGCGGTGGCCTCCGGATCGGCGGCGGTGGGCAGCACGTAGAGGTGCGAATCGCGCGGATTGGCCGCGTCGCCGAGCAGCAGTTGGGTTTTCAAGCCGAGCGATTGCAGGTGCGCGCCGATGCGCTTCACCATGTCGCGGTGTTCGGGACCGCTGAAGCCGATGTCGACGCCGAGGTCAGGTTCGTTGAAGGAGAACATGTCCGGCTCGGCGCCGTAGTGGTTTTTCAAATGCAGCAGGAAGCTGCCGAGCAGGTCGAGAAACTCGGGCCAGCGGTCGGCGGCAATCTGCCGGTGAAAGGTGCCCGCCGGTTTCTGGTAGGGATCGCTGTAATAATGTTCCGGCAGGCGCCACAGGCTGAGAATCCACGGCAGTCCTTTCTGCTGCACGCGTTGCATGAGTTCGAAATCGCGGCGCAGTTGTGGGCCGGGCGCAGCGCGTTCCCGATCCCATAGCGCCCCCTTGAACTCGAACCGCGCCCAGGCGTGCTGCAGATTCTCGAGCAGGTAATCCGTCGCGGGCGTGCCGTTCGCGAAACAGAAGTTGCCCCCGAAACCGTCGAACTCGTAGCGGGCCTGCGCCGGGTCGACAGCGATCCGGGCCGGCGCGGCGCTGGCGCGACCGGTGACGGCCAGCGTCAAACCGAGCGGCAGCGTGTCGCCCTGCGCCCAGACGCCGCCGCCGAGCCGGATGCGGACGCGATATGCCCGTTCCTTTCCGGCCCAGAAATCCGTGACGGTGATTTCGCGCGGATGATCGAGCTTCAGCTCGAGCGTCCAGTTTCCCTTCGCATCCACGAAGCGGAGCGAGTCGGTGGTCTGGCGAAAGAACACCGGCGAGGCGGGCCGCGCCGCCGACAAGGAGATATCGCCCGGTTGGACGCGTCCGCCGACGAATTCGGCGCGGGGAACGTCGAGGACGTAATCGACGGACTCCACCTGCAGGGCGCGCCCCGCTCCGCCGGTCGGGCCGCCGGCGGTGACGGAACCCACGAGCGAGAGGCGGTCCTGCATCTCCGTCCAGCTGGCTTCGAACTGCGCCTGCGTGCCGTTCGGAAACGTGGAGACTCCGCGCCAGCGCAGCGCCGGCAGATCGCGCGAAATCGGCGAACGTTGGTCGTGCGGCTGCAGCGTGGCGCTCACGCCGTGGCCGAAGTCGACGACGAATTCACCTTTCAAAGGCAAGGTGGCGCCGTCCCAGATGAACCCGGTCAACGCGCCGGCGCTGTTATAAGTGGCGCGTTCGCTGGCCCGGGAAGCGGTGAGGACGGCAAGTCCAAGAAGCAGGGGTAGTGCAAGTTTGGTCATGCGCGCAGCATGACGGCGCATGCCGCGGAACGATCCGCAAAATGTTCGCGCCCGGTCAGTCCCGCGACGGGCTGGTCAACGCGACGAGCGTGGTGACCAGTTGCAAGGGCTCGACCGGCTTCGTGAGACAGGTCTGGAAACCGCTTTCGAGCGCCTGCTGGCAGATGTCGTCGCCGGCGAACGCGGTGACGGCGACCGCCGGCACGGGCTGGCCGTCCGCTGTCGTTTCCCTCTCGCGGATTTGTCGAAGCAGGGCGAAGCCATCGATGGTCGGGAGTCCGAGATCGCTGACGATGATGTCCGGTTTCCGGCGTTCGGTCGATTCCCACGCGGCGGGCGCGGAATCAACGGCGTCGACGTCGGCGCCGGCTTCGCGCAGCACGGCGGTCAAGGCGCGGCGCGTCGCGGCGGCATCCTCGATCAACAGGATGCGGCGCCCTGTCAGTCGACCCGCGAGATGCATGTCGTCCGCGGTCGCGATCAACGCCGGCTGGGCGTCGTGCGCGACAGCGGGCAGGCGCACAATGAAACGCGCCCCGCGATCGCGGCCGTCGCTCTCCGCGAGGATGGAGCCACCGTGCAACTCCGCGATCTTGCGAGCGATCGCGAGGCCGACGCCCAGGCCGCTCTCGGTGCGAATCCGCACGTGCTCGACCTGGGTGAACCGTTCGAAGATCTGTTCGAGAAATTCCGGCGCGATGCCGATGCCGGTGTCGGCCACCGTGATCACGAGTTCGCCGTCCGCCCGTCGCAGATTGACGCTCACTTGGCCGCCGGCCGGGGTGAACTTGACCGCGTTCTGCACCAGGTGATGCACGAGTTGCTGCAGCCGGCGCGCATCGCCGTGAAACAGGCCCGCGTTCGAGGCGAGCGTTTCTTCGATGACGATGCCTTTTTCGCGCGCGAGATTGCGGGAAACATCGACGCCGTTGTGAACCACCGCGGCCAGTTCGACGTCGCGGCGATCAAGTCGGATTTTTCCCGATACGATCCGGGAGGTGTCGACGAGGTCCTCGATCAGCGTGCGCTGCTCCTCGGCGCTGCGTTTGATGGAGTCCAGGGCTTCGCGGAGCTGGTCGGGATCGAGGATTTTCTGGTCTTCGATCAGACTGGTCCAGAGGACGATCGCGGAGAGCGGCGTGCGCAGCTCGTGGGAAATGGTTGAGAGAAAGCGCTCCTTGGCTTCGTTTGCGGAGTCGGCGGAACGCCGCGCCTGTGCGAGCGCGGCCGCGGTTTCCTCCAGCTTCAGCCGCAGGCGGCGCACTTCGTCTTCCGCTGCTTGCAGCTTATCCCGCAAGGCGGTCTCCGGCAGAGACGCGTCGTGACCGTCGGCCGGTCCGGGCGGGGGGCTGGCGGGGCAATCATTGCGAGTGGGTCGGTTCGACATGCGGTGAACGGGTCTGGCGGAAGCGGTTCTCGCGGCCGGAAGCATAGATCGAGGTGCGCGCGCAGCAGAGCCTTTGACTTGGATTGTCGAGAGGTCGGCGCTGTTCCGCGATGCCGCAACAATTCTTCAGGTCGTGTAGTGGCCGGGAGAATTCAATCGGCCGAGGTGCGATAGCCCAGTTTTTGGGCCGCCGAGGCGAGCTGACTGGGATCGGCGCCGTGGTGCGTGATGAGAACCTTGCGCGATTGCGGATCAATCTCGGCGGATTCGACGCCGGGAACGGATTCGAAGGCTTTCTCCAGATGCGCGGTGTCGGTGATGTTCTCGAAATTATGGATGACCAGTTGGGTGGTGCTCATGGCGGGCGTGGTTTCAGGATTTTGCTCGTTCGCGGTGCGAATAGCGCCCCATCAGCTCGGCCTGCGCGAGCACATGGTGCCGCATGGCCTGCTCGATCTGCTCGCGCGGAGCGCCGGCGGGCAGGTCGAGGCGTCGGTCGAGCGCGTAGGCGCGAAAGAAATACCGGTGCGTGCCGGAGGGCGGACGCGGGCCGCCGTAGGCCGTTTCACCCCAGCTGTTCCGCCCGAGCCGCGCCTGCCGCGGCGCACGATCTTCCGGCAGTTCGCGCATCTCGCGATCGAGATCAAAAACAACCCAGTGCGTGAAGGTGCCGCTCGGCGCATCGGGGTCGTCCATGATCAAAACAAAACTCTCCGTCTGCGGCGGCGGATCCGCGATCCTGAGCGGCGGACTGTGATTGTCTGCTTCCTTGGCAAAACGTTCCGGAAGCGCGTCGCCGGCGACAAAGGCAGGGCTGGTGAGTTTCATGACGTGGCAGGGCGTTGCGGTTGGATGAGAAGGTATCGCACCCGTGCGATCATGCCATCGAGTGGGCTGCCGAGCGATTCGCCGGAGAATGCCTTCCACGACGGCGGGAGATCTTCGCAAGGGCCCGGGGCGGCCGCGTGCCGAGGGAATGGAGGCAAGACGGCGCGTTGCACGCCAACCGATTTCGTTTAGCAGTGGGGCATGCCGCATCGCACGCTCAACCTCGAGGAACTCGCGGATTACCTGCATCTCTCGACGCCCGACGTCGAGCGGCTCCTGCGCGAGACCGACCTTCCTCGCGAAACGCGCGGCGGACGGATGATTTTTCGTCGCGGCGCGATCGACGAATGGGCCTCGCAACGCATCCTCGGACTCCCGGACAAGCGACTCGACGCCTACCATCAGAAACTGGTGCGCCGTCCGGCGCCGGAACTCCCCGGCGGGGCCCTGATGCCCGTGCTGCTGGAACCCAACGCCATCGACCTCGAACTTCCGTCGAAAACGGCGGCGTCCGTGGTCCGCGACATGGTGGCGCTGGCGGATCGCACCGGCCGGGTGCTCGATCCGCGCGAATTGCTCGAAAGCGTGCGGGCGCGCGAGGAGATGTGCTCGACGGCACTGCCGGGTGGAATGGCGCTGCTGCACGCGCGACAGCTGGCGGAGTATCGTTTCGAGAGCTCGTTCATCGCGCTCGGCCGCAGCGTCCAGGAAGTGCCCTTCGGTGCGCCGGATGGACGGCCGACGCAGCTGTTTTTCCTCATCTGCTGTGAAGACGAACGGCTGCATCTTCACACCCTCGCGCGGCTGTGTGTGATGGGCTTGAAGACGAACATGATCGACGCGCTCCTCACGGCCGAGAGTGCGGCGTTGGCCTACGAGGAACTCGTGCGAATCGAACGCGACGTGCTGCCACCGGCGCCGGCGACTGAGGCTTGAACAGGCGCGTTACGCGCCGTCCGCGAGAACGATCGTCTGGTCCAGGCCGCGCTCGGACACCGGCCAGCGCCGCGCTCCGCCGTCGAGTTCCGCTTCGAGGTGAAATTCGATGGCCGGCAGCCGCTCGCCCAACGGAGGCAACGCGAGCTCGTAAACGCGGCGGCCGACGTGGCGCAGCGGCACGCGGCGATACTCCGAGGCTCCGAGCGGCCGCCACGCGAGCGAACCGCCGGCGGCGGGCTGCTCCGAGACGAGGATCACGCGGAGTGTCAACGATTCCCCGGCCGCAGCGGCCGTGCGCACCGTGGGCACGACGATCCGCGCCGGCCCGGTGTAGTCGTTTTCCGGCGACGCCGCGAGCGGGAGGTCGCAGCCGAGACTTTTCACGAGCGCGGCATCGTGTTTGCCGAGAATTTGTTGATGCACGCGGCTGCGCTGCTCGAGATTCGCCAGCGTGCCGAGTTCGCCGGGGTTGGAGACGCCGGCGATCTCGGTGCGCAGCAGCTTGGTCCAGAGGCGCGCCAGCTGCAGGCGCAGTGGCAGCGCGCGGTTCTCCACGACTTTTTTCGCTTCCGCCGGATCGGGTGTCTCCGCGATGGCGCTCATCGCCAAATCGAGCGCGCCGGCGGTGCAGCCGATTTCCGCGATCAGCCGCAGGGCGCGAAACTGGTTCAGCCAATAGTCGTAGCGGTCGAGATTGGCCGCGCCGCGGACGCGTTGGCGCAAGGCCTCGAGCTCGCCGACAAACGCGTAGGTCGGCGCGACGGACGCCCACGGTTCCGGATTGCGGCGGATGTCGCCCGGCCCGTCGATCCAGTGCGTCGGCATCGGCAGTGCGACGCCGTCGATCCGAGCCAGCACCTCGCCGATCGCCCCCGCGGCTTCGGGGCCGAAATTCGCCTCGGAGAAATCGCGATAAAAATCGACGACCGGCATCGTGCGATCGATCGGCGGCCGGGGTCGGGCGGCGAGCTGATCGGCTTCGCAGTCCGCGAGCGCGGGACCGCCGCAGTTGATCCGGCGCGCGTAATGCGCGTTGGCGTAGCTGGTGTGACCGTCGAATTCGATGAAGGCGATCGCGGGTTCGCCCGCATGCGCGACGAACTCGAGTAGGAGCCGCGCGTCGGCGGTGTCCACGGCCACGTCCTTGAACTCGAGCACGAGGGCGCGATGGGCGCCGGCGCGGGCCGCGATGTCGAAACGATCGAGGAGCGTGCGGCCGTTGAGCTTCACGCTGAAAACGCGGGCGCCGGGCGCGAGGTTTTCGATTTCGCTGAAGCCGAGGCGGACGTCGTAGCGACCGCCGGGGACGAGGATGTCGAACGACGGCATCCCCACGCGGTTGGTGCGAAACGCCTCCCCGGGCTCGGGCGCGTCGGCGATCGTCGCCGCGGTGGTGACGACGCGTCCGCCGCTGGCGCCGGACGAGGTGAGCGGCGGCAACGGAGTAGGGTCGAAATCCGCCGGCACCCATGACTGGTCCCAGGCGGCGGCGGCGAGCGCAGAGATCTGCGGCGCAAGCACACGGGTGCGCCAGTGGATTCCGATCAATCCGGTGCAGCCGAGCCGGCGGGCGTCCGCCGCGTCGAAGCGCATGCGGCCGGCCCAGAGTTGCGGGCTCGTCAGATTGCCGTCGTTTTCCAGCCACGGAATCGCCCACCGCGGACGCTGCCGCAAATTCGTGAACTGCCGGTCGATCGCAACGTGACCGACGGAAGCGTTGATCGCGCTCATCGGCGAATCGAGCGGCAGAAACTGATCGAGCGCGGCGCGGTCGTGCTGCGGCCCGAGCACCCAGCCGCAGGTCGCCAGGGTCATCGGATGGTTCAAGGCCGCGAGCGCATCGAGCGCTGCCTGAATGTCGGCGGCGGTGCCGGCGAACTGCTCCGGACGATTGCCGGCCCACGTCCAGTCCTCGGGCGTCCACAACCAATAATAATCGACCGGTGTCACCCGCCGGATCCGCTCGAACATTGCCTGGTAAACCTCGCGCACGACCGCCGCGTCGGCGGGATCCTTGCCGTTCGCGAGCAATTCCGCCTTCACCACGGACGGAATCGTCAGCGGCGTTTCGGTGCCGATGCAGGTGAGGATGCCGAGCCGGCGCGCTTCGCGAAACGCGGTCGCGAGCAGTTCGCCCGTGCGATTGAACACGTCGGCGGCCGTCTCGGGCGTCTGCGCGCGAAACTCGCGGTCGCGCATGACGTCTGCGCCGAAATCGTCGCGGTCGAAGAGTTCCGCCGCGCCGCCCGCGAAGTCGCTGGTGCGGGTGGGGGCGTAGGCCCACCACGTTTGTCCGCTGCGCCCGGTCGTGTGATAGGACGCCGGATACGCGCGCCGGACGCGGCCGTGTTCGTCAATGTTGTCCGCGGGGCCGATCCAAACGGTCGGCTCCGGGCCGACACCACTTTCCGGATACGTATGCAGCCCGAGGAAGTTCATCCGCAGCTTCGCGAGCTGGCCGGCGACAGCGAGATAGTCGTCGGCATTCCACCAGTCCGGCCCCTCGGCAAAATCGTGAAACGGCTGGAGACCGCGCACGTTGAAGAGCGGACGGCCTGCTTCGGTGAAGGCGGGAAATGCGAACGGCCGGCGGGCGTCGGGGATGACATCGCCATGCAAATAAAAGCGGACGCCCAGCCGCTCGGCGAAACGATAGACGGCATACAAGGTGCCGAGCGCATCGCCACCGACGAGCGCGATGCGCTCCGGGCCGGTCGTGGAGGCACCGGCGTGCAGCCAGTATTCCTGGGCGGCGAGCGCGGGCAGATTCGCGAAGGTGGACATGGCCAGCGGCCGACTCCGCGACGCCACGACCAGCGCGACGCTGTCCGCCGGCGGCGCGGCGTCGGAAATCGGCAGATGGGCGCCGGTGGTGACATAGACGTAGCGCTGCAGTTCGCGGGCGGCGAAGCGTTCCAGCGGTTCAGCCTGCGGATCGATCGCGATCCGCCAGCCGGCGGAATCGGCGGCGACGAGGCGTGACGCCAGCAGCAGGACACCGGCGAGGGCGAGGCGGCGGGGTAACCACGACGAAAACATATCCCGGAGTATCATGAGTAAGTCTGGTTGTGAATGCCGGCGGCAATCCGGTGGGAGAATCGCGGCAGCGCTCAGGCGCCGCGATAGTGATCGGCGACGCGGTAGCGCCGCGCGACGGCGGCGAAGGCGAGCGCCGCGGCGAAAGCGAAGCCGGCGAAGAAAAACATTTGCGACGCCGTCACGCCGAAGCCCCGGCGGGCGATGAAGTCGGTGACGGCGTCGTTGCGCACGGCGGCGTTCACGATCAGCACCCAGAGATTGCCGATCGTGACGGTCAGATTCCAGAAGCTCATCAGCGCGCCCTTCATCGCCTGCGGCGCCTGGCTGTAGGCAAATTCGAGACCGGTCGCGGCGACGAGCACTTCGCCGAGCGTGAGCAACGCATACGGCAGCACCTGCCAGACGATGGAAAACGCGTCGCCGCGATCGAGCACGAGCTGCATGCCGCCGACCACGACCCATGCCAGGCCGGCGAACGCGATGCCGAGCGTCATGCGACGGAGCGCCGTCATTTCCCAGCCGAGCCGCCGCAGCGCGGGATACAGCACCAGGTTGTTGAACGGAATCAGGAGCATGACGAGCGCCGGATTGAGCGCCTGCATTTGCGCGGCCTGGAACCACGCCGGCTTCGTCATCGCGTCGGCCTGCAGGACCCAGGTCGAGGCCTTCTGGTCGAAGAGCGACCAGAACGGCGTCACGAGAAAAAACAGCACGAGCACGCGCAACACGGAGCGCACGCCCTCGACGGCCTCGGCCGGATGCCGCTCGCGGGCGCGGTCGAGCTGGATCCAGGCCCCGAGCCCGCCGAGAGCGAGGACGGCGACGAGCGCGGTGCACGCCGAGACGACAAAGCCGAACGACGGGATCCCCGCGAGCGCGAGGACGGCGAGGGCCAGGCCGCCGGCCGCGAGCAGGCGTCCTTTGTTTCCGGATACGATGGCGGTAGCCGCCACCTTCAGGAACGAGTGCGGATCGGCCGGCGCGGGCGGCACGAGCACGTAGTGCTTCCGGCCCAGCCACAGGACGGCGGTGGCGACGGCCATGAGCGCGCCGGGGATGCCGAAGGCAACAGCGGCGCCGAACTGACGCAGAAAGATCGGCATCAACAGCGACGCGAAGAACGAGCCGAAGTTAACGATCCAGTAGAATGCGTCGAACACGAGCTTCGCGAGGTGCTTGTTGGTCCGGTCGAACTGGTCGCCGACGAAGGCCGCGACGCAGGGCTTGATGCCGCCCGCGCCGAGTGCGATCAGCGAAAGCCCGGCGTAGAAACCCGTGCGGTTCGACTCGAAGACGGCGAGGCAGAGATGCCCGAGGCAGTAGACGAGGCTCAGCCAGAAGATCGTGTGGTATTTCCCGAAGAAGCGGTCGGCGAGCCAGCCGCCGAGCAGCGGGAAGAAATAAACACCGATCACGAACGTGTGAAAAACGTCCTTGGCCGCCGCGCCGCGCTCCGCCTCCGGCACGTGCATCAGCAAAGAGGATACGAGGAACACCGTGAGGATGTTCCGCATGCCGTAGAAGCTGAAGCGTTCGCAACCCTCGTTGCCGATGATGAAGGGGATCTGGCGCGGGATGCGCGCCGGCGTCGGGGAGGAGTGTTCCGCGGCCATGATGCGAACCGCGATGAGGCGCGGAGATCGCGCGGGCGAAAAGCGAATTCGCACGCGGCTGCGGAGCGAATGACCGAATTGTCAGGCGGAGGGAATCGCGATGCCCCGAGCCGGTTATAGCATTGACCGGGTCCGTTTCAGCCTCCCTGGCGCCGTCGCGGTGGACGTTCGTTCCCCGGATGGCGCCGCCGCGCGAGCTTCATTCAGCGCGGCTTCCCGGATGCGAAAGCTTACCGCTCCCACGCGGCGGACCGACTGTCGCTGTTCGACAGCGTTCAACCAGAAAGTCAGTTCCCATGCTCGATCACGAAACCATCCGGAAACTTATCGAAACGGCGGCGATCGTCGCCGTCGCTCTCATCCTCTTTTTCGGCCTGAAAGGCCGGATCCTGAAATTCGCCGAATGGGCGGGCCTGCCGCGGCTGGCGTTCACCCCCGTGCGGCTGGCCCTGCGCTATGCCGTCCTGATCGCGGCGGCCCTGCTGGTTCTCGGCCGCTGGGGATTTCAGATCAACGGCATCCTCGCGGTGATCGGCACCGTGCTCGGCCTCGTGGCGATCGGCTTCGTGGCGCTGTGGAGCGTCCTGAGCAATTTTCTCTGCACGCTGGTGCTCGTGGTGTTGAAACCCTTCAGCATCGGCGACGAACTCGAGCTGCCGGCGTCGAGCACGCGCGGTCGCGTGACGGACATGAACGTCGTGTTCACCACGCTCGAGAGCTCCCCGGGCGAGACGGTGCTCGTGCCGAACAACACGTTTTTCCAGACGATCTTCAAGCGCCGCATCGGCACGTCGACCTCCAGCCTGGCGGGCCAGCTCGAGCGTTCGCATCCGGTCGTGACGTGAGCCGACGCTGGAATCGCGGAACGCGTTCCCCTTTTTCGTTGTCGGAAACGAGCGGCAGCGAAACGGTTGCGCGGGCCGCAGTGACCCGTTAAGCTGCGCTCCGGTTCTTCGATCGCCGCCATCATCCGCAACCCTCAACCCAGGAATTCCGATGGAAACTCACTTCCCCGATATGGAAAGCGCTCAAACCCACCTCGCGCGCGAGCGTTTGGTGGAGGATTTCAAATCGCTCGCGAGCAACGCCGAGGCGCTGCTGCGGGCGACGGCCGACGACGCGAGCGACAAGGCGAAGGAAACGCGCGCCCGCCTCGCGGCCGCGCTCGAAAAGGCGAAGGCCACCTACCACGATCTGCAGGCGCGCAGCGTAGAATCCGCGAAAGTGGCGGCGCGCAAAGCCGACGAGACGATTCGCACGCACCCGTATGAATCGCTCGCGGTCGCGTTTGGCGTCGGCATTCTGCTCGGCGCGTTGCTGCGCCGGAAATAAGGCCATGCCCGAAGGCGAAACCCAGGACGGCGGGCTGCTGGCGACGGCCCGCCGGCTCGGTCAGTCCGTGCTCGGACTGCTGAGCACGCGGCTGGAGCTGGCGGCGATCGAGTTGCAGGAGGAGAAGCTCCGCGCGCTCGGTTTGCTGGCGTGGCTCGCCGCCGCGCTGGCGCTTGCGGTCGCCGGCATCCTGCTCGCCGTCGGCACGCTCGCGTTGTTCCTGTGGCAGCAAGCTGGATACGCGGGATTGGTTGGTTTGACCGTCGTGGTGCTCGGCGCCGCCGCGACGTGTTTTTACGTGATGCGCCGGCGCGTGGTGCAGGGGCCGAAGCCCTTCGCGGCCACGGTCGCTGAATTCAGAAAGGACGCCGCATGCCTGCGCCAGCCGGAGTAAACGAGCTGGCCGCCCGGAAGCGGCTGCTGCTCGCGGAAGCGGATCTGCATCGCGGCATTCTGCAGCTTGAGTGCGAACGCCTTTGTGCGCGCAGCGAAGCGGCCCGCGCGACGCTCGCGCAGCATCGTTGGTGGTTGCTCGGCGGCGCTGCAGTCGTCGGGTTTTTGCTCACGCGACGCGGTCGTGGACTTGCGGCATGGCTGCCGACGGTCCTCAGCGTCGGGCGGAGTTTTCTGCGCTGAGCCCAGGCTCCGCGACGCCGGCGAGTGGCGTTCCTGCATCGCCGGCGCCGGAGTTTGACCCGCCGGTGGGGCGCATTACCGTAGGCTCTCCGTGCAACGCGGCGGCGATGCCGTGCCGGAAGGAGCGTGACCACGATCCAGATGCTCTACGCGGGCAATGTCGTCTCCCGAACGGGGGAGGACCAGCGGCAGACGTTATCCTTCGGCGTGCGGGTGCAGAACCTCGCTTACGAGAAATCCATCGAGATTCACTGGGCAGGCGAGGCGGGCGAGTGGCGCGTGCTGCCATGTCATTTCGCGCACCCGACCGGTCAGGACGGCGAAGTGTGGGAGGCCGAAGCGGTATTCGAGTCCGCGCGGGAGCGACTGCCGGGAGCGATCGCGTTTGCGGCGCGTGCCCGGCTGGCCGGGATCGACGCGTGGGATTCGAATGACGGCCGCAACCACGCGTTGGCCGCAGATGCCGGCTGGTGGATCGCGCCGGGCCGCCCGGTGTTGAACCTGCGGGTGCAGTCGCGGCTGGCGCTGGAGGACACGTTTCTGCCGGTGACGGTCGCGGTGCCCGCAACGCTGCGACCGCGGCGGGTGTTTGTCCGCTCGCACGAGGATCACAGCCACGTGTGGACGACGCGCGAGTGTGTTTTCTGGCGACGGCATTGGGAGCGGGCGCACGCGAGCGGCGCGCAGAATCCCTCGGCCGCGGGCACCGCGATCTGGGTGACGCACATCCCGGTGCAGCATGCCTGGCGCGTAGAGTATGCGGTCGGCTGCGGCGGAGCGGCGGGCGTTTTCTGGGACAATAATTTCGGCACGAACTACGTCGTCGCCCGCGAGCCGCTGAAGGTCATGACGCTGAATCTCCACTGCAATCAGGAGGAGGAAGCGGACGCGAAACTCTCGACGGTTGCGCGGGCGATCGACGATCACCGGGTCGATATCGTCTGTCTGCAGGAGGTCGCGGAACCGTGGGAAGGCGGGAGCGCCGCGTTTGCGGAGAACGCCGCCAAAAAAATCCGGGACCGCCTGCGCGAGCCGTATCATCTCGTGCACGATTGGTCGCATCGCGGTTTTGGCATTTATCGCGAAGGCAGCGCCATTCTCACGCGTCACGATATCGTGGTGAAGGACGCGGGTTATGTGTCGAGCCGTCACGACGCGGAGAGCATTCACTCCCGCAAGATCGTCATGGCACAGGTGAACGTGCCGTGCGTGGGCGCCGTGAATGTTTTTTCCGTACACCTGAGCTGGTGGAAGGATGGGTTTCGCGAGCAGTTCGAGCGCCTGGCGGCGTGGGCGCGCGATCGGGCCACGCCGGAGGTCGCGGCGACGTTGCTGCTCGGCGATTTCAACGCGGCGCCGGATTCCGCCGGTTACGCGCAGGTGATGGCCGGCGGGGAGTTTGACGACGCGCTGGTGCAATCGCGCCGGCGCGAAACGGGCGAGACCGCCGTGAACGGCGGCCGGATCGACTACATCTTTCTGCGGAAAGGCGGCGCGCTGGAGGCGAGGACCGTGCGGCGGCTGTTCACGCCGGCCGATTATGGGCGCGTGTCCGATCATCCTGGCTATTACGCGGAGCTCGTGCCGCGCGCGTGAGGGGAGCGGATCATGGCGCTGGCCGAACAGTGGGCGTCGCCGGCCTGGACGGAATGGGGGCTGCCGTTCCCGCGGCGGAACGAGCTGGGCGAGCGTTTCACGCTGCGGTGGGGCCGCATCGGTTTTCGCGTGCACGGCACGACGGCGATCAACGTCAAGGTGCTTCTGACGGTGAGGCGGGAGGGTGGGGCGAACGAGCGCTACCTTGTGGACACCGACGCCTGCGAGGCCGAGGGCGGTGCGCATCGGTGCACGCGGGATTTTTATCTGGGCCTGGATTCGTGGCCTTTCGGAGCGATCGTCGACGTGTCCTTCGCGTTTGTCGTTCACTGCGGCGAACGGTCGTATCCGTCGCAGTTCGCCTATCGCCTCGCGGAGCCCGGACGTGGCGCGGGGTCGCACCGCGTCCCGCCGGTGGCGGGCGAAAACGATTACCGGACGTGCGAGGTCGACGCCGGTTTGCTGCAGCGCGATGTGCGCTGGTTCAATCATCATTTCGAATCCCTCGGCGTGGTGCCGAAGTTCACGCGGGGCGTGGTGCACCATCCGTATCACCCGAAGCGTTACATCCATGACCGGCTCGACGAGATGATCCGCCGCCGGTGCTTCGCGCCTGAACGTCCGGCCAGGGTGAAGGTATGCGTCGATTGCATCGACGACGCCGATTTCGTGAATCATCTGCTGTATGCCGCGGCGCAGGGCGTGCAGGTGCAGTGCGTGGTCGACTGGCGGAAGATGACGCTCACGCGCAGCGAAAACTATGTGCGACTCAAGCGTTCCGGTATCGAGCTGATCGGCGTGTTCTGTTCCTCCCGGGATCCGCGGGTGGAGCTGTCGCCGGACATGCACACGAAGTTCATCGTGTTCGGCGACGAGGACTGTCTGCTCGGCTCTTTCAACATCACGTTCGATCGCTGGGGACCGAACTGGGAGTCGGGTCTGAGTTTTCGTTCCTATGGCGTCTGCCGACTGCTCGACAATGTGTTCCAGAGCATCCGCGGCGGGGTGATCCAAGCCTACGAGATCGACCCGTGGAGTGTGTTCAACCTCCTGTACACCTTCGGGCGTCACGCGGCGGCGGACGGCCGGTTGTATCGGCCGCATCAGGCGATCATTTCCGAAATCCACCGGGCCCGCCGCTCGCTGCGGGGCTGCCTGTTTCACGTCTCGGAACTGCGCGGCGACTATAACGATTCGGTGATCGACGCCCTGCTCGCCGCGCGCCGGCGGGGCGTCGACGTGCAGCTCGTTCTCAACGGCCATATTGTGCGCGAGGGCGATCCGGGCCGCGAATATACGATGGAGAACGAATTGCGGCGGCCGCTGGTGCCGGCAGTGGCGCGGCTGCAACAAGGTGGCGTTCCGGTCTGGCTGGCGTACGGAAAACACGACCAGCGCGTGCCGTACAGCCCGCTGCACGCAAAATTTTGTGTGATCGACGAGCGCGTGGTGCTCGAGGGCAGCTTCAATTGGTACAACACCTCGGTGTTTTCGCACGATCTGCTCGTCGTGCTCGCCGATCCGGCGATCGCCCGGCTCTATCTGGCCGAGTTCGACCACGTGCAAAACTGTCTCCGGTTTCCGCGGGCCGACCCGTGAGCACGGCCGGACGACCTCGCAGATATAACTCAGGTTATATAAAAAATACGGCCGGGGCCGACGCGAGGCGTCAGGTTTTTATAAAAACCTTACATTCTATAATATGAGCAAGGCGACGACTGACGTCGCGACGAGGTTTATATTAATTTCGGACCTGTACCGCTAACGCATTGTTGGCTTGGTCACTAACGTCTGGCGGGAGGTCGGAAGGGGGTTTCCGGCCTCCCCCTTGTGCGCGGCGGCATCCAGTAGCTGCGGGGCAGGGTCATGATCCTTGCCGGGGCCTCGCCCGCGTGGAGGAGCGCCGCCATCGTGCTCATCGCCGGATCGATGTGGGTGAAGAAGCGTTTGTAGGCGGCACAGAGGTAATTCAGTCCGGGCTCGCCGGATGGCGTGGGCAGGAAGCGGTGCTTGGGGCATTCGCCGTGGCAGGCGAATCTGACCGCGCACTCGCGACATTCGCGGGGCAGCCCGGTCCGCTTGGCCTCGCCGAACTGCCGCTGCGCGGGCGAGTCGACGAGGGTGGCGAGCGGTCGGGCGCGCAGGTTGCCGAGCCGGTAGGCGGGGTAAACGTAGTGGTCGCAGCTGTACACATCGCCGTTGTGTTCGATCGCAAGGGCGCGGCCGCAGGTCTCGTTGAAGAGACAGACGCCGGCCGGTTCACCCACCCAGTTGGCGAGCGCCGCATCGAATTGCTGGATGAAGATGCGGCCGACGTCCCGCTGGATCCACTCGTCGAAGATCGTGCAGAGAAACTGCCCGTAGTCCGCCGGCCGGACGCTCCACGGCGTGACCTGCGCATCGAGCGTCCGGGTGTCCGCATGGTCGGGCGGAGGTGCCAGCCAGAGGCCGGACTCCGCCCCGTCCGCCGCAGCGTTGCGCTCCACGATCGGAATGAACTGGATGAATCCGGAACCGATCTCCCGCAGGAAACGGTAGACGGCGAGCGGCTGGAGCGAGTTTTTGCGGTGGACGGTGGTGAGCGTGTTGAACTCCACGCCGTGACGCTTCAGCACCGCGATCCCGCGCATGACGTCGTCGAAGGTGGCCCGCCCGCCTTTGTCGACGCGGTAGGCGTCGTGAAATTCCCTCGGGCCGTCGATGCTGAGGCCGACGAGGAACTTCTCGCGCGCGAAAAATTCGCCCCAGGCGTCGTCGAGCAGGACGCCATTGGTTTGGAATGCATTCTCGATGCGTTTATCGCCGGCGTAACGAGCCTGGAGCGCGACCGCAGTGCGGAAGAACTCCACGCCGAGCAAGGTGGGCTCTCCGCCTTGCCAGGCGAACGACACGACCGGGCCGGGTTGCGCGGCGATGTAGTCGCGGATGTAGCGCTCCAGCAGGTCGGCCGACATGCGAAGCTGGGTCGCCGCAGGATAAAGGTGGGTTTTCTCGAGGTAAAAACAGTAGGTGCAGGCGAGATTGCAGGCGGAACCGACGGGTTTCGTCAGCAGGTGAAACGGACGTTGCGCCACCGGCGCAGGGGCAGGGAAGTCGCTCATGAAAAGGCGCAGCGAGGCCTTCGATCTCGTAGAGATCTTCGCGCCGGGTGGCGAGGATGAGTTCGCGGCGGTCGTGGCCGCGGCCGGAACTCAGTGCTTCGTTGCCGGGGCGGACGAGCTGGCCGCGACTGCTTCGTTGCGATCGTTCACCGCGTCCTCCATTAGCGACGCGACGCCGCGCGGGTCTTCTTGTTGCGCGACATGGCCGCCGGGAAACGTGCGGATTGTCCAGCCACGGGCTTTCGCGCGCTGCCAGCTCTTGTCCTGGGCCGCGCGCTCCTCGATGGATTTGTCCTTCGGCACGAAGGCGACGTAGGTCACCGGCAGCGCGAGCGCGGCGGGGTTGCGATAGGAGACGGGCTGATTGAAGCACTTGATCGACTGCTTGACGTTGTGCGGCGGCTTGGCGTCGGGCTTGACCCAGGGGACCTGCATGAAGCCGTCGACGATGTTCGGGCCGGCGGGGCCTCTGCCGCCGAAGAGGTCCCAGATCGACTCGCCGTCGTCGGGCACCGCGGCGTCGAGGAAGACGACGTGCTTGATGCGGTCGGGCACGCGATCCATCACGCCGGTGATGACCATGCCGCCGTAACTGTGGCCCGTCAGCACGACATCGTGCAGATCTTCGAAGAGGATCAGATTCACGACGTCGTTGATATGCGTCTGCAGATCGACGTCGGGACTATTGAGGTGCATGCGCTCGCCGAGACCGGTGAGCGTCGCGCGATATACGGTGTGACCGTCGTCGTCGAGAAACTGGCCGGTGCGCTTCCATTCCCAGCCACCGGCGGTGGCGCCGTGCACGATGACGTAAGTGTAGCGGTCTTTTTGATCGGCGGCGCGCGCCGCGGTGAAAGCCAGCGCGGTAAGGGCGAGAAGAAGGACGGGGCGGAGGAGTTTCATGATGATCGGAGAATGCAGAGAGGTTATTGGGCCCAGGCCTCGCCTTCGGGCGTGCGGCGCCACGCGAAGTAAGCGTCGAGCACCTCGAGCGAAGCGGCGCTTGGGACGGAGCCGGGTTTGGCTTCGTCGTGGAACCACATCACGCGGCGGTCGCGATCGGTGAACGCGGGCCAGGCCGGCACGCCCGGGCCGTTGGGGTCGCCGCGCTTGGCAAAATTCGTCCAGTAGGTCGCAACCGTTTCCGAGATCGCGAAATCCCCCGGCGTGAGATTCTTGTCTGCTCGGTCGAGGGTTTGGAACACATACGGCACGTCGACGCCGTGCGGCATGCCGTGATCGGCGGCGGCGGAATCCGCGGCGCGCGTCGGATGTTGGTCGAAATAATAATGGAAAACCTTCGAGCGGCCCGTGCGGGATTGCAGCCGCGCCCAGCTCCACGTGTGCCAGCCGAAGGCGGCGTCGCGCATGAGATCGCGTGCGGTCTTCGGCACGCGGTCGGTGCCGGCCGGATAGGCGGCAAGGAGTTTGTCCGCGAACGGGCCGTAACGCAGGCGGGTATTGGCGATGAACTCGTCGGGCGTCTTCTCTCGCGAGAAACTCAGACCCTCGTCGGAATTGTAGCCCACGAGGATCGCCACGTCGTTGTAGCGACCGGCTTCGTAGAGTTTGTATTGGTCGTCCGGAATCACCCAGCCGTCGATGATCGGCCACGCGGCGCCGCTGCCCCAGCCGGCGGGAAGTTTCCCCGGCGGCAGCGCGCGCAGCGCGGCGAGGGAAGGCGCGCCGGCTTTTTGCGTGAAGGCGACGCCGGATTGCTCGGCCGCCGCGAGACGACGCATGTTCTCGCCGGGATAGGTCGTGGGACGCGGCGGGCCGAACGAGCCGCCGCTTTGCGAAATCGCGCCGTGAAACAGACCGCGCGCGAGCGGCGAGGCGCAGAGCATGCTCACCGAGATGCCGCCGGCGGATTCGCCGAAGATCGTCACGCGTGACGGATCGCCGCCAAACGCGGCGATGTTGTTCTGCACCCAGCGGAGTCCTGCGATCTGGTCGAGGAGGCCGTAGTTGCCGGAGACGTGCTGCGGCGATTCGGCGCTCAACTCCGGATGCGCGAGAAACCCGAGCGGGCCCACGCGGTAGTTGATCGTGACCAGCACGACGCCCTTACGCGCGAGGTGTTCGCCGTTGTGCACGGGCGTCGACGTGGAACCGAACGAGAAACCGCCGCCGTAGATCCACACGAGCACCGGTAGGTGCTCGTTGGCGGCGCGCGCGGGCGTCCAGATGTTGAGATAAAGGCAGTCCTCGCTGACGTTGCCTTGGCCGTCGCCCTGATACGGATCGGGCGCGAAACGCGTGGTCTCGCGCACGCCGCTCCACGGCGTCGCCGGTTGCGGCGGACGCCAGCGAAGATCGCCGGTGGGCGGTGCGGCGAACGGAACGCCGCGGTAAACGGTGAGATCGTTTTCACGCACGCCCTGGACGAGGCCGAACTCGGTTTTCACCGGTTCGGGCGCGGCGCTTTCGGCGCCGAAGGTGACCAGCGCGGAGAATAACAACAGCAGGGAGGATCTGATCATGAGAGGCGGGGTGGCGTCAGGGTTGAGCGAGCAGCGGCAGCATCGTCTCGGCGTAGCGGCGGCCGAGCTCGCGATAGCCAGCGGGGGTGAAATGAAGGTGATCCGGCCGCGCCTCGCAACCGGCGGAAGATACCACATGCGCGGTAGGAATCAGCTTCGGCAGATTGTCGATGATCGCGTTCATGCTCGCACATGCTCCTTGCTGGTCGGCGGCCACGAGCTCGCCGACGAGAAGCGGCACATCCTGCGCCTGCAGGTTCAGGTCGCGCAGGAGATTCTCGTAGATGGTTTTGACCTTCCGCGGCCAATCGGGGTCGTTGGCGTTGGATTCGCCCTGGTGCAGCAGGATGCCCTTGATCACGCCGTCGGCCTGCGCGCGCCGCGCCAGCGCGACGAGATGCCGGTAGGGACTTCCCTGATACGCGGCGAGAATGCCTTTCATCCAATCCGGCGCGGTCGCGGCGTAGGCTTCGCGCGTGTGTTCGTCGAATACCTCGATCTTCGCGCCGGCGACGGCAACGTTGACGACGCCGATGCGCACCTGGGCGGGGAGGCGCGCGATGAGCGTGCGTCCGAAATAGTCGGCGGGGCTGAGACCGCAGTTCGGCCGGCAGAGGGGCGGGACAGCGGTAGACCACTGGCCCTGCTGGCGATGCAGCTCTGGGAAATCCACTGCGGCGAGGACTTGGAACCGCGGATCGGCAAATGCCTTTTCCTCCTCGGGAATGCCCGGAAACCCTTCCATGTTCGACTGGCCGAAGCAGAGGAAGATGTGGAAATTCGGATCGCGCGCGAATGCAGAACCGGCGAGCACAAGCAGCGCGACGGCGAAAAGGCTTCGCCGACGATGCGACCGGCCGCGTGCCGCGGCGGAGCGTGAAGGATTCATAGAGCGATGACGGCGCGCAGCGTGGGAGGCGCGGGCGCGTCGGGGTGCAGAAAGGTTGCGCGAAAAATGACGCGCCGAGAATCCGCCGGTTCCTTGACGGTTATGCGCGCGGCGGCGGTGCGGCGGCGTGCGCGGTGCTGAGCGCGTTCCGGCGGCTCTCCATTGTAGGGCGAGGTCGCCTGACCCCGCCGGGCCGGCGGCATTCGCGGCGTTGCGGCGGGGTCGGGAGACCCCGCCCTACACGGGCGATCCGCGGGAGCGGACATGATGTCTAGAGCGCCTTTTCCAAGCGCTGCGCCAACTCTTCGGTCTTGCTCAGGTGGACGACGTGATCGCCGGTCATGATTTCGGTGTCCCAATCGCGGGCCTTCGCACGTTCATAAAAACGGAAGAAGCCATCCTGTTCGGCGGATTTGCCCGGATCGACCGTCAGGATGTAGGTCGTCGGCAGGCGGCGCGCTTCGTCCTGATGCGCGAGCTCGATCGGTTGCGTGAAGGTCTTCTCCGATTGCGGCACGACGTGCGGCGGCGGTTTGCCGGTCTGGTCGCCGAGCGGGATGAAGCCATTCGTCGAGCGGCGGGGGCCGCGGTTGCCACCCATCGCGGCCTGCGCGCTTTCGCCGTTTTCCGGCACGAACGCATCGAGGTAAATCAGACGCTTGATCCGATTCGCGAGGCGGTCGGCCACGCCGGTCACGACCATGCCGCCGTAGCTGTGACCGACCAGCACGATGTCGTGCAGGTCTTCCCATTCGATGAGATTGACGACGTCCTGGATGTGCAGCGCGAGATCGACGTCGGGCGTCGCGAGGTGGAAGCGTTCGCCCTGCCCGGTGAGCGTCGGCCGGTAAACTTTGTGGCCGTGGGCTTCGAGGGCTTCGGCGAGTTTCTTGTGTTCCCAACCGCCGGCCCACGCGCCGTGGACGATGACGAACGTTTCCTTGCCGTTGGTCGCGGCGGCGGACGCCGAAGGCGCGGACGATGCGCGGTCGAAACGCGCGTGCACGCCGACCGTGGCGCCCACGAAACCGCCCGCGACCGCGGTGGTGAGGAGCTTGGCGTCGGCGTTGTCGACGAGCGTCTGCCAGTTGCCCGGCGTCGGCGCGTAAGCGAAACGGCAGGTCGCATCGTTCGCTTCGACGCGCAACGCGATCGGACCGCTCGATTCGAGCCGGCGCGAGGCGACGATCTCCGGCGCGCCGCCGGCGAGTTTCTCGAGATTGATCACGACGCCGTCGGCTTCGCGTTTTACGGCGAGGAAGTAGTGGAAACGTTCGCCTTGAAACACCGCGAGGCCGGCGGAGACGCCCGGTGTTTCGGGAATGGCGAGCGACGTCGACGCGGTGAACTGCGCGTGCTGCACGCGGCGCGCGAGGAAGCTCGGGTTGCCTTTGTCCCAGAGCGGTTCGGCGCGCGGTGTGAGGGAAAGCTGGCCGGCGGCGGTGTCCGTTTTCCACCAGGTTTCCTGCGGCGTGCGCAACATGATCCACAATGGCGAGAGCGCGCCGGAGAAATCGTCGCGCCACGTGAAGCTGCCGTTCAGGTAGGACGGCGCATCGCTCACGCGGGCGCCAGCGGGCGTGCGGGCGACGAGCGGGACGCGTTCGCCGGGGGGAAGAATGCGCGGCCAGCCGTCTTTGGGCCAGGTGACCGGGAGGAGAAACGTCTCGCGTCCCATCGGCGAATGGCGTCCGTCATACGGGCGCACGCCCAGAAAAACCGCCCACCAGTTCTTGTCGGGGCCGACGACCAGATCGGCGTGGCCGGTGGACGTGACGGAATTGGGCACGCGGCCGTCGAGATCGCGCTGCGTGAGAATCGGATTCTGATCCCAAGGAGCGTAGGGCCCGTCGACGTGGCGGCTGCGGTGAATGACTTGCGAGTGGTTCACGCTCGTGCCGCCCTCGGCGCAACAGAGATAATACCAGCCGTCGCGCTTGTAGATGTGCGGTCCTTCGATCCAGACGGGCTTCTTGGAGATATCCACGCCGCCGTTCACGAGCACCTTGCGCGGACCGATCATGCGGCGCGCACCAGGATCGAACTCCTGGATCCAGATCGCGCGGTGACCATCGTAGAGTGGCGGACCCTCGGGCGCGCCGTTGTTGATCATCCAGGCTCGACCATCGTCGTCGAAGAAGATCGAAGGATCGATGCCCTCGAAATCCAGCCACGTCGGATCGGACCACGGACCTGCGGGATTCGTGGCGGTGACAACGAAGTTGCCGCCGGCGTCGACCATCGTGCACACGACATAAAACGTGCCGTTGTGATGACTGATCGCCGGCGCGAAGATGCCGCGCGAAACGCCGAGCCCGGCGTAGGGAAGTTGTTGCGGGCGATCGATCACGTGGCCGATCTGCTGCCAGTTCACCAAGTCCCGGCTGTGGAAAATCGGGATGCCGGGAAAATAGGCGAAGGTGGAATTGATGAGGTAATAGTCGTCGCCCACCTGGCAGATGCTCGGGTCCGGATAAAACCCGGTGAGGATCGGCGTGCGGAACTCCCCGGCGGCGGGGCTCGGTCCGGTGTCTTGACCGGAATACTCGAACCAGTCGAAAGCGACCGGTGCGGTGCGAGCCGGGGCGAATGGGACGATGCTGAGCATCGCCACTAGGTGCAGGAAGCGGAGCGATTTCATACAGAAAGTGGAAACGATCGGGTCAGGCCGACAGGGCGGCCCGACGCGCGGGGTGGAGGGCCGCGACTGACGCGGCGCGAAGGTGTTTCCCGGGAGCGTCCGCGCGCGCGTCCGGCTCCGCGGTCTCGCGATGCGAGCTCGGCGAAGTTCCAAAATACCGGCGGAAGGTGCGGAAGAACGTGCCGGCGCCGGGAATGCCGACCAGCGCGGCGATCTCGGAACTCTTCGCACGTGGATGCGCCTTGAGCAGACGCGAGGCTTCACGCATCCGGATGGCGATGATGTAGTCGTTGATCGTGCCGCCGGTCTCGTCGCGGAAACTGCGTTCGAGATTGCGCCGCGAAATGCCAACGGCGTCCGCGACCTTGCAGACGGTCAGCATCGGATCCGGATAATGTTCCGCGATGTAGCTCAGAGCCCGTGCGACGCGCGGATCGTTGACGGCGACGATGTCGGTGCTCACGCGCGTGACGATCCCGCGCGGCGGCACGCGCACGAGTTCCGGCCGGATGTCGGGATCGCCCATCAGCCGCTCGAGCAAGGCCGCCGCCTGATAGCCGAGCTCCTCCATGTTGTCGTCCACGCTGGAGAGTGGCACGGGGGACGTCTGGGCGACGATCGAATTGCCGACGCCGAGCACCGCGATGTCCTCCGGCAGGCGGAGTCCGGCATCGCGGCAGGCGTCGACCAGATTTGTCGCGACGCAATCGTTGAACGCGAACACCGCCGTCGGCCGCGGGAGGCGCAGCAGCTCGGCGGTGAGAAGGCGCCGGTGTTCGGTCCAGTTGCCCTGCCAGTAGGGACCGATGCGCGTGTGCAGCGCCGGCAGGAGACGGCAGCCGCAGCCGTGTTCGGCGAGACGCGACTGGAAGGCCGCGAGCCGGTCGCGATTGGCGGCGTCGTTGAGAAAAGGCGCCCACGCGAAACTCCGGTGGGCGCGCTGCAGCAGATGATCCGCGGCCAGCCGGCCGATCGCCGCGTGGTCCGTTTCGACGCGGGGAAAGGTTTCGCCGTCGCCGGTGCAGACCACGCACGGCACGCCGGTGGCCCGCAGGTGCGCCAGCAGGTCAGGCTGGTAGGGCAGCATTGCGAGAGCGCCGCTGCCGGTCCAGCCACGCGGCAGCGAACCGGTGAACAGCATGTCCATCACGAGATGCCAGTCGTGTTCGCGGGCGAAACGTTCGACGCCCCGGAGGCATTCGTAGGGCGCTACGGAGCCGGCAATGAGCACCTTGTGCCTGGAACCTGTCAGCAACCGGACCATGGCTCAGCGCGCGGGACGTTGGCCGTGGTCGCGGTGCGTGCCGGGGCGGAGCAGGCGGATAGGGGCGACGCGGTGGGGCTGGCTCATCGGGGGTGGAAGGGAATCGGGCGCGGGGGGAGCGGCCCGAACGGCTGATCGCAGCGTGCGCATCACGCAACCGCGAGGCGCCGGCGGCAACCCGGCATTGGAGGTAGGCAGAACTATTGCCCGGGTAATAGCCGGTCCGGAGCGACGCGCGGTTTCGGTCCGCGGGTGGCGAATGGGCTTTACCTGCGCGGAGACGGCGCTTCACGTTGCGGGGCTGCTTTCAAGAGCGCACCAGATGCTTTCGGAGATTGGAAACAGAGAGGGGCGGGTGTCGCCGGCAGGCTCATCGCGACGGGCTCGGTTCGTCGCCGGGTGGAGCGGCTGTATCCTGGCGGTGGGGCTGGCGTGTGCGCCGACGCCTGCGGCGGCCGAGGTTTCGCCGGTGCGCGGGATGCCCTACATCCGTTCGTATTCGCTGGGCGACATCGGGGCGGTGCCGCGCGGCTCGCGGCTGGGGTTCGATCGCTTCGGCCGGCTCGCGGTGATTCACGACGCGGTGTATTCGGTTCTCAATGACACCGCCTGGTTGAATATCGCGGAACAGGGCGGGAAGGATCAGGTGGCGATGATCAATGTCGTGCCGGCGCCCGACGGCCGCTCGTATTACGGCGCGCGCGGCTCCTGGGGTTATGTCGAGAGCGGCAAGGACGGACGGCTGCATCCCGTGTCGCTGACGCCAGCGACCCCGCCGGCGTGGGTGGCCACCGCCACGTTCGACCATCTGCTCGTGACGAAACGCGGCATCTTCTTCGCGAGCTGGAATGGCATCGCCTATTGGGATTTCGCCGGCAAACGCAGCTTCCTATTGGAAGTGCCGCGGCTTTCACGGCTGTTCCGCGTCGGAGATCAGGCTTATATCTCCGCTTATGATGAGCCGCTGCGCTACGTGGATGTGGACGCCGGGGCGATGCGATTGGCGGCAGGCACGGAGCTGGACCGGACGGTCGTGGAGCTCTCGACGCCTCTCGACGAGACGCGCAGCCTCGTCGCGCTCGTCGGCGGCGGATTGATGGTGTTCGACGGAAAAACCGTGTCGCCGTGGCCCAAGCTCGAACCCGATGTCATTCGTGGTCCGGTCTCGATTCTGCAGCAACTGGTCGACGGCCGCATCGCGATCGGAGTGACGGGCCAGGGTGTTTTGCTCTTTTCGAAGGAGGGCGAAGTGCTGATGGCGCTGACCACGTCGCAATATCATAACATCGCCGCGCTGGCCAATCGCGAGCCGGGGGTGCTCTGGGTGGAGACCGAAGACTCGATCGAGAAAATATTGTATGGCAGCCCGCTGTCCGCCTTTGGACAACGGTTGGGTTTGCCGGTGGTCTGGCCGATCGTCGCCGTGTGGAACGACCGCATCATGGTGGTCTCGAACGGACGCCTGTTCAGCGCGGTGCCCGGCAGCCGCGGCGCGCCGACCTCCTTTGAAGTGTGGCCCGCGCAGCCGCCGGGCGGGGCATGGGCCCTGGCTGCGTGGGGATCGCGGATGCTCGTCGGCAACGGGGACGAACTGTTTGCGGTCGAGCCGGACGGCGTCCTGCGACCCGTCCGTTCGGTGCGCAATCTCGCGCACCTAGTGATGACCGACGAGAACCATTGCTACGTGATCGGCCCGTCGGAGATCGCACTCCTCGAGTGGCGCGACGGGGAATGGACCGAGGTGGTGCCTCGCATTCCGGGCGCCCCGAACCCGCGCATCGTGCATCGCGTCGGCGATTCCGTCTGGATGGAGATGGGTGGCGGCGGCGTGGCGCGGCTGTGGCATCACGACGGCCGGCTGCAACTGGAGGTGATCCCGAACGAGTCGTGGACCAAGGGCTCGTGGGTCAACATCGGATCGGTCGACGACATCGTGATGTTGAGCGCGTTGGAGGAGGAGCCGCACCGGTTCTACGATCAAAAAACCGGCACGTGGTGCGACGCTCTGGAACTGCAGCAGTTGCTCGACCGTTCGCCATATTGGATCACGCGGCTCCAGCGCGACGAGAACGGCGTGATCTGGGCGTCGCACAACGAGGGCCTCGTGCGTTTCGCGCCCGGCGAAAACGGCTATGAAATGGACGCCACCAGTTTCGATCTGGTGAACGACCGTTATCCGGTCGTGCGCATCCTCCCCGGCAACGAAGTCTGGGTCCTGGCGGAACGGTCCCTGTATCATATCGAGCGGTCCTGGTCCGCGCCGTCGCCGCGGTCGCGCCGGCCCACGCTGGTCTCCATCGTGGATCTGCAGCGCAACGAGGAACTGCTGGCGTCCGACGCCGCCGCCACGCCGCGGCGCCTGGAGTTTGCGCAGAACAGCCTCAGCTTTCGCTTCTACTCGGGGACGGACGCGTGGCGGCGGTCTCCGGAATATGAATACCGCCTCGGCGAGCACGAGCCGTGGGCGCCGCTCGACAGTTCGCTGCTCAGCTTTCGCCGGCTCCGCGAAGGCGCTTACCGGCTGCAGGTCAGGACGGTCGCCGCCCAGGGCGATTCGTCCGAGCCGTCGACTTTCGAGTTCGAAATCCTGCCGCCCTGGCATCGCACCTGGCCCGCCTACCTGCTGATGGGAGGCGCCGGGCTGCTCGTCCTTGCCGGTGTGACGCGGTGGTCCAGTTATCTGGAACGTCGGCGCAACCGGGATCTCGAGGCCCTCGTGAAGACGCGCACTCGCGACCTCGAAACCACGATGACGAAGCTCGGCGAGGAAACCCGCCGGGCCGCGACGCTGGCCGAGCGCAACCGTCTGGCCAACGAGATCCACGACAGCGTGCAGCAGGGTTTGACCGGAGCGATGTTGCAGCTCGACACGACGCTCAAGCTGCCGGCGGTCGGCGGCGACATTCGTTCGCGGCTCAACGTGGTCCGCAACATGATCTCCTACTCGCGGCAGGAAGTGCAGCATGCGGTCTGGGACATGGAGTCGCCGTTGCTCGAGGGCACCGAACTGGGCGACGCGTTGCGCAATCTCACGACGTTCATCAACGACGAGGAGGTGACGATCGACGTCGACGTGGAGGGCGAGCCCGTCGCGCTGGGGCGGACCGCCAATCACAACCTGCTGCGCATCGCCCAGGAAGCCACGACCAACGCTCTGCGCCATGCGCAGGCGCATCGGATTTCGATCCGGCTCGGCTATGCCGGGGCCGCGGTGACATTGACGATCGCGGACGATGGAGTCGGTTTCCTGCCGAACGAGGTGCTGCGCGAGCGCACGGGGCATCTCGGTCTGCGGGGAATCCGCACGCGCGTGAAGCGACTCAAAGGAACGCTCGCCATCGATAGCGTGCCGGGACAGGGAACCACGATCCGCATCGAGGTGCCGCTGCGCGAAGCCGCTCCCGAACCCCTTTCCGCTGATGAATGACACGAAGAAAATCAAGATCCTGCTCGTCGATGACCACATGGCCATTCGCATGGGGCTCATGACGGCGATCAACGATGCCCTCGACATGGAGGTGGTCGGCGACGTCGAGGACGGGCAGGAGGCGATTTCCGCCTATCGCCGGCACCAGCCCGACGTGGTCGTGCTCGACCTGCGCATGCAAGGTATGAGCGGCGTGGATACGATTCGGGCGCTCCGTGAGGAGTTCGGCGCGGTTCGCGTGCTCGTCTACAGCAACTATGCCAAAGGCGAGGAGGTTTATCAGGCGGTCAAATCCGGCGCCGCGGGTTTCGTGGTCAAGGAAATGGCGCTCGACCGGCTGCTGGAGGCGATTCGTCTCGTGCACGCCGGCGAGCAATACATCCCGCCACAGGTCGCGGCCAAGATCGCGGAGCGGCTCCTGGCGCGGTTGTCGCCGCGCGAGATGGAGGTGCTGAAGCTGCTGGCAAAGGGCCTCAGCAACAAGGAAATCGCCGCGCGACTCGGCCTCGTCGTCGGGACGATCAAGATCTACGTGGCGAACATCTTCAGCAAACTCGGCGTGTCCGACCGCACCCAGGCGCTGGTCGTCGCGGTGAAGCGCGGGATCATCGATCTGGAGTAAAAGGGGCGCGCTCGCCGCGTTCAGCGTGAGTCGCCCTTCGGCTCGGCGGGCCGATATTCCGCACCGAGCGCGGCGAGGAGCGAGGTCAGGTTTTTGTCGGCGAAATGAAGCTCGTAGGCGTGGGCGAGGGTGCTCAGCCGGTAGGCTTGCAGTGGCGTGAGCTCGAGCAGGTCGGCCGCGGTGGCGGTGTCCAAACACGCCTCGATCTCGGTTCGCGCGAGCTCGCGTTGACGACCGAGGGCGAGCGCGATCGCGCGTTGCACGCGACGGTCCCACAACGGCGGCGTGCGTCCGTCGCGGACATCTCCCGCGAGGCGGGCGAGCTCGCGTTCGAAGTCGGTCGTTTGTCGCGCCTCCGCGCCAACGAACGCGCGGGCGATCGCGGCATTCGGGTCGTCGCGATACGCCTTCATCAACACGCGCGCGACCATCGCCGCGGGTTCGGGGCGTTCCATTTCCACGAAGTATTCCGCAAGCCGGCTGAGCATCAGCGGCTCATCCTGCAGCGGGGTGACTTTGAACACCGCGAGCTTTTGCCCGACGTAAACCGGCGCCGGCGGCAGCCGGTAGGGGATCGGTCGCAAATACCCTGGATACGTCCAGCGATCGAGCCGGTCAAAGAGCGTGTCGCGGCCCGACTCGAGCGGTTTTTGCACAAACAACGGGAGAACTTTGTCCCACGAGGGCAGGATCAGGTGCGTGATCTCGTGTCCTTGCAGCACCGCTTCCGCCTCCGTGGATTCCAGCGAGCTGAGGATCCGGCGCGCGGCGAGCTGGCCCGGATAGGATTCCCAAGCCGTCGACATCAACACGTGTCCACCGCCGTGAAACACGATCGAGTCCGACAACTCGGGTGGGGCGAGCGCGGCGATCTTTTCACCGGGCGTGTGCGACGCGAGCCAGTGCGAGAAATGACGATACAGAAGCGCCTCGACGTCTGCAGCGCTCGGTTCGGTGTCGACGCCCGGTCGCGCGAGCGTCGCCGGCAGCGAGCGTGACCACAGCGCGAGCGTGAGTAGAAACAAGCCCGCCGCCGTTGCCGCGATGCGGCGATAAACCGGCGCATCGCGAACGATTCCTGCGACCAGCGGCCACGCGAGGAGGGTGGCGACCACGCCCCAGCGAACGCGAAAAAGCGCCAGCAGCAGCACGCCGGCGAAGATGACCGTCGCAGAAATCAGCTGGCGTCGCGGGATATCGGCAGAGAAACGAAGCCGCCGCCAACCGAGTGCGAGCGCTGCGCTGGCCGCGACGATGGGCGCCGTCAGCGACGCGATCTCCACGAAACTTGCCTGAGCGATCCAGTCGAACGCCGTCGCAAACGCCCTGGATTCGTCGAGCGACGTGATGCGACGCATCCAGACGCTGGGGTAAAGCCAGCCCAGGAAATCGTTTCGCACCTGCGCGTAGCCGAGAGCGGACAACAGCACCGCCGCGACAAGCAGCAGGAGGAATGTGCGTTTACGCTCCGGGTTTTTGGCACGAAGCCGGTGGACACCCTCGAGCGCGAAACCCAAGCCCAGCCACGCGAGCGCATACAGCGGATGGACGTAACGGAGTTCGCCGGCCGCGAGCGACCAAGGCGTGCGATCCACGAGCCAGGCCGCAAACGTCAGTCCCGCTCCGATCAGCGACCAGCGAAGAAAAGGCGCGGACGCCGTCGCGGGCCGGCGGACAAATCCGCTCGCGGCGGTGGCCAGCACGGCCGGAAAACCCCAGGCCGGATCCAGCCAGAGAGCGGCGCTCGTGGCGAGAGCGGCACCCAGGCCGAACGCAGGATCGCGGCGGTCATCTTCCTGATTCGCCGTGAACCCGCGAGCGATCGCGTAAGCAGCCAAAAACATGGCCCACGTCCGCGCGGTGAGCGCACCGGGCAGGAATTGACCGGCGATCGATGGCAGAAGCGCGAAGGCGAGCGCGCTCGCGGCGCCGCTCGCCCAGCCGAATCGCCTGACCATGAAGACGCTCGATCCGACCAGCATCAGCAGATGCGAGAGAAGCGGCTCCCACAGCGCCGCCTGTTCGACCGCGATCGGCAGCGGTGCGCCGGTGAATCCGTGGATCCCCCACGCGACCGCCGTCAACCACGCCGCGTATAACTTCGGCAGCAATTGCGGGCGGCCGGACGGGATCGTGTCGCCGTCGTAAATGCGGGCGCCGAGGAAGCCGGTGTCCATCAGCTCCTGCGTGACGGCGATCCAGCGATAGGTTTCTCCGCGCTCGTGCTTGCCGATGAAATGCCGCTGACCCAGTGCGTAACCGGTGGGCGAATACGCGTCGCGTGCCGGCGGCGGGCTGCCCTGCGCGGAGAGGTCCGAGACCCACCGGAGTTGCGCCAGATCGGCCTGCAGCAGGAGAAATAACGCAAGCGCGAAGACAGGACTCCACCAAAGCGCACGTCGGTCGGTCCGGAGGTTCTTCAAGAGATTCATGCGATCGCTTACCTGGGAGGTGTGGAAAACCTCAACGCCGTCGCAAGCGCCAGACGCCTTCAGCCGGTGGATTGGCGTGCCGCGAGCGATGTCCGTCCGGCCAGGTGACGACCGCCTCGATCAACCGGTCGGCGGGCGTCGTCGCCACGAAGAGCGCGGGGCTCGATTGGCTGAACCAGCCGTCGCCGAGTCCGACCTCGTGATGGCTGGGCCGCCGCTGCGAGAACACGAACTGCACCTGCGCGCCGATCGCATCGGGGTTTCCCTTCCCGCCTTCGAGCCGCACGGTGAGCCAGCGCGCGCCCTCGCTTTGATTCGCGAGCAGCTCGGCGGGCCCACCATGGCGGGTGAGAAAAAGATCAGGCCGGCCGCGGTCGCGGGCGGAGAAGGCAACGAGCGCGCGGGCATTGCCCGGCACCACGATCCCGGAGCGCGCCGGGGGGAGCGTTTCAAACTGACCGTCCCCGCGTCCGCGCAGGAATATTCCGAGCGCGCCGTCGAAGCGCGGAATCGCCGCGTCGGAGTTCTGCACCGCGCAGACATCGGCCGCGCCGTCGCCATCGAGGTCCGCGACGATCAAGCCCTGGATTGGGCCGAGCTGCGCCGCGCGCGGAAAAGCCGCGAAACGATATGTGCCGTCTGGCTGGCTCAGAAACACGCCGGAGGAAAAGTTGTCCGCTTCGCGGAGTTCCGCGGCGGCGAGCGCTTTCTCTCCGAAGACCTGCGCCATCGTCGCCTTCGCGAAGGCGTCGTTCTTCGGAAAGCGACGCAGCACGAACGGCAGCCGCGCGGCGATGTCCGCGCGCGGTCGCAGCGGATAGCGTTCGGCGCCGTCGTAAACGGCCTCCGCGAGCAGCCGCGTGCCGTTCTGCGCGAAATCGCCGTAGAACAACGTCGCGGGTTGCGCGGCCGACGCGTGATACGTCGTGTTCAAGCCGAGATTGCCGGCGACGAAATCCGGTCGGCCGTCGTCGTTCAGATCGGCGCTGGCGAGGCTGTTCCACCAGCCGCGTCCGCCCGAAACGAAGCCGGCCTCCTTCGTGCGGTCGGTGAAGCGTCCGTCTCCCTCGTTGCGAAAATAGCGCACGTAGTCCCACTCCAGCGCCACGACGAGGTCGGGACGACCGTCGCCATCGACATCGCGAAACAGCGCGCTTTTCACGAGACCCACGCGGCCGAGCGCGGGCGAATCGCCGGTGACGTCGACGAAGCGTCCACCGTCGTTGCGCAGTAGCACGCTCGGCGGCGTTTCCGGGTAACGACCGGGCACGGAGCGCCCCCCGAGGAAAAGATCGAGGTCGCCGTCGCCGTCGATGTCGGCGGCGCAAAGCGCGCCGACATTGAGAAAAAATTCCGGCAGCGCGGACGTCGGGCTGAAGTTTCCCTGACCGTCATTGGCGTAGAGGATCGGCTGATACGCGTTCGGCCAGGCGCTCGCGTTGGCGCTGGCTTTCGTCACGAGCAGGTCGCGCGTGCCGTTGCCGTCGAAATCGAGAAAGAGCGCTGGTCCGTCCTCGACCTCTCCTTTCGCGAGGCCGCGCGGCGTTTCCTCGACGAACGTCGCGCCGTCGCGCCGCAGCAGCCGGGCGGGCGAGCCGGTCGTGGCCGTGCCATAGAGATCCTCGTCGCCATCGCCGTCGATATCCGCCACGGCGATGCCGGGGCCGCGACGGTCGGTGCGAAAGGGGAGAAACGCCTGTTCCTGGTCCGGGACGGCGGGGCGGGACTCGTCGGTGAACGCGAGACCGTCGGCGCGTTTGTCGGAGCGAAACAACGGGGCCGTCGGCGGGGCTTCGGCCGCTTTCGCGCCGGGCGTTTCGGTGATGCGATAGGCGTGACCGGCGGCGAGATCGCGAAACTCCTGGGTCGCGCCCGACTGCCATTCCACGATCAGGCGGCGCACGGTGGCTTCGTCGCCCAACCCAAAGTGGGCGACGAGCTCGCTGCCCGACGCGTAGCCGCGCGCGACCGTGAAATCGCGGGCCTGAATGCCGGTGCCGGTCTCGATGCGCACCACGGCACCGGCTGCGTCGCGATTGGACTTCGTGCCCGTCAGCCGCACTTGCAGCCCGCGGCCTTGCGTGTCGTTGCGATACACGCTGAGGCCGTCGTCATAATTCAAATACACGAGGTCGAGGTCCCCGTCGCCGTCGAAATCCGCGGTCGCGGAGCCGAAGCTCACGCCGACCTCGCCCAGGCCCCACTCGTTCGTGACGGGCTCGAAGCCCTCGCCGTTACGGTTGCGGTAGGCGAGGTTGGCCTCGTTCAGCGGCGGGGCCTTTTTGATCACGCCGATGCGTTGCGGATCGGAAAGGGCGCGCATCATGTCCGCGAGCAGGTCGGTGTTGTTCGCTTCGCGCACCATGCCATTGGTCACGTGGAGGTCGATCCAGCCGTCGTTGTCGAAATCCTCCAGCCGCGGGGCCCAGGTCCAGTCGGTTGCGGCCACGCCCGCCCAGCAGGCGGCCTCGGCGAAATGGCCGCTGCCGGAATTCACCAGCAGGGCGTTGCGCATGTATTGCGGGGCGGTGTGCGGCGTGGTGGCGGTGCGCAGGACATCGTTGCGCGAGGCGGCGAGCCCGCGGCGATCCTTTTCCCGCGTCGTCGTGGCCATGTCCGCGATCAGCAGATCGAAGCGGCCATCGTTGTTGATGTCGCCGACGTCGGCGCCCATCGACGAAAACGGCGTATGCGGCACGGTCTCGTCGAGGATGGGCGTGAAGGTGCCGTCGCCGTTGTTGCGATAAAAGCCGTCCGGCCCGGAGAAATCGTTGCAGATATAAAGATCCGGCCACCGGTCGCCGTCGTAGTCGAACCATGTGGCGGCGTGACCGAAGGTCTTCGCGCCGAGACCGGCTGCTTTCGTCACCTCGGTAAAGAATCCATCCCCGCGATTGCGAAACAGCCGGTCGGCGCGACCGTCGGGCTCGGTTCCTTCCAGTTGGTTGGTGAGCACCAGGACGTCGAGCCAGCCGTCGCGGTCGTAATCGGCGAAGGCGCCGACCACGCTGCCGTCCTCGATCGCGAGTCCCCGTTTCCCGGCCTCTTCACGAAACGTGCCGTCGCCGCGGTTGATATAAAGGAGGTTCGGCGCGCCCATGCGGCAGACGTAGAGATCGGGCCAGCCGTCGTTGTTGACGTCGGCAAACACGGCGCCTTGTCGCCAGACGATCGTGCGATCGGACGAAACCGTGTCCTTCAACCAATCGAGCACGGAGCCTTCCTCGGCGAGGCCCGCCGCAGCGGTGACGTCGACAAAACGCCAGCCGCCGAGATTACGAAAAAGCCGGCCAGGTTTCGTCTTGGTGCTCACGTAGAGGTCGACCTTGCCATCGCGATCGAAGTCGCCGACGGCGACGCCCGAGCCCATCGCGCCGCCCATGAACGGCCGGTAGCGCGCGCCCCACATCTGCGGATCGTCGTAGCGGTTGTCCACCTTCAGACCGGTGGCCGCGGGGTCGAGCCGCGTGAACAGCGACGCGCCAGCCGGGGCCGAAGGCGGCGCGAACGGCGTGCGGACGAAATCGCCGGAAGCAGCGGCGGCCGGGCCCAGCAGCGCGAGGGCGGCGACAAGGCAGGCGGGGCGAGGGAGCATGCGGAAAAGCGGGGCGAAACCCGTGCAGGGAGGGGCGGAACGAGCCGGGGTGAGGCGGGGGCGAAAGTGCCGGAACGAGACAGCCCGCCCGCCGCAGCGGCAACCCGTCATTGGGTATAACCATGACTATTACTCCAGACAGAGGTCCGACCGGCGCTCGTGGCAGCGAGGCGCAAAAGCGCACCAGCAATTGGCGCAAACCGCCCGTAGACCCTGCGATCCGCGAGAGATAATATACAGCATAAGCAGGCGGCTCTCTCCCAGGGCCACTCTGCCGTTACAGAAAATACCCGATACCCCACACCACGAATCCGCCCGCGTGCGGCCCGCCATTCGCGTTGCTCCGTCCAGAGCCTCGCGCGTGGCCGTTTGGGCAGCCGCGCCTCGGCGGTGGATAGCAAGGATCCCTAACACTACATCCATGATAAAACGAGCAGCCACCTACAAAATGAGAGCCGCCGGCGCCGTGCTGGCGGTGGCCTTTGCCCCCGGTGCCGTTCAGGCGCAGACCACGGCGGCGGCCTCGGTTCGGGACGACGAGGACGTTGTGATCCTCTCTCCGTTCGAAGTCTCCGCCGAACAACAGAGCAACGGCTATGCGACCGCGTCCACGCTCGCGGGCAATCGCCTGAACACCGATCTGCGCGACCTCGGCACGGCGCTTTCGGTCTATAATGCGGAGTTTCTCACCGACATCGGCGCGACCGACCAGCGCTCGCTGTTGCAATATACGCTCGGCACGGAAGTCGGCGGCGTCTGGGGCAATTACTCGGGCTCCGGCGGCGGCAATGCGCCCAACACCAGCGCGAGTCTCAGCCCCCAGTCGAACAACCGGGTGCGCGGCCTCGTCAGCGCCGACAACACCCGCGACCTGTATCTCACCAACATCCCCTGGGATGGCTATAATGTCGAAGCGGTCGATATCCAGCGCGGCCCGAACGCGATTCTCTTCGGTCAGGGCAGCGCCGGTGGCGTGATCAACACGCGCACGAAGCAGGCGAGTTATCGCAATCTCGCCGAAGTCTCCGCGCGCGTCGATCAATACGGCAGCATCCGCGGAACGCTCGATATCAACCGCGTCCTGTTGCCCGAGGAGCTGTCGATCCGGCTCGCCCTCGTGCAGAACGAGGCGAAGTTCAAGCAGAAGCCGGCGTTCGAAAACTTCAACCGGCAGTTCGTGGCGCTGCGCTACGAACCGAAGTTTCTGAAGAAGGCCGGTGCGCGCACGATCATCAAGGTCGACGGCGAACTGGGTTCGTCGACGAGCAACCGCCCCCGCAACATGCCGCCGCAGGACCGTATCACGCCGTGGTTCGATCTCGGCACGCCGACGTATTACCTCGCGTGGCTGAACGACGGCAACTGGCAGATCCCGGGCCGCGGCGACGCGGCGCGCCAGGATGCCGCCAGCCCGCCGAATCCGAATCCGAACTTCAAGCCGCTCCTCGGCGGCCAGGGCACCGGCTTCGCCGGCTACTTCGGCGGTTCCGTTTTCCAGTTCAACGGCGATTCCTCGACGCCGCTCATGGCCATGGCGTTGAACCCGGTGACTTATCTCGGCATCGGCGCCAACGGCGAGCGCGACGGCAACATCGGCGGTCTGGCGCCGGCGGGCCCGAAGGGCATCCCCGGTTATCGCGATTACGCCTTCGAGATGAAGCTGCCGTTCGCGTCGCTCGCGAAGAACAAGTTCTTCAACGACACGCGCGTCTTCGATTTCTATAACCACCTCCTCGACGGCGACCTGAAGCGCGAGTGGTACGACTTCAACACGTTCGACGCCTCGCTCAGCCAGACCTTCTTCAATGACAAGGTCGGCTTCGATATTGGCTATCACGAGGAAACGTACAAGGACGGCGGCTATAATCCCGGCAGCGATACGATCTACATCGACATCCACCAGCAGTGGATCGATGGGACGAATGCGCCGGGCAAGGGCTGGTATGTGGACGGCACCCAGAACGTCGGCGCGGCCCGTCCGTTCGTGACCGTCGGCAATAGCGAGGGCCGGTCCCGGACCGATCGCGAGAGCGTGCGCGCCACCGCGTTCGCGACGCACGATTTCGCCCGCTCCGACGACAGCCATTGGCTGCTGCGGATTCTCGGCCAGCACACGATCACGGGCATGGCCTCGCGCGACGATTACTATCGTTATGGCGAGAGCTGGGTGAAGAGCACCTTCACCGGCGATTACTACAACCATCCGCAGTTCGCCGAAATCAAAGCCAACAACGGTCGCTTCTGGGCCGATTTCGTGCCGATCCAGGTCGCTTACATCGGGCCCAATCTGCAGGGCCAGAGCCTCGGCCAGGACTTGCGTCTCCGCGCGCCTTCGGCGCGTCCGATGATCGGCGACAAAGCCTCGCTGCGTTATTTCGATTCGACCTGGATCGCGACCGGGGTGAATCCGGCGGATCCGTGGTACAACCAAGTCACGGCCGGCCTGCCCGGCGGCCCGGCGCTGTCAACGCAATCGGAGAACCCGGCCAACTACCGCGGTTGGGTGACCAAGGAGGTGTCGCTGTTGACCGATCAGAACCCGGCCAACATCCCCGCGCTCACCACGAATCGCGATTGGGACGATCGCTATAACAAAGCCGAGGCCATCGTCTGGCAGGGCAAGTTCTGGAACGATTCGATCGTCGGCACGGCGGGCTTCCGCCACGATGAGGTTGGCCAGACCATCACCCGCTGGAACCGCGAAGAGGCCGGCGACGACCCGGCGTCGGTGGTCCCGACGGTGAGCGAATTCGGACCCGTCGAAGAGGACTCGCGCAGCTGGGGCGTGGTCGTGCATTTCGATCGCCTGCCCTGGCTCGGCCGCTGGGCCCAGAAGCTGCCGGTCAGCATCAGCGCCACCTACAACAAGTCCGAGAACTTCCAAACCGGCACGATCTATCAGGACTACTTCGGCCAGGAGTTGCCGCTGCCTTCCGGTGAGACCAAGGACATGGGCGTGGTGATCGCGACGCGCGACGGCAAATACTCGCTGCGCGTGAACAAGTTCGAGTCGGCGGTGAAGAACAACCCGTCCACCGGCCTGCAGTTCTGGAATTACGGCAATAATGTGGGCATTTACGCGCAGGCGTATCACCAGATTAAATACAACTACGCGAACCGCAGCCAGCCGAACAGCACCCGCTACGGCAACAACATCATCAGCGACCTGCCGGTGCCCGGTCCCGGCGATCCGCAAACCAAGTGGAACTTCGATTACCTGCCGCTCAACGGCCAGACGCAGGCCGAGGCCGAGGCGCAGGAAATCGCGGTCATCAACGCATGGGATCAGTGGCTCCAGGAAATGGCGCCGCTGCCGCAGACGATGGCGGCCGCGTGGAGCTTCGCCTGGGACGGCTCCGACTTCACGGAAACCGCGGTGGCGAACTTCCGCTACACGGAAGACCTCCTCGCCGAGGGTTACGAATACGAGCTGCACGCGCAGATCACGAACAACTGGCGCATGACGCTCAACGCGTCCCGCATCAAGTCGTATCGCGACAACCTGGGCAACACCCCGGTGCCCGGCGGTGGCATGACGATGACCGAGTATCTGCTCGATTTCGACCGGCGTCTGAATGAGACGGCAATGGGCGATCTCCGCATCTGGGGCCCCGGCGGTTCCGCCAATGCGCGGGAAAACTGGAATGGCTACGCCAACGGCGACCTCAAGGCCCGCATCGCCGAACAGGGCACCGTCGTCCCGGAAAATCGTCTCTGGCACATCAACCTCATCACGAACTACGATTTCAGCGAAGGTCGTTTGAAGGGATGGAGCATCGGCGGCGCCATGCGCTACCAGTCGGCCATGACCCTGGCCTACAAGCCGATTCAGCAGCCCACCTACATCGAATACGATCTCGGCTCGCCGTATCGTGACGAGGCGCTGACCGACTTCGACGTGTGGGTCGGCTACCGTCGGAAACTGTTCCACGGCCGGATCGATTGGCACGTGCAGTTGAACGTGGCGAACGTCGGCGTCGGCAACGAACTGCTGCCGGTCACCGTGCAGCCGGATGGAACTCCGGCCGCGTATCGCATCCGACCTCCGCAACAGATATTCCTGACCAATACGTTCCGATTCTAGTGACGTGCAGGCTTCCCGAGCCCGGCGGAATTCCGCCGGGCTCGTTTTCCTTCTGGCGCAATCGCGGCGTGAGGCCGCGGTCGCGCCTTCTTCGCGTTCTCATCCCCGCGCTGGGAGCGGCGGGTTTGCTCGCGATCTCATGCGGCGGTTGTCACCGCGGCGAGGCCGATGATCCGGCGGTCCGCCTCGTCGAGCGCTCGCCCGGCGTGCCGCTGCAATTCGAACCGACGCCGCTCGGCGCGCCGGTCGAGACGTTTGGCCGGCCGATCGTCACGCACGTGAAGATCGTGGACCTCGACGACGACGGCCTGCCCGACGTGCTGTATTGCGAGGCGCGCCTGAACACCGTGCGCTGGATCCGCCAGTCGCCGCGCGGTGTGTTCACGGAAGCCGTGATCGGCGAAGTCGCCGGCCCCGCGCATGTCGAAGTGGCGGATCTCAAGGGCAGCGGCCGGCGCGACGTCCTCGTCGCGAGCATGGGCCAGATTCTGCCCACCAACGATCGCCTCGGCGCCGTCGTCGTCCTGGAGAATCTCGATAACCAACATTTCCGCCGTCGCGTGCTCCTCGAACACACGGCACGCGTGACCGACGTGCGCGCGGCCAATCTCGCCGGCCACACCGATGGCCGGCTCGACCTGGTGGTCGGCCAGTTCGGTTATGCGCAGGGGGAGACACGCTGGATGCGCAATGAGGGGGGCTGGACGTTCGATAGCCAGGTCGTGAATACACAATCCGGCTGCATCCATACGCCGGTGGCGGATTTCGACGGCGACGGCCGGCCCGATTTCATGGCGCTGATTTCGCAGGAGTGGGAGGAAATCCACTGGTTCCGCAACCTCGGCGGCGGCCAGTTGGAGGACACGCCGCTGTGGGGTTCCACCAACGAGGACTATGGCAGCAGCGGCCTCGACGTCGCGGACGTCAATCGCGACGGGAAGCCGGATCTGATTTATACGAACGGTGACGGCGTCGACTACGCCGTGCTCGTGCCGCGGCCCTGGCATGGCATCCAATGGCTCGAGAATCGCGGCAACGGGCGGTTCAAGCTGCGCCGGGTCGGCAAGCTGCCCGGCGCTTACAGCCCGTGCGCTGCCGATCTGAATGGCGACGGTTTCGTCGACCTCCTCGCCGTCAGCGCGCTCGCGGACTGGTCGAACCCCGAAGCCGTCTCGATGATGGCGTGGCTGAACGACGGTCACGAAGGCTTCACACCGGTGGCGCTCGCGCATCGACCGATCCAGCTGGTCACCGCCGCCGTCGGCGATCTCGACGGCGACGGTCAGCCGGAAATCGTGACGGGCGGCTTCCACGCGCTGCCGCCGTTCGAACACATGAGCAGCGTCACCTTGTGGCGGAGAAAATGAAACGAAACGCGCCCCAACGCATGCGTCGTCGTCGCGCCGACTCCGCGCCGCCGTGGAGCCGTTGGCGCTGGACGGCGTTCCTGCTGGCCGCGGTCGTAATCACAGCCGTCGCGTGGACCTGGCAGCGCACCGCGTGGATCCGCGAAGTACGAGCCGCGTTGCCATCCCGCCCCGACGTGCGGGGCCAACCACCGGATTTTGTGACGCGCCTGACGGAAGCGGAAGCGCGAACCGAAGCCGGCGAGACATTGCTGGAGGCGGTGGCAGAGCTCGGCCGTTTGTATCAGGCAAACGGTTACGATGCCGAAGCCAGCCGATGCTGGCAGGTGCTGTGTGCGCGTCAGCCGGATGAGCCGCGCTGGTGGTATTATCGCGCGATGTTGCGGCTGGCCGACAGCGACGACGAGGAGGCGGCGGTGGCGCTGCGCGAGACCCTCACACGCGCGCCCGGTTACGCGCCGGCCCGCTGGCAGCTGGGCAACCTGCTGTTCAAGACGGGCGATCTGGCCGGCGCGGAAAGCGAATTCCGGCTGCGGCTCGGTTTGCTGCCGCGCGATCCCTACGCGAGGCTCGGTCTCGCGCGGGTGGCGCTGCAAGCGCGGCGGACCGCGGAAGCGAAGGCGCAGCTCGAGTTTGTGCTGAAGGAGGCGCCACATTTTTCCACGGCCCACAACCTCTATGCCGAAATCCTGGCGGCGGAAGGCGACCGCGCACAGGCCAGCTGGCACCGGTGGCTCGGCGTGGAAACGCTGCGCTACACCGATCCCGTGGATCCTTGGCTCGAAGAGTTGCAGCCCTGGTGTTACGATTACGACCGTCTCTGCGTCGCCGGCTCCATCGAGTCGATGCGCGAGAATCGAGACCGCGCCCGGTCGCTATTCGAACGCGCGATCGCTCTCAAGCCGACGGACTTTGACGCCTATCGGCTGCTCGCAGCGATGCACTTTAGGCAGAATGAACCGGCCCAGGCGCTGGCCCTTTTCGAAACGGCGCGATCGCGTCTGGGCGAAAAACTGCCGGTCGAGTGGTATGCCGATACGAGTCGCGCCTACCGGCTGCTGGCGCGACCGGCCGACGCGGAGAGCGTCGTGCGCGAAGGCCTGGCGCAGCGCGGAGAGAGCGCGGAGTTGCTCGAGGCGCTGGGACTGGCGTTGGCGGATTTGCAGCATCACGCCGAAGCGGTCGCCGCTTATCGCGCGGCGCTGCAGCGCAACCCGAACGACGCCAGCATCAACTACAATCTCGCCGTTTCCCTGCTCGCATTGCACGACCTCGACGAGGCCCTCGCCGCGCTCAATCGGTCGCTGCGTTTGCAGCCGACGTTTCCGCCGACGCTGTTGCTCCGGGGTCGCATCGAACTCGCGGCGGAACACTGGGCGGAGGCGGAACGCTACCTGCGGCCACTCGTCGAGGCGCATCCGGAAAACGGAGACGCCCGCCAGGCGCTGGCCGAGTGGCACGGTCACATGGGCGTGCAGGCGGAGCAGCGCGGCGATCGCGCGGGCGCAGAGCGACATTATCGCGACGGCCTGACGCTCGTGCCGGACGATCCCGCGTTACTGGCGCGGCTCCGTCGACTATGACGCGGTCCGGCGTCGCCGGTTATTTCCGCAACCGGTCGGAGGGCGATGGTGGAGAACGCTATTCCGACGCTGTCGCGCGGCCATTGGCGCTGTCCAGACGGGTGAGTGAGGCGGCGACATCGTCGACCTTCCAGCGATTGCCCCGCCAGATCGCGGCGACCCGCAGATCCGGCCCGATCAACACGGTGGCGAGCGTATGATCGAGAATCGCCGCCGACTTTTCGGCAAACACGGCGAAGCTTCGGCGGAGTGATTCGATCTCCGCCGGCGAGCCCGTCGCGAAATGCCAGGTGTTCGGATCGGCTCCGTAGCGCCGGCCGTAATCCCGCAGCACCGCGGGCGTGTCGAACTCCGGGTCGATCGTCACGCTGAGGAGCTGCACGGGAACGACGGCGTGAATCTGGTCTGCGGTGAGCTGACGTTGCAGCGACTGAAAGCGCTCCGACATCCGCGGACAGAACTCCGGCACCGGACAACGGGTGAAAATAAACGTGAGCAGCGTGGCTTTGCCGCGGAGCGCCGCCTCGGTGAGCGCGTTCCCCTCCTGATCCGTCAGCGCGAAGGAGGGAATCGTATCGCCTTCCCTGATCCGACGGGCCGTGACCGGCGGTCCGGCCGGCGGCCGCGCGTGGGCTTCGTCGCGACCGATTCGTTTGAAGTCCCACGCTTGCGAGGAGTCCTTCGTCACGCGCCAGCGAAATTCTACTTGGTCGCCGGCGCGAAGGCGCGCGGCCGCCGCCGTCGCTTCAGGTGCGACGTTGAACGGCATCGTCATCGCCGGCATGTAGTCAGGGATCGGTTCGTGCGCCACGGTGATCGTGCCGTCGGTGAGTGGCGCCGTCACAGTACCCTTCACGGTGAAGATGCGTTCGGCGGCTTGCGCACGAACGAGACAAAGCGCGAGGCAAACAACGATAAGGACGCAGCGCATGTTTCGTCAGACCGGCGGCGGGTCGCGAGGTTCTAGCGTCGGCACCTATGGGAGAATTGCCCATGGGGCCCCGGTAAATCTCGCGATTCCTCGGTCAAAGAAACCGGGGCCTGCCCCGGTTTTGATTTTGCGGGTACCGGCGTAGGTTCGAGGGCCGAAACCATCCCCAAAACGAAATTCTTATTACCATGAAAAACTTCCGCCTCCTCCTGTTGTGTGTCGCCAGTGCTTCCGCGCTTCTGATCGGTTGTAGCAAGAAAACGGATTCGACGAACTCGTCGGCGGCAACCACGGAGAGCGCGTCAGGCAGCGCGGCCACGAGCGGCGCGAAGAACGCGCCGGCGAGTGGACGGGCGGTGGAAATCACGGCCAACGACCAGATGAAATTCTCGCTCACCGAGATCCGCGCCAAGCCCGGCGAGCCGCTCTCGGTTACCCTCAAGAACGTCGGCTCGATCCCGAAATTCTCGATGGGCCATAATTTCGTGGTGATGAAGAATGCCGACGTGGTGGAATCCTTCATCCAGGAGGCGGCCACCGCAGCCACGAGCGATTATATCCCGCCGTCGCGCACCTCGGACGTCGTTGCCCACACCAAATTGCTCGGACCCAAGGAGCAGGATACGGTGACGTTTAACGCCCCCTCCCAGCCGGGTCGCTATCCATTCCTCTGCTCCTTTCCTGGCCACTACCAGGTGGGCATGAAGGGTGACCTCATCGTCGAATAAGGAGGCCACCATGAAATTTGTTTACAGCGGAGCAGCCGTGGCGGTGGTCCTCGGCTTGACGGCCGGATGCGGTCGCCCGGGCGACACGGCCAAGGGCAAGCAGGGCAGCCAGGCCGGGAACGACGCCGCCACGCGCACCTATGTGGCGCCGGGACAAAAGGACGAATTCTACCTTTTCTATTCCGGCGGGCATTCGGGCCAGGTGTTTGTTGCCGGCATCCCATCGATGCGGCATATCACGACCATCCCCGTGTTCGCGCCGTATCCGGGAACAGGTTACGGCTTCGACGATGAAACGAAGGAGATGATGGGCAAGTTCACCTGGGGTGACGTGCACCATCCGGCGCTTTCCCAAACCGGCAGCAAATACGACGGCCGGTGGCTGTTCGTTAACGACAACGGCAACAACCGCATCGCCCGCATCGACCTGCGCGACTTCAAGACCAAGCAGATCCTCGGGCCGATCCCGAACTCGATTGGCAATCACGGCTCTTCGTTCGTGACCGAGAATACGGAGTATATTCTCTGCGCTACACGGTTCTCCGTGCCGCTGCCGAAAGGTCGTTATGCGGAACTCGCGGACTACGAGAGGGAGTTCAACGGCATGGTCAGCGGCGTGAAAGTGAATCAGGAGACCGGCGAGATGTCCGTCGGCTGGCAGATTCTCACGCCGCCGTTCGACTGGGATCTGGGTTCGACCGGCAAGGGGCCGAGCTCGGGGTGGGCGTTCTGGACGTCCTACAACACCGAGATGGCGCACGACAACCTGGAGGCGAACGCGTCGCAGAAGGACCGCGACTACGCCGCGGTCGTGAACTGGCGGGCCGCGGAGGCCGCGGTGCGGGACGGCAAGGCCACCATGATGGACGGCGTGCCGGTCATCGATCCAGGCAAGGTACCCGGCGTGATGTATTTTCTCCCCGTGCCCAAATCGCCGCACGGCATCGACGTCGATCCGACCGGCGAGTGGGTGGTTGCCGGCGGCAAGCTCCAGCCGACCGCGTCGGTGTTCAGCTTTGCGAAGATCAAGGCGGCGATCGACCGCAAGGATTTCGCCGAGGAGTTTCGCGGCGTGCCGGTGTTGAAATTCGAGAGCGTGCTCGAGGGCGAGGTGCCGGTGGGCCTTGGTCCGCTGCACACGCAATACGACGGCAAGGGCAACGCCTACACGTCGCTCTTCATCGAATCCGCCATCGCGAAGTTCAAGCTGCCGCCGTGGACCGACGAACAGCGCCAGGACCTCAGCAAGGTCATCGTCGACAAGATCCCGGTGCACTTCAACATCGGCCACCTGGTTGTCGCGGGCTCCGACACGATCGAGCCCTACGGCCGCTATATGGTCGCGGGCAACAAGATGTCCAAAGGTCGGCACATCAGCGTCGGTCCCACGCAACCCGAGAGCAGTCAGCTGATCGATATCACCGGCGAAAAAATGACGATGCTGTATGAAGCGTTCACGGACCCGGAACCGCATTTCATGCAGATCCTGAAAGCGGACGCGATCAAGCCGATCGAGGTGTATCCACGGGCGGAGAATCACAATCCCAACGCCGTGTGGGAGGCGCAGGACACCGGCGTGACGCGCAACGGCAACACGGTCGTGGCCAAGGTGCTGGCGATTCGCAGTCATTTCACGCCCGACCGCATCGACGCGCAGGAGGGCGACACGATCATCATGCACATCACCAACGTGGAGCAGACTCCCGACATGATCCACGGCTGGGGCCTCGAGGAGATGAACGTGAACGTCATCGTCGACCCGGGTGAGACCAAGACCGTCACCTTCAAAGCGGACCGCGCCGGCGTCTTCCCGTATTATTGTACCAACTTCTGCTCGGCGCTCCATCAGGAGATGCAGGGTTATCTCGCGGTGAAGCCCGCGCCGAAAACCGCCGCGCGTTAGCGGAGGAGCGGTCGCGATGCGCGAGACCCTGCGGCGAGAGTATGTTTTTCTGCGGCGGCCGGTCGGCCTCACGGCCCGCCTGTTCCTGATCCTGGCCGCGGGGGCGATCGTCGCCTCCGCGGTGTTCCCGATCTGGGAAATCAAGCTCGTCGCTCCGCAGTATGAAGAGGGACTGCGGCTGACGATCTATAGTTACAAGATCGTGGCGGGGAACGACGGTCAGGACCTGCCTGAGATCAACAATCTCAACCATTATATCGGCATGAAGCCGATCGCCGAGGCGGACTTCTTCGAAATGCGCTGGGTGCCGTTTGCCCTCGGCGTCTTCCTGCTCCTGACGCTGCGCGCGACGGCCATCGGCACGATGCGCAGCCTTGTCGACCTGCTGGCGCTGTTTCTATATTTCGCGGCCTTTTCGTTCGGCAGCTTTTATTACCGGCTCTATAGCTACGGTCACAACCTGGATCCCCGGGCGCCGATGCACATCGAGCCGTTCACGCCGGTGATCCTGGGGAAGCAGCAGATCGCCAACTTCACGCAAAGCAGCCTGCCGGAACCGGCCGCGGTGTTCTTTGCTCTCTTCCCGGTCCTTGTCATCGCCGCGATGTGGCTGTCGCGGAAGGAGGAGCCGGTATGAACCTGCGCCGCGGGGCGCTGCCGTTTTTTGCGGCCGTCGTCGCGACCGCCGCCGGCGCGCCGGGCGTCGCACGGGCCGCGGACTTCGATCTGCAATCCCACATCGCGAGCGCGGCCGCAGGCAGCATCATCGAGGTGCCGGCGGGAAGTTATCGCGGGCCGTTCGTGATCGACAAACCGCTGCGGCTGCATGGAGCGCGGAACGCGAAACTGGAGGGCGACGGCCAAACCCACGTCGTCGAAATTCGCGCGCCGGACGTCGAACTGGCCGGCTTTGTCATCCGCCACTCCGGAGCCGACCTTTCACGCGATCACGCGGGGGTGTTCGTGACCGGTGCGAACGCCATCGTGCGCGACAACACCATCGTGGATTGTCTGCACGGAATCTATGTGAAGGGCGCGAATGGCGTCCGCCTCCTGCACAATACCATTCGGGGACGCGCCCAGTCGGAGACGATCGGCGATCCGGTGCTCGGGGGCGTGAAGCTTCGGCCCGAGGAGCTTTGTTCTTCGGAGATTGAGCAGAACCAGCGCGGCAACGGGATTCACGTGTGGAAGTCGGAACGGCTGGAGATCGCGGACAACGACATCCGGGGCACGCGCGACGGCATCTATTTTTCGTTCGCTCATCGCACGCGGGTGGAGCGAAACCGTATCAGCCAGGTGCGCTACGGGCTGCACTATATGTATTCCAACGAGAATACGTTTCGCGACAACCTCTTCACCGACAATGTCGCCGGCGCCGCGTTGATGTATTCGCGCGGCATCGCGCTCGAGCGGAACCGGTTTCTCGCGAACCGAAGCGAGCGGGCCTACGGACTGCTGATGCACTCCGTCGACGACACCCGCGTGGAGCACAATGTCATTCGCGGCAACACCGTCGGCCTGTTTCTCGAGGTGAACACCGGCGATCGCGTCGAGGAGAACCTGATCGCCGGAAATTATATAGGGATGCGCATCACCGACAGCTCCAGCGACAATCTGATCGCCCGCAATCGCTTCGTGCGCAATCTCCATCCGGTCGAAACAACCGGCGACAACCAAGCCAATCGCTGGGCGGTCGACGGCCGGGGAAATTTTTGGGACGGCGCGCTGCGACTCGATTTGAATCAGGACGGCGTGGCCGATCTCGCGCATCACGAGGTCGACGTGTTCGGTCAATGGCGGCGTCCGTTTCCGGCGATCGGCTTGTTGTCGGGCAGTCCGGGCGAGACGCTCGTGCGCTTTATCTACAGCCGGGTGCCGGTGCGCGGACTTTCCGGCGTCACCGACCCGCATCCGCTCGCCATCCCTCCGTCGCGGTGATCTCGGTGCATCAGGTGCGGAAGGCGTTTGGGCGGCGCCTCGTGCTGGAGGGCCTCGATCTCGCGGTGGCTCCCGGCGCGGTGAGTCTGCTCGTCGGGGCGAATGGCGCCGGCAAGTCGACGTTGTTGCGAATTCTTTCCGGACTCGCGCGTCCGGATGCGGGGGAGGTGGCGTTGAACGGCTTCGACCTGCGCACGCAGCGTCGGGCGGCGTTGAGTCAGCTCTCGTTTCTGCCGCAGTCGCCGAGTTTTCATCCGCGGCTCACGACCCGCGAGGTCGCAACGTACTACGGCCGGCTGCGCCGGCGGACCGACGACGACGTGACGCAGGAGTTGGCCGCGTGGCAACTGCTCGATCATGCGAAGGTGGTCACGAGCCACCTGTCGGGCGGCATGCGGCAGCGACTGGCGATCGTCATTTTCGCGCTCGCGCGCGCGCCGGTGCTGCTCCTCGACGAGCCGGGGCTGAGCCTCGATCCGTTCTGGCGGGTGAAGTTGCAGACCTTTCTGCTCGAGCAGGCGCGGGGAGGACGCACCGTGCTCGTCGCGACACACCTGCTCGGCGAATGGGAGGGACGGGTCGATCGCTGCTTTGCGCTGAGAGGCGGCCGGGTCGCCGGCGAGTTGCCGCCGGAGCGGTTGCGCGAGGCGTTCACGGCGGAAGAGGGGATTTCGCTGCCGATTTCGGAAGGGGTTGAATGAACGCGAATGTGGCCGACTTCCTGCACGCGACCACCGCCACGGTGGGACGCGAGTGCCTCAGTCATCGGGTGAACCGGTTTCTTTACGGCCATCTCGCGCTGCTCGCGACGGCCGGGGTGGCGGCGGTGCTGGTGGCTCCGGAGGATGAGGAGCGCGGCGTCGCGTGGTTTCTTCTTTATGCCGTGATGTATGCGATCTCGCTGTCCGCGGTGCTGCTCGGCCTGAGCTCGGCGCAGGCGGAGCGGGAGGAAGCGGCATTTCTGCACACGCAGCCGAGCGGGATCCGGCCCTGGGTGATCGGCAAGGCGGTCGGGCTCGCGGCGCTGGTGATGCCGTCGGCATTGTTGCTGGTCGTGCCGTGGTGGGTTGCGGGCGGGTGGTCGTCGACCCTGCTCGGACTTGCGGCCGGCGCGGCGGGCGTGTGTCTCGTGCTCGCCTGGCTGGGGCTCGCAGTGGGTTTGTGGATACGCGAGCCGGTGCGCGGCCTGATCACGGCGGTCGCGTGCTGGTTCGCGCTGCTGTTCGCGACGGATCTGTTGCTTCTGCTGGTCGCCGGTTCCCCGTGGGTGCAGGCGCACCCGGCGGTCTGGGTGGCGACGCTGATGGCGAATCCCCTCGATGCGTTTCGCGTGTCCGTGCTCTTTTCGGTGGAGCGAGCGGTGTTCAATACTCTGGGTGCCGGAGCGCTCGTCACGTGGTGGACGCAACATCCCGTGCTGTGGCTGGCCTCATGCCTGTTCGCGTGGGCGGCCGGAATGCTCGCCCTGGCGCTCCGCGCGGCGCGCGCGCCGTTCGATTGACGGCGTCGGCGACCGAAAGAAACCGGAGATGGCCCGAGGCAAACACGGAAAACACGGACGGAGCACCGCGGTTTCCGTGCATTCCGTGGTCCAATTTGGTCCGTGATGGGCGACGCGACCAGCCGCTCAACGCCCAAGCTCGTTTTTCTCCTGCAACGATTCGAGCTGTGCCGGTGAGAGCGATGCGGTCGGGGCGAAATCCGCGCTACGGAGATAGCGCAGCAGGCTGGTGCGGAGTTGGCGGGCAACGGGCCGGCGATCGAGGTCGTTCGTCACGTCGGTGGCGCAGAAGAGCAGCCGGCCGGGGCCGACCTGCGCCTCGAAAATGACCGCGAGCGAGTGGTTGCGTTTGAAATTATCGATGGCGCGCACGATCGGTCGCACTGGCAGCGCGTCAATCGCGACGCTGCGCGAACGCAGGACCGGATCCCACCACTGCCAGTCCGAATGCGTCTCCGTAGGAAAATCGCGCAGCGCCGGATGTTGCGGATCGCACAGCAGGCCCATTGTGCCGGGCTGATCCGGAAAATGCACCGGGCTCCAGAACACGGGCACGAAACGTCCGGAAATCCCGGCGATTTTCTCCACCGGTGGATTGAACAACACCCGCTCGCCCGCCGCGAGCGCGCGCTGTGCGTCCGCCCACGTCGTCACCACGCGCCCGTCGCTCGGGAGCGTGTTTCCAGCCGTTGGATACACCCAGAGGTTCCAGCGGTTGCGCGCGCCGGTGGACGGCGCCGTGACCTCAAGCTCCCAGCGTTCCGCGCCGCCGGTGAGCGGAATCGGCACCGCGATTTCTCCGGCCCTCGTGACGTCGCCAACCGGGAAATCCGTCGGTGCGCAAGCGCCGCTCGCGATCGTGCGGCCCTCGCCATTGCGCACGATCCAGTGCAGCGCGACCGACGCGAGCGCGCGCTCGAAATTCGCCAGCTCCAGTTGTGCGCGGAAAATCTCGCCGCGCTCATAGACCGCGCGGGGAAAACGCGCCAGCGGCACGAGCGGCCCGCAAAACTCGCGAAACCGGTCGGCGGTTAAAATATCCTTCGACTCCCAGAATGCGTTGAGCAGCCCGACAAGCGCCGTGCCCTGGCCGGGAAAATCCTGGAGCCCGAGCAGCTGGAAGCCGTCCAGTTCGCGCGTGCGGAGGGCGCGCTCGATCTCCTCCTTGTAGAGCAGTGCCGCGAAGCGCCCGCTCGCGGACGTGAACCGCGGCGCCAGTTCGAGCAGCCCCTTGCGCGCGAGGTCGTCGCGGATAGCGACGAAGTTCAGTGGCACGAGATTGCCGGTGTAGCGCTCGATCTCCCGCAGGTCCGGATAGATGGCATATTGACCGATCTCGTGGGAGATCAACGGAACGCGAACGCCTTTGGCCGCCTCGTGGTAGTCGCGGTCAAACGCCGGCGCGACTTCGTTGAAAATTCCCTGACCGCGCACCCAGCCGTCGGTCGTGTACTGCGTCACGAAAAATTGGTCGTCGGGCTCCGGCTCGCGGCCGTGACCTTTTTCGAACGTGAAGGTCGTCGCAGTGTAGAGCCGGCGGTCGTCGCGCGCGCGCAACTGTCGGACGAACGCGTTCAGCGCCGGCAGGTCCCCCTGCAATTCGTTTCCGAGCGACAACAACAGGAACGAGGGATGGTTGCCATACGCCTCAAGGATGCGCCCGGCCTCGGCCTGCAGGAACGTCCACGTCGCTGGATTGCGCCCCGCTTCGAGGCTCCAGTGCGGCAGCTCGACCTGGAGATAAATGCCGAGTTCATCGGCCGCGGCGAACGCCGCCTCCGGCGGACACCACGAATGAAACCGCAGGTGGTTGAGGCCCCATTCGCGAGCACGAGCGAGGATCCGCCGCCACTCCGCCACGTCGGTCGGCGGGTAACCAGTTAGCGGATACACGGCACATTCGAGTGTGCCGCGCAGGAAGATTCGGCGACCGTCGAGACGCAATTCCCCGTCGTCTGCCGTCAACTCGCGGAAACCGAACCGTACGACCGTCGGCGTCGCGTCGTCCTTGGCGCGTGCGACTTCCAGTCGATAGAGCACCGGCGAAAACTCGTTCCACGATTGCACGTCCACTCCAGCGGGCAGCTCCCATTCGAAATCGAACTTAGCCGTCCCGCCCGCGCCGAGGGTCTCGACGCGTTCGGCGAGCGCGGCCCCGTGGGCATCGCGCAGGACGAAACGCAGCGGCATGGCCGCGCCATTGGCAGCCGGCGCCGCGAGTTCGCCGACGACGCGGAGTCCGGCGTGGGGACGACGACGCGGGAAAACCGCGAGCCGCTCGATCGCGGCCGCCTCGTCCGCGCGCAGACGCAGCGCGCCGAGCATCCCGTTCCAAATCGTTTGCGTGTGATTGGTATAGGCGTGTGCGAGGTAGGAATCGGCCGCGTCGGAGTATTCCTTCGCGCGGTGACTCAACCCGGGATGGATCTCGCGGTTGTCGATTCTCACGAGCAACTCGTGGCGGCCGGGCGGAAGCCAGGGAGATAAGTCGTGGATATGCGGCGCGACAAGGCTGTCCGCGCGCCCCGCCTCGCGCCCGTCAACCCACACCTGCGATTCCCAGAGCACGCGCTCGAGTTCGAGCCGGATGCGGCGGCCTGCCCATTCGGACGGAATCGCGATCTCGCGCCGATACCACGCCGGCCCGATGTGGCTGAACTTCGCCTGCAAGTGCGCCAGGGTGGCGAGCGTCAGATCGGGTTTTTTCTGCAACGGTTCGCCCAGGCCCGCATCGGTCAACGTGCCCGGCAACCGAATGGAATGCCACGTCGCGTTCGCCGCCGCCGGAGGTTCAAGGCAGACCTGCCAGTCGCCGGCGAGATCGATGATCGACGGGGCGGCAACGGCGGAGACCGCGAGGCCCAGGAAGACGCCGAGCGACTTGAGCAGGTTCATGGGAATGAGCTTAGCCGGCGGCAGGTCCCGTCTCGAGGTTTCGGCGCAGGTCGAGCGCGTGGGCGTCGCATTGGGTGAACGCGAGCGTCTGCCCAAGATGCGTGCGGGCTCCGGCGATATCGCCGAGTCCGTGGCAGCCGAGCGCGATCAACAGATGGTGCTCGGCGTCGCGTCGCGTCTGCAGGTCCTCGTCGAACACGAGCAGGTCCGGCAGCGACGTCGCGAAATAATCGATACGCGCGGGGCGGCGCAGGCCTTCCTCGCCGAAGCGCTTGAGGTCGGCGAAGAGCGCGCGCGCATCGGCCTCGCGTCCCAGCTCGCGCAGGGACCAGCCGCGGTAGTAGCTGAGCGGGCTGTGCGCGGTGACGGCGGTGCCGGAGAAGTCGTTTTCCTCGGCGGCGCTGAGCTCGAAATGACGACGGGCTTCGTCTTCGCGCCCGGCGGCGCGGTGCGCCCGGCCCAGCCAGGTGTTCACGTCGGCCCGCGCCTGCAGCAGATGCGCGGTCTCGCCGAGCGTCTCCGGCGGATTCAGGACGCGTTCGAAATGACGCAGCGCCTCCTCCGGTGCGCCTGCGGCGAGCGCACGCTGCCCGAGTCGCAGGCAGGCCGCGGAGTATTGCCGCAGCACCGCGCCCTCGCCGCCCTCCCACGGGTGGAAGCGACGGCCTGTGAGCCAGACGAGCGCGCGATCGGGCCGGTCGAGGAGATTGTAAAGCGTCGCGATCTCGACCGAGGCGTCGTCGCGGGTGGCGACGAGCGCTTCGTGCTGCTCGAGAAACGCGAGTCGTTCGGCGAGGGATTCGTTGAGCTTTTTCCGCAGTTGATCGAATTCGTAAACGAGTCGCGCGTCGGCCGGGTCGGCGGCGAGTGCCTTCACGTAGGCGTCGCGCGCGCGGACGGCGTCGTGGTGCCGGTTCCAATACGCCACGCCGAGGTTGCGCCACGCGGTGGCGAAGGCCGGTCGCTCCTGCACGGCGCGCTCCCACGCGGCGATCGCCTCTTCGTGCCGCTTGAGATCGTAATAGAAGTTGCCCAGCGCGAAGCCGGCGAGCGGGTCGGCGCCGGGCTGGGCGGTCGCCCAGGCCAGCACCCGGTGTTCGTGCAGCCGCGAGGGGAAGAAGTAATCCGGAGCCTGCGTGCGGGCCTCCGTGAGGAGCGCAGCGGCCGTGGCGGTCTCGCCGCGTTCGGCGTGCAGCCAGGCGAGCGTGTAGAGGACGCTCTGCGAACGCTCGAGGGGATTGGGCACGGCGACCGGCGCGACGGGATTGCGGCGGTGCCGCTCGAGCACGCCAATCGCGTCGGCCACGAAGCCGGCGTCGGCGTAATCGAAAGCGAGGTCGAGCGCGGTTTGCGCGTCGTTGCGCGAGAGTTCCAGGAAACGCATCTCGGCATCGGGCTGGCCGAGCAGCGAGGCCTCGCAGCGGGCCCAGTGGTCCAGCGGATCGACGGCGAGGAGGTTCGAGAGGACCTGCGCCGCGTCGCCGGTGCGACCGAGGCGCCGGAGCACGACGGCGCGGAGCACGAAGAGCTTGTTGTTGCCCTGATTCGTCTGGGCGGCGGCGTCGAGGTGGGCGAGCGCGTCCGCCCAGCGCTGGCGGCGGCAATCGAGCGTCGCGAGCTCGTAGTGCGCCGCGGCGCGCCATTCGTAATTCCACGCGGCCTTGGAAAAAAGTCCGTAGGCTTCGTCGTGCCGCTGCTGATACCGCCGCGTGAGACCGAGATGATAGTGGGCCTCGCCGGTGACGGGATTCGGATGCCAGGTGGTCAGTCGGGCGATGGCGGCGGCGAGGTGTTCCGCGGCGGCGTCGAACCGGCCGCGTTTCAATTCGCGACGGCCGAGCGCGAGATGACTGCGGGCATCGCCGGGATCGCGCCGCAGCGCTTCACGCCAGTAGAGCTCGGGATTTCGCGTGGGATGACGGTATTGTTCGAGATGCTCGCCGATCAGATAGAGCTCGTCGGCGCTCCGCGCTTCCTCCGGCGCAACGGGCTCGGTCGCCACGGGGCGGGCGCGCACGTGAGGCACGTTTTCCGGCGGGGGTTGATAGGAGAGGATTTCGGTGTCCTCGGCGTCGAGCAGGCGCAGCGTGAGCGCGGATGCGCGGTCGCCCTGCAGTCGGAGATCGGAGCGCAACCAGGCGGCGCCGGGCCGCAGCGAAACGCGTTCGTCCATCCGGACCATGTCACCTTCGGTGAGGACGACGCGCGCGGATTCGATCGGCGCCGATACCAGCACGCCGAGATCGAGGCGGCGATCGTCGCGCACGGCGAGCCGCAGCGCAGCGCGGGTGTTGGCGTTTTGGACCGGGCCGGTTTGCTGGATCGGCCACCAGAACTGGGAAAACGTTTTCGTCTCGTAAGGCAGCAGATAGGAGAAGTCCGGCTGGTTGTCGGTGTAGACGCCCGCCATCAGTTCGACATACGGGCCGCCGTTATCCGTGAGCTCGCGATCCCAGGCCCAGCCGAACGGGTGATTGCCCCAGGTCCATTGCTTCTTGCCCGGTGCGATATGGCGGTCGGCGACGTGGACGAAGCCGCCGCCGGCCGCATGATCGTAGCCGCCGAAGAAATCGAAGGCGGTCTCGCAGATCATGTAACTAGTCGGCACCGGAATGTTTTTGTACCACGCGAGATGGTTCGCGCCGGGCCGGCGGTGATACGGCACGCCGTAATAGGGACCGTCCGCGAGCGGAAATGCGGTTTGCGCGCGCACCGCGTGATCGGCGACATAGTGCACGTCGGCCGGAAAGAAACTTTCGTAGCGGTCGTGGACGCGTGCGGCGACATTGGCCCACCAGAGGAACGTTTGCGTGAACGGCGTGCGGTTGAAGAGCCGCGCGCGCAGCTCGATCAGCGAGCTGCCCGGACGCAGGCGCAAGCCGTGCATGCCCTTGAGACGATTGAGCGGATCGTGCTCGGAAAACCAGATCGTGCGCGCGCCGTCGGCCTCCTCCTCGATGAAGCAGTCGGCGGGCATGAACGTGCTGGGGCGATGATGCTGCGGCCAATTGAACTCCACGCCGCCCGAAATCCACGGGCCCGCCAGGGCAACGAGCGCCGGCTTGATCACATCCTGCCGGTAAAAGAAGTCGTAGTCGCGATTGGCCTTGTCCTGACCGATGAGGATGCGGCCGCCGATCTCCGGCAGCATGACCAACCGGACGTATTCGTTTTCCAAATGCGCGGAACGGTAGGTCACGGGCCGGGGCTCGTCGTAAACCTTGTCGATGAATGGCACGGGATAGACCTTGCCGTTGGAGCCCTGGTAGACGCGGCGTTCGAAGAACACCGGGTTCTTTTCCGGGCGGCCGACCGGATACGTGGGCAAAGTCAGGGATTCGAGACGGGCGACTACACTCATGATAAAAAAGGTGGAAGGACGGGATGGCGACGCGACGCGCTCAGGAGGTGAGGTGCTGCTCGATCTGCTCGAGCGTGCGGCCCTTGGTTTCGGGCAGGCGTCGAAGGATGAATACAAACCCCGCGCCGCAGATGCCGGCGTAGATCCAGAAGGTCACGTGCGGACCGAGAAGGGAGTTGAAAATCGGAAACGTATACGTGAGGAGAAAACACGCGATCCACAGGCAGCCGACCGCGAACGACATCGCGGTGCCGCGGATGCGGTTCGGAAAAATCTCGGAGATAACGACCCACGTGACCGGCGCCAACGACATCGCGTAGCTCGCGATCGCGGAGAGCACGAGCACGAGAAACACGGAATTCGGGACCGCGGCGCCGGCGCCCTTCTGCTGGAAACAAAAACCGATCGTCAAATACAGTCCGGTCAGGGCGGCGGCGCCGAACAGCATCAGCGGCTTGCGTCCGAGCCGGTCGACCGCCGCGAGCGCGACGACCGTGAACACCAGGTTAACGATGCCGGTCATCACGATGCTGGTGAGCGTGTCGTTCAGGTCGTAGCCGGCGCGTTGGAAGATCTCGCCGGCGTAATTGAAGATCACGTTGATCCCGCACCACTGCTGGAAAACGGCGAGCACGACGCCCAGCACGAGCACGCGTCGGAGGCCAGGCGCGAAGAGATCGCTGAAGCGCACGCGCGCGTCGGCGAAGCCGGACCCGTGGCCGGTTTCGATCGCCTGCAGTGCGGCCGAGGCATACGGCGCGCCACCGATGCGGGTAAGAATCGCCCGCGCGCGATCGTGGCGTCCGCGCGACGCGAGCCAGCGCGGACTTTCGGGGACGAACCAGGCGCTGACGAAAAACACGAGCGACGGCACCGCGCAGGCGGCGAACATCCAGCGCCAGCCGGTGTGGACATTCCAGGTGGCAAGAAACGCGGTTGCGTCGATGCCGGCGGGGACGGGGTCGGCGATCAGCCAGTTGACGGCCTGGGCGCCGAGAACGCCGAGCACGATGGTGAGCTGGTTGACGGCGACCAGCAGTCCGCGGATCCGGGCGGGCGCGAGCTCGGAGATATACATCGGCGAGATGTTCGACGCGAGCCCGATGCTGACCCCGCTGAGGATCCGCCAAACGACGAACGTGGTGAAACTGTCCGCCATCGCATTGCCGATCGAGGCGATCGCGAAGTTCGCGCCGGCGATCAGCAACATCGGTTTGCGGCCGTAGCGATCGCTCAGCACGCCCGACACGAGCGCGCCGACGAGGCAGCCCAGCAACGCGCAACTCTGCGCCCAGCCGATCGGCGAGATCACGTTGCTCCACAAGCGCTCGAGCACGCTCGCGTCGCCCGCAACGACCGCGGTCTCGGCCAGATGAAAATGCGCTTCGTAAAACTTCGCCGCGCCGCCGATCACGACCCAATCGTAGCCGAACAAAAGTCCGCCGAGCGCGGCCACCAGCGAGACAGTCCAAAGGTAAATGCGATTGAACGAAGCGGCGGGTTCACTGGCCGAAGGGGCGACTGCAGGGGGAAAGCTCATAAGCGGCAGGCTCGACGGAGAGGAGTGGGTTAGGGCGGGGCGGCTCCCGGTGAGACGCGGACATCCTATATTTAACTGGCGCCGGAAGGAATGGAGGTTTCCCTGAATGCCATGGACGATTTTATGGCATGAAAGCGAAGCCCGCGGCGGCGTCGGCCCGCATGGCCGATGGGTTTCCGGGCGAGCGGCTGGCGATTCTGCCGCCAGCGGTGCTGCGACGCGCGCAGATGCTGCCGGGGTGTCGCGGATTGTGCGTCACGCACACCGGGCGTTTCGATCACGTGCGCGGCCACCACGTCTCGCGTGCTCGCGGCACGCCGGAGCACATCCTCATCCTTTGTCTTAATGGTGCGGGCCGCGGACATCTCGACGGCACGGGCTGGACGCTCCGCGGCAGCGAGGGCGTGTTGCTGCCGCCGGGCAAGCCGCACGATTACACGGCCGATGTGGACAACCCATGGACGTTAATCTGGTTTCATTTCGTGGGCGCGTGGGCGCCGGAGTTCGCACGCCTCGTGGGCGGAGCCGGGCGTTGCGGGAAGTTTGCGATCCATGACGTCGATGTGGTGATCGAGGCGTTTGAGGAGTGTTACCGCCATGTGCTCGGCGGCTACACGGATGCGGATCTGATCGGGCTGAGCACCTCGTTTGCGCGACTGCTCGGGCTGTGTCGCACGCTGCAGCGCCCGGCGAATCCGCGACGTCGGCAGGCGGAGGACCGCGTGTTGCGGACGATCCGGTTCATGCGCGAGCAGCTGACGCGGGCGATCACGTTGGATGAACTGGCGGGCGTGGCACATTTGTCGGTGCCGCACTACAGTGCGACGTTCAAGCGCCAGATGAACTGCAGCCCGATGGAGTTTCTGACGCGGCTGCGGCTGCAAAAAGCGTGCGAGCGTTTCGGACATTCGAGCGAGAGCATCGCGGAGATCGCGTATGCGCTGGGATTCGCGGACCCGCTCTATTTCTCGCGCGTTTTCCGCCGACACATGGGCATCACGGCGGCGGAGTATCGCCAGCGCGCGGGCTGGCGACGCCCGTCGCGTCGCGCGTGACGTCGACGGGAAGGGATGGCATTTATACGAAGCGTCGTAGAGAGTGCCAAAGTCGGAGCGAAGGGGTGAGATTCTCCGCCGTTCCCTGCGCCTTTTCCGTCGTAGAAACTACTTCCATGAAAACCGCCCGTCTGAATCGACTTTTCAACCCCGCCACGCGGCGCTGCTTCGACGTCGCGATCGATCATGGCTTCTTCAACGAAGCGTCCTTCCTTGCCGGCATCGAAGACTTGCCGGAGGTCGTTAAGGCGCTGGTCGAGGCCGCGCCTGACGCTATTCAACTCACGACCGGCCAGGCGCGTCATCTGCAAGGCCTGCCAGTGCGGGCCCGTCCGGCACTCGTGCTGCGCACCGACGTCGCCAATGTTTACGGCCGCCAGCTGCCGCGCACATTGTTTTCCCACATCATCGCCGAACCGGCGCTGCAGGCGGTGCGCCTCGACGCGGCGTGCGTCGTCGTGAACCTCTTCGCCATCCCCGGCCAGCCGGAAGTCACCGAGCAGTGTATCCAAAACATTCTCACGTTGAAGCCGCAGTGCGATCACTACGCGATGCCGTTGATGATCGAACCGCTCGTGTTCCGACCCAACGAGCAGGCGGGCGGTTACATGGTGGACGGCGATCCGGCCAAGATCGTTCCGCTCGTGCGTCAGGCCGTCGAGCTCGGGGCGGACATCATCAAGGCGGATCCGACCGATGACGTTTCCGTTTACCACGAAGTCGTTCGCACCGCCGGCGGCGTGCCGGTGCTGGTGCGCGGCGGCAGCAAGGCTTCCGAGGAGGAAATCCTCACCCGCACGGCCGCACTCCTCGAGCAGGGCGCCGCGGGGATCGTTTACGGGCGCAATATCATCCAGCATCGCGCCCCCACCAAGATCACCCGCGCGCTCATGGCCGTCGTGCACGACGGCTTGTCTCCGAAAGAAGCGCTCAAACTTCTCGCGTGACCAAGATGAGCTCTCAAGTCCCCGTTCGCGTCGGCATCATCGGCGGTGGCCTCATGGGCCGCGAAGCCGCTTCAGCCTTTGGCCGCTGGTTCGCATTGGAGAATTTCCCCGTGCGCGCGGAGCTCACCGCGGTGTGCGATCTGCAGCCGGCGTTGCTCGAGTGGTTCCGCCAGATTCCGTCGGTGACGCTGCTCACGGCGAGCCATCGCGAATTGCTCGCGTCGGCGGACGTCGATGTCGTTTACGTCGCCGTCCCGCATCACCTGCACGAGCCCATTTACCTCGACGTGCTGCGGGCGGGAAAGGACCTGCTGGCCGAGAAGCCGTTCGGGATCGATCTCGCGGCGGCGCGCCGGATCCGCGACGAAGCGGCGCGACTCGGCCGTTTTGTGCGCGTGTCGTCGGAGTTTCCTTTTCTGCCGGGCGTGCAGCGCCTCATGCAACTCGTGCAAGCCGGCGGGCTTGGTCAGTTGCTCGAGATCCGCGCGGGCTTCCTGCACTCGAGCGATCTCGATCCGAACAAGCCGATCAACTGGAAACGGCAGAATCAGTTTTGCGGCGAGATCGGCGTGATGGGCGATCTCGGGATGCATGTCGCGCACGTGCCGCTGCGACTCGGCTGGCGGCCGCGCCACGTGCACGCCCAGTTGCAGAAAATCTATCGCGAGCGCCCGGACGGGAAAGGCGGCGTGGCGCCGTGCGATACGTGGGACAACGCGATCGTTCACACGTCCGTGGACGTGTCGGGCGCCGACGTCCCGATGACGCTCGAGATGAAACGCATGGCCCCGACGGAGACGAACACGTGGTATCTCGAGGTGCTCGGCACGGATCGCGGCGCGCGTTTTTCCACGAAAGAGCCGAAGACGCTCTGGACCTATCGCCGCGACAAGGAGCAGTGGTGGGAGAAGACGGACCTCGGTTTCGGCGTGCCGTTCAAGACCATCACCGGCGGAATCTTCGAGCCGGGGTTTCCGGACATCTTGATGCAGATGTGGGCGGCGTTCTTGGCGGAACGGGCGGGCGTCCTCGAAGGACGTTTCGGTTGCGCGACGCCGGACGAAGCGGTCGCGTCGCACGAAATTTGGGCCGCGGCGCTCGCGTCGCACGCCGATCGTGCCGTGGTGAGTTTGCCGTCGCCGGTCGCGTCATGAGCGGTCGAAAGGGCATCGTCGCCGGAGGAAACTGGATCATAGATCACGTGAAGGTGATCGATTCCTGGCCGGCGCAGGACACGCTCGTCTCGATCCTGCAGCAGACGTCGAGCAACGGCGGATCGCCCTACAACGTGCTCAAGGCGCTCTCGCGTCTCGGTGCCGGGTATCCGCTCGCGGGCGTCGGGCTGGTGGGTGACGACGCGGATGGCGATGCGATTCGCGCGGATTGCGCGGCGAACCGCATCGATACGGCGGGGCTCACGGCGATGGCGGGCGTCGCGACGAGTTACACGGACGTGATGACGGTGAAGGAGGGCGGACGGCGGACGTTTTTCCACCAGCGCGGGGCGAATGCGCTGCTCGGGCCGGAGCATTTCGATTTCACGACGACGACCGCGCGACACTTTCATCTGGGTTATTTGCTGCTGCTCGACCGGCTCGATCAGCTGGAAAACGACCGGCCGCGCGCGGCGGAGGTGCTGGCGCGGGCGCGCGCGGCGGGATTGAGCACGTCGGTCGATTGCGTGAGCGAGTCGAGCGACCGGTTTCGTCGCGTGATCCTGCCGGTGTTGCCGGAGGTCGATCTGCTGTTCGCCAACGATTTCGAAGCGGAGAAGTTGACGGGCCTGAGTCTGCGCCATGACGGGGTGATCGATGCGACGGCGGTCGGCGCGGCGGCGCAGGCGCTGTTGCGTCAAGGCGTGCGCGGGTGGGTGATCATGCATTTTCCGGAAGCGTGCTACGCGGCGTCGGCGGAGGGTGCCGGGCACTGGCAATCGAGCGTGCGCCTGCCGGCGGCGGAGATCGCGGGCGCGTCGGGCGCGGGCGATGCCTTGGCGGCGGGCGTGCTGCACGGCTGGCACGAAGGCTGGCCGATGAGCGAATGCCTGCGGCTCGGGGTGTGCGCCGCCGCGAGTTCGCTGCGGCACCCGACGTGTTCGGAAGGGGTTCGTCCTGTGGCCGAGTGCCTGATCTTGGCCGAGCGGCACGGGTTTTACCCCGCACCGGCCTGAGCGCCCGCACGATCCCGCGGTGTTGAGCTAATAGCGACGATCGGCGGATCCTGCCGGTGATGCCGGCCGCATTGCTTTTCGGGTCGTGGCGGCACGTAGCGACGCGGCGCGCGGATCTGCGGGGATGGAGTTGGAACTGGCGAGCGCCACCGTGTGGCCGTGCGTTTCGCGCTCGCGGCATCCTCTGCGCCGCGAGTCGGGTTAACCGCAATGTTGCCCCAAAATGGGTGCCGATCTCCGGTTTTAAATGTTTAGAGTTAATAAACAAGACAAAGCATATGATCGTATGATTTACGCATAAAACGGCTTTTCGTTTGACACTGCAGGAGAATGCACCGACGAACGGCCCGTGAACGGTCAATCTGGAAATCGTTCAGTAAGGATAAACAATAAAGCTATCAAATGCGCGATCGCGTGCCGCTACCCCGGTTTGGTTTCCCGGAGGCGGAGGCGCGACTAGCGCTCGCTGGCAAGCCCGATTTCCGGCTGCGCCCGGTTACCCACCCCACTATGAAATACCTAACACACCGTAAAACCGCGCTTTTGGCGGCGATTACGATGATTTGCGGGCCCGGCACCAGCTGGGCTCAGCGCGTTGAAGCGCGCCAAGAGGAGTCGGAGTCGCCCGACGAGGTCGTTGTGCTGTCGCCTTTCGAGGTTTCGGCGGAGCAGGAGGATGGCGGTTATTTCGCCGAGGCGACCCTCGCGGGCAACCGCCTCAACACGAAGTTGCGCGACATCGGCAATGCCGTCTCGGTCATCACGCCGCAGATGCTGCGCGACCTCGGCGCCACGGATAACGCGTCCCTCCTGCAATACACGACCAACACCGAGGTCGGCGGCATCCAGGGCAACTACGCCGGCGTGGGCGATGGCGCGGTGCTCGACGAGTCGAGCCACTTCGGCAATCCCAACAACAACACCCGTGTGCGCGGCCTCTCTGCGGCGGACAACACCCGCGACTTCTTCCTCACGGATATCCCGTGGGACGGCTACAACATCGACGGCATCGATCTGCAGCGCGGGCCCAACTCGATCCTCTTCGGCCAGGGTAAACCGGCCGGCATCATCAACGCGCGCACGAGTGGGGCGAAGTTCAAGAATTCGACGCAGATCACCGCGACCTACGGCAGCCACGACAGCGTTCGCGGGAGCATCAACGTGAACCGCGTCCTCCTGCCGCAGGAGCTCGCGTTGCGCGTGGCCGGTCTGCACGACGACAAGCGCTTCCAGCAGGAGCCGGCGTTCAGCCGCCAGAAGCGCGTTTACGCCGCCACGCGCTGGGAGCCCAAGTTCCTCAAGCGCGCCGGCGCCCGCACGATCGTGCGCGCCAACGTCGAGGCCGGCGATGTGCGGAGCAACGTCCCGCGCCAGCTGCCGCCGTATGACCAACTCACGCCGTGGTTCTACGAGGGCAGCTACACCGGATACCGCGCCAACGGCACCGCGAAAACCTTCCAGGCGACCGACCAGAAAACGTATTCGTTTGCACAGTTCGCCGATCGTTTCGGACGCCTGCCCGACGGCGGTCCGATCGATGAGGTGCGCGCTGGCACGTTCCCTTACAGCGGCGAAAACGCCGCCTTCAATCCGTGGCTGGGCGAATGGCGCTTCGAAAATCCGACCCTCAACTTCGACGGCACCGCGACCGCGCCGCTCAACGGCCTCCTCTGGGAGCCCAAGGGCGATTTCGGCCTCGCGCCTAACGGCACCGTTGACCGCAACGTCGCCGGCATTCCGTTCGCCCGCGCTTCGTCCATCGGCTCGTATTCGAATTTCGCGCAGAAGGCGCGACTGCCGTATTACTCCTGGGGTGTCTACAAGGACAAGACCCTCACCGATCCGTCGGTCTTCAACTTCTATGACAAGTTGATCGACGGCGCGAACAAACGCGAGTGGACCAACTTCCGCGTCTACAACCTCAACCTCGCGCAGACGTTCTTCCAGGACCGCCTCGGCCTCGAAGCGACCTACAACCGCGAAAACGTCACGCGCGGCCAGTCAGCCTTGCTCGGCTCGCCGCGTCTCCTGATCGACGTGATGACGACGTTCCCCGACGGCTCGCCGAATCCGAACGTCGGCCGGCCTTTCATCTACGGGATGGGCGGCAACAACCGCGAAGCGCGCTCCGAGCGCGAGTCCGGCCGCGTCACCGCGTTCGCCACGCACGACTTCGAGCGGAATCGCGACAGCACGCTGCTCCGCCGCCTCCTCGGCCGCCACACCGTCACCGGCCTGCTCGCGCAGGATAAGTTCAACGTCGATACGCGCACCTGGCAGCGCTACGGCTCGGACGACGCGTTTGTCGCCTCCCTCAACCGCCCGGTCGGCTCGAGCGAGCTGAAGTTCAACACCAACACGCTCACGCCCGCCACCGTGATCTACCTCGGGCCGTCCCTCGCCACGCGTAACAGCGCCGCGGGAGCGAACATCCCGAATCCGTCCGAGATCTCCACGATCGGACCCGGCGCCACGCTTCGCGTGTTCGACTCCACCTGGAAAGCGCCTGCGGGCGTCAACCCCGGCGATCCGTGGACCGACACCTCCGTTATCGGCACGCCGGGCAGCCCGCTCGTCAGCACCCAATCGGAAAATCCGGCCAACTACGTCGGCTGGGTGACGCGTCCCTACAACGTCATCGATGCCGACCAATCCGACGCCAACCGCCAGCTGCTCACGACGTCGGCCGAGTTGCGCCGCCAGAAGGTTTCCTCCCAGGCGTTCGTCTGGCAGGGCCATCTCTGGAACGACGCGCTCGTCGGCACCTGGGGCGTCCGGAAGGACATTTCCAAATCCTGGGGCGAGACCCGCAACATCAACTCGGCGTCGAGCGACAAGAACACGGGCCGGTTGAACCTGAACGCGAATTCCTACCGGCTGCCCGAGAACTACAGCAATCGCGTGCAGGTCACCTCGCACGCGTGGACGGCCGTCGCGCACCTCAACCAGCTGCCCGGCCTCGACCGCCTCATGGCGAGCTGGCCCGTCAACGTCAGCCTGTTCTACAACGACTCGAGTAACTTCGAGGCGCTGTCGCAGCGCGTGAACTTCCTCAACGATTCGATTGCACCGCCCTCCGGCGAAACGGTCGACAAGGGCATCCGTATCGAAACCAAGGACGGCCGCTGGAGCCTGCGGGTGAACAAATACGAGACGACCGTCACCAACGGTTCGAGCACCGCGCTCGCCGGCGCCTACAACATCGGCAACGAGATCGCGCTCGCCGCGATGTGGGCCCGCCGTTTCGAGTATCAACTGCTGGGATACACCCTCGCCAACCGTCCGCCGGGCGATCCCTATGCGCACCCGAGCGCCGGCTCGTTCCGCTACGCCCCGGGCGTCGGCCAGACGCAGGCGGACGCCGATGCGCTGATGCACAGCCACATCGACGCGTTCAATTCCTGGATCAAGACGGTCGATCCGCGCTTTTTCGAGGCGTGGGGCTACGATCCGTTCGACCTCAACAAGCAGCCGATCTCCAGCACGCCCCTCGGTTTCGCCGTCACCGAGGACAGTGTCTCGAAGGGCTATGAAATCGAGCTGGCCGCCCAGCCGACCCGCAACTGGCGCGTGGCCGTCAACGCCAGCAAGACCGAGGCCGTGCGCTCCAACATCGGCGGCGCGGCGCTGACCGAGTTCATGGATTCCTATCAGAACGCGGTCAGCAACACGCCCGTGGGCGACCTGCGCATCTGGTGGGGCGCCAGCACCGCGCAGACCGCGGAGATTCGCTGGAACAGCGCCATCGGCTCGGAGTGGGCGCAGCGCAAGCTGCAGGAGGGCACCGCGGTGCCGGAACTTCGCGAGTGGCGCCTCAACGCCATCACCAACTACGGCTTCGATCGCGGCTTCCTCCGCGGCGTCAACGTCGGCGCGGCCGTGCGCTACGAGGATCAGATCGCGATCGGCTACCGTCCGATGGAAGGCTCCACGCCGAATCAGCTGAACTTCGATATCGCGAATCCGTATATGGGCCCGTCGGAGACAAACTTCGACTTCTGGATTGGCTACCAGCGCAAGCTGGGCAACCGGATCAACTGGCGGATCCAGTTCAACGTCCGCAACGCGTTCACCGACGACGAGCTGATTCCGATCACGGTGCAACCGGATGGATCGCCGGCGGCCTTCCGCATCGCGCCGCCACGAACGTGGGAGATTACGAATACGCTGGAGTTCTAAAGCCAGCTTTTGACTGCACCTGCCGGCGGCCCCCAGCCGCCGGCAGTTTGGCGTTTCGGGCCGGCGGTATTTCCGTTTCAGTCTTCATCCCGCGCGCCGGCCGCGTCGTCCGCCGGATCGAACTCCTCTCTCGTCGCTCATGATGCTCCGTCTCTTTTGGTGCTCGTTGCTGGTGGCGCTGGCTTCGGCCGGCGCTGCGCCCGGACCGATTCGCGTCGCCGCCGACCGGCGGACCTTCACGACGGCCGACGGTCAGCCGTTTCTCTGGATCGGCGACACGGCGTGGGAACTGTTTCATCGGCTCGATCGCGAGGAAGCGCGCGAGTATCTCGCGCGCCGCGCGGAGCAGGGGTTCACGGTGATTCAGGCCGTGATCCTCGCCGAGAGCGACGGCTTGCGGACTCCGAATCGCTACGGCGCTGTGCCGTTCGCCGATCTCGATCCGCGGCGGCCGAACGAGGACTATTTCGCGCACGTCGATTTCGTCGTGCGGGACGCGGAGCGGCTCGGCCTGCAGATCGCGCTGCTCCCGACGTGGGGCGACAAGGTCAAGGGATCCCGGCCAGGCAACGGCCCGGCGATTTTCACGCCCGAGAATGCGGGCGCCTACGGCCAGTTTCTCGGGAAACGTTACCGCGACGCCGCCGTGATCTGGATGCTCGGTGGCGACCGTTCGATCGAGACGGACATCGCCTATCAGACCTGGAACGCGATGGCAGAGGGACTGCGAGAAGGTGACGGCGGCGCGCACCTGATGACGTATCATCCCGCGGGCGAAGACACGTCCGCGCTCTGGTTTCACAACGCGGACTGGCTCGACTTCAATGTGTATCAGAGCGGGCATGACCGGCGCTTTCATCCCGTTTACCGCTACGCTGCCGAGCTCAGCCTCCTGCAGCCGCGGCGGCCGTTCCTGGATGCGGAGCCGCCGTATGAGGACATCGCGATTCGCTTCTGGGATTTCATTCGCTGGGACGAACCCGAGCCGCTGCCGGCGGGCGTGGTGGACGCGGAGCAAATGCTCGCGAGCCCGGAGTATTTTACCGCCGGATTCTTCGACGACTACGACGTGCGCGTGCACGCGTATTGGAACCTGCTCGCGGGCGGCGCCGGTTTCACTTACGGGCACAACGCGGTCTGGCAGATGCACCGCCGCGGCCAGCCGGCGGCGATTCCAAGCGCGATCGACTGGCGCGAAGCACTCGAGCGACCGGGCGCGCTGGACATGCGGCACGTGCGCACGCTGTTCGAGCGGCGTTCCTGGGTGCGGCTCCGGCCGGACCAATCGATCGTGTTCGGCCCGAATCCGGACGGGGCGCATCACCTTCGTGCGGCGCTCGATCGGCAAAACGAGTTCGCGCTCGTCTACGTGGCGCACGCGCGGCCGGTCGAACTCGTTCTCGGCAAAGTGCGCGGCAAAACCGTCCGCCTGACTTGGTTCGATCCGCGCACCGGGAAGCTGCAGGCTGGTGGCGAGGTCCCCAATCTCGGCCACGCGACGTTCACGCCGCCGACGCTCGGCGAACGCACGGACTGGATGTTGGTCATCGAGGCGATGGACGCCGCGCTGCCGCCGCTGGAGTGACGCCCGAAAAGGTCGGCCGCGGTGCGATCCCGATATGAATCCGAGACGACGCGCTTGTTCAAAATCGCGGATCGTGGCGCTGCTGCTCGTGCTGGGCCTCTCGCTCGGCTTGGCCGGCTGTAATCGCGGCGAGCCCGAAAGACCCTTGCGTCGTCCGGCGAGAAAAGCGGCGACGGTGGCGGATCTTGGATACGTGCGATCGGAACGTGTGGGAGAGCCGGCGACGTCGCCGCCGTGGATCGCACATGTCAACGCGCTCGATCTCGATCGCGACGGCAAGCTCGACATTCTCGCGTGCGACACCCGCAACGGCACGGTCCAGTGGCTTCGTCAGATCGAGCGCGGCCGCTTTCGCGAAGCGACCCTCGCGCAAGGCCTGCGGGCGCCGGTGCGTGTGGAGGCGGCCGACATCGACGGCGACGGCGACACGGATCTGCTGGTCGCGAGCATGGGCGAGGTTTTTCCCAACAACGACCGAATCGGCGCGGTCTTCGTCCTCGAGAACGACGGCGAACAGAACTTCACGTCGCATGTCGTGCTGGAGCATTCCACGCGCGTGACGGATGTGCGGGCGGCCGACTTCAACGGTGACGGCCAGCTCGACCTCGCGCTCGCGCAGTTTGGCTACGATCAGGGCGACGTCAGCTGGCTCGAACGCGTCGGTCCCTTCGAGTTTCGCCGTCACGTGCTCCTCGAACTCTCCGGCGCGATCAACGTGGGCGTGGCGGACTTCGACGGCGACGGCCTGCCGGATATCGTGGCGAATCTCTCGCAGCAATGGGAGGAGGTTTACCTCTTCACGAATCGCGGCCGCGGCGAGTTTTCCCGCCATCGGCTGTGGGGTTCGGCCAATGAAGACTACGGCAGCAGCGGACTTTCGGTGGTCGATCTGGATCGCGACGGACGCCCGGATATCCTGTTCGCGAATGGCGACGGCTTCGGCCCGGCCGCGACGCCCGGGCCGCGGCCGTGGCATGGGTTGCAATGGTTGAAAAATCTCGGCGACGGAAATTTTCGGTATCGAAGAATTGGTGACCTCATGGGCGCCTACAGTCCGGTGGGCGTCGACCTCGACGGCGACGGCGCGACCGACGTCCTGGCGGTGGCCGGCTATGCGGACTGGCAGAACAAGGATCGGGAGGTCATCTCGCTCATGTGGTTTCGCAACGACGGGCGGATGAACTTCGAGCCGCGCGTGCTCGCGATGGCGCCGAAGGATCAGATCACGCTCGCCGCGGGCGATTTCGATGGAACGGGGGACGTCTCGCTCGTGAGCGGCGGGTTCTACATCTACCCGCCGTATGAGAACCTAGAGCGGCTGCTCCTGTGGCGGAAACGCGGAACACCATGAAAGCGCCCGCGAAAACGCAGCTGCTGCTGGCGGCGGTTGGCGTCGGTCTCGCCGTGAGCGTGCTCACGGTGGCCTGGTGGTGGCCGCAGGAGCTCGTTCGCCGCGAGGTGGTGGCGGCACTGCCGGCTGCGCCGTCACTTCCGGCCGATCGACCGCAGCTGGGTGCCACTCTGGCGAGTGCGACCGAGCGGGCGCAGCGCCGCGGCACGGCGCTCGCGGGTTTGGGGGAAGTGGCGCAGCTGTATCACGCGAATGGATATCTCGAAGCGGCTTTGGACGGCTACTTCGCCCTGGAGCGGCTGGAGCCGCGGAATCCGCGCTGGCCACACCTCGCGGCGCTGATCCTTGCCGGTTACGGGGACTTCGAGCCCGCGGTCGAACGTTGGGAGTCCGTGGTGAAACAGGCGCCGGACTATTTGCCGGCGTGGTTGCGGCTGGCGGAGGCGCGGCTGAAGTCCAACCAGGCGGAGCGCGCGGAGGCGTTGTATCACGAAATCCTGCGGCGCTGGCCGGATGAACCGTATGCGCTGCTCGGCTTGGTGCGGCTGGACTTCGAGGCCGGCGAGTGGGTGCGGGCTTTGCCGCGACTCGAACGGATCGTTACGCTGACCGATTACCGGTTGGGTTACGATCTGATCGTCAGTGTTTATGAACGACTCGGCCGCGCCGCGGACGCGAAAGCCGTGCGGGGGCAAATGAAGGCGTCCGGCGCCTACCGCGAGCCGCCGGATCCGTGGTTCGATGCGCTCGTCGAGCTCTGCTTCGATCCTTATCGCATCGCCATCGCAGCGGGCGCGCGGACCGACCCGGCCGAAGTGCGGCGGTTGTTGCTGCGGGCGATCGAGCTCGCGCCCAACGAAGTCGCGTATCGGCTGCAGCTGGTCACGCTCGAGGCCGATCAGCGCCACTATCCGGCGGCGCTGGCGGAGCTCGAGGAAATGACGCGACGCTTCCCGGAGTTTGCGGACGGGTGGGCGCGTCTGAGTGCGTTGCAAAAAGGGCTCCGTCAGGAAGAGGCGGCGGCGCGGACGCTGCAGACGGGTCTGCGGCATTGCCCCGATTCTCCGAGTTTGCGGCTCATGTGGGGTTCGCTGCTCCGGCAATCCGGACGAATGGAGGAAGCACTCGCGGAGTTGCAGCGATCGATCGAGCTGCGGCCGACGGAGGCTGCCGCGTATGTGGAGGCGGCACATGTGCTCGTGGCTCGGGGCCAGGTGGCGGCGGGAATCGCGTATCTGCGGCGCGCCATCGAAGCCGAGCCGGATAATCCGGCGGCGCTGATCTTCCTGGCGTTTCACGCGATCTCCACGGGCAACCGGCCGGAGGCCGATCGGTGGATGTCGCGGGTGGCCCAGCAGCCCCGCGTGGAAGCCGAGCCCGCCCGCCGTCTCGCGTCTGCCTACCTCTCGCAGTTCGGCGAGGACTGGCGGGCGGAGTAGGACGAGCCGCCGCGAGCAGGGCGGGTCAAAAGTCCCGCCCTGCGTTCAAACTCAAGGCCGCGGGCCGGTGGTTCGCACGAGTTCCTGCGCCCAGGCCTCCTGCAGGAGGAAATGCAGTCGCGAGTAGTGGTGGTCATTCCACGCGCGCCGCGCGAGCTCGAGGTAATCCACGCGATCGTGAGCCGCGGCCCCGGCGGCGTCGGCCGCCGCCAGCAGCTGCCGGTAGTGCGTCTCGAGCTCCCGCAACCAGGCCGCATCGACCGAGGCCTTCGCGCCCAGGACACGTTGCGAAGGCGACGCGCTGGCAAACGTGCGCAACGCATAGGGCGCGAGGTGGAGTTTAAGTGTAGTGGAAACCTGGTGACGCGCACCCTCCGCCGGTTCCAGCAGCGCGCCGCGTTCGGCGAGCGTCACGGCGACGTCGACGGGTTCGGGCAGCGTGTTGAGCACGTAGAAATACCGGCGGCCATCGACGATCTGCTGACGGATGCGCACCGGATCGACGGCTCCGGCGACATCATCGAAGCGCGTCGCCGGCAGCGCGGCGAAGGCGCGGGCGAATGGCTCCAGTTCTTTTTCCATGCCAAGCGTGCCCAGCACGTAACCGCCTTTGACCACTTCGGTCGCGTCGACGTCACGAAGGGCGAAGACATAGGGTTCGAGGCTGTTGAAGCCGCCCGGATTGAGCGTCGACGCGCGCCACACCATCTCCTTTACGCCGATGTCGGTGAGGCCCTGGAGCGGCGCCTCCTTGCCGATGGCGTCCTCCCAATAGCGGTCGTGGATCGTGACGCGCACGGGCGAGTGGTGGCGTAGCGGCACGAGCACTTCCGGTGCCGTGAACGCGCCGCGGCTGACGCCCGGATGTTCCGGCAGATAGTGCGAGCGGCGCATCCAGCGAAAGTCCGCCGGCACGACGGTCGGGGTGATGACGATGTTCGGGTGGTTGAGGTAGAGTTCCGGGTCGATCCCCGTCTCGCGCATGAGCTCCCGAACCGAATCGTGCAGGTAGTCGGCGAGCCGATGATTGCGCGACGGATGAATGAAAACGTTGAGCTTCAGCTTGAGGTCGGGTCGCGCCGCGGCGATCCGCGCGGCCATCTGCGCGTAGTGGCGGTAGAGGACCTGGCAGCGCCAGTCGATCCATGCCTCGCGCGCGGCGGCATTCGTCATGAGCCATGTGTAGCTTTTGCTGAAACGCGTGGGATCGCCGGGTTGGTAAACGGGGATCGTGATCCCGGAGTCTTGTTGAAAGCGACGCAGGTTCGAGTCGTTGTAGCCCGAGTCCAGCGAGCCAAACGTGTAGATCTTCGTCCGCGAAATCACGAGGGTGATCGCGTCCAGCGCGGACTGGTCCGCGTAACGCGAGAGCACTTCATCGACGATAGCGTTCACCGCCGCCATCACGCGCGGATCCGCGGGATTGTAGTTCAGATCCGAACCATGCCAGTAACCATACCAGAGGTCGCCGTCCTTGTTGACGTTGATGACCGTGTCGTGATCGGCATCGATACGTGACCAGTCGGTGGTCGCATACGCGTCGAGGCTTGGCAGCGTGTGGAGGTGCAGGCCCGCGCTGAAATGCAGATCCTGCTCCGCCAGACGCTGCATCAGGTAAACGGGATAGCCGTGCGGGTGCGGACGCAGGCCGCCCTGACCGCCAGTGATGTCCGGCTCGAAGGGCTCCACGCTCGTCCCGTAGAGCGGGCCGCCGTACCAAGCCAGCGGATACTCAAATTCCGTTTGCCCAAAGGAGCGCATGTAGGCGATGAGACGGTCGGTCGCGCGCATGAAGCCATCGCGATCGGTGCCGGTGCCGAAGCTGTGGAAGAGCACGGGATCTTCGTAATAAAGCCCGGTGCGACGCGCGGGCACGCTGCCGTGAAACTCGCCGAGGCGCGAACTCACGCCGGCGCGATCGAGGCGGCTGATCGTGATGCTGGAGACCGCGGCGGGCAGCCCCTCCTCGCCGGTCATGAACGTGAACGCCTGGCGGCGGTCGCGTGGCCAGAACAATACGCGGTGCTCGCGCAACGTATGCGAAAGCGGAAATTCGCCGCCGGTGATCACGCCGGTGTGGGCCTGAAAATCGATGTCGCTGCCGAAATTCTGCAGCAAGATCTCCATCGAGCGGGGTTTGTCGTCGGGATAGGTGATGACCGCCACGTGCGGTTCGTTCACGTCCTGAACCTCAAACGCGATCGCAAATCGATCATGCACGTGCGGTCCCGCTTCGCGGTAAGGGCCAAAAGAGGATTTCACGACCGTCGTGCCGCCGCGCTCCGCAATCGACGCTTGTTCGGCGACGTCGATTTTTCGTAATGGCGTCAGGCGCTCCGGTTGCGCCGCCGTCTTCGCGTGGGGAGGAATCAGGCAAACGCTGGCGTCCGCCGTCTTCTCGGTACCGTGCTCGAGATACGTCAGCTGGAGCTGGTAGTCGCCGGCAGGCGCCGCCGGAAACGGGATCGCGAGCTGACTCGTGCCGAGCCCGGCGAGGGTTCGCGATGGCAGCTCGCCTTTGTGCAGCGTGTGGCCTTGGGCGCTGTTGATGCGATACCGCAGCCCGTCGAGGCGCAGGGCGCGGTCGCCCGGATTACGCAGCACGATCTGGAGCGATCCGGCGACGTCGGCGGGCAGGATGGGGTCGTGAAAATCGACCTGCACCGCGGGCCGGCGATGCTCCGCGTAAAGCGCGCGCGCCTCCGCACCGGACAACTCGCGATTATAAATGCGAAAATCGTCGAGTGCGATGGCCGGCGCGGACGCCGCGCCGTCGGCACCCGGTCCGAGGACGAACTCCTCGGCGTTGCTAGGCTCCCATGCCCGCACCCAGTTGATTCCCGCCGGCACACCATCGACGAAAAAGAGACCGCCTTTGCGATGATTCCAGGTGATGGCAACGTGATGCCACTCGCTCGGCCGCCAGGTCGCGAGACCATGGAAATCTACGACGGAGTGCTTGGCGTCGTTGAGGTTCAGCCGAATGAAACGGCCGGGATGCACCTCGACCGACAGTGCCTCGGCCTCGGATTCCTCTGCCGGACGAGTGCCGAACAACCGGACCGGAGCGCCCGTGTTGGCTTCGATTTTCAGCCAGAACGCGAGCGTGCCTTCCGCTTCGGTCACGTGGTGTTTCGCCGAATACACCAGGGACTGGCCCGGGGCGAAGCGCGCGCCGTCGCCGGCGATGCCGGCTACACGCTGCGGCAACGCTTTCGAGCGTCGAGGTTGGCTCTGACCATGTGCGTCGGCCGAGAAATCACGATCGAACGTGACGCGAAACAGCGGCGCGCTTTCCCCGCCGGCGGGTTGCACCGCGGCGAATCCGGCGGGCAAGGTGATCAGGAAAAGAGGAAGGAGTCGGGCGGCCAATCGCATGGGAGTGAGGAATGAGGAACGGCGTTTGCGGTTCATGAGAATAACGGTGAGCGCGCGGGCGGCGCTTGAGGGGAAAGAGGTGATCAGGCCGCGGCCGGACCGCCTGGCGCGGCGGCTTGGCGTCGCGCATCCAGTGTGCGGCGGGTTTCGCGGGCGCGTTCCTCGGTGATCGGATAACGCCAGACGCAGAGCATCGCCACGAGGAGCGCGAGGGCGGGCACGAGTGAGAACAGCGCGCGCATCCAGAAGATCGTCGATGCGGCCTGCGCGCCGCCGAGCTTCTCGTCGAAGCCGGTGGCGACCAGCGCGAACCCGGAAAACATGAACGCCAGGCTCAGGCCGCTTTTCGTGATCCAGGCGGACACCGCCCCGACGGAGGCCTCGTTGCGCACTCCCTGTAACAGCTCGGCATGATCGGTCACATCCGCCATCATCGACGCGAGCAGGACCCAGAATCCGCTCATGCCGACGCCCATCAGCGCCATCGGGATGAACATCAGATTCGGCATCGCCGGCTGGTAGCACCACAGCTTGGAAACGGTGCCCGCCAGCGCGATGCCGAGGCAGGCGAGAAACGTGCGCCGTTTTCCGATCCGCGTCGCGGCCCACGCGATGACCGGCGTCGCGACCATGCTGGCGACCTGGTAGGCGGTGGTGATGAAACCGTGCAGAATCGACGCGCGCTTCAGGTCGCCGCCGTGCACGTAGTAGATGTTTAGATACAGCCCGAGGCTGTAGACCGTGAAGATGCCGAGCAGCGTCGAGAGCCCCGCGATCGAGAGCAGCAGCAGCGGGCGGTTTTTCAGCAGGCCCCAGACGTTGCGCAGCAGCGGCACGCGTTGCTGGTGGCGGACGTGGATGTATTCCTTTTCCTTTGCCGCCAGCGCCGGCAGGATGCCGATGGTGATCATGACCAGCATGACCAGTCCCGCGGTGTAGCGCGCGCCTTCGACCGTGTCCTCGAAACCACTGTATTGCGTCAGGGCGAACAGCCAGGAGACGAGAATGCCGCCGACCGGCATGAGAAACGCGACGACGGCCGACACGCGCGTGCGTTCGTGATAATCCCGCGTGAGCTCATATTGAAATCCCTTCAACGGCACCGAGAAGAGCGTGAAGGCGGGAAAGAACAGCAGCATCGCGGCGCCGAAATAGATGCTGTAGGCGAGCGGGCTCCAGCCGCGTGGGAAGCAGAACATCGCCAGCAGGATCGGGCCGGTGAGGAACGCGCCCGCGATAATGAGGGGACGGCGCCGTCCCCAGCGGGAGCGGAAGTTGTCCGAGAAGCCGCCGATCAACGGATCCGTGACGGCATCGAGGAGGCGCCCGACCGCGAGGATCGCGCCGATGACGGCGGGGTTCACGCCCAGCGCAATATTGTAGACGGGATTCGCGAGTTGGTGGATCGCGTTGCCGGTCAGGTTGTCGACCAGGCTGCCGGCGCCGAAGGCCAGTTTGGTTGGCAGCGGCACCTTCTCGTCCGGTGGCACCGTTTGTCCCGGCGGACGGGCGGAAGGATCGAGGGAATCGGCGGGAGAAGTCATGGGAAAATCAGGGTTGGCCGGCCGCGGCGGGAGGGCCGGTCAGAGCACGGACTGGGGAGAGGCGCCGCCGCGCGAGGAGGCGGCGCTAATCGAGCTCGCGGGACGGCGTCACGACCGCGTAGTCGAGACCGAGCGCCTGCGCGATCTGCACGAGCTCGTAGGCGTGGTGGCCGACGCCGAGGGCAAAATGATGCGTGGGACCCTCGGCCACCCAGCGCCTCAGGAAAGTGCGGACATTCGGGGCGAAAAGACCGTGGGTGTTGGTGTTGCCGGTGGGCGGAATCGGCCGGCGTGCGGATTCGCCTTCGGCGATGACGAACTTGAAGGAGCCGTCGGCCTTCTGGCCGATGCTTAACATCGTGATCGGACCCTCCTTGATCTGGAATTCGACCCCCGCGCCGGAGCCGGGTTTGCCGTGATACTTGCGCAGGCTGCGGATTACCGGCTTTGCCGCGGCGATATTGATGTGATGCGGGCCATCGTGACCGACGAGCACGCTGTCGCGCTCGAAGTCGACCGGGTGGAATTCGGCGAAACTGCCGCCGATCCCGAGGCGGTCCATGATCATCATCGCGACGCAGGTTTTCAGATCGAACTCGCCGCACATCGGGAAACCCGCGCCAGTGAGCACCGAATTGCCGACAATGAGGTTGGTGACGAGCGTGCGGAGCTCGGAGCCCGGCTCCGCCTCGTAATAATAGGCGAGCCCGTCGAGCCGCTTGTCGTCGATCAACGCTTCCAGGGCCACCGCGGCGCATGCGGCGGTGTCGAGGTCGCGCTCGGTCAACTTTTCCGTCAACGGGTCCGACTTCGGGTCCGGGGTGTCGAAGAATTCGAGAATGCGCGCCTTCCACTCTTCGACCTGCCGGGCGTCCGGAGTGCGGTAGTGGCGAAAAATATCGCCGGGCTCGACGAGCACGACGTGCAAGCCGAAGGCGGCGGTGATCGCGGTCGGGTCCGTGTGCATGTCGAGCATCGACTCGAGCACGTGGCCCATCAGGCCGATGCGGGATTTGCGCAGGGAATGGAGGGCGCGGGCGATGCCGCACCAGCGCCGCAGATCGCGCGCAACCTCCGGGTCGTCGCCTTCGAAGCCGAGGATCACCGGCGGCGCCTTCCGGCCGAAGCGCACCGCGACGCCGGTGAACTCCGGGACCGAGCAGAAGTCGTCGTTGCAGAGCTGCATGTAGGTCGTGCCGTTCGGGTAATCCATCGCCTTCATCGGCTGGATCGCGATGAGGACGATCGGCACGCGGATCTCCCGGCAGAGCACGCCGAAGGTCGACGACGTAGCATACGTCACCATGTCGACGAACAACACGTCGATATCCGAAGCGTGAATACGCGGCACCACCTCGTAGGCGCGCTCGGCGTTGTCGATCAGACCGAAATCCCGGACCTCCATCCCCTCGGCCTCGAGCAGCGTATGCACGTGGCGTTGCTTGCGCTGCATCTCGGCGCGGAGGCCATCGAATTGATCCCAGTAGACGTGATGTCCGACGCCAATTAGCCCCACGCGGGCGGTGAGCGGGCGGCGGCGCGCAACTTGAAGGTTCGCCGTAGCCGGCGAAGTGGCGGGAGCGGAAGCGATAAAGGTCATGTTCCGGAGAAAAGGGGGATTACCAGGAGAGCAGCGCCGTGCCCGACACCGGTGCTGCGGATTCGAGCAACGCGCCGTGGGCGGAAAGGACCGGGCGGAGCGGCATCCGCTCGCCGCTGATGTGGGGCCACGCCGGGTCGAGCCAGAGCGTGACGTCCCCGCCGCCCGGGGGCGGGAAAAAACGCACCACGGCGTGGTCGAGTCCCCGCAGCCACAGGCGGCGCGTTACGCCGACCTGCGCCGGACAGCCTTCCACGGCGGAGGCGGTGCCTTGATCCTGTTCGATGAAGACGCGGCACTCGTGACGCCACGCGCGCGGAAACCGGTAGTGCGCGAGGCCGCCGGCGATCCGGGTTTCGGAACCGAGCAACAGCGGCGCTCCAAATGGCGTGCGGAGCCGGAGCTCCACGGTCGTATCCGGCACGTATCCAGAGAAGAACCACCCATTCTCGTGCCGGTGCAGCGCGAGGACCGGGCGGCGCTGATCGCGACATTCGGCGCTCACGCCGATCCGCCAGCCGTCCGCTGCAAGCAGCTGACGCATGAGGGCGGCGAGTGGGAACGTCGTCGCGGCGGCGTCCGGAATCGGGAGGTGTTCTTCCTCGGAAACGCGCAAAGGCAGCGGTCCCCGCAGCCAGGCAAGGCGACCGGGGCCAGTTCCGTTCGCGCTGGCCGCCAGCACCCGGATTTCCGCGCCCTGCCGAACAGTGGCGAGTATCGTGCCGGTGGTAGGTGAGGCGGGCGTTTCGGCGAGGCCGCCGCCGGACATCACCGGCCGGTGCACGAAAGTGGTGGGCGTGGGCGACGCGAATGCATCGATCGGTTCGAGATCGTGGCTCACCGTGAACTCGCCCGCGAGCGGCTCGGCGAGAGCGAGTCCGAGCCGCTGGCGCAGCTGCGGGGCGTGGTGCAGCGGACCGTAAAGCAGCAGCGATCCGCCGGCTTCGAGCCAGGTCAGCAGCCGCGACTCGTCCGCAGGCCGTAGCGGTGCGGGCGTCACCAGAATGCGTTCGGCGAGCATTATCGCCGCGCGCTGGCCGAGGGCGTCGAACGCGCGGGTACTAATGACGGTGTTGAGCGGTACGCTGTCGTTCAGTGCCTCGCGCGCGAACCAGTCGGTGTGAAACAACCGCGCGAGTTCCGGCGTTGGCGCGCCGATCGCGTCGTGCAGTTCGTCGAAGGGATACAGCCAGACGAGCGGTCCGGGTGCGTCCGGCCGCTCCCGCCAGGCGCGCAGCAGGTGCGGCTGGCTCTCCAGCGGCACGCGTTCGGGCATGCGGCCGTGGGAGTCGTCGATGGTCAGCAGCTGCAAATCGGCAGGCGGCTGCACGGCGCCGTCGGCGGTGATGCGCGCGACTGACAGCGGCAGGTAGATGTCGTGCGGCTGGCCCTCGTAACGGTCGAGCCAGGGGCTGTTGAGCCACCAGGGATCGTGCAGGTAATACCGAAACGGATACTGCGCGCCCGGCGGCAGCTCGGCGATCCGGCTGAGATAGCCGGCCAGCTCGATCCCAAAGTCGCCATTGATGGCGGCCCACGGCGAGTTCGGCGGCGGCGCGAAATCGAATCCGCCGGCATAGAGCTCGCGCAGCGGGGTGGCGTCGCTCGCCAGGTCGGTGCCGGTGCCGAGATTGGTGCCGCGCGTGCGCAGGCCGAGGTCCGGACACTCCTGGCGGTAGTCGCGCCAGAAGCCGAGAATTCGATCGGCGATCTCGGCCGCGCGCGCGGGATGAAAGACGTTGCCGTCGAACAGCGGGCCGACGGTCTTCCAGGTTTCGAGGCCAAAGCCGAAGCCGTTCGAGAGCCAGAGGTAATCGAAGCCGAGGTCGCGAGCGAAGTGCCGGAACTGGCGGCCAAGGAAGGTGCCGAGACTCGTGCCGGCGGGAATGCCCTCGGGAAAACCGGCGTAGCGTCGAGTATCGTAATTTAGGATACCGTAGCAGCAGACGAAGCTTGCCCGGCCCATGGTGTTGGAGAGGCAGATCTCGCGGTGCCACTCGTATTTGAAACGTGACGGGGCGAATTCGCCGCCGGGATCGAAGGTGGCTCCCACCTCGATCTCGCGGCCCGACTCGCGCGCGACGTCGCGCCAGGCCTCGACGATGGCGGCGAGGCGCCGGTAGGTGAGCGGGCGGGCGTCTTCGCGATAAAGATAGTTCCGCGCGTGCAGGCTGCGGCCTTCGGGGTCGGCCGGCACGGGCATGTGCGGATTGGCGTTGCCGAGATAGCGGGCCCACTCCATCGGCGCGTCGAGCTCGCCGGTGTATTCAAGAATCTCTGACCCGTCGGCGGACCAGAGCATGATCGAGAGCTTCCCGGCGCGCGCGGCGAGCGGCGCCCATTGCGCGAGCGCCGAGCGGCAGACCGCGCGGGTGGCGTCGTCGTCGAGTCCGTAGAAAGGCTTGAGGGTGATTTCGAGGGTCAGAGTTCTCACGGCACGAACGATCCGGGAGGCAGAGCCACCCGGTGAGAAGGGCTGTACTGGCGGGACGCTCAGTCCGCGGTGGCGGGCTGCTTGCGCGGCCGTCCCCGGCGATTGCCGGGGGGAACATCGCTGGAGGCGGAAGGGGTGTGGTGCGCCCACAGGCTTTCGATCTCTTTCACGGCGCGACGCAGCCCATCCAGAGTGAATTCCACCTGCTCGGCGTTTTGCAGTCGCACGGTCGGAGCGCTCGCGCCGAGCGCGGCGAAGACGGAACCCCACGGATCGCGGATCGGCACCGCGAGCGCGCTGATGCCCTCGCACAACTCGTCGCGCGTCTGGCTGTAGCCTTGTTCGCGGATTCGTGCGAGCTCGGCGCGGAACGCCTGGGGATCGGTGATCGTGTGCGGCGTGTGCCGGCTGAGGCCATGCTGGCCGAGGTAGGTCTCAAGCGTCGCCTCGTCGAAGTTTGCGAGGATGAGTTTTCCGAACGCGGTGCAGTGGGCGACGCCGCTGACGTCCTCGGGTTCCTGCACGCGGAGCGCCTGCCGGCTCGGCACGTATTCGAGATTAATGATGCGGCCCTGATCGGCGGTCACGAGCATCACGGATTCGTTCAACTCCTGCGCCAGCGCGTGCACCACGTGACGTGCCGTCGATGTCAGCGAGCGCAGATAAAGGGGATGGCGGCTTAACAGCATCAGCCGCGTGCCGGGATGGAACAGCCGCGTGACCTCGTCTTGCCGCACATAACCACGGGCGGCGAACGTCGTCGCGATGTTGTGGACCGTGGCGACGTTGATGCCGAGTTCGTGGGCGAGGGCGCGGGTGCCGATACCCTCCGGACGGCGGACGATCGCTTCCAGAACCGATAAGCTTTTATCGAGCGTCAGAACCGTGGGCATAAATCGATAGAAATGTTTAACAGAAACGAACGGCAAGAATAAAATTGCGTCCGAATACTAAAATCTTTTTTCGCTTCATGGCGGTTCTGCTCTCAGAAAAACTGCTGTCGTAGATGCTTTAGTCGCGGCGATAAAAGTGTTTATTAATAACTAACGACTGTTTGGCTAAAAGCCTCATTCCTGCAACCCTCGAACGTTTGATTACCATGCTTCTGACCCCTCTTCGGCAGCGGTGCCCGTTTCGGAATTGGCTGGGTGCGATTCGCACCCGCGCGATGTTGGCGGTGGCCACAGCTTTGACGCTGGCCGGTCCGGCGAGCGGAGTCGAGCCGGCGAAGACCGCGCGAGCGAACCTGCCGGCGGTGACGGCCGTGGGTCGTCAGCTGAGGTTGAACGGACAGCCGTGGGCTTTTGCGGGACTCAACTACACGCGTTTCCTGATCGAGTTCAGCATCCGGACCAACTTCGAGCGCGTGGACGAGGATCTGCGCCAGCACGCGTCATGGGACGTGGCGGTGTTGCGCGTACCGTTGCATCTGGGGATGATCCAGCCGGAGCCGGGCGTGTTTCCCGACGATCCGCACTATCAGGAGGTGTTGCGGCGCCACACGCTGGACCCGCGGTTTTTTGAACTGCTCGAGCATTTCATCGCCGCCGCCGGACAACACGGCATCCGGGTCGTGCTGGAGTGGCATGAGATGCCCACCGACCCGTATCGCTACTTCGTCGGAGGCAATCATCACGACAAAGGCACCGGGCGCCCCGGCCGTGGCATCGCATGGCTCTATGATCGCGAGGCCGATCGTGCGCTGGAGCCGACGCATCCGCGCTTCATCCAGGCGCTGATGGATACGAACCACTGGATGGCGCGACACTTTCGTGGCAACGGCACGATTCTCGGTTTTGAGGTGCCCTACAACGAACCTCACAGCGTCAGCGATTCCAGCGGAGCGGCCTGGCGTCGGATCACCGCCGCGGCCGCGCAGGCGGTCGTGCGCGGCGATCCCGATAGGCTGACGTTTGGCATGCCGCCGGCCTGGGGCCATAACAACGTCCTGCCCGCCGCCACGTGGATGCTCCCGGAGCCGATGACCGGCATGGCGCCGCATCATTACCTGGGCAACGGGCCGGTGCCGGTCCGGACCGACGCGGCCCAGCGGAAGGAGCCCTGGCTCGCGCGCGAGGTCGATGCCGTGTTTGATCACAGCTTCGCCGCCGTCGCGCTGCCGCACAGCGCGGCGCGGTATCCGGTGTGGAACGGCGAGTCGGGAGAACATGGCTACGCTTCGCTGCTGCCGGACCTGGAGCCGCGCGTCGCCGCCTCGTATATGATCGAGGCCCAGCTCGTGCAGGCCTATGCCGCCGGTTTGGTGGGTAGCCTCGGCTGGACGCTCACGGGCAACCCGACCGTCTTCGAGCCAATGGCCGACGTGTATCGTGACGCTTACCGGCGATTCTCACCGGTCTATCGCGCCGGGCCGGTCGACTACCGGACGGCGGCGGTCCTCTTCGTACAGAACCCGGGCGCGGTTCCGGTTCAAAATGGATTGAACTACGCGACGGTGCCGCTGGCCCGGCTGGCGCTCGATCTGCATCTCGCGCCCGTGCACTACATGACCGACGACCAGCTGCTCGATGAAGGCCTGGTGCAGATCGCCGCCGGCCTGGAACAGGTTGAGGAAATGGACGCCTCCCTCAGCTACCGCGCGGCGGTCGTCGACACCCGCAACCTCGACGCCCGCGCCCTGGCTCTGCTCGAGAGCAGTCGCCTTCCGCTTCTACGCACCGACGACCCGGCCCGCCTCACGCCCGACGAGCTGGCAGCGTTTCTGGCCGGCGCCGGAGTCGACGTCGACCGGCGCACGCCCGCCGAGTTGCAATTGATCGTCGGTCCCGGTCACCTGCTGGTGTATCGACGTTCTGGTGACGGGACGAAGGCCCGCGTTTATCCGCGCATTTCCGGCGCGACGGCGGTCGAACTGCGGGACGAGGCGGGCGCCGTCGTCTTCCGTGGCAGCACCGAGACGCTCCACCGCGACGGCATCGAAGTCGAGGTGGCGCGCTGGCGCACGGCGATCTTCTCCCGGCACCCGAAAGCCTGAGACCGCCGCGGGCTGCCGATAGTCGCTCGAATTTTCCCCATGTGCTCATTGACCGCTGTGCTTTCGATTTTGAAACGCCCTAGTGCGCGTGTGCTCGCGATCGCCCTGGCGACGGTGGGCCTCTCCGGATGTGCTGCGGTCCGCATCACGCCCCCGCGGATCGGCGCGCCCGGTGCGGGAAATTTCGTGTTCATTCCGGCGGCTGATCCGCGCCTGCAATTCAGCGACGGGCTTCGTCCCGTGCTGCTCCCTGACGGCGCCGCCCGTTTCGACCGCGGCCTCGACACGCCGGGCCGTGGGTTTCGCTGGGACAGCCCGGGCTCACGGTTGCGCTGGCGGACCGACAGTGGCGTGACGCGGGCGCATCTGCGCTACACGCGTCTGCACACGGGTAGTTCGCGCAACAGCCTCGGCGTTTTTCGGGTCGACGGGCGTGCGAATCCAAAATGGATCTTCACTCGTCCCGGCAATGGCGATGCCGACGTGGTGGTCGATCTGCCGGTGCCGGCCGGCGGCGGCGCGCACGATTTCGAAATTATCCTGCCTTACGGCGACTCGGTCGACGTGCTGGGCGTGGACGTGCTTCCTGCGGCGAATTTCTGGCCACCGGCGCCACGGCCTCCACGGCGTTATCTGGCGTTCGGCGATTCCGTGACGCACGGCTTCACTGGCTCGGACGTGACGAAATCTTACGCGTTCCGCCTCGCGGAGGCGCAGGGTTGGGAGCTCGTCAATCTCGGCATCGGCGGCCGCGGAGCGGTGGGCGCTGATGGACCCGTCCTGGCCGGCATCGATGCGGACGTGGTGTCGGTGTTGATCGGCGTCAACGACTGGCAGGGCGGGGTGGAGCTCGACGAGTTTCGCGAAGAGTTTTCCGTTCTTCTCGCCGGGTTGAGCCGGGCGTGCGTCAATCGGCCGGTGTATGTGATCACGCCCCTGTGGGTTGCGCCGACCTGGCAGCCGGCGGGCGTGACGTATCCACTCGAGCGTTACCGCGACATCATTCGCCAGGTCGTTGCGGACCGCCGCGATCCGCAGTTGCGATTGATCGAAGGCCCGGCGCTGATCGATCACGATCCGGCCTTTTTCGATGCGATCGCAGTGCATCCTAACGATGCCGGCTTTTTCCAAATGGCGGAGCGACTCGCCGCACTCATGCGGTGATTCCGCGGAGGAGCGGCGAGCGCCGTCGGTGTGCTACGGGAGCGGAGCGACGCGCTCGCGGATGGAGGTGCTCTCCGGGGTCGGAAAATCGGCGGGCACGGGCCAGGTGGCGGGGCGTTTTGCGAGCCATTGCAGCGCGCGGATGACCACGGTCTGCAGTCCGGCGCAACGCATGCGCTCAGGATCCGTGTCGCCCGCCCAGACGTGACCGAACGTCGAGGTGTAAACGCGGCCGGCGCCGAAGTTCACCGTCCATTCGAGCGGCCAGTTCATGTCCGTCTGCGGATCGTAGCCGTAGGAAAGCACCTCGATATTCCGAGCCGGGCCGCGGGCGAAATAATACACTTCGATGTCCGGGGTCTTCCACGCGCGCGGAAGGCCGGCGTGAATTGGGTGCTCGCCGCGACGATGCACGACCGTGTCGAGCCGCGCCCCGTGTCCCGTGTCGCGGCCCTCGCCGGGCGGAATGCGAACGATCCCGCCGTCGCCGTCCACGACGAGTGCCCAGCCTGCATCTTTCTTTCGCCAGCCGAGGCCGATCATCTCGTTGTAGGCGGGCCAGTCCGCGAACGCGTTGTTGCCGGCGTGCCAGACATACACGCCGCCGCCGTCTCGCACGAAGGCTTCGAATTCCTCCTGCACGCGCCGCGGCCAGGTCGGGCCGCCGCCGAGATCGTTGCAGGTTTGGATGACGACGTCGTAGCGGGAAAAGTCAGGCCGCCAGGTGTCCCAGTCCGACGTGTCCGAGGTTGCGGGCGCCGTGCTGACGCTCACCTCGAAAGACCGGTGGGCCCGAGGAGGCCGCGGATCAGCTGCGTGGTGAGCCGCCAATCGTGGTTGCTGTAGCCGTCGACGATGAGGACGCGAATGGGCGCCTCGGCCGCGCGTCCCGCCGGAGCATGAATCCACGGCAGCGCGAGCAGGAACAGCCGGAGAAAGAAGGAACGCATCGGAAAAAATGGTTGAGGCAGGGAACGGCGAGGAACAATCGCGGCGCAGCAGGCCGTGCGTGCAGCCTGGCCAAAATCCAGAGGCGTTCGACTGAAATCAAACCGTTCTAGAGGGAAACGGCTTCAGCGCCGCGTGCAGAATCTCCACGGGATGCAGGGCACGGCGGGCGGTGGCGTCGTGAATCTGGTGGCGGCAACTCGTGCCCGGCGCGCAGATGACCGTATCGGTCGGAGTATTACGCACGGCGGGAAAGAGGACCAACTCGCCGATCTGCTGGGAGACAGCGTAATGCTCGGCTTCGAAGCCGAACGATCCGGCCATGCCGCAGCAGCCGGACGGGATCAGCGTCACGCGGTGGCCGGGCGGCAGCTCCAGGATCTTCACGACAGGGGTGAGCGACGACAGCGCTTTCTGGTGACAGTGGCCGTGCAGCTTGATGTGTTGCGTTTCGGTGCGGAAGGCGGCGGACGTGATCCGGCCGGCGTCCATTTCGCGGGCGAGGAATTCCTCGATGAGGAATGAGTTCGCCGCGAGCTCGCGGGCGGCGCCGAGCAGGTCGTCGGACACGAGATCGAGGTATTCGTCGCGGAAGGACAACACCGCCGACGGCTCGAGGCCGATCAAGGGCGCGGCCGCCGTGACCACGGGGCTGAGTTGGCGGACATTCTCCAGCGCGAAGCGGCGAGCGTCGCGCACGAGCCCCTTGGAGAAATGCGCACGACCGCTCTCGGTGTGCGGCGGAATCACGACTTCGTAGCCAAGCCGGTTGAGGAGTTGGACGGCCTGAATGCCGATCGACGCGTCGGTGAAGTTGGTGAATTCGTCGCAGAACAGGTGGACGCGGCCGTGCGGGTAGTCGAGGTGAGGCGGGTTGGCGTGGCGGCGATGCCACGCGAGGAGCGTGGTGCTGGGCAGCGTGGGCAGGCTGCGGGCGGGCGCGAAACCGGCGAAGCGTTTCAACCAGAGCGACAGCCGCGGCGAGCGGACGACGCGGTTGTAAAGTCCGGGGGCGAGCGCGGCGAGGCGCATGCTGCGGGCGAAACCGGCGACGAGCCGCGAACGCAGCGGGACGCCGTGGCGGTCGTGGCGGTGCTGGAGCCACTCGGACTTGAGCCGCGCGAGATCGACGTTCGACGGGCATTCGGATTTGCAGCCCTTGCACGAGAGGCAGAGGTCCATCACCTCCGGCAGCGACGGGTGATCCCACGGCGAGGCGTTCGGAGCGGCGGGCGCGGAGAGCACCTGACGCAGCGTGGTGGCGCGTGCGCGGGTGGTGTGTTTCTCCTCGTGCGTCGCCATGTAGCTGGGACACATCGTGCCGCCCATGAGGTGGGATTTGCGGCATTCGCCGACGCCATTGCATTGCTCGGTGGCGCGCACCACGCCCTGCTCGGCGCGGAAGCGGAAAACGGTTTCGTAGTCGGGCGTCGGATGATCGGGTGAGTGCCGCAGGCTCGTATCCATCGGCGGCGTATCGATGATCTTGCCGGGGTTGAGCAGATTATGCGGATCGAAGGTTTGTTTGATCCGGCGCATCATGGCGAAACACGCGGGGCCGACCATGAACGGGATGAACTCGCCGCGCAGACGGCCATCGCCGTGTTCGCCGGAGAGCGAGCCGCGGTATTTTTTCACGAGCGCGGCGACGTCGGTCGCGATCTCGCGAAACATCCGCAGGCCTTCGGGTGTTTTCAGATTGAAGAGCGGCCGCGTGTGCAGTTCGCCGGCGCCCGCGTGCGCGTAATAGACACTGCCAATATTATATTTCTCGCGCAGCAGCGCGTCGAACTCGGCGATATACGCGGGCAGATCGGCAACCGCGACGGCGGTGTCCTCGACGACTTCGCGCGGTTTGGCGTCGCCGGGGACGTTGGCCATGAGGCCCTGACCGGCGCGGCGCAGATCCCAGACCCGATTGCAGTCGTCGCTCCAGAGAATCGGGAAGGCGTAGCCGATCCCGGCGGCGCGCAACTCGGCGATGAGTTCGGCGAACGTGCGCTCGATGACGCTGCGATCCGCGTGGCGAACCTCGACGACGAGCACGGCGCCCGGGTCGCCCTGGACGAAGAAACGATTCGGTGCCTGCGCGAGATTCGCTTTTGTGCACTCGAGGATGTGGCGATCGATGAGCTCGCAACCGAACGGCCGGTGGCGCATCGCGACGACGGTGGCCTGCAGCGATTCGTGCACGGACGCGAAGTGCGCGCAGAGCAGGCCGCCGGCGGGCGGCAGCGGTTCGCAGTTGAGCTCGAACTCGACACCCACGAAGAGCGTGCCTTCCGAGCCGGCGATCAACCGGCAGAGATTGAACGGCTGGTCGGAGGCGGGATCGAACACCGCGCACTCCATGAGCGCGTCGAGCGCGTAACCGGTGTTGCGACGAGTGACGGCGCGATGCGGAAAATTTTCGACGATGAGGCGGCGATTGTCGGCATCGCCGAGCAGTTCGTCCACGGCGCGGTAGATCCGTGTTTCGAGCGTGTCGGGACCGTGGCACTTTGCGCGAAATCCGGTGGCGGTGAGCGGACCGAAGGTGACCTCGGAGCCGTCGCTCAGAAAACCGCGCGCCGACAGCAGGTGATCGCGGGTGGCGCCGTGGACGATGGAGTTGGCGCCGCAGGAGTTGTTGCCGACCATGCCGCCGATCATGGCGCGGTTGGCGGTGGACGTTTCCGGAGTGAACCAGAGACCGTGCGGCTGGAGGAAGAGATTGAGCTCGTTGCGAACAACGCCCGGCTGAACCCGCACGCGGCGACGAATCGGATCGAAATCGACGATCCGGTTGAGGTGACGCCCGAGATCGAGCACGAGACCGGAGCCGACCACCTGGCCCGCCAGGGACGTGCCGGCGGTGCGCGGAATGAGACCGAGACGGTGACGGTGCGCGAAGGCGATGATCCGGCGGACGTCGTTTTCGTCTTGGGGCAGCGCGACGCCGACGGGGGTTTCCTGATATTCCGAGGCGTCGGTCGCGTAGATGGTGCGCCACGTGTCGCCGGTATGGAGTTCGCCGGCGAGCTCGCGCGCCAGCAGGGAAAGATCGGCGGGAGCGATCATGGGAGAAAATCAGGTGCGAAGGCTGGCGGCGGCGGCGCGGAGATGAGTTTGCATGGCGCGACGGGCGGCGGCGGGGTTTTGGGCGAGGACTGCCGAGAGGATGCGACCGTGCTGGCGGCGCGCTTCGGCAAGCCCGACCTGACCGAGCGTGATGCGACGCGAATCGGTTTCGAGGGGAGCCATGGATGCGATCATGAGCTCGAGCACGCGATTGCCGGAGAGCGAGGCGAGGGCGCGGTGAAACTCGAGATCGGCGGCGAGAGCGGCGTCGAGATCGGTCGCCGTGCAGAAGCGCTCATGAATCGCGGCGAGTCGATCGGCGGCGTTTGGGGGCAGGCGCGTGGCGGCGAGGGCGGCGAGCTCGGGCTCGACGAGCTGACGCGCGGCGGTGAACTGACGCACGCGCTCGGCCGGCGACGGGAGCGTGCGTTCGAGCACGGCTTGAATGGGGACCTCGGGTCGGTCGACGACCTGGACGCCGACGCCGTGCCGGGCGGCGAGGAAGCCCTGGTTCTCGAGGCGCTTGATCGCTTCACGCAAGGCCGGCCGGCTCACGCCGAGTTCGATGGCGAGCTGGCGCTCGGGCGGCAGCCAGTCGGTCCTCCGGTGCTCGGCGAGCAGCCGCTCACAGATGCTTTCCACGAGAGGGGCGCGGCGGAGCGAGCGATTCATGTGGTAAGAGGTCTGACCACTGTAGCCGCTGTCAACGAAATTGGTTCTGTGAAAATGGCGGTCGCCGTCGCTTCGCCGGAGGAGCGGGGGAGGACGTTGCCTCGTGGTTTACTCGGCGAAGGCCTGGGTGTGGTGTTCGCCTTCGAGAAAGCGGCCGTAGCCCATTTTGAGGACCCGGTCGGCGTGCGCGAAATACGAGTCGTCGTGCGTCACGGCGATCACGGTGTGACCCTGGGCTTTGATTTCCGGCAGCAGCTGCGTGTAGAAGAAACGCCGGAAGGTCGGGTCCTGATCCGCCGCCCATTCGTCGAAAATATAGATCGGGCGGTTGTCGAGTTTCGCGAGGATGAGGGCGAGGCGCTTCTTCTGTCCGGTTGAAAGATCGGTGTGCGTTAGGCGGCGGTCTTTCACGTCGGTCTTGCCGACGAGGTCCATGCGCGCAATCAGTTCGCGAACCTTGTTTTCGTCCAAATCGGGCACGCCGAGGATCCGCTTGAAGATGTGGAAATCGGTGAAGATCGGTGTGAACAGATTCCGGTAGGACGCGAGGCGGTCGGCGGTGACGGGGCGGCCGTTCCAGACCAGCGAGCCGGCGGCGGGCTCGTAGAGGGCGGTGAGCAGCTTGAGGAAGGTGGACTTGCCGCTGCCGTTGCCGCCGACGATGAAGACGATCTCCCCGGCCTTGACGTGGAAATCGAAAGGTTGGATCGCGAACGCCTCGTGGCCGTTGCCCGGCGTCGGCGGGTAGGAGAAACTCATGCCGCGGCACTCGATGGATTCGAACGGTTCTTCGACGAGCGGCTGGGTTTCGGCGAAGATCTCGGTTTCGTTCTGGTTTTCTTTCAGGTCGCGTTCGAGCGCGTAGATGTTGTCGATCGCGGTGCCGGCGCGGGCGAGCGCGGGGATGGCGACCACGACGTCGCCGATCGGGCCGGCGGCGAAGAGGACGATGGCGATTACCGGGACGATGATGCTGACGTCGTCCGGTTTCAGGTTCGGGAGCAGAAAGAGAATGCCGGCGACGGTGAAGAGCAGAAACGTCTGACCGATGAGCACCGACTGGTTCATGGTCTTGCCGGTCTTGGTGCGGAGCGCGGCGGTCGAGGTGATGACGTTCCAGAGATCGGCGCTGAAGAAGTCCGTGTTCTTCGCGCGGCTGAGCTTGAGCTCCTTGTAGCCGTAGAGCAGGCCGTTGAGGTTTTCGAAAAAGTCGTTTTCGAGCCGGCTGGCGGAGGCGAGCTCGGCGTTCACGGTGCGGCTTTTCAGAATGTAGAGATAAACGGCCGAGGTGATGAACACGACGGTGATGCCGAGCGCGTAGACGGAGAGGAAGCCGATGCTGGCGATGACGAAGGCCAGCATGCACGCCGAGGAGCTCGCGTTGATGATCGCGCCGGAGGAGAGGGAAAGCGTGATCGCGTCGGTGGAGAGCACCGAATAGATCCGGCCACGGTTCATCTTTTCGAAGACCGTCAGGCTGGTGGTCCGGATCGAGCGCATGATGCGCATGCGGATGTCGCGGATGATGCCTTCGACGATCGCGGTGGTGCGGTTGAGGACGTATTCCTTCGAAACCCAGTAGGCGACGAGCGCGATGGCGAAGAGGAGGAACTCGCGGATCTGCAGTTTGCCGGGCTCGAGGTCTTTGGCGGCGTTGATGGCGAGGGCGACAGCGAAACCGTTGACGATGCCCGCCAGGACCGAGATCACGACGAGGTTGCCCCGGAATTCCGAGGACTCGGTGCGGATGAACGTGATGAACTTTTTCAACGCGAGAGGAAGAGGGTCAGAACTGGTAACCGAGCATGAGCTTCAGCGTGGCGATCGACTCGAGATCGAAGACGGGGTTTTCGTCGCGGACGTAGTCGTAGAGGAGCGTAAGCGACAGGTGGGCGGAGAGCTGGCGGCGGAGGGAGGCGTCGAAGCGGAGGTTGTAGGTGGAGGTGTCGCCGGCGTCGGCGAGCACGATGAGCGTTTGCCGGAAAGCGAGCGCGGGCGTGAACGCGTGATGGAAGAGCTGGTAAAAACCGACGCGGAAGCCGCGGTCGCTTTCTTCGCGGCTCGTGTCCGGGCCGGTCGGGACGATGCGCGTGTCGAGGAGGAAGCTGGGGCCGACGCCGGCGAGCAGGCGCGTGCGCGGTGTATCCACCAATCGATACGAGGGGATCGCGAGCGCGCGGCTGCGGGAAGCGACGCCGTTGATGCGATCGACCATCCAGTCGGCCTGGGAAACGAGGAGCCAGCGGGAAATGGGCTGATAAAAATAGCGGGCGGCGACCTCGGTGCTTTCGGCGACAACGGTGTCGTCGATCTTCTGGAAATTATGGGCGGCGAAGAGCCCGTATTCGTGCAGCGGCTGCCTGGGCTTGTCCGGGTTGACGATGCGATAGCCGAGGGTGCCTTCGACGCCGCGCGCGGCGAGGTGGTATTTATCGTTTTGAACGAGAAGGTTGGCCTCGACCTCAAAGCTCCAGCGATCGGAAAGACCGAGGACCGTTTTCAGCAGGCTGGGCGGTGGAGCGCTGGGCGCGCCGGGCGGGGCGCCGGCGGGCGACGTGGGCGCGGGCGGCGGAACGCTGGCGACGGCAGGCGCGGCGGGCGCGTTCGTAGGATTCACGGCCGTGTCGCGCAGCAGCGTCATGCCCGTCGCACGGGGAATATTGATTTCGCCGAAGGAAGCGGAGCGGAAGAGGACGTGGTCGGCGGATTCCTGCACGATGGTGCCGTGAAGAGTTTCACCGTTGGGCATCGTCACGGAATCGGCGCGCACGGAGAGCGCGAGGGTGAGCGCGGCAACTCCCGCGAGAAAACGACGGCGGCCGGCGGGTCGGCCAAGGAAAGGTGAAGCGGTGATCACGAAGCAGGGGGGCGCGAGCTGGAGGAAAGGGAGCGCGGGCGGCTCAGTGGGCGATGTCGCTTTTGAGCTGTTGCTCCACGGTCTTTCGGAGGAGGGATGGAACCTTTATTTTGGGCGGCGGTGCGGCTTGTTTGACGCGCGTCCACTGACGTTCGAAGTCCTCTTCAACCGGGCCGAGGTCGGCGAAAAAAATGCGCTGGTTGTGCGGCGGATCCATGTAGGCCGGCCCGAGGAGGATTTCGCGGGAGATAAACGGCGTGGAGTCGCCGTTGGAGTTGGCGTAGAGGCTGTAATTCGTCAGGGCGCCGGAGATCTCGGGGATGAGGAGGAAATTGAGGAAGAACTCGGCGGTGTATTGGCGCTGCGAGGTCAGCGGGATGACGAAGGAGTCGACCTGCACGAATTTCTTGCCCTGTGGCAGGACGAAGCGGATCGCGGGATTTTTCTGGGCCGCGACGGCGGCGGCGCCGCTCCAGTTGACCGCCAGCACGATTTCGTCGTTGATCATCCGCTCAGGGAGCGCGCTCGCGACGAAATTGATGCCCAGTTCGGTCGCGTCGCGGATCAGACGGTCGGCGGTTTTCGCGAGCGCTTCGGGTGTGGGAGCATTGGGGTCGACGCCATCGTCCATCAAAGCGGCGGACAGAGCGACACGGGGCTCGTCGATCAAGGCGCGATAGCCGGAAAGGAGAAGATCCTCCGCGTCATTGCCGGCGCGCAGCGTGAAATCGCGCGGGATGTGCTGGAGCTTGCGGAAGTTGAAGGTGATCCCGAGGCAGCTGTGAAACATCGGGACGGAGTAGACGAGCTCCGGATCGTAGGGGGAGCGGAAGAGGACTTGTTTGATGTGCCCCATGTTGGGCACGTTTTCCTTCCGGATCGTCGCGAGACGCTTTTCCTTGATGAGCCGCTCGACGACGTAATCCGAGGGCATGAGGAGATCGAACTCGTTGGGACGCTCGTTGAAGATCTGCTTCAGCTCGGCGTTGTTTTCGAAATACGTGATCTCGATCGTGGTCTGGTAGCGTTTCTCGAACGCCGCGAGGATGCGCGGATCGAGATAATCGCGCCAGATGAGGATCTTGAGCTGGGGCGCAAGCGGCTCCTTCGGCACGGGGAGATCGGTGAGGTGTTCCCAGTGTTCGAACGGCGGACGCACGCCGGCGGGTTCCCGATAGCCGCAGCCGGCGAGAAAGAGCAACGCCAGCAGGGCGACGCCCGCCACCCTGATCCGGGCCAGAGTGGGGCGGCCGAGAGCCACTCCGGTCGTCGTCATGGCGAACCGGCGTTGGTCCCCGCGGGAGCGGACGGCGGAGTCGCTGGGCGCGCGAGCGGAGTGGTGGGCGGAGGAGTAGCCGTGCCGGACGCGGCGGGCGGCGTGGACGTGGCCGGCGGGGCCGACGAAGGCGGAGAAGTGTTCGCGGGGGTCGTGCTGGGCGGCGTCGTGTTCGCGGGCGCGCTCGGCGAGACCGAGGACGGCGCCTCGGAGGCGTCGCGGGGCGGCAAGAGCGGGCTCAACGACTGCTGGGCGGCCGGATTCGTGCCATCCTGCGGCATGTTAAGGATCAAGGGCAGGCCCTCGGAGTTGCCGATGATCACCATCTTGGCGTTGTCGGAGCGTGCGAGGTCGACCGTGGCCTGGATGCCGGCGTAGGTGAGATAATCGCGGAAGGAGCCGCCGGACGCGACAGTCTCCTGGAACTTCAGGATGCCGCCCGCCTCGGTTTCCTTGCGCTGCGCTTCCTTGCGGGCCTGCGCGAGACGGAAGTCGTATTCGAAGACGCGCTGTTCCTCGATGAGCTTGGCCTCGATGGCGCCGGCGATCTTGGGCGGGAGGATGATCCGCTTGATGAGGAGGTCGTCGAGCGAGATGTAACGTTCGGCAATCTCGGCGGCCGCGCCCTGCACGATCAGGTTGAGGATGTATCCTTCCGACGTATACAACTCGCTCGGCTCGAACTGCGAGACGACGGCGCGGACGTGCGCCTCGATCTCGGGTTTGACCACGACGTTGACATAGTCGGGGCCCACGACGGTGTGCAGGAGGGGGAGCTTGCCGTCGGCCGGGCGGTGCCGGATGGAGACCTCGATCTCGACCGGAAGGCCGTTTTTGCAGAGCGCGACGACGTTATGCGGCGTCTGCTGGAGCCGCATGTTATAAACATACAGCCGGTTCCACGGCATGACGAAGTGGAAGCCCTCGCGATAAATATAGCCGAGATTGGTGCCGCCGAAGAAGCGCTCCCACATGACGCCCGCTTCGCCGGGGCGAAGGCTCATGAAGACACGATTGTTGAGGAACGGCCAAAAGAAGATCGTGAGAAACGCCAGCAGCAGCCCCAGGAATATAAAATAATTCCGGATCAGCGGATAGCGTGCGCGCCACCAAGCGCGGAGCGCCTGCCATTGCCGGCGAAGGGAGGCGATAAATATTTGCACGCTTTAGCTAGTTGAAGGGGACGGGCGAAGTTGGAGAGCCAAGTTTGGCTCCACAAGCCAAAGTTGGTTCGGGGGCGGCGAAAATGCTGTCTTCCGGCGCCGGCGATGCCGCGCGTCGCTCTGAAGGTGCGAATGCAAAAGTGTGGAGCGCGGTGGCGGCCGTATCGACGGCGAGAGCACACGCGTAGCCGGGCGCGACAGCGACGGGGACAATCTGCCATCGCTGCGGAGCCGCGTCGTCGCTGGCGCACCAGATGAGTCCGCGCTCGTCGTCGGGGCCACAGGCGACGGCAAAACTGTCGAGCGGTTTGAGCAGACCGAGGCCGAGCGCCTTCACGTAAGCCTCCTTGCGCGTCCACGCGGAAAAAAAGGCGCGACGGCGGGCGGCGGCAGGAAGGCCGGTCCACGCCGCGCGCTCGGGCGGCGAGAAGAAGGAGCGCACCAGGTCGTCGAACTCGAGTTCGCGCTCCTCCTCGACATCGACGCCGAGCGGCAGGCCGCGGGAGAAAGCGAGCACGAGCCAGTCGCCGGAATGGGAGACATTGAACTCGAGCGGCACTGTGCCGGCGGCGCCGCTCGCGAGCTGCGGTTTGCCGGCGGCGTTGGCGGTCAGCGCGATTTCCGCGGGATCGGTCTGGAGATAGTGGCCGAGCAACAGCCGCAGGCACGCGCGGCTGGCGAGGGTGCGACGAGCGTCGAGCGGGATGCGCTTGCAGTCGGCGCGGGCCCGCTCCTCGGGCGTGAGTAGCTCGCGCCAGCCGGCGGGGGTGCCGCCGGTTGCGGGAACGCGAACGCGCCAGAGGTGGACCTCGCCGCGATGGAGCGGCGGTGGCGAGGCGCGCCGGGACCACGCGGGGCCGGGAGGCAGCCGCGGTGGCGCGGAGGGCGTCGCGAACGTATCCACAGCCTGGATAGCAGCGATTACCAGGAACGGCCGAACGAGGCGCCGAACCAGGTTTCGACGCCGTGGCCGACGGCGGCGTGATCGGTGTTGTCGGTCGTGCGGACGCCGATCGCGAGGCTGCTTTTGTCGTCGAGGGCGAACACCAGATCGGCCTTGATCGTGCCGTAATACCAGGCGTCGTGGTAATCGGGCCGGCGGAAACCGGCGTGCCCGGAGAAGGCGAGCGACGTGGTTTTGTTGAGCACGAACGCGTGCGAGACCATGATCTCACCGATCCAGTTCTCGATCGTGAAATCGTAATAGAGCTTGAGCTTCGGGCTGAGCGGCGTGGCCAGATTCACCCAGAAGAACCCCTCCAGCGTGGTGTCGTCCACGTCGGTGCGCGGGTAGCGATACACCGTCGCGCCGACGTCGAAGGAAACGAGCTTGTTCATCGTGATCGTGCGGCCGGCGAAGAAGTCCCATTCGCCTTCGAAGGACTTCTTGGGCTGCGTGGGAAGGTAGCCCCAGATGCCCGCGTAATAGTCGCCCTGCGAGACATCGAGCATCGGAACCCACACGTCGTCGGCGAACTTGGAGCCGTAGGAAACGTATTTCGTCTCGAAGTTGAGCTTGGTGGAAACGTCGATCGCCGACACCGGGTGAACCAGCGTGAGGAACGGAAGCAGCAGCGGAAGCCGGAGGAGTCTTTTCATGGGAGTTGAGGCTGGATTCAGAGGTTGGCGGCGGCGGTGTTGATGGGAAAAGGCGCTCGCGTGGTGCCGGTGCTGCGGTCGCTGACGAGACTCGTGGCGACGCAGCTGCCGTGGACATTCAGCGCGGTCGTGGCGGGATCGATGAACGGATCGATCGCCATGATCAGGATCACCGCGGCGCCGACGGGCAGACCCAGCGGATCGAGCAGAATGGAGATGACGCCGATCGCCGCGGCGCTCGGCAGCGCGCTGCCGGCGACGGCGGCGAGCACCCCGCCGACCAGCAGGATGAAGAGCGACGACGCCGGGATCGACACGCCGTAGAGCTGCGCGATGAAGATCGCGCTGAGCGTGTAGTAGTGGACGTTGCCGATGGGATTGAGGCTGACGCTGAGCGGGATCACGAGGTCGGTCGTGTTCTTGCTCATCCCCAGCCGTTGCATCGCGCTGAGCGCGGCCGGAATGGCGGCAAAGCTGCTCTTCGTCGCGAACGCGATCACGAGCGTGTCCATCAACTGGCGGAGCACGGCGAAATAGGACCGGCCGGTGCGCCGCGCGATGATGAGATTGCCGGCGAGCAGGGAGACGATCGCGGCGACGTTGATCAGGACGATCAGCTTCAACATGGCCACGAACACGCCGAAGCCGGCTTCGGCAATCTGCGGCGCGAGCAGCGAGATCAAACCCACCGGCAACAGATAGAGAAGCCACTCGATCAACTTGAGCAGCGCATCGAAGGTCGCCTCGAACGACTCGATCGTCTGGTGGGATTTCAGCGAGTTGGTGAAACCGAGCGCGACACCGAGGAGGAGCGAGAAAAACAGGATGGGCAGCTGGTGGCCCTGGCTCATGGCCTGGAAAATGTTTCGCGGCACGGCGTTGACCAGGAAGTCGACGAGCGAGACCGCCTTGTGGTCGAGGTGCGTCGCGACGCCCTGGACTTCGGAATCCGACAGCAGACGGCCGAGCGTCTGGCTCGCCTCGGTGCCGAGACCGGAGCCGGGGCGCACGGCGAGACCGAGGACGATCGCGAGCGCGGCGGTGAGGAATAGACCGCTGACAACGATCGTCACCAGGCGCCCGAGATAGCGCTTCGACTCACCGTCGCGCAGGATGCGGCCGATGCTCGAGATCACGCCGCAGATCACGAGGGGCAGCGAGCACATCTGCAGGAGCGCGAGGTAGACTCCGCCCATGGGTTTGAGCGCGAGCGCGAATTGCGGCAGCCACAGGCCGAGGCCGATCGCCAGCACGAGAGCCACTGCGGTCGCCCAGGGACTGAGCAGCAGGGGGCCGAGTCGGGAGATCATTGAAGATCCTTTTTCCATAAATCGTTTTCGATGTAGTTGGCGTGAAGCTGGCGAAGGGCGCCGTCCTGGTGCTTGAGCGTGAGAAAGTGATTCAGCCAGTAGAGGAGCTGGCGGTCGTCGCGGTGCACCGCGATGCCCATCGTGTCGGGCGGACCCTCGCGGATGATGGTTTCGATCGTGATGGCTTCCTGGGGATGCGCAGTTTGCCAGCTCTTCGCGTCGATCTCGTCCGACAATCCGGCGGTGAGCTTTTCCGCGACGAGGTCGCGGGTGATCTCGCCCCAGGTGTCGTAGGAAACGATCGTGGCCAGCGGGTAATCGGCGGCGGCAAAACTTTCGGCGGACGTGCCCGTGGTGACGCCGATCCTTGCAGTCGCATGATTGAGGATACTGCGGTGATCCCGGCCGCGCCGGGCGGCGCCGGCGAGCGCGCGGTTGATGAGCACCGCCGGTTTCACCTGGACGTAAGGCTGGGTGAAACGAACGAGACGGGCGCGTTCCAGCGTATCGCTCAGATAGGCCACGGCGATGTCCGCGCGACGCTCGACCACCATCGTGACGATTTCATCGAAGGTCTTCGCTTCGCGCACAAACCGGACGCGCACACCGAGGCGGCGCGCGATTTGGGTCGCGAGATCGACGTCGAGACCGGCCAGCTCGCCGGATTTGTTTAGATAGAAAAAAGGGGGCCAGAGGTCGGCGGTCATCGCGATCCGCAGTTCGCCCGCGGCCTCGATGCGCGCGATGTCGGGCGGGCGTTCGATCTGTGCGCGCGTCCACGCCAGGCCGGCGGCGAGGGCCATCCCCGCGAGCAATAGGCGCCGGACGGAGCGGAAAAAGAGCATCGTCACCGGTGCGCTCACGGACGGTTTTCGCCGAGATGTTTGGCGGCCAGCGCGTCGAGGCTTCCGTCCAGGAGACATTTCTCGATGCAGAGATTCAGCCATGCTTGCAGGTCGTCGGCCTTCCAATGCACCGCGATGACCAGCCCCGGCCGGCGATCTGCGCGGGGGATGACCTGGAGACGAAGGCCGGCGGCAGGGTGGGCTTGCAGCCAGCGCGAGCCGGCAACGTTGTCGGCGACGACGATCGCGGCCTTTCCGGCGAGCACGGTGTCGATCGCCTCGGCGAGCGTGGGCAGCACGGTCAGGCGAGGGCCGAATTCTTCCTGCAGGGCGGGGAGCACGATGCTGCCGGCGGCGGCGGTGACGCCGGCGCTGCGGTCGGCGGAAAGGGCGGTGGCGCCTCCGGCGCGAGTGGCGGCCATGCGATCCATCAGGCGGAGCTCGTGAAGCTCAAGGTAGGGGCGGCTGAAACGGACGGACTTCGCCCACTCGAGCGAGTCGGTCAGTTGCCCGATGCCGGCATCGACCTCCCCGCGCGCGACCTGCGCGACCAATTCGTCGGGCGTGCGGGCGGTGCGCACGAACGTGAGGCTCACCTCCATGCGCCGGGCCACCTCGGCGATGAAATCGATTTCGAGGCCGGACGGCGCTCCGCGAGCGTCCGTTTGCACGAGGGGCGGCGCCTCGCTGGCGATCACGCCGATGCGAAGCTGTTTCGCCGCGAGCACGTCTTCGAGATCGGCGGCCGCCAGCCGCGTGAAGCCGAGGAAAACGGCCCCGGCCAGCGCGAGAAAAGCGATCCGGCGGCCGGCTGGGAACGACCCGGAGAAACTGAGGCGAAGACGCATGGCGGAGAGAAGACGGGCGGGCGGCGACGTTGTATCGAGCGAATAAATACCGCTGGTTCAGGACGCGGCCGTCAGGAGGAAGACGCGGCTGCAATGGCGGTGGGACTCGGCGCGGAATCCCGGATGGGCCGGCTCGGTCCAGGTCATCGTTTCGGCGCGCACGGTCTGCCAGCCGGTTTCGGCGAAGAGCGAGGAAATCTCGTGGTCGCGGAAGAAACGGTAGAAATAGCGGCCGCGATAAAGGTATTCCTCGCGTCCGATCTCGGTCATGTCGATGCCGGCGACATCGCCTTCGGGGCCGGGGATGTTGCAGACGAGGGCTCCGCCGGGAGCGAGGATGCGCTGCATTTCGCGCAGCACCGGCGCGGCGTCGGGCAGCGTTTCGACCGTGTCGCACAGCAGAATGAAATCGAAGGACGCGTCGGCGAACGGCGTCTCGGCGAGGTCGCAGCGTGTGAGGCGGACGCGCGGTTTGATTTCGACGGGCACCTTGGCCAGAGCGGCTTCGGAGGCGTCGCAGGCCGTGAGGCGTTCGGCGAACTGGAGCAGAAACGGAAGGTTGCGGCCTTCGCCGGTGGCGGCGTCGAGGACGTGGTGGAACGAGCGGCCGCGGGCGATCTCGGGTCGGAGAAAGTCTTCCAGAAATCCGACCGCGCCCGTCCCCCAGACGAGGTTCGGCGTCGAGGCGTAAAGTTGATCCCAGGCTTCCTTATTGGTGTGGTTCAGGTCTTGAGGGTCGAATTGCATTGATGTTGGAAAGCCGGAAAGAGTCGGAACAGCCGTAGGCGCCGAAAACATCGTCCACCGCCGCGCGCGGCTGGAGCAGAAAGAACGGGGCGGCCGAAAAATTGGATCGCGCGCGGGCGGTTGATGCGGTGGAGCAGGAGGGCATCACGGACGGGGCGTCGCGGCGGCGCGCGCGCCGATGATGCGGGCGAACTCCGCGGGGTGGACGCGGCTGCGTTCGACCTCGTGCAGGAATCCCTGTTGGAGACGCGCGCTGTCGAAATCGATGAGCGAACCGCCCCTTTCGAAATGCCCGATAAAGATCCGGCCCAACGCGTAGGTGAGTCCGGCCGTGATCGAGGGCAGGGTGATCAGGGCGACGGCCGAGCCGAGGCCGGGAATGAACTTGGCGAGACTGCCGACGAGAAAGGAATCGAGGGAGTAGGAGGCGTATCCGGAGAGCAGAGCCGTGACGAGGGCGCGGGCCCGTTGCGGCCGGAAATCCACGCCGTATTCGCGAGTCAGGTCTTCGATCATCCGCAGGTGCACCGCACTCACCGCGGCAAACTCCGCGAAAGGAACCGGCACCATGCTCGCGACCATCGCCAGGGCGGCGTGCTCCCGCACGATCGCGGTGGCCGCGATAGCGTGGGAGGAGGTGGTTACGGCAGTGGCCATGGAATCGTCTCCGGCGCGAACGCACCCGGAACGGCCCGGGGGCGGTGCGCCGTTTGCGACGTCCGCCCCGGGGCGCGATTTCAATATTCCGACAGGGGCAGGCGGAGGCGCTTCGGCTCCGGCGTGGAGCGCAGCGTCCGGCGCGAGTTGAGGGATTCGGCCTGATGACCGCCGGCGATGTCGACCGGGTGGTCGGCGATGAGCTGCGGGAACAGGATGTTGACGATGCCGTTGAGCGCGACGGTCGCGGCGTTCGTCGGAAAGCCGGGGGCGTTTTTCAACGAGCGGGTGCAAGCGACGACGATGGCGCAGTCGTATTCGGGGAGATACATCATCGCGGTGTCGTAGCCCGAGATTTGTCCGCGATGGCCGACGATCCAGTAGTCGGCGTTGTTGGTATTGTCGGGCTCGTGGGCCATGTGCAGCCCGTAGCTGGACTGACCCGCGGCGGGCGTGGAGACCGCGGCGCCGAAGCCGGTGAAGTATTTCCAATCCAGATGACCGCGCCGGTGGGCAGGGCTGCCGACGCCGGTCTGCGCGATCGCTTCCATCCACGTCGCGAGATCGCCCACGGTGGAGACGATCGCGCCGGCGGCGCCGACACCGGATGGATCATACTGGCTGACGTCGAGATCCGTGTTGGGCAGCGAAGCCTCGTCGACATAGTTGGCCCAGTTCATATAGCCGCGGGCAAAAGGCTCCGGCATGACACTCTCGCCGGGAGCGGGATAAAGCGTATGGGCGAGGCCGAGCGGCGCGATGAACCAGTCCTGCACGAGCTGCCGGAAGGGTTTGCCGTAGATCTGCTCCATGATCACCGCGAGAATCACGGTGTTGGTATTGGAGTAGGACCACACTGCTCCGGGAGAGGCGATTTGTCCGAGGTCGGGATCGGCGAATTTGGCATCGACGAGCTGGATCAACTCGCGATCGGTCCAGACGCGCGTGCGGTCGAAGATATAGGGAATGAACCAGTCCTCGATGAAATTGGTATAGCTGTTGATCCCCGAAGTGTGGCTCAGGAGCATTCGCACCGTGATCAGATTCTTGGGATAGTGGGTGAGAAGGTCCGCGGGCAGCAACTGGTCGAGGGTGCTCTCGAGCGTGAGGCGCTTTTGTTCAATGGCCCGGAGAACGGCCATGCCGGCGAAGGTTTTCGAAGCGCTGCCGATGCGGAAAAGATCGTCGGGCTGAAGCGCCGCATTCGTCGCGCGATCCCGGACGCCGCGGGCCTGGGCCCAGGGATCCTCGCCGACGAACTTCACGGCATACAGGATGCCGGGGATTTCATAGTTCGTCAGCGCCTCGTCGACGAGCTGCTGAATCTGCGTTTGCTTCGCGGGCGTGAGCAGCGAACCGGCGGTGGCGGGCAGCTCATAGGCCTCGAGCAGCGCGATGCCGTTGCCGCCGTCGGGCGCCGAGACGATCGCGGTGTAGATTCCCGGGTCGAGCGAGACGAGCAACGCGGAGTCCAGGCTGTTAGCCGCGAACGGGGCGGCGCCGGCCTTGATCATCGCCGCCTGCAATTCCGCCGAATGCGTATCCGCGCTGGAACTGCGGGCAATCTCGCGCGAGCCGGAGTAGACGGAAATCTTCGTGGCGGCGAGGGCGGGCGAAACGCCGAAGGCGGAAAGGGTGGGCCCGACGGCGCGGAGCAGCACCTGCTTCGGCGCGTCACCCGAAATGACAAAGCCGCCGATCAGGACATCGTTACCGCTGCCGACATGGCCGCGCGCGGAAAGATTGATGAACCGGGACGTCTCCGCGGCGCCAGCGATGGCAGGGCTCGAAGCGAGGCAGCATATCACGCCCACCAGGGCGAGCATGCGAAACATATAACGAGGTTGAAGTGGACGGTTCATGGAAAGCCAAACGGGGGGAAATGAGCGGACGATGAGCCGGCAAGACGGGCGCCTTGCGTGCTCGAGTCGAACTGGACGATTCGGACAACCGAGTATCCACGCTGTGGTCACGCTCGCGGTGTGAAGATGGCGAAGCAAGGGCAAAACTCTGGATTAAAAAGGTGCTCGAGCTTGGCCGATCCATGAGCGCGATCGCGCTGGAAAGGTCTGGATCGACGTCGCGATCCCGTCGCCGGTGCGTGCGGCGGCGCCACGCTTTCTGCCTATATAATCACCCGACTGTAATCATGCAGAAAATCTGCGCCACCCCGTGCCGGCACGTCGGCGATTGCAGGCGCCAAAAGCTTTCCGCTTGATTGTTACTTCGTTGCTCCCCATTGCTGAACGCCAGTTGTTCTCTCTCCCCCGTCTGCTTCGGATTGAGATGCTGCGGTTGTCAGTGGCAATGTGTGCCGGCCATCGCGTATCCACACGAGGCAGGATCTTCCCTTCTCCGTCCCGCTAATCCAACTACGCCGTCAGGCGTGAATCCCGTATTATAATCATGTCGACTGAGACCCTCGCTCTCTCGTCCCGAGCCGCTACCGCGAACGACATCGTCAACAATCACATCGCCCTGGCGATGGGCGCCGGTCTGATTCCCGTTCCGTGGGTCGATCTGGCCGCCATCACGGCGGTGCAGCTGAAACTCGGCAAGGACCTCGCCGAGCACTATAATGTGAATTACAAGGAGGAGCAGGTGAAGGGCATCGTGGTGGCCCTCCTCGGCGCCTACACGTCGACGGCGGCGGCGGGCACGGCGGCGGCGGCGCTCGCGAAGACGATCCCGGGCTTCGGCTCCGTCGTCGGTATCGTCACGCTTCCCGTGGTGGCGGGCGCGATCACCTACGCCGTGGGCAAGGTGTTCGTCCAGCATTTGGAATCCGGCGGCACGTTCCTCAGCTTCAAGGTGCCGGACGTCCAGGCCGGTTTCCTGCGCGAAGTCGAGAAGGGCAAGCAGGTGGTTTCCGGCAAGACCAGGAACCTCGGCTCCAAGCTCGCGCAATGGTCCGACAAGCTCGAGGCGCGCATCGATGCGACCCTCGCTCCCTATACCAACGCCCGCTGATCGCGGACGGGCTTCTCTATTTCATTCGAAACGGTCCAACTCAAAACAACCATGATCATCACGCCCGGCCTCCTGGTCTATCTGTTCCTCTGCTACGTCATCGCCTTCTTCGCACGTAATCGGAAATTCGGCTTCTGGATCTATTTCATCCTCAGCTTCATCTTCACGCCCCTCATCGGCTTCATCATTGCGCTCGCGTCCGACCGCCGCGTTCCGATCGCGGCTCCGGCGTCGACGCCCGAGACTCCCGCCGGCGCCTGAGCCGGTCTTCGACGGCCGGACGATGTTCGTTCCGGCCGTTTTGGTTTTCGCCGCTCTGCCCGAGAAAAGGGCAGGCGGCCGAAAATCGCCAGCCGCACGGGTTCGACTATCGAACGTGCGCCTTTCGGACTGCGACCAGGTCGGCCTCGGCGGCCGATGGTCCGCTGCTCACGAAATCCTGACCGAAACGAGCTACCATGAAACCTCCCAGGAAACCGCGCAATCCGCAGTCGAGGCGGGCTCGTAACCGTGGCGGGGATACGCCGGGTGCGGCGCCCGCAACCTCGGCGGACACGAACGAAATGCCTTCGTCGGTATCGACTCCACCGGAGCCGGCCGGCGAGCCGATGGCGGCGATCGCCGCCACTGAAATCGTGAACGCAGTGTCGGCGCCGCAAGGTTCGAATGAAGCCGAAGGCTTTTCGGCGTCGGCCGGAACCGATTCCGGCGGAGAGGGCGATGGATCCCCGGCGCCTCGTTTTTTCGATCGGCGGGCGCGGGCCGAACAGATTGTGAAGGATTATGTGCCCCTCGCCGTGGGCGCCGGCATGATTCCGCTACCTGGAGCCGACCTCGCGGCCATTGGCGGCCTGCAACTCAAGGTCCTCGCCTCGCTCGCGGCGCTCTACGAAATCTCATTTTCGAAGTCGCAGGCGCGGTTGATCGTCACCTCGCTGCTCGGCTCCGTGGGCAGCACGGTGCTGGTCGGCGCGGCGCTCGGTAGCGTGGCAAAGTTTGTGCCGATCTTCGGCACGCTGGTGGGCGCGGCGTCGATGCCGGTGGCCGGCGGCGTGATCACGCGCGCGCTGGGCCGCCTGGCCATCGATCACTTCGAGGCGGGCGGCAACCTGGAGACCTTCGATCTCGACGTGGCGCAGAAGGCGTTCCTCGACAAACTCGCCGAGGCGAGGGCCGCCGTCGCATAGTCGGATGCCAAGCACCGAAATTTCGCCCGCGCGCGTCTTTGCGATTGCCCTGCGAGACGACGCCGGGCGTGGTGGACCGCTCGCCACGGGCGCGGATCGCCCGGCCCGCGGCGTCGTCTGCTGAGCATGTTTCACATTGTAGAAAACGACGAACGACACCGGTCCTTGTGGCCCGATTTTCGCCGCCAGGCGCTGCCGCGCGGCTGGCGCTTCACGGGTTTCTCCGGTTCGCGCGAAGCATGCCTCCGCCAGATCGCCGCCGGCGACGCGATGCCTGCTCCGCCGCCGCCCGCCGTGAGCGCGTCGGTGCCAGTCGCCGCGCCGCCGGCACTGCGGCGTCGCGCGATCGCGGTCCCGTTTGCGAAACCGCACGCCGACCTCCGGCTGTTCGTGTTTCCGCACGCCGGCTCGGGCGCGTCCGCCTATCACTTTCTCGCTCGCGCCTGCAAAAACGATCCGGTCGAGGTCAACCTGATCCAGTATCCCGGCCGGGAGATGCGCCTCCGGGAGCCGCCGTGCGAAGACATGGACGCCATGGTCGCATCGCTCGACGACGACCTGCGCGATCTGCTGGCGGGCCGGCCGTTCGCCTTTTTCGGCCACAGCATGGGGTCGCTTGTGGCGTTCGAGTTGACGCGCCGGCTGGCCGCCTCCGGCAGGCCGCTGCCGCAGCAGCTGTTCCTCTCGGGACGCCAGGCGCCGCAATGTCCCGCGCTGAATCTGCCGGTGGATTCGATGAGCGACGCGGAATTTCTCGATGCGGTGGGACGCCGCTACAACGCCCTTCCGGCCGAACTGATGTCGAATCCCGAAATCCTGTCGTTGCTGCTGCCGAGCCTGCGGGCGGATTTCAAGCTCATGGCCGGGCATCGACACCGTCCGGCAGCGCCGCTCGGCGTGAAGCTCACGTTGCTCAACGGCGTGGACGATCCCTGGGTGAACCAGGAGTCCATTGCCGCGTGGCAGGTGCAAAGCGAGTTGCCCATCGAACCGCACTGGTTGCCCGGCGGCCATTTCTACCTGCCGGAGGCCATCGCGACCGTTCGAGACGTGATGCTCCGCGCGCTCGGTCTCGAAGAGACGGCTCGCTGAACCGAACGGCGCCAGGAACACGAACAAAACGTAAACTGACGCAATCTGGATACGCGCGAGCACCTCGCCTTAATATTCGAGATTGTCATTAGGAACCGGAGCGGTGCATCTAATCAGACGGCGTCCAGCATGCCCGCCGAAATTAATTTCGGGGGAGCACAGCGGGATTGTGCCCGAAAAAAGCCGGTCGTTGGCGATCGGCGTCGTTCCTTGTCTCCACTTTCCCACGTCAGTGTTCGCCGTCGTGTCGTCGGATCGCGGCGTGCGCCTAGCGGGGCGCCTTTCCCGGGCGGCCCGAGTCGAATTTCACACCTTTCCAGCTTCGCTTCATGCAGATCCACGCCAGCCGTAACGGTTCGTTGCGTTTGGGTTTCGGGGACCCCGAAACCTTGACGGCGGCGCTGCGCGCGACCGTCCAGTGCGGCACCGGGGGAGTGATTTACATTCGGGCCGACGGGACCGAGCTGCGCCAAAGCTACAAGGAATTGCTGGCCGAGGCCGGACGGATCGCGGGCGGCTTGCGCGCGAGCGGTGTCAGTTCCGGCGATCCGGTGCTGCTGCAACTTGAGGCCGGCGAGGATTTCATTCCGGGTTTCTGGGGATGCGTGCTGGCGGGTGCGATCGCGGTGCCGGTCGCCGTGGCGCCGACGTTTTCCCATCCGAACAGCGCGCTGCAAAAGCTGCTCAACGCGGCGAAATTATTCGATCGCGCTCCGGTGCTCGCCAGCGGCGCCGCAGTCGCCGGACTGCGACAGTTGCCTGTGAACCTCGGCACGCTCGGTGGCGCGGTGCTCGATCTCGGCGAGCTGCGACACGCGTCCACTCACACCGATCTGCCGCAGCCGAAAGCCGACGACGTCGCGGTCCTGCTGCTCACGTCGGGCAGCACGGGTCAGCCCAAAGGCGTGCCGCTCACGCACCGAAATCTCCTCGCGATGGCTGCCGGCACGGCGGAGGCCAACGAATTTACGTCGGCGGAAGTCACGCTCAACTGGATGGCGCTCGACCACGTCGGCTCCGTCTCGTTTCTCGGCACGATGGCGGCCGCGCTCGGTTGCACGCAGATCCACGTGCCGACCGGCTACATCCTGCAGGAGCCGCTGCGCTGGCTGGACCTGATTTCGCGGCACCGTGCCACGATTTCGTGGGCGCCGAATTTCGCGTTCACGCTCTTCCTCGATCGCGCCGCGGCGGTGCAGGCGGGAAAGTGGGACCTGAGCAGCATGCGCTTCCTCGTCAACGCGGGCGAACCCGTGGTGGCGCGCACCGCGCGAAAGTTCATCACGCTGCTGCAAGGCCACGGTCTGCCCGTCGCCGCGCTGCGTCCGGCTTTCGGCATGTCCGAGACCTGCTCCGGTATCACGTGGTCGCGCGGTCTCACGCTCGAGAACACCACCGACGACCAGGCTTTCGTCGATCTCGGGCCCGCGATTCCCGGCGCGGAGATGCGCGTCGTGAACGACACCGGCGTCGAGTTGCCGGAAGGCGAAAGCGGCATGCTGCAGCTGCGCGGCGCGTCCGTCTTTCGTGGATACTACCGCAACCCGGAGGAAAACGCGCGCGTGTTCAAGGATGGCTGGTTCGAGACCGGCGACCTTGCGTTTCTGAAGGACGGCTGCCTCTACATCGCGGGCCGTTTGAAGGACGTGATCATCGTCAATGGCGCGAATTTCTACTGTCACGAGATCGAGACTGCCGCCGAGACCGTGCCGGGCCTGATCAAGACGCACACCGCCGCCTGCGCGGTGCGCGATGCGTCGGCCGAAACCGACCAGCTCGCGCTGTTTTTCTGTCTCGATGCCGAACATCGTTCGCAGGCGGACGCCGTGGCGCGTTCGCTGCGCGCGCGGCTGCTCCAGCAGGTCGGCCTCGCGCCGGCTTATCTCGTCGCCCTTGAAACCAGCGAGGTCCCGAAAACCGAAATCGGCAAGATTCAGCGCGCTCAACTCAAGAAAGCCTTCGAAGCCGGCGCGTATCGCGATCGTGCGATCGGTCTGACGCGCGCCACGCTGGCCAAATCCGCGCGGCCGCGGGCGAAAAGCCGCAGTGAGCTCACGTCCGCGATCGCGGAAATCTGGCAGGAAGTCCTGGGGCTCGAACGCGTCGGTCTCGACGAAACCTTCTTCGAACTCGGCGGGCATTCGTTGCTGATCGTGCAGGTGCAGGTCCGTCTGCAGGAGCTGGTGGGCCGCGCCGTGCCGGTGGTGGAGCTGTTCAACTGCCCGACCGTGCGCACGATGGCGGAGCATTTCGCGAAGGATTTCGCCGCGAGCGAGACTCTCGCCGGCGAGAGCACTTCGAGCGTCGACCGCGCAAAGGCACAGGGCGGTGACGTCGCGATCGTCGGCATCGGTCTGCGTTTTCCTGGCGCGTCGACGCCGGAGGAGTTTTGGCGTCTGCTCGCGGACGGACGCGAGGCGATCACGTTTTTCACCGCGGAGGAGGCGCTCGCTGCCGGCGTCGATCCCGACTTGGTGCGCAATCCGAATCACGTGCGCGCCGCGCCGCTGCTCGACGCGCCGGATGAGTTCGACGCGGAATTTTTCCGCTACAATGCGAAGGAAGCGCGCATGCTCGATCCGCAGCAGCGCGTGTTTCTCGAGGTGTGTTGGGAGGCGTTTGAGGACGCGGGCTACGATCCGCTGACGTTTCCCGGCAAGGTCGGTTTGTTTGCGGCCGCGGGGATGAACGCCTACCTGCCGAACAACCTGTGGGCGAACGACAAGTTCCTCCAGGACGAGAACGGCGGCCGCATGTTGACGGTGGACTCGATGAACGGGTTCAACGTCATGATCACAAATGACAAGGACTACCTGCCGATGCGGGTTTCCTATAAATTGAATCTCCGCGGCCCGAGCGTGAACGTGCAGTCGGCCTGCTCCAGCACGCTCCTCACGCTGCACGAGGCCTGCAAAAGTCTGCGCAACGGCGATTGCGAAATGGCGCTCGCCGGCGGCGTGTCGATCAAGCTGCCGCAACACGCCGGGCATCTCTACAGCCCCGGCATGCTCAACTCGCCGGACGGCCATTGCCGCGCCTACGACGAGAAGGCGGAAGGCACGATCTTCGGCAACGGCGCGGGCGTTGTTTTACTGAAGCCGCTCTCCGCCGCGCTCGCCGCGGGCGATCGCATTTACGCCGTCGTCAAAGGCACCGCGAGCAACAACGACGGCGCCGGCAAGGTAGGGTTCACCGCGCCCAGTTCGGCGGGACAGGAAGATGTTTGCACCGAGGCGATGGCGCGCGCGGGCGTGTCCGCCGAGAGCGTCACCTTCGTCGAAGGCCACGGCACCGGCACCGCGCTCGGCGATCCGATCGAGGTCAATGCCCTCGCCAGCGCGTTTCGCCGCCACACTACGCGCGCGGGTTTTTGCGCGCTCGGTTCGGTAAAAACCAATGTCGGCCATCTCCAGATCGCCTCCGGCATCGCCGGCCTCATCAAGACGACCCTCGCGCTGCACCACCGGCGGATTCCGGGCACGCTGCATTTCGAGAAGCCGAATCCGCGTATCGATTTTTCCACGACGCCGTTCTTCGTGAACCGGCAGACGATCGACTGGGCCTCGCCCGGCGGGCCGCGTCGCGCGGGCGTCAACTCGCTCGGCATCGGCGGTACCAATGTACACGCGATCCTCGAGGAGGCGCCGACGCCGGTTTTGCCCCCCGCCGAACCGGCGCGCGGTCCGTCGGTGGTGCCGCTGTCCGCCCGGCAGCCCGCCGCGCTGCGCCAGCTCGCGTCGCGCTACGCCGCGCAGCTCGCGGACGCGACGGACGAACGTCTCGAGGACCTCGCTTTCACCGCGCAAGTCGGTCGCGCGGCGATGCCGGTGCGAGCGGCGTTTGTGGCCGATTCGCGCGAAGACCTCGTGCGTCAACTCCAGGCCTTCGCCGCGGATGCGACGGAGCTTGCGGCGCCGCTCGACTTCGACGCGCGCGGCGTTGCGTTTCATTTTTCCGGATCGGCGCGCGATGCCGCCGCTCGGGCGCGTCAGCTCTGGTTGACCGAACCGGTCTTTCGCCAGGCCGCGGAAGTGTGCCTCGCGAGCCTCGAAGAAATCGCAAGCGATCCCGTCGCGCGCCTGGCAGACGAAACGAATCTCCCGGCCGCTTTTGCGTCGGCCGATGGCGCGCTCGCGGCTCCGTTTCTGTTCGTCTTCGAATACGCGCTCGCCGAGTTGCTGGCGTCGTATGGCATCGACGCGACGGCGCTGTCGGGCGACGGCGTGGGCGAGGTCGTGGCCGGTTGCCGCGCGGGCGTGTTTTCGATCGCCGACGCACTGCGTCTCGCGCTCGCGCGCGAACGCTGGCTTGCGAGTGCCCGCGGTGCGGATGACGAGCGGGCGTTGAACGAGAGTCTGACGACCATCGCGGTTTCGCCCAACGGCGTTCGCGTGATCTCTGCGATCCTCGGCAACTCGGCGACGGCTGAGCTGACGAACCACGCGCACTGGCTGCGCGTGATCAAAGAAACGGCGCGACCCGACGCGGCGCGTGCGGCGCTTGCGGCGGACGGTTTTCAAGTCGTGCTCGAAATCGGCGGAGCGGTCGACGCGTCCTCCGGGCCGAAGCAATATTTGGCGGCGGCCGATTTTCCGCGGCTGTTGGCCACGCTGTTCACGCTCGGTTTTCCGGTGCGGTGGCGGCAGGGACGGCAGAGTCGTCCGGCGCGCCGCGTGCGGCTGCCCACGTATGCGTGGCAACATCAGTCCTATTGGGTCGAGCCGGTGAATCTGCGCGCGATCCGCGCGATCGGGCCGGCGGAGTCGGCGAATCCGTTGCTCGGACGCCGCTGGCGTTCGCCGCGGGTGAAGTCCTGCATCTACGAAACGCGTTTCGATCCGGCGACGATTCCGTATCTCGCGGAGCATCGCGTTCATGGCGCGATCGTGACGCCCGGCGCGCTGTATTTGTCGGAAGTCGCGCAGCAGGCCGCGGATTTCCTGCCCGGTGCGACCGAGCTTGGCGCGGCGGTGCGGTTGAGCGATGTCGTCTTCGTGAGCGCAATGGTGATCGATCCGCTGCACCCGCGAACCGTGCAGACCGTGTTCACGCCGGACGACGCCGGTGTTCACAGTTTCGAGGTGATCAGCTGGACCGACGCGGCGCCCGACGAGGTGATCGTCCACGCGACCGGCCGTTGCCGCGTCGAGCCCATCGAGCCGGCGACACTGGAGGTCGCGCGTGTGCGTGCCGCGTTGACGCCGGTCAGCGATATCGCCGCTCAGCACTACGCGATCATGGACAAGATGGAAGTCCGGCTCGGGCCGAGCTTCCATTGGATCGGCGAACTGCATCGCGGCGAGCGTCAATCGCTCCTCCGGCTCGACGCGCCTGCGGGCCTCGAGCGGGTGCGCGACTGGCATCCGGGCCTGGTCGATTCGTTTTTGCAGGCGGCGGTGTCCGCCATCGGTCTCGATGGCGCGCGCACGCTGATTCCTTTCCGGGTCGGTCGCGTCTGTTTCCATCGCCCGCCCGATGGCCGGCCGCTTTACGCCCATGCGCAACCGCTGCCCGACTCCGATGCGAATCTCGCGCGGGCAGACGTGCGCCTCTACGACGCCGACGGAATTCTGATTGCGGAAGCGCTCGGTTTCGAACTGCGCAACCTCCAGGCACGCGATGTCGAAGCCGCGTCCGCGACATCGACCGCGCCGAAGTTTTTCGAGACGATCTTTGAGCCGGTCGCGGCTCCGGCATTGCCGATACGCACGAGCGCGGCGGGTGCGTGGTTGTTTTTATCAGACGGCGAGGCGGCGACGCGTGCCTTGCAGCGAGCGTTGGAAGCAGCGGGTGCGACCGTGCGCGAAATTCCGCTCGCGCGCGCGGCGGAGGCGGCAGCGTTGCTCTCCAGTCAGTCGTGGAGCGGGGTGGTGCACGCGTGGAATTTGTCCGCGACGCAACCGGGAGCCTTGCGGTGGCGGGAACTGCTCGCGTGCGTCAAGGCCGCGGCGGCTCGCTCCGCGCAATCGGCGCGCTGGGTTTTCCTCACCGCGACGGGCGCCAATGCGCTCGCGCAGTCGCCGCTCGCCGGTTTCGTGACCGGCCTCGCGCACGAGCATCCGGAGTGGCGTCCGTTGCATCTTGAACTCGATCCGGCCGACGCCGCGGTCGATGCGTGGGTGCCATGGTTGCTCGACACGACCGGCAGCGAGCGCCGGCTCGTGCAGCAGTCGGGTGCGATTTGCGGGCAGCGCCTCGTGGAAAAAACGGTCGCGGCCCACGCCGTCGCGATTCGCGCCGATGGCAGTTATCTGGTCACGGGCGCGGGCGGCGCGCTCGGTCAGGCGGTCGCCGAATGGTTGGTCGCCCGCGGTGCGCGTTCGCTCTGTCTGACGGGGCGACGGGCGGCGTCGGCAGAATTGCAGAACCGGATCGCGAACTGGCAGCAGCGCGGCGTCAGCGCGAATTACGTCGTCGCCGACATGGCCGACGCGCCGTCCGTGCGCGACCTCGTGCGGCAGGCGGCGGCGCTCGCGCCGTTGTGCGGCGTGTTTCACGCGGCGGGCGCCTTGCGGGACGGGTTGCTGCGCCAGGCGGAACCGGAGGCTTTCACGTCGACCTTCGGCGCGAAGATCGGCGGCGCGTGGGAGCTGCATCAGGCGACGAAGGACCAGTCGCTCGATTGCTTTGTGCTGTTTTCCTCGATCGCGTCACTGCTTGGATCCCCGGGGCAGGCGAACTACGCGGCCGGTAATGCTTTCATGGATGCGCTCGCGGAGGAGCGTCGCGCGGCCGGATTGCCGGGCGTCAGCATCCAGTGGGGACCGTGGGACGGCATCGGCATGACCGCGCGGCTCGCCGCCCGCGATCGCGAGCGGTTGCAGCAACGCGGATTGCTGGCGATGGCGCCGGCCGACGCGCTGCGCGCGCTGGAGCAGGCGCTGGGACTTGCGGGCTGCGTCGGCGTGTTGGCGTGGAATCGCCGCGCTTATCGGGCGGCGCTCAACGGCCACGTTCCGGCGTTTTACAACCGTATCCTCGCAACGGAGACAGGCGCGCCCGCGCGATTCGCTGCCGCCGCGCCGGTGGCCGGCCGCAGCTACGAGGCGCTGGCGCCAGCCGAGCGCGCCGAACCGATCGAGCGGCTGATTCGCGAAACGGTCGCCACGCTGCTCGGCCTCGACTCGTATCTGCAGGTCGATCGGGAGAAAGGACTTTTCGATCTCGGCATCGATTCGCTCACCGCGATCGACCTGAAGGACCGGCTGGAAAAATCCTTCGGTCGCACGCTTCGCTCGACGATCGCCTTCGATTATCCGACGGCCGCCGCGATGGCGGTGCACCTGGCGGAGACGTTGTTCCCGGTGGCCGGGAACACGCGACCCGCAGCGGCTCCGATTGCGACGCCGGCGCCGCAGCCGGGTGGGGAAGAGCTCGCGCAATTGAGCGCCGCCGATCTCGAGGCGCTGCTGGAAAAAGAACTCGAGGGCTGAAACCAGTCATGACGCACAAGAAAGTCGGTGTTATCGGCGCGGGCGTGATGGGCACGGGAGTGGCCCAGAATCTCGCGCAAAAGGGAATCGAGGTCGTCCTCGTCGACGTATCCGAAGCGGTGCTGCCGAAGGCTCGCGAGACGATCTTCAACTCGCTGCGCTTTGCCGGCATGATGCGCCGCGACGACGCTCCTGCCGCGGATCCGGAGCAGACGCTCGGCCTGATCGAGTTCACCACGGATTACGAGCGGCTCGGCGACGTGGATTTCGTCGTGGAAAACGTCGTGGAGAAACTCGCGGTCAAGGCGGAGGTTTATCCCCGGCTGGACGCAATCTGCCCGGCAGACTGTATTTTCGCGGCGAATACCTCGTGCATCTCGATCACGAAGCTCGGCGGCTACACCCGGCGGCCGGAGCGGGTTTGCGGCATGCACTTCATGAATCCGGTGCCGCTGAAGAACATGGTCGAGCTGATCCGCGGCCATCACACGACCGACGAAACGGTCGAGCGCGGGAAGGCGTTTCTGAAGCAGATGGGCAAGGACGCGGTCGTGGTGAACGACATGCCCGGCTTCGTTTCCAACCGTGTGCTGATGCTCACGGTCAACGAGGCGATCTGGCTCGTGCAAGACGGCGTGGCGTCGGCGGCGGATGTGGACAAGATTTTCCGCTCCTGCTTCGGGCACAAGATGGGCCCGCTGGAGACCGGCGATCTCATCGGCCTGGACACGATCCTGTATTCGCTCGACGAACTCTACGCTGCTTACGGCGATCCGAAATTCCGCCGCGCGCCGCTGCTGCAGAAAATGGTCGACGCCGGCCTCCACGGCCGGAAGTCGGGCGAAGGTTTCTACAAATACGCGGTCTAGTTTTTCCCGCCGAAGTTCCCTTTCGCCACGCACGCCTTTCCCAACATGACCGAATCAGAAATCCGCGCCAAGGTGCGCGCCTTCCTCGAAAAATTCATCCAGGACCAGGACTTCCAGGATGCGGATAACATCTTCGCCCTCGGCCTGGTGAATTCGCTCATGGCGATGCAGCTCGTGCTGTTCCTGGAAAAGGAATTCGCGGTGAAGTTCAGCAATCAGGAGCTCAACCTGAAGAATTTCCATTCCGTCGACGCGATGGTCGCTCTGCTCGGTCAACGCGGGGTCATCGCCGCCGCCTGATCGGGTATGAGTTTGCAGGCCTACATCGACGAAGCCATCGCGCCGCACGCTGACCGCTGGGACCTTGACGAGCGGATCCCGCGCGCGGTGCTGCAAGAGCTCGCCGGACACGGGCTCCTCGGCGCCAGCGTGCCCGCGGATCAGGGCGGCACCGGACGTTCGGCGGTCGCCTGGGGCGAGGCGCTGGAGTCGATCGGCGAGGCCAGCATGTCGCTGCTGAGCATGCTCACCGTCCACGCGATGTGCACGCATGCCGTTGCGCGCTGGGCGGAAAACGAGGCGCGCACCGAATGGCTGGCGGATCTGGTTTCAGGCCGGAAGCTCGGCGGTTTCGCGTTGAGCGAGCCCGGCGTCGGCAGCGACGCGAAGGCCGTGACCACGCGGTTCGAAGAGGCGGGCAACGACTGGCGCATCACCGGCACGAAACGCTGGATCTCGGCGTCCGAGCTTGCGGACGTGTTTCTCGTCATCGGCCAATCCTCACAGGGACCGACAGCTGCGCTCGTGCCGCGCGAAACGCCCGGGCTCACGATCACGCCGATTCACGGCCTGCTCGGATTTCGCGCTGCGCGGCAGTGCGAGTTGGAGTTCAAGGACGTCCTGGTGCCGCAGCGCTGGACGCTCGCGGGTCCCGGCATGGGGTTTTCGCACGTGGCGAGCGCGGCGCTGGACGTTGGGCGTTTTTGCATCGCGTGCGGATCGACCGGACTCATCCGTGCCTGCGTGCGGGCGAGCGTGAATTACGCGCGCACCCGCAAGCAGTTCGATGTGGTGCTGCGCGAGCATCAACTGATCCAGGCGATGATCGCCGACATGACCACGTCGTATCGCGCGGCGCATGCACTTTGGCGGCAGGCCGCGCAGTCGCGCGACGAGATGCAGCCGGGATCGATCATGGAAACGACGACGGCGAAATATTTCGCCGCCACGGGGTGCGCGCGGGCGGCCAACGACGCCGTGCAGATTCACGGCGCCAACGGCTGCGGTCCCGATTATCCGGTGCAGCGCTATTTCCGCGACGCGCGCGTGACCGAGCTGATCGAGGGCAGCAATCAGATGCAGCAACTCATGATCGCGCGCGATGCGCTGAGCACCTTTGCGACGCGTCGGCGCCGCTGATCCCATGGCCGCGAAGAAAATCAAATGCGTGGTGTGGGATCTCGACCACACGGTGTGGAACGGAATCCTCCTCGAAGGCGACCAGCTCGCGCTGCGTCCCGGCGTGCGCGAGGCGCTCGAGGCGTTTGATGAGCGCGGCATTCTGCAGTCGATCGCGAGTCGCAACGAAAGCGGTCCGGCGCGCGAACAACTCCGGCGTTTCGGTCTGGAGCATTTTTTTCTGCATCCGCAAATCGGCTGGGCCGCGAAATCGGAATCGATCCGCCGCATCGCCGAGCAGCTCAACATCGGCCTCGATACGTTTGCGTTTGTGGACGACCAGCCGTTCGAGCGCGAGGAGGTGCGTTTCGCACTGCCCGAGGTTCGCACCTTCGATGCGAGCGAGATCGCGCGTTTGCTCGAGGATCCGGATTTCACGCCGCGGGTGGTGACGGAAGACGCGCGCCGCCGGCGCGAGATGTATCAGGCCGACGCGACGCGGCAGGAGGCGGAGAGTTCGTTCAAGGGGCCGACCGATGCGTTTCTCGCGACGCTGGAGATGGAGTTTTCCGTCGGACCCGCCGAGGCCGGGGACTTGGTGCGCGTCGAGGAACTGGTCGCGCGGACGAATCAGTTGAACACGACCGGCCGGATCTACTCCTACGAGGAGCTGGCGGCGTTGCGCGTGTCGCCGGACCACCTGCTGCTCGTGGCCGAGCTGACGGACAAACATGGGCCTTACGGCAAGATTGGCGTCGTGCTCCTGCACCGCACGGTCGACACGTGGACGATCAAGCTCCTGCTGATGTCGTGCCGTGTGATGAGCCGCGGCGTGGGCGGAGCGTTGATCACGCTGCTGCGGCAGCAGGCGCGCGAAGCCGGCGTGCGATTGCTCGCGGAGTTCAAACCGACGGACCGCAACCGCATGATGTATATCACCTACAAGTTCGCCGGTTTTTCCGAGGTGAGCGAGATCGAGGGCACGGCGCTGCTGGAGGCGGATCCGGCATCGATTCCGGAACTGCCGGCCTACTTCCGGATCAACGCGAGCTGGCAAGGAGGCGTTCGTGGCTGACGAATCGAAGGAATTGCTCGCGAAGGCGCTGTCGGAGTTGCGCCGGCTGAAGCAGGAAAACAAGGCCCTCAAATCCGGCGGCGCGGAGCCGATCGCGATCGTCGGACTCGCGTGTCAGTTTCCCGGCGGCGGCACAGACCCGGAAGCGTATTGGAATTTTCTCGCCCAAGGACGTTCGGCGATTCAGCCGACGCCGGCGGATCGCGCGGAGGGCATGATGGGCACCTTCGGCTCGTATCTCGACACGACCGACCAGTTCGACGCGGCGTTCTTCGGCATCTCGCCGAAAGAGGCGCAGAGCATGGATCCGCAGCAGCGGCTGCTCCTGGAGCTGACGTGGCACGCATTCGAGTCGGGTAACATTCGCCCGGATACGTGGGCCGGTCGCGAGGTCGGCGTGTTCGTCGGCATGAGCGGCATCGATTACGCGCTGAAACTTTTCGCGCCGTCGAATCGCGACCGCATCGATCCCTATTTCGGCACCGGTTCGACGCTGAGTCCGGCGGCAGGCCGGCTCGCGTATGCCTTCAAGTTCAACGGTCCGGCGATGGTCGTCGACACCGCGTGCTCCTCGTCGCTCGTGGCGATCCACCTCGCGGTGCAAAGTCTCCGCCGCGGCGAGTGCGACGCGGCGGTGGCGGCGGGCGTCAATCGCATCCTCGGCGCGGATCTCACCGCGAACTTCGATCAGTCCGGACTGCTCGCTCCGGATGGAAAATGCTACACCTTCGACGCGCGCGCGAAAGGTTACTCGCGGGGCGAGGGCGGCGGTGCGCTGGTGCTCAAGCGACTCAGCGATGCGGAGGCGGCAGGCGATACGATTTTCTCGCTCGTGCTCGGCAGCGCGGTCAACCAGGACGGCGGCTCGGGCGGGTTGACGGTGCCGAGCGGTCCGGCGCAGCAGAAAGTGATTCGACGCGCGCTGAAGTCGGCCGGGCTCTCGCCTGACGACGTCGATTACGTGGAAGCGCACGGCACGGCGACGCCGCTCGGCGATCCGATCGAGGCGAACGCGTTGAGCGAGGTGTTCACGCCCGGACGCGCGGCCGGCCGTCCGCTCTTTCTCGGTTCGGTGAAAACGAATCTCGGCCATCTCGAAGCCGCCGCGGGGATGGCGAGCAGTTTCAAGGTGATCCAATCGTTGCGTCACGAAGCGCTGCCGGCGCATCTCAATTTCGCGGAGCCGAGTCCGCACATCGATTGGCAGAACTCCGCGCTGCGCGTGGTGGATTCGGCGCTGCCGTGGAAACGCGGCGAGCGCCGGCGCGTCGCGGGTGTGAGCGGTTTCGGTTTTGTCGGGACCAACGCGCACATCATTTTTGCGGAGGCGCCGGCGAAAGCGGCGGTGCCGGTAAAGGAGAACAACCCGGAACCACGCGTCGAAGTGTTCGTGCTGAGCGCGCGCACGCCGGAGGCGTTGCGTGGACAGGCGAAGGCATTCGCGGCGCGCTTGAGCGAACTGCCGGTCGAATCGTGGCCCTCCGCCGCGCGCGCCGTGCAGAGTGGGCGAACGTCATTTGCGGAACGCTTGAGCGTTGTCGCGACGAAGCCGGAGGACGCGGCGGCGTTGCTCGAAAGATTCGCGGAAACGGGCAAGGCGCGCGGCGTGAGCGTGGCGCGCGCCGGCGAGCGGCCGCGGGCGGCCTTCGTATTTACCGGCCAAGGTTCGCAATACGCTGGCATGGGGCGGCGGCTTTACGCGGAGTATCCGCGGTTTCGCGACATCATCGACGAATGCTCGGCGAAACTGCAGGGCCCGCTCGGACGCGATTTGCGCGAGGTGATGTTTGCCGAAGCGGCGGCGTCGCTCGTCGGTGAGGCCGCGTCGGCCGGCGTGTTCGACGGCGCGCGCAATGTCGCTCCGCTGAGCGAGCTCGATCGCACGATGTTCACCCAGGCGGGGCTGTTCGTGATCGAATACGCGCTCGCCCGCGTTTGGGAAGCGATGGGCCTGCGCGCCGAGATCGCGCTCGGCCACAGCGTGGGTGAATATGCCGCCGCGTGCATCGCGGGCGTGTTCAGTCTCGACGATGCCCTCAAGCTGATCGTCGCGCGCGGGCGTTTGATGGAGGAGCGCTCGGCGCCGGGAGCGATGCTCACGGTGTTCGCCGACGAAGCCGTGGTGGCGAAACTGATCGAGCCGTTCGCCGCGTCGGTGTCCATCGCCGCGGTCAACGGTCCCGAAATCGTGCTCGTGTCGGGTGCGTCGGAGGCGATCGCGCAGGTGCAGGCGCGCTGCGAGGAGACGCAGCTGCGCGTAGTGAAGATGCGGATATCGCATGCGTTTCACTCGCCGCTCACCGAACCGATCCTGACGGATTTCGAGGCGGTCGCGCGGTCGATCACGTTGAACCGGCCGAAGATCCCGCTGATCTCGAATGTCACCGGCACCTTCGTGGACGAAGAGGTGACGCGACCCGATTACTGGACGCGACACCTGCGTCAGAGCGTGCGGTTTTGCGAAAGCATGAACCTGCTGCACGCACAGCGGCTCGACTATTTCATCGAGGTCGGCCCCGAGCCCACGCTGATCGGACTGGATCTCGCGTTTCAGGCGATGCGCGAGCAGCAGAGCTCGACGGCGAAATGGCTGCCGAGCCTGCGTCGAGGACACGACGATCTCCGCTCGTTGCTCGACGGCGCCGGCCGCTGGTGGAGCGCCGGCGGCGAGCTCGCGTGGAGCGCGGTGCACTCCGGCGCGCGGTGCGAGCATGTGCCGCTGCCCGGCTACGCCTTTCAACGCAAACGCCACTGGTTCGATTTCGCCGAACCGGTTCCCGCTTCTTCGTCCGTCATGTCTTCGCCGTCCCTTCCCGTTTCTTCCCCCGCGCCCGCGGCCGTTGCCGTGACGCGTCCGAAATCCGACGCCGTGCTGGCGGAAGTGCAGGCGATCATCGCGGAAGTGAGCGGTCTCGAACCCGCGGATTTGCCACGTTCGGCAAACTTGCTGGAGATGGGGCTCGACTCGCTGATGTTCGTGCGCAGCGGCCGGATCATCGAGAAGCGCTTCCAGGTCAAAATCGCGATCGCGCAGTTTTACGAGGAGCTGCATCGCATCGGTGCGCTGGTGGATTTTCTCGTCGCGCATTCGAACGTCGATCTCGGTGAAACGACGGCGAGCGCGGCGGTCGTTGCCGTGGAGGCGACCTCCGCGGCGCCGACCCCGGCCGCCGCTACGCCGATCGCACCGCTTGTCGCTGCGCCCTCGATTTCCGTCACTTCCGCAGTGCCCGGACTCGATCCCGTGATGGCGGCGCATTTCCGGTTGATGGAGCGCTACCTCGAGACGCGCGGGGCTGCGCCCTCATCAAGTGCAACGACGGTCCCCGTCGGAAGTGCGGCCGCCGTGACGCCGGCCGCGCCGACGCCAGCGCCGATGAGCGGCAAACTCGCGGTGAATTTCGGCGGGTTGAATCTCGAGGAGGAAAAAAACCTTTCGCCGCAGCAGAAGGAGTTTTTGCGCGCGTTGACCGAGCGTCTGACCGCCAAGACGAAAACGTCGAAAGCACAGACGCAGGCGTGGCGCCGTGAACTCGCCGACTGGAAGGGTAGCCTCCAGTTCAAGCGCAGCCTGAAGGAGCTGAAGTATCCGATTATCTCCGACCGTGCGAAGGGCAGCCGGATCTGGGATCTCGACGGCAACGAATACATCGATCTCGCGCTCGGGATGGGCGTGCACTTTCTGGGACATTCGCCGGAGTTCGTTACGGCCGCGCTGCACCGGCAGATCGATCGCACGACCGCGCTCGGACCGCAGTCGGACCTCGCGGGTGACGTTGCGAAGAAAATCTGCCAGCTCACCGGCGCGGAGCGCGCGAGCCTCGCGATCACCGGTTCGGGTGCCGTCATGCTCGCCCAGCGCATCGCCCGCGCGGCGACCGGCCGGCCGATCATCGCGCAGTTTGCTGGCGCGTATCACGGCATCGGCAGCGAAGTGTTGGTCGTTGGCGGCGACGAAGGTTCGCGTCCGCTGTCACCGGGCATTCCGGCCAGCGTGGTGCAGAACGCGCAGGTGCTCGACTACGGCAGCGACGAGGCACTCGCGTGGATTCGCGACCACGCCGCGCACCTCGCCGCGGTGATCGTCGAGCCGGTGCAAAGCCGGCGTCCGGGTTTTCAGCCGCATCGTTTCCTGCGCCGGTTGCGCCGGCTCACGGAAGAATTGGGAATCGTGCTGATCTTCGACGAGATGATCAACGGCTTCCGCATTCACCGCGGCGGCGCGCAGGCCTGGTTTGGCGTGCAGGCCGACCTGATGACTTACGGCAAGATCGTCGGCGGCGGCATGCCGCTCGCGGCGGTGGCCGGCAAGGCGAAGCTCCTCGACTGGATCGATGGCGGGTTCTGGCAATACGGCGACGACTCCACGCCGACCGGGCGCACGATCTTCACCGGCGGCACGCACAACCGTCACCCGCTCGCGCTCGCGGCCGCCAATGCCGCGCTCGATTACTTGATCGAGCAAGGCCCGGCGTTGCACGAAACGGTGAACCGCCGCACCGAGCGGCTCGGCCAGGAACTCAACGCGTTTCTCGAGGCGGAGGCGGTGTCGTTCCGCGTCGCGTGGTTCGGTTCGCAATTCCGTTTCGAGGCGCTCGGCGATCCGTTCGACCTGGAAGTGTTTTTCTATCTGCTCACCGAGCAGGGCTTCTACACGTGGGAGCAGCGGATCTGCTGTCTGTCGATCGCGCACACCGATGAGGATGTCGATCGGCTGATCGAAGCGGTGAAACAGGTTGTGGCGCAGATGCGCGCCGGCGGTTTCGCGATCCAGGCCGGACCTCGCGCGCCCCGTCGCGTGCTGCCGTTGTCGTCCGTGCAGCAACGCCTCTTTGCGCTCTGCCAGCGCGAGGGCGCCGAGATGCCGTATCATCTTTCTGGAGTCTGGGAGATGCGCGGGCCGGTGGACTTCTTCAAACTCCAGGACGCGTTCCAGGAAGTGATCCGCCGTCACGAGAGTTTGCGCACGGCGTTCAAGTTGATCGGCGGCCAACCGTGCCAGTATGTGATCGAAGAGCCGCGGTTCTTCCTCGAACGGGTGCAGGCCGGCGGAAAATCCGCCGACGAACTGCTGGCGGCGTTCATCCGGCCGTTCGATCTCGCGTGTCCACCGCTGTTGCGCGTGGGCTGCGCCGCGATCGAACCCGGCCGCGCGCTGCTCTTCATCGACGTGCATCACATCGCGGCCGACGGGCTGTCGATGAATGTGATCCTGCAGGAGTTCGCGCAGCTTTACGACGGCGTCGCGCTCGGACCGGTGAAGCGGCAGTATCGGCACGCGATCGACGAGGTCGAGTCGCGCTCGCGTCTGCCCGAATATCAGGCGCAACAGAACTACTGGCTGGAACAGATGGCGGGCGAAATCCCGCTGCTCGATCTGCCGGCCGACTGGCCGCGCTCGGGAGAAATGGATTTTCGTGGCGACAAATCCGGCATCGTCGTCGACGCCGACCGCACGCGTCGCTTGGAAACGCTCGCGCGCGAGCACGGTGCCTCGCTCTACATGGTGCTGCTCGGCGCCTATGTGACCTTGTTGCATCGCCTGACGGGCGCGGAGGATCTGATCGTCGGCCTGCCGGTGGCGGGCCGTCCGGGTGCGGACAGCGACGAGGTCGTCGGCATGTTCGTCAATTCCCTGCCGCTGCGCCTGCGGCCGCAAGCGGACCAGTCGTTTGTCGATTTCCTGCGCGCGGTTCGCACCACCTGTCTCGGCGCCTACGACAATGCCGAGTATGCGTTCGCCGACCTGGTGGAGCAGCTCAACGTGCCGCGCAATCCCGACCGCAGTCCGCTGTTCGACACGATGTTCGCATACGAAAGCGCGGACGACCGCGTGATGCGCACGCGCGAGCTCGAGATCCGCACGATCGATCAGTTCGAGGGCTCGGGCATGTTCGATCTCAGCGTCGACATCATTCGCGAACGGGGCGCGCTGAGCATCCGGTTTCATTATGCGACTCGGCTTTTCCGTCCGGAAACGATCCGGCGCTACGGCGCTGCGTTCGATCGCCTGCTCGACGCGCTGCTCGAAGGACCGACGCAGCCGCTGGGCCGGCTCGCGATTCTGCCAGCGGAGGAACTCGCGCTGGTGACCGATCGCTTCAACGCGGTTTCCGGGCAAGGCGACGCCAGCCAGACGCTGATCTCGCTGTTCGACGCGGCGGTTGAAACTCACCCGGACTCCGTCGCCCTGGTCGGCCGCGAGCGGTCGCTGACGTATCGGGAAACGCACGACGCGGCGGATGCCGTGGCGCGCCGCCTGGCGAAGGACTTTGGCGTGAAACCGGGCGACCGCGTGGCGCTGCTGGTCGATGCCAGCGAAGCGATGATCGTGGCGCTCCTCGGCGTGATGAAGGCCGGGGCGGCGTATGTGCCGATCGACGTCGCGAATCCGCCGGAGCGCGTGCGCGCTTTGCTGCGCGACGCGGGCGCGCGGGTGCTGATCGTCGAGGCGAACCCTGAATGGATGGAATCGGACGTGCAGCCCGTCACGCTGGCAAACCTGATTCAGCCGGTGCCGGCGGCGTATCCCAAGCTTCCGGCGCCCACGCCGGACATGCTCGCTTATGTCATCTACACGTCTGGCAGCACGGGCCGGCCGAAAGGCGTGATGATCGAGCACGGCGCGGCGGCGAATTCCGTGCAATGGCGGCTGCGGGCGTATCCGTTCGAGGCCAGCGACGCGACGCTGCTGATGCCGACGTATGCGTTTGACGCGTCGGTGCTGGATATTTTCCCGACGCTCGCGTGTGGCGCGCGGCTCGTGCTCGTCACGGCCGCGGAGAAACGCGATCTTGCCGGGCAGGCGGCACGGATCGAGCGCGAGCGGATCACCAACCTGCTGCTCACGCCAAGTTTGTATTCGCTCTACTTGGACGAAATCGCGGGCGCGCTCGGTGGATTGCGCTGGGTCTGCGTGGCAGGCGAGGCGACGACGCTATCGCTGGTGCGGAAACATTTTGAACGGCTGCCGCGGACGCGTTTGTTCAACGAATACGGTCCGACGGAAAACAGCGTCGTGACGACGTGGACGGAGCTGTTTGCGACGGACACGGCGGTGAGCATCGGTCGTCCGGTTGCGGGCCATCGCGTGCATATTCTTCAGCCCAACGGCGAACGCTGCGGCCTCGGTGTGCCCGGCGAGCTGGTGGTGAGCGGCGTCGGCTTGGCGCGCGGTTATCTCAATCAACCGGAGCTGACGGCGGCGGCGTTCACGCCGGCGCCGTGGGATACGCGCGTGCGGATTTATCGCACCGGCGACCTTGCCCGGTGGCGGCCGGACGGCACGCTGGATTTTCTCGGGCGTCGCGACGGTCAGGTGAAGTTGCGCGGCTACCGGATCGAGCTCGACGAAATTGAGGACGTGTTGCGTCGGCAGACCGGCGTCACCGCGGCGGCGGCGAAACTCGCGCCGGTCGGCGGCGAGCTGCAGCTGATTGCCTATCTCGTCGGCAAGGCATCGCTCGACGAAGCGGCCGTGCGTCGCGCGTGTCAGGACGCGTTGCCCATTTACATGGTGCCGTCGGTGTTCGTGCGGCTGGAGACGATGCCGCTGAACGCGAGCGGCAAGGTTGATCGTCGCGCGCTGCCGGTGCCGGACGATGCGCCCACGCGCGAGGCCGGAGGTCCGCCGCAAGGTGAACGCGAGCTGGTGCTCGCGCAGATCTGGCGCGACGTGCTGAAGCAGCCGGAGATCGGCCGCGACGACGATTATTTCCGGCTCGGGGGCGACTCGATCAAGGGCATCCAGATCATTTCGCGGCTGCTGCAGAAAGGCTGGCGTCTCGATATGCGCTGGCTGTTCCGTCACCCGACGATCGCCGCGCTCGCGCCGCGTCTGGAGTCGGTGCGTGCCGCGACGAGCGCCGTGAGCGCGGAGCCGGTCGGCGACGTGCCGCTCGGGCCGATTCAGCGCTGGTTCTTCGAAACCTGCACCGTCGAGCCGTCGCACTTCAACCAAGGCGTGTGGCTCGATGCACCGGGTCGCTGGGACGTCGAGGCGATGCATACGGCGCTGCGGCACGTCGTCGCGGCGCACGATGCGTTCCGCTATCGCTACATGCGTGACGGCGCGGGTTGGCGCCAGCACTGTGTCGCCGGCGCGGGCGTCGTGGGATGGCGCGTGGCGGATTTGCGCGGCGCGGCGAACGCGGACGCGGAAATCGGGGTTCTGGTGCGTGCAGAGCAAGCGGCGATCGATCTGGCGCAGGGACCGCTGACGCGCGCGGCGATCGTGCGGACGGACGCGCGGGATCGCTTGTTCTGGACCGCGCATCACCTCGTGGTGGACGGCGTGTCGTGGCGCATCTTGCTGGAAGATTTGGCGGCGGCGTATGCGGCCGCGAGCACGGGCCGGAGCCTGCCGCAACTCGCGCGCACCGCGAGCTTCGGCCAGTGGACGCGCGCCGTAGAAACTGCGGTGGCGGCGGGGCTGCTCGCCGACGAAGCGAGCCACTGGAAGGAAATGGCCGCGCGGCCGGCGCCGCGTTTGCCGTATCAGGCGGCCGATCGCGTGGGCACGGTGGCGGACCTGCGCACCGTGACGGCGACGGTCGGCGGCGAGTTGACGGAGCGGCTGCTGGGCAACGCGCATGCGGCGTATCGGACTCGCGGCGTGGAGTTGCTCGTGGCGGCGTTTCGCCTCGCTTACGCGGAATGGAATCCTGGTGAGCCGCTGGAGCTGACGCTCGAAGGTCATGGCCGCGAAAGTGCGTTGGCCGATCTCGATGTGAGTCGCACGGTGGGCTGGTTCACCAGCGTTTATCCGGTGCAGTTTGTCGCGCTGCCGGCGAACGCCGCGGGGTCGCTGCTGATTCGCGAAACGAAGGAGCAGCTGCGACGCGTGCCGCGGAATGGCGCCGGTTACGGCTGGTGGCAGGCGAAGAGCGCGGGCTTCGCGGCGAAGGAGGCGCGCGACTCGATCAGTTTCAACTTTGTCGGCGTATTCGATGCGGCCGACGGCGGCGCGGCGCTGCAATTGAGCGCCGAGCGGCCGGTCGCGCCGCAGGATTCGCGTCAGGCGCTCCTGCATTCGCTGTCGATCTTCGGCTACGTAGCAGAAGGTCACTTGTATTGGAATGCGGACTACGACAGCGCCCGCTGGCAGGAATCGGCCGTGCGCGCGTTGCTGGAGCGCTTCGTGCAGGCGCTGGAAACCGTGGCGGGCGCGACGGCGCTGGTGCGCGGCGTGGTGCCGAGCCCGGCGGACTTTGTTTACAGCCGAATGGAGCTCGCGGCGTTCGATCGGCTCGTCGAGCGATGCGAGTGGTCACCGGCGACGGTCGAGGATGTTTATCCGCTGTCGCCGATGCAGAAGGGATTGTTTTACGAGGCGATGAAGGCGCCGGCGTCGGAGGCGTATTTCGAGCAGATGTCGTTCTGCCTCGACGGGAAGATCGACCTCGGCGCATTGCAGCAAAGCTGGCGCGATCTGGTGGCGCGGCATCCGGCGTTGCGTTCGGTGTTCGTGCAGGCGGAGGGCGGCGACGAGCCGCTGCAGGTCGTTTTGCGCACGCTGGACGCGGCGGTGTCGGTGGTGTCGTTGCTCGCCGAGAGTGTCGAACAGCAGCGGAAGACGCTCGCGGACTTCCTGCAGGCGGACCGCACGGTGCCGTTTGTGCTGGATTCCGGTCCGCTGATGCGGGTGCGGATTTTCCAGCTCGCACCCGACCGGCTGCAGATCGTGTGGAGTCATCACCACATTTTGATGGATGGCTGGTGTGTGGGGATCCTCTACGAGGATTTGATGCGCTGCTATGAGGCGCGGGCGGCTGGACGCGAACCGGTGCTGAATACGCCGGCGGATTATCGCAATTACCTCCGCTGGCTCGAACGCGTGGACCACCGGGCGTCGGCCGAATTCTGGCGCAAAGAACTCGCGGGTTACGACCGGATGGTTTCGCTGCCGCGTCAGCAGACGGCGGCCGCCGGCGATTACCGCTGCGCGAAATCCAAACTTCGCCTCGATGGCGCGAGCTGGACCCAGCTGCAGGCGCTCGCGACGTCGCAGGGCGCCACGACGGGAACGCTCCTCAACACGCTCTGGGGCATCCTGCTCGCGCGTTACAACCAGACGGAAGATCTGGTGTTCGGCGGCATCGTCTCGGGCCGTCCAGAAGCGGTGCCGGACGTCGAGGAGATGGTCGGCTTGTTCATCAATGCCGTGCCGGTGCGGCTGCGGTTCTCCGCCAAAGCCACGCTTGCTGAAACGTTGCGGCAGTTCCAGGCGCAGGCGGTCGAGCGTCGCGCGCACGAGTATCTGCCGCTGGCCGAAATCACGGAGCAAGCGGGTGGGTTGCGCGAGGTGTTCGATCACCTTGTGGTGCTCGAAAATTATCCGATGGACGAGGAACTGCGGGGCGATGGCGATGGCCGGACCTCCGCGTCGCGTCCGCGTCTCTCGAACATCGAAGGCTTCGAGCGCACGCATCTGGATTTCACGCTCGTGGCCGTGCCGCGCGGAAAGGCGCTCGAAATCGAGATGACCTACAACGCCGCCGTTTACAGCGCGGAGTCGATCGCGCGCGTGCAGGCGCATCTGTCGGAGCTCGTCGACGCGCTCGCGGCGGAGCCGACGACGGCCTGTCTCGACGTCGATTTCATCCCGGCGGCGGAATACCGCCTGATGGAAACGTGGAACGACACCGCGGCCTCGTATCCGACGGACGCGACGCTCCACCGTTTGTTTGCCGAGCAGGTGGTGCGTTATCCGGGCCGCGTCGCGGTCACGGTCGGGGGAAAGAATCTGACTTACGCGCAGCTGGACGCGGCGGCGCGACGGCTCGCGGGGCAGCTTGTGCAAGCCGGCGTGGGCGTCGGCGATCGCGTGGCGATCTGGCTGCCGCGCGATGGCGACATGATTGTGGCGCTGCTGGCCACGCTCATGGCCGGCGGTTGTTACGTGCCGCTCGATCCCGAGTATCCGGAGGAGCGGTTGCGCTACATTCTGGAAGACAGCGGCGCGCGAGTGGTGATCGGCCACACGCAGCATCGCTCACCGTTTGCCGCGATCCGCGAGATCTGTCTCGACGCGTCGGCGGGCGAGGCGGCGATCGCGCTCCCGGCGGTCGCATCCGATTCGCCGGCGTATATCATCTACACCTCGGGATCGACGGGCCGGCCAAAGGGCTGCCTGATCAGCCATCGCAACGTCGTGCGCTTGTTGAAAAACAACCGTTTCGATTTCGACTTCGGCCCGGACGACGTGTGGGTCGTTGCGCATTCCTTCTGTTTCGATTTCTCGGTGTGGGAAATGTATGGCGCGCTCGTTTACGGCGGGCGCGTCGTCGTGGCGCCGCGCGAGGTCGTGCGCGACATTCGCAGCTTCGTCGATCTCGTGATCGCGGAGCGCGTGACCGTGCTCAACCAGACGCCGGCGGCGTTCTACGCGTTTCTCGCGGAAGGTCTGAGTCGCGCGTCGCACGATTTCTCGACGCACCTGCGTTACGTGATCTTTGGCGGCGACCGGCTCGAGGCGCGGTATTTGTCGGAGTGGACGGAACGCTATGGCGTGGAGCGGCCGCGGTTGATCAACATGTATGGCATCACCGAGACGACGGTGCATGTGACTTTCCATCAGGTGACCGCGGACGAGATTCGCGCGGGCGATGGACGCAGTCTCATCGGACGACCGCTGCCGGAGACGCAGGTGTGGGTGCTCGATCGGCAGCAACGCGTGTTGCCCGTCGGCATGGTCGGCGAGATTTACGTCGGCGGCACCGGAGTCGGTCTCGGTTATCTCAATCGCCCGGAGCTGACGGCCGAGCGTTTTCTGCCGGATCCGCGGGCGTCGGGCCGCCGGCTGTATCGTTCGGGCGATCTCGGACGCTGGCGCGACGACGGCCAACTTGAGTATCTCGGCCGCAACGACCATCAGGTGCAGGTGCGCGGCTTCCGCGTGGAGCTGGGTGAAGTCGAGGCGGCGTGTCTCGCGCAGAGCGGAATCGAAAAGGCGGTGGTCTTGCCGCATGAGGAAACCGCCGGTCAGGTGGAACTGGTCGCATATCTCGTCGGCACGCCGCGCAGCGCGTCTGAGTTGCGCGCAGCGCTGGTCGAGCGTCTGCCGCGCTACATGGTGCCGGCGTATTTCGAGTGGGTGCCGACGATCCCGCTGACGGCCAACGGTAAGATCGATCGCAAGGCCTTGCCGAAACCCGGCGGAACTGCGGAGCGTTCGCGCGACACGGTGCCGCCGCGCACGGCGACGGAGCGCGCGCTGCTGGAACTCTGGCAGGACGTGCTCGGCGTCGCGGCGATCGGCATCCACGACAATTTCTTCGATCTCGGCGGCCAAAGCCTCAAGGCGGTGCGGCTCCGCGCGAAGATCGAGCATGCGTTGAACGTCACGGTGTCGCTGCGCGATCTCTTCGCGCGGCCGACGATCGCGGAGCTGGCGCAGGCGATTGCCCAACCGGAGACGGACGCGACGCCCGAGGCGGGGCTGAGCCCGGATCTTGCCGCGCTGGTGGAGGGGTTGACGCCGGAGGAAGTCGAGGCGCAGTTGCGCAAGCTGCAGCTCTGATGGATCGGGCCACCCTTCAGGCGAAACTCGAAGCGCTCACGCCCGAGCAGAAGGAGCAGCTGAAAAAACTGCTCGCGGCGAAGCGCGAGGCGGCGGCGGCGCAAACAATGGCGGCGCCGGCGGTGAGCGAGTCCGCGATCCCGCGCGTGGCGGACGCGGACGACTATGCGCTCAGCTTCGCGCAGAAGCGGTTGTGGATGCAGGAGGAGCTGAGCGAAGGCGGCTCGGCCGCTTACAACGTATCGCTCGCGGTGATTCTGCGCGGCGAAGTCGACCTCGCGGCCTTGGAGGGCGCGCTGCAGAGTTTGCTGGAGCGCCACGCGGTCCTGCGCACGCGCTTCGTGCGGCGAGATGGCGAACCGCGCCAGGTGATCGTCGCGACGCCGGAGTGGCGGCTCGAGCGCTGGCCGGACGGCGGAGCCGACGGCGCTCGCGGCGAATTTCAGCGGCGTGCCGAAGCGCTGGCGAACCGGCCGTTTGCGCTGGAACGCGAGCTGCCGTTTCGGGCGGCGGTGATGCCGCTAGGGACGCAGGAGCACGGGCTCGCGCTCGTGTTTCATCACATCGCCTGCGACGGCCGCTCGGTCGCCACGCTCGTGGGCGAACTCGAACAGGCTTACGTCCGGGCCAAGTCAGGGGATCGCCCCGCTCCGTCGAATCCAAAGCTTCGCTACGTCGATTACGCGGCGTGGCATCGTGGTTGGATGGAGAGCGCGGCGGGAACGAAAGCGAAGGAATTTTGGGTGCGACAGTTTACGGAGCTGCCGGAGCCCCTCGAGTTGCCCGCCGATCATCCGCGGCCGGCGGTGCAGGATTTTTCCGGACGTCATCTGTATCGCAAGCTCCCCCCCGGCACGCGCGAGCGACTGGCGCAGCTCGGCCAACGCGCGGGCGCGAGTTTGTTCGGCACGTTGCTCGCCGCGGTCATCACGTTTTTGCACCGCTACACCGGACGCGACGATCTCACCATCGGTTCGCCGGTGGAAGGCCGGCCGCATCCTGAGCTCGAGGAGATCGTCGGTTTTTTCGTCAACACACTCCCGCTGCGCACGCGGGTGGCGCCGACGGATACGTTTCTCGCGGTCGTGGAGCGCGTGCGCGACGGCGTGCTGGACGCGCTGGAGCATCAGGGGTGTCCGTTCGACGTGATGGTGCAGTCGTTGCCGCTGGAGCGGGATTTGTCGCGGCCGCCGCTGTTCTCCGTGATGATGGGCCTCACCCGCGCGCAGGAAGAGGCGCTGCGGTTGCCGGGCGCACAGACCGAGGTCGTGCCGCTCGGGCTGCACACGAGCAAGGTCGACCTGACGTTTCATTTCGTCGAGACGCCCGACGGGCTGGAGTTGGATCTTGAATACGCGACCGCGCTCTTCTCGGACGATCGCATGCAGCGCGTGGCGGACTATTTTGAGACGATGCTGGGCGCGGCGTTGGCGATGCCGGCGGGCGCAATCGGCGATTTGAACCTGCTCACGCTGGAGCAGGTGGGAGCGTGGCTGAAGACGGCGAATCCACCGCCGGCGGATTATCCGCGCGATCGTTCCCTCGCGTCGCTTTTCCGCGAACAGGTGGCGCGTCAACCCGATGCGCCCGCAGTTGCCTACGATGGGCGGACGTTCACTTACGCGGAACTGGACCGGTTGTCCGACGCGGTGGCGGGCCACCTCGTCGGCGCGCTCGGTCCGCTGCGCGTCGACGAACCGATCGCGCTGCAAGTGGATCGTTCGGAGCGAATGCTCGCGGCGCTGCTGGGGATTTTGAAGGCGGGCGGTTGTTACCTACCGATCAATCCCGGCACGCCGCTGGAACGCGTGCGCACGCTGCTCACGATGAGCGGCGCGCGGCTGCGTCTCAGCGAAGGCGAACCGGCGGTCTCCGACTGGAGCGGCGCGGAGGCGGATCTGCGCGCGTGGTGTCGCACGCCTCCGCCGGTCACGATCAGCAGCGGTGTGGGTGAAGGACCCGGCGCGGGGCGACGGCTCGCCTATATCATTTTCACCTCGGGTTCGACGGGTGAGCCGAAGGGCGTGTTGATCGAGCAGCACGCGGTCGTGCGGCTTGTGCGCAGCACCGATTTCCTGCAGCTCGGCCCGGGCGATCGCGTCCTGCAGACGGGCTCGCTCGCGTTCGACGCGTCGACCTTCGAGATCTGGGGCCCGCTGTTGAACGGCGGCTGCTGCTGTCTCCCGCGCGGGAAGGAAATCCTCGAGATCGATCAGTTCGACGCGTTGCTGGCAGCCACCGGCGCGACGACGTGCTTCCTGACCACGGGATTGTTCAACCAGATCGCCGATTTTCACCCGCAGGCGTTTCGGGCGCTGAAGCACCTGCTGACGGGCGGCGAAAAGGTTTCGGTGCCGCACGTGAATCGCGTGCTCGCCGCCGCGCCCGAGCTGACGCTGCTGCATGTTTACGGACCGACGGAGAATACGACGTTTTCCACATGGTATCGCGTTCGCGGCGAGCAGCGGCACGACGTGCCGATCGGCCGGCCGATCGCGCACTCGACGCTCTACATCCTCGACGAACGCGGAAACCCGCAGCCGCCGGGCGTGGTGGGCGAAATCTACTGCGGCGGCGACGGCATCGCGCGCGGGTATCTCGGCCGACCGGACGCGACCGCCGAACGCTTTGTGCCGGATCCCTTCACGGAGCGGCCCGGCTCGCGGTTGTATCGCACTGGAGACTACGGTCGGTGGGACGCAGCCGGCAACGTGGAGTTCGCCGGACGTCGCGACGATCAGGTGAAGATCCGCGGGTTCCGCATCGAGCTCGGAGAAGTCGAACTGCGCCTCCGGGCGCAGGCCTCGGTGCAGCAAGCGGTGGTCGTCGCGCGGCCGTCCGGCGGCACGCATGAACTCGTGGCGTATCTCGTCGCGCCAGGTCTCGCGTCGGAGGAAACGCTCCGCGCCGGACTGGCGAAAGTGCTGCCGGATTACATGGTGCCGAGCACCTTCGTGCTGCTTGATGCGCTGCCGTTGAATGCGAGCGGCAAGGTGAATCGGAAAGCGTTGCCTGCGCCGAAACCGCCCATGGAGGACGCCGCGCCGGCGGCGAGTTTCACCGATCCGAAAGAGCAGGCGCTCGCCGCGGTGTGGACCGAGGTGCTGGGGCGGCCGCCGGCGAATGGAGACGCGCACTACTTCAATTCCGGCGGCGATTCGATCAAAGCGATTCAGATGACGGCGCGTCTGCGCCCGCGCGGTTACCGGTTGACGCTGCGCGAGGTGTTTGGCCGGCCGCGTTTCACGGATCTCGCGGCGTGCCTGGTTGCGGGCGAGGCGTTCGAATCGAACCCGCAAACGGAGATCGGCGAGGTGCCGTTGACGCCGATCCAGCGGTGGTTTCTCGAGAACTACGCGCCGCCTTACGATCACTTCAATCAAGCGACCTGCCTCGAAGCGGACGAACGCTTGAATCCTGAGCTGCTGCGGCGCGCCGTGGAGCAACTCGTCGCGCGGCATGGCATGTTGCGTTGCCGAGTCGAGCGCGCGGAGGGGACGAACGCGTGGAGACAAATCATTCCTGAGGGCCGCGGATCGATCGTTTGGCGCGACGAAGATCTCAGCGCGCGAACGGACGGCGAGGCGCGCGCGGTGTATGCCGCGATGGCGGCGGAGTTACAGCGCGGACTCTCGCTCGCCGACGGGCAACTCGTGGCCGCGGGATTTTTTCGTCTGGCGCACGCCGATCGGCTGCTGCTGGTGATTCATCACTGGGCGGTGGACGGGATTTCATGGCGCGTCCTCGTCAAGGAACTGGAGACGATTTATCGAAGTCTGGCGGCGGGCGTTGCGGAACCGAAGCTGGCGCAGCCGGGGTCGTTTCGCGCCTGGGCGCAGAGCCTTGTCGCTTACGGAAAAAGCGAATCGCTCGCGCAGGAGGCGCGCTATTGGCAGAAGGTCGTGAAACAAATTCCTGCGGAGGAGCGCGCGCCGGCGCTGCCGAACGTCGAGCGGTGGGAAACGGTGTTTCCGGCCGAGCTCACGCAGCGTTGGTTGACGGACGCGCATCGCGCTTACGGCACGCAGGCGGACGAGTTGTTGCTGGCGGCGTTCGGCAAGGCTTGGGCGGAGTGCGGCGGCGGCGAAACGCCCGCGCTGGCGATGGAAGGTCATGGCCGCGAGAGCTGTGTCGGCGCGATCGACGCGAGTGCCACGGTCGGCTGGTTCACGAGCATGTGGCCGTTCGTGCTGAGCGGCGGCGGCGATTGGGCGGAGCGGATTCGGAGCGTGAAGGACGCGTTGCGCGCGGTGCCGGAGCGCGGCGTGGGCTTCGGTGTATTGCGCTACCTGCAAGGCGCGCTGAGCGAGGTGGCGATGCCGCGCGTGAGTTTCAATTATCTCGGCGTGTTCGACGCGGCGGGTGCGTCGCTGTTTCGCGGTGTGCCCGACGCCCCGACGGGTGAGCCGGCCGCGGCGCACCTCGGCTCGAGCTTCGACCTCGATGTCGTCGGCGAGGTGAGCGGCGGGTGTCTGCGCGTGGCGTTTCATTTTCATCGTTCCGCGCAAACTGCGGAGCGCCGCGCGCAGCTGGTCGCAGCGTTTGAGCGCGCGCTGGCGGAGGCGGTGAACGAAGGATGCCGCGCCGAACCGCGACGATCGCTGGCGGACTTCACGGGCGGCGTGGCGACGCTCAGCGAACTCGATCGTCTGCTGCGAAAGTGCAGCGAACGCGGTGCGGAGGTGGAAGACGTGCTGCCGCTGACGCCGATGCAGGAAGGCATGGTGTTTCACGCGCTGTATGAAAAGGAGAGCGCGGCCTATTCGGATCAGGTTGTCCTGCGACTGCGCGGGGCGCTGGATCCGAAAACCTTCGCCGCGGCGTGGCACGCGCTTGGCGAGCAATACCCAAATCTGCGCGCGGCTTTTCTCACCGGCGAAACGGAGCGCCCGGTCGCGGTGATCGCGCGCGGGTCGAGGTTGGATTTCACGTATCAGGAAGTTCGTGACGACGCGGAGCTCGTCGCGTTGCGCGCGGCGGAGCGGGCACGAAAATTCGATCTTACGTCGGCCCCGTTGCTGCGGTTGACGCTGGTGACGCTCGGCGCCGATGAACACGAGGCGATCCTCGGCTTTCATCATAGCATTCTCGACGGCTGGAGCAGCGGACTGATCTGGCAGCGGCTGGAGGAAAATTATCGTGCGCTGGCGGCGGGAAAACCCGTGCCGGCGGTGCGCGGGGCGTTTCGCGATTTTCTTCGCTGGCTGCGGAGCCGCGACGCGGAGCGCGATCTCGCTTACTGGCGGGAATTGCTGGCGGAGGCGCCGGTGGGCGTCGGCGTGCCGACCGGCACGCCACGTCTTGGCGCGCCCGCGGTGCGGACGCGGTCGTTCGATTGGAAAATGGGACGCGAGCGCACGGAGCGTCTCGTGGCGTCGGCGCGTCGGCTCGGCACGACGGAGAACAGCCTGTTCCAAGCGCTGTGGGGCGTTTTTCTCGGCCGGCTCACGCGGCGGAATGACGTGGTTTTCGGCGCGACGGTGTCGGGCCGCGCCGAAGGCATTCCGCGCGTCGAGGAAATCGTCGGCCTGCTGATCAACACGATTCCCGTGCGCGTGACCTGGGAGGAAGGGACGACGTTCGAGGAACTCGTCGAACGCGTTCGCACGCAAGCCGCGGGCGGCATGGAGCGGCTGTCGGTTTCGCTGGCCGACATCCAAAGCGCGACGGGTGCGGCGGGCTCGCTGGTGCAGCACACGCTGGTGTTCGAGAATTATCCGGCCGCAGACGATGCCGACGCGCTCTGGCGAATGGAGACCGTGGAGGTGCACGATCCGATGCACTTCGAGTTCGGCATGCTCGTCGCCCCGCAGCGCGAGGGCTGGACGTGTCGGGTCGTGGCGGACGAGACCCGTTATCCGGATGCTTATCTGGAAATGTTGCAGCAGCGCTGGCACGACCTCGTGGACGGTTGTCTCGCCGCACCCGACGGGACGATCGAGAATCTGGCGAATCTTCCCTTCCCGAACCGGCTGCGCCGTATGGTGGTGGCGGCGACGTTTACGGCCGAACCGCTGGAGGAGGCGCTGCAGTTCTGGCTGCAGGGTCGCGGCGAGGAGGCGACGATGCGATTCGCGCCTTTCAACCAGGTGTTGCAGCAGCTGCTCGATCCGAACAGCGATCTCCGGCGAGCCCGCGCGGATCTGAATCTTTTGCTCGTGCGGCTCGAGGACTGGGCCGGGGCGCAGCGCGACGACGCGAAACAGGTCGAGGAATCGCTGGATCTGAATGCGGATCATTTCGTGGACGGCCTGCAGCAGCTGGTGACGGCGGCGCCGAGTGCGAGGACGCTCGTGCTGTTCTGTCCGGCGTCGTCTGAAATGCGTCGCGCACCCGAAGTCGTTGAACTGCTCTCAGCGACGGAACGACGATTGTTGCGGCGCATCGATGTGCCGCGGTTGCGATCCGTTTCCGCGGTGGCGAGTGCCGAACTGGTTGCGCGTTTTCCGGAGGCGAACGTCGACAACGCCGAAGGCGAGGCGTTGGGTGGCGTGCCGTTTGCGGAGGAATTTTTTGCGGCGATCGCGACCGAAGCGATGCGCCGCTGGGATGCGCTCACGCGGGCGCCGTTCAAGGTCCTGGCGCTCGATGCGGACCAGACGTTGTGGCGCGGTGTGCTTGGCGAGGACGGGGTCGACGGCATCGAGATCACGCCGGGGCATCGCCGGCTGCAGGAAGTCGCGAAAGCAGCCCGCGCGGGCGGGATGCTGCTGGCACTCGTGACGAAAAACAATCTCGCCGACGTGCGGGAGGCGTTTCGGATGCGTCCGGAGATGCCGCTGCGGTGGGACGATTTCGTGGCGGTCGAGGCGCACTGGCAGCCGAAATCCGAGAGCCTGCGAAAGCTTGCGCGCAAGTTGAAGCTGGGCCTCGACAGTTTCGTTTTCCTCGACGACAGCGGTTTGGAATGCGCCGAAGTGCGGACGGCGCTGCCGGAGGTGTTGACGCTGCAGGTGCCCGCGGACGCCGAAGCGGTGGGGCGTTTCGCCGCGCAGTTGTGGCCGGCGGATGTTTTTGCGGCGTCGGCCGAGGACCGGCAGCGCAGCGAGCTTTATCAGGTCGAGACGCGCCGACAGGCGGCGCGGGCAGCGAGCGGCGGGCTGAAGGATTTCATCCGGCAGCTGCAACTCGAGATCGCGTGGGTGCCGATCGACGAAACGAATCTCGAGCGTGCCGCGCAGCTCACGCAGCGGACGAATCAGTTCAACGCCTCGACGGTGCGCCGTTCGCCGGCGGAGCTGCGTGTGTTTCTGGCGCAACCAGGACACGGCGGGTTCCTGCTGCAGGTAAAGGATCGTTTCGGCGAGTATGGGTTGACGGGCCTGGTGCTGTTTGGGGACGAGGCAAATACCCGGAATGTGGATACGCTGCTGCTGAGCTGCCGCGTGCTGGGACGCGGCGTGGAGCACGAGCTGATGCGCCGGCTGGCGAGCGAAGCGGCGGGGCGGGGGATGTCCGAGATTCGCGTGGCGTTCGCGCGCACCGGGAAGAATGCGCCCGCGGAGCAGTTCTTGCGCGCGTCAGCGGGACGCGAGGAACGCGACCCGACGGGTGCGGTGGCGTTCGTGTTCGCTGTGGCCGCGGCGAGCCGGATCGAGATCGGTGAAGGCGTCGCCGAAATCGTCGAAGAGAATGCCCGCAGCGAAGCGTCGGCGCTACCGACGACGCGAATCGCGGCCGGCCACTTTTATCAAGCGGTGGCCACGGAGTTCGCGTCGGCAGCGGGCCTGCTGGCGGCAGTCGAGGCGACGCGGCAACGAGGGCGTCAGCGCGCGCGGGAGACTTACGAGGAGCCACACGCAGGAAACGAGCAGCGGGTGGCGGAGATCTGGGCGAGCGTGCTCGGCGTCGAGCGGGTGGGGCGCCGCGACGATTTTTTCAGTCTGGGCGGACACAGTCTCAAGGCCGTGATGATGCTTTCGCGCGTGAATCGCGCGCTCGGGACCGGATTGTTGTTGGAAGCGATTTTCGAAACGCCGACGCTGGCGGAGTTCGTCGTGCGCGCGAACCGAACCGCGGCCGATGTGACCGCCGGGGAGCCGATCGAGCGGGTGGCAGAGGCGGCGGATTATCCGTTGTCGCCGGCGCAGCGACGGCTGTGGTTGATCGACCAGATGCGGACGGAGCCGCCGTGTCCGTTCCACATGACGGCAGTATTTTCGTTGCACGGTGCGTTGGACGAAGCGCGTCTCGAGCAGGCGTTTCGTCGTGTGATTGCGCGGCACGAAAGTTTGCGGACGGGGCTCGTGCTCGTCGGGTCGGAGCCGCGGCAGCGCGTGTCGGCGGACGTCGCGTTTGCGATCGAAGCGCTAGAGGTCGACGGACTGACGGAGTTTATCGAACGCGAATTCGATCTCGCGCAACCACCGTTGCTGCGCGCGGCGCTGGGTCGGGAGGGAGACGGGCAATGGACGCTGGTCGTGGTGATGCATCATGCGGTGAGCGATGGCTGGTCGATTGGCGTGATCGCGGACGAGCTTTCCTCGTTTTATCGCGATCTGGAGTTTTCGCCGTCGCCGTTGCCGATCCATTATCGCGATTACGCGGTGTGGCAGGAGCGGCAGCTAGCCGCGGGAAAATGGCAGCGGGCGGCCGCTTATTGGGGGGAATTGTTCCGCGATCTGCCGAGTCCGCTGGAGTTGCCGGCGGATCGCGTGCGACCGGCGATCAAGCAGTCGCACGGCGCGGAGGTGACGGAAACGTTGCCGGCCGCGACGTGGGAGAACATCAAAGCCGGCGCGGCGCGCGCGGGGGCGAGTCCATTTGTCGCCGTGCTCGCGGTGTTGCAGGTGCTTTTGGCGCGGCAGGCGCGTTCGTCACGTTTCGTGATCGGCACGCCGGTCGCGGGACGCGACCGGCCGGAGCTGGAGTCGCAGATCGGATTCTTCGTCAACCTGCTGCCGATCGTGGCCGAGGTGGAGGGCGGGCGGAGTTTTCGGGAGCATCTTGCTTCGGTGAAACAAGCGATGGCGGCGGGACTGAGCCATGCGGTTTATCCGTTCGATCGTTTGGTGAACGACCTGGCGCTGCCGCGCGACCTGAGCCGCAACCCGTTATTCGACGTGTTGCTCGTGTTTCAGAACAATCGCGCCGCCGAGCTGGCACTGGGCGACGTGCGGCTGGAAGCGGTGCCGTCACCGTCTCAGACCAGTCAATACGACCTTACGTTCGAAGCGGTCGAAACGCCGGCGGGATTGTCGCTGCGGATCGAGTATGCCACCGCGCTGTTCGACGCGTCGCGGGTCCAGCGGCTGGCGCGGCAGTTTGTAGCGCTGGCGGAGAACGCGTTCGCCGATCCGGCGCGCGCGGTGGCGGCGCTGGAGGTGTGTCCGGCGGAGGAGCGCGAGACGATCCGGACCTTCGAGCGCGGGGCGAGGTTTGGCTCGTCGCGTTCTCGGACGTTGCCGGACCTGGTCCGGGAGGAGGGCGCCGCCGATCCGAGCCGGATCGCGCTGGTGGCAGGCGAACGGACGTTGACTTATGCGGAGCTCGATCGGCGCTCGCGCGAAATCGCGGCGGCGGTGCGCGCGGCGGGTGTCGCGACGCAGGAACTCGTGGCGGTGGCGGGCGAGCGCTCGATGGAATTTGTGTGTGCGATGCTCGGCGTGATGCGCGCCGGCTGCGTGTATGTGCCGCTCGATCTCAAACATCCGGACGAGCGGTTGCGGCTCGCGATCGAAGAGGGCGAAGTTCGACGCGCGCTGGCGATCGGTGCCGAAGCGGAGGAGCGGTTGCGCGGATTGGGCGTCGCGTTGATCGATTCGAATCGAGGCGACGGGAACGTCGTGACGCTCGACGACGTCCCGGCTCCGGGCGATCTCGCGTATGTGATTTTCACCTCGGGTTCCACGGGGCGGCCGAAGGGCGTGGAGATCACCCACGAATCGTTCGCGACGATGATCGAGTCGCAAGTGAAGACCTTTGGCGTGCGGCGCGAGGATCGTTGCGCGTGGTGGGCGTCGTGCGCGTTCGATGCGTCGCTCTCGGAGATTTTCCTCGGCCTCACCACGGGCGCGACGGTCGTGGTGGCGGAGACGGCGGAGCGCGAGGATCCGGGGACCTTCCTCGCGTGGCTGCGGCAGCGGAACGTCACGGTGATCACGTTGCCGCCGGCGTTTCTGCGCGTGCTCGAACGCGCGTCGCTCGCCCCGGTGCGCGTGTTGATCACGGCGGGCGAGGCGGCGGATCCGGGCGATCTCCGCCACTACGCGCAGACGATCGAAACGTTCAACGCCTACGGGCCGACGGAGACGTCGGTGTGCGCTACGATTCAGCGCGTGGAAAACGGCGTCGACTACGGCGCGAGCATTCCGATCGGAAAGCCGCTCGACGTCGCATCGACCTACGTGCTCGATGCGAATCTGCGGCGCGCGCCGCTGGGCGTGCCGGGCGAACTGTTCGTGGGCGGACGGATTGTCGGTCGCGGTTATCGCGGCGCGGCTGCGCTGACGGCGGGAAAGTTTCTCGCAGACACGTTCGCTGAGAAGGAGGGCGCGCGGATGTATCGCACGGGCGATCTGGTGCGCTGGCGCGAGGACGGATCGCTGGAATTCCTCGGACGCGAGGATGCGCAGGTGAAGATCCGCGGCTTCCGCATTGAACTGGGCGAGGTCGAGAACGCGGTGAAACAAGTCGCGGGCGTGCGCGCGGCGGCGGTGGTGACCGTGGAGCGACTCGGCGCGAAGGCGCTCGTGGCCTACGTGGATGCAGAGAACGTGGACGTTGACGGGATTCGGGCGGCCGTCGAGGAGCGCTTGCCCGACTACATGCGGCCGGCGGCTTATTGCGTGGTGGATCGCCTGCCGATGACGCCGAATGGAAAACTCGACAAGGCGGCCTTGCCTGCGCCTGATTGGGCGGAGAGCGAAGTCGTCACCGCGCCCGCAACGGAACGCGAACGCGTCCTCGCGACGGCGTGGGCCGCGGCGCTCGGCCTCGAGCGCGTGGGTCGCGAAAGCCACTTCTTCAATCTCGGCGGCGATTCCATCAAGGCGCTCGGCCTGGCCGGGAAACTCCGCGCGCTCGGCTGGGACTTGCGGCTCAAGACGATCTTCGCTCATCCCGTGTTGAGCGAGCAGGCCTCGCAGTTGCAGCCGGTGGCGGTGACACGGGCGCGCGAGGTGAGCGGACCGGTGAAGCTCACGCCGATTCAGAAATGGTTTCTCGAATCGCACCCCAAGGCGCCGCGGCATCATTTCAACCAGGCGCTCTGGTATCGCGCGTCAGAGCGGCTCGATCCCGCGCGCCTGCAGCAGGCGGTGAACGCCGTGTGGGCCCGGCATGCGGCGCTGCGCGCGGTGTTTTCTCCAGCGGCGGACGGCTGGCAGCAGCGTATCCAGTCGGCGGCGACACTCGCGCCCGTGCTTCGTCAACTGGAGGTGGCCACTCTTGCCGATCCGGAGGCCGCGAGCGCGGCGTGGGTGAAGGCGATGCAGTCAGGTTTCGATCTCGGGAACGGGCCGCTGATTCGCTACGGTCTCTTGCGCGAAGCCGCGGCCGACCGCGTGCTCTGCGTGACGCATCACCTTGTGTCCGACTGGGTGTCGCATCGCATTTTGCTGGAGGATCTGGAGACCGCGTATCGCGCGGAAAGCGCGGCCTCCGCACTGCCGCCGGCGGTCACGGAGTTGGACGAATGGACGGACGCGGGCGCAGTCTGGGCGGCGGATGCGGCGGCTCGTCGAGATTCGGTGGCGGCGTGGAGCGCGACCGCGCAAGCGGCGGCGAAGTCCGCATCGCCAGAACCCGCGGGACGCTATGGCGACGTGCGCGTGCTGACGCGCGAGCTCGACGAGGACCAGACGCGAACGCTCCGGGCGGCGGTGGTGGACGGCGGCTCGACGGCGTTGCGCGACGCGATTCTCGCGGCGATGCTGGCGGCCGAACGCAGCGTGTTTGGCCGCGACCGGCTGGCGGTGCAGTTGGAAGGACACGGCCGCGATGCCTTGGGTGCGACTCTGGACGTGAGCCGCACGGTCGGCTGGTTCACGAGCTTGTATCCGTGCGTGCTGATGCACCGGGCCGGCGACGGAGTGGCGGAGGCGAGGGCGCGGGTGGCGAGGACGCTCGCGGCGATGCCGGACGGCGGCGCGACCTACAGCTGGTTGCGCGCGTATGGAGCGGAAGCGGCGAGAGCAGAGGCGCTGGCGGTGCCGACAACGACGGGTTTCAATTATCTCGGTGAGTTCGCGGCGTCATCGCCCGGCGCGCTGCTGCAGCTTGACGGGGAAACGCCGCCGGGAGCGATCGCGTCGGATTTTCCTCGCGCGCATCCGCGTGATGTCACCGCGTGGATTTTCGACGGGCGCTTGCACGTGCTCTGCGCTATTTTGCCTGATGCGGAGCGAAACGGGGCGATGGCGCGCTGGATGGACGAGGTGGTGAGCTTCTTGCGCCGGCTGGCCGAGGAAGCGTAGTCCGAAACCGCCGCGAGTCAGGAGTGGGCAGTCCGTTGTGGCGTGGAGTTGTCGCGGGAAGAGGTGGCGCCCCGCTGCCGCGGGCGCGGCTCGCCCTGATGGAAAGTGCAAGAAAACCGGCGAAAATTGCACTTAATGTGGTGAAGCGTTTTCCCATACTGGAATCTCTTCGTTCGGCTATATCGCATGACTCCCTATCCCCACGTCATCGAAGACGTGCTGCCGCGGTCGCGGCGGCTTCGCTCCAGACCCCACGCATCCCCTGCCGGTGTTGATTCGGCGCGAAGTTCGAGCCGTCGCGTTGGCTTTGGCCAGTGCGCTTATCTAATCGGGGTTGCTTTGGTTTTTTCCTTCTTGGGGGTGAAGAGCGGCGCCGCGGCGGTCTCGGGCGCAACATCAGCCCCGGTGAGAGCGCCGGACGTGGTGAAGATTCTGACCCAGGTCGCGGATTGGCAGCTCGCGCATGCGGGCAAGGATCCGTTGGGCGACTGGGCGCAGGGGCCGTTTCTCCATGGACTGTTCGCGCTCGGCTCGATTCCCGGGCAGGAATTTTATCTCGATTCGGTGGAGGCGATCGGACGGGGGCTAGGTTGGCAGGTGATTTCGACCCGGCATCCGGCCAACGATCATTGCAGCCCGCAGACCTGGCTGGATCTTTATGCGTTGAGGAGGGATCCGAGAATGTTGGGCCCAACCCAAAAGGCGCTAGACCAGACGATGGTCGCGACAGCGAACGCGGATGAGGATCTGCATTTCGAGGAGCGGAACTACGGCAAATGGTCGTGGTGTGACGCCCTTTATATGGCGCCGCCCACGTTCGCGCGCTTGGGAAAAGTCACCGGGGACCGAAAGTATTTCGACTATATTCATAAATGGTGGTGGTTGACTTCGAAGACCTACTATTCGGAAGCGGATCATCTGTTCTTTCGGGACGACAAATACACGGGCCAGGACGGTGCGCCGAAAGTCTATTGGGGTCGAGGGAACGGCTGGGTCTTTGCGGGATTGGTGCGGGTGCTCGCTGTGCTGCCCAAGGACGATCCCGTCCGGCCTCGGTATGAGCGGCAATTCCGGGAAATGGCCGGTCGCCTCGTCGAGATCCGCCATGCAGACGGCTTGTGGGGAGCGGATCTGCTCAATCCCCGCGGTGTGCCGGGGCCGGAATCCAGTGGCAGCGGTTTCTTCGTTTATGGTCTGGCCTGGGGGATCAACGAAGGTCTCCTCGATCGACAGCTGACGCCGGTCGTCCTCCAGGCGTGGAGCGCGCTGGCCGGACTGGTCAAGGACGACGGCCAACTTACCCGCGTGCAGCCGATCGGCGAATCCCCGTATTCGTTCGATCCGGACTCCACCATGCCCTACGGGGTGGGCGCCTTCCTGCTCGCGGGCAGCGAGGTCTGGAAGCTGGTAAAGTGAAAGCGCTCCTATATATCACGCTCCGGCCGGTTCCGCGTCTGGTGCTGGCGATGATATTAGTCATTGGAGTAATGAAGCCGTCTCTCGCGCAAACAGCCCCTCTTCCGGTTCGGCGCGTCATCCTGTTCATGATCGATGGGCTGCACGCTCAGGCGCTCGAGCACGTGGCGATGCCGGTGCTCAGCAGCCTGATTCCTCAAGGGACCTATGTGCCCGAGTCATGGATGATCATGCCGCATCATCCGACGGTCGGCGAATATGGTCGTCTGCACACCACGTCTTTTCCCAATCCGGTGCTGATGGCAGGCACGGTGTTCCTGCGCTCGGACAGCCGGTTTATCCAGGAGGTGGTCAACCCGACGGGACGCACGGCGTTCTTCGTGAACTCGCTGGCCTATTCTTCAGTGAGCCGCGGTTTCAACGAACTGATGCAGGACCCCGCCGCGTCGGACGACGAAGTGGTCGAGGCCGCGATGGCGGCTTTGGGCAAGGAGGATTTCAAGTTCATGCGCGTGCATCTGCAGACCGCGGGGAATGTCGGCCGCACCGCCTGCGCTTACGGATCGGAGGACGAGGCCTTCCATCGCAACATCTGGGGCGCAGGATCGCCTTACGTCAGCGCGCTCGTGAATGGAGATCGGTTGCTTGGCCGGTTCATCGACTTTTTGAAGCAGCAAGGAAAGTGGGAGGACACGGTCTTCATCTTTTCGTCGGATCACGGTCAAAGCGTGCAAGGCTGGCACCCGGTTTCAGATCCCGATAGCTGGCGCACGCCGTTGCTGTTTCTTGGGCCGGGCATCGCGAAGGGCCGCCGGGTCGGCTATGCCGAGCATACCGATCTCGGTCCGACGATCTGTTCCTTGTTGGGGCTTGCGCCGCCCAATCCCGGACCGGGGGCCGGTCGGCCGATGAACGCCGTGCTGGCGGATCAGGCGGATGACTCTGCCATGAATCCGCGCTTTATTGAGCGGGTGAACCGGCAGAATGCGGAATACCTCAATTGCCGCGCCATGCTCCAGCTCGCGTCGGCGAGGGACTCGCATTATTCCAGCGAGATCACCTTGCTGGAAAACGAACTTTGCACGCCGGAGCCGTTTTACGGCGTGGATCGATTTCTCGAATGGCACCGCGCGGGATCCACCGAGCATCTGCTGGAGGCCAACGAAAAAGTGCTGAGACAAATCCGCGCCGAGTCGGTCGCGGCCGCGAGGGTGCTGAACATGAGACCTGACCAACTCCCGTGGCTGCCGTGAGGCCTGAGCCTACCTGCGGAAGGGTTATATATTAATATGATCAAGCTCCCGATCCTCGGGCCGGCGCTCGCCCTGGCTTTGACGAGCCTCGTTTTTTCGGCCGTGGCGGCGGAGCCGGAAATCTCCACATTTTGCCGCTATGTGCCGGAGCGGGCGGACGATTTTGCGTGGGAAAACGATCGGGTGGCGTTCCGCGCTTACGGCCCGGCTTTGCGGAGCCAGACCGAGAACAGCGGGATCGACTGCTGGCTGAAACGGGTGAGCTATCCCATCATCGACCGCTGGTATGCTCAGGACGCGAAAGGACAGTCGTATCATCAGGACCATGGCGAAGGGCTGGATTGTTATCATGTCGGCTCGTCCGCGGGCGTGGGAGGAACCGGGCTGTGGTTGAAGGGAAAGCGGGAACCCCTGGAAACCTACGTGGGCCATCAGATATATGAAACCACGCGGGAGCGTTCACGGTTCAAGCTGACCTATGAACGCGCAATTGATGGCGTTATATATAAGGAAGAGAAGACCATCATCCTCGAGCTGGGCGAGCAGCTGTTTCGCGCGCATTCGGTCTTTTTCAGGGACGGACGGATCGCCGCTGGCTTGCCGGTTTGCGTGGGGGTGACGACGCATGACGGTCGGGCGTCGTCCTTCTTCAATCGGAGCCAAGGCTGGATTGCTTGTTGGGAGAAGTTCGACGACAGCGAGTTGGGAACCGCGGTCCGGATGGCTCCGGGCAACGTCCGTGAAATCAGGCGGATCGATGCCGCGCAGCCGGACGAAAGTCACATTCTCATCCTGGCCGTCACTGACGAGCGCGGGGCCATCGATTACGAGGGCGGGTTCGTTTGGACGAAGGCTGGGGCCCTGACCTGTCGTTCTGAATGGGAGGCTTATCTGGCCAGGCACCGGCGGTCTTCTCCGAGTGGCTGATGTGATCGTCTGGGCTCAGGCTCCTAAAATAAATGAACGGTCCCCGTCAGAAAAACGTCCTGCTGGCGCTATCCCGCTACTATCACGAGATCCATAGGGGGGCGGCGCGCTATGCGGCGCAGCATGGGTGGCATCTGAACTGCGAGATGGCGATCACGGGCCAGCTGCCCGCCGGCTGGAAAGGAGACGGCATTCTCACGTTGCTCGCAGATCGGAAGGATGTCGTCAGGCTGGTGCGCCAGGCGAAGATTCCCGTCGTCGATCTGGCGGTCGGCCGTCCGGACATCGAAGTTCCTCGGGTCACGGGCGACAATGCGGAGATGGCGCGACTGGCGGGCGCCCATTTTCTCGAGCGCGGTTTCAGAAATTTTGCGTGGTATTCGAGTGAAGTGGGGCCGGTGGCCGACATGCGGAGAGAGGTCTATTTCAAGACGGTCCACGCGCGCGCCGCCGTGAAGGAAGACTGGACTTTCCATTCCAAGGGGGCAGGCCGGGCGCGGCCCTGGATCCAACGCCTGAACTGGCTATCCCGCCGCTTACGGGCCGTGCCAAAGCCGGTGGCGGTGTTTGCCTTTCGCGACGCGGACGCGGTCGATGTGCTCGATGCGGCGTCGAGGGAAGGCTTCGATGTGCCCGGGGACGTTTCCATTCTCGGCGTGGGGAATAACGAAATCATCTGCGAGTCCGTGCGTATCCCCATCTCGAGTGTTAAGCACAACCTGACGGAGCTCGGCTACGAGGGAGCGGCGTTGCTGGACAAATTGATGGAAGGCGGGCGGCGGCCGGAGCGACCGCGCTTGATCGCGCCCCAAGGGATCCAGGTGCGGCGTAGCACGGATTCCCTCGCGGTCAGCGATCCCATCGTGCTCCGGGCGCTGCGTCTGTTTCGTGAAACGGCACGCGGAGCGATCAGCCCGAACGAGGTCGCGGCCGTGGTCGGCGTGCGACGCAAGGTCCTTGAAGCGGCATTCGTCGCGCAACTTGGCCATAGCATGAAGACGGAGTTGGCGAGAGCCCGCCTCGCGCGCGCCAAGTCGCTGTTGATGAGCACAGAGCACTCCGTGGCCGATGTGGCGGCGATGGCGGGTTTCAATACCCCACAATATTTCAACAACGTGTTTCGAAAAATATATAACGCGACGCCCAGGAAATATCGTTTGCAGCGGCGGGCTGGAGCGGCGTCGCCCGGAGTGGAGGCCTTGGAACGCTGAACCGCTCACCGCCGGAACCTCGCTATGTCATCCTCCGCCTGCCGACTCGCTGCCACCTTGGTGAAATTGTTCGCGCGGACGGCTTCAACGCGACGATGGTCGAGTGCGCGCCAGGTGTGGTTTGCGGCATGCGTGGTCGGGCTCGTGCCCCATGCGTCCGCGACGGAACCGTCGTTGCGCTTGGCCGACGTGGAAGCCGCGCTGCCGTTACAACCGGCGGGCGTGGGAGCGCCCATCGCTGACCGCGCCGCGTGGCAGTATGCAACGCGCTGGCCTTCGATTCAGCGTCAGGCCAGCGTAGCGCGCCGATTCCTTCGCGAACCGATTCCGATTTTGAATGACGCCGTGATCGCAGAGGGGCGCAAGAAAGAGGATCGGCAGATCTATGAAATTCCGATGCGCCTGCGGCTGGTCCGGCTCAACGCCTTCGTCATCGCGGAAGGCTTGGACAATAAAGGCGAGTTTATGCCCGCGATCGAGAAGGAGATGGCGGCGATCCTCGACGAACCCGGCTGGGTGGTCGGAGGCGCGTTGACCTCCGAGATCGGCACTCCGAAATGCACGCAGGTCGATCTCGTGACGGCGCCGCGCGCATGGAGCCTGGCCACGGCCGATTACTGGCTGGGCGACCGGCTGTCCTCGGCGCTGCGCCATCGGTTGCGCCAGCAGCTCGAAGAGCGGGTTTTTGCGCCTTATCTCGAGGATGCGGCGGCGGAGAAGAAGCGCTTTTTCTGGCTCGAGGCGAAAACCAACAACTGGGGGCCCGTGTGTCACGCGGGCGTGGTCGGCGCCGCGCTCGCGGTGGTCGACTCGCGCGAATACCGTGCGCGGATCGTCCAGGCGGCGGTCTCCCGGATGGACGGATATTTGAACGGCTGGTCGATGTCGCCGGACGGACTTTGCCTCGAAGGAGTGGGGTATTGGGATTATGGATTCGGGAATTATCTGCTGCTGGCTGAGACGCTGTGGCGGACGTCCGGCGGGAAAATCAATTTGTATGAAGGCGAACGCGTCCGGCAGGTGGCGATGGCGACGCGCCGTCTCGAGCTCAGTCATGGCACGTATCCGTCGTTTTCGGACTGCGCGATCTACATGCGGCCGAACGTCGCGCTGCTCTGGCTCGTGAAGGAGCGTTTCGGTCTTCGTGAACCGGGCTGGCCGGACGCCCCGGACGGAGCGGAGGGGTTGTTTCGCCCGGACTGGGCGTTTCAGGATTTCGCCGGCCGGCCCGATCCGAAGGAACTGGCGGGGTTCATGTTTGCCTTGCATCCGCTGGGCGACCGGCTCGCGGCCTACGGGATTTTCGCGTTTCCGTTTTCGCCGGGTGTGGCCAACGAAGGAAGAACGGCGCCGGCCGATCCGCTCCGGTCGATTTTCATCGATTCCGGGCTGGTGGTGGTGCGCGACCTGACGCGAGGCAAACCGGTGCTCAGCCTGGCCGTGAAGGGCGGCCACAACGGCGAGCCTCATGGTCATCACGATCAGGGCAGTTATGTGATCGCGGTGGACGGGTGGCCGTTGCTACTCGATCCCGGCGCCGAACTCTACACACCCGCTACTTTCGATCAGCGGCGGTATCGCAGCATGATGAACAACTCGCTCGGTCATCCGGTGCCGGTGGTGGCGGGAAAGCCGCAACTCGCGGGCGCGGCCGCACGAAGCGTCATGTCTCACGCGAGCGTCGGCGACGATCGCGAAGTGATCACCCTCGACCTGACAGCGTGCTACGATGTCCCGGAGCTGAAGAAGCTGACGCGCACGTTTTCGTTTTCTCGAAGCGAACAACGCATCGAGATCGTCGATGAAGCGGAGTTTTCGGAACCGCGTAGCTTCGGCACGGCGTTTGTCACCAACTCCACGTGGCGAGAGCGGACACCAGATGGGTTCACCGTCTCCGATCCCGGCGTCGCGCTCGAGGTGGTGGTGAAATCGGAGACGGGAGAATTGGAGGCAAGCACGCAGCCGGTCACCGCGCCGCAGCAGAAGCCGGGCATCGCGCCGGTGCGGCTGGGCTACACGTTACGCGAGCCGGCGCTGGTTGCGCGGATCAAAGCGACGGTCGCTGTGCGCGCCGGGCGCGCGGCGGACGGATCCTGAACACTGAGCTTAACCACAGAATACACGGCGTGCGCGGAAGGCCGACTCTTGTCCGCTTTTCCTCATTCTGTGCGTTCCGTGCATTCTGTGGTTAAAGTCCTGCACCTTGGCGAACTCCGGAAAAATGCGTCTTGCTTACGGCGCCTGCGGAGCGACGGCGCCGTCGGCAGGCAGGTCGGGAGCGTCGTCGCTCGCGAGGCCGCGGCGGCGGCGTGACTCGAGTTCGGCCGTGATGTCGGACATCGTGCGCTCATTCAGCGGATAGAAGATCAGCGTGGCGACCGCCAGAATGCCGAATGCGGCCGGAACGGTGCTCATCATATGAATCATGCCCTGCAGCGTTCCGGACGTCTGGGTTACGGCGTTGGGCACGAAACCCGTGAGACTCAGCATGTCGCCGGCGGCCTTCCCCGACACGGCCCAGGCGAATTTTTGCGTCATGGTGGAGGCGGAAAACACGAGGCCGGTCGCGCGCTGGCCGCTTTTCCACTCCCAGTAGTCGGCCGTGTCCGCATACATCGCCCAGAGCAGAACCGCGAGCGGGCCCGCGACGATCGAGCCGACGATCTGGAGACCGTATAAAAACAGCAGCTCGTCACGCGGCATGATATAGTAACCGAGTTGGAGCACAGCGCTGCCGAGCAGACAGACCGTAAAGGTCGTTTTCTTTCCGACCCGTCGCGCGAGCCAGGTGGTGAGCAACACGCCGATCAGCGAGCCGATCGCCCCGAGGCCGAGATAGCCGGCCACGGTCGTTTCGTAGCCCTGGCGATGGGTGCCGAAGAACGGCAGGGTCAGATCCTGTTCGCCGATGTAATATTTGACGTAATACGCCGCGATGGTGTCGCGCGTGGCGCAAAAGAGCACGAAGCCGACGGTGGTGAGCGAGAGGATGAGCCACGGGCGGTTGGTCACCAGATTCAGGAGGTCGCGTCGCAGGGGCGTGCGTTGGCCCTGGGGCGGGCGCACGCGTTCGCGCGTGCCGAAGAACGCGATCAGAAAGCACGCGATCGCGATCAGACCGTAGCAGACGAATGTCAGCTGATAACCGCGCTGCAGATTCGCACCGTCGTCGCCGAGCCATTTGGTGAGCAGGGGCAGCGTCGCCTTGACGAACAATCCGGCGCCGAACGCAAAAAAGAATTTATAGGATGCGACGCTCGTGCGCTCGATGGAGTTGGGCGTGATCACGCCGAGCATCGAGTTATACGGGATGTTGATCGCCGTATAGAGCACCATCAGGAGATTGTAAGTGATCCACGCCCACAGCACCTTGTTCGTGGCGTCGAAATCCGGCGTCGTGAAGCACAGCGCGCCGGCGATGGCGAACGGCACGCAGATCCACAACAGGTAAGGCCGGAAATTGCCCCAGCGCGTGCGCGTGCGATCGGACAGCGCGCCGATCATCGGATCGTTCACGCCGTCGAAGATTCGGCTCCAAAGCAGGATGGACCCCGCGACGCGCGCCTCGATCCCGAACACGTCGGTGTAGAAGATCAGCAGGAAGTTCGAGAACGTGGTCCAGTAGATGCACGAGGCGAAATCGCCGAAGCCGAACGCAATCTTCTCTCGGACGCGCAAGCGGTGCGGGGTGGTCATGGATGGGGCAGCGGGAACGCGCCCGACGCGCCAAAACGAGGTGCGGTGGCGTGGGCCGTGCTTGTTCCTCGGAGCCGGCATGAAGACAGCGGCCAAGGCCTCGTCAACTGAAATAAGGCATATGCTAAGTCACGCACGGCCGCGACGATCGCCGGCGGATAACTAAGATCTCAAACGGTTATTAGGCGTCAGAGGCGACCTCGCCCCGAAGCATAATTATTTTATGATAAATCAAAACAACTATCTTCATCTTCGCGTGGGATCCGGCGCAGCGAAGGAGCAATAACGGCAGAAACGCGGGCCCCAGCCATCGAGTGCGGTTTCGCGTGTCGGGTGGACGGATCAGCGGCGGCACGCCGTCGGCGGCGTCAGAGCGCGGCGGTCGAGCCGCGTTCGATCAGTGTGGCCGGAATTTGATACGTGCGGGGTGCGCCGGAGAGCAGACCGGCGCTGCGCTCGAGTTCGATCTGCGCTGCCTGTCGCCCGATCGCATAGCCGTCCTGGCGCACCGTGGTGAGCGGCGGCGACAGGACGGCGGAAAAGTTGAGATCGGCGACGCCCACGACGCTCAGGCGTCCGGGAATGCTCCATTTCAGCTCCGCGGCGGCCTTGTAGACGCTTTTCGCCATCCGGTCGGTGCCGGCGATGACGGCGGTGATCTCGGGCTTTTGCCGCAACGCCGCTGCGATCATGGTGGCGATCTCGGGCATTTCGTTCGGCTCGAGCGGTTCGAGCGGAACGCGCAGCTCGTGGCCGACGCCGCCCGAGACTTTCGCCAGTTCGTCTTTCAGAGCCGTGGCGCGCTTGTCGGCCCAGCCGAGTCCTTGCGGTCCGGATACGATCAGGATCTGGCGGTGATTCAGTCGCGTGAGGTGGTTTACCAGCAGTTCCGCGATCTGCCGTTCGTCGCTGCCGACCGAATCCGCCGCCCCTTGCGCGGCGGTGTGATCGATGATGACGAGCGGAATGTTGCGCGTTTGAAACTCGTGCAGGTGGCTCGCGTAGAGATCGGCGAAATTCGGCGAGAGGATGACGCCGTCGACCCAGCGGCTGAGCAACCGGCGGATCTGCTCGCAGCCGTATTCCTCGTTGTTGGGCCGGTCGTTGTTCCAGAGGAAGAGCGGGAGGTGGTGGGCTTCGATCAGGCGATCGTGCACGCCGTAGCAGACGTCCCGCCAATAGGAATCGTAGGGCTGCACCAGCACGCCCACGGTCCGGCTCTTGCCGCTCCGGATGCTGTGAACGAGCTCGTTGGGCTGATAACCCATGCGCCGGGCGACCGCGAGGACCTTGGCCTGGGTGGCTTCGGACGGGCCGGAGCCGCCGCGAAGAACGAGCGACACGGTTGCGCGGGAGAGGCCGGTCGCTTTGGCAATGGCGGTCTGATTGGGGCGTTTTGGTTTTGCCATGGGCGCGGACCAGTCGGGGAAAGCAGATGGGCGAGGTTTGAGCAAGAACGCAGGGATCGGATCCGGTTGAATCGGGGTAGTTTTAGCGGAGGCGAAGCAGCACGACGCCATGTGACGGCACCTGGGCCGCAAAACCATCGGGTGCCGGCTCCAGCTCGGCGTGCTGCCACAAATCGCGCAGCGTGGCGGGCGGGCCGGCGAGTCCCACGTCGGACCATGAGAACGACGCGCGTTTTTCGACCTCTGAGCGGTTGAACACGCCCAGGGCTTGGCCGCCGTCGCTGAGCGGCTTCATCCAGAGCTCGATGCCGTCGCGGGCGAGCACGCGATGGGCCGCGCGGCCGAGAGGATCCTGATCGATCGCGATGGCTTCGCGGTTCGAGAGGATCTCGAGCGTCTCGGCGGACATGTTGCGCAGGTCGTTCCCCGCGATCAGCGGCGCGGCGAGCAGGCACCACAGGCTGAAGTGGGTGCGGTATTCGGTCGTGGTCATCCCGCCGTTGCCGACTTCGAGCATGTCGGGATCGTTCCAGTAGCCCGGCCGCGCGTAGGAGGTGAGATCGGCCTGGCCGAAACCGATGGCCGACACCGTGTCCCAATCGTCGCGGATATCGTCGGTGGTGCGCCACAGGTTGGCGCCGGTGAGCGGAGCCCAAGTGGCGGGGGTATCGCCCGCTCGGATACCGGGATTGATGCTGTAGACGATCGGCCGGCCGGATCGCTGCAGCGCTGCGCCCATTTTCTGGAACGCGGCGCGAACCTCGTCCGGGCGGTAGACGCGCGTGCCACTGCACCAGTCGTATTTGAGATAGTCGATGCCCCATTCGGCGAACGTCTGCGCATCCTGTTCTTCATGGCCGTAGCTGCCTTCGAAACCGCCGCAGGTGACCGGGCCGGGGGTGGAATAGAGTCCGAGTTTCAGGCCGCGCGCGTGAACGTAGTCGGCGAGTGCCTTCATGTCCGGAAATTTCGAGTTGGGCACGAGCCGGCCCTGCGCATCGCGCCCGCCTTCCCAGCAATCGTCGATGTTGATGTAAACGTAACCCGCGGCGGCGAGGCCGGAACTCACCAGGGCATCCGCGGCCTCCCGCACAATCCGGTCGTCGATGCGATCGGCGAAGTGATTCCAGCTGTTCCAGCCCATGGGCGGTGTGCGGGCGAGGCCGTTCCACGGCAGGTCTTCCAGGGGAGGCGGGGGAAGGCGCGGAGGCGGGGCGAGCTCGGTCTCCGGGACGCGGATGGCGTCCGCTTCCTCCGTCCGGTTGCCGCCATAGATGAAGGTGATGTGCAGGCGGTCGGGTCCGACGCGGCGAACGCGATAAGCGGTGTTCCAGTCGACACTGAAAAGGCCCACGTCGCCCTCGACGCGCGGCTTGCGCAACGGCAGGTCCACGGCGCCGTTGATGACGACCTTGCCGTCGAGCGCGGCGCCATCCTGCCGCAGCAGGAAGTAGGTGTGCAGCGTGACATCTCCGCGTCGCGGGAGATCGACCCGCCATGCGCCGCTCAGATCGTCCGCTCGCGCCGGCAGGACGAGCAGGCAGAGGAGAAAACAAAGAAGGAACGATGGATTCATGGGGTGGCGGGTGGCGCGCTGCAGGTTGGCTCCACGACGAGCAGACCGGTTCGCTCCGCTGGCTGGCGCATTGGGCGATGCGAGGACTCAGGCGAACGACGTTTATTAGTCAATGATAAATAGGGCGCCGATTGCCTGCCAGAAGGTCGAGGGTGATGTCGTGGAGGCGATGCCTTGATCTATTCCGCCTGCGATTTTGTCCGATAAATGTATAAAGCTTTATGAATAAGAATGAAACGAGACGGCAGTGTTGCGGTCATTGAGGGAGAATATGCTGATCGTTCACTTCATTGGGCAACGAGGTTTCTTTCCTGGGCAATTGCTGACACCCACTTGGACTGATTTATTTTATGATAAATAATATTGACGCGCGCGTTGGGTAGAGTTTTTACCTTGGCCGCTTCCCCAAGGCCGTGCCCGGCCGGCTCGTCCGATTTTCCCACCCCTTTTCTCATGTTACGGGCTCTGCGCCCCCGCTCGTTCTCTTTCGCGTGGATCGGTCAATGGACCGACCTCGATCCCTCCCCATTTGCGTCCCTTCCGGATGTCAGTGCGCGTTTCTGCAGGAGCGTGCCTGGCATTTGGGAGGGATCTGTTGACCGCCCAACCCCCCGTTCGTGCTACCGACTGAACTCAAACAACGAATGAACTCCCAAGACTTCCGCGGAGCTGCCGGTGCGGCTCCGTCGCCACAAACCCCCGCGCGGGGCACTCCCGGTGCCGCGTTTGCTTCGCCTTCCTCGGTTCGCTTTCGGCAGCTGCTGTCGCTTTCGCTCGGCGGCTGCCTTTCGGCAGCTTTCGCTCTGGGTCTTCGCGCGCAATCGGCCGATGCGTCCGCCTCGGCGTCTTCGGACGGTGTGACGGTGTTGTCCCCGTTCACGGTGAGCAGCGAAAAAGACAAAGGCTATCGCGCCACGAATTCCGTGGCCGGCACCCGGCTCAGCACGGCCATCAAGGACGTGCCGATGTCGATCGAGGTGATCACGAGCGATTTCATCCGTGACACCGGCTCGACGAGCTTGCGTGAGGCGCTGCGCTACTCCAGCGGCATCGTCCTGAGCTCGCAGCAGGACGGCTTGGTGGATCCCAATTCGCTCGACAACCGCAGCAATGCTGGCGCCAACGATCCGCGCGGTGTCGACCGCGACCCGAACGGCACCACATTGAAAATCCGCGGCTTCGTGGTCGATCAGGTCTTGCGCGACGGTTTCCGGCGCCAGGCGAGTTCCGACTCAGTGAACATCGACCGCGTCGAGGTCGTGCGCGGTCCGTCGGCGCTCCTTTATGGCGTCGGCAATTTCGGCGGCGTGGTCAACTACCTGCCCAAAGAGCCGAAGCTGAAGCCCGCCTATTCGGTGGAATTCGGCGCGGGTAACTGGGGCTATCTGCGCGGCGCGCTGGATTTCACGGGGCCGCTCGGAGCCAGCGATAATCGCTGGCAGGCGGCGTATCGCCTGACGGCGGCCGCGCAGGAACGCGGCGACGGCACGCAGTATTTCAACCAGAAGTCGTGGCTCGTCTCCCCGGTGTTCAGCTTCCGGCCGTTTCCCAACACCTTCGTCAAGGTCGACGTGGAGGTCGGCGCGACGAACCAGAGCGGCATGGGCTTTCAGAACGTGCGTTCGCGCGTCGGCGGCTCCGGCGCGCAGCAGCGTCGCTCGAATTTCATCACGACGGTGCTCGGCACGGGCATTGACGCCCGCACGTTCCGCTGGTCGGGGCCGGACACGTATACGAACGCGCCGTTGCGCAATTTCGCCCTCACGGTCGAGCAGAAGATCACCGACGACCTGATCGTGCGGGTCGGCGCGCAAACCGGCCGCACGGAACGCGAGAGCCTGAACATTTTTGCCGGCACGGTGGTCGCCGGGGCGGGCACGTTCACGGGCAACCGGGCCACCGATGCGATGCGCCTGGCGCTGCTCGGCTCGCCCGTGCCGCTGCCGATCTCGCTGCCCGGCGAGGAGCTCAACATCGACCGCGACGGCCAGGCGCTCACCACGCCGAACGCCGTTCTTCGGTATCAGTGGTCCAACTACTTCGAAAACGAGGACCGCGACCAGATCCGCGCCGAAGTGGTCTATGGCTTCAAGCTCCTCGGCGATCACAAGCTCCTGGCGGGCTACCAATACCAGGGCCGCAATCGCGAGTCGTGGGACTATTCGCCCCTCGCTGCGGGCGACGCGCGCGATCGTTTCAATTTTCACAATCCGATGGATTTCACGCCCATCCGTTTCGGCCGTCAGGGCGACGGCATGCCGGACGTGCAGATGGTGTCGAACCGCTGGGACAAGGGCGTGACCTGGGATTCGGGTTTCTACGGCATCTACCAGGGGCGGTTCTGGAAGGATCGCATCACCTTCATTGGCGGCGTGCGCCACGATCGTTCCGATCAGCGCAACTACTCGCGCAATTTCCAGGGCAACGGCGCGCTCGTGGTCGCCGACCGCTCGGCGGCGCGGCCCGACGCGCCGTCCGCGACGAGCCCGCAGTATGGTCTCAACATCGCCCTGACCGACGAGGTTTCGGTCTACGCGCTGCATTCCGAAGGGCTCGTGCCGCAGTATTTCATCAAGGACGGACTCGGCCGTCCGTTCGATCCGACGAAGGCCGAAAACAATGAAGTCGGCGCGAAGTTCGATCTGCTCAACGGCCGGCTGTCCGGCACGGTCGGTGTATTCAAGATCGAACGACAGGGCACGCCGCGGAACATCTGGTGGGCGCCTTCGCCGATGAACGGCGTGCAATACAACCCGGCGCTCCCGCGCGCCTATCGCGTCGGCGGTTCGCCGAGCTCGCCCGCTTTCATCGCCACCTATCAGAACCAGGCGTGGTGGCAGCAGGTGGTCGGCACGCGCAATCTCGCGACGCAGCAGGTGCTCGTGAATACCGACACGGAGGCGGGCAAGACCTTCATGCGCGCGGCATTCGACTGGGCCGAGAAACATCCCGGCGATTTCCCCGCGGCGTTCATGTTCAGCGGCAACGGCACGACCGGCGTGTTCGGCGACGGCACGGCCGGCGTCGTCAACACCCCCGGCGTGAACGCCAACGCGAATGTGCAGATCGACGACCAGGCGACCGGCTGGGACACGCAGTGGATCCTCAGTCTGAAGGATAACTGGCAGATCGTCGCGAGCTACGCTAACACGCGCACGAAGGTGACCTCCGGCTACAATTACGTGAAGGCGCCGATCGACGACGAGTTCGCCATGTGGAAGTTTCCCTGGGTGGGCTGGGGCACCGTGGTCGGCATCCCTGCGAGCGAGGCGTTCGACGATCCCACCGATTCCTCCACCTACAAGGGCATCGGCACCGGGCTGGGCGAGAGCCTCGACGACACGCCGAAGCACACGGTGACGCTCTGGACGAAATACATCTTCACGAACGACCGGCTCAAGGGCTGGGCGATCGGCGGCGGCGGCCAATACATGTCGAAGCGGCCGTATGTCACCGGCTTCACCATCGACGGCACGTCGATCGTCGTCCGCGACGAAAACGGCCTGCCCAAGCCGCTCAAGCTGTATACAGCGGAGCAATACCTGTTTTCGACGATGATCGAATACCGCACGAAGTTCGGTAAATACGACACGCGTTTCGCGCTGAACGTGGACAATATCCTGAACGACACAAAGCTCTATGGATACCTCTACGCTCCGGGCCGCAGCTATCGGTTCAGCATCAGCACGAACTTCTAAACGAAACGACTCGACCTCGTGAGTCAGGACCGGGCGGCGAAGCGTGAACCGCTTTCGCCGCCCGTTTTTTTTCTCCATGCGACTTCATCTCCTTCCGTTTCGATTCGCACCGTTTCGAGCTTCGCTTCGCTTGTCGTTTTTCGCGGAGGTTGCCGCAAGGCTTCGGCTGAGCCGGCTCGCGCTTCTCTTGTTCGGCGCGCTCTCTGGTATTCTCACCGCAGAGGCCGCGACGACGACGCCGCCGGCGCCGGTGACGGCCGCGCTGTTTACAAAACTCGGGCCGCATCCTCGTTTGTTTGCCGATGCGGCCCGGTGGGAGGCGCTGCGGGCGCAGATCGCGAGCGAGCCGATCTCGGCCGAACTCGCCGCGGCGGTCATCACGCGCGCCGAGCACATGCTGACGTTGCCTCCGATGGTTTATCAAAAAACCGGACGCCGGATGCTGCGCCCGGTTCGTGAAGGCCTCTCGCGGATCCTCGCCTTGAGCATGGCGGCTCGACTCACACTGGACGCCCGCTACAGCGATCGCGCAATCGCCGAGATGCGAATCGCGGCCGCGCTGCCGGATTGGAATCCGTCGCATTTTCTCGATACCGCGGAAATGACCTTCGCGCTCGCCGTTGGCTCCGACTGGTTGTTCGACCGGCTCGCGCCGGAGGATCGGTCCCGATTCGAGCAAGCCATCATCGAAAAAGGTTTGAAGGCGTCCTATCCGGAAGGTCCCGCACCGGGTTGGATCGATGCGAACAACAACTGGACGCAGGTGTGTCACGCCGGCCTGGTGGCGGGCGCGATTGCGACCGGAACGCTCGAGCCGGAGCTTTCCGCCCGCGTGCTGCAGCGAGCCCTCGACAACCTGCCGGGCGCGGCTCGTTTCGGTTACGCGCCGGACGGGGCGTATCCGGAAGGTCCGTCCTATTGGACGTATGGCACGACTTATCATGTCATCCTGGCCGATATGTTGAGTCACGCGTTCGGCTCCACGTTGGGGACGGATGCTTATCCCGGATTTCTCGCGACGGCGTACTATCCGGATCAGATGACTTCGCCGTCCGGACAGCTTTTCAACTATGCCGACGGCGAGGAACGCCGCGGCTTTGCGCCGGCGTTGTTCTGGTTTGCGCGCCGGCTGCGGGACGGCTCCGTGGTGAAATACGAAGTCGAACATCTTGCGACCACGCTCGAACGCGTGCACCAGGGGCGTGACGAGCAAGCGGCGCGATTTTCCACGCTCGCTTTGCTGTGGTGGGATCCGGCCGTCGGACTGGCCGCCCCGGCGAGCGCGCCGTCACGGCCGCTGAGCTGGTTGGGCCGCGGACGAATTCCGGTGTCGGTTCACCGCTCGTCGTGGACCGATCCGCGGGCGCTTTTCGTCGGCATCAAAGGCGGCCTCATCGATGCCTCGCATGCGCACATGGATCTCGGCTCGTTCGTGCTGGACGCGCGTGGCGTGCGGTGGGCGGTCGATCCGGGCTGGCAGGACTACGCCGGTTTAGAACAGCGGGGACTCGATTTGTGGTCCTACCGGCAGGATGCCGACCGCTGGAAAGTTTTCCGGCTGGGTCCGGAAGCACACAACATTCTGCGTTTTGACGGAGGGCCGCAGGAGGTCGGCGCGAATGTGCCAATCGCCGACTTCGCCGCCCGCGCCTCCGACCGGCACACGACGGTGGATCTCTCGTCCGCCTATCGCGGTTCGGTGTCGGCGGTCCGCCGCACGGTGAAACTCGAAGGCAACGAACGAATCGAAATCTCGGATACATGGACGACCGGCGACAAACCGGTCGACGTGGCGTGGCAGTGGCTGACGCGAGCCGAAGTGACGATCACGTCCGCGGGCGCGACGCTGAAGGAAAACGGCGAGACGCTTTTCCTGCGGGTCGTCGCGCCCGCGGCGGGGTGGTCGATCACGGTGGAAGATACCAAGGATCTTTTGCGTTCCTATGACGAACCTAACCCCGGATTGCGGCGCTTGGTGCTGCAGGTGCGGAGCGAGGCCGGCAGCGAGGGACAAATCGTGGTGAGCGCCGAGCCGGGTTCGCGGCTCACGCCCTGAGCGGGCGGAGGTTAAACCTTCGAGTTGGCTTTGATGAACGCGATCAACTCGTCCATCTGGCAGAACGCCAGCGTCGTATAAGTGTCGGCCGCGCCGCAGTAGAGTGCGATGCGTCCCGTGGGCGCGTCCACCAGTGCGGTGACTGGAAACACGACGTTGGGCACGAACCCCGTCGTCTCATACGGCGCCTCCGGCATGAGGATCGCCTGATTGGTGCGATAGAGCACCTTCCAGGGCTGATCCAGGTCGAGCAGCGCGGCACCGGTGCTGTAGACGAAGCCGTTGCAGGTGTTCACCACGCCGTGATAAAACAGCAGCCAGCCCTCGCTCGTTTCGATGGGCGCGGGTCCGGCGCCGATTTTTTTGTCCTGCCACCAGGCCAGGCCCTTGGCCATGACGTGACGGTGCCGTCCCCAAAAGGTGAGGTCGGGGCTTTCGCTGTAGAAAATGTCGCCGAACGGCGTGTGGCCCGTGTCGCTGGGGCGGCTCAACATCGCGTAACGTCCGCCGATCTTGCGCGGGAAGAGCACGCCGTTGCGGTTGTAGGGAAGGAAGGCGTTTTCGAGCTGCTCGAAGTGCTCGAAATCGTGGGTGCGCGCGAGGCCGATGGTCGGGCCGAAGTAGCCGTTGCACCAAATCACGTAGTAGGCGTCGTCGAGACGCACGACCCGCGGATCGTAGCCGTATTCCCATTTTCGCACCTCCGGGTCGTCGCAATGGAAGCGGATTTCCTCGGGACTAAACTGCCACCTGATTCCGTCCGCGCTGTGGCCGACGTGCAGATGCGGCATACGGTCTTTGTATTCGGTGCGAAAGACCCCGACAAATTGCCCCCGAAAAGGCACGACGGCGCTGTTGTAGATGCCGGTGGCTTGGGGCAGCGGGCGACGATCGACGATCGGGTTTCCGTCGTAACGCCAGACGACGTCCGGGCATCCGGCGGGCTTGGGCTGCCAGGGAAGGTTGGGAATTGGGTCTCCAACAACAGTGAGATGAGGCATGAGAGAGATCGGATCGCGGAGCCGGAAAGGCGTGGGGCAAGCTAAGTCTGCGATTGGCATCGCCACCGGCAACCTAAAACTTAGCATATGATAATAATGTTTAGTTTTCGGAGGAGGGAGCGTGTCATTGTAGAGAGTCGAGAGCTTAGTAAGATATAAAAACCTGCAAAATAGTAGTTTAAGTCGATAGAGACAATCGCGCATCGGCCGAACTCATTCGGCGTCTCGTTGGCAGATAACTTGCCAATTGCTAAGAACATTTACCGGCCGTCATCTCAGTAATCCTGCGTAAACGTTGCAAAAGGGAAGGGGCACATCCTCCGAGCGCGGCCGCTATGGTCGGCTGCTTAGCGCAACAGCCGGCTGACCCACGCGGTGGGCAGATCAGAGTGAATGAGGGCGCGCTCCGCTGCCGCGCGATCAGCTTCGAGCCACCGCCGCGCGATGTTCTCGATGCGTTGATGGCGGAGGTTTTCGTCCGAGATGTTGCTGGCGAGCGACAGCGCGAGCGCGGGATAGCGTTCGACGAGTGCGCCGGACAAAGCGCTGGTCGAGACGTCCCACGCCTGACCATCGGGCATCGAGCGCAGCCACTCCGCGGCCGCTACCGGATCGTGCCGGCTCCAGGCGAACATGGCCTGCGTGTAGATCTGCTCCTGTTGTGTGCCCTGCAGGAATTGCTGCGCCCAGGTCAACACCGCGCGCGGGTCTTGCTGCGCCCAACCTGAGGTCGCGGCCACGATCGCTTCGTTCTTCACGTCGCCCGGTGGGAGACTGCTGGCGAAGCGCGCGGCGTCGGCCGGAGCGGTTTCCGACCACGCGGCGACCAAGCTGGGCAGCACGCGCTGCCGCTGCGGGCCTTCCGGCAAACGCGCGGCCCAGGTCGATGCGGATACCGGATCGCGGCGGGCCCATTCGTCGACGAGCGCGACGAGCAGGAGCGTGCGGTCGAAGGGGAGGTTCAGCACGAAAGCGAGCGCGGCTTCCGGCTCGACGGCGACCCAGCGATAGCCGAGCTCGAACGCACCGCGGTCGTCGTTGAGGTCTTCTCCGTTTTGCAGCGCCGCCTTCATGGCAGCGCCGAAATCTTCGGTGGGCGTGTCGCCCGTTTCTAGTGCCAAATCGCGCGCGGTGTGGCGGGTAATGGGCAACGAAGGCGCCGCGATGTTTGGCCGCGAGTCCGTCACCGGTGACGGCGCGACCGCTTTCGGCTGCCTCGCGCGGATGCCAAGAATCGCGAGGGGAATCGCGACCGCCAGCACGCCGGCGGTGCCGACGAGCCATCGCTTCGTGCGGCTGGGATCGCTCTGCATGGTTTCGGTTCGGTGGAAAACGGACGGACGAAAGCGTCCGTCCGTTTTCGATGATTACGTCGACAAGAAGTCAGTGAGGTTCAGACCTCGCTCGAAGGTAGCGGCTGTCGGCCCGAAGGCCATTGACCGAGATGGCGGTCGGGACGACCGCCGCTACCTGGGGATCAGGACTCGGCAGTCAAGGCAGAGCTGCGACTTCGGCGGGTGTCAGCGCGCGATTGTAGATGCTGACTTCGTCGAGGAGGCCGTTGAACGTGCGGTCCTGGTTCGCGTTGTTGCCGATGTTCAACACGCCCGCGCTATCGTCGGTGCGGGTGCCGCTGCCATTCCTCGTGAACGCGTAGCTGCTGACCTCGGTGCCGTTCAGGTAGATGTGAACGTTGCTGCCGGTGGCGCTGCCATCCCAGGTGACGACCACGTGCGTCCAGGTGCCGTAGCTCACGGCGTTGTTCGCGGTCTGGCGATTCAGCGACGCGGTGCTGTAGGGCACTTCGAACGAGAGCTGATTCGTGCTCGTGAGGAATAGCTTCGGGCCGTTTTCCTTCTGCAGGATGCGGCCGAAGGAATTTTCGCCGAAGTTGTTGGGCCGCATCCAAGCCGAAATCGTGACCGCGGAGAGATTGTTCAACGAGGAGCTGGCCGCGACGCTCACGGCGTCGTTCGAGCCATCGAAACTCAACGCGCCGCCGGACTGTCCCGTAGTGCGCGTCGGGCTGTTCAACAGCGTGCCGTGGTTGCTTTGGAAGGAAGAGTCCGTGGCCTGGTTGCCGGAGCCTTCGTCGAATTTGTGGAAGAGCACGAGCCCGGCGTCGTTGCCATAAACACGGCACTCGTGGAACGAGGCCCAGCCGTTGTCAGAACCGGTGACCGTGATCCGCACATAGCGCGCGGTGGCGGTGAACAGGTCGGTGGTCGTGCCCCTCTGGGTGTTGCTCGTTTTGTCGACGGCGGTCGTGTAGGTCACGTCGTCGGGGCTGACCTCGATCCGGTAACGATAATAACGCGTCGAGTTCGAGGGGTTATACCAATTGATGAGCACGGTCCGCAGATCGCAGCTCGTGCCGAGATCCACTTTCCACCATTGCGGATAGGAACTCGACGAGGCGGACCAGCGCGTGGAGGAATTGCCGTCGTTGCCGTTCGCAACCTCGTTGCCGGGTTGAAAGCTGCTCGCCGTGGCGTTCTTGCCGTTCGAGAGGAGGGAGCCGACCGGTGTGGTGGCGGAGGCGTCATTGGACCAGCCCGAGCTGCCGCTGGTGTTGTCGGCGCGGACGCGATAGGTGTAGCTCGTGCCCGCGGCGACGGTGGTATCGCTGTGCGAGGTGCTGTTCGCGCCTTTCGTGGTGAGCAGCGAATAACTTCCGCCGCCGGCTTTCCGGTCGATGGTGAAACCGGTCTCGTCGGTCGCGTTGTCGGTCCACGCGAGATTGATCTGGCCCGCGGAGACGGTGGTTGCCGTGAGGGTCGAAGGCGCGGTCGGCGGCGTGCCGCTCGAAGAGACAGGCACCCATTTCACGGCGTCCGCGAGCACGCCGCGGTTGGCGCCGTCGTTGCGGATTCGCACGTTGCCGGCCGTGCCGGCGTTGAACGTGTAGGTGCCCAGCGAAACCCAGGTATTGTAGTTGAGCCGCTGATTCACCGTGACGCTCGTCGTCCCGCCGGCGTGGTTGACGTCGACCGGAGCGTTACTCGCGCGATTGGTGTCTGCCGGATAGCGCATGAACACCTCGTAGCTCCCGGCCGCCGACAAGGTCGGCGTAAACGTCGCGCTTGAGCCCGTGCCCGTGCCGACGGTGCGGAAACCGGAGCCGTAATAGCCGGGAAGATTCGTTGCAGTGCCCCACGTGCCGACGAACGTCGCCGCGGTGTCGTCGATGACGTAGCTGGCGACGGGCGTGACGCTGGCCTCGTTGGACAGGGTGGACACGCCGACGGTGTTCACGCCGGCGACCTTGTAGTAATAGGTCGTGCCGTTCGAGAGTCCCGTGTCGGTGAAAGCCAGCGCCGTGATGCCGGTAGCGATCGGTGTTGCGCCCTGGCCGCCGGGCGTGGTGCTGCGGTAGACGTTGTAACTGCTGGCGCCCGGCGTGAGATCCCACAGCAGCATGGTGCTATTGCTGTCGGGCACGGTGCGCAGATTGGCGGGCGCGGGTGGAGCAGCGGTCGGCGGCACGAGGTAGACGCGGCTGTAGTCCCATTCATAATACGTCCCGTCCAGATTCGAGGCGGGCATCTCGACGTTGACGCTCGCGATCTGGGTGTGGCCCCAGCCGGCGTCGAAGAGAAAGCTCATGTTGATCGGGCGGCCGCCGGGGATGGCGCCCACGGTCCAGGAGTAGGGTGCGCTGCCATGCTGGACGAGAATGCCGTCCACATACATGCCGTAGGTGTTGTCCGCCCGGTAGACCCAGGTCCAGGTGTGCCACTGGGTCGCATCGAAGCTGGTGATACCGGAATTGGCCATGCCGGTCGACCAGCTCGAGTAGCTGACCACGTCCGATCCGGTGACGGAGCCGGAGTGCCAGTAACGTCCATCGAAGTTGGTGAAACCTCCGCCGTTGTCGTAGCCGAAGCTCTCGACGAGGTCGTGCTCGGCGCCGCGCAGCCAGACGTTGCCGGCGGTCCAGATGGCGAACCAGAAGTAGGGCGGCGTGACGTAGCGGACGCGCGTCTCCCAAACGATGTCCATGCCCAACAGCGAGCCGCCGGCGGGGAGTGTCCAGTTCGCCATGAACGAACCGCAGCCGACATCGTGCTGCGTGGGTTGGACCGTGGCTCCGGCGTTGTTCAAAGGCTGGAGATAAGTGAAGAGCGAGTCCGCGGCAAAGGAGCGCACGGGCGGGCAATCCACCCCTTCGATCGGCTGGCCGGACAAGGCGTGAGCGGCGTCCGGTGCAACGATGCTTGCGCCGTAGTTGCCGCCATTGTTGATCGTGTTGAACTGATCACGGTAGAAGAAGTGATTGTTCATGTCCGTGTAGTTCTTGATCGTTCCGTTGGTGCCGAAATTCCAGTTCTTCACCAGGACCGCGCCGCTTCCGCCCAAACCATAGGACGGAACCGGGCCAACGGCAGGGTTGGCGATCGTGCCTCCGCCGATGGTTTCCTGAGCGTGGAGGGACGACGCGAGGAGCAGCAGCATCACTAACAATTCCACGAGCCCGAAGGCTCGGCCTGACCGGTGTTAGCCGACATACGAGGTGTTCATGCTTACATGTGGCCTTGCCATATGATAAATACGGCCTCTTGGGGGAAGAAGTTCGTGCCCGCGGCAAGACGCGAGGGGAAGGGGCAAAAATACCGTTCACGTAATTTATCATAAGACAAGTGAAAGGTGATGGCGTCGGCGCAGGCGAGGAGGAGGCCCGGCCGCGGCGAGCGGATCCGAAATACGCGCCGATCGCGGTGCTATCGCAGTTTCTCAAGCTGCAGCGGCGACGTTGTTTTCACGGGCAACGTCCCGGCCTGAGAGGAACGCATAGATCGCTTTGGCCCCGGTCACTGCCGTTCGGACGGCGTTACCGACCGTTCCATCGGGGAAATTACGGCCCTTCAGCGTAAAGGGCGTCCACTAAACTCTTCCGCGGTCCGATCGGCTCCTCGAGGTATTATGGCGAGGTGCGCGAGCTCGACGCAGAGGAGACGCGGACGCCTTGCGCGGCGGTAGCGGATGGCGAATCCGACGGCGTCGCGCGATGCGATGGTCGCGACCGAACGCCGGGTTTGGCCGCGAACGGCTCGCGTGCCGCTGGCAGGTCACGGCCGCGACGCCTTCGCGCATCCGGACACAAGCAGCCCGGTCCGCTGGTTCACGGACTTGTATCCGCTTCCACCATACCACGGGCCGGCGACAGCGCGGCGCCGGCAGAGGTGACGGCGACACTCGGCGAGCGGTCTTCCGGCGCGCTGTTGCCGTTCGACGGGAAACGCCGCCCGGAACGATCGCGGCGGGATCGCCCGATGCGCGTTGGATCGGGGAGATAACGGTCTTCCTGCGCCGAGTGGCGCAAACACGCAGCCTGATCGGAAAACGATCCAGTTTCATGGCGGAGCGACGGCGAATGTTAACCGGTCCGTCACGCGCCTGTGACTCTTTTCAACGTCTTGAATAGAGCGCGTGTTGCTTGCTCCGGGGGCATTCGCAGCGTGGGCGAGCCCTCCCCCGGCACTGCTTGATTGCCCTGCGCATCTCGATCCTGCCATCGCCGGGAAGAGCACAACCCTGACCCACGCCACATGAATCCCCCGCTCCTCCCCCGCAGCGCGACTTCCTCCGACTCCTTGCTCAGTTCAGTCCGGCGCGCTGCCGCCCTCGCGGCGTTGAGCGCGACGCTGACGGTTTCGCTGGAGGCGCAGAGTTCCTCCGCTGCGGAAGACCTGCTCCCCAAGTCAGACGACGAAATCGTCGAGATGAGTCCCTTCGTCGTCACCTCCGAATCCACCCACGGCTATGCGGCGACGAACACCCTCGCCGGCACGCGCCTGAACACGCCCCTGAAAGACATCGGCACGGCGATCTCGGTCGTTACGAAGGAATTCATGGAGGACATCGGCGCGAGCGGCGCGCAGAGTCTGCTCACTTACACGACGGGCACGGAAGTCGGCGGGTTGAGCGGAAATTTCGCGGGCAGTCCGGTCGCGGATGGCCGGCCGGACTCGAGCGATCAGCGCGAAAATCCGAACAGCAATCAGCGCGTGCGCGGTCTCGCGCGGGCCGAGCTCTCCCGCAACTACTTCCTCACGGACATTCCGTTTGACTCCTACAACACGGATAACGTCACCATCAACCGCGGCCCGAACAGCCTCCTCTTCGGCGTCGGCAGCGCGGGCGGTGTGATCAACAATGCCACCGTGATGCCGGTGTTCGGTCGCAATTTCAAAGAAGTGTCGTTCCGGATCGGCCAGCACGGCTCGCATCGCGAAACGGTCGACATCAACCAGAATATCATCGCGGGCCGGCTCGGCGTGCGCCTGGCGGCGGTCAACGAAAACACCGAGTATCGTCAACGCCCTGCGTTCGAGGAAAACCGCCGCCTCTACGCCAGCGTCCAAGCCGTCCTGCACAAGGGGAAGCGAGGGGAGGTCCTCGGCAACACCACGCTCCGCGCCAGCTTCGAAACCGGCGAGACGGACGGCAATCCGCCGAATCAGCTGCCGCCGAACGACGGTCTCACGAATTGGTGGACGCTGCCGTCGGACACCGATTTTCAGTCCTACACCGGCCAGGCCGCGTCCGGGTTTCTGACCAACGGCACCTTCGTGCCGCAGCGTATCGTCGATCGCCGGCTGCCCAACGGCCAAAGCGGATTCAACAACGGCCCCTACATCTCCGCGTGGTTTCTGCAGATGGCGCTGTTCTATCCGAACTACGGCGGCGGCGCCGCGTCGGTCGCGGGTCAGCAGGGCGGCATGGGCACGCTGCGTTACAGCCAGCTGCCGGTCGCGGCGCGCAACGCGCTCGGTGTGAGCGGTGACATGACTTACGCCGCCTCGCGCAATCTGTTCGGTCTCCCAGTCTATCCCAATTTCACCGCGCAGTCCGTCGATCGGAATGTGTTCGATTACTACAATCTGCTGCTCGCGGGCGACAACGGGTTTCGCCGGCGCGATTTCGATGTGCTCAACGTGACCCTCGAGCAGAGCCTCTGGGATTATCGCGCAGGTCTCGAACTCGCGTTCGACGCGCAGGATTACGAGCAGGACGCGTGGCTGCCGTTCGGCGGCGGCCAGAGCGGCGGCACCGGCCAGGCCGACATCAACGTCGACGTCAACAAGGTGCTCTACGTCACCGCCGACCAGAACGGCGACGGCCAGCCTGAGGCATTCCTCAATCCCAACGCCGGCCGCGCCATGGTGCGCGAGCGCGGCGCGCCCTGGCGCAAGCGCGTGACCGATCGCGAAGCCCAGCGCGCACAGGCCTATTTCAAACTCAACGGCGAGGACTTCCCCGGCGGGGAGCGGCTCGCGTGGTGGATCGGTAAGCACACCTTCACCGGCACCTACATCGGGCAGCGCTACGACTTCCGCAATTCCGTCAGCAACCTCGGCTGGGACAGCGACCAGATCAACGTGGCCGCGATCACCAACAACCAATTGGTGAATCAGGGCAACCGACTCGTCCACAGCGCGTTTTTTCTGAGCGACGATCTCACCGGCGTGACCAATCCCGGCGACGTCCGTCTTCGCCAGGTCCAGGACCGGCTGCCGCAGGCCGGCGAGAAATATCAACTCTACTACTGGTCGCCCGGCGCGAACGGTTCGGTTCAGAGCGGGAACTTTTACGTCCGGCGTTACCTCGCCGACGAGACGATCGGCCGCACCGAGCTCGATTCGAAGATCGTCAGCTGGCAGAGCGATCTGCTCGGCGGTCACGTCAAAGGCCTGGTCGGCTGGCGCGAGGATTCGCAGACGATCTACGAGATGGTCGATTACGATAACGACGGCGATCCGACGACGGAATTCCGGTTCGACGACGGCGAATGGAATCCCGCGTCCACGGTGTTGAGCGGCGATCCGATCGGGCCGAAGGAGGTCGCGCGCTCGCTGACGTGGAGCGTCGTCGGCGTGTATCCGGAAAAGCTGCTGCCGAAGCTGCCGCTGGGCGCCGAGCTGCGCCTGTTCGTGAACGGATCCGAAAACTTCGAACCGATCGGCGCGCGGCGTAATCTCGATGGCGATACGCTCGCGTCGCCGAGCGGCGAAACGCGGGAGTGGGGCGGCATCCTCGAATTGTTCGAAGGCAAATACTCCGCGCGGATGAACTTCTTCGAGACGAAGGTCGCCGGCTCGACCTACAGTGCGTTGAACTCGGCGAGCAACGCGATCGTCACGCTGCCGCGCACGTGGGCGCAGCGCTACATCACCGCGTTCGCGAACTGGCGGGACGATCCGAACTTTACGAGCGAGGCCGACGCGATCGCCGCGTTCAACCCCGCGCTCGTGGCCGCCGGCCTCGATTCGGCCGACAAGATCTACCAGCACATCTTCAGCCTGCAGCCGGAGGCGATTCGCGCGCAGACCGACTATCGCATCGAGGATGTGAACGGGCTGCCGGAACCGCGCTTCAACGACATCGAGGGTCTCGTCGCCACGAGCGACTTCCTCGCCAAAGGCTGGGAGTTCGAACTCGTGGCCAATCCCACGCGCAGCCTTCGCCTCGCGCTCAACATCGCCAAACAGGAGACGGTGCAGACGAACCTCGCGCCGGATCTGAAGAAATACAGCGCCGAGATGCTCCAGCTGCTGCAGGCGTCGCCGCTCTACAACACGAAGGACGTCCCGGATTCCCCGGACGAACCCAACACCTTCGCGACGCGTTATCGCAACGCCGTCACCTCGCTGCTCGCCGCGGAAGCGGCGAAGGAAGGCACCGTTTCGCTCGAGCAGCGCAAATACCGCGCAAACTTCATCGCGAACTACACCTTCCGTGACGGCTGGCTGAAAGGCTTCAGCTTCGGCGGCGCCGCGCGTTATCAATCGAAGGTCGCAACCGGTTATCCGACGGCGCCGAACGAAAGCGGCAGCCCGGTGCCGCTGCTCGATCAGGCGTTCTTCTCGAACCCGGAAGTGCGCGGCGATCTGTTCTTCGGCTATTCGCGAAAAATCCTGGGCGGTCGCGTCCAATGGAAGTCGCAGCTCAACATCCGCGATGCGTTCGGTTCGCGCGCTCCGATCCCGGTCTGGACCAATCCCGACGGTCAGGTCGCGGTCGTGCGCGTGCCGCCGCTCACGCAGGTGTTTTGGACCAACACGTTTCGTTTCTAAGCGTGGCGCGGTCCACTCGCGGCTCGTCCGCGGGTTTGGATCTCGCCTGCGCGCCACCCTCGGATGAACCGTCGTTGCATGCACCCCAACGTTCTTTTCGCAGGTCTCGGCGCGGCGCTGGCCCTGGCCGGCGTCGACGCCGCGGAGGCGGCGCGGCGTCCGAACATCGTGTTCATCTTTTCCGACGATCACGCGTATCAGGCGATCAGCGCCTACGGTGATCCGCGGAAGCTGCTCGTTACGCCGAATCTGGATCGAATCGCGCGCGACGGCATCCGCTTCGATCGGTGCGTCGTGCCGAATTCGATTTGCGGACCGAGCCGGGCGACGGTGCTGACCGGCACGTATAATCACATCAACGGCTTCACGAACAACGCGCCCAACGCGCGCTTCGACGGCTCGCAGACGACCTTTCCAAAACTGCTGCAGCGCGCCGGCTATCAGACTGCGATCGTCGGAAAGTGGCACCTCGGTTCCGATCCGACCGGTTTCGATTTCTGGCAAGTCCTGCCGAATCAAGGCGACTACTACGATCCGCCGATGATTCGGAACGGGGAAAGAATCCAGGTCGACGGTTACGTGACGGACCTCGTCACGGACGTGGCGCTCGACTGGTTGGAACAGCGCGACAAATCGAAGCCGTTTCTACTGATGTGCCAGCACAAGGCGCCGCATCGGGAATGGCTGCCCGCGCTGCGGCACCTCCATGCCGACGGCGATCGCGTTTATCCGGAGCCGGCGACGTTGTTCGACGACTACGAAGGACGCGGTCCCGCCGAGCACGAGCAGGACATGACCATCGCGGCGACGATGAACGAGCGCGACCTTAAGCTGGTCCGTCCGCACAAGCTACCGGAGCGGTTTCACGCGGAGTGGGACGCGTATTACGAGCCGCGTAATGCGGCGTTTCGCGCCGAGAACCCCCAGGGACGCGACCTCGTGCGCTGGAAGTATCAACGCTACCTGCACGATTATCTCGCGACGCTCCGCGCGGTGGACGAAAACGTCGGCCGCGTGCTCGATTATTTGGAGCGGGAAGGCCTGGCCGAAAACACGCTGGTGGTCTACGCCTCGGACCAGGGCTTCTTTCTGGGCGAGCACGGCTGGTTCGACAAACGCTGGATCTACGAGGAATCGTTGCGGACGCCGCTACTCATGCGCTGGCCGGGCGTGATCGAGCCGGGGCGCGTGGATCGTCACCTCGTTTCGAATCTGGATTTCGCGGAGACGTTTCTCGAGGCCGCCGGCGTGCCGGTGCCCGCGGAGATGCAGGGCCGCAGCCTCCTGCCGCTGTTGCGCGGCGAGAAACCGGACGACTGGCGCACGTCCTTTTATTATCAATACTACGAGTTTCCCCAGCCGCATCGCGTGCAGCCGCACTACGGCGTGGTGACGGATCGGTTCAAACTCGTGCAGTTCTTCGGGCCCGAGGCCGAGCGTTTTGCGCCTGAGCTGTTCGATTTGCAGAGTGATCCGCAGGAGTTGCGGAGCGTTTACGAAGGGCCCGAGTATCGTGAAACCCGCGAGCAGCTCACGTCAGAGCTGGCGCGTTTGCGCCGCGAGCTGCGCGTGCCGGACGAGATTCCGCAAAGCTGGTATCGCGGGCAGGGCGGTGGGGGAGACGCGGGCGGCAGCGGAGGCGGCGGGGCCGGGAGCCCCCCGCCCTACAAACTAAACTGAAATCGATCTCGAGCGTATGAGCGTGATGCGTGGTTTTCTCCCGGTGTTGCTGCTGTGCGTCGCGACGAGCGCGGGCGCGGCGGAGTATCGCGTCGAGATCGATCCCGCGGTAGAGCTCGGCGTCGTCTCGCGCGAGCTGATGGGGTTCAACGCCATCTATTCGAACGAACCGGACGCACAATGGCAGCGCGGGCGCGGCCCGGTGCCGGCGTTGCTGGCGGAGATCAATGCCGGCGTAGTGCGTTATCCGGCGGGGACGGTGACGACGTTTTACCATTGGCGCGAACCGACCGTGCCGGGATGGAAAGACAGCTGGGCGCCGGACTACGATCCGGCGAAGAACCTGCCGGAGTCGGCGACGATGAGTCTCGACGAGTATCTCGATTACGTCGCACTGCGGGGCATCACGCCGCTCGTCGGCATCAATCTGGGCTCGGGAAAAAAATACGATCGCGTGACCGACGGCATCGCTGAGGCGGAGGCGTTGGTGCGTCACTGCCTCGCGCGCGGCGCGCACGTCAAATACTACTACCTCGACAACGAGCCGTATCAGCCCGACGCGAACTACACGTATACGTCGGAAGAATACGCGGAGCAGATCAATCTCTACGCGCCCGCGCTGCGAGCGATCGATCCGGAGATCAAGCTCATCGCCAACCTGCATCCGTCACCGAAGAAAGCGGATTACGTGCGCGGCGTCGTGGAGCTGGCGGGCGCGCAGATCGATTTCGTGGACCTGCATTTTTACTGGCGGCATGGCAACGCGACGTTCGCGAACTGGATGGCGGAGCCGCGCATGACGCACCAGCAGACGCGGCCATATGCCGAGCAGCGTGCGTTCTACCGGAAACTTTTCGCCGACGCCGGTCATCCTCACATCGAGCTCGCGGTGCTGGAGTGGAACATCGGACCTGTGCGCCAGGGAACGCCGCCGACGCAGGCCGAGGCGGCGTTGATGGTTAGCGAGCAGTTCCTGCAACTGGTGCAGTCCGGGATGAAGCTCGCCGCGTTCTGGCCGTTGCATTGGGAACGTGCCGAGTGGAGCCGCGCGCTGCTGAGCTCCGATCCTGCCGCCGCATTTCAACCTAACAAAGTTCATGGAATGTTTCGCCTCGTCGCGGATCTGCCGGGTCGCACGCAGTTGCGCGTGGGCGTGACGGGAAATGCGCCGGCCGAGTGGGTGACCTGCGTCGCGGCGCGCAGCGCGAACGGCGACGTGACGGTTTATCTGCTCAACAAGCGCGCCGACGAACCGGCTTCGACGTTCGCCATCGCGATTCCCGATTTGGAGACGTTCGGCGATATCGATGCGGTGGCATTCAATCGCAGCGACGCTTCCGCCGGCCCGCTGGCGGTGCACGACCTCGCGGTCGAGCGCACGCAGGACGCCGTGCGACTGACGCTCCCGCCGTATTCGTTCGCCAAGGTGATCCTTCGGCGGGCGTCCGCGCGCTGAGCGGTCTCTTACTGGATGAGTCCAGCTCAGCGTTCCACTAGCGGCCGCGCGGCGCGGACGACCAGATCGTCGGCTTTGACCTCTTCGCCGGGTCGCGCGAGCGTTCGCACGCGGGCGGAAACCGCCGCGGGATATGGCCGCGATAGATGAGCGAGGGCGTTGAGCGTGAAGAGCGGGAGCATGGGCGCGTCGGTGGCGTGGAGTGCGTCGGCGAGCACGCGCCACGCGTCGGCGTTCGTGTCGCGCAGCAGGAGCGTCTCGGCGGCGGCGACGCGCACGACCGGATCGGAATCCTGGAGGAGCTTCGTGAAATCTGCCGGCAGCACCTTCGTTCGGCGGGCGGTGACCGCGCCCCAATAACGCAGCAGCGGTGACGGCGCGTGAAGCGCGTCGGCGAGTCGGTCGGACGGCGGTGCGTCGGCGAGCTGGACGTCGTCGAGGAACGCGATCGTTTCCGCCAGAGGATAAACGGAGGTGTCGGCCAACGCGGTGGCGGGCGAGCGGTCCGCGGCGCGCGCGAGCATCATTGGCTCCGGCATGAAACCGGTGTCGTGCAGTTTCAGCAGGTCGGCGTTGAGCGCGGCGCGTAGTCGCTCGAGCGTGGCGCGGTAGCGGGGATCGCGGGCGAGGTTGTGAACGTTGTCCGGATCCGCGGTGTCGTCGTAAAGTTCCTCGACCTGCTTCGGCTCGAAAAACGCGCGCTGCGTGGCGTTGAGTTTTCCGGCGTGGTGCAGCTCCGCCCACTCCTGCTGCGAGGCCTGTTTCCATTGATAGGTTTGGAACTGGCCCCACGGTTGATCCGGGAGGTAGTTGCGGAGGTAGCGGAATTTTCCGTCGACGACGGCGCGCGAGAGTTCGTAGCGCTCGTCCATTCGATCGCGAAACATCGGTAGTACCGCGGGCGCGGGCGTGCGCGCGGGGCCGGCGAAGGCGCGGCCCTGGAACTGCGCCGGCAACGGCACGCCGGCGAGACTGAGGACGGTGGGCGCGAGATCGACGAGACTCACGAGTTCGTCGGTCCGGGTGCCCGCGGCGTGCGGCGCGAGGTGACGGAATTTGGCGGGAAAATGAACCACGAGCGGAAGGTGCGTGCCGCTGTCGTAAAGCGTGCGCTTGCTGCGCGACACGCTCCCGCCGTTGTCCGCGTAATAGAAGACGATCGTGTCTTCGAGGAGTCCGTCTTTGGCCAACTCGTCGAGCGTGCGGCCGATGGCTGCGTCGGCGGCCGCGACGCGATCGTAGAACTGCGCGAGGTCGGCACGGACCGTCGGCGTGTCGGGCAGATAGGCGGGCACGCGCACACGCGCCGGATCCGTGGTCAGCGGCTGCCGCGAATGCAGGCTGCTCTCGTGCGATTGCGCGAAGTTAATGACGGCGAAAAACGGTTGCCCCGGCGCGCGGTCGCGCCAGCTGGCTTGACGATCGTTGCGATCCCATGCGGCGGCGAAAGGCGTGGACGTGTTGTAGTCGGTCTTGTTGGCGTTGGTGCAGAAATAGCCGGCGTCGCGGAGAAACTCGGGGAAGAATTTCACGCCGTCCGGCAGGGGATTGTGGCTGCGCATGTGCTGCGCGCCGAGCGACACGGCGTAACGTCCGGTGATGATGCTGGCGCGCGTGGGGGCGCAGACCGGCGTTGGGCAATAGGCGCGCGTGTAGGTGACGCCGTTTTTTGCGAGGCGATCGAGGACCGGGGTGCGCGCGTTGGCGTCGCCGTAAGGACCGGAGTAGTTGAACGTCGTGTCCTCGTGCACGACCCAGAGAATGTTGGGGCGCGAGGCGGAGACGGCGGCGGCGGACGAGGCGAGCGCGGCGATAGCGAACGCCGCAGCGAGAAGGACGAATCGGGGCATCATGAGAGCAAAAGAGGAGAGCGTCGCGAAATCGGCCGCGCCGCGTCGCGATCAGGCGCGCAGCAGATCGGCGAAAAAGAACGTGTCGAGGTCGAGCGGCGGACCGACGCGGCGGACAGTTTTCCCGCGATGCCAGGTGCCCGAGACAAAGTAGTTCATTGCGCGCGCGGGCGGGCCGAATTCGCCGCGGTGCATCTGGGACACGACCAATTCCACCGCGGCCGCGCCGATGTCGCTGCTGTTGCCGTGAATGCCGGCGTCGGTGCCGTATTCCGGCAGCCAATCGAGATGCACCCAGCCGAGGTCGTCAGGGATCTGGCGTCCGAATTTCTGCAGCAGCTCGAGAATCGACGGATGCGTGCCGAGGACGACGTCGGGCTGGTGTTCCTCGAGCCAGGCGCGAAACGTCTCCGGCGATTCGTCGGCGCCATGGCAAATGGGAATCCGCGCCACTCCGGCGGTGTATTCCTGCACAGCCCAGAAACCCGCGGAACAACGGTGCGACATCGCGCTGTCGAAGTGACCCCCGAGCGCGAGCCCGAGCCGGCGATAACCGAGGGCGAGCACTTCGCGCGCGGCGAGGACGGCGCGCATGTATTGGTCGTTGGCGACGTAGTGGATCTGTGGATTCGCGAGCGGCACGCCGAGGCAGACGGCGGCGAGCGAATCGATTTCGAAGGGCAGCGTGCGATTCGGACAAAGCGGGCTCGCCATGTGCGAAACGATCAGGCCGGTGATGTTGCGCGTGTGCAGCATCTCGAGCAATCGCCGCGGCGGCAGCTGCGGGCTGAGGAAGAACTCGTCGATGTTGTAGCCGAGTTCGGCCGCGCGCCGGCGGGCGCCTTTGAGATAGTTCCGGTGAACGTGTCCGCGCAGTCGCGGCGTCGCTTCCGGCATCGTGTGCAGAAAGCCCAGCGTGCCGCGATAACCCGCGCTGCGCCGGCGCACGCGCGAGAGGAGCAGCGACACGAGCGGGTTCGGCGAATAGCCGAGCCGCTTCGCCGCGTCGTGCACCCGCTGGCGCGTCGCGGGCGGCAGGCGCGGATCGTTGCGCAGTGCGAGCGAGACCGTCGACAGGTGCACGCCGACCGCGTCGGCGATCATCTGCTGCGTGACGATCGGTTTGCCGATGTTGTTGGACGCCATGGGAAGCCTCGTCGGAAAACCTGAATGCGTGGCCGCGCGCGGGCGGACTCAATCGTTATCTTTGCCGCGTTCGCCCTTGCGCGGTTTGCCGTCGGGCAGCGGCAGGCCGAGCGTGTCGCGATTCGCGGTGAAGCCGCCGCCGTCGACGTCGACGAAGATGGGATTGGCCACCGCGATCGGACGCAATTTGCCGAACGGTCCGCTCGACAACTTCGCCATGGTTTCGTTTTCGCCGGTGGCCACGACGATCAGGTGCGCGTCGCGTTCGAACGTGAGGGGAACGATGCACTCGAACTGCAGGGCGTCGTCGCGAAACGCCTCGGGCGAATGCGCTCGCGTGAAATTGGCTGCGGGGAGCTGGCGGCCGTTGACGAGCACCTGCACGCGATCGATCCGCGACCAGCCGGCCTGGTAAACTTTGATCGTCACGTTCACCTTGCCGTCGGTCGCCGTGACGTCGTCGCCAGGAATCGCGTCGCCGATGGCCACGTCGAGGAACGGTCCGTTGCTCATCACGACGTGACCGCGCTTCGCCGCGCGCGCCACGACCCAGGGATCGAGGCGGGAGATGTCGGTGTCGTCGACGCGCACGTAGTTGAACACCGATCCGCTCACCGGGCTGACGTTGTGCGAGTCGGTGTTGGCGGTGCCGTAGATGCGATCACCTTGATTCAACATCTGCAGCCAGTGGAACGCGCGGCCGCGGTGTTCGTCGCGATTGTCCGGGGCGGTGTCGGCGAGGAGCGTGTGCATGGCTTCGCGGATTTCCATGACGTCGGTGATCTCGCGCGTGCCGAAACCGCCGTCGGCGACGCCGTCGCGATCGCGGTCGAAATAGAGCCAGCCGATGTTCGGATGATTTTGCTGCATCAGCTTCGGCGAGCGGTCGTCGAGCTCGAAGAGGCGCCGCATCTGCACGCCCGGATCGACGTCGGTGCGCGGCGCGCCGTAGCCCTGCAACTCCGGGCGGATCTGCAGCGGAAACGCGATCTGGTGATTGATGTCGCCCGGGCCCGGGCGTCCGCTCAGCTCGATCGACGGCGCGGACGCGATGTAGCGGCCGATCCCCAGCGCCTCGATCGTCGGCGTGTAGGTGGAGATGCGATTGTGCTCGGTGGCCGGGGCGAACTCGATCCCGGCGCCGGCAAGATTGAGCACACGCGCCTGCTGCTCGACCGCGGAATCGCCGCTGCCGGTGGAGTGGTTGTGGAAATCCGCCGTGATCCAGCCGGGCGTCGTGAACGCGCGACGCAAACGTGCGGTCGCGCGCGTCGTCTCGCCGGTGGTGACCTTCACCGGCACGACCTCAAGCTCGAATTCCGGACCACGGGAAACGTGCACCGCGTAATCGCCCGGCGGAACGGGAAACGTGTCCGTGCCCCGCGCGCTGTAGAAGAGGCTCGCCGCGCCATGCGCCCGTTTTTGCGGGCCGAGAAACGGATTCGGCGTGTCGCCACGGCCGCGCAGTTCGATCTTCACCGGGAGACGCGCACCCGAGCCGGTCTCGGCGACGTCGAGCGCGAGGAAGCTTCGCGCCGGCAGCGCGCGCTTCGTTTCGCCGACGGGTTTTCCGCCCGAAATTTCCAGCGGAAACGTCAGCGCTTCGCGGCCGATCTGCTCGCACGCAACCTCGTAGTTTCCATCCGCGAGTGGCAGGCGCACGGCGCCGCGCGCATTGGCGATGGCGGAGGAGTAGAACTTGCCGTCGCGCGTGACGTGGCAACGCACCCCGGGCGCGGGGGAGCCGTCGGTTTCGGTGACGTGAAGCACGACGGCGGACGCGGGACGCTGGAGCGCGTCGGCGGCCGCGAGTTGCACGCCCGCGATGTCGCGGGCAACGACGAGGTAGCGGGAAACCTCCAGCCGTTCGCCAGGGGCGAGCGAATACTCGGCCTTCGCGTCGGGCGTGAGCGCGGGATAATGCACCAGCGAACCGAGATCGCGGAGATTGCGGCGCGAGAGATCGCGCACCGTGGCTTGCGCGCGGCCGTCGCTCGCGACGAGACCGTAAGCGGCGTCGAACCACGGGTTGTCCATCGCGATCACCGGATGTTCGCCCGGCTCCTGCGGGCAGACGAGATCGTTGTCGAGCCGCAGCCAGTCGCGCACGACGACGGTGACCGCCGCATCGGACGGATTTTCGTGAATCGTGCGGAGGTGGAGAAACGCTTCGCCGTCGCGCAGCCGATAAATCGTCGTGGTGCGATACGGTTCCTCGGGGCTCGGATCGCGGATCACGGCGAGCTCGGCAACGTTGCCCTTAGCCCGGCGGACCTCCGCGCGATTCGCCGACACGCCGGTGGGTCGGTAGCCCATCGGGTAGAGCACGACGAGCTGGTCGTTGTTGTCGGCGAGCGAAGTGAAATCGAGCACGGCGCCCTGGACGCCTTCGACCATCTGGTTGGCGTCGCGCCAGTCGGCGGTTTTGCCGATGACGGCGACGACGCGGTCGTTGCGCAGGAGCCAGTCGCCGATCATGCCATCGGCTTCCTTGCCGCCGGGTAGCGCGGCGCGGGTTTCGGCGGTGACTTGGAAAACCTCCGCCGCGGACGCGGCGAGGCAGCAGGTGGTGACGCCGAGCAGGGCGCCGAACGTGCGAAACGGGACAAAATTCATGGTAGGGCGGGGGCGTGAGCGTCGTATACCGCGGAAAGAGGGACGCAACGGGTGGATTATTCAATTCGTTGAATGCAACGATTCCGTGGCGGGGAGCGCCGCGCGCTTTCGGAAAGTGCAACGAATTGAACGACGCCCGAATTGCGCCGCGCGGCGTCGTCGCGGCACAACTCGGCCGCGGTGCGACGGGTTCGATCGCCACGCCGGTTTTTCACCTCACCGCGCCGCTTCGTCTGCCTGTTTGCCCATGAAATTGCGAGTCTCCGCCCTATTCCTCGCCCTTGTTGCCCTCGCCCCCGCTGCTCCGTCGATGCCCCCCAATGTAATTTTCATCCTCGCGGACGATCTCGGCTACGGCGACCTCGGCGCGTTCGGTCAGAAACTCATCCAGACGCCGCGACTCGATCGGATGGCGGCGGAAGGCATGAAGTTCGTGCAGTCGTATGCGGGCGCGACGGTGTGCGCGCCGTCGCGCTGCAGTCTGATGACCGGCATGCACAACGGCCACGCGGCGATCCGCGGCAATCGCGAGATCAAGCCCGAGGGCCAGCAGCCGATGCCGGCGGATACGTTTACCGTCGCGCATTTGTTTCAGCGCGCGGGCTACGCCACGGGTTGCACCGGCAAATGGGGCCTTGGTCATCCCGGCTCGACGAGCACGCCCGACCGCATGGGCTTCGATTATTTCTTTGGCTACAACTGCCAGCTGCGCGCGCACGAGTATTATCCCGATCACCTGTGGCGGAACGACGAGCGCGTGGAGCTGGACGGGAAAACGTATTCGCACGATCTCATCGCCGACGAAGCGCTGGGTTTCATCCGCGCCAATCGTGACCGGCCGTTTTTCCTCTATGCGGCGTTCACGATTCCGCATGCCAAGCTGCAGGTGCCGGATCTCGGACCGTATGCGGACGAGCCGTGGCCGGATAACCTCAAGAAACTCGCCGCGATGATCACGCGCCTCGATCGCGATGTGGGCCGGATGTTCGATCTGCTCAAGGAACTCGGGATCGACGAGCGCACGCTGGTCTTCTTTTGCAGCGACAACGGCGCCGCGCATCGCGACGAACTGTTCCGGCACTCCGGCGACCTGCGCGGCTATAAACGTGACATGTATGAAGGCGGTCTCCGCTCGCCGAGCCTCGCGCGCTGGCCGGGGAAAATTCCGGCGGGAACGGTGAGCGAGCAGGTGTGGACGTTCTACGATCTCCTGCCGACGATCGGCGAACTCGTCGGCCAGCAACCTCCGAACGCGGTCGACGGCGTGTCCGTGCTGCCGGCGCTGTTGGATCCGTCGGCTAAAGTCGAACATCCGCCGCTCTATTTCGAGTTTCACGAGCGCGGTTTCGATCAGGCGTCGCGGCGCGGAAACTGGAAGGCCGTGCGCCATGGCACGAAGGGAGCGATCGAACTTTACGACCTCGCCGCGGATCCGTCGGAAACGCGCGACGTTGCTGCGAAGCATCCGGACGAAGTCGCGTGGTTCACGGAGTTTTTCCGGACCGCGCGCACGGACAGTGCGGTGTGGCCGATCGACGAGACGCCGCGTCCACGCCGGGCGTCTCCGGCAAAGCCGGCGGCAGCGCAGGGCGAAACCTCATGAGCGAGACGGTGCCTCGGGCGGGATCGACGCGACGCGAGCTGCTGAAAGGCTTCGCGGCCGCTGGCATCGTCGGGCTGCTGCCGCGTTCCTTGGCTCAAACCGCGGGTGCGAGTGACACCGCGGGCGGGCAAAGGCGCGTGCTCGATTATCTGGAGAGCCTCGCGCGGCCGGATCACGGTTACGCCTTCGCGGATCAGCAGCGGTCGCATCTCACGCCCACGTTTGCGGCGATCGCGTGTTATCGGATCCTGGGGACCGAGGTTCCGCGACGGGATCGGTTGATCGAGTTTGTGCGGACGCATCACCCGCGCGAACTGAAGAAGCTGGAACAAGAGCGGCGCATCTTCGAATACCAGCAGATCCAGGCGCTGGCGTGGCTCGGCGCGGACCTCGGGGAGTTTCGCGAGAGAATCGCGGCGATCGTTGTCCCGCAGAACTACTACCGCCAATACGAGCGGCACGGCCATCCCATCTTTCAGTCGGAGACCGGACTCGTGCAGTGTCATGCATTGCTGGGATTGCCGCTGGAACGGCTCGCGCCGGCGTTCACCGATTACGTGCGCACGCGGCGGCGGGCGAATGGCAGCTACAACAACACGCCGGCGGCGGAAGGCGGCGACGGCCATGCGATGAACACCCTGTGGGGCTTGCGCGCGGCGCAGCTGCTCGGCGGTGCCGACGAGTTGCGTGCTGAAACCACGGCGTGGCTGCAGGCGTGTCAGCGCCCCGGCGGCGGTTTCACGTATCAACCGCAGCCCGCGTTCGCCGGCGTGGAGGACATCGCTTACACGCGCGCGGCGGCGGTGGCGTTGCGCCTGCTCGGGGCTGCGCCGAAGAATCGCGACGCGTGCGTCGCCTGGGTGCTTTCGCTCGCGACGGCGGACGGCGGTTTCAGCGATCAACCCGGCTGGCAAAGCAATCCGCTCGCGACGTATTGCGCGCTTGAAACCCTGGATGCGCTCGGCGCGCTCGACGCGCTGGAGTCGCTGCGACGACCGGCGGCGCGCAAGCGCGTCGCGTTGCCGCCGGATCTGAAAATTTTCTCCGCGCAACTGGAAGCACACGGCACCGGCAGTCCGTCGGAGGCGGTGGCGCTGGCGGCGGCGTTGAAGATCGATCTCTGGGGCGCGAAAAATGCGAAACCCGGCTGGATCGAACGCGCGCAGGCAATCGCGCGCGAGCGCGGCGCGCCGGTGCAGTTCTTCGTCGCCAACGAGGAGTATGGCACGTGGGTGGATGTGCCGGGCCTCGGCACCTACAGCCACACGAGCGATTTATTCGCGCCCGCGGGGGTGGACTTCGGCCGCCCGATGAAGAAGCCGGAGGCGACGAGCTGGCGGGAGTATCGCGAGACGCGAATTGGGGAAGTGATGCGCGCGCGCGGCCGGTTCTTCTGGCAGTTCGGGGAAAACGAAGAGTTCGCGCGTTTGTTGCTAGACGATTCCGTCGCACGCGGCGGCTTCGCGGCGATCAGCACGTTTCATTTCGGCAATCCGGATTTCACGAATACGGAGCCTTTCCTTCATCGCTGGCGCGGACAGATCCCGTGGGTGGCGCTGCAGGATGCGCACGGGTCTGAGCCGTGGTGGTGGAGCGACATGACCGCGGGGTATCGCACGCTTTTCCTCGGCCGCGAACCGACGTGGGACGCGTGGCTCGAGGCGTTGGAGCGCAACTGGACGGTGGCGGTGCGTCACGATCCCGTCAGCCGGGACGAGACGTGGATGCACGCCGGCTCCGATGACGTGCTCGAGTTTGTGCGTGCACGTGAAAACGCCTGGCGTTGGTGGGGCGAGTCGCCGGCGGTGCGGCGTCCGCTCGCGTCGCTCGTGGTGCTGCGGCCCGAAGACGAGTTCGAGCAGGGCCGGCCGGATCGCGGAATCGCGCTCCGGCTGCGCTGTGCGTGGCAGTTGACGCAACCTGCGCCGCATCGAGAACTGGCGACGTTTGAGTCGCTCGTGGTGGACGGGCAGGAGCGGGAGCCGGTGCTGGTCGAGGATCGGCAGCCACGCGCGCCGAATGGTGCGGACCGTTATCGCTTGCTGACGCTCGGAGAAGTCGGGGCGGGTCCGCACTCGGCGACCGCGATCGTCCGGAATGTCAAAACGGGGAAACGGGAACAAATAACGGTCGCCTTCTGAATAGACCTTCGCGCTCGTATGCGTATTGTCCGCCGACCCCGTTATGTCCGTTACCCCCACGCGAGCCGCGGCGCAATCGCTGCCGACGATGATTCGTCTCGGCGCGATGATGGCTGGAGCGTCGACGGTGGACGCGCTCAGCGCGAGTTTGCTGCCGATCACCGCGCGGCATTTCACGGACAGCGTCTGGTTGATCAGCGTGATGGTGGCGGCGAACCGCGTGTGCGGTTTTTTGATTCAACCCTACGCGGCGTGGAAAAGTGACCGGTTGCCTGGCCGCCGCGGTGCGCTGCTGCGCCTTGCGTGGCCGGCGACGTTGGTGTCGGTCGGCGTGCTCGGCGCGCTGCCGATGCTGGTGCCGGCGGAGTATGCGACGACGTTGGCGGCGGTCGCGCTGCTCTTCCTGGTGAATCTGGCGCTGCAGGTGTTCCTCGACATTTGCTACGGCTCGGGCGACCCGCTGTATGGCGACACGTTTGTCGCGGGCGAAATCGGGCGGGCGAATGGCGTGCGGATGATCGCGTCGACGCTCGCGACATTTGCGATGACCTGTGTGTTTGTGCCATTGGCGGACCGGCACGAGTTTTATCCTTATCTGGGCGCGATGGTGTTCGTGGCGGTTTCCTGGGTGGTGGCGAAACGATATTTGCGGGAGCGCGCGCCGGCGGCGCTGCCCCCGCGGGAGCGTTATGCGCCGTGGCGACCGCTGGCGGAACTGCGCGATCCGCAAACGCGGAACGTGGCGATCGTGGCGAGCGCGGTGCTGGTGTCGCACGCGCTCACCGAGATGCTGCATGCGCTTTTCGTGACGGAGACGCTGGGACTCTCAATGACAGCGCTGGGGTGGACCATGACGGGCAGCCTCGTGCTCGGTCTGGCGTGCGCTTACCCGATCGGCATGTTGATCGACCGCTGCGGCGCGCGAGCGGTGTTGGCGGTAGGCTTCGTCCTGCTCGCGCTCGTGGAGCTGGCGTTTGTATTCTGGGTGAAGGACATCGTGACGCTCACGGCGTGTCTCGTGGGTTTCAAGATCGCGTGGGTCAGCGTGCACCTGCCGGTTTTGCCGCTGCTGTTTCACAACACGCCGCCGGCGCGTCGCGGCTCGATTTTCGCGGCCGTGCAAATGACGCGCGCGGGCGTGACCAGCGTCGCCACGATCCTCACGGGCTTTCTGGCCACGATGGTGAGCTCGTATCGTGTGTGCTATTTCGTGGCCGCGCTCGTGGGTGTCGTAGGCGTGATCTGGGCGATGCGCCTTTCGCGGGTGGATCGCTGGCCCACGCCGCAGCCGGCCTGAGGCGTCGGCGGTCGCGCGTCGCGCGGATGCGGGTCGGCATGAATCGCGCGGCGGGGCGTGTATTCAACACTTGAATGAGGCGTGGCTGGTATCGCGGTGCGAACGCTGGTCAGTTACGCGCACACCGCCCCGCCACGCCGCTTCCCGCTTCGACGAAGAAGCCGGCCCAACCGCGATATCACCATGAAGCTTCGTTTCTCGTTCGCCCTGCTTACCGTCCCGCTTGCCCTGGGCGCCCTTCATCGACTCGAAGCCGCGAAGCTCGAACCACTGCCCAACATCGTACTGATTATCGCGGACGATCTGGGTTACGGCGATCTGGGGTGCTATGGCGCGACGGCGATTTCCACGCCGAATATCGACCGGCTCGCCGGTGAGGGGCGGCGTTTCACGCACGCATATGCGCCGGCCTCGACCTGCACGCCGGCGCGCTACGCGCTGCACACCGGCAGTTACGCCTGGCGGCGCACGAACAAGAAAACCGCCATTCTCGATGGCGACGATCCGCTCTGCATCGATCCGGGCAGCGTGACGGTGCCGTCACTGCTGCGGCAGGCCGGCTATGCCACCGGGCTGGTGGGTAAATGGCACCTCGGTCTCGGCGATGGACAGCAGCCCGTGGATTTCAACGGCGAGATCCGGCCGGGTCCGCTGGAGATCGGTTTCGATTCCGCTTTCTATATCCCGGCGACGGTCGATCGCGTGCCGACGGTGTTCATAGAAGATCACCGCGTGCACGGGCTCGATCCGGCCGATCCGATTCAGGTGAGTTATCGCGAGCGCGTGAACTCCGAGCCGACCGGCGCGGAGCGGCCGGATCTGCTCAAGATGGGCGCTGACGCGCAGCACTCCGGCGTGATCGTCAACGGCATCAGCCGCATCGGTTCGATGCGCGGCGGCGAGTCGGCCCGCTGGGTCGACGAGGATATTGCCGACACGCTCGCGCGCCGGGCGTCGGCGTTCGTGGCGGCGCACAAGTCGGGGCCGTTCTTCCTCGAGCTGGGCGCGCACGATCCGCACGTGCCGCGGGCGCCGCATCCGCGCTTTGTCGGCAAGACCGACCTCGGTCCGCGCGGTGACGCGATCGTGCAGCTCGACTGGCTCGTGGGCGAGGTGCTCGCCGCACTGGACCGCGCCGGCGTGAGCGAGAATACGCTGTTCATCTTCACCAGCGACAACGGCCCCGTGTTGTTCGACGGCTATCTGGATCACGCGGCCGAGCGCACGGGAGATCACCAACCCGCCGGCGGATTGCGCGGGTGGAAGTATCTCGCCTATGAAGGCGGCACGCGCGTGCCCTTTATCGTTCGCTGGCCGGGCCACGTGAAGCCGGGCGTCGACGAACGCATGATCGGCCTCAACGACCTGCTCGCCACCTGCGCGGCGCTGACGGGACAAAAACTCCCCGCGGGCGCCGGTGTCGACAGCCTCGACCAGTTGCGGGTGTGGCGCGGAGAGCCGGGGGCGGCGGTGCGCACCGAGATCGTGCAGCAGGCCATCTCCAACATCCTCGCGCTGCGCTCCGGCGATTGGAAATTCATCCCGAAAGGCGTGCAGCATCGCGCGTCGCAAGTGGGGTCGGGCGCGAACCCGGCTGACCGCCGCTTCGTCGATGCGCAATTGCGCGAGGACTCGCTGTTCAACCTCGCGGAAGATCCGGCCGAGACGACGAACGTCGCGGCCAAGTATCCGGAAAAATTGGACGAGCTCCGCACCCGGCTCGCGGCGATTCGCAACGCTCGTTGAAGCCGCCCGCCGCCGGCTCACCGCACCCGTCACGCCCGATGTCTCTTTCGTCCTTCTCTGTGTTACGCGCTTTCGTCGCGACCGCGCGGCGCCGGTGGCGCGATCTGGCCCTGCTGTCGGTTCTCGCGTCGGCCGCAGCCGCGGCGCCGCCGAATGTCATTTTCATCCTCACCGACGATCTCGGCTACGGCGATTTGAGCTGCTACGGTCAGCGGCACTTTGCGACGCCAGCGATTGACCGGCTGGGGGCGGAAGGCGTGCGGTTGACGAGTCATTACGCCGGCGCGCCCGTCTGTGCGCCGGCCCGCGCGTCGCTCATGCTCGGTGTGACGCAGGGCCACGCCAATGTTCGCGACAACCAGTTCGACAAGGCGATCGAGGACAACCACACGCTCGGCACCGTGCTGCAGCGCGCCGGTTATGTCACCGCCGCGATCGGCAAATGGGGCCTGCACGGGCAGCCGGTGATGAGCGACGGCGGCGCCGATCCCGATGCGCCGGCGCATCCGCTGAACCGCGGTTTCGATTATTATTACGGACTGCTGCGCCACGTAGACGGACACGAACATTACGCGAAGGAGGCGCCGTATTTTAAGGAGAAGGCGAAGCGTCGCGGACCGGTGCGCATGTGGGAGGGACGCGCCAACGTCACTGCCGACCTCGACAAATGCTACACGGCCGATCTGTTCACCGCGCGGGCGAAGAAGTTCATCGTCGATCACACCGCCGCCGCGCCCGGACAACCCTTCTTCCTTTATCTCGCCTACGACACGCCGCACGGTGCGCTGGAACTGCCGACGCAGGCGTATCCCGCAGGGGGCGGGCTCAAGGGTGGAGTGCAGTGGCTCGGCGAACCGGGTCACATGATCAACACCGCGTCCGGGAAAATCGACTCGTGGGTGCATCCGCAGGTGGCTGCGGGGCGTTACGACGACGACGGCGATCCGACCACGCCGGAGAAGCCGTGGCCGGACGTTTATCGGCGACACGCGACGAGTGTGCGGCGCATCGACGACGGCGTGGGCGACCTGCTCCAGCTGCTTATAGACCTCAAAATCGACGAAAACACGCTCGTCGTTTTCACCTCGGACAACGGACCCGCCGACGAGGCGCAGATTCCTGGCATGAATTACTCCCCGGAATTTTTCGACAGCTACGGTCCGTTCGACGGCATCAAACGCGATCTCTGGGAAGGCGGCACGCGCGTGCCGACGCTCGTGCGCTGGCCGCATCAGATTCCGGCGGGTCAGGTGCTCGCGCGCCCGAGCGCCCAGTGGGACTGGTTGCCCACGCTCGCGGATGTCGCCGGCCTACCGCCGCCGGCTCGCACCGACGGCGTTTCGCTGTTGCCCGAGTTGGAAGGACGCGTGCCGTCACGCCCGCGCGACGCCTTGTATTTTGAATATGAATTCGACGGACGGACGCCGGCGTATGCGGATTTCGAACCGGAGCGGCGCAATCGCGTGCGCAAGCAGATGCAGGCGCTGCGGTGGGGCGATTACGTGGGCGTGCGCTACGACGTGCAGTCGGCGGATGACGACTTCGAGATCTACAACGTGACCGACGATCCGGGCGAAACGAGGAACCTGGCGCACGACCCGCGGCTCGCGGGGCTTCGTCGCGAGCTGCGCGACGCTGCGCTGCGGCACCGCCGACCGGAAGCGACCGCGCCACGTCCTTACGACGAGGCGCTCGTGCCCGCGTTGCCAGCCATCGAAACCACGCCGGGCGTGAGCTGGCAGCAGTATCGCGGCGCGTTTCCGTGGGTGCCGGATTTCACTGGCATGACACCGATCGCGACCGGCGCGGCGGGCCGCCCTGATCTCGCTGGCGTTCCGGACGCCCGTGGCGGAGGCGTGTTGTTTGCTGGATACCTTCGGATTCCGACAGACGGTGAGTATCGATTTTATCTGAAGACTGATACGGGGGCAGTGCTCCGACTCCACGACGCGCTGGTGCTCGATGCCGACTACGGCTATTCCAGCGGCTTCGAACGGAGTGCAACCATCCGCCTTGAGGCAGGGCTGCATCCGTTTCGTCTGGCGGAGATTCGTGGCGCAGACGCCAGCCGGTCCGCGACGTTGGAATGGAGTGGTCCTGGATTCGTGCGTCAGCCGGTGCCGGAGACGGCCTTTTGCCGCCCGGTCGCCGGAGCGGTCGCTAATCGCTGAGAGGTCGCATCGCGGGAGGGGCGCACTCGAGTTTCCTCGATGTGCGCCGACCGGCGGGCGCCATCATTGGCTGTTCAGCGCAAGCACGGCGGTTTCCAAACCGGGGGACGTCGCTTGCAGCGTGATAGCGCCGGCGGTTTCGGTGGTTTGCACGAGCACTTGCGCGAGACCGTTGAAGGCGGAGCGCCGGTCGGCTTTGTCCGGTTCGTGACTGCTTGGATCGCCATTGCCGACGCCGATCAGTTTCGCCGGTCCGCTGAGGGTGAAGACGACCGGGTTGCCCGCTGTCGGGACCGTGCGGCCGTGCGCATCGACGATTTCCACGGTGACCACCGCGAGATCGGCATTGTCGGCGGCGAGCGTCGCGCGATCGGCACTCAAGCGGATCGCCGCGGGCTCGCCGGTGGTCTCGCGCACTGTTTCGATCGTTTCACCCTTGCGCACCCCGCGGGCCACGAGCCGGCCGGGCGCGTAGTTGACTTTCCATTCGAGGTGACGAAGCGGCGTGACGGTCTTTTTCCCCAGCGAAACTCCATTCAGAAACAGCTCAACTTCGTCGCAGTTGCTGTGGACCCACACGGAGATCTCCTGACCCTGCTGCCAGTTCCAGTGGGGAAAGAGATGCAGCACCGGTTCGTCCGTCCACCAGGCCTTGTAGTAGTAATAGCTGTCTTTGGGAAAACCGCAGAGGTCCATGAAGCCGTAGTGGCAGCTGACGACCGGCCAATGGAACGGCCGGGACTCGCCCTTGTAGTCGAACGCTGACCAGACAAAACCGCCGCCGACGAACGGCCGCGCTGCGACAGGCGGCCACGCATTCTCGACCGTCTGGCCGGCGGGCCCCGCGGAGATGCTGTAGGCCGAAACGTATCCACGTTTCGGATCGCCGAAGTAGTTCTCCCAGGAGTCGGTCCGATATACCCCGCGGGTGGCGATCTCACTCGCGATCTCGGAGGCAACGATCGGCGTGCGCGGGAACAGCGAATGGACCGCATCATACACCCACGGGTTGTAGTTGATCCCAATGACGTCGAGGACGCCGCCCATTCCTTCCTCTTTATCAAAACCGCCGTTCATGGCGGCGGTGACCGGACGCGTCGGGTCGAGTTCGTGCACCCTTTGTTTCATCGCGCGAATCATCGTGGCGGCCTCCCGGGTGCCTTGAATCCATTGCTCGTTGCACAACGACCAGAGAACGATGCTCGGGTGATTGCGGTCGCGCATCACGAGCGCGCTGAGGTCGCGGTGGGCGATCGCGGGCGTGTCCTTCGGCGTCTGATCGACAAAGGTGTCGCCCAGGTGCCGGTTCTCGGCGACGACGACGAAGCCGAGCCGATCGCATTCGTCCAGCAGGAAGGGCGCGACCGGATTGTGGGAGAGGCGAATCGCATTGCACCCGACCTCCTTCAGTCGCTCCAGGCGCCAGGTGAACAGCCGGTCGGGCATCGCCACGCCGACCCCCGCGTGATCCTGGTGCATGTTCACGCCCTGGAGCTTAAACGGCCGGCCGTTTAGGAAAAAACCCTCTCCCGCATCGAAGCGGACGTGGCGCACGCCGAACGTCGTGATCGCCCGGTCCGTCGTGCGATCGGCGACTTTCACCGTGCTGCGCAGTCGATAGAGATAGGGATGCGCCGGCGACCAGAGGATGGCGCGGGGCAGCGGAATCGCCTGCGAGACCTTCAGGCTCGCGCTGATCCCGATTTCATACGTGGAGGAAGCGATGGCGACGACCCGGTTTTCGGCGTCGATGACTTCGCTCGACACGATCGCGCTGACCGAAGCGGAGCTGGTATTCGTGACCTCGGTGTCGGCGTGAATGACGGCATCGGAGGTCTCGGCTCCGCGAGGGTCTTCGAGCTTGGGGGCAACAAACACACCGTCCGGTGCAATGTGCACGGGATCGACCGTAACGAGACGCACGTGGCGATAGATGCCGCCACCTTCATACCACCAGCCGTCGTAACGCGGGTCGACCTCGACCACCAGAACGTTGCGCCCGCCGCAGATCGCGGCCTCGGTGATGTCGAAGCGCGAGCGGGTGTAGCCGCTATATTGTCGCCCGACTTCGGTGCCGTTGAGCCAATAGCGGCTGTTGCTGAACACGCCGTCGAATTCCAGCCACAAACGTCTGCCCTTGGCTGAGGCCGGAACGTCGAGAGTTTTTCGATACACGGCCGGCTGGATGGAAAGAAATCCGTGCAACCAGTGCCAGTCTTCCGGCATGCCCGGATAGACGAAGCGCGGTTTCGGTTCGAATGCCCCCTCGACGACGTAATCGTGCGGCACGTCCACCCGGCGCCACGCGCTGTCGTCATAATCCGGCGACACGGCGGCCGGCATGCCGCCGAGATGAAAGCGCCAGTCGGCGTCCAGCGAATGCGATGTGCGCGGGTCATCAGCGCCGCGCGCGGATAATTCCGCCAGTCCGCACACGAGGGCGAGCGAGCATGTGACCAAGTTGAAAAAACGAGAACGAGAAACGGACATGGTCGAATCGGGTACAGGATGGAACGTCAGGAGCAGCGCGTGCTCATTCGTGTGGTTTCTATTTTGCGGGCAGGACGGTGATTTCCGCGGCGCCGACCCAACCGGAATCGTCGGTGTCGTGGAGCGGCGTGAAGCGGATGTAGCGCGCGTCGACCGGCGCGAAAGTCACCTCCTGCAGCATCGGATTGTTGCGGATGTTGCCGAACACACCCGATTCGACCTGCGAGGTCCAATGGCGGCCGTCGAGGCTGGTTTCGAACCGGTAGCGATCGACCACGCCTTCAAAGACCCAATCCTGTCGCGGCAGGTAGGCGAAACCGCCGATGCGCCGCACGTCGTTCAGGTCGATGGTGAGTCGCGGGGGCGCCGATGACCCGGGAACCGCGCGCGCTTTCCAAAGCGTGTGCGGGTCGGCATCGATGGCGTTGCCCGGGCCGTGGTCGGACTTCGCCTCCGCATCGTCGGCGGCCACGATGCGCCACCCCGTCGGGGCGAGACCGACGATCGTTCGCGCGGCGGTGAGCCCAAGGCGTCCATCGGATGTCAGTACCGCCGCGTGGACGGTGCCGCCGGACGGAAGCGCGATCGGCGAGCGATAGGTCGTGGAGTTGGGTGTCGGCTCGGAGCCGTCGAGGGTGTAGACGATTGGGAGCGGGTGAGGGTGGGAGAGGGCCACGAGGCCGTCGCGACCGCGCTCGGAGATCACGGGGGCGGCGGGAACCGATTGTTGGAACAGGCCGATCTCGGCGAGCGTGGGTTCGAGCCGAGACTGCGTAATATTAATTCTGATACGGTCCGTCGTCACCGGCGTGGCGAGGCGCAGCAGACGTTTGTGGCCGACCGTGGTCTGCTCCTCGGGCGTCGTCGGGGCGGACCATTGCGAGCCATTCCAGATTTCGAGCGCGAACGTCTCGATCCGCTGGCTGCGGTGATCAACGGCTTCCTGGAGGGAGACGACGTCGAACGAGACGGGGGCGGGCAAGGCGAGCGTGAACGCGGCGGTGGTCCGGCCTGGGGCCGCTTCCCACCAGGTATCGAGGTCGCCGTCGTGGGCGAGGGCAGGGCCGTTTGCGTCGTTGGCGGAGTCGGCGGAGAAGGTCGCGCCGGCGGCGAGGTCACGCGCGAAGGTGTCGTCGATCACCCGGGCCATCCTGGCGAGCGTCGCGAGTTGATCCTCCGGGATCAGGCCGCGCGTATCCGGGGAGAGGTTGAGCAGCATGTTGCCGTTGCGGCCCACCGAACGATAGAAATAGTCCACGAGCTCGGCGGGGCTCTTGGCGCGTTTTTCGGGGGACCAGAACCAGCCGTTGAGAATCGGCGTGTTCACCTCCGCGGGATACCACCAGAGGTGGGAGCCCGGTGTCAGCCGGGCCCGGCTGCCGAGATCGTTTTCCTGGCGGTCGGGCCAGGTGTAGGCAGCGGGCGGTTCCGACAACGGAATCACGCTCCACTCGGTCGTGCGGCCGTGGCCGCCTTCGTTACCGACCCAGCGCACGTCGGGACCTTTCACCGAGATCACGGCGTCCGGCTGCAGTTTGCGGATCAAATCATACCACGCGGTGTAGTCGTAAGTCTGGTGAACGCTGGGGTCGGGATTGGCGCCGTCGAACCAGACGGCACTGATCGGACCATAGTCGGTGAGCAGCTCGTAGAGCTGGTTGAGGAAGTATCGGTTGTAGTCGTCAACTTGATACGCGTAGGGGCCGGAGGCGGAGGTGCGGGCGTGCGCGGGAGCGGTGTGGAACTCAACGGGGTCGGTGGGGACGACGGAATGCAGCTTGGCGCTTCCGTTGCCATAGTAGCCGGCGGGGTTTGTCGGGTTGGTGCGCAGTTGGAAAAGGTCGGCCGGAGACAGATAGATGCCCAGCTTCAGGCCTTGGGCCCGGGCGGCCGCGGCCACTTCGCGAACCAAGTCGCCGTGGCCATCGCGCCAGGGACTGGAAGCGACGGAATGCGTCGTGTAGCGAGACGGCCAGAGGCAGAGCCCGTCGTGGTGCTTGGCGACGAGGATGAGCAGCTTGCCGCCGGCGCTTTTCACTGCCCGAACCCATTGCTCGGCATCGAGCGCAGTCGGGTTGAACAGGGTCGGTGACTCTCTGCCGTCGCCCCATTCGACGCCGCGAAAAGTGTTGGGACCGAAGTGAAGGAAGAACGTTCGCTCGAGTCGCATCCAGGTCGTCTGGTTGGGGCGAGGAAGGACCTTGGCCGCTTTCTCGACGATGACGTCTGGCGAATCTCCCGCGGAGATTGTTTGCACCGTGGAATACTCAATCGTGGCGGGTGGCGGGCATGAGGACGTGCTTGCGACGACTTGGGCTTGAAGCGCGGCGAAGGCGGCTGACGCGACGATGGCTGCGCCAACATGTATAACTGGACGGCTGCGGACCACGGCTTTCTCGTTCGATACACGTGGCCCGCGGAGTGGGAGCAGGCGGTTGAGAATGGAGCGAAAGCCGGATTTTGGCCGGGGAGACGTCAGGCCGAAGCTGGAACGAAACGGGAGGGCCTGAGTAGCGGACGGGGCGGGAGGTTGGGGCGCAACACGCATATCGAAACGACATGACCCGAATCGCGGCGGGCCTCCGGGTGCGTGTGCTGTCTCGAAAATAGAAAGGAGACGGGGAAGCGACACGACCGCTGTCCAGAAGGGCTGAGAAGTGGGAAGGGTGTCAGCCTCTATCGAGGGTTTGTCTGTCCCATGTTTTCGGGACAGGCGCACTCGAGCGATCAATGGTAATCTCGCCCCGCCGTGCTCGGTGAGTACGGAAATCCCCCAAAGCCTTGTTCACCCCCTTCGAGAGCGCGGGCGCGCGCGGCAGGCCGTCGTCCCGACCCCCTGCCCGTCCTTTGGCGGCGCCTCGTTTCCCGCGCCCCGCGGGAAGCGAGGAGCGCGGCGAAGGGGGGCATGCGTCGGCCATCGATAACGCCACGTCTGTTCTCCGCTCAATCCCGTGGAGTGCCTGGTTGGCCGTGCTGTTGGCGGTCGCGTCGCCGTCAGTCGCGCCCGCGCGCACCATCTCAGCAGATCTCGAACAAGTAGCGGGACCGACGAACCGCATGCCGGAGTTTTGCGTCGGCGCGGGCCGTGCCAACGAGGGCCTCCGGGCCGACTGGCAGCGCCAGCTTCGGCGGGCGCGGCACGAATGCGGATTCCGCTACATCCGGTTTCACGGATTGTTTTGCGACGACATGGGCGTCTACTTCGAGGAGAACGGGAAGCCGGTGTATAACTGGCAGTATATAGACGAACTGTTCGATTTTCTGCAAAGCATCGGGATGAAGCCGTTTGTCGAGCTGGGTTTCATGCCGTCGGGCCTCGCGAGCGGGTCACAGACGATTTTCTGGTATCGCGGCAACGTCACTCCGCCGCGGGATTATGCGAAATGGGAGGCGTTCGTCGCCGCGTTTGTACAACATTGTACGGAGCGTTACGGCCCGGAGGAAGTCCGCAGCTGGTATTTCGAGGTCTGGAACGAGCCTAACCTCGATGGCTTCTGGATGGGCAATCCGGAGAAGAAACCTTACGAGGAATGGGCGGTGCGGGCGCGCGCCGAGTATTTCAAGCTCTATGCGGCGACGGCGCGGGCGGTGAAGTCGGTCGATGCGCGTTATCGGGTCGGCGGTCCCGCCACCGCCGGCGAAGGCTGGATCGATGAGACGCTTGCCTTTTGCGCCGAGCAGAAGGTGCCGCTGGATTTCGTCAGCACGCACAGCTACGCGACGATGAGCGGCTATCTGGACGAGAGGGGGAACGCCGGCACGGTGCTTTCGCCGGACCGCCATGCGATCACCGCCGGAGTGCTGGGCGTGCGCGAGAAGATCGATCGTTCGGCGTTCCCGGAGGCGGAGCTGCATTATACCGAGTGGAGTGCGTCTTATACGCCCGCGGATCCGATCCACGACAGCTATCACAGCGCGGCCTTCATTCTCGACAAGATGCGCAATATCGGCCGGGCCGCCGACTCGATGTCGTATTGGACATTTACCGACATCTTTGAGGAGGCCGGTCCGCGCACGACTCCGTTTCACGGCGGGTTTGGGATGTTCAATTACCAGGATCTGCCGAAGCCCTCGTTCTTCGCCTACAAGTTTCTGCACCAGCTGGGCGACCGCGAACTGGTCTGCGCCGACCCGGCGGCCTTCGTTTGCCGCGACGGGGGCGGAGGGGTGCAGGCGTTGTTCTGGGATTTCACGATCACTCATCCCGGCCCGTCGGTGATCAATCAGCAGTTCTATGCGGCCGATCAGCCAGCGCGTCGGCTCGATGCTGCGGAGCTGAAACTGAGCGGGTTGCGGCCGGGATCCTATCGCCTCGTGGCGACCAAGGTCGGATATCGCGCGAACGACGTGCAGTCGGCCTGGCGCGATCTCGGTTCGCCAGGACAGCTCACCCGCGCGCAGGTCGCCACCTTGCGACAGTCCACCGCCGGTACACCGATCGTCGACACGCACGTCGAGATCGGCGCGGACGGAGCATTCGCCCACCGGTTCGAGATGCGGGAGAACGACGTTTGGTTCGTCGAGCTCCTTCCGCTCCAGCGTTGAACGCCCGCCTCCGCTAGAGCGATGCCGCCGTTTATATAGTCCCGTAAAGGTCATTTAGGACCATTTCATTTATCGCTAAATTTTCTCCGGCTCGTCCGGAGGACGTCACCAGAAACAAAGAACCCCAAACATGAAGCAAATGCGAACCCCCCGTGTGCTGGCGCTCCTGTCAGTACTCTCCCTCGGAATAGGTCCGTCCTGGGCGCAAGTGCCGCCCGCGACGTCTGATCAGAGCAACGCCAGCCGCTCCAGAACCGAATCGGAGCTTCCGTCCAGCGAGGACGACGCAGGGATGATCATCCTCGATCCGTTCACCGTCACCACCGAGCACGAAGGCTACAAGGCCGACGATACACTCGCCGGCGGGCGTGTTCGCACGAGCCTCAAGGATACGCCGTCCTCGCTGTCCGTGGTCACGAAGAAGTTTCTGAGCGACCTCAACGTTAATAATCAAGAGGACCTCTTCATCTACACCACCAATACCGAAGTCTCCGGACTGTACGGAAACTACTCGGGTATGTCCGCCCGCGGGCAGGGCATCCCGTCGGGCGCCGCGGAAGGCACGCGGTTGACCAATCCGGGAGGAATCAATCGCGGCCGCGGTCTGACGGCAATGGACAGCACGCGGAACTACTTCCCGAGCGATATTCCGTGGGACGGCTTCAATATCAGCCGCGTCGATATCTCGCGCGGGCCAAACTCGTTCCTGTTCGGCACCGGCAGCCCTTCCGGCATCTCCAATGTGTCTACGAATGAAGCCACCTTCAAGGACCGGGGCGTGATCGAGGCGCACTACGGCAGCTACGGCACGACGCGCGAGTCCGTGGACTTCAATAAAGTGCTGGTGCCGGACCAGGCGGCCATCCGGGTCGATCTGGTGAACGATCGGCGGCTTTATCAGCAGGAGCCGGCCTTCAATCACAGCCAGCGCGCCTACGGTGCCGTGCGCCTGGATCCCAAGTTCCTGCGCACGGATTCGGCTTATACCAAGATCCAGGCCAGCTTCGAGCATGGCAAGGTGGAGTCCAACAACCCGCGCATTCTCCCGCCGATGGACTATATCACCGGATACCTGAACGATCCGAGTGCCAGCAAGACCGGTTACAATCCGTGGATCTATCATCTCAACGGCGACGTCGGTCTCGACCCCACGGAAAGCCTTTGGGCCAGTGCCGGTTCGCTGGCCAATCAGTATCAGTGGGCGAACGACGCCCAATTGTATTACGACGGCAAAACCGGCGCGCTGCTGGACGGGGGACAGGCAAGCTTCACCGCACCCACCGGCAATGGCTATGGCTCCCATGAAAACACCTGGAACGTCCACTCGAACGGTTACTACTCGCATGCCGTGGCGTCGAATTACCTCTATCGGCAGGCCCACAACGACCAGGATGGAGGAGAATTTGCAGGCGCCTACCGTGGCACCGTTCGGTATTTCGACAAGACGCTCAGCGATCCGAGTCTCTTCGATTTCTACCACAAGCTCATCGACGGCGACAACAAGCGCGAGTGGCAGCGCTGGAACGCTTACAACGTCAGCGTGGTGCAGAGCTTGTTCAACGAGCGCCTGGTCATCCAGGGCGTCATCGATCACCAGGAGTATCTGAACGGCAACAAGGGCATCCTCAGCAATCCCTGGCTCGTCCTCGATCTCAATAGCCACAATCTGAAGACTCCGACCTGGCTCGACGGCGCCACCACCAATCCGAACGTGGGCCGCCCCGTAGTGTTTGGGAACCAGGGCAATCACAGTATCAACAATTATACGCGCGACAACCAGCAGGTCACGGCGGCGTATAATTTGAACTTCGAGCGCGACTTCGAAATGAAGGGGATTCTGGGCCGGATTCTAGGTCGCCAGGAGTTCACCGGGCTGGCCGGCAGCTACGACAAGTATGAGGAGCACCGGAACTACCGGCTGAATGGCATCGATCCGATGTATAAAGTTTATAACGGCGACAAGACCAGGGATCAGGTGCTTCAGACGGACAATGCCTTCAACTGGCTCGCCTATATCGGACCGTCGATGCTCGGCACGACCGGTGCCGGCGCCAACCTGAGCAATCTTGCGACCAAGATTGGTGTTCCCAGCGCATATCCGTACACCGTCTTCTCGAAAGAGTGGACGGCGGGCGGCGCGGTCGATCCGACGGCGCCATGGACGTTCACCGGCCCCGACGGCACGGCCATGACGCAGGTCCAGGCGGATAATCCGGCAAACTATAAAGGCTATACGCGGGTATCGGTCCCGACGATTTATGGAGATCGCCTCCCCGACGTGCTCGCCACCGGCGGCACGCAGAGGCGGCAGAAGATCACCTCCACGGCCTTTCTCTATCAAGGACACTTCTGGGACGATACGATCATCCCGACGTTCGGCTATCGTCGCGATACCACGTTTCAGCAAGGTTCGGATGCCAGCCGGCACCGGGACACCAAAACGGGAATCTACGATCTGAATTACAGTATCGATATCGACGATCCCACCGGAATCAAAGCCACCACCAATTCGATCAGCTACGGCGTGGCCATCCACCTGCCGAAGGCGATCAAGAGAAACCTTCCCGAAGGCACGGACCTCACCTTCTACTATTTCCACGGTGAGAATGAGACGCCTCGGGTGCGCTATGCGATCGATGGTTCGCTGCTCCCGAACGAATCCGGCAAGACGGACGACTTTTCGGTTCAGTTCGACGGACTCAATGGTCGGCTGACAGCGCGGCTCACCTACTTCAAGACGCAGAACAACAATGCCTCGGCGTCCGTCGGGCAGCCGCTCGGCACGTTCATGGTCCGAGCGCTTCCCGAATGGACGGTCGTGCAGCACGCCTACAGCATGGCTCGCCAGGCTTTGCCGAAGGATGCGAACGGGAACACCCAGTTCCCCGCGAGTTGGGATGCGTGGACCCACGAATCCTGGGCGGATTGGCCGTATTCCTGGATGAGCCAGCATCCGCAAGAGGCGGCCAAGGCCAATGCGGACATGATGACCAAGTTTACGGAGCTGTATCCGCAGTCCTACTGGGATGCCTACGGTTACCACATCGACGTGGAAGCCATCAAGCGGGGCGACTGGCTGCACATCGTCAAAGGCACGGATTTCCCGTATTTCCCGCCGCAGCTGGGAGGCGGCGATACCGTGCACGGGGAATATCCGACGATCGACCAGAACCTCGAGTCCAAGGGCTTCGAGTTCGAGGCCACGTTCCGTCCGATCAGGAACTGGGACATCACGTTCAATGCCTCCAAAGTCGATGCCACGCAGACGGGCCTTGGTGCGGCCGCCGCGAAACAGCTGCAGGGAATGGCGGACCTGTTCCTCGGCACAGGCGTTCAGTATGCCGGCATCTGGGGTGGTTATGAGGGAGCGAAAAACAGCTTCCTCAAGGACATCTGGGCTCCCTATCTCACCCAGATCGCGCTGATCGGCGGCGACCAGCCCGAGATGCGGAAATATCGCTTCAACCTCATCTCGAACTACCGCATCGACCGTGGCTGGGCGAAAGGCGTCGACATCGGTGGCGCGTGGCGCTGGGAGGACCGGGCCATCCTCGGCTACGGCATCCACGAGACCGAGATCTACGGCGAAAAGGCGTGGATCGCCGATGTCAGCAAGCCGATCTACGGACCCACGGAGTCCCACGTCGATGCCTGGATCGGCTATCAACGTAAACTGAACTCCAAGGTTGACTGGCGAATTCAGCTCAACGTGCGCAGCGTCGGAGAAGGCAATCATCTGGTGACCGTCGCGGTCGAACCGGACGGCTCTGTCGCTCAGCAACGCATCGTGAGCGGTGCTACCTACGATCTCAGCATGAAGCTCATGTTCTGAGTTGAATCCAAGGCGGCCGGGGCCGGAGGAACGCTCCGGCTCGGGCCGCCCGCTTATGTAATTACGCTTTTCGGGTCCCTAAAAGGATGGGGTTCACGAAGGGGTGGGGCGCCGGAGTTTCATGCTGGCGCCTCATTTCCCCTCGGGCCGGACCTGGTTTCGGGACGCGAGACGATGCGGTCGACTGACGCGCACGGTCGTTCTGTCATGATACAGTTCCGGTTCGTTCACCGGCGCGGGGCGCAGATGAGAGGGCGGGCGACGCGCGAGTCGTAGCAAGCGCCCCAAATATAAATCCATTCGGAGCGCGCCAACAACGCGTCCATCGCTGCTGCGTGCGCCCGCCGCGCCGACCCTTTCCCCATGAGAGTATCCAAAACCTCCCGACATCCCCTCCGCGGCGCCGTCCGGGCGCTCGCGTTTCTCCTCCTCCTCCTGCCGGCTGTCGCGTGCGCGCAGCTGCCGACGCCGACCTATGGCTGGAATCTCGGCAACACCCTTGAGCCGCCCAGCGGCGAAGGCACCTGGGGCCCGGCGGCCACCCAGCAATTGATCGATGCGGTCGCCGACGCGGGCTTCAACACGATCCGCCTCCCGGTCGCGTGGGACAGCCACGCCAATCCGCCCAGCTATCAGATCGATCCCGCGTGGATGGCACGCGTCAAACAGGTGGTCGACTGGTGCTACGCGCGGAATCTCTACGTCATCGTCAACTGCCACTGGGACGGCGGCTGGCTGGATAGCAGCCTCGCGAGCGGCTATAACGCGACGGTCAACGCGAAGATGAATTCGTATTGGACCCAGATCGCTACCGCCTTCAGAAGCTACGACCATCGTCTGATCTTCGCCGGAGCGAACGAACCGCCCGTGGAGAATGCCGGCGAGATGTCGACGCTGATGACTTATTATCAGACGTTCGTGAACGCGGTGCGTGCCACCGGCGGGAACAACAGCACGCGTTGGCTCGTGATTCAGGGGCCGAGCACCAACATCGACAAAACCTACGAGCTGATGACGACCTTGCCGTCGGATTCTGCCTCCGGCCGGCTCATGATCGAAGTCCATCACTATCCCTACCAGTGGAGCCTCATGACCAACGACGAGACGTGGGGAAAAATGTTCTACTTCTGGGGGCAGGGCTATCATTCGCCGACGATCACCGATCGAAACTCCACGTGGGGCGAAGAGGCCTACACGGACGAGCAGTTCCAGAAAATGTATGCCAGGTTCACGAGCCGGGGCATTCCGGTGATCGTCGGTGAATTTGGCGCGGTCAAACGCACGGGCTACTCCGGTCTCACGGGCACGGAGTTGAACCGGCATCTCGCGTCCAGGACGTATTACAGCAAAACGATCGTGGACAAGGCGAACGCTCTCGGCCTGAAGCCGATCTATTGGGACGCCGGCGGCACGGGGAGCAACACGATGTGGCTGTTCGACCGCACCACGGCCGCCGTGATCGATCAGGATAATCTACGTGCTCTGACCGGCGGTGCCGCGCTCCCGTCTCCGGGCGGCGGCGGGATCATTCCGAATGGCGTCTACAAGCTCGTCGCGCGTCACAGCGGGAAGGTCCTCGACGTGGACGATCTGCAGACCGCGAACGGCAGCAACGTGCAGCAGTGGGGCTATTGGGGCGGCGAAAACGAGAAGTGGGTCGTCACGCACCTCGGCAACAATCAATACAGCATCATCGGCGCGCAGAGCGGCAAGGCGCTCGACGTGTCCGGCTGGGGCACCAGCAACGGGACGAACGTCCACCTCTGGACTTACGGCGCCGCGGCCAATCAGAAGTGGACGGTCAGCGCCACGAGCGGCGGCTACTACCGTTTGACTCCGACGCATGCGACGAGCATGTGCCTGGACGTGAGCGGTGTGTCCACGGCCGACGGCGCGAACATCCAGATCTGGACTTACGGCGGCGGCAGTAATCAGCAATGGGCGTTCCAGGCGCCATGAGAATCTGGATACGCCTTTGATCGAACCCAGGCGCACCGCACCGGCGGTGCGCCTTTTTTTTTGGGGTGATGCAGGCATTGTCCGCGATCGAATCATTCGATTCTGGAGGCGGTCCGGGAGTGCGGGCGCGGCCGCGACACGGCGGCCCGCTGACCTGGGCGCAAAAAGAGGATCGCGTTGCCACCGTCCAGCTGCGGCCCAGCCAAACAAAAACCCACCCGGCGCGGGCACCGGGTGGGTCGAGTTGCAACGACCGGACCTTACGAGAACGAAACGCCCGACTATAACGTTGGCGCTTCGATGAGGCCGCCGCCGTTGATCGTCAGACGATCGGCGCTGATCCGGCCGTGGAGCGTGCCGCTTACCGTCACCGCGCCGTTCGGCGCCGCTACGATCGCGTGCACCATCGCGCCGCCGTTCAGCGTGAGGCCTCCATCGGCGATCTCGAGCTCGAGCCATTCCGGATGGTCGACCGAACCGATCGTGCCGTTGATCGAGGTGCCGCGGGCGAGTTTCAGCTTCACTGGCCCAACGATTTGCAGCGAGGCCTGGCCGTTGAGCGTGAGCGCCTGTAACTCGTAGACCGACGGCTGCGTCGCGCCCGTCGCGCCGAGGACGAGGCGGCTGTTGCCGTTGACGGTGAGGTGGCCATAAACGCCGGCCGGCACCGCGACGACGCCCGCGTTGCCGTTGAGCGTGAGGTTGCGGATCGTGGCGAAGTCGCCGGCGGTGTCGGTCGGCCGGGTGAGTGCCACGTCGCGCACGCCGGCGGGCGCCGCCGGAGCGGTGACGACCGGCATCGCGATGGGATCGACCCTCCGCACGACATAGCGTGCCACGGCGCCGCCGTTGAGCGTGACGGTGTAGTTCGTCGGCGTGGTCGCGCCCGCGGCGTCGACGAGGCCGGCGAAGAGCGGGTGGCCGTTGAGCTTCACCGTGGGCGTGCCGGGCACGAGCAGGTCGCTGGAGATCGAACCGCTGCCGTTGATGGCGAACGACTCGCCGCTGAGGACCTGGATGGAGCCGTCGAGATCTCCGTTGAGCGTCGGTGCGTGGCGGACGAGCGCGGTGCTCGTGATCACAAACCTGCCATCGACCGAACCGGTGTAATTGGGATCGTTGGACGTGATGACGACGCGATACGTGCCGGGGAGCGTCGGAGCCGTGGTGCTGCCGTTGTAGGTGATCGTGACGGGAACGCCGGCGGGGCTGGTCGTGCCTGACACGCTTAGCGGCGCGCCGTCATACGCGGCGTAAACCGCGGCGCCGAACGGCGTGTTGGCGGCGGGAAACGTGATCGCGACGGGGGCCGGATCGATCTTGATGGCGAGCGTCTGGGTGCCGTCGCCGGACGCGTTCGTTGCCGTGATCGTCGCCACATATGAACCCGCCGCCGTCGGCGTGCCGGAAATCACGCCGGTGGTCGGGTTGACGCTGAGCCCGGGCGGGAGGTCCGCGGCGCTGAACGACGTCGGCGCGTTGATCGCTTGGATCGTGTAGGCGAATGACAAGTCAAACCGGCCGGTGGCGTTCGTCGCGCTCGTGATCACGGGCGCGGCGCCACCGGTCACGAAGACGATATCCGACGGGTAGGCGGTGGTCAGGTGGATGTCGTCGATGTAGAAACGAGGCGCCGGGTTGCCGGAGCCGTTGGCGATCGTGATCGTGGTGATGTTCGGATTCTCCGCGACACCGATGGCGTCGAGCGGCACCTCGATCTTCGTCCACGTGTTGGCCGCCAGAGGACCGACCGTGACCGACGGGTGGCTGAAGTTCCAGTTCTCCGAGGCGCTGACGACGAGGCTCTGACCACCGACCGGACCGCCGTTCGCCCAGAAGATCAGCGTGCGGTAGTCGGAGCGATCGACGGCGCCACCGCCGAGGAACAACGCCGCCCACGGACCCGCGTCGACGGCGATGGACGTCGGAGCCGAATGCGGGAGTTCGGTGCTCGCGTCGTTGGTCGCGGCCCAGCTCCAGTTACCCCAGCCGTGGCTGAAGCCGTTCTCATACATCACGAGTTCCTGCGGATCGGCGATGATGTCGCCGCCGGGCTCGAACGTGAGGCGGTAGCTCGCCTTCCGTCCGCTCCAGAAATGGAACGTGAGTTCGACCGGTTCGTTCGTGGTCGCGGTAGTGAACTCCTTTTTGAGCGTGATCGTGTTGTTCGCGTAGTCCGGCTGGTAGGAGTCGCCGAATTGCTTGAACGCCGTCCACTCGGCCTGTCCGGGGTAAGGGTAGTTGGGGGCGGCCACGTAGCTGGCCTGCATCGTGGCGAGGACGTCGCCGTTGAACGCGGTGGGAATCACGATGCCGCCGGCCTTGGTGCCAGCCGCGGCGCCGAGCGCCGGCGCGGCGTGGTGGCGCACGTGCAGCCGCCAGGGCATGCCCGCGCTGAAGTTCGCCGTGAACACCGTTTTTTCGCCGTAGTTGCCGGACGCATACGCAGCGAGCGCGCCGGCTTTCACGGTCAGGACATCGCCAATCAGCGTGTAGTCGACGCCGGGCGTGAGCGGCGTGGCGCCGTCGGTGAGCGAGACGAAGGTGTTGCCGTTCAGGTTGAGCGGGATGACGACATCCTTGGGCGTGCCGTCCGGCACGAAGACGAGATCGGTCGCGGCGGTGGACGAGCGGGTCGTCACACTTTGCAGATAGTATCCGACCAGTTCGGGATCTTTCCACTGGTAGCTCGTGCGGTCGAAAAGCTGGCCCGCGTCCCACACCTGCCAGGTGATGCCCGTGGACTGGAGGCTGGCCGTGATGAGTTCGAAGAACTTCAGCACTTCGCCGCGTTCGGTGGCCGGGTTGTTCGGATCGTAACTGAGCAAGCCGAGCTCGCCGACGACGACCGGAATGCCGTTTGCGACGAACGTGTTGTAGGTGTTGTTGACGGTGGCGTTGATGTCAGCGATCACCGCGTCGTCGACGGTGGTCACGCCGGCGACGTTCACGCTGAACGGCCAGAAGCCGTAGAAATGCACCGTCGCGATCAGGTTCGGATCGTCGAGGGCGTCCATCGTGGCTTTGAGCGAATCGAGCCATTGCTGGCCCGAGTTCGTGTTGAACGAGGGCAACACGAGCGGACGGGTGGCGTTGCCGCCGCCGGTATTGCGCACGATGTGGAAGAAGGACGTGTTCAGCTCGCGGAGCAGCGACATCTTCGTCGCGTCGTCGGCGTTGGGAAAATCGGGCTCGTTGATGCTCTCGAACATCAGCTCGCGCGGGTAATCGCGGAAGCGGGGTGCGATCTGCGACCAGAGGGCATTGAACTTGGCGAGCACCGCGTCGTGCTGGGTCGGCATGTCGCGCACCCAGCCGGAGTCGTGATGCAGGTTGAGCATCACGTAGAGGCCGGCCTCCAGCGACCAGTCGACGACCTGCTGCACGCGATCCAGCCATGCGGGATCGATCGTGTAACTTGGAGCGGGGCCGACCCGGTTGCCGGTGTCCCACGTCACGGGGATGCGGATGCTCTTAAACCCCTGCGCCTTGATCTGCTGGATGAGCTCCGGCGTGGTGAGCGGATTGCCCCAGGCGGTTTCGTTTGGCGTGGCGTCGAGGGTGTTGCCGAGATTCCAGCCGGGCTGCATCGCCTCGACGTAGGCTTGCATCGCGGTCTTGGCGGACGCCGGGACCGCGAACGAAAGGACGGAACAGAACAGCAGGCTGGTGAGCAGCGAGAGAGCGCGCGCGGCCAAGGCGCGTCGCGAGACGGATGACGGAGGATGCAGCATGGGACGGATGAGCGCGACGAAGGCGCCCGAGTTGGGGTCCAGGGGTTGAGGGAACGGCGGTCGCTGGGGGCGCAGCCGCGCTCAGTCTACCAGCATCCTCGCGGCGGCGCCTGTCACGAAAACGTGTTACAGGCTTTTCCCGTGGGTGGCGGGATCCAGCCGTGCGAGACGACTTATCGGGCGGGCGACAACACCGCGGCATAGCCGCCGGCGGGTGCGAGCGCGAGTTCTAGCGTGCCCGTCGCGGTGACCGGCGTCGTGGTTTCTGCGAGCGCTTCGGGGCGGGTGCCGGATTCCGGCGTGTCGGCGAACGCGCGCAGCTGCCACGAACCGTCGCCGAGGAAATTCAGCGGCACGCGCAGTGCGAGCGGCGCGTCGCCATTCATCGCGGCGAGATACCAGCGCGAACCGGACCGGCGCGCGAGGACGACATGGTGTGCGACTTCGGCCGAGAGGACGACCGTTTCGTCCCACACGGTGGGCAAGCCGCGGAAGAATTCGACGCCTGGCTGGCCGCGATAGTTCGTCGGACTATCGCAGAGCACGGTCAGCGGGCTGAGGTAGACGACGGTTTCGGCGAGCTGCCGCGCACGCGTGCCCATGACCTGCGCCGGCGCGGTGATCTTGAACTCGGCGGCGGTGCGATTGAGGAAGCCGCCGGGCGTAAAATCCATCGCGCCCAGCAGGCCGCGCGTGAAGGGCAGCGTGATGGTGTGCCGCGTGTCGCATTGGTTGCCGCCGAGTTTGTTGTATTCGTTGCCCAGCACGCCCTCCTGGGTGAGGAGATTGGGGTAGGTGCGCGCGAGCCCGGTCGGTTTGTAGACGCCGTGGAGATCGACCATCAGGCGGTGCCGCGCGGCGCATTCGAGCAGTTCCACGATCCATTGCACCGTCTCCTGCGAATCGCTGTTGAAGAAATCCACCTTGATGCCGACCACGCCGAACTTCGCGAGATGTTCGAGCGCACGCTCGAGGCCGAAGGTTTTGATATCGAGCGAATGCGCCCAGATCCAGAGGCCGACGCCGCGCTCGCGCGCATAGGCGACGAGGCCAGGCACGTCGATGTGCGGCAGCGGCCGCGTGAAGTCGCCCGACGGCTGGTTGGGCGGCGAGTGCAGGCCCTTGTCCCAGAGCGTCATGTGGTCATACCAAAACCAGTCCATGAGCTGATAGCGGAAACCCATCTCCGCGGCGAAATCGATGAACTCCCGGTGCGAACGGGTATCGCCGCGCGAATACACGCCGGTGTTCTCCGGTTGCGAAGGGTTCACGCCGGTCCACCACGCGTCCCACGCCGAGACGCCGGGCTTGATCCACGAGGTGTCGGCGAGCCGCGAGGGCGTGGCGAGGGTGGCGACGAGATCGTTGGTCAGCAGCTCGGCGGCGTGGCGCGCGAGCATCACGATGCGCCACGGGCTGACGCGGCGATCGCGTCCGACGACCAGACCACGTCCGTCGTGGCGCGGCGCGAGCGTGACTTTCGCGCCGGGGCGTGCGCCGCCGTCGGCGCGCGGGTTCAGCGCCGAGACGAACATGCCGGCCCAGTCGAGCAGATCGGACTCGGCGACCGCAGCGTAGCCGTTCGGCAACTGCACGAGCAGCGGCAACACGTGGGGCTGGGAAGGGTCGGCGTTGAGCTGGCTCAGACGCTTCTCCGGATACTGATTTTCCGCGCAGCCTGAAGGATTGCCCGCCCAGCATTTCAGATCGGAGGGGAAAACGAATTCGGTGAGCTCGTCCGTGACGACATAGTCGAGGAGACCGGGCTGGGGTGGAATCTCGTAGCGCAGCGCAACCCCGTTGTCGTAGGCGCGAACGACCAGGTTGATTCGCCGCGGAACGTTGGCGGTTTCCGTGAGCTCGAGTTTCAGCTCGCGATAGCGGTCGGGCTCGATGCAGCGTTGGCCGAAGTCGTTTTGCCAGGTGCCGTCATGCTCGCGGCGGGCCGCGGCGGTGATCCTCGTGCTGCGGCCGGAGGAGAAACCGCCGGCAAATTCCAGGCCGAGCTGCGAATCCACCAGCACCGGCTGCCCATCGAGCGTGACGCGGTAACGCAGGCCGTCGGAATCGCTCACGGTCACAACGACGCGGTTGTCGGGCGACGTGAGCGATTCTTCGGCGGCGTGGGCGCGTAGCCCGGCGAGGATTACCAGACCGAAAGCGAGAACACGGAAACGCTTGGCCGACGCCGCAGCGCGGGAATCGTCGACGGTCGAAAGCCTGATACGTCGAGAAGCAGCGCAGAGCGTCTGCCAGAGGCGGGCGGCCGGTGACTCCTTTGCGAGCGGCGGCAGGTCGCTCGGACCAGGTCGGCATTCGGATGGTTTCGTGTCCATTTTTGTTTCAGTTCCGTTTCGAGTGTCGGCCTTCCCAGTATTCATGTCCATGGTGGTTCACCTCGCGGGTCAGGTGGTCAGCGGCGCGTTTCCACCGGCTTGATCTCGAACACGACGGCGATGTCGTTTGGCACGTGGCGTGGTGCGGAGATCGTCAGTTTGTCGGCGGAGTGCGACCACGTGAGCTGCTCGTCGCTGCCGAGCAGCCTGACGCTGCCGATGGCGCCCTCGTAAAGCTTGGCCGCGGTGCCGAGCGACTTGATCGCGAGGGTGGAGGTGGGCGCGCCCATGACGAACGCGTAGAGCGTTGCGCCCTTGGTCGTGAAGCGCACGTCCTCAGCCGTGAAGGGCTTCACCTTGTCTTCGTTGAAATTACCGCCGTTCGACGGCTCCGTCGCGGCCATCTGCGGGCCCTCGCCCAACACCTTCCAGGGACGCGTGCCATGGATCGCTTCCTGGTTGATCTGCATCCATGCCGCGATGCCTTCGACGACCGCGATTTCGTCCTCATCCGGCATGCCGTCGCCGCGGAGAGGCACGCTGAGGAGCAGGTTGCCGTTCTTGCTGACCACGTCGATAAGCGTGTGCACGACGGTTTGCGCGGACTTGTAGGCGTGGTGCTCGAAGATGCCGCGGTCGTAGTGCCAGCTGCCGATGCAGGTGTCGGTCTGCCAGGGGAACGGTTCGATCACGTGACTGCGTCCGCGCTCGATATCGAGGGCCATGCACTGCTTTTGGTCGGGCTCGAGGCCTTTGCCGAAGAGCACGCCGTCGTCGCCGCGCCACTGACGATTGCGGTTGTAGAAATGCGCGGCGATCTTCAGGCCTGCGTCGCTGGCGGGCCAGAGCGGCAGCGCCGTGTCGTCGAAGTAGACGAGGTCGGGCTGATAGCGATCGATCAGGTCGATGGTGCGGTTGTAGAATTTTTCGCAATACGCCTGGTCGGGCGGCGTCACGCCATGGTCCCAGTCCCAGCGCGCGTGGATCGTTTTCGGATCGTCGAAGTGGGGGCTCGGCGTGTGGCGTTGTTCATACAGGTCCTGCGGATCGAGCCCTTCCCACCACGTGCCCTGGCCGTCGGCTTTCGTGAGTTTGCCGTCGTAGGGCACCCCGGCGAACGGGCCTTTCTGGTCGGCGCCCTGCGCGGGCTCATACCAGCTCCACGCGTGGGCGGCGTGGACGCTGACGCCGAACTTCAGGCCATTCGCGCGCGCCGCTTTCGCCCAGCCGGCGACGAGGTCCTTCTTAGGGCCGACGCGAACCGAGTTCCACGGCTGATATTTCGAGTCCCAGAGGTCGAGATTGTCGTGGTGATTTGCGAGGGCGAAAAAATACCGGGCGCCGGCGCGCTGGTAGAGCGCGACGAGTTTCTCGGGATCCCATTTCTCCGCCTTCCACTGGTGGATGACGTCCTTGAAACCCGCTTGCGAGGGATGGCCGTATTTCTCGCGGTGAAAGGCCGTGACGTTATTGCCCCAGGCCGGGCCGTCCTCGAAATACAGATGACGCGCATACCAGTCGCCGCGTTCGGGCTGGCACTGCGGACCCCAATGCGCCCAGATGCCGAACTTCGCGTCCCGAAACCACGCGGGCACCTCGTAGTGGCGGAGCGAGGACCACGTCGGATCGAACGGCCCCGACGCGACCGGCTCGGCGGCAGTGTCGACGATGATCGTGGGTGTCGCGTCGCTGGAGATCGCGTGCGCGAGCGATGCGGCGGCGAGGAATGCGGCAAGGCATGAGGAACGGAGGACGGGGTGACGGGGTTTCATGAGAGATGCGAAAACACGGGAGGACGCACGAGGGTGGAGCGGTTCAGTGGCGCTCGACGGGAGCGGCGCGGCCGTTGACGATCGCCTGAAGTGGGGCCGTGGGGTGTGGGCGTTGCAACGGAGTGAGCGGGTCGAATTCCACGATGGGGACCTGGCCAAAGAAGTCCCGGTCGCTTATCGCGGGGGCGCCAAAGCGCGCCCTGCATTCGGGCAGCTTGCTTTATTGCGCTCCTCGCAATCGCGGTGCGGAGTAAATTCTTCGGGTAGGTCTCAATGAATGCGGGACCGCCGCGCGCTCCGTCAAGCGGCGCGCCATAGCACAAACATGGGACAAGCGCCCGTCCCGTTCGCCGCCGGGCGCGAGCGGCTCAACGATTCAGGCTCGTGTAACGCGCGACCGCCTGCGCCCGCGAGTGGACGTGGAGCTTCTCGTAGATGCGGCGGATATAGGTGTTCACCGTCTCGAGCCCGATGCCGAGCGCGTCGGCGATCTCCTTGTAAAGATAACCCTGCGCGAGCAGCGCGAGCACTTCGTTTTCCCGTTTCGAGAGTTCGTTCGCCGGCTTCAGCGCGGACTTCGGCTGCTGAAGCGACTGCACGACCTTCCGGGCGATGTTGCCGCTCATGGGCGAGCCGCCGGCATGGACCTCGCGCAACGCGGCGATCAGGTCCTCGCGCGACGTGGTTTTGACCAGATAGCCGGTGGCGCCCGAGGACAGAGCGTCGAAGATGTGGTTGGAATCCTCATACACCGTCAGCATGACGAACTGGGTCTGCGGCGTGACGGGCTTGAGCTGGCGCACGCACTCGATGCCGCTGAGGCCGGGGAGGTTGATGTCCACGAGCGCGACGTCCGGCTTCGCCCGGGCGAGGTGGGGCAACGCGCTTTCGACATCGGGAAACACTCCGGCGCAGACGAAGCCCTCGGCCTCCTCGAGCCATCGCGTGAGGATGGTGCGCACGGAGGGGTCGTCCTCGACCACCATCGCGGTGATCGCGGCGGACGGAGCTGCAGAGACATTCGAACTCTCGGTTTTCGCGGACATAAAAGTGAGGAGGGCGCGACGGTAGCGGCTTCGGCGGGTTCAGGGGACGGGCGGCGCGGAGGCCGGAGGCGCGGCGTCGTGAGCCACCTGGACGACGAAGGAGACGTTGGTCCCGGCGCCGTCCTCGCTCGCGATCTCGCACCGGCCGCCGATCCGCGCGAGCCGCGATTGCATGTTGGCGAGCCCGTGCCCCGAGGTGAGCCGGTCGGTTTCGGTCGACGCGCGGCCGGGCGCCAGGCCCGCGCCGTTGTCTTTCACCGAAATGGTGAACGACTCCGCGTCCACCCGCAGCGAAATGCGCACCTCGCTCGCGCCGGCGTGCTTCGCGGCATTGTTGAGCGCCTCCTTGAACGCGAGAAACAGATTGTGGCGCGCCTCCGCGGTGAGTGGCCAGGACGGCACCTCGACCGGGAGATCGAGCCGGCAGCGCAGGCCGGCGGGCGCGAGGAAGCTCTGCGCGAAACGGCCCATGTAGTCGACCAGGCTGTCGAGCGTGTCGTGACGCGGGTCCACGGCCCAGACGATTTCGTCGAGCGAACGCGTGACTTCGCGCGCGGTGCTGTAGATGCGCGAGAGCATGTCGGCGGCGCGTTCCGGCGCGGAGAGCTCGCCGCGCGCAGGCTGGCTGAGCATCGCGATGCGCGAGAGGCTCGCGCCTACATCGTCGTGGATGTCCTGCGCGATGCGCGCGCGCTCGCGTTCGAGCTCGTGCCGTCGCTCCATCGCCTCGATCTGGCGCTGCATGCGGCGGCGCGTGATCGCGCGGGCGAGCCACCCGACGATGCCCGCTGCGGCGAGGATGCACAGGACGATGAACCAACTGGTCTGCCAGAAAAAGGGCGCGACGGTGAATGCCAGCGTCGCCCCTTCGAGGTTCCACACGCCGTCGTTGTTGCAGGCCATGACGCGAAAGCGATAGGTGCCCGCGGGGAGGCGGCTGTAAAACGCGGTGCGCTTTGATCCGGCGTCGATCCAGTGGCGATCGATGCCGTCGAGGCGGTATTTGAACAACACCTTCGTCGGCGCGACGAAGCTCAGCCCGCTGAAACGAAACTCGAGGCGCTCGTGATCGGGCCGCAGGCGGCTCGTCACCTGCGCGGCCGCCACCGGCTCGCGGCGGCCGTCCGTCCACAGCGAATCGATCACAACCGGCGGCGGAAGGGGATTTGCCTCGATGCGGGCGGGATCGGCGCTGATGACGCCCTTGCCGCTCGCGAACCAGAGCTTTCCGTCAGGCGTCTTGGTCGCGACGGATTGGAATCCGTTGGTGAATTCGATGATCGGCAGGCCGTCGTTGCGGTCGTAAACTTGGCTCGGGAACGTCGCGCTGGCGCCGTCGGCGCAGCGGTGAAGCTCGGTTTTGGCGATCCGCTGGAGTCCGTGATGCGTGCTGAGCCAAAGATAGCCCCGACCGTCGTCGAGGATCGCGCAGAGGGCGTTGTCGGCCAGCCCGTGCTGGCGATTGAGGTTCGCGAACCGGCCGTCCTTGAAGCGGCTCAGACCCTGATCCGCGGTGCCCACCCAGAGCGTGCCCTCGTTGTCGATGCATAGACTGGAAATGGCGTCGCTGGCCAGGCCGTCGCGCCGGCCAAACCGCGTCGTGCGACCATCGGCGATGCGCACCAACCCGCCCTGGGTGAACCCGCACCAGAGGACGCCCGCGGGGTCGCGCGCGATCGCGCACACCTCCGCCGCGGCGGATCCGTGAGGCTCGGCCAGCCAGGTGGAGTGCCCGTCCTTCCAGCGCCGCAGGCCATCGCGGTTGCCGACGAGCCACTCGCCTCCGGGGAGGGGCAGGAGCGAGTAAACGGGGTTCGCGTTCTCCTCGATTCCCGGCGGACGGACGAACCGATCGTGCTCGAGCCGATACGGGCCACCCCACCAGAAATCGCTCGCCCACACCTCGCCGCCCGGGGCGGCGGCGACTGCGGGGATGTAATAGTTGGCCAGTCCTTTTTCCGGGCCGTAACGCTCCCATTCTCCCGCGGCGTAGTGATACAGGTTGGCGCCATCGGTGCCGATCCACAGCGATCCGTCCGCTGCGCCCGCGACCGAAAGGACGCTGCAACCGTGCGCTTCCTCCGGCAGGCTCAGGACGGAAAAGGCGGAGGCGTGGATCGAGACGAGTCCCGCACTGCCGGCGCCGGCCCAGAGATTGCCCTCGCGATCCTCGTAGAGAAAACGGACCCAGTTTTGCGGCAGGCCGTTGCCGAGATCGAAATGCACGGGATGGCGGCCATCGGGATAGAGGAGATACAGTCCCGTCGTGATGTTGCCGACGGCCAGGGTGCCGTCGCGCAACTCCAGGGCGCACCCGACGAGCCCCTGCGACCATGGATATGGGCCGCGATCTTCGGTCCAGCGATCGTGGTGCCATTTGCGCACGCGACCGTCGCAGAAAATCCACACGCCGCCGTCGGCTGACGTGGCGACGCATTCGACATAGTTGGCGAGTCGCGGCGGCGGGAACACGGCGACGGACAAGCGTCCGTTTGCCAGCTGCGCCGCCTGGCCGTTTTGAGAAAGCCAGACGTTTCCGCTCCGGGATGAAAAGCTCATGACCTCCGGACGCCTGCTCGGGGAGACCAGCGTCGGGAGTCGTGTGTTGCCTTCCACGGCATCGATCGAGCCCGCCTCGTGCATCGCCCAGAGCCGGCCGTCCTCGTCGTCGCCCAGCCCGATGATCTTGTCGTTCAAGCTGCCGGGCGGAAGCGAGAATGACTCGAAGCGTCCGTCGTGAAAACGCGAGACCATCCCTGATTCGTGTCCGACCCACAACTGGCCGCGGGCGTCTTCGAACAGCCGCGTGATGCGCCGGTCCGGCAGGCTCGGCGTGTTGCCGGAATCGAACACCTCGAACCGTTCGCCGTCGAAGCGGGCGAGACCGCCGTTGGTGCCGAACCACAGGTAGCCGTCACGGGTTTGCACGGCGGAGGTCACCATGTTTTGCGGCAGCCCGTCGTCCGTTTGCCAGACCCGCACCGCATAGCCGTCGGCGAGAGACGCGGCACCCAGGACCTTCCCGCCCAGCGAGGAAAGAAGGATCAGCAGGCTGACAAAAATCGAACGGGAATAGGATGGCATGGGGCCCGGACGGTGAACCGCTACCGAGGCTGGCAAATACGGTTGCGGGCGAAACGCTAGATTCGTCGCCGGACGCAGCAAGGATGGAGAGGGTGAGCGAAATGGGTTTTGCGCCACGGTCGGGCGAACGAGACGATCGCCGCCGCGCGGGCGGGGCGCCCGGCGACAACCTGCAGAATAGCGGCAGACGCCCGGGATCGCATGTCACCAATTCCTGTGACACGAACCGGAGCGCGGCCGGCTGAATCGAGGCGCAGCGGCGCAGCTTCGGCTCACATCGGGGGACGGATGAAGCGAATCAGCGATCGTGACGGAACAGCCGCTGGTGCGAGTGGCGACGCGGAGGAAAAGGCCGCGGTTGGGCGGCACGTTCATTTGAACGGACTCAAGCGCGAGCGACGCGGGCTTGAAGAAATCTAAAACTCTCAGCGACGCTCTCGAAAGGATCCCGGCCGTAAGTCATGTCCTGCTCGATGATGAACGATTGGCAGCCTCCTGCGGTGGCGGCCGCGAGAATGGGATCGAAATCGAGGTTGCCGGCGCCCAGTTCGGCGAACTGCACTTCGCCGTCGGCCGTGACGCGGAAATCTTTGAGATGAATCAGCGGGAGACGTTTTTGTGCGGCGAGTTTTTCCGTCCATTGCAGCGGGCTGCCGCCGCCGGCCTGAATCCAATAGGTGTCGGGCTCGCCGGCGAGGGACGTCTCGGCGAAGATTCGGTCCAGAAGCAATCGCCCGCCGAGCTTGGTGAATTCTTGATTATGGTTGTGGTAGCACAATGTGATGCCGGCGGCGCGAAGCACGACGGCGGCCTGGTCCAACTGCCGAAGCCATCGCGAAACACCAGCTTCGTCGCCGAGATCGACGGCGCCGGCGGGAGAGGGATAGGCGGTGAAAGAAACGCCGAGCCGCGCGAGCCGCTCGACCGAACGTTGCGGTTCCGCGAGCAGTTGCACGGCCGGTTCATGAGTCGCGGTGATCTTGATTCCTGAATCCGCACAAATGCTGACGAAGTCGGCATCGGGGATGAGGCCGGGAGCCACGCCGCTGAGTTGCACGGATTGGAATCCGATTGCCGACAGCCGTTTGATCGAGGCGATGAAGTCTTCGCGGGTGGTCAGGAAATCGCGAAGACTATAGAGATTAACCGAAATTTGCTCGAGTCGCATGAGGAATGAAAACGGAAGGGTGCGCGCCCAAGAATCAGCTTCGCGTGACCTACGCGGATTTCGCCTTCGTGACGGCTTCGTTGGAAGGAGCGGTTGGCTGGAAGCGCGAACCCGCGATCTTTTCAGCGAGCCAGCGAGCGTAATCGTCGCCTTGCAGCGGCAGCGTGAGCGTCTTGTCCTGCGCCGACGAGAGTAGCATGGCGTTGGCGAGCTCGACCGAGTGAATTCCCTCGGCCGCCGGAGCGATGAGCGCTTCGGAGCGCAGACATGCGCCCGCAAAGTTCTTCATGATTCCCACGTGCTGCTCGCCGCGACTGGAAACAGGGATGTCGATCTCCCACACTTCGGGTCGGGAGAAGCTCTCCTTGGCGGTCCGAAGGTGCTCGCCCGTGGAGATCTCGTTGCGGGAGAAATGCAGCTTCCCGCCCTCGGCCACGAGCTTCCCGCGCTCGCCGGCGATTTCGAGCCGGTTGGTGCCGGGCGCTTCACCCGTGGTGGTGATGAAGACGGCGGTGGCGCCGCTGGCGTGTTCGAAGTAGGCGGTGACGGAATCCTCGACCTCGATATCGTGAAAACGACCGTATTGGCAGAATGCGCGCACGCGCACCGGAAGTCCGAAGAGCCATTGGTAGAGATCGAGCTGGTGCGGACATTGATTGATCAAGACACCACCGCCTTCGCCTGCCCAAGAGGCCCGCCAACCGCCCGAGTTGTAATACGCCTGAGTGCGATACCAATCCGTGATGGTCCACGCGATCCGCTGAATTTTTCCCAACTCGCCGGTGTCCAGCAGTTGCTTGATCTTGATATACAAAGGATCCGTTCGCTGGTTGAACATCGCCGCGAACACCTGGCCCGGCTTGGTGTGAGCGGCGACGAGTTGTTCCGCATCGGCCTTCTGCACGGCGATCGGTTTTTCGACCAGAACATGCAGGCCGGCCTCCAGGGCGCTGACCCCAAAGGGAACGTGGCTGAAATGAGGAGTCGCAATGAGGACAGCCTGAATGCCGGAAGAGAGGAGCGATGGATAAGAGGTGAAGACGGCGACGCCGCGCGCCTTCCACGGAGCGAGCCGGGACTCGTCGGCGTCGCACACACCCGTGAGTTCCAAGCCGGGGACCTCGCCGGCGAGGATGCGGCGGGCGTGATCCGAGCCCATGTTGCCCATGCCGACGATGCCGATCTTGAGTTTGAGGGAGTCCATGATTCCGCCACGAAAGTAGCAAATTGGGGTGACTCGGAGAATGGACGGCGGAAGAATTTTGCATGGACGCAGCGCTCATGGCGAAGGAGGTGCTCAACCTGCCCGAAATCCGGCTGGTTCATCGCCCGGCGGTATGGACGAATCTGAATCCCTGGCACTGGGAGGCGGAGATCGGCGACTACTACAATCTCTGGATCGGTCTCGCCGGCGAAGGCAGCCTGGACCTGGACGGAGTATCTCACCAAATCGCTCCTGGTCGGGCGTTCCTGTTTGCACCGCGAAGCCGGGTAAAAGCGCGGCAGGTGGGCGACGGCACGATGGTGAACTTTGCCGCTCATTTCGTTTTTGCCAAAGGGCGACCGCCGGCGCGACGTGCCTTCCACGGTATTGAGGTCCCGCGCGACGCGGATCTGGATCTTCGCCTTCGCGAAATCGCGGCGCGGGCGCGGTGGAACGATCCGCTTGCAGCGCGAGAAGTGCAGGCAATGGTTTTTCTTGTGCTGGCCCAGCTCTGGCGGCTTCACCATCAGCGGCAGCGCCCCAAAGCGCCGCGGCTGGAAGCGTTGCTCGAGGCGATTGACGCCGAGCCGCACCGCTTTGGCCGGGTGGAACAGATGGTCACTTTCATGAACGCTTCGCCCGCACACCTTCGCCGAATGTTCGTGGAGAGGGTGGGGTGCAGCCCGCGCGATTATCTCGTGGCGCGAAAAATCGAGCGGGCGCAGATGCTTCTGCAAACGAGCAGGCTGAACGTCGCCGAGATCGCCGACGCTCTGGGCTACGACGACGCCTTCTATTTTTCGCGGCAGTTCAAACGCATCTGCAAACTGAGTCCCCAGCACTGGCGGCGGCGCGCGCCGACGGCGAAAGTCTTCGGCTGATCGAGCGGGGGCCTTCTGCGCAGGCTGAAAGGATTTTCAGGGGATCTTCAGAATCGGTTAAGCCTGACTTGGACGCCTTTGTGAATTCGTTAACGGTGATGGCTAGCCCTCGTGCGGACGTTGCGCGCCTGAGCGATGTTCGCGTTTGCCGCCGCGATCCGGATCTACGTGGCCGTGCAACCCGTGGACATGCGGAAATCCTTCAACGGACTGTGGAGCGACGTGAGCGAGCAATCGCACGAGGATCCGAAAATGCGGTGCGTTGTTCGCGTTCATCAACAAGGAGCGCACGCGGCCGAAGCTCGTGTATTGGGACGGTATCGGCGTGTGGGTGCGGGTGAAGCGGCTCGAAAGTGAATCCTGAATCTGAATTGCCCGCGACGGGCGACGGACGCGAACGAAGCAGGGCGCGACGGAGACGTCGCAGCTCCAGGCCCCCCAGACCTCAGATACGAGACGCCAGATCCGAGCTCCCGTCTCGATTTTGGGACTTCGGGGTTCCGGGAACGGACGCGGCTGGAGCCCGGCGGCTAGGTGACAAAGATTTCCTCACTGGTGCGGGTGCGCGGCAGCGGTCGGTGGCATCAAAGTTGCGAAGGGGATGGCTCCCTCTTGCCGAAGGAGCGGATCCTTCACCCACTTCGGTTCCGCCACCTGCCCACGCCACTTCCACATGTTCTCCGATCTCTGTCTCGCCTTTCGGTCGTTTCGAAAATCGCCCCGCTTTGTGGCGGTCGCCGTCCTCACTCTGGCGCTGGGCATTGGAGCGAACACCGCGTTTTTCAGCGCGCTCTACGGCGTCGCGCTGAAACCGCTCCCGTTTCCGCAACCGCACCAGCTCGTCGAAGTCCAGAATGTCGGCGAACGACTCGGCGCCAACCTCGGCCGGGTGTCGCGCTACGAGTTGGCGGAATACCGGGCACGGCAACGCAGTTTCGACGGCATCGGGTCGCATTCGATCGGACGCGTCACCTTGGGCAGCGATGATGGCGCGGAGCGCGTGATGTGCGCGGTGGTGACGGCGAACCTTTTCCCACTGCTCGGCGTGCAGCCGGCGCTGGGACGCGGCTTCGAAGAGATCGAAGAGACCTCCGGGCGTGGCAGAGTGCTGGTGATCAGTCACGCGTTTTGGCAGGCGCAGTTCGGCGGCGCGGCCGATGTGCTGGGGCGCACGGTGCGGGTCGACGGGAAGTCACACACGGTCGTAGGCGTGATGCCGGCGGGGTTCGTGTTCGAGGATTCGGCGATCGCTTTCTGGCAACCGGCGGATCTGTCGAGCAAGGGCGCGGCGGATCGGCTCGAGCATTATCTGCCGACTACGGCGCGGATCAAAGCGGGCGTGACGCTCGCGCAGGCGCAGGCGGACCTGGACCGGATTGCGCGCGAATTGCGGGCGACCTCGCCCGACGTCTTCCCCGCGGCGCCCGATTGGTCGCTGCGCGTCGTGCCGCTCAAGGAAACGCAGTTCGGAAAATTTCGGGCTCCGCTCGGCGCGTTGCTTGCGGCGGCGAGCGCGGTGCTGCTGATCGCGACGGTCAACGTTGCCATCATGAGCCTGCTCCGCTCGGCGGTGCGGCGGAGAGAGATGGCGATCCGGTTGTCACTGGGCGCGGGACGCTGGCACGTCGTGCGTCAGCTGCTGGCCGAAAGCCTGCTGCTCTGCGTCGCGGGCGGGCTCGGTGGCCTGGCGCTCTCGGTCGGGGCGATTCATCTGCTGAAGGCGTTTCCGCCCGCGGAAATTCCGCGGCTGGAGGACGTGGCGCTGAACGTGCCGACGGCCGCGTTCATGGTGGGCGTCCTCGGGCTCGTGACGATCGTGGTGGGGCTCGCGCCGGCGTTGCCGGTGTTATCGGCGCAAGTGGTGGGCGGCCTCCACGCCACGGCGCGCGTGACCGAGGGTCGTGCGGCGACGCGGGCGCGCGAAGCATTGCTCGTGGTGGAAATCGCGCTCGCGGTCCTTCTGCTGATCGGGGGCGGACTCGCGTTGCGCAGCCTGCAGAATCTGTTGCGCGACGATGTAGGTTTTCGCGCGCCGCAACTTTTCACGTTCAAGACCAACCTGACGAGCGACGCGTACCCGGACATGGCCCGCGCGAATGCGTTTTATGAGCGACTTGGGTCCAGGCTTGAGGCGTTGCCTGGCGTGACGGCCGTCGCGGGGGTGTCGTACCTGCCCTTGAGCGGGGAGTCACAATACCGGGCGGTGGCGCCGCTAACACCGACCGTTCCCATCGCGGCGGATGCACCGGCGTCGTCCCCGTGGCGCGTGGTGCGCGGGCCGTATTTCGCGACCCTCGGGACACGGCTGCTGCACGGCCGGGATTTCGGGCCGGAGGACACGGCGAAGTCGCTGCCGGTCGCGATCGTCGACGATGTGTTCGCCGAGCGCTACTGGGGCAGTCCCGCGAACGCGGTCGGGCAGGCCGTGAAGTTTAGCAACGGGAGCGATGCGCACGTGCGCACGATCGTGGGGGTGATTCATCGCATGAAGCACTGGGGCCCCGGCCGGCTGCCGCAGCCGGAGGCGTACGTGCCGCACGCGCAATACTACCAGCGCGGCATGTACACGGTCGTGAAGACGACGTTGCCGGCGGCGACGCTCGCCCGGGCGGCGCGCGCACAGCTGGCGGCGGTCGACGCGACGGTGCCGATGTACTTCGCGGATACGATGGAGCACCGGGTAGGCTCGGCGCTCGCGTTGCCACGATTCATGGCGAGCCTGGTCAGCGCGTTTTCGGTGCTGGCGGTGATTCTCGCCGCGGTGGGCGTCTTCGGTGTAACGGGTTACGCGACAGCGCAACGCACGCGGGAATTTGGCATTCGTTTCGCGATCGGGGCGTCACGGGCGCACGTGATCCGCCTCGTCCTCGGTCGAGTCGGCGTGCTGGCGTTGATCGGCACGGCGCTCGGTGGCTGGGCCGCGTTGGAGTTAGGAGGGCTGGTGCGGAGCCAGTTGTACGGCGTGGACGGAGTAGATCCGGTGGCGCTGTTGGGCGCGGTGGCCTTGCTCACGGTCGGCGTGTTCGCGGCGACGCTGGTTCCAGTGTTGCAGGCGCTGCGGGTGAACCCGGCGGAGGCGTTGCGGGCGGAGTGACGGCGACCCGATATAGAGCTGACCAGGGCGAAGCCGAAGGAAATAGACGACAGAGAGCTCGTCCATTTGATCTCCAATCAGTCGCCTCGCCTGTTCGCAGCGGTGGTGAAAAAAGATTCTTCCGGACGGACTGCACGTCGAGGGCGAGAATCAGCAATATGCGGAAGTCGTAGTGTCTTCGGCGAAGGATGCTCGCCTCTTCATTCTTTTTCTTGCATTCGCTACGGATACTTCCAAAGTATCCGACTGTGGCTTCCGTGAACACGCAATTTTCAATCGCCGTCCACGTGTTGGCGGCACTTGCGCATTACGAGAGCAATTTCACGTCAGAAGTGCTGGCAGGCAGCGTGAACGCGAACCCGGTTTTCGTTAAGAGAATTCTGGTCAAACTCTCCAAGGCCAAGCTGGTCAAAACCACGGTGGGCAAATCCGGGGGCTACGATCTGGCTAGAAGTCCGAAAACGATCTCCCTCTTTGACATCTACTCTGCGGTCAGCGCCCCAAGCGTTTTTGCCATCCACGCCTACGCCAAAAGCAAGGGGTGTGTGGTGAGTGGCAACATCAAGGAAGTAATGGGCGAGGTTCTGCTCGGCACACAGAACTCTGTCGAAAGTGATCTGAAGCGGACCACTCTCGCGGATGTGGTTTCAAAAATCAGGAAGAGGGCCAGCTAGTTTTTTTGCCCCTAACGGATACTTTGATAGTAACTATAACAATGAATGAAGGGGGAAAGCATATGAAAATTGGATTTATTGGAGCAGGAAATGTGGCGCAGACCTACGCCAAACACTTTGTCCGGCATGGGCACGAGGTGGTTCTCAGTAACAGCAAGGGGCCGGACTCGCTGACCGAGGTTGTTCGCAGTATCGGCCCGAAGGCCAAAGCGGGCACCGTGAAAGAAGCGGCAAACCAAGACATCGTAATTTTGGCGGTGCGCTGGGAACAGGCAGAGCAAGCCCTTGCCGAGGTTTCTGACTGGACCGGGCGTATCCTCGTCGATGCGACGAATCGCCCTCTAGACGAGGACTCCAAGGGCAAGATTGGGAGCGAGATTATTGCGAGTTATGCTCCTGGAGCCCGTTTGGTCAAAGGGCTCAATACACTCGTGGTGAATTGGATTCAGGACTATTCGGAGCAGAAGCCTAAATTAGTTCTGTTCCTTTCGGGTGACGATCCCGACGCCAAACAGAAACTAGCCCGTGCGCTGGCGGAAAGCGGCTTTGTCCCAGTGGACCTTGGCGGGCTCATCGATGGCGGAAAACTCCAGGAAATGGGCGCCGCGCTGAGCGGGCTCCATTTGGACCTGATCAAGCGACTGGAATTTTGAATCGTTATAAAAACTAAATACGGAAAACACATGAATAACAAAAACGGGCAAAAATTGGCGGGAAAAATTGCGGTGATCACAGGCGGAAACAGTGGGATTGGCTTGGCCACCGCTAAGCGTTTCGTGGACGAAGGCGCCTACGTCGTGATCACTGGCCGACGAGAGAAAGAGCTGAAAGAGGCTGCAGCCCTGATCGGGAGAAACGTCACGATCGTCGTGGGCGATGTGACGCGTTTAGAAGATCTGGACCGGCTTTTTGCCATCGTGAAAGAAAAGCACGGCCACATCGACGTGCTCTTCGCAAATGCCGGCTGGGGTGAAGTCGCGCCGCTTGAGACCGCGACCGAAGCTCATTTCGACAAGACCTTCGATTTGAATGTTAAGGGAACGTTCTTCACGGCGCAGAAAGCCCTTCCCCTTCTCAAAGATGGCGGCTCGATCATTCTGAACTCTTCGGTCTCGAACGTGATGGGACTGCCATCGTTTACCGTCTATGCCGCGAGTAAGGCAGCTGCGCGCAGCTTCGCGCGTGGCTGGACGGTGGAGCTGAAAGACCGGAAGATTCGCGTGAATACGGTAAGCCCTGGACCAATCGATACTCCGGCCCTCGAAAAAACGGGACTTACTCCTGAACAGGTCAAGCAGGTGGCCGCTCAGTGGGCCTCAGAGATTCCGCTCGGGCGCAGAGGCAATCCCGAGGAAATTGCTGCCGCCGTCGTGTTCCTCGCCTCCGCTGAAAGTTCATATATCACCGGCGTGGATCTCGCCGTCGATGGAGGCATGGCGCAGGTCTAACTCGAAGAGGTTCCGTCACCCGACGGAGCCTCTCCTTTTTCCACGAGGAGAACGCGAAAACCGATCCCTTCGTCCAAGCACGGAGCCGCACCGCCTGCGCCGGTCAGTTCAGTGAACAGGCCCTACGGGATAAGGCCCGTGGGGCTTTTTTGTGAGGTCAAGGGACAAAGTTGGTCCAAAGTGGGGTAGGATATGGCAATTCGGGTGGCATCCGCAACTGGCGCTATCGGCCTATTTTCTGGCGGTGGCATCTGCCTGATTTTCGTTTTACCTATGAAAATTGGCTGCCCGGGCTGGGATCGAACCAGCGACCAAGTGATTAACAGTCACCTGCTCTGCCACTGAGCTACCGGGCAACGTGGCTCGCCGGCTTTCACCGCGCGAAAGAGCCGACGAAAAACAGAACCGGCCGCCGCATTGTCAATGCCTGTTTTCATCTTCCCCACAGAAAGTCCGCCGCGCCGCCAAAGTTTTGGTTGCGTTCACCCAGGCCACCGTATCACCTGACCCTCTTTTCCATTACGCCTGCCCTCAATTCCGGGGCGACAGGCGGAACGAATCCATGAGCCAACAGTTCACACTCAACGTCGCGTCGCGCGCCCAGACCGGCCGCAGCGCCTCCCGTCGTCTCCGCAAAGTCAACCGCGTCCCCGCGGTGCTCTACGGAAAGCACACGAATCCCGAGTCGCTTTCGGTCGATATCCCGGAGTTCGTCAAACTCGTGAAGAGCGTCGCAGGCCGCGCCGTCCTTCTCGAGCTCCAGCGTTCGGACAAGCCGGAAAAGGCGCTCTCCTTCCTCCAGGAAGTGCAGCGCGACCCGATCACGGACAAATACGTCCACATCGATTTCCAAGAGGTAAAGGCGGACGAGAAATTCGAGATCCGCGTCGGCGTCCGCCTGACGGGTGAATCGTTCGGCGTGAAGAATCAGAGCGGCGTGTTGGAACTCGCCACGCAGCTGCTGCGCATCCGCACGCTGCCGAAGGATCTTCCTGAAGCCGTTGTCATCGACGTCACCGAACTCAAGGTCGGCGAGACGATCAAGGTGGGCAGCCTGAAGCCGATCCCGGGCGTCGAATTTCTCGACGCGCAGGGCCAGCCGGTCGTTTCCTGCGTCGAGCCGCTCGCCGAAGTCGCCTCCGCGACCGAGACGGCTGCCGCTGCTCCCGCCGCCGGTGCCGCCGCTCCTGCGGCCGCCGCCGCGGCTCCCGCCGCTGGTGCGACCGCGGCGACGCCCGCCGCTCCTGCCGCTGGTGCGAAGCCGGCTGCCGGTGCCGCCGCCGCGGCGAAGCCCGCCGCGCCCGCGAAGAAGTAAGTTTGCTCCGTCGGGTCCGCCGCTTGACCGCGGCGGGCCGCGACGATTGTTCTTTGAGTCATGTCCATTTCGCTCGTTGCCGGTCTCGGCAACCCGGGCCGCGAGTATGCGGCCACGCGACACAACTTGGGTTGGATCGTGCTCGATGCCTTCGCCGAAAAACGCGGTCTGCGCTGGAAAGCCGCGCCGCAGTTCGAGGCGGAAATCGCGCGCTGGGATCGCCCCGGCGGTCGCACGTGCTACCTGGCCAAGCCGCAGACGTTCATGAACGAGAGCGGCAAGGCGATCGGGGCGCTGGCGCGGTTCTACAAATTCGAGCCCGCATCGATCGTCGCGCTCTACGACGATCTCACGATCGACCTCGGCCTCGTCAAAATCTCCGTCAGCGGCAGCGCCGGCGGTCACAACGGCGTCGCGAGCCTCCTCGAACACATGGGCAACGGCTTCGTCCGTTACCGGCTCGGCATCGGACCGAAGGAGCCACCGCAGATGGACCTCAAGGATTTCGTCCTCGGAAAGTTTTCAGAAAGCCAACACGCTCTCGTCACTCAACAACTCCCCCATTACCTGTCCGGCCTGGATTTGCTGCTCTCGCGCGGCGTCGAGGCGGCCATGAATCAGCTTAATCGCAGAGATCCAAAATGAACGCCACCAAACGCAATTACCGCGCTTCCTTCATCCTCGATAATCGCGGCAAGGAAGACTCCATCGACCAGATCGTCGATGGCGTGAAGAACGAGATCGCCGCCGTCCAAGGCGAGGTCACCGCGGTCGAAAACCTCGGCAAGCGCGACTTCGCGCGCGTTACGGACCGCAAGCTCACCAGCGGCGCCTACGTGCAGATCGTGTTCGCCGGCCCGCCGCAGGCTCCCTCGCAGCTGAAGGAGCGCCTCCGCCTGAACAACAGCGTTTACCGCACGTTCGTTCAGAGCCTTTGATTCTTTTCGGGCGGGCGGCCCTGACAAAAATAACAAAACAGCGCCGCCCGTCCGGTTTGCTTTTCCGTCACTCCGCAGCCCTCACTTCCCATGGCCAACTTCAATAAAGTTTACCTGATCGGAAATCTCACGCGTGACCCGGAACTGCGAGTCACGCCGAAGGGCACCGCGATCTGCCAGTTCGGACTCGCGGTCAACCGTCAGTTCAAGGACGAGTCCGGCGCGATGCGCGACGACACGACGTTCGTCGACATCGAAGCGTGGGGAAAGCAGGGCGAGACCATCTCGAAATACTGCACCAAGGGCCGCCCGCTGTTCGTCGAGGGCCGCCTGAAGCTCGATCAGTGGGAGGACAAGACCTCCGGTCAGAAGCGCAGCAAGCTGAAGGTCGTGCTCGAGGGATTCCAATTCCTCGGCAGCGGCCAGCGCGACGGCGCTCCCGGTGGCGGCGGCGAATACGACCAGAGCGCGCCTTCGCCCGAGCGGCATGCGCCGCCGCCGCGCAGCAGCCAGAGCCGGCCCGCGCCCGCCGAGAATCTGGACGAAGACGTGCCGTTCTAAAAACACGTCCCGCTCATCTCATCAATTTGCAACGCCCTCGGTTCGCCGAGGGCGTTTTTGTTGGCGGACAGGCGCGCGTCGCCAAGGTCCGGCCGCCTGCGGCAAACGTTCTCAAATGTGTTGGGTTCGCATTCCTAGACGTCGGCGCGTCCAGCTGCGAAGATGGCGATTCCGTAGTGCCTTGGTTGCGACACTTCGAAACCCGATCACCCCGATGAAAAAACTGCTCTGTCTGCTTGTTTGCTTCGCTGTCCCCGTGTTCGCCCAGAAATGGGAGGGCATCGCCCTCACTCCGCCTATGGGCTGGAACAGCTGGAACACCTTCGCTCAGCACATCAACGAAAAGGTCGTGCGCGAGACGGCCGAGGCGATGATCGCGAACGGCATGCGCGACGCCGGTTACGTTTACATCGTGATCGACGACACGTGGTCGAAGAAGGAGCGCGACGAAAACGGCAACCTGGTCGCCGATCCGGAAAAGTTCCCCAGCGGGATGAAGGCGCTCGGCGACTTCCTGCACGAGCGCGGTTTTAAGTTCGGCATCTACAGCTGCGCGGGCATAACGACGTGCGGCGGTTATCCGGGCAGCTGGGGCCATGAGTTTCAGGATGCGCGCACGTTCGCGTCGTGGGGCGTCGACTACCTGAAATACGACTGGTGCGACCACGGCACCGCCGACGCGCGCGATGCCTACAAGCGCATGAGCGTGGCGTTGCGCACCGCCGGCCGCCCGGTGGTCTTCAGCCTCTGCGAGTGGGGCCAGAACAAACCCTGGGAATGGGCCGAGCCGATCGGCCATCTCTGGCGCACGACCGGCGACATCTACGATTCCTACGACGGCCGCAAAGGCTGGGAGTCCGGCTGGAAGCTGCTGCTCAACGCGCAAAACGATCTCGTGACCGGCAACGGCCCCGACGGCCTCGGCAAATACGCCGGCCCGGGACATTGGAACGATCCCGACATGCTCGAAGTGGGCAACGACGGCCTGACGCTCGCCGAGTCGCGCGCGCATTTCAGCTTCTGGTGCTTGCTCGCCGCGCCGCTCATGGCCGGCAACGACGTGCGCCACATGTCTCCAGAAATTCGTGACATCCTCACGGACCGCGAAGCCATCGCGATCAACCAGGATGCGGCTGGCAAACAGGGTTTCCGCGCTCTGGCCGAACCTGCGGCGACGATCGAGGTTTGGGTCAAGGAGCTGAGCAACGGCGAGTGGGCGGTCTGCGCGCTCAACACCAGCGACGCGCCCGCGGACATCACCGTCGAGTGGAACCGGCTGTGGACGATCCAGGGCAAATTTAGCGTTCGCGACGTCTGGGCCAAAAAAGCGCTGGGCGACACCACCAAAGCGACGACCGTGCGTCTGGCGGCGCATGACGTGCTGCTCGCGCGTCTCACGCCGGCGAAATAACGCCGGCGGCCTGCGCTTTCGTTTCCGTTCAACCTCACCCCGTCACCATTTCAACCCCATGCGCTCATCCATTCTGCTCCTCGCGCTGGCGTGCCTCGCCGGCTCCGTCGCGGTTGCCGCCGACACGCCGATCACGCCCGTGCCGCCGCAGGCCACGTTTCGCGTCGCCGCCGTCCAGGTGCGCGTCGCGCCCGATCATCGCGACTGGACCTACCAGCCCGGCGAACCGGTGAAGTTCAAGGTGCAGGTCGTCGCCGATAACGAGCCGATCGACAACGTGACCGTCACCTACGCCGTCGCGCCCGACATGAAGCCGGGCGAAAAGAAAACGGCGACCGTGCCGCTCGACGGTTTGGTGATCGACGGCGGCACGATGTCGGAACCGGGCTTCCTGCGCTGCATCGTGACGACGGAAGTCGCCGGCCGCAGTTATCGCGGCGCAGCGACAGCGGCGTTCGCGCCTGAGAGGATTCAGCCGTATCAGACGGAGCCCGACGACTTCGATGCGTTCTGGAAAAACGAACTCGCCGAGCTGGCGAAAGCGCCGCTCGAGCCGCAGCTGACGTTTCTGCCCGAGGCATCGAACGACAAGGTGAACGTCTACCACGTGAGCTTCCGCACGATCGGTGGGCTTAGCTGGGCGAAGCTCAGCGCGCGCGTGTTCGGCATCCTGTGCGAGCCGAAGGCGCCCGGCAAATATCCCGCGGTGCTGCGCGTGCCGGGCGCGGGGGTGCGTCCCTACAACGGCGACAAGGACCTCGCGGCGCGCGGCGCGATCACGCTGGAAATCGGGATCCACGGGATTCCGGTGAACATGCCGCAGAACGTTTACGACATGCTGGCGGCGGGCGCGCTGCAAGGGTATCAGGATTTCAATTCCGACAACCGGGAGACGTTTTATTACCACCGCGTTTACCTCAGCTGCGTGCGCGCCAACGATTTTCTCGCGTCGCGCGAGATGTGGAACGGCAAGGACCTCGTCGTCATGGGCGGCAGCCAGGGCGGCATGTTGTCGATCGTCACGGCCGCGCTCGATCCGCGCGTGACCGGTCTCGCGGCGATTCATCCGGCGGGCTGCGACGTCGTCGCGCCGCTGCACGGCCGTGCGGGCGGCTGGCCGCATCCGTTTTACGACTGGTCGACGGGCGGCGCTGCGAAGGAGCGCGCGACGGAGGCGAAGCTGCGGACGTGGCGCTATTACGACACGGTGAATTTTGCGCGCCGCGTGAAGGTGCCGGGTTATTACACGTGGGGTTACAACGACGACGTGTGTCCGCCGACCTCCGTGTATGCGGCCTACAACGTCATCGCGGCGCCGAAGACCGCCGGTCTCACGCTGGAGCTGGCGCACAGCTACAATCAGGAGCAGGGCGAGGCCTTCAACGGCTGGGTGGCCCGTTTCCTCGGGTTGAAGTAAGCCCGCGCGCTCGCACGCAATTTCCCTCATGTCATTCCCGAAACAGTTCACGTGGGGCGCGGCGGCCGCGTCCTTCCAAATCGAAGGTGCCTGGAACGAGGACGGCAAAGGTCCGTCCATCTGGGACGTGTTTTCCCAGCAGCCCGGCAAGGTTTTCGGGAATCACAACGGCAACGTCGCGTGCGACCATTACCGGCGCTGGCGCGAGGACGTTGGTCTGATGCAGGAGATCGGCCTGCAGGCCTACCGGCTCTCGCTCTCGTGGCCGCGTATCCAGGCTTTGGGCACGGGCAAGGTCAACGCCAAGGGCCTTGCGTTCTACGACCGCTTGATCGACGCGCTGCTGAAGGCGGGGATCACGCCTTGGGTGACGCTGTTTCACTGGGACCTGCCGCACGCGTTGCAGCAGCGCGGCGGGTTTCTCAATCGCGACTTCGTCGAGTGGTTCGGCGACTACGCCACCATCGTGGCCGACCGGCTGGGCGATCGCGTGAAGCACTGGATGACCTTCAACGAGCCGCCGTGCTCGATCGGGCTCGGATTGCAGGAGGGTATTTTCGCGCCGGGGTTGAAGCTGCCGTTCGCGGACTGCCTGCTCGGCGGGCATCACCTGCTAATGGCGCACGGTCGCGCGGTGCAGGCGCTGCGCGCGGGTTGCCGCGGCAAGGTGAAGATCTCGATCGCGCAGACGAGCCGCGAACGCATTCCGGCGACCGACAAACCCGCTGACATCGAGGCGGCGCGCCGCGAGTATTTCGGCTGCACGGGACGCGGCATGTGGGATCTGGCGTGGTGGGCGGATCCGATCGCGTTTGGCCATTATCCCGAGGAAGCGGTGAAGACCTTCGCGGCCGACATGCCGAAGATCGGTGCGGGCGACATGAAGTTGATCGCGCAGAAAATCGATTTCCTCGCCTACAACTGCTACTCGGGCTGGCGCGTGCGCGACAATGGTCGCGGCGCGACCGAGAAGGTGCCGGAAGGCTGGGGGATCGGCAACGCGCGCGGCACACTGCCGTGGCTCGAGGTGGCGCCGGACGCGATTTACTGGGCGGCACGTTTTCAGACCGAGCGTTACCAGCTGCCGATCGTTTTTTCCGAGAACGGCTACTGCAACACGGACTTCGTCCATCTCGACGGTCAGGTGCACGACCCGCAACGGATCGATTTCATGCGTCGCTATCTGCGCGCGGTGGAGCGCGCGATGGGAGAAGGCGTGCCGGTCGAGGGTTATTTCTACTGGTCGATCATGGACAACTTCGAATGGGCCGAAGGTTACAAGGACCGTTTCGGCCTGGTGCATGTCGATTACCAGACGCAGAAGCGGACGTTGAAGGACTCGGCCTTCTGGTATCGCGACCTGATTCGCAGCCACGGCGCGAATCTGTGACGCGGAGGGAAGGGGCGGGATTGTTTCCGTCCTTGACCCTCGAACGTCGCGGCGCAGCGTAACCCTTCCTCACTCCACTGCCTGGTGGTGTAATGGTAGCACAGGCGACTTTGACTCGCCTAGTCATGGTTCGAATCCATGCCGGGCAGCCAAATTGCAGGAGCGGTGCCAAGGATTGAGGGCCGCTGTTGCTTACGCCTGCGAAGCAGGCGGTGGCAGGCCCCGGTTCTACCCTCGGCGATCGAACGCCGTGCGTTACTTGCGAGTTGCGCCTTCCCTGCGTAGGATCCGCGCGCAGCGGTGACTTCGCCGGAAGGCAAGCGCCGAGAAACACACACGCCAACGCGGCCGAGTTCAAAACATGCAGCCCGACGACGCCCATGCGGGGGAATGGCGCGGAATGAGCCGGCGAAGCTTCGTGTCACTCGCGGCCGCGGCCGGAGCGGCGTCGCTCGCGCGCAGCCCCGCGCTCGCGCAAGGCCAGGCTCCGTCTCCCCTCGCTCCCACGCCGCGACCAGCCATGCCGCCCGGACGCGGAGGGTTGCTTTACCCGCAGCAGAACCTGATCCGGAATGTGCTGGATGCATCGGGACTCTGGCAGTTTCAGCTCGATCCGAATGAGGAAGGCGAACGCCAGGGATGGTTCAGGGCGTTGCCCGCTCCGCGCCAGATTGCGGTGCCGTGCAGTTGGAACGACCTCTTCGACGACGCACGCGATTACCTCGGCCTCGCGTGGTATCTGCACGAAATCCACGTTCCGGTTGCCTGGCGCGGGCAGCGTGTGTTCCTGCGCATCGGGTCGGCGAACTACGCTGCGAAGGTGTGGGTCAACGGACGTAAGGTTGCCGAGCATCTGGGCGGACATCTGCCATTTGTCGCCGAAATCGGCGGCCAGCTGGGGTGGGAGCGGAAGAACGTCATCGCCGTCTCGGTGGAAAACAAGCAGCTCGTGGACCGCGTCCCGCCGGGCCCGGGACCCGGCGGCGGCGGGGTGGCAGGCGTGTTGGGCGGATTCCCGCTGACGACGTATGATTTTTTTCCCTACGCGGGGCTGCAGCGTCCGGTGCTGCTTTATTCCGTCCCGCCGGCCGCGCACATCGACGACATCACCGTCATTACCGAGATCGAGGGCGACGAGGGGGTGGTAAAGGTCGCCGCCGCGGTGGCGGGCGACTACGCGGGGAATGGGAAGGTCCGATTGGGCGGGAGCGAGGCGGACTTGAGTTTTCGCGACGGCTCGGCCGAGGCGATCGTGCGGGTGCCGTCCGCGCGGCGGTGGAGTCCCGCCGATCCGTTTTTGTATCCATTGACCGTCGAGCTGACGGAAGGTCCGACGGTCACCGATTCCTACACGCTTGAGGTGGGCATTCGCACCATCGCAGTCCGCGGCGACCAGCTGCTGCTCAATGGAAGGCCGGTCAAACTTACCGGCTTCGGGATGCACGAAGATTTTCCCGTGCATGGCCGTGGATTGGACGTGCCCGTGTGGGTCCGCAATTACGAGCTGTTGAAGTGGGTTGGGGCCAATTCCTTTCGCACCTCACATTATCCCTACGCGGAGGAAGCGATGATGCTCGCCGACCGTCTCGGGTTTCTGGTGATCAATGAGATTCCGGCGGTCGGTTTGAATTTTGAGGATCCATCCGAGGCGACCGCTGCGCGACTCGTCCAGTGCAAGCAGCAGATCCGCGAGCTCGTCGCGCGGGACAAGAATCACCCGAGCACGATCATGTGGAGCGTTGCGAACGAGCCGATGGGAGGTCCGTTGCTTGGGAAAGGCCCTCCGGTCGCCGCTGCCGTCGAAGCGGGAATGACGTTCTTCCGCGAGATGTTCGAGGAGACGCGTCGGCTCGACGCCACCCGTCCCATTACGTTGGTGGGCGTGCAAGGCGGCCCGGCGGACTGGCACGGCATCTTCGATGTCGTCTGCATCAACCGCTACTACGGCTGGTATGTTCTTGGCGGGCGCCTCGAAGCAGGAGCGGTGGAACTGGCGCGCGAGCTCGACGCGCTGCACCGCGCCTTCGGAAAACCGATCGTGCTCGCCGAATTCGGCACGGACACTCTGCCGGGAGCGCACAACACGCCGCCGGAAATGTGGACGGAGGAGTATCAGGTCGAGTATCTGCGGCGCTATCTGGACGTGGCAGACGAGCGTCCCTTTGTTGCGGGGATGCACGTGTGGAACTTCGCGGATTTCAAGACGGGGCAGGGCACCAGTCGCGCGGGCGGAATTAACTACAAGGGCCTGTTCACCCGCGACCGCCGGCCCAAGATGGCGGCGCATTTTCTGCGCGAACGCTGGGCCCGCAAGTGACGGTCGCATGGTCTCCGCGGCGCGCATTCATCTTCGGATCGGCCGACCTGGCTCCATCAACCAGCCCATGGCGATCGCGATATTGCTGGTGATTTCAGTCCACAAAAAGCGGGCGGCGCCTTCTTATCGCTGACCAAGGCTCATGAACGATTCCCAAATCAGAGGTCGGAACTTTCGCCATGCGTTCGTGCTGCTGCTGGTCGCGGCGATTTCCCTGCTTGCTCTGGCGATCGCGTGGCCCTTTCTGCGGCCGTTGCTCCTGGGCGCGATGCTCGCCGGCTTGTGCCATCCGCTCTATCGCTGGCTCACCCGTTGTTTTCGAGGCCGGACGTCGCTGGCTTCGTTCACGACTCTGTTGATTCTCGTTGTGCTCGCCGTCGGTCCTCTCGGCGCATTCACCGGCGTGGTGATCAGCCAGGCCGTCGAGGTGAGCGAAAAGGCGCTGCCTTGGGCGCAGGAGCACTTCGGCTCATCGAGCCGGTTCGATGTTCACGACTGGCTGGTGGAGCGGTTTCCCATCCTGGCGCCCTACGTCCCGAGCCAGGAAGCGATCGTCGGACATCTCGGTCAGGCCGCGAAATCGGCGGGAGGGTTCCTGGTGGCGGCAGCCTCCAAGATCACGGCCGGCACGGCGTCGTTTTTGCTCAACGCGTTCGTGATGCTCTACGCGATGTTTTTCTTTCTGCGCGACGGCAGAGCGATCCTTGAAAAAGTGATCTACTATATTCCTCTGCGTCACGAGGACGAGCTGCAGATGATCGAGCGCTTCAGCTCTGTGACGCGGGCGACCATCAAGGGGACGGTGATCATCGGCATCGTTCAAGGGACGCTGGCGGGCCTGGCACTCTGGATGGCCGGCATCGAGGGCGCTGCCTTCTGGGGAACGATCATGGTGATCCTCTCGGTCATCCCGGGCGTCGGCTCGGCGCTGGTCTGGATCCCCGCCGTGATCTACCTCTACGCGACGGACCATGTCTTGACCGCGACGCTGGTCGCCCTGTGGTGCGCCGCCGTGGTCGGCACGATCGACAACCTCCTGCGCCCGATGCTCGTCGGCAAGGATGCCCGGATGCCCGATCTGCTCATTCTGGTGGGGACGCTGGGCGGCCTCTTTCTGTTCGGCCCGATCGGATTCATCGCGGGCCCGCTGGTGTTCGGATTATTCCTGACCGTCTGGGAAATTTATGGCGCGGCTTTTCGCGACATTCTTCCGCCGGTGAAGCCGTTGACCCGGGCGGGAATCGCGAAGTCAGCCAAGACCGCCGGACGCGATCGTTGAGCAGATCGCGCCGGGTCTCGCCGACGCCGTCCGATCAATCCGGAGGCGAACTGAGATCCCGAACGACGCCACCGCGGACAACAGCGTCGCGGTAGCCGGTTGGGAACGGTCGCACTCCGCTCGATTTCAAACTCGCAGCAAACTGCGGAAGCCGCGGGCGCTGTAGTAGGATTGGGCGCCGTTGTGATAGATGAAAACGCGGCCGAAGCGACGGTCGCCGAACAGCGCGCCGCCGAGCTTTCGTATCTCCGCCGGCGTTTTCACCCAGCTCGACGATTTCAGGTCGAACGAACCCAGCTGCTGCAGGGCAAGATACTCCTCTTCGGTCAGCAGCTCGGTGCCCATCGCGGCGGCCATCTCGATCGCGCTCGTCTTCGGCTTGAACTCCTTTCGCGACTCCAGCGCCTCGCGATCGTAGCACACGCTCACGCGGCCTTTGGGACTCTCCGGCGAGCAATCGGCGAAGACGATTTCGCCCGTCTTTTTCTCCCGACTGATCACGTCCGGCTCGCCGCCGGTGCGCTCCATCTCGCTCAGCGACCACAGCTTTTCCGGGTGCGCGTTCAGCCGTGTCTCGACGGTTGCCCAGTCGACGCCGGCATGACGCGCCGGGTTCTCCTCGAAGCGCGTCTTCAGCGTTTCGAGCAACGCGTCGCGCTGTTTCGGGGGCAACACCTGCGAGCTTTTGGCGTTTTTCATCGTCGGTAACTAACGCGGCCGGCGCGCCGCCGGCTAGTTTTTTCACGCACTCGCGTCCCTTGCGGCGGCGCCGGGCCGACGTAAGTTCCCGGCCATGAACTCCACTCCCCGTATCCTGGCTTTCTCCGGCAGCGCGCGTCGCGAGTCGCTCAATCGGAAACTGCTCGCGGTCACCGTCGACGCGGTCCGCGCGGCCGGGGGCGAGGTGACGCTGGTCGATCTCAACGATTATCCGCTGCCGCTTTATCACGGCGATCTGGAAGACGCGGAGGGACTGCCGGCGCCGGCGACGCGGCTGATCGAATTGATCGTGCAACATCCCGCGCTGCTGATCGCCTCGCCGGAATACAATTCGATGATCACGCCGCTGCTGAAGAACACGATCGATTGGTGCACGCGCGGCGACGACAATCCCTTCGAAGGCAAGGTCGCCGCGGTCGTGTCGGCATCGCCCGGCGCGCTCGGCGGCGCGCGCTCTTTGAAAATGGCGCAACAGCTCCTCCTGCATCTCGGCGCGCATATTGTGCCGGGCAACACCATCCTCCCGCAGGCGCACAAGGCTTTCGCACCCGACGGCTCGCTGCTCGACCCGCGCTCACAGGCGTCGGTGCAAACGCTCGCGCAGAAGCTCGTCGAGACGACGCGAAGGTTCGCCAACTGACGCGACATCGCGCGGGAAAACAAAAACGCCCCCGGCAGCGAGCCGGAGGCGTGTCACATGAACGTGTGATGGATTTGAAACCCGTGCCGTTACGCGGTCGCAGCGGCGCGGGCGCGGTTCGTCGCGCGGAGCGCGAGCGGCGGAATCGCGCCGAGCGCTCCGAGGGCGAGGGCGGTCACACCCCAGGTCGCGCCGGCGAACGCGTTGCCGAGCAGCGCATCGAGCGACAGCGCGCCCGAGCCGGTGAACGCGATCGCGGCAACCGCCGTGGCGAGAATGAGCGGATACTCGTAGCCGCCGGACTGTGCGAAGAAACCCTTGTCGGCGTGGACGGCGATCGCGACTACCATCGTGCTCAACAGCACGGCCGAGGCGAACGGCGTGAACAGGCCGACGGCCAGCAGGAGTCCGCCGAGGGTTTCGCCGAGGCCGGCGATGAACGCGAGCGGCTTGCCGGGCCGGAACCCGATCGACTCGAAGTATCCGCCCGTGCCGGCGAGACCGTAGCCGCCGAACAGGCCGAAGAGTTTCTGCGCGCCGTGGACGGCGAGCGTGGTGCCAATGACGAGGCGAATGATCAGATAACCGATGTCCATAAATCCTTTCGTAGTGATGAGGGTTGTGACGATGCCGAGAGGATAACCCACCAAAGTCCTCCCGCCTACTGCGCGGCCCGCGTCCCAGCCATGCGCGAAACGCATGACCGGCCTTGCGTCCGGCCCGAAGTTGCGCTGCACTCGGTGCGCTCCGCGTGAATCTCGATTACCTCAACTCCTTCGTGGTGATCGCCGAGTCCGGCAGCCTCAGCAAAACGGCCGAGCGCTTCCGCGTTTCGCAATCGACGCTCACGCGCCAGGTGCAGGCGCTCGAGCAGGAGATCGGCGGCCGGCTGTTCGAACGCAGCCACAGCGGCGTCGCGCTCACGGCGGCGGGTCAGACCCTGTTCAACCGGCTCACGCCGCTGCTCGAGAAGTTCGAGGCCGCGGTGGCCGAGGCGCGGAAACGGGCGCGCGGACAGAGCGGTTCGCTGCGGATCGGTTACCTGCTGTCGGCGGCGGCGGAGTATTTGAATCCGGCGCTTAAGGACGTGCGCGCGCATCATCCCGAGGTGAAGGTGAAGCTCATCGACATGTCGCCGGGCGAACAGATCGCGGCGCTGCGGCGCGGCGAGCTCGACATCGGCATCGTGGGCAACGCCGACGCGTCGCTCGCGCGCGAGTTTTACGTGAAGCGCATCGCCTCGCTGCCGGTCGCCGTCGCGTTGCCGGAGGAGCACGCGCTGGCCAGGCACGAGTCGATCGCGCTCGCGGACCTGCGCCGCGAGGTGTTCGTCGGCGCGAAGGAGGAGGATATTCCCGGCTACAACCGCTGGGTGGTGCAGCTCTGCCGGCGGGCACGGTTTCGGCCGAAGTTCGTGGAGAACGCCGACAGCCTCACGCACGCCCTCTCGCTGCTCGTGGCGGAAAACGCCGTCACGTTCGTGCCCGCGCTGACGGGAAGGCTGCGCGCGCCGGGCGTCACCTACCGGCCGCTCGACGAACGGACGGCGCGGTGGCATTTGCTCGTCGCGTGGCAGCGCGGCCCGATGACGACGCCGGTGCGCGCGTTGGTCGACGCGCTCTCGCGTCGTGCGGAGGCGTCGACACGCGCCCGCACGCGCGACGAATGAGACAGGAAGTTATTTGCGCGCGAGCTGCGCGCCGATCTGCGTGGCGTGGCGACCCTGATACGTGGCGATCGCGAGTTCGTTTTCGCTCGGCATCCGTTCGCCTCCGCCGCCCGTGATCGTGGTCGCGCCGTAGGGCGTGCCACCGGTGATTTCGCCCATGTGCAGCAGCCGCTGCTCGGCATAAGGCACACCGACGATCACCATGCCCTGGTGCAGGAGAAACGTCATCATGCTGAGCAGCGTTGTCTCCTGGCCGCCGTGCTGGCTGGCCGATGAGGTGAAGAGGCTGCCGACTTTTCCGACCAGCGCGCCTTTGTTCCAGAGCGAACCGGTGGCGTCGAACAGCGCCTGCATCTGCGCGGTGGCGCTGCCGAAACGTGTGCCGGTGCCGAAGAACAGCACGTCGGCTTCGGCGAGTTTTTTCGGGTCGGCGATCGGGATGTGCGCGAACGGCTTCTTCGCGTCGGCGGCGCCCATCTTGGCGAGGACTTCCGACGGCAACGTTTCCGTGACCTGCAGAAGTTCCACCTCGGCGCCGGGGACTTCGCGGGCGCCGGCGGCGACGGCTTCAGCCATGCGGTGGACGTGTCCATACATGCTGTAGAATACGACTTTAACTTTAACGCTCATGATCGTGCTCGGTTGAGGATTGCGGTGGGGGGCGAAGCAGGGCGCCACGATGGTGCGGTGCGCCCTGCGTAGGTTCCGTGGAGATCGACGTCAGGCGTATTGCCGGGCGCCGACCAACGGCGGCAGCAGGGCTTCGATCTGCCGTCGTGCGGGCTGGAATTGGCGGGGAAGCTTCAACGCGGTGCCGAGGGATTCGGCCGGCTCGTCGACCGCGAAGCCTGGGACGTCCGTGGCGATTTCAAAGAGAATGCCGCCACGCTCGCGATAGTAGATCGAGTGGAAGTAATCCCGATCGCGCACGTCGGAGACGTGATAGCCGGCTTGGGTCAACGCGTCCTGCATTTCCAATTCGGCTACGTCGGTCGCGACACGATACGCGATGTGGTGAATCGTGCCGGCGCCGCCCGTGCCGCGTGGCGCGCGGACGTCGGCGATGACGTCGACATAGCGTCCGGAGCCGCCCGGACCGGCTTCGAACCGCGCGCGTTCTCCGTCACGACGCACGAGCCGGTAGCCCATGAGGCCGGTGAGCAGTTCCTCGGTGGGCGCGGCTTCGCGGACCGTGAGCTCCGCGGTGTGCATCCCGCGCAGCGCATGTTCGGTGGAAACGCCGGCGCCGCTCCAGCCGCGCCGCGAATCGTTTTCCACGGCGACGATCTCGATGGGAATACCGTCGGGATCGGCGAACGTAAGCACGTCTTCGCCGAAACGCGTGCGGGCTTCGACGGCGACGTCGTGCCGCGTCAGGCGGTCGCGCCAGAATCCGAGCGACGCGGACGGTGCGGACAGCGAGATGGCGGTGACTTGTCCGGAACCGATGCGGCCGCGCGACGCGCCGGGCCAGTAGAAGAATGTGACGATCGATCCGGGCGTGCCGGCTTCGTCGCCATAGTAGAGATGGTAGGCGGACGGATCGTCGAAGTTGACGGTCTTCTTCACGAGCCGCAGTCCGAGCAGCCCGGCGTAGAAATCGATGTTCGCCTGCGCATCGGTCGCGATGGCGGTGAGGTGGTGGAGACCGGTGATGGGTGTTTTCATAAAGTGAAAGGAGTCAGGAAAGAGGGATGAACAGCGAGCGGCGGGGGCCGGGGCTGAGTTGCTTCGTGCGGTGGCCGCGGCCGTGGGTGTCTTCGACGAGCAGCACGTCGCCGCCGCGAAACGTGCGGGTCTCGCCATCGCCCGTTTCGATGGAGATCTCACCATCGAGAAGCACGATCCACTGCGGCTGCGGCGGCTGGTGCCAGTCGTAGTCGTAGGTCGGCTCGGTTTCGCGGAAGATCACGCCGCGGCCGGGCTGGGGCGGCGAGATCCGGCCGATTTCGCCGGAGCTTTCGAGGGGCACGGCGACGGCTTCGAAATGGGAAATCCCGGCGGCGTCGGCGTAGAGGCGGGTGTAGTTCATGGCGGATGGCGGTCGTGGTTTTCGGTGACGGCGAAAGGATAACGCAGGGAGCGACGCGCCGCCACTGCGTCGGGCGGGGCTTGGGCATGCGGGTTTCGCATGGTCGCGGACGGGCACGAAAAAGGCGCCGTGGGAGCGGCGCCTGGTTTTGGGAGAGGGCGGGAGGTTGTTCGCGGACGTCTCGGAGAGACGTCCCTACCGGAGTTGGTTACCGGTGGATCCGGAAATTGCGGATCTCGAGATGGCTTTTCACGGTGCGGAAACCGAACCAGCCGCTCGTCAGGGGAGAGGGATCCTTGAATGAGAAGATTTTTTCGCCGTCGCGCCAGTATTCGGCGACACCGTCGCGGGCGACGACGCGGATCTTGTAAGTGCGATTCGGCTCCAGCAGGAACTTCGCGTCTTTCAAATCGTGTTCAGGAAGGAGCGGTTTCGAGCCGTCGCCGGCGTAGCGGCGGAAACGCGTGAAGGTGTTGTTCCAGCCGCCCATGCCGACGTAGTAGGTCGCGAGCGAATCGTAATCGGCGAACGCGCCCGAACGGCCGGAAGGCAGTTCGTGCGGCGTCTTCGGATCGCTGGCCATCCAGAAGCAGTTCACGTCGGACACGCGATCGTGCGGCCCGCCTTTCGACACGGCGGTGACCTCGTAGGTGATCTCGACCGGCGCGGTGAGTTTGTGACGATACCAGACGGTGCAGCCGCCGTCGTCCTCGATCACGAGCGTGTCGCCGCGCGTGGTGACGCTGCCGCCGGGCATCTGTTCGACGGACCACTGCGAAAGATCGCCGGTGGGTTCGGCGGCGCGCGCGAGCGACGCGGACGAAATCACACCGAGCGCGAGGAAGAGGGGAACGCGAATGCAGCGAATCATGACGCGGACGATTTCAGTCCGGCCGGCGGGAAACGCGAGTCGCGAGCGCAAAAAAAACCCGGCGGTTTTGCCGGGCTTTGATGAAGCGAGGCGCTGGCCTCAGACGTTCTCGAGCAGCTTGTAGAGACGTGCGACCATCGGCGTGGCGTCGTCGAGGAGGCCGGCGCTGATGAGCGCGTTGTCGAGGATCTGTTCGGCGACGAGCTTCGCGCGGTCGGGCGCGGCGGTGTGCGTCTCGAACAGGCGCTTGATCACCGCGGAGCGCGGGTTGATCTCGAGGTTCACGCGCAGCGGCGAGTCGGCGCCGTCCTTGTTCATGGCCTTCATCATGCGGCGCATGTGCGGCGACATGAACTTGTCGGCGTTGAGTGCGAGCGCGGGGGAATCGACGAGGCGATCGGACGCCTTCACCTCGGCGACGCGTTCGCCGAGCGTGTCCTTGAGCCAGCTTGTGAGTTTCTTCGTGTCGTCCTCGCTGAGCGCGCCCTCGGGTTTCGGCAGGTCGGAGAGTTTCACGTCGGCGTGATCGGCGGCGGTGAGCTTCTTGCCGTCGAACTCGCGCAGGCTGTTCATCACGTATTCGTCGACCGCTTCATAGCAGAACAGCACCTCGAGATTGCGGGCTTTGAAACCCTCGAGATACGGGCCGCTTTCGATGGCCGCGCGGTTCGGACCGACGAGGTAATAGATCTCCTTCTGGTCGCCGCCCATGCGGGAAACGTAATCGGCGAGCGAGGTGGTCTTGCCCTTTTCGGTCAGCGACGACTCGAAGCGCAGCAATTTCGCCAGCTGGTCCTTGTGGGCGAAATCCATCGCGGCACCTTCCTTGAGGAAGATACCGAACTCGGCGAAAAACTCGTTGTAGCCGTCGACGCGATGCTTCGCCTCTTCTTCGAGGAATTTGAGGAAGCGTTTCGTGATGACCTTGTTGAGCTTCTCGATGAGGGCCTTGTCCTGCATCGTCTCGCGCGAGATATTGAGCGGCAGGTCCTCGCTATCGACGACGCCCTTCAGGAAGCGCAGCCATTCGGGCAGGAGGTTCTTGGGCTTGGCGTCGATGAGGATCTTGCGGCAGTAGAGTGCGACGCTCGGCTCGAGACGGGAAAAGCCCAGCTTCTCGGTGTTTTCCTTCGGGACGAAAAGCAGTGCGTTGATCGAGAGCGGCGCGTCGGCCGAGAAGTGGAGCCGCAGCCGCGGCTCGTCGTAGGCGTGGGCCTGGAATTTGTAGAACTCGGTGTATTCCTCGTCCTTGATCTCGTTCTTGTTGCGCAGCCAGAGTGCCTGGACGGTGTTGATGCGCTTGCCGTTGAGATTGATCGGAAACGAGATGAATGCGCTGTAGCGCTCGAGGATCTCCTTGATCTTCCAGTCCTGCGAGAAGTCGGCGCAGTCGTCCTTCAACTCGATCACGATCTTCGTGCCGCGACGCTCGCCCTCGCTTTCCTCGATCTCGTAGCTGCCGGAACCGTCGCTAGTCCAGACGTGGCCCGGCTCGTTCGCGCGCCAGGAGTGCGAGTAGACGCGCACGCGCTTCGCGACCATGAAGGCGGAGTAGAAGCCGACGCCGAACTGGCCGATCAGGTTCGCGTTTTTCTGGCCGCCTTCGCCGAGGGCTTTGAGAAATGCCTTGGAGCCGGAGTGGGCAATGGTGCCGAGGTTTTGCACCAGTTCGGCGCGCGTCATGCCGATGCCGAAGTCCTGGATCGTGATCGTCTTGGCCTTGTCGTCGGTGGTGACGTTGATCTCGAGGTCGAGCTTGTCGTCGAAGATCTCCTTCTCGGTCAATTGGGTGTGGCGGAGCTTCTCGAGGGCGTCGGACGCGTTCGATACCAGCTCGCGGACGAAGATTTCCTTCTCCGTGTAGAGCGAGTGGATGACGATATCGAGCAGCTGCTTGATCTCGGCCTGGAACTCGAATTTTTGCGGAGTAGCGGTGGACATAGAAGTGTGGTCGTTAGCGATGAGCTAAGGTTCTAGAGCTGAAGATGCAAAAGAGCCCGCTAGTTTAGCGTCCCGCGGCAAAAATCAAGAGCCGGCCTGATCCCGCGCCGCGGAACGCAGCGACCGTTCGCCTGTCGGCGGCGCCACCCATGAAACCGACAAAGCACTGGCGAGGCAGCCCTTATCCTCTCGGCGCGACCTGGACCGGCAACGGCGTCAACTTCGCGGTGTTTTCCGAAAATGCGACCAAGGTCGAACTGTGCCTCTTCGATCGCCTTGGCGAACCCGAGGTCGCGCGCATCGTGCTGCGCGATCGCAGCGACCAGGTGTGGCACTGCTTTCTGCCCGAGATTCGCCCCGGGCAGCTTTACGGCTATCGCGTGCATGGCCCCTACGAGCCGGAGAAGGGGCACCGGTTCAATCCGAACAAGCTGCTCCTCGACCCCTACGCGAAGGCGATCGCCGGGCAGGTGCAATGGGCGGATGAGAATTTTGGATACACGATCGGCGATCCGGCGGGAGACCTGTCGTTCGACTCGCGCGACGATGCCGTGCTGATGCCGAAAGCGGCCGTGATCGACCCGACGTTCGCCTGGGGCAACGACACGCCGCCGAACCGGCCGCTGCACGAAACGGTGATCTACGAGGTCCACGTGAAGGGTTTTTCCAAGCTCTGGGACGAATTGCCGTCCGAGCTGCGCGGCACCTACGCCGGCCTCGGCTGCCCGCGTGCGATCGAGTATTTCAAGCACCTCGGCGTCACCGCGATCGAGCTGCTGCCGGTGCACCAGCACGTCACGTCAAAGCACCTGCTCGACCAGGGACTCACGGACTATTGGGGCTACAACACGCTCGGCTTCTTCGCGCCGGAGCCGACCTACCGCAGCGGCGACGCGATCGCTTCGGAAGTGGATGAGTTTCGCACGATGGTGCGCAGCCTGCACGCCGCGGGACTCGAGGTGATCCTCGACGTCGTCTACAATCACACCGCCGAGGGCAATCACCTCGGACCGACGCTGAGCTTTCGCGGGATCGACAACGCGAGTTACTACCGTTTGGTCGGCGACCAGCCGCGCTACTACATGGATTACACGGGCACGGGCAACACGCTCAATGTCCCGAATCCCCGCGTGCTGCAGCTCGTGATGGACAGCCTGCGCTACTGGGTGACGGAGATGCACGTCGACGGTTTCCGCTTCGACCTCGCGCCGGCGCTCGCGCGCGAGCTGCACGAGGTCAGCCGGCTGTCGTCGTTCTTCGACGTGATCCATCAGGATCCGGTGATCTCGCAGGTGAAGCTGATCGCGGAGCCGTGGGACGTCGGCGAGGGCGGTTATCAGGTGGGAAACTTTCCCGTCCTCTGGGCCGAGTGGAACGGCCGCTACCGCGACACCGTGCGCCGTTACTGGAAAGGCGAGTCCGGCCACATGGGCGACTTCGCGTATCGGCTCTGCGGCAGCTCGGATCTGTATGCCGGCAGCGGCAAGACTCCGACCGCGAGCATCAACTTCATCACCTCGCATGACGGTTTTTCGCTGCGCGATCTCGTGTCGTTCGACCAGAAGCACAACGAGGCCAACGGCGAAAACAACCAGGACGGCGACAACAACAACCACTCCGCGAACTGGGGCCACGAAGGCCTCGACGCGCCCGAGCCGGTGCTCGAATTGCGGCGCCGCATGCAGCGCAATTTCCTCGCGACGCTGTTCCTCTCGCAAGGCGTGCCGATGCTGCGCGGCGGCGATGAGGCCGGCGCGACGCAGCGTGGCAACAACAACGCCTACTGTCAGGACAACGAAATCAGCTGGCTGCCGTGGTTGCGCGATGTGAATGCGCGCCGGCTCGCGGACTTCACCGGCCGCCTGATCAAGTTCCGCCTCGCGCATCCGATTTTTCACAACTCGAGCTTCTTTCGCGGCCGCCGGCTTCGCGGCAGCGAGATGAAGGACCTCACCTGGTTTCATCCGGACGGTTCCGAGATGGACGACGAGGCTTGGGCGGCGGATTTTGCGAAGGTGCTCGGCGTGGTGCTGAGCGGCGATTCGCTGGCGCTCTGGACCTACGAAGGCGAGCGCGTGCGCGACGACACCTTCCTCCTCTATTTCAACGCACATTCGGAGCACGTCGAGGTGACGCTGCCGAGCGCGGCGCAGGTGCGCTGGCGCCAGATTTTGGATACGGCTTCGGAATACGGGTTCATTGACGAGCCAATGGTCCTCCGCCAGGGCGGCGACGCGCATGTGCTGCCCGCGCATTCGATGGCCCTCTTCCAGCAGGAAACCGGCACCGGCGACGAAGCCCGCAATCCTTCCCGCAAACGCGCACCGATCGCCCTGTTGTCCCCGCCGAAGAAAGACTGAGGCGAAAACTCAGACTTGGACTGATTCAGCCCACGGAACACACGGATGACACGGAAACGGAAACAGTTCTTTCCGTGTTGTCCGTGTGTTTCGTGGGCTCTCCTTGTTTCGTGAGGTTCAGCCCTGCAACAGCGATTGCGCGCCGTCGATGTAGACTTCCGTGCCGCTGATGTGCGACGAGAGGTCCGACACGAGAAACCAGATGAGTTGCGCGACCTGCTCTGAGGTGCCGGGCTTTCCATCGGTGAGCGGCACCTGGCCTTCGGGAAATTTCACCGGCTCGCCCGCTTTATTGAGATCCTGACGTTTCGTGTTTTCGTCGATGTTGGTGTCGATCGCACCAGGACAAATCGTGTTCACCCGGATACGATGCTTTGCGAGCTCGAGCGCAATCATCCGCGCAAAGGCGCGCTGGCCGGCTTTCGAGGTCGCGTAGGCGGAGGCCCCGGAATTGCTGAACATGCGCGTGCCGTTGACCGACGAGACAATCACGACGGCACCGCCTTTTTTTTTCAACAACGGTAGGCTGTGCCGGATCGTGAGGAAAGTGCCCGTAAGGTTCACCTCCAGGGTGCGTGACCATTCCTTCTCGGGCAGCTCGTCGAGCGGCGCCCACAATCCGTTGATGCCGGCATTAGCGACGACGATGTCGAGCCGGCCCCACTTTTCCTCGATCTTCTGGACCGCGGCGGCGACGTCCTCCGACGAGGAAACGTCGCCTCCGAACCCGAGCGCTTCGCCCCCCGCCTGACGAATCGTCGCGGAGGTCGCCTCCGCCTCCTCGAGTTTGTGCGTGAAACCGCCGATGCGAGCACCGGCCCGGCCGAGGAGTAGGGCGGCGGCCTGGCCAATGCCGGAGCCGACGCCGGTGACAAAAGCGACCTGATTGCGAAGCGTGTTCTCGTAGACGGCCATGATTGAAAGGGATTTTGCACTCCTCTTCGCAATCGGCCCGCCGGGCAACGCGCTGCGGCAGGAAATCCCCCCGTTCCGGGAATAGGGAGGAACACGGCCCCGCAACTGAGCGGACGCGCCAAACCCGGCCGGTTCGGAACCGGTGGCTGGCCGCAACCGACTAAGCGCGTTCGCGCTCTCCTGCCATGACCCGAATCCTCGATGACCGCACCGGTCCGACCGTTTCGCCGGCGCCCGCTCTCGGCGCAGCCGTGGGCGGGCAGGGCGTGGTTTATCGGGTTTGGGCGCCGGACCACGCCACGCTGCAGGTGCGGATCTCGGCGGCGGACGGTCGCGAACGCCGGCTCGCGATGAAACGCGAGCAGGCCGGATATTTCGCCGTTCACGATCCGGAGGGCCGGAGCGGCGATCGCTATAACTATGCGCTGCCGAACGGCGCGGAACTGCCCGATCCCGCCTCGCGCTTCCAGCCCGAAGGGGTGCACGGCCCGTCCGCGTGCGTCGACGCCTCGGCGTATTCATGGAAATGCGACACCTGGCAGCGGCCCGGCTGGCGCGGGCAATCCATCTATGAGTTGCACGTCGGCACGTTTACGCCGGAGGGCACGTTCCGGGCCGCGATCGCGAAGCTCGATCACGTCGCTGCGTTGGGAATCGAGGCAATCCAGCTGATGCCGGTCGCGGATTTTCCCGGCGAGCGAAACTGGGGTTACGATGGCGTGGCGCTGTTTGCCCCGGCGCGGTGTTACGGGCATCCGGACGACCTGCGCGCGCTCGTCGATGCGGCGCACGCGCGGGGCCTGGCAATGATTCTCGACGTCGTTTACAACCACCTCGGCCCGGATGGGAATTATCTCGCGCGTTATGCGTCGCATTATTTCGACCCGCACCGGCACACGCCGTGGGGACAGGGTTTCAACCTGAGCGCGGAGGACAACGTGCCGGTGCGGGATTTCTTCCGCGCCAATGCGTGTTACTGGCTCGACGAGTTTCGCTTCGACGGGCTGCGGCTGGACGCGACGCATGCGATCGTCGACACGACGCCCCGGCACTTGCTCGCGGAGATCGCTGCGGAAGCGCACCGTCGCGGCGCATTCCTGATCGCGGAGGACGACCGCAACGCCGGTTTCGTCGTGGAGAAAAGCGGCGGTGGCTGGGGCCTCGATGCCGCGTGGGCGGACGATTTTCACCACGAGATCCGCGTCGCGCTGACGGGGGTGCAGGAATCGTATTTCAAGAGTTACAGCGGTTCGGCCGAGGATCTCGCGGACACGCTGCAGCACGGCTGGTTTTATCGGGGGCAGCCGTATCCGCAGTGGAAAGGTAAACCCCGCGGCGAGCCCTGCGATCACCTGCCGGCCAAGACCTTCGTTGTTTGCATCGAGAATCACGATCAGGTCGGCAATCGCGCGCGCGGCGAGCGGCTCGAACATCTGATCGCGGCGTCGGCCTTTCGGGCGGCCTCGGCGCTCCTGCTGCTCGGGCCGTATCCGCCGCTGATCTTCATGGGCCAGGAATGGGCGGCGAGCTCGCCCTTCCTGTATTTCACCGATCACGAAGGCGAACTCGGGCAACAGGTGTCGGCGGGGCGCCAGAAGGAGTTTTCCTCGGTCGGGCTGAATGCGACGCTGGCGCCGGAAGACGTTCCCGATCCGCAGGCGGAGACGACGTTCGCGCGATCGAAGCTGCGGTGGGACGAGCTTCGGCAATCGCCGCACGCGGGTATGATCGCGCTTTATCGCGAATGCCTGCGGCACCGCGCCGCGTGGGTGCGGGACTGCGCGCGAACGCGAGAAGGCTGGCGCGCGTTCGCCATCGGAAACGTCGTGGCGCTGCGTTATCGCACGTCCGGCCAGCCAGACCGGTTGGTGATCAGCGCGCTCCGCGGCGAGGCGCGGATCGCGTGGGGGACGGACGAACGTCTGGCGCCGCCGCCCGGCATGGGCTGGGCGATCGAGCTCGAGAGCGCCGCTGCGACGGCCGGCGAAACGAGTGTCGGCCGGCCGGGAGCGAGCTGCCTCGATGCGCTGGTGCTGGATCGGCCGTCGACGGTCCTGCTGGTGGCGAGGAACGCCGCGCTCTGAACTTCCATGTCGTTGAAAACCGCCCGGCGCGTCCCGCGCGCCACCTATCGTCTGCAGCTGCACCGCGAGTTTCCGTTTTCCGCGGCGACGGCGATCATCGATTATCTTTCCTCCCTCGGGATCTCGGACCTGTATGCGTCGCCGATCTTTCTCTCCACGCCCGGCAGCACGCACGGCTACGATGTGAACGATTACCGTCGCGTCGATTTGAAGCTCGGCGGCCGCGACGCGCTGCGGGAACTGCATGCGAAGCTGCGTGAGCGGGAGATGGGGTTGTTGCTCGATTTCGTGCCGAATCACATGGGCATCAACGGACCCGGTTTGTTGAACCGCTGGTGGCGCGACGTGCTCGAGCACGGCGAGAACTCCGCCTACGCGCGCTTCTTTGACATCGACTGGAATGCCGGCGCGAGCGATGGGCGTTCCCAGGTGCTGGTGCCATTGCTGGAAGATCACTACGGCCGGGTGCTCGAAGCGGGAAAACTGAGTCTGGTGCTCGAGGAGGGCACGCTGAGTGTCGCGTATTACGAAATGCGTTTCCCGCTGAGTCCGCAGAGTTATCCGGCCGTGCTGATGCCGGCGGACGACGGCGCACGCGAGGCGCGGCTGGCGGAGTTGTTGCGCGAATTGGGTGCGCTGCCGTGGTTGCGCGCGCGCGAGGAGTCCGCGGGTGCGAATGCCCGGACCGCGGAGCTGGCGGCGCGAAAACAACGGCTGGCGGACCTGCTCGCGGGCGACGCCGGTTTGCGCGCGCGCGTGGATGCGCGTCTGCAATCATTGAACGGCACGGAGGGAAACCCGGCGTCGTTCGACGAACTCGACGCGATCCTGCAGCAGCAGCACTACCGGCTGGCGTTCTGGAAAGCGGGCGTGCACGAGACGAACTATCGCCGCTTCTTCGCGATCGACACGCTGATCGGTCTGCGGATGGAGAATCCCGAGGTGTTTCGCGAGTGCCATGCGCTGCTCGCGGAGTTGCTGCACACCGGCGTCGTCACGGGTTTGCGGATCGACCACATCGATGGCTTGCGCGATCCACGGCAGTATTTGAATCGCCTGCAAAGCCTGCTCGCGGATGACGGCGGGGGCGCGGCGTCGCTTTACGTCGTCGTCGAGAAGATCCTCGAGGATGAGGAGAGCCTGCCGGAGAACTGGGCCACGCACGGCACGACCGGCTACGAATTTATCGCGCAGGTCGCGGGCGTGCTGGTGGATTCGCGGGCCGAGCGTCGCTTCACCGAAACGTATGGCGCGTTCACGGGCGAGACGGCGTCGTTCGAGGACGTCGTTTATGCGAAGAAGCGGCTCGTGTTGCAGGAGATGTTTGCCAATGCGGTGACGCGGCTCGCGCACGACCTCACCGAGCTGCTGCAGCAGGACCGGCGCTGGCGCGACGTGACGCGTCATGAACTCACGGTGGCGGTGCGCGAGCTCATGGCCGCGCACGGCGTGTATCGCACCTATCGCGGAGAGGACGAGCCGTTGACACCGCAGGATCGGCACACGATCGAGCGCGCGTGCGCGGTGGCGATCGCGAGAAACCGGCGGCTCGATGCGGGACCCTTCGAGCTGGTGCGCGATGTATTGGCTGGAGATTATCCCGGCGACGGAGCGGGGGGCTTTCTGCGCGAGCGGCTGGTCGCGTGGGTTTTGAGCTTCCAGCAATACACGGGCGCCGTGATGGCGAAGTCGGTCGAGGACACGGCGTTTTACACCTACAGTCGTTTCGTCGCGCTGAACGAGGTCGGCGGGAATCCGGGGCGCTTTGGCGGGACGGTGGCGGGATTTCACACCGCGAATCTCGAGCGTCTGCGGCGCACGCCGCAGACGTTGCTGGCGAGTTCGACGCACGACACGAAGTTCGGCGAGGACATGCGTGCCCGACTGTATGCGTTGTCGGAGATGCCGCATGCGTGGCGCGACTGGCTGGCGGAGTGGTCGGAAATCAATCGCGGACACAAGACGGTGCGCGACGGTCGTGCGGCGCCCGATGCGAATGAGGAATATCGGTTGTATCAAATGTTGCTGGGCGCGTGGCCGGTCGACGATACCGACCCGGACGAAACCTTTCTCACCCGGATCCGCGAACACTGGCGCAAGGCGGTGAACGAAGCGAAACGCAACACCTCGTGGGTGCATCAGAACGAACCATGGATGGAAGCGGGCGATCGCTTTATCGCGGCGATCCTGCATCCGGAGACGGGCCGCGCGTTTCTCGAGAGTTTCCGGCCGAAGGCGCGGCGGCTCGCGCATCTCGGGATGATCAACTCGCTCGCGCAACTCGTGCTGAAATGCACGTCACCGGGCGTGCCCGATTTCTATCAAGGCTGCGAACGCTGGAACTTCAGCCTGGTCGATCCCGACAACCGCCGGCCGGTCGATTTCGCCGACAACGCCGCGGTGGCTCGCCGTGCGGAACACGCCGAGTGGCGCACCCTGCTGGCGCAGTGGGAGGACGGCGCGGTGAAATTGAAACTCACGCGGGTGCTGCTCGCGTTGCGAGCCGCGCGTCCGGAGTTGTTTCGCGCGGGCGAGTATCGGCCGCTGGAACTGACGGGCCGGTTTGCGGACAACGCGATCGCCTTCGAGCGCTGGCGCGAGAAGGAGCGGATCTGTGTTCTGGTGCCGCGACTGACGACCGCGCTGGGATGTCCGCCGCTGGGATTGGTATGGGCGGACACGGCGGTGGAGGTGACGGCCGCGGGCGGATGGCGCGACGCGCTGACGGGGAGAAGGTTCGACGGCGACGCGACGCTGGCGCTCGCGGAAGTCTTCACCGATCTGCCGGTCGCCGTGCTGGAGGCGCGTTGACCGGCCCGCGCGGGAAAGCGGTCAACCGCCGAGGTAAGTGGCTTTCAGGCGCGGGTCGTTGCGGAGCTGCTTCGAATCGCCTTCCATCACGACGCGACCGGTTTCGAGGACGTAGGCGTAGGACGAAACCTCGAGGGCGAGATTGGCGTTTTGTTCGACGAGCAGGATCGTGATTCCGTGGTCACGGTTAATCTCCACGATCTTCTCGAAAATCGTCGAGATGAGCCGCGGCGCGATGCCGAGGGACGGCTCGTCGAGCATGAGAAATTTCGGGCTGCCCATCAGGGCGCGGCCGATGGCGAGCATCTGTTGTTCGCCGCCGGAGAGCGTGCCGGCCATCTGCTTGTGGCGCTCCTGCAGGCGCGGGAACACGTCGAAGACATACGCGCGATTTTTCGCGATGAGCGAGGAGTCGTGCAGCAGATACGCGCCCATCGAAAGGTTCTCGTCGACGGTGAGATTGGAAAAAATCATCCGGCCCTCGGGCACCTGGCAGAGTCCGCGGGCGACGATCTGATGCGACGGCAGCGAGGAAATCTCCTCGCCGAGAAACGAGATCCGGCCGGCGCGCGCCCGCAGGAGTCCGGAGATGGTGCGCAGCGTGGTGGTTTTGCCCGCGCCGTTGCCGCCGATGAGCGTCGCGATGGTGCCTTGCGGAATTTTAAACGAGATGCCGGCGAGCGCGACGATCGCGCCGTAGGAGACCTGAAGATCGGAAACTTGGAGCATTTCGATTTTCGATTCTCGATCTCCGATTCCGGCCGGCGCAGCGCGCGAGCGAAGAAGCGAGGAGCGGGAAAACAAAGTGACGTCAGTGATGCGCGATGGATTTGTGGTGGTCCTCGCCGAGATAGGCTTCGATCACCTTGGGGTTTGACTGAATTTCGGCCGGGGTGCCCTCGGCGATTTTTACGCCGTAATCGAGCACGGCGATGCGCTGGCAAACGCCCATGACGACTTTCATCGAGTGCTCGACCAGGAGCACCGAGAGCTTGAATTCCTTCTGGATGCGCTGGATCAGCCGCACGAGATCGGCCTTTTCGGTGGGATTCATGCCGGCGGCGGGTTCGTCCAGGAGCAGCAGCTTCGGCTGGGTGGCGAGGCAGCGGACGATCTCGAGCCGGCGCTGCTCGCCGTAAGGCAGGCTTTGCGCGGGCGCGTCGCGGAGACGACGGAGATTGAAAATCTCGAGCAGTTCCTCGGCGCGTCGCGCGATGGCTGCTTCGTCGTGGCGAAAGCGGCCGAGCCGGACGAGCGACTGCAGCGGGCTGGTGGCGCGGTGCAGGTTGCAGGCGACGCGAACGTTGTCGAAAACCGAGAGACTGCCGAAGAGCCGGATGTTTTGAAACGTGCGCGCGATGCCGCAGGCCACGATCTGGTCGACGCGCAGGCCGGCGAGATTGCGGCCGCAAAACCGCACTGCGCCGTCCGTCGGCTGATAGACGCCGGTGATCAGGTTGAAAACCGTCGTTTTGCCGGCGCCGTTGGGGCCGATGAGACCGACGAGCTCGTCCTCGCCGATGGAGAAGTCGAAACCGTTGACCGCCGTCAGACCGCCGAAGCGGATGGTGGCGCGGTCGAGCTGGAGCAACGGTGCGGCGGGGGCGGAACTCATGGCGCGGGCGATCGTTTTCCGAACGACAGCCGGAAGTTAAACAGCCCCTGCGGTCGCGCGAGCATGAGGACGATCAAAAGGAAAGAGTAGAGGACCATGCGATACTCCGCGACGGGACGCAGCACCTCGGGCAGCAGCGTCAACAGGACCGCGGCGAGCACGACGCCGAGGGTGTTGCCCATGCCGCCGAGGATTACCATTACGACGATCTCGATGCTCTTGGTAAAATCGAAACCGGTGGGCGTGATGGTCATCTTGAAGTGCCCGTAGAGCCCGCCCGCGACGCCGGCGAAAAACGCGCCGATGACAAAGGCGACGATCTTGTAACGCGTGGTGTTGAGCCCGACCGCCTCGGACGCGATCTCGTCGTCGCGGGTCGCGATGAAGCCCCGGCCGTAGGTGGAGTGCACGAGGCTCGTCACGACGAAGATCGTGACGGCCACGAACGCGAGCACCCAGAAGATCGTCGTGTAGGGAGGGATGCCATTGAGGCCGAGTGCGCCGCCGAGGCTTTCGACATTCTGAAACGCGACGCGGATGATCTCGCCGAAGCCGAGCGTGACGAGCGCGAGATAGTCGCCCTTGAGTCGCAGGGACGGCACGCCGACGAGCAGTCCCGCCAGTCCGGCGCTGAGCCCGCCGGCGAGCAGCGCGCCGAGGAACAGCAGGCCTTCGTGAAACACGGTCGGTTCGTCGCCGAGCAGCTGCGGTCCAAGAAACATGGATACTGCCGCCGCCAGATAGGCGCCGACGGACATGAAGCCGGCGTGGCCGAGCGAGAACTGGCCGGTGTAGCCGTTGACCAGGTTGAGCGAGACCGCGAGGATGACGTTGATGCCGATACCCGTCAGCACATCGAGGTGGTAAGGGTCGATGTGGTCGGAGAAATGCGAGACGCCGATGGCGACGAGCAGTCCGGCGAGAAGCGCGAGGTGGGGTTTGGGCATCGGATGAGCTGAGAGCCTAGAGCCGAGTGCCCAGAGCGACGGAAGTGGAAGGTAAGGGAAGTGGCATGGCTGCGGATGACTCGACTCTGGGCTCTGGGCTCCAGGTTCTGGGCTTGAAGATCATACCTTCTCCACCGTGAAACGCCCCAGCAGACCGGCGGGGCGGAAAAGGAGGATGATGATGAGAACGGCAAACGCGATGGCGTCCTTGTAAGTGGACCACTGGCTCCCGCCGACGTAGGTCTCGACGGTGCCGAGCAGCAGTCCGCCGAGCGCGGCGCCGGGGATGTTGCCGATGCCGCCGAGGATGGCGGCGACGAAAGCCTTGAGCCCGGGCACCACCCCCATCAGCGGATCGATCGACGGATAATTGAGCGCGTAGAGGACGCCGCCGGCGCCGGCGAGCGCGGAGCCGAGGGCGAAGGTGAACGCGATCACGACGTTGTTGTTCACGCCGACGAGTTGGGCGGCCTTCGGATTCAGTGCCACGGCGCGCATCGCGGTGCCGATCTTCGTCCGAAACACGATCAGCTGCAGTCCGATCATGAGCACGAAGGCGACGACCATCACGAGCAGCTGGTTGCTGGAGACGATCAGGGCGCCGAAACGCACATTCGTCGAGGGGAACACCTGGGGAAACGTGCGCGGCGCCGCGCCGAACAGAAGCTGGCCGGTGTATTCAAGCAGCAATGACATACCGATCGCGGTGATGAGGACGTTGAGCGTCGGTCCGCCGCGGAGCGGACGGTAGACGAGCCGTTCGATCAGCATGCCCAGGAGCGCGCAGCCGAGCATCGCGCCGAGCAGGACGAGCAGCCCGGCCCAGATCGTGTTCTCCGGCAGCCGGTGGCCGAGGAAGTAGCCGATGAACGCGCCCACCATGAACACGTCGGCATGGGCGAAATTGATGAACCGCAGGACTCCGTAGACCATCGTGTAGCCGAGCGCGATGAGAGCATAAATCGCTCCCAGCGATAGGCCGTTGATGAGCTGTTGGAGGAATTCGGTCATTGAAGAAGTCGAGAGCTGAGAGGTGAGGGTTGAGAGTTGAGAGTCGGGCATCAGCCGCTGAGTGAGCTGCGCAGCCCGCTCAGCATTCGCGAGATTTCTTCGGCGGCACGGTAGAGGGTTTGATGGCTGGTTTGATCGAGAAAGCCCAAATTGCGAGCGATGGTCGCCTGCGTGACGGTTTCGTAGAGTGAGCCCGATGCATAGCCTAGAAACTTTGCGAAGTCCGATGGAGATCTGGCCGATCCTTCTGCGATATTGGACGAAATAGAAGTGGCCGCGCGGCGGATCTGATTTGTGAGAGCGAAACGTTCCTCGGGCGGGAACGCGCGGGTGCACTCATAAACGGCGGCCGCATAGGCGACGGCTTTGTGCCAGACTTCGAGACGCTCGAAGTTAAACATCGCTCGGTTTCCGGCTCATGACTCTCAACTCTCAACCCTCAGCTCTCAACTCCTCGCCAGCCCCTCACGGTGCCACCGTTTTCAAAAACGTGAGCTTGCCGTTCTGGATCTTCAGGATGGCGGCGGGTTTTGAGGCGTCGCGGTTCTTGTCGATCGTCGTCACGCCGGTCACGCCGCTGAAATTGCGCGTCGCCGCGAGGGCGTCGCGCAGCTTGGCCGCCTTCGTGGTGCCCGCGCGCTTGAGCGCGTCGGCGAGCACATACGCGGCGTCGTAGCCGAGCGCGGCGAAGGCGTCGGGCGTCTGGCCCTCCCAGCGTTCGCGGAAGCGGCCGACGAATTTTTGCACGGCCGGATCTTCGTTCTGCGGCGAGAAGTGAGTGGAATAATAGCAGCCGTCGAGCGCGTCGCCGCCGATCTCGAGGAGCTGCGGAGCCTCCCAGCCGTCGCCGCCGAAAAACGGCACCGCGAGGCCCAGATCGCGCGCCTGCCGCACGATCAGCGCGGCCTCGGTGTAGTAGCTCGGGACGAAAACCGCCTCCGCGCCGGCGGCTTTCACGGCGGTGAGTTGCGCGCGGAAATCCTTGTCGCCTTCGGAAAAGCTTTTGTCGGCGACGATCTCGCCGCCGCCTGCGGTGAACGTTTCCCGGAAAAACTTCGCCAGGCCGACGCTGTAGGCGTTGGACACGCTCGAAAGGATCGCGACCTTCGAAACCTTCAGATCCTCGCGGGCAAACTTCGCCATGACGGTGCCTTGAAATGGATCGATGAAACAGACGCGGAAAACGTAGTTGCCGGTTTGGGTGACCTTCGGATTGGTCGCGGCCGGCGCGATCATGGGAATCTTGTAGGCCTGCGCGACCGGACCGGCCTCGAGCGAGCGGCCGGAGGCGACTTCGCCCAGGAGCGCGATGACCTTGTCGCGCGCCACGAGTTTTTTCACCGCGGTCGCGGATTCGCCCGGTTTCGTCTGGTTGTCCTCGGTGAGGAGTTGCAGCGGCCGGCCGAGCACGCCGCCCGCGGCATTGATTTCTTCGAACGCGAGCACGATGCCCTTGTGCGACGACTGGCCGAAACTCGCTTCCTTGCCGGTGAGCGACGCGTATTCGCCGACTTTGATGGGCTCGGCGGCGCGCGCGGCGGCGAGCGCGGGGCCGAGGACAACCGCGAGCGTGAGGAGGAGGCGTGGAACAATCATGGGACGGGGGATCGGGTGTGGGAGCGACGGGTCAGGGCGTGATCGTTTCGACGTAGTGGAAACGACCGTCCTTCACCGTGAGGATGACGGCGCTTTTGGAGGCGTCGCGTTTTTCATCGATGGTGATGTTGCCGGTGACGGCGGGAAACTGGCGGGTCGCCGCGAGCGCGTCGCGGATCCGCGCGCGATCGGTCGAGCCTGCGCGCCGGATGGCATCGGCGAGGACGAGGGCCGAATCGTAGCCGAGCGAAGCGTTGGAATCGGGCGAGGCGTCCTCGCCCCAGCGCTGTTTGTAGGCGGCCACGAATTCGCGGACGCGCGGCGAGGGATCGTTGGGCGAGTAGTGGGAGCACAGATACGCGCCCTCGATGGCGCGGCCGCCGAGGTCGATCAACGCCTGCGCCTCCCAGCTGTCGGCGCCGAACATCGGCACCGTGATGCCCAGATCGCGCGCCTGTTTCACCATCAGTGCGCCCTCGTTATAATAGCCGGGATTGAAGATCGCGTCGACGCCGGCGGCGCGGAGCGCGGTGAGTTGCGCTTTGAAATCGCGGTCGCCCTCCTGGTATTTCTGCTCGAGCACGATCGTGCCGCCGCCGGCGACGTAGGCTTCCTTGAAATACTTGGCGAGGCCGACGCTGTAGGCGGAGGAGACGCTGACCATCAGGCCGATGCGCTTCGCCTTCAGGCTTTGAAGCGCGAACTTCGCCATCACGGGGCCCTGAAAAGGATCGATGAAGCAAACCCGGAAAATGTAGTCCCCGACCTCGGTGACTTTCGGGTTGGTCGAGGCGGGCGTGACCATCGGCACCTTCGCGCGCTGCGCGATCGGGGCGCCCTCGAGGGAGCGGCTGGAGGCCACCTCGCCGAGGATCGCGACGACTTTGTCGCGGGTGATCAGCTTGCGGACCACGGTGCCGCTCTCGCCGGCCTTCGACTGCGTGTCCTCGGTGATCAGCTCGAGTTTCCGGCCGAGCACGCCGCCGGCGGCGTTGATCGTTTCGATCGCGAGCAGCGTGCCCCGGTGCGAAGACTGGCCGAGGCTCGCCTCTTTGCCGGTGAGCGAGGCGTATTCGCCGATCCGAATCGTTTCCTCCGCCCGCGCCGCGGCCAACGCGAGGGTGGAGGCGAGCAGGAAAGCGAAAGCGGAGCGCAAGGCGTGTGGCATCATGGAAGCGGGCCCGGGCGGGAAGGCGCGAGCCAAGGGAACGCATAGCACGTTTTCAACCAATCTGTCGGGAGAGATGCAGAATTGACGATGGAAGCGTTGCAGCGGGCGGTGCAGTGCGGAGGTTTGGGTTTTGCCTTCGGAAGCGCGGAGCGTTTGATCGCGCCACGTTTGAACACCTACGACCGACATCTGTTGCGCGAATGGCTGGAAATTCTTGCGCTCGTCGTGTGCGCCACGATCGGGCTGCTGCTCGTGCAGGTGCTCTACGACGATTTCCGCGACATGCGCGACCTCGGCGCGCGCGGATTGGATCTGTGGATGTATGTGGTGGTGACGGTGCCGAGTTACCTCGCGCTGGTGCTGCCGCTGGCGCTGCTGGTTTCGCTCATGTTCGTGCTCGGCAAGCTGCATCGCGCGAATGAATTCACGGCGCTGCGCGCCGCGGGCGTGAGTCTCGGGCGCATCACCGCGCCGGTGTGGATCGTGGGCGTGCTCGCCTGCGGGCTTTCCTGGCTGCTGAACACCCGCGTGGTGCCGTGGTCGGTCGACGAATCGGCGGCCTTGCGCGACACCCTCGCGATCCGCCAGGAGTCGGGCTTGCTGTCGCCGGACCACGTGCGCGCGGTCTACAGCGTGGCGTTCGACAATCCGGACGGACATCGGATGTGGTTTTTCAACCGCTACAGCCAGTTCACGCGCCGCGGCTACGGCGTGTCGGTGTCGCTGCTCGACGCGCAACGCCACGAGAGCACGCGGATCGTGGCCAGCGAGGCCTGGCTGGATCCCGACCAGGGTTGGGTGTTTCGCAACGGACGCGAACTGACGTTTCAGCCGGACACGCGCGAGCTGATCGCGTCGCGGCCGTTTGCCGAACGCGTGGAGCCGACGTTTCGCGAGGACCCGAAGCTGATGTTGTTGATTGACCGTCGCGCCAAGGATCTTTCGCTGCCGCAGCTCGAGCGCCTGATCGACTACTTCGCGCTGGCGTCGAATCCGAAAGCGACGCCCTACGAGGTGCGGTATTTCAGCCTCATGGCGGACACGTTCGCGCCGCTGATCGTGATCGCGATCGCGATTCCGTTCGCGGTCACGGGCGTGCGCGTGAATCCGGCGGTGGGGGTGTCGAAATCGATCGGGCTCTTTTTTCTCTACTATATTCTGTCGAACGTCGGCTCGTCGCTCGCGACCAAGGAAATCCTGTCGCCGCTCGCGGCGGCGTGGGTGCCGAACGTCGGGATGATGGCGATTGCGGCGTGGTTTTTCGCGCGCCTGCGGTGAGCGAGGTTCAGTTGGCGAGGAGGTGCGATGCGCCGCGCCGGATGCCGATCGCGGCGCACACAAACTCGATCACGGCCGGGCGGTAGCCGATGAACTCGAGCACGCGTCCGAGAAAACGCCGCTTCGTCGGTGTATCCAGATTCATGATCGCCCAGTAGGGCGAACCCGCGATCTGACGCGCCTGGTTGTGGCGGCAGCGATCGACGATCTCCTCGCGGCTGAGCCCGAGGTAGCGGCGGCCGCTCTCGAGGTTGCGAATGAATTCCGCGAAATCGGCCGGATGCCGGGCGGCGAGCCAGCTGAGAATCGCGAGATATTTGTCGGCGTCGGTGAACTTGGTCCGAAACTCCGAACTCAGGATGAACGCCGCGATCGGTTCGCTGGCGTCGGGCGATCCGGTGGGGACGTGGAGCAGCGAGGCGAGCACCTCGTCCGGGGTGCGATTGAAGCCAGTGGCAAGATCCTGCAGCGCCTCGTAGACCTCGTCACTGATCTCGATGGTCTTCATGACAAGTGAAGGTTAAACCGGTTGTGCCGGTGACGCGAGCCGTCGGGAGCCAGGGGCGAAAGATGCAGGTGGGGTGCGTCAGGCGTGGGAGATTTTCTGTAAACTTTTTCGCACCGGCGGCGTCTCAGAGCGCATGAAACCTCTCTTCATTACCCTGGCGTTGGCGACAGCGGTGGCGACGACGGCGAAGGCGGAAATCTATCGTCCGTCGGTGGTGCGGGATACGACGGTCGTCGGCGCGGTCGCCGGGGCGTTGATCGGCGGGCACAACGGCGATCGCTGGGCGCAGGGCGCGGTGATCGGCGCCGCCGCCGGTGCGGTCGTGGGCGCGATCGTCGACACTACCCGTCCGGCGCCCGTCCCGTATCAGCGCATCGAACCGGTCGCTGTCGTGCCGTATGCGCCGACGGTGGAGACCGTGGTCGTGAGTGCGCCGCCGCGCGTGGTTTACGTCAACCCGGCGCCCACCCGCGTGGTGTATGTCAGCAGCGCCCGTCCTGTCGTGGTGGCGCGTCCCGTGATCGTGATCGATGGTGGCCGGCGTTTCGATCACCGCCATTACCGTTACCATCATCATCATTGAGTCGCGCGGCCGAGCGACTCGGCTTTTGAACCCCGCTCCGGCGGGGTTTTTGCTTTTCGGCCGCCGACGCGCGTCACGCGGGCTTCGACAATTCGAAGCGCTTCACGAGCGAGTAATGTGCGCCGGCAGGGCGCAGCTCGCTTTCCATCAATTCGAACGCGTCGACGCGAAACGGGGGGCCTTCGAATTTCGCGTGGTGCCGGAGCCATTGCGCGACCGGCACGCGCGCGTCCTCGCCGCAGCGGGCGAGCGTGATGTGCGGATGGAAGGTGCGTAGGTCGAAATCGATTCCCGCGGCGAGCAGCGCGTCGTCGAGGCGTTGACGAAGTTGATGCAGACGCGGGTGACCGTTGCCCGTGCCCACCCAGAGCACGCGCGGATGACCTTTGACTGGAAAAGCGCCAACGCCTTCCGTCGGCAGGAGAAACGGCTCCACACGAATCGCGGCGAGCCGATCGCAAATTTCGTCCACGCGTGCGTCGTCCACATTGCCGAGAAAACGCATTGTGACGTGCCATTGTTCGTCGGGCAGCCAGCGGACATCCGGCAGGCGCGTCACCAGCTTCGCGAACTCGGCCCGCACGGAAGCGGGAACGGGAAGAGACACGAACAGACGGCGAGTCGGCATCGGACGGAGCGGGTGCGCGTCACCTTCGGCGGCCGCGCGGGTTCGCAACTCAGCTCCAGTTGAAATTGAAGCTGACGCTGATGCGTTCCTCGTCGAGGCGGTTGGCGGCGACCTCGTGGCGGAGCCAGCTTTCGAACAAAATCACGTTGCCCGCTTCGGCCGGATAGGTGACGTGCGGGCGGTGGGCGGGACGGGCGGAGGCGCGCTTCGGCGGCGCGGCCATGAATTTGCTGAGGCGCGGATCTTCGAATTTCAAACCGGGGCACCCTTTCGGCGTGACGACGTAATACGTGCCGCTGATGAACGACAGCGGGTGCAGGTGCAGCGAGTGCGCGGCCGTGGGCGGCATGATGTTCACCCAGAAATCGGTCATGTGCACGTTTCGTCCGCGCAGGTCCAGGTCGAGGGCGCGGGCGAAGGCGAGCACGTGGCGCGTGATCTTTTTCTCGAGCTCGGCGAAGGTGCTGGAGAAGCGATGCAGTTGGTTGAGCGAGGCGTAGCTCGTGTAGCCGCCGGGATAGTTTGTCGCCGACCAGCGGCGACCGGCGCTGTCGAACTCACGCAACTGGCGGCACTCGGCGGCGAGTTCGGCGTTCAGCGTTTTGGTTCCTGAGCGTTGGAGCGGCTCGCAGTAGATCAGAGTCGGGAAAAAGGAGCGGATCGGCATGGGCAGATCACATCGGCTCCCAAAAAAACTGCAATCCGTCAGCGATTGACGTCCTCAGCGGTGCGAGGGCGATTCTCGCGTGGAGTTTTCCTCCACCCAGGCGCGCACCGACGGACTGTAGAATGCCACGGCTTGCCAGATCGAGTAAACCAGACCGAAGCCAACGGTCAGCAGCATGAACACGATCCGCGTGGTACCGAGCGGTTCCGACCGTTGGGGCAGCAACCAGTCGAAGGCCGCGACGCCGATCGCCAGCGTGGCCAGAAAACAGAAGACATTCCACACGAGTCCGGAGCGGCGGGCGCAGTCGCACCGGAGGATGATTGCGGCGCCGATCACGACCATGACCGCGTCCCAGAGGAGCGGGAGAAACAGGGCGGTGGCGTTGGGCTTCGGGTCGAGTTGCGCGAGGAGCGTCGTGCCAGCGATGACAAAACCAGCGCCGCCGATGAGCGCGCAAAGAGGCAGCTTTTTCATTCGGGGTAACCTGCGGGGTGAAGTTAACGTGTGTCGATTGCCGCCGGTGTCGAGAGCGGATCGCCAATCTGCAACTATTTGCCGCCGGTTTGTAACAACGAGTCGAACAAACGATGCACCACGGTCGGCAGCGGCTGCGCGCGCGGAGACGGTTGCCGGTAACTGCCGCCGGCAAAAACCAGATTCCGGTGCGGACTGCGGATCACGACGTCGAGCTGGATCAAGTAGGACTTAAAATCCCACGCCCATTCGTCCTGATACGTCACGAGCGCGTCGATGCCGTCAGGCATCATCGTCAGCGGCCCCGCGGACGCCTCGAAACCCCGCGCCTGCAGCTCCGCGACAATCGCGTCGTCGACGCGATGATTGTCCGAGAGCCGGTGCTCGACGTAAAAGCGCCTGAGCTTGGAAAGATCGACGTGCGGATTCCGTTCGGAATGCACCGACGAACAGCCGGCCAACAATCCGCAGAGGGCGAGCAGGATCACGAAGAGCTTCATGCGTGGGCGGTCACAGAGCGCCAAGTGGCCCCGATTGGCAATCTCTGTCGGGCTTCCCCGGACGGCGGACTTCACGGCGGCGCGCAAGGACGCGTCAGTGGTCGGAACTCGCGGCCGAGTTCGACGTCGATCCGTCGCACCTGCCCCGAACGCCGGAAGATCTCTGCGCTCAAGGCGCGATCGAGCCGCGACCCGGCGATGGTTCGAACGCCGCCATCGGCAAACACCAGTTGCAGCCGGGGATCGGCGGTGGTGAGCCGATAAATCACAGGCGTCGCACCCACGGTGAACCCCAGCGCATCGATCGGCAGAGCGATCGCGTGCTCGTGTCCGTCCTCGTCGATCACGCGAAACGAGATGGGCTCGCGGGTAAACTCCTCCGCCAGCAGATGCGTTGGCTCGAACTGCAGACCGCCCTCGGTCACCGTGACACCGAGTTCGCCGAAACGCGTCAGGATTTCCTCCTTCACCTGTCCCGTCATGCCCGGCTGCTGCGCGCCCGCGTGCGCCGGCGTGTGCGAGTAGGGGTCGGTGGGAAACGTGCCGTAACGCTCGGGCGTTTTGTTGAAACCGAGGCCGCCCCGAATCTCGTAATACCACGCGGTCAACTCCGCCGCCGCCGGGTCGCATTGCGCGTGTGCGCGCGCAAGATTTTCCTGCACGGCGACGAGCAGCTTCGCGACCATGTGCCAGTAGATGCAGCCCAGGCCCTCGTAGCCGAACATCGAGCCGCTGCGGCCGGTGTAGGCATGATGGTGGAAAACCCGTTCGTAGATCTCGTGCAGCGCCGCCGCATGGTCGCGGACGAAGTCGGCGAGACGCTTGTCGGTCGCGAGCGTTTCAAGCCGGTTCTGCAGGGCGGTGTGGTTGACCAGGTCCGGATGAAAACGCGCGGCGCCGTGCGGATCGCGCTGCACCAGCCGCGTGTCGTCGCTGGCGAGTAGTGCGCGCAGCGCGGCCGAACGCTCCACGAGCGCTTCCGGAATGCGGGCGCGATCGAGAAAGTCGGGCAGCGCGCGATCCGGCTGCAATAAATAGCTGTGCTGGTCCGCTCGATACAACGAACTCGCCCGCAAGGCGCGCAGCAGCGCGACGGCTTCCTCCGGCGACAACAGGCCCGAGCTGAGCACGGCGACCTGGCCTTCGAGCATCGGTTGGAGGCGCAGAAGCTCGAGTGCGGACGCGGGCGCGTCGACGAATCGCAGCAGGTTGTAGGAATGATACAGGCCGTCATCGCGACGGTTGCCGCGAATCGTGTGGTCCACGAATTCCAGCGCCGTGTCCACGAGCCGCCGCACCTGCGCCGGCGCGATTTGGGCGCGCGGGAGCGCGCCCTCGCGATAGACCGCGGCGCGATACTCGCTGCCGGCGGCACCGAGGGCGTCGACGACGCGGCGGCGGTTATCGTTGGAAAGTTCGGGCGTCGCGAGCAGCGGACGATATTCGTCGAGCGTGCGGGCCACCGCCCTCGCGAGATCGACGAGCGCCGACGAAATCTCGACGGGGTCGTCGCCGAGCGCGGGCAGGAGCCGGTCGCGGACGTGCGCGAGAAAACGCCGAAGATAACCGAGCGTGACGACCGACACCCCGTAGCCGACGAGCGCGTTGTTGGCGTCGTTCCATTCGGGGCGTTGCGTGTTCATCCAGATGCCGCCGCCCGGGATGAAGTTCGTCAACCGGGCAAGCAGCAGGACCAGCAGTTTCTCGGTGAGATTGACGTGGAGGATGCGTCCAGCGGCATCGGCCCGCAGTCGCGCGTCGGTGCCGAACGTGGCCGCGCGAGCGACGATCCGGCGGTGCTTCGCGGCGTCGAACTCGATGGTGACCCGCGGATCCGCGCGAATGGTATCGTAGGGCGCGATCCGATACGGGACGTCGGCGTAGCTGAACAGCGAACGTCGCAACCAGCCGGCGAGGAAGCCGGGATGAAAGCGATCCGACCATTCAAGGAGCTTGAGCAGGTAGATCGCCTGGTGATCGCCCCAGTAACCGATCGAAGCCCAAGGCAGATCCGGCTCGGGGACCTCCCAGTCGATGCCGTCACGAGAAACTCGATACGGATTATAGCCGTCGACGGTCGAGGCGTTCAGGAACTTCGCGATCACGCTTTCGAGCGCGGCCGGAAAACTCAGGCACAACGCCTCCCAGTTCTGGAAAATGTCGCGCCAGTTGCCCTCATAGTGGAGCCGGCGGCCGCCATCGGGCGTGCGGACGTGGATGTTGAAGCGGTTCCACGGGCGGCTCGGATCGCCGTGGCGACGACTGAAGGTGAGCGGAAGGTATTCGTAGCCGAGGCGCAGGAGATCGGGGTTGCTGAAAGCGGCAAGCCGGTCGAGCAGTCCCGGCCAGTCGAGGACGGCGGGAAGCTCGGCCGCGAAATCGACCAGCGCGGCATGGCGGGTGCGGACGAACGCGGTGAAGTCGGCGACATCGATCGCAGCGCCGGGGGCGAAAACGCCGCCGCGGAGAAGATTGAACAAAGTGTTCGCGAAATGGTGGGCGGTGGTGGTTTCCGCCGCACCGGCCTGGAGTCCGTCGGCGGAGGCGACGAGCGTGCGCAGCGCATGGGTGGACGCGGCAAGCGCGGCCGCAATTTTGGCCGGCGCCTCCGGTTGGGCGAGTTGTTGGGCCCGCTGAAGAATGTCGGCTTGCGAGAGCCCGGTGTCGGCGACCAACAGCCAGGAAAGGCGTTCGCCGGGGGCGAGCTCGCGTCGCGCAGCGAGCGCATAGGTGCCGCGCAACCCGCGCCGGCGGACCTCGCGCTGGAGCGGAGCGGAGGCGTCGCGGTGAAAGGCGTCGAGTTGAGTCTCCGCCAGCAGCACGGTCGCGTCCGGTAATCCGTGCGACCAGACGAGGCTGGCGCGCAACGATTCGAGGGGCGTCGCGCGATCGGTGATGCCGGCGGACAGCGCGTAAATGGCGAGCGTGGTGTCGCCGAGGAGTTCGGCGGTTTTATAGGCGTCGACGAGGCAGCTGCTGTCGTTTTGTAGCTGGCGATCAACGCCGGCGGGCAGCAGGTTGCGAAGGCCGTCGACGAGGCGGAGCGATTGCGGCGCGGCGCGGAGGTTCTCCAGTTCGCAGCGGCGAATGAAGCCGAACGGCTCGGCGGTCGCCCAGCCGTAGCGGAAGGCGAGACCGAGGTCGTGGTTGATTTCCTCGAACCACAGCCGGTCGCCCTCGACGCTTTTATAAAGGTGACGCGAGATCGCGTGATGTCGCGGCGTATGGGCGGCGAAGGGTTCCCAGCAGGATTCGCCGGTGGGCGTCGGCGCGCGGATGAACGTGAACGGACCGGTCGACGCGGGCGCGTCGTAGATCAGGTCGACGGTGCGATAAGGGAAGAGCGCGCCCTCGGGGTTGACGCGGCCGGCCGTGATGCCGCCGTTGCTGGCGACGAACAGCCAGAGATCGGACGCGCTGACGACGTTCATGAAAAACGGCGGCAGGCGATCGCAGTGCGCGATCCGATAATAGCGACCGTCGAAGGCATCGACGAAGCCGCTCGCGAGCGGCGGTTCGCTCAGGGGAGACGGGGCGAAAGCGGAGGAATTCATGCAGGAGGAGGCCACCGAAGCGGCTCCGCCCGGCGGGGTAGGCGATCGGTCGCGTCGGGTTGGGCGGACGCGCGAGACCCGGGGTCAAATCAAGGACGGAAGGCGCGGGGGCGCGATGGTCTCGCCCTCGATCAAGCGGGCTTCGACGAGGATTTTTCGGCGGGGAGATTGGGGATCCATCATCCGGCTGAAGAGCCGGGCCACGGCGGAGCTGCCGATGTCGGAATGCGGCACCAGCATCGAAGTGACGCGGCGGGTGTTGGGCGGCGGCTCGAGTCCGTCGAACCCAGTGATCGAGCAATCCTCCGGCACGCGCAGCCCGCGTTCGTGCAAGCCCTGCATCAGGTGGTAGGCTTGGTGGTCCGCGGCGCAGACCCAGGCGGTGACCTGGTCGCGACGCAGGATGGAGGCGACGCGGTCGGGAATGTCAGGACCGAATTCCGACAGGTGTTCCGACGAGCGGCTGAGGTTGAGCACCCACTCGGGACGGAACTCGAGGCCGTGATGAAACAGCGCCTCGACGTAGCCGCCGAAGCGACGCATCGACCAGTGTCCACCGACTGGATACCGCCAGGTGAGGAAGCCGATGCGGCGATGGCCGGCGTCCTTCAAGCGCGTGACGAGCGTGAGGATCGCGGCGGAGTCATCGGTGTCGATGATGTCGATCGACGAGTCGGTGTAGCTCTCGAGGACGGCGACGGTGGAGATCTTGCGGGAGATCAGCGCGACGGCTTCCTCGGGAAACGGATAAATGAGAATCGTGCCGCGCCAGTCGCCGGCGCGGATGTGCCGAAAGACGCGCTGGCGTTTCGAATGCGGATCGAGCGCGGCGGGTTTTTCGAAGCACACGTCGACGGACAGGTGCTCGATCTCGGCGCGTTCGCGGATGCCTTGAAGAATGAACGGGAAGGTCGCGAGCGCGACGTTTTCGGCCGGCACGCCGATGAGCACGCCGATGGTGGCGGGGCGGCTGGGGCGCTTGCGCCGCGCGCCGCGGGCGGGGCCGACGTAGTAGCCCATCTCGGCCGCGAGCTTCTGCACCTTCTCCCGCGTGTCAGCGCTGATCGCCGGATGATTGGCCAGGCTGCGCGAAACCGTGGTGCGCGAGATCTTCAGCTTTTCGGCGAGCAGTTGCTGGTTGATTGGGCGCATCTCTGAAAGCTGGGGCGAAGCAGGGTGGAAGGCGGGGAGGGGTGCCCGCCTTGAACGCGCATCGTGGGTGCACCACGCCGGTTTTCAAGCCTGAAAAATAGTGTGCACATCTATGAATAAAAATCGGCAGATGTGCATGATCTCAGCGGTGAGTTTCCCGGAGAGGGTTTGAAATATCCATAGGTAAAATACGATCTTTCGTTAAATCTGGGCCGCGGCATAGCGCCGGAAAATATCTGTGCACAATCAAGTTGACAATCGTGTGGAATAGCGGCTTTTCTCGCCGCGTTCGCTGCTTGCTTTGGAGCTTATTACCCCGCCCCTCGAACCCTCGAATGTGCTTCTTTCTGAACTCGTCGGATGTCATGCCGTGCGATTTCGAAGGATTCGGATTCTGAGCGTTTTCAGGGTGGGTTGGCCAAAACACCTGTAACCCCTCAAACCATGAACACCCCCTCCGTCCCGAATTTTCGGGACCGTTTGTTGCCCGCGTTTCTCGTCTGTGGGCTGGCGGTCGGTCCGCTCGTTCGCGCGCAAACCGCCCCGGCGTCCGGCGCCGATATCGACGATCAGACGGTTGTGCTGTCGCCGTTCACCGTCAGCACCGATAAAGATAACGGCTACGGCGCGACCAACGCCATCTCCGGCTCGCGCGTGAATACCGCGATCAAAGATATCCCGCTGCCGATCCAGGTTATCACGAATGATTTCATCAACGACATCGGCGCGACCGACCTCCGCCGATCGCTGGCCTACATGTCCGGCATCGGTCTGCAGTCGCAAAACGATCTGGAGAATAACGGCAGCACCTTTGGCGGCGCCTACGGTCCAGGCGGAGTGAACAATCCCGAGGGTGTCACCTCCAACATCAACGGCGTTCAGCTGAAGATCCGGGGCTTCATCACCAACAACGTCCTGCGCGACGGCTTTCTTCGGGGCAGCCCGAGCGACGTGGTGAACATCGAGCGCATCGAAGTCGTGCAGGGGCCGAATGCGCTGCTTTATGGCACAGGCAACTTCGGCGGCGTCGTGAATTACATCACCAAGCGTCCGCGCGATCGCGCGCAAGGCTCCATGAGCGTCGCCTACGGTTCGCACAATCTGATCCGCGGCACGATCGACGTCACAGGCCCCCTCGTCGAAACGCTCAGCTACCGCGTGGTCGGCGCCGCGCAGGAAAACGATACGCATATCGATCATCAAAGTGCGTCGAATTACTATATTTCTCCGTCGCTGCTCTGGCGGCCCACCAAAACGACGGAGATCCTGGTCCAGACCGAATTCAGTAAATCGTCGCAAAACGGTTTCGGTTTCCGCGCGCTCCGCGCCGCCCAGGGCACCGGCGCGACGCCGATCAACAACGATCAGCTCGAGGCGACCGGCTTCTACTGGCCTCCGGGAGCGGACAAGCGCACGTGGAATCTCGGCGGCGCCGACACCTATAACGACCAGCAACAATGGAATCTCGAGATCGTCGGCACGCAGCAACTGCTCCACGAAAGCGATTTTCTTCCGCAGGCCGATTTGCTCATCGGCTACAACCGCACCGGCTATTACGTGCAGACCCGCGACGCCAACGGCGGCATCCAGCAAGTTTCGCCCGGCACCCCCGGCTTTCATCTTTCGCAGACCATCGTCCTCACCTCGGTGGACAACGGTCTCGCCGGCGGCGTGACGCCGTCCAACGGCAATCTCCAATACGGCACGTTCGACAACGAGGTGGTCCGCTACGCCTGGAACAAGCGCGACGTCGAAACCTATCGCGATCAGGTTCGCGCCGAGCTCAATCTGCAGAAATCACTGTTCGCGGGACGCTGGTTCCAGCTGCAGGACCAGATGCTTCTCGGTTACTCGGAATTGTATAACGAGATTCAGCGCAACGAATGGGAAACCGTGCCGGATCTGTATAGCTACAAACGGCCGCTCGACCTGGATCCCATTCGTTTTGCCACGCAGGGCGACGGCACGCCCGCGCCCGGCCTGTTCCAGGATGTGCGCGACAACATCAACCGCGGCTGGAACCGCGCGTATTATCTCAACAACTACCTGAAGTTCGGAAAATTCTGGGGCCTGGAAGACCGCATCATCCTGATGACCGGCATCCGCCGCGACACGAGCGACAACTGGGCGACCGGCACGACGATCACCGGCCCGTATGCGACTCCGCCGAGCGTGGCGACGACGACGACGCGCACGGCACGGCAGACCAGGGTCGACTCCAAACAGCTCGGCGTGATGGTCCGCCTCACGAAATCGTTATCGGCCTTCGCGCTGAAGGCGGATGGATTTCAACCCAACTTCGGCGAACTCCGTGAATCCCTCACGGGAGCGCCGGTCGGCGCCGACACGGCCGAGAGCAAGGAATACGGCATCAAGTTCGATTTCCTCGGCGGGAAGATCTCGGGCACGATCAGCAACTACAAGATCACGAAGAAAGCGTGGCTGGCGCAGGGCTTTTCGACGCCGGCTCCGCTAGGGGCACCGCGTTTCGATCCGTCGAAACCGATCATCTACAATCTCGGCGACGCGAACGGCACCGGTTTCTACAATCCCTTCCCGGGGCAGTTCACGCCCAACGGCCAAACCTACGCGCCCAATGCCGCGCAACAGGCGGCCTGGATCGCCGCGGCCAATGCCGGCGCCATCACGCTGACCTCGCCGATCAACGGCCAGCGCGCGACCCCTTCGAGCATTTATCTCAATGCCAGCACGCCCGAGGGCGCCGCGTGGATGGACGCGTTCTTCGAGAACGCGCGCAGCTCCGGCTGGGCGGGCTGGGCCTATTACGGCAACGACATCAACGACCCGGGCATCAACAACGCCACCCTCGACGACGGCGCGTTTCAAAATGCCGGCACGCCGAACGCCATCCCCTCGACCTCGGAGTCGAAGGGCTGGGACGGTTCGATTCTCTTCACGCCCAACGACCAGTGGCAGTTCGTGTTCTCCGGCTCGTTCGGCACCAAGGTCCGGCTCGTCGACAAGGGCAAGTGGATCAAGTATCCCTATCCCCAAGACCGCTGGGCGACCTGGTATTTCCCCAACGGCGGCTTCGGCTTGAAGGGCCAGACTCTCGACGAGGCCTACACGGATCCGGCTGACACCTCGACGCGCACGAATTCGGGCGTCTTCCCTGGCGACGACACCCCGGAGAATCGCTTCTCGATCTTCGCCAACTACAAGTTCAAGGATGCGTTGAAGGGCTGGATCGTCGGCGCGGGCGGCGACTGGCAGTCGAGGCGCGCGTATTTCTCCGGTGTCACGCACGGCTCCGGCCAGGTGCAGACGGACGTGAACGGCGAGTTGATCGTCCTCTATACGCCCGAGCAGTGGACGCTCAACGCGTTCGTGCGCAAGGAATGGAGCCGCGGACGCTACCACCATTCGGTGCAGCTCAATGTCGACAACGTCATCAACGACCGCGACCTCTACGGCCAGATCTACATGGCGCCCATCTCCGGGCGTCTCACGTATCAAGTCGGATTCTGATCCTGTTTCGTCGCTTGCGCCTCGCGCCGTGCGCGTGCGAGGCGCAATGTGGCGGCAGGCCTCCGCTCCTGTCTGGCTCGAAACGAACCGCAACTCGCGACGAGCATCGCTACCAGATGGAGTGGCCTGTTGCTTCGTCGATTGACCTGACCCTCTCGTTGCCGCTTCCGTTTTCTCACCGTGGACACCCCTTCCCGCGAGCGCCTCTCCTTCAAAGAAAAATTCGCCTACGGCCTGGGCGACACGGCTTCGAATTTCTACTTCCAGACGTTCAATCTGTTTCTGGTTTATTATTACACCGACATCTTCGGCCTGGACGCGACCGCCGTCGGCACGTTGATGCTGGTGACGCCGATCGCGATCGCCGCGCTGAATCCCGTCATCGGCGCGCTCGCCGATCGCACGAACAGCCGCTGGGGCAAGTTCCGGCCGTATCTGCTCTGGGGTGCGATTCCTTACGGGGTGCTGGGTTTCCTGATGTTCGCGAATCCCGACTTCGGACCGCAGGGGAAACTGCTCTACGCCTACATCACCTACACGCTCGTGCTGATCAATTACGCGGCGATCAACACACCATACTCCGCGCTGATGGGCGTCATGTCGCCGTCGTCGGAAGACCGCACGTCGCTCTCGACCTATCGCTTCGCGTGCGCATTCACCGGCGCGCTGCTCATCGGCTGGCTCGTGCCGTGGTTGAAGGACGTGTTCTCCGGACCGAGCGGGAATCCCGCAGTCGGCTTCCGCAATACCATGGCCGTGTTCGCTGTCGTCTCGGTGGCGATGTTTTTTTATACCTTCGCGAAGACGCGCGAGCGCGTCGCTCCGCCGGCCGCGCAAAAATCTTCCTTCGGCCGCGACGTCCGCGATCTCGGCGGCAACGTCCCGTGGCTGATCCTGTTCTTCGTCGCGTTTCTCAATCTCACCAACGTCGGCCTGCGCAGCGGCTCCGGCATCTACTATTTCAAATACTGCGTGGGCAACGAGGCCGCGCTCGGCACGTTCAACCTCGTCGGCTTCCTCTGCTTCATCGCCGGCGCGCTTTCGACCAAGCTGTTTCTGAAATTCTTTCCACGCCGCGAGCTGATGATCGCGCTGACGTGCATCAACGCGATCGCGATGGCGGCGTTTTACTTCGTGAACCCGCAGTCGATGGTGACGCTTTACGTGCTCAACGTGATCGGCCAGTTCGCCGCCGGGCCGACGCCCGCGATCGTCTGGTCGCTGTATGCCGACACCGCCGATTACGGCGAGTGGAAGTTCAACCGGCGCGCGACGGGCTTGGTGTTTTCCGCCACGGTCTTCGCGCAAAAAGTCGGACTCGCGATCGGCTCGGCCATGCTCGGCTGGCTGCTCAGCTACTTCGGCTTCGTGGCCAACGCGGCGCAATCCCCGCGCGCGCTGCACGGCATCACCGTGCTGTTCAGTCTGCTCCCGGCATTGTTCGGCGGACTCAGCGGCTTGGCGATTTTCCTCTACAAACTCGACGAACCCACCGTGAAGCAGATCGAGCGCGATCTTGCCGAGCGCAAGCTCCAGGAACCCGCGCCCGCCGGCGCATAAACGGAGTTTCTGTATGCAACTTTCCAAACTTTCTTCGCTCTTTCTCGTCCTCGCCCCGCTGGCGTCCTCAGCCCTGGCCGCACCCGAAACCTCCGTTGCCACCGCCGGCTGGAAACTCGTGTGGTCCGACGAGTTCGATCGCGACGGTCTGCCCGATCCGAAGAAATGGACCTACGACGTCGGCGGCGAGGGCTGGGGGAATCGCGAGCTGCAGTTCTACACGGCGGCTCGCGCCGAAAACGCGCGCATCGCAAACGGTGTTCTGATCATCGAGGCGCGCAAAGAGGCGTGGGAGAAAAACGAATACACCTCCGCGCGATTGGTGACGAAGGGCCGCGGCGACTGGACCTACGGGCGGTTCGAGATTCGCGCGAAGTTGCCCGCCGGCCTCGGCACCTGGCCCGCGATCTGGATGTTGCCCACCGTGTGGAATCTCGGTGACGGCGGCTGGCCCGACAATGGCGAGATCGATATCATGGAGCACGTCGGCTACGATCCGGGCGTCATTCACGCTTCGACCCACACGCAAAAGCACCAATGGCAGAAGGAGACCCAGCGCACCGCGACGATCCAGGTGCCCGATGCGACGAAGGTCTTTCACACCTACGCGATCGAATGGGAGGCTGACGAAATCCGGGGCTTTGTCGATGGCCGGCAGTATTTCACCTCGCGCAAGGACGGCGGTGACTGGACGACGTGGCCGTTCTATAAAGATTTTTATCTGATCCTGAACCTGGCTGTTGGCGGCGCGTGGGGTGGCGCGAAGGGGGTCGATCCGGAGGCGTTTCCGCAGCGGATGGAGATGGATTTCGTGCGGGTTTATCAGCGGTCTGCTTCGAAGGCGACGAAAGCGCCATGAAGCCGCGCGCAGCGTCACGGCTGCGCACGTGGGTCTGCGCAGGTTTGCTTTCCCTCGCTCCGGCGATGATCGCCTCGGTTTCGTTTTATTCGCTGCGTCCTGACGATCCGGCGGCGGTGGACGTCGCTCAAAAAGAGTTTGCTGCGCATCGCGACGGCGTCGGCGACGACACCGCGGCGCTGCAGGCCGCGATCGATCGCGTGCAGGAGACGACACGGCGCGGGATCGTGCTCATCCCCGAAGGCCGCTACCGCGTCAGTCGCACGCTTCACGTGTGGAGCGGCATCCGTCTGATCGGCTACGGCGCGACGCGGCCGGTCCTCGTCCTCGGCGCGAATACGCCCGGTTATCAGGAAGGCGCGGGCAAGTATCTCGTGCATTTCACGAGCGATCGGCCGGACGCGGGGCAGCCGATCCGCGACGCGAATCCGGGCACGTTCTACTCGGCGATGAGCAACATCGACATCGAGATTCAGCCCGGCAACCCGGCGGCGGTCGGCGTGCGCTCGCATTTCGCGCAGCACGGCTACCTTGCGCACATGGATTTTCACATCGGCGAAGGCCGCGCGGGTGTGGAGGAAGTGGGCAACGAATCCGAGGACCTGCGTTTCTTCGGCGGCGAGTTCGGCATCACGATGCACAAGCCGTCGCCGAGTTGGCCGTTTTTGCTAATCGACGCGAAATTCAGCGGGCAGCGTCGCGCCGCGATCGAAACCGAGGAGGGCGGCCTCACGCTCGTGCGCGTCGAAATGAAGGACGTGCCCACGGCGATTCTCGTGCGACCCGAGCGCGCGGAGGAGCTGTGGATGAAGGATTGCCGTCTGGAAAACATCCGCGGGCCGGCGTTAGTGATCAGCGACGAGAAAAGCGCGCGCACGCAAATCAATCTCGAGAACGTGGCGTGCCGCGACGTGCCCGTACTCGCGCAGTTTCGAGAGAGCGGCGCCGAGATCGCCGGACGCGGTCCGCAGTATGTCGTGACGTCGTTCTCGCACGGGCTGCACCTCGACGATCCCGCGGCGGTGCCGGCGATGCGCACGACGTTCGACGCGGTTGAGGTGAATCGTTGGCCCGAGCCGCCGCCGTCGGACATCCCCGCGCTGCCGCCGATGAGCACGTGGGTGAATCTGCGCGCACTTGGCGCGAAAGGGGACGGCGTGGCGGACGACACCGCGGTGCTGAAGGCAGCGATCGCGCAGCATCGGACGATTTATCTGCCGACCGGACGCTATCGTGTGAGCGAGACGATTTCGCTGCGGCCCGACACCGTGTTGATCGGGCTCAGTCCCATCGCGACGCAGATCGCGATCGACGATTTCACGCCCGCGTTTCAAGGCGTGAATGGCCCGACCGAACCGCCGGCATCGTTGCGGAATCGTTATCCGATTCCGCCGTTTGCCGGTCGCGGTTCGCCCGTGTCACTCATGGAAACGCCGCGGGGCGGCACGAACATTCTCACCGGCATCGCCCTCGACACGAACGGCGTCAACAACCGCGCCGTCGCGCTGAAATGGCGTGCAGGCGAGCGCTCGCTCGTGAACGACGTGCGCTTTCTCGGTGGTCACGGCACCTACGGTCCCGACGGCCAATGGCTCCCGATCTACAACAGCAATCGCACGGCCGATCCTGACGACCGCCGTCGCTGGGATTCGCAATTCTGGAGCCTGTGGGTGACGGACGGCGGCGGCGGCACGTTCAAAGGCATCTGGACGCCGAGCCCCTATGCGGCGGCGGGGCTCTACGTTTCCAACACGAGCACGCCTGGTCGCGTGTATGCGTTGTCGAGCGAGCATCACGTGCGCAGCGAGGTGAAGCTGAAGAACGTCTCGAACTGGGAAATCTACGCGCTGCAAACCGAGGAGGAACGCGGCGAGAGTCCGCGCGCGCTTCCGCTGGAGATCGATGGCTGCAGCGATCTGACGATCGCGAACTTTTTCATTTACCGCGTGGATATGCCGGTGTCGTTCGAGACCGGTATCCGCGTTTCGAATTCACGCGACCTGCGTTTTCGCGGGCTGCACGTTTACAGCCCGGGGAAGCTGTCGTTCGACCACACGCTGGTGGACACGACGAGCGGCGCGAAGGTGCGCTCGCGCGAGATTGCGCGTCTCGATCTGCCGGGCGGGGCGGCGCCTCGCGCAGCGACCCCGGACAGCAGGATCACGCCACTCGCAACGGGCTTCACCAACATCGATGGCATGGCGGAAGGTCCGGACGGAAGCGTGTATTTCGTCGATCAAGCGGTGCATCGGATTTTCCGCTGGTCACCGGAGTCCGGCGTGGCGCTCGTCACGGATTCGATTCCGGAGCCGGTGGCGGTCGCGGTGGAGGCGAGCGGGTCGCTGCTCGTCGTCGCGCGTCACGGCAATGTCTACACGTTGCCGGTGAACGGCGACGAAGCCCGCATCGGCGTGCTGGCGCCGCAGCCGGCGGAGACGTCGACCAACGCGCGCGCCTGGCTGCCGGTGAATCGCTGGCGCGACGGTCACGATTGGCTCGCCGTGACGACGCGGCGCGAACCGCTGCACTACGTTTCGCCCGACGGCTCGATCTTCATTCCGGCGCCGGAGGCGTTTTCGCTCCTGCCGACGCCCGGCGGCCCGTGGCGTTTCGGGACAGTCGATCTGGCGCGCGCGTATGCGCTGGCGCCGGCCAAACCGGGCGAGCCGTTTTACGTGGCGGACGAGTTTGGCCAGAAGACCTGGCGTTTCGCGGTCGAGCCCGATGGCACGCTCACGCAGCCGGAGTTGTTCGCTGAAGAAGGCGAGGCCGGCGTGGCGGTCGATGCCGCGGGCAACGTTTACGTCTGCGCCGGACACGTCTTCGTTTATGACGCCAACGGCCGTCAGATCGATCGGATTGAAGTTCCGGAGCGGCCGAGTGCGCTCGCGTTTGGCGGCGCGGAGCGGCGGACGTTGCTGATCGCGGCGCGCAGTTCGCTTTACGGGGTGCCAGCGAAAGCGGCCGGGCGGGTTAGGCCTCGGTAGCGGAACTCGGCGCAAAGCGCGCGCGCAGCTCGGCCACGCGCTGTTCAGCGGCGCGGACATCGCGGAAGCGCTGAAGCAGCTGCGCGGTTTCCGGTGTATCCAGAAAAACCGTGCGGCGGGCCTCGAGATCCTGCCGCACGAGTCCGAGCGACTCCTGCGCGATGAGATAAAAAGCCTCGTCGGTCATCGCGCCCTCGGATTGCTCGGGATCGATGTGCTCGAGCAGAAATTCGGCGAGGAAATCCGGCAGGTGAACGCGGTAGAGCTGGGCGCCGAAATGAAACAGGCGCGCGGCGAGAGCGCGGAAATGCGGGACCCCGTGGCTTTGCCAGCGGCGCGCGAGCGCGAGTCCGTCGTCGACGACATCGCTCGCTTCGTCGGCGAGGATCTCGGTGTTGCGGACAAAGCCGTGCGTCGGCGCGAGCAGCCGGCCGATCGCTTCGCAGAGTGCGCGGCGGGCTTTGAGCCCGATGTCGGCGATAACCGGGTCCTCCGCTTCGGTCGGCGCGGCGATACGGCCGCTCTCGCGCGCGGCGTCCGCCGCGGGCTCGTTTTCCTGAAGCGCGAGCAGGGCGTTGGCCTGGTTCATCCAGGCCGCGGCGAGATTGATCCGATACGAACGATGTGCCTCGAGCGGCAGCGTGCTCAGAATCGAAACGGCTTCGCGCTGGGAGCGCACCGCCTCGGTCATCGCGGCCGGCTCGGCTTGCAGGTAAAGCGCGTGTCCGCGGTTCATCCACGCGGCGCCGAGGCTGTTGCGAAAATCGGGGTGTTCGTCGAGCGGGAGCGTGCGGAAAAACGCGATCGCCTCGTCATAGGAACGAAGCGCCTCGGGTCGGGCGGCGGGCGTGTTCTGTCGCTGGCAGGCGTTGCCGCGGTTCATCGCGGCGACAGCGAGCTCGTGCCGGACGCGCGTGTCCGCCAACGGCAACGTGCGCAAGGCGGCGATCGCCTGCTCGTAGCAGCGCACGGCCGCGGTGAGCGCGTCGGGCGAGACCTGCGCTTCGAGCGATTGGCCATCGCGGAGCAGCTGGGCAGCGAGGGAAAACGTTTCTTCGGGAGACATCCAACGTGGGAGCGTGCACGGCGCCGCGGAATGTCGAGGCGCGATTTACGCGGGGAAATCAGCGTCGCCCTGACGCGGCGGTCGAGCGTTGGCCTATAGCGCCGGCCCGGCGGCGGATCCACCAGATCGCTGCGCCAGACAAAGTCAGCAATCCGGGTGTGAGACCGCCGACGAAATAGGTCCATTTTACCCAGGCCGCGCCGTGGAGTCCGAAGTGCAGCGGGGCGAGCATCGAGTTGAATTGATCGCGGACAGACGCGTCGGTGGCCGCGCGCACGGCACGAAGCGCCCCCGTGGCGGCGTCGAAGTCGACGCGGCTGAATTTCTGCCAGACGGGAGCGTTGCGGTGCAGCAACAGCACGCTGACGACGCCGCCGGCTTGCGGCGGCATTTGCGCGCGCACGATCTCGGCGTCCGGAAACCGCTCACGCGCCGTGGCGAGCATCGGTTCGAGCGGTACGAGTTGGGCGAGCGAAAACGGTGTCGCGGGCGGAGCGACGCTCGGCGCGCGCAGAATCGCGAGGCAGTAGAGCGCGCCGGTGACGCCGAGCACGACGGGAAAATAGAGGGCGAAAATGCCGATCCATTTGTGCAGATCGGCCAGTGCGACCCGCCAGCCGAGGTGGAGACGGAACGGATGTCGCCAAAGCTGCGTGAGACGATCGCGATGAATATAGATCCCCGTGAGCGCCAGGAGCGCGAGTGCGACGCCGCCGAGCCCGGCGACGAAGGTGCCGGCGCGGCCCGCGTGGAGGTGCATGTGCAGGCCGAGCAGCCACGAAGTGAGCAACGATCTTTCCGGACCTGACCACAGCACGCGGCCGGTCGCCGGCTCGAGAAACGCGACCCAGCGCACGGGCGCGTCCGCCGCACGAAAAACAAGCCGGTGCGTGGCGTCGGGCGTGAGCGCCGGCAGCACGCGAAACAGCCGATAACCGTCGGGTGCGAGCGGCGCGGTCGCGCGCGCCAGATCGGCGAGCGCCGGCGCGTCGGTGCCGGCCGGGCGCTTGTTCACGTGCAGGTCCGGCTCGAACCAGCGCTCGAGCTCGTGGTGCACCACGAGCAGCGAGCCGGTGGCGCTGAGGAGAATCAGCAACGCGCCGGCGGCGAGGCCGAGCCAGCGATGCACCCGCCAGACGAGCAGCCACGTATGCCAGCGGCGGATACGCCGGGCCGGGGCGGGCGGGAGCTGGAGCGCGGGGCGCACGCGGTTCAGAATTCGAAACGGTAGCGCACGCTCAGCGAGCGGCCGCGGCCGGCGTAGTAGTTGGCGTTGGTGGCGGCGCTGCCCGTGAAGGTGGCGGAGAAATACGTGATGTAGTTTCGGTCGAGCAGATTCTCGACGCCGACGCTGACGATCTGGCGGTCGGTCACGCGGTAGTTGGCGAGCAGATCGACGAGCGTGTAGCCGGAGAAGTCGCCGGCGGAAACGCCGTCCGGATCGCTGCGCGGGAGGAACGTGAGCGATTGCAGGCGCGTGTCGAAGCGGCGCGTCCACGGCTTGTCCCAGTAAAGCGCGACCTTCGAGGCGGTGATGTTGAGGGCGGGCAGGCGGCGATCGAGCTGGCCGTTGCCGTCGCGGTCGCTCTTGCCCTCGAGCACCGCGACATAGCCGCCGAAGGTGCCGAGGCGGGCGGGGAGGCGGATTTCGCCGTTGAGCTCGGTGCCGTAGGTGGCGCTCTTTTCGCGGACGACATCGTAGACGCCGGAAGCGTTGGCGACCAGTCGCGCGCCGAGTTCGGCGGTGGAGAGAAACGCGTTCCAGCCGAGGCGCCAGCCGTGGCCGTGAAAGCGGACGCCGAGTTCCCAGTTGTCGGTCACGACCGGATCGAGATTGATGAAGTCATCGACGTCGAGCCCCGGCGTGCCGATGGCGCGGAGGATGCGGCCGATGTCGGCCATGCCGTAGCCCTGCGCGTAGCTGCCGTAGAGCATCGCGGCGCGGTTCAGCTGCCACGTGGCGCCGAGATTGAACAACGCTTCCTCGAACTTGGGATTGCCGCCACGGACGAGGACGCCGCCGTAGGATTCGAGCGTGTGAAAGTCGTCGACCTGCAGTTGCGCGATCTCGTAGCGCACGCCCCCGGAGAGCGTGAGCGGGCCGAACGGTTTCTCGAACTGCGCGTAGGGCGACCAGCCCTCGTAAGTCGTGTAGGGCACCCACTCGCGTTTCGTGAAGACGAGCGTCTGCGCGGTTTCGTCGGAGAGATAATCGAAGCCCGTGACGACGCCGAGATTGCCGGCCTCGGGAAACGTGCGCACCCACGTCGTGCGAAGGCCGTGCTTGCTGGCCTCGACCTGCGATTGGTCGAACGTCGGCACGCCGTTGAGCCGGAAAAGCGCGAGCGTGGAGGCGGTGTTGGAGCCGCCGTAGATCGCGTTGAAATCCTGGTGAAAGAGATTCAACGAAAGCTCGCCGCCGAACAGATCGCGATCGGTGAACGTAAGCGTGGCGGTCGTGACCTGGTTTTCGGCGGGCGCGCCCATCGAGGTGCCGCGAACGGAGGACGTCGGCAGACCGGCGGCGCGATTGCCCGCGACGGCGACCCAGCGGAGATTTTGCGCGAGGTCGAAATGGTTGATCATCAGTTCGACGCTGTGGCGGGAGTTGAAGTCGTAGCCGCCCTTGAAGAAGAGCCCGTAGGCGTCGCTGTCGAGGGTATCGCCCTGCGTGTTGTCGACGCCGAGCGGCCGGCCCTCGCCGTCGTAGGCGAACGGGCGGCGCTCCCAGGTGCCGCCGGCGACGACGGAGGCAGCGCCGCGGCGGACGGCGGTGAGCGCGGCGACCTTGCCGCCGTAGCCGTCGGATTTGAAGCGGGTGGACGTCACGCCGATGGCCTCGAGCAGCGAGCTCACGCCGTCGCTTGCCGGGGCGCCGCGCGTGACGAAATTGATGAGCCCGCCGGTGGCGCCCATGCCTTGCGCCGCGGAGGAGCCGTGCACGGCCTCGATCTTGCCGAGGAAGAACGGATCGATCGTGAGACTCTCGCGGCTGCCGGCGCGGAGCGGATTGGACTGCGGCACGCCGTCGACAAGATAGAGCGGATTGCGGCCGCGAAACGATTCGCCGTAGCTGGTGAGCTTCTGGCGCGACGGCGAGAAGCCGGGGACGGACACCGCGAGCACCTGATTCAGGTCGCTGGAGATCGCGAGCTGGCGATCGAGAACTTCGGGCGTGACGACGCTCGTCGTGACCGGCAGCGAGCTGGCGAGTTTTTCCGTGCGCGTGGCGGCGCTGACCGTGACGGCGTCGAGACGGTAAATCTCGTCGCCGTCGACGTCGGTCGAAGGCGCGGTTTGCGCAAGGAGCGAGCCGGCGGCGAACGCGAGCGCGGCGGAAACGAAGGGCTTGTTCATGAAAGGAAAACGGAGCTTGGGATTCAGTCTCAAGCGAATAGTCAAAAAGGGGGCATGCATGCGTGAGTGGGGGGCGCGGGCGGCGGGGAGGCGCGGGGCGTCAGGTCTGTGCGCGCGCGACCGGCTTTTTGCCGAAGAAGCGGCGCCAGCTCAGCGCGAAGCCGGTGTAAACGAGGAAGCAGCCGCCGAGGCAGGCGAGGCCGGCGATCAGCTGGCCAATCCACCCGAGCGCTTCGCCGGTGTGGAGGAAGCGCGTCCACGTGCGGACCTGCCGTCCGGTGGTTTGATCGGCGAAGGTTTCCTGGCGGAGGATTTCGCCGCTGAACGGGTTCAGGACCACGGTGGTCGTGGCGGTGCGCGGCCAGGCGTCGGGGAGTTTCACCGAAAAATTCGCGGGAGACGGAGTCGCGGCGCGATCGGCACGCGGGCCGCGCGCGGGGTTCTCGGCGGACGCTGGTGCGGCGGGCGAACGGGACGGCGTCGCGCCGCGAGCGGGCGAGGCGAGACGGAGCGTAATCTGTTCCCAAGCGGGAAACGCCTTTTGCACGGCGGCGAATTGAGCGGCGAGTGGGAGCGGGCGGGCGTCGACGGCGGGTTTCGGCAGATCGATCGCGGGCGAGGCGCTGCCGGGCGGGCCGGCCTGAACGGGTGGCGCTTCACCGACGAGGCGGTAGACGAGGGCGTTGCCCCAGCGGAAGGAAATCGGGACAGCGGTGAGCGTGAGCACGATGAGGATCGGCGCGCTCCACAGGCCGATGGCGTTGTGCCAGTTGAAATCGCGGGCCTTGCCGGTGAGGCGGCCGTTGAAAACGGCGATGGCGCGAACGCTCCGCCACGACCAGGAGCGCGGTAGCCAGAGATAAAGGCCGGTCACGGCGAGGGCGCAGAAGGCGAGGTTGCAGACGCCGTCGATGAGTTTGCCGAGCGGCCGCTGATCGCCGCTGAAGGCCAGCACGCGATGCCAGTTTTCCATCGTGTGCAGGAAATCGTGCATCGCGGTCGACGCCGGCTGGCGCGGCTCGCCCGTGTAGGGATTGACGAAGATGGCCTGGTCGCGACCGAAGGAAACGGTCACCGCCTGGTGCGGATCGGCGGACAACGTGATCGCAGAGGGGCGCGCGTCGGGCTGCACGGCGCGGACGCGCGCGAGAATGTCGTCGAGGGAAAGTTGAGCCGCGTCAGGCGACGGCGGCGTGACTTGGCGCGCGTCGCGCTCGGACCAGGCGACCAGCTGTTTTTCGAAAGCCAGGGTGACGCCGGTGAAACACATCACTCCGATCGCGATCCCGGCGATGACGCCGGCGGCGAGGTGCGTCCAAAACAGGAGTTTCCGAAAACGCATGAGCGGGAGCGAGCGGCCGGATACGCGCGACGAGATCAACGGGGCGGTTCGGCGACGGCGAAACGAACCCGGGCGGCGAATTCGGCGATGCCGTGGCCGCCGGCGCTCGCGATGCATTGTTCGCGGAGAGCGGGCAGACTGGCGGCCGGGGCGAGCTGAAGAGCGACCGCTTTCGCCGGCCGCGAACGATCGAGTTGCACGTGAGCGACGTAGTGGGCGTCGAGCCAGCGCCGCAGCCGGTAACAAGCCAGGTAATGCGATTCCTCGACCGTGGCGCGGAGCCGGAAAAACAACGCGAGGACGATCGCGGGCTCGGCCTTCCCGGCGAGCGCGAGGCGCAGGTCCAGCGCGGCATCGAGTCCGGCAGCGTCGCGATTTTCACTCAGCGCGGCGAGCAACTGATCGACCACGAAAACCCCGTGGTTGAGCGGACAATCTGCCGCGATCGCGGCGGGAGGGGAAAAGCTCGTGGTCAGAGCAGGCATGTTGATAGGAGTGAAACTCAATCTCAATAGAAGGGCCAAGAAAAAGCGCCGGTGTTGACCGGCGCAAGCGAAAGTTGGAGGCGAGGTGGGATTTTACGCCGACTTCAAGTAGCTCTTCAGCATCCAGAGCGTTTTCTTATGCCACTTTACGCGATCGATCGCGAGGTCCTGGGTTTCCAGGTCATCGGCCTCGCCGGAGACGTCGCGCAGGCGTTCGGCATCCGCCAGAGCCTTCTCGTGAGCGACGACCAAACCGGCGACGAAGTCCTTCGCGGGCTGCAGGCCAGTCTTGAACTCCTCCAAGCCGGCGGTTTTGGCGAGGGTGGCGAGTCCGCCCGGCGCATAGGCGTCGAGGGAGCGGATGTGTTCGGCGAGGTCGTCGACCGCGTGGAAGAGATGCTCGTATTGCTCTTCAAAGGCCTTGTGGAGCGAGAAAAACCCGGGGCCTTCGACATTCCAATGCGCGTGATGTGTGAGCGCCATGAGCGCGTAAGAATCCGCGAGCAGCAAGCTAAGCGCGGAGACGACAGGGGAGGTGCCCGTTTTGGGATGAGCGGCGGTGGTCGCGTTCATGCGGCCAATGGTGAAAGAAGCGGGGCCAAACGCAAACGGGCGGGACGCGAGCGGGCAGAATCAGTAGGAGAACTGAACCAAATGATGCGCCGCGGGTTGCCGGAAACCACGGCCTGCGTTGTGAGGTAAACGTGGATACGCAGGACCGTTGCCGCTACTCGCGCTCAGGCTGAGCGCCGGCGCTTCGCGGCTTCGTCGGATGCGAACGCGTTTTCGCCGTGGACCAGCACGGAAACGCGCGCACCGGGACACGACACGGCGAGTCGGCACGCGAGGCACCAGATCCGGTGCTGGCTCGATGCGAGCGCGACCGGCAGGTGCAGCGTGAGGACGGGCTCGCGCACGTCCGTCACGGCGACGCGCAGCGTCTCGACCGCGAGCGGCTGGTGGAGCTCGCGGGCGCAGAGCGTCGCAACTTCGGCGAGCGCGGCGGCGTCGGCAACGCCGGGCGTGACGATCTCGCAGCGGATGGCGGAGGAAGCGTTCATGGCTGGCCGGAAACGTTGCGCCCGGCGGTCAGAGCGAGAGCGCGAGGTGGAAGAGGACGAGGAGCGCGACGGCGGCGAACACGCCGGTCAGGAACCGGGCGGTCGAAAGACGATGAGCATGAGGAGGAGCGTGCATCCGAAAAGTGGTTACATCTCCGCCCAGAGGCGGAGCAGGTTGTGGTAAACGCCGGTGAGCTGGACGACCGACGGGTGATCGGGTTTTTCCGCGCCGAGGCGCTGGATCGCGACGTCCATGTCGAAGAGCATCGAGCGTTGGGTGTCGGCGCGAATCATCGACTGGAGCCAGAAGAACGAACAAAGCCGCGTGCCGCGGGTGACGGGCGTGACCTGGTGGAGGCTGGTCGACGGATAAAGGATCATGTGGCCGGCGGGCAGTTTCACGGATTTGGCGCCGTAGGTGTCCTCGATGATCAGCTCCCCGCCGTCGTATTCCCCGGGTTCGGCGAAGAAGAGCGTGCACGAAAGGTCGGTGCGGATGCGATGACCGGTGCCGGGAACGATCCGGATCGAACCATCGACGTGCGTGCCGAAGGTCTGGCCGCCGGAGTAGCGGTTGAACATCGGCGGCAGGATGTGCAGCGGCAGTGCGGCCGACATGAACAGCGGATTCGCGCTCAGCGCCTGCAGGATCACGCTGCCGATCTGACGCGCGGTGGGATCGTCGACGGCGAGTTGTTGATTGTCTTTCACGCGTGCGCCCTGGTGGCCGGCGGTGGCCTTGCCGTCGATCCACGCGGCCTGTTCGAGGAGGCGACGCGCGTCGGCGACTTGGGCGGACGTGAGGACGTTCGGAATGGCGAGGAGCATGGGCTAAGGAGCTTAGAGCTGAGAGCTGAGAGCCTAGAGTTGAGAGTTGAGAGATGAGAGGTGAGAGGTGAGAGGTGAGAGCGGGAGGAAGGTTACTGGGTGGTTCGGCTCTGGGCTCTGGGCTCCCGGCTCCAGGCTAAATCAAAAGCGCAGGTCGGCGCTGAGGAGGAAGCTGCGCGGGTCGCCGAAGTAGACGCGGTTGGAATTGTTGTTCACGGCGCGCGCGTAGTGCTCGTCGGCGAGATTCGTGACGTTGAGCCGGACGCTGAAGGTCGGCGTGATCTCGTAGGCCAGGACGGCGTTGACGATCCAGTGGGCGGGCAGACGCGCGTTGTTGGTGTTGTTGAGCGAAACGCGCGACGAGCCGGTGTATTGCGTGCCGCCGCCGAGGGTGAGGCCGAAGGGCAGGCGGTAGGTCGTCCAGAGATTGCCGGAGAATTCGGGCGTCCAGTTGAGTTCGGAGCCGTTCTGGACGGCGTTGGCGTCGTTGCGGTTCTCGCTGTCGAGCCACGAGAAGCCGCCGAAGAGTATCCAGTTCGCGGTGACGCGACCGGAGAGACCGGCTTCGAAACCCTGCACGGTCTGGTCGCCGTAGAGCGTCGGCACGCCGTTCGTGTCGGTCGCGACGCTGATGTTGGTGCGCTCGCTGCGGAACAGCGCGAAGGAGGCGGTGAGCCGCCGGTTGAACAGCTCCCACTTGGTGCCGAGTTCGGTGTTGTAGGATTTCTGCGGGCGGGCGTTGGGCGAATTCTGGCCGGTGGTGCCGGGCGTGCCGTTGTTGCGGGAGCCGTTGTCGTTCGAGAGATTGCTGGTGCCGGGCGGCTGCGCGGCGACACCCCAGGAAACGTAGAAGCTTCCGGTGCGGGCGGGTTTGAAGACGAGGCCGAGCTTGCCGGTGAGGAGCGTGTCGTTGGCGGCGAAGGGTGCGACGGCGCCGGTGGTGAGATCCAGCACGTCGTAGATGGCCCGGTAATGCTCGAGGCGCGCGCCGCCGGTCGCCTGCCAGCGATCGCCGAAGCGCGCGGTGTCGAAAAAGTAGAGCGCCGCAGTGTCGATGCGGATGTCGTCAATAAATCGATACACGGGCGCGAAACCGGTGAGCGCGCGCGCGGGTTCGGGATTATACGGGTCGACGCCCACGACGAGCGTGGGCGCGGTCGGCTCGCCGGCGGTGGTGACGTTGACGGTTTTGCTCAGTTCGCCGGTCGTGCCGAGGCCGGTCCAGTCGCGCAGGGTGCGGCCGTTTTCGCGCAGGAACTCGAAGCCGCCGGCGAAGGAGTGGTCGATCTTGCCGGTGGAGAACTGCGCGGCGAGATTGGTCTGGTTGACGAGCGTTTCGATTTCGCGGGCGAAAGCCTGGCGATTGGTGGTGACGAACTCGGTGACGGCGCCGGTATTCATGTCGGGCCGGAGATCGAGCGCGCCGAGGACGGTGTAGATGGCCTGGCGGTCGGTGTTGCTGTAGCGCGAGAAATTACTCAACCGCATCGTCGGCGTGAGGTCGTGCTCGAGGCGGAGGCTGACGACGTCGATCGTGACGTCATCATGGTCGGAGAGGAGGCCGTAGAAACGCGAGCGGTCCACGGGGCGTGACGGACGCGCGGCGGTCGCGGTGCCGTCGATGGAGCCACCGAGGCCGCCGAATTCCGGGCGATCGCGTTGTTCGTCGTGCTGGTAGGTGACGGTGACGCGGGTGGCCGGCGCGAGTTGGAATTGGAAGGACGGCGCGAGACCCCAGGTCTTTTTCTCGGCGTAATCGCGGCCGGCGACGCCGCCGTCCTGCCAGAGCGCGTTGAGACGAAAGGCCGCGCCGGGAAGGGTGGAGTCGAGCGCTTGATTGTGATCGACGGTGATGCGGCGGCGCTCGATCGAAGCGTAGCCGTCGAAGCCGTAGCTGCCGGTGACGCTGGTGAAATTTTCCGTTCGCGGCGTCTTGGTCACGAGGTTGAGATAACCGCTGGCGGCGCCGCGACCGTTATCGCCGGCGGGGCCTTTGACGACCTCGACCTGATCGAGGTTGTAGACATCGCGGCCGTAGTTGCCGTTGTCGCGCACGCCATCGATGAAGATATTTCCCGAGACGTCGAAGCCGCGCATTACGAAACTGTTCGAGCCGGAAACGTGGCCGCCTTCGCCGGCGAGGAAGGTGATGCCCGGTGTGTTGCCGAGGACGTCGGCGAGATTCGCGGCGCCCTGCTGGTTGAAGACCTCCTTGGGAATCACGGAAATCGTTTGGGGCGTGTCGACGAGCGGCGCGGTGAACTTTGGCGAGGAGACTTCGCGGATCCGCGCGGATTGAATTTCGAGCGCGGGCAGCAATGTGCTCTCGGTCTCGGCGGAAGGCTCCGAGGTTTGGGCCGTCGACGCGCCGCTGGCGAGGACAGCGGCTGTGAAGGCCGTGACTTGGCGAGACAGGGAGCTGGCGGTGGAAGCGCTTTCCGGGAAGGAGGGCATAGTGTATGAGAACGGGTCTCAGTATTGAAATCGCGGGTTTCGCGTCAATTTGTTTTTGAGACGAGAACTCAGTCTCAAGAAAGGAGCGCGGTTGACCTTGCTGACTGCCAATGCGTTAGTGCGCGCCATGGTCGCTCGTCTCACCGTTAATCTCAGCGAACGAAGCTACGATATCTACTTTGCGGAAACGTTGGTTGCGGAGGTGCAAAGCGCCGTGAAACGTCTCCAAGCAGAGCGCCGGCGAATTTTTGTCCTGACGGATGCAAACGTTGCGGCGCAGCAGGGGGACCGGTTGAACACCATGTTCGGTGAAAGCGGGGCTGCGATCGAAACGGTTACGCCCGGCGAAGGCGCGAAAGCGGTGGCCGTGTTCGGGCGCGTGCTCGAAGCGATGGCTCGGCATCAACTCGACCGTCGAGGCGTGCTCTTCGCGGTGGGCGGCGGAGTGATCGGCGATCTCGGCGGGTTTGCGGCGGCGAGTTATCTGCGCGGGATCGATTACGTGCAGGTGCCGACGACGCTGCTGGCGATGGTGGACAGCTCGGTGGGAGGAAAAACGGGCCTCAATCTGGAGGCGGGCAAGAATCTCGCGGGGGCGTTTCATCAGCCGCGCGGTGTGTTCATTGCGACGGAGCTGCTGGCGACGCTGCCGCCGCGGGAGTTCGCGGCCGGGATGGCGGAGGTCATCAAGTATGGATTGCTGGGCGACGCGGAGCTGTTCGCGCGACTCGAAAAAGATCCGCTTACTCTCGCCAGCGTGGATCTGCCGGAGGTGATCCGGCGGTGTTGCGCGTTGAAGGCACGGATCGTCGAAGCCGACGAGCGCGAACTCGCGAAAGAGGGCGGCCGCGCGCTGTTGAATCTGGGGCACACGTTCGGTCACGCGATCGAGCAGGTCGCCGGCTATGGCCATTACCTGCATGGCGAGGCGGTCGCGATCGGGCTGTGCGCGGCGGCGCGTTTGTCGCAAAAAATTGGTTACATCGACACGGCGGACGTCGCGCGCGTCGATCGCGTGGTCACGGCGCACGGCCTGCCGGTCCGGCTGGCGGAGCCGCTGCCGCTCGCGCCGCTGCTGGCGGCGATGGCACGCGACAAGAAAGTGCGTGCGGGAGCACTGCGTTTCGTGGTGATGAAACGTCTCGGCGAGGCGATCACCGCGGGTGATATTCCGGCGGCGCTCGCGGAGGAGAGTTTCCGCGAAGTCGGGGCGGCGTGAGTCGGTGCGCCGTGCGGAAAGCGGGGGCGTTCACGAGGAGAAAATTGAGTTTTTCCGTGTCTTCGCGGCGCTCGGTGGATTAAGTTTCCTGCATGTCGGCCATCGACGAAGGCATCGTTCGCGAGTATTTCGAACAGAACGGATTTCTCGTCCGTCAGGTTCGGAAATACCAGGTCACCGCGCGGCGAAAGAGCGGCGACGAGGAGATCGACCTGATCGTTTACAATCCGTCGTGGGAGCGTGGCTCGCGGAAGCCGGACTTTTTTCTGTTTTCCACCGAGCTGCCGTTCATCCAGCGCGCGGTCGTATCCGTGAAACCATGGCACACGAACGTGTTTTCGCCGGGCATCCTGAAGAGCAGCCCGGAGATTTTTCGTTTTCTCGAGGAGAACGTGTTGAAGGAGGCGACGCGGCTGTTTCCCGCGAATTCCGGTGACGAGGCGGACAGCGGGCTGACGAAGATCCTCGTGCTGCCGAGCCTGCCGACGGCGGAGCCGTTTCGCTCGCAGAGCGTGGAGCTGCTGAAGCACAGCGGCGTCGACGCGATCATCTCGTTTCGCGCGATGCTGCTCGATCTCCTGGACAAGATTGAGGTCAACCAGAACTACACGAAGAGCGACACGTTGCAGGTCATGCGCATCCTGAAAAATTACGATCTGCTGAAAGACGCGCAGCTCGACATGTTCCCCGACCGACCCGCGGCCCTGCGCCGCCCCCGCCTCTGATCATGGCCACGACCCTTCATCCCACCGCGATTGTCGAACCCGGCGCGCAACTCGGCGCCGACTGCGAGATCATGGCGCACGCGATCGTGACGAAGCACTGCATCCTCGGCGACCGCGTCGTCGTGCATCCGTTCGCGGTGGTTGGCGGCGATCCGCAGTATCTCAAGTTTCAGCGCGACACGGTTTCCGGCGTTAAGATCGGTGCGGGCACCGTGATTCGCGAGCACGTGACGGTGAACCGCTCGATCTGCGCCGGCGGTTTCACGACCGTGGGCGACAACTGCTTTCTGATGGCGGCGTGCCACGTCGCGCACGACTGCGAGGTGGGCAATAACGTCGTCGTCGCCAATGCTGCGCTGCTCGCCGGCCACGTCGTGGTGGGCGACAACAGTTTTCTCGGCGGCGGCTGTGCGATCCACCAGTTCTGCCGGATCGGCGAGGGCGTGATGGTGGGCGGAAACGCTTCGATCACGCGGGACGTCGCGCACTACACGATGCTGGCGGAACGCGACGAGGTGGTGGGCTTCAACGCCGTCGGATTGCGCCGGCGCGGGGTGAGCCGGCCGGCAATCGCGGAACTGAAGCAAGCGTTTCACGCGGTATTCTTCACGCCGGGCAACATCCGCCAGGTGGCGGCCGACGCCCTCGCGTCCGGAATTTACGGCACGGTCGAGGCGCGGCATTTCCTGGAGTTTTTTTCCGAGGGAAAACGGAGCTTCGCCCGCGCGCGCCGGGCCGGCCCCGACGAGGCGGAGGGGTGAGTGTATTCGTTTTCTGAACACGCGATCATGAACAGACTGGCGTTGACCTGCGGAGACCCGGCCGGCATCGGACCGGAGGTGATTGCGGCCTGGCTCGCGGCGCATCCGGAGGAGGCGAAAACGGTCGCGGTGATCGGGCCGGCGCGCTGGCTCGAGACGCTCGGGCCGGACGTGGAAAAGATCGCCGTGGGCGGCGGCGCCTTCGCGGCAATACCGGGACGGCCATCCGACCCCGGCGCGGAACTCGCGTGGGCGGCGCTCGAGCGCGCGGCGGCGGGCTGCGCGAGCGGCGAGTTTGCGGGCACGGTGACGGGGCCGGTGAGCAAGGAATGGCTGGCGCGCGTCGGCTATCCGTTTCCCGGTCAGACTGAGTTCTTTGCAGCCCGGTGGGGCGGAGAGCCGGTGATGGGATTTTGCGGCGGCAAACTCCGCGTCGTGCTCGCGACGTGGCATGTGCCGTTGCACGAGGTGCCGCGGCTGCTCGGGCCGAACCTGCTGCGGCGCACGATCGCGGCGGCCGACCAGCTCGCGCGCGTGGAACTGGACGAGGGGCGGGAGATCCCGCCCGACAGTTCGCGGATCGGCGTGTGTGGGCTCAATCCGCATGCGGGCGAAGGCGGGTTGTTGGGCTACGAGGAGCGCGACTTGCTGGATCCGGCGCTCGATCATCTGCGCGCGGAGTTTCCCGGTGTCTCGAAGTGCCTGCCGGGCGACACGGTTTTCGGGCGGGCGTTGCGCGGGGAGTTCGACGTGGTGGTCGCGATGTATCACGACCAGGGCCTCGCGCCGTTGAAGACGATCGAGTTCGACGAAGCGGTGAACGTCACCCTTGGCCTCCCGCACGTGCGCACGAGCCCGGATCATGGGACGGCGTTTGGCATCGCGGGGAAAGGCGTCGCACGGCCGACGAGCTTCGCGAACGCGGTCCGTGTGGCGCGGCGCTTGATAAACCGGCGCGAAGCGCGATAGTTCGCGCGGTTCATGTCTGACGCTGCGACTCTCCCGAATCCTTCACCCGCGCTTCCCGCCGCTCCGGCGCCGGCTCCGTCCGCGTGGCCGGAAGGTGTCCGGGAAGGCAACGAGAACCTCGTCAAGCTCACGGCCGCAGCGGGGACCAAGGTGGCGGCGCTGATTGCGCGTGAAAAGCAGGGCAGTTTTCTCCGCATCGCGATCAGCGGCGGCGGCTGCAATGGGCTGAGTTACAAAATGAAGTTCGTGCCGGAGCCGAAACGCGGTGACATCGTCGTGACAACGAGTGGCATCACCGTGGTGGTCGACAGCAAGAGTGCGCTGTATCTCAAAGGCACGCATCTGGACTACTCCGCGGCGATGGTGTCGGGCGGGTTCAAGTTCTCGAACCCGAATGCGAAAGCCAGTTGCTCCTGCGGCGAAAGCTTTAGTGTATGAGAGGCTGCCCGAGTCCCGCATCGGGGGCGCGTCGGCTAAATAGATGTTGTCAACCCAGCGTATCCGGGCGAGAACCCGCCCGACTTAGTCACTGATCACCTAACCCTTATTGATGGCCAATTCGTTTCCCTCCGGGGGCGGCAACCGCCCCGGCTCTTACCAGCGTCGCAACAACGACCCTTTCGCGGCGATCCGCCGCAATCATCGTATCAAGGTCCCGCAAGTGCGCGTGATCTCTCCCGAGGGCAAGCAGCTGGGAGTTCTCGACACGCCGAAGGCCATCAACCTCGCGCTTGAAAACGGCCTCGATCTGGTCGAGGTCGCGCCCAACGCCACGCCGCCCGTGTGCCGAATCATGGATTTCGGCAAATACGTCTACGAGGAGCAGAAGAAGCACACGCACGCGAAGGCGACCGCGAGCAAGATCAAGGAGATCGAGTTCAGCGCGCGCATCGCCGAAAACGATTTCTACACGAAGCTGCGCCACGCCGAGGAATTTCTCGATCACGGCAACAAGGTGAAGCTGCGGCTGAAATTCCGCGGTCGCGAGATGGCGCACACCGACATCGGTTTCACCGTCATGAAGCGCGCGGTGAGCGAGCTGGGCGGCATGGGCCATCCCGATGCCGAGCCGAAGCTCATCGGTCGCAACATCCACGTGATGCTGACGCCCCTTCCGGCCAACAAGCGCAAGCTGAAGTTCCATCTCGAAGGCGAGGTCGGCGAGGGCGAGGCGGCCGAGTCGACGACCGATCAGAACGGAGAGGATTGATTCAGCGGCGCCATGGATCCGGTGGCGCCGCGAGCCCTCGCCATTATGGCGTTGGGCCTCTTGACAGCCCTGCATTTACTCGCGGCTGAGGCCCCGCGTTCCGCGCCGACGAGGCCCGGTGCCGCTTCCTCCGCTCCTGCGCAGAAACCAGTAGCCACGGCGCCGGCCAATCGCGCTCCGGCGAAAACAAGTTCGGCGCCGAGGCCGGCGCCGCGCGCGCCGAAACGCGAGGACATCGCGCTGGACGAGGTGGCCAAAAAACTCGGGCTCAAATTCACTGCGGCGGCGGACGGCAAGCGCGTGGTTCTGGCCGATGCCCATCGGCGCGTGGAGCTGGACGTCGACAGCCGCGAGACGCGGATGAACGGACTGCGCGTGTTTCTCGGCGACGCGGTGCGCGCGCGTGGCGGCCGATTCTATGTCGATCGCATCGACTACCAGACTTGCCTCGTGCCGATGCTGCGGCCGGCGGCGATTTCGCCGCGTCCGCCGCGTCCGCGGATCGTGGCGATCGACGCCGGACACGGCGGCGTCGATAACGGGATGGAAAATGCGGCCCTCGGACTAAAGGAAAAGGAACTCACGCTCGACGTGGCCCGGCGTTTGCAACGACTGCTCGAGCAGGAGGGCCTTCGCGTCGTGCTGACGCGCAAGGACGATCGCGCGCTGCATCCGGAGAAGATCAAGGATTTCGCGATGCGGGCCGAGGTGGCGAATTCTGCGGGCGCGGACCTGCTCGTGAGCATTCATTTCAATTCGCTTTTCCCCGACACCCGCACGGGCGGCACGGAAGTTTACACGTTCACGCGCGCGAATCAGCGCTCGGATCGCTCGTGGGGTTTCGGCCAGGATGACGACACGGAGACGAGCGACTCGCCGGTGAATCGCCATGACGCGGCCAGCGGCCTGCTGGCGCACCAGATCCATCGCGAATTGATCGCGGAGTTAAAAACGGCAGATCGCGGATTGAAGACGATGCACAGCGCGATGCTCCGGCGGCTCACCTGTCCCGCCGTGCTGGTAGAGTCGGCGTTTTTGTCGAATGCCGCGGAAGCCCGGCTGGTGGCCACGCCGGAATATCGGCAACGGATTGCGCAGGCGATTGCGGATGGAATTTTCGCATATGGCAGCACGCTGAAGGCGCTGGGCGCGAACTGAACTGCCCGACAGCCGCGAGCGCGCCGACGGGGGGATCTTTGCGTTGGCTTTGGGGGTCGCAGCTGTCAGCTCTTTCTTCCTGTGAAATCCCGCTTTTTCTTCGCGTTCCTGCCATGGGTGGCCGTCGCCACCTCGTCCCTCGCGTGGGACTACGCCGGCCATCGGGCCGTCAACCAGATCGCGCTCGCGGCGCTGCCCGACGATTTTCCCGCGTTTGTGCGGCAGGCGGACGCAGCGGAGCGCATCGCGTTTCTCGCGGGCGAGCCGGACCGGTGGCGAAATGTTCCCGACCTGCCGATCCGCCACGCCAACGGTCTCGATCACTACTGCGACCTCGAGTTCATCCCCGAAGCCGGACTCGAGGTGACCTCGCTCTCTTCGCTGCGCTACGAATTCGCGATGGCGTTTGCCGCCGGTCGGGCGGCGCATCCGGAGAACTTCGCGCCGATCGATCCGGCGAAAAACGCGGATCGCACGCGCGAATGGCCGGGCTTCGCGCCTTGGGCGATCACCGAGGCCTACGGCAAGCTGCGTTCGGCGTTTTCGTATTTGAGGGTTTACCAGGAACTCGGCACGCCGGACGAAATCGCGAATGCCCAAGCGAACGCGATCTACGTCATGGGCGTGATGGGACACTTTGTGGGCGATCTCGCCCAGCCGCTGCACACGACGAAGCATCACAACGGCTGGGTCGGGGAAAATCCGCACGGCTACACGGAAACCGGAGGCATTCACGCGTGGATCGACGGCGGTTTTTTCGCGAAAGTCGGTTTGCCGGTCGAGGCGCTCGCGGCGCGGGCGCAACCCGCTGCGCCGGTTTCCACGTCGGCGCGGTCCGATCGACGCGATCCGGTGTTCGCGGCGGTGATCGATTATTTTGTCGCGCAGCATGCGGAGGTGGAGCGCCTGTATCAGCTGGAGAAGGACGGCAAGTTCAAGGCCGACGATGACGGCGGCTGGCGCGACGGGGCGGAATTCCTGCAGGGGCAGTTGCTGCGCGGCGGTCAGATGCTCGCGGCGCTCTGGCTGACGGCGTGGCGCGATACCGTGCCGGATGTGTATCTGCGCGCGAGTCTGCTCCGTCGGCAGGGAATCGACACTCCGGTGGCGAAATAGCTCGATTTGACCGCTCGGGGCGGATGTGCCCGCTGTGGTCTGCCGCGCCGGACCACGTCTGACCTTGCGCCGGCGCGGGCGATGTCGTCGGCTCGCGCTCGGCATGAGGTCCCGGATTTTCGGCGCGTTTCTCTTTCTTGTTTGCGGTGGGTTGTGGGCGGCGGATGACCTTGCGCAGCGGGTCGTGCTGCTGGCCAACAGCGACGACCGCGATTCCGTGCGCATCGCCGAACACTATGCCGCGGCGCGCGGCGTGCCCCGGGAGAACATTGTCGCGCTGCCGATGGCGCGGGGCGAAACGGTTTCTTGGGCCGACTTCATCCGCACGATCTGGGAACCGTTGGAGCAGCGCCTGGTGGCGGCGGGGTGGATCGATGCGATTCCGATGCACCTGGTCGACGCGGCCGGACGCACGAAATACGCCGTCTCGGGCAACCGCATCTCGTATCTGGTGGTGTGTCGCGGGGTGCCCTTGCGGGTGTTGCACGACGCGGCGCTGTATGTGCCGAACGCTCCGCTGACCGATCGCAGTATTTTCCGGACAAACGCCGGCGCGGTCGATTCGGAGTTGAGCCTGCTGGCGCGGCCTAATTACCCGATCAATGCGTTCGTTTCGAATCCGTTGTATCGCGACGACCGGCCGATGCCGCTCGAGCGGGAGCAGGTGGTGAAGGTGTCGCGGCTGGACGGACCGACTCCGGAAGATGCGATGGCCCTGGTCGACCACGCGATCGAGGCGGAGAAAACCGGACTGTTGGGACGGGCGTATGTCGACATCGGCGGCATCGATCGCACCGGCGATCAATGGTTCGAGTCGGTAGTGAAACAATTGGAAGCGCTGGGTTTCGACACGCAGGTGGATCGCGCGCGTTCGACCTTCCCGGTGGGCGTGCGCTTTGACGCGCCGGTGCTTTATTTCGGCTGGTATGCGGGCAAGCCGGTCGGGCCGTTCACGCTGCCGGATTTTCGTTTTCCGCCCGGCGCGATCGCGCTGCACATTCACAGTTACTCGGCGGCAACCGTGCGATCGAAGAACGACAACTGGGTGGGGCCGCTGGTGGCGCGCGGGGTGACGGCGACGGTGGGAAACGTGTTCGAGCCGTATTTGCAGCTCACGCATCGTCCGGACCTGCTCCTGCGCGCGCTCGCGCGCGGCGACACCTGGGGCGACGCGGTCTATTACTCGCTGCAGGTGCTGAGCTGGCAGACGATGGCGATCGGCGATCCGCTGTATCGACCGTTTGCGGTGGAGTTTTCGCAGCAGTGGGAGCGCCGCGCAGAACTGCCGCTGCGGCTCGGCGGCTATGTCACGGTGCGCATGATGAAGGAACTGGAGGAGGCGGGGCGCGACGACGAAGCGCTCGCGCTGGCGAGGCAGGCGCAGCGCGAGCGGCCGAGCGTGATCGTGGGACTGGCCCTGGCCGAACGCTTGCAGGCGGCGGGACAGGTGAAGGAGGCGGCGACGGCGCTGGGATTCGTGACGTTTCTTGAAAACTACCCGGCGGACGAGTGGACGTTGATGCATCAGGCGGCGCAGGTGCTCGTGCAATGCGAGGATGCTCCGGCGGCGCTGAAGGTTTACCGGAATCTGTTGGGCACGCGGTCCCTGCCAGCGGAGTTGAAACGCTCCTGGCTGGCGGACGCACTGGAGACCGCGATGGCGGCGGGCGATCGCGTGCAGGCCGACGCTTGGCGAAAAGAGTTCTCGGAACTTCCGGACGCGGCGAACGCGGGGAAATAAAAAAGGCGGGTCGCGAGACCCGCCTCGAAGAGCTGCCGATCGTTCGGCCGTGATGCCGGACGACGTCAGACTTTGTCGACGATGCGGTCGGCGAGACCGTAGGCGATCGCTTCCTGGGCGTTGAGGTAGAAATCGCGATCGGTGTCCTGGTTGATGCGTTCGAGCGGCTGGCCGGAAGCGTCGGCGAGGATCTGGTTAAGTTCCTGGCGGAGCTTTTCCATTTCCTTCGCCTGGATGTTGATGTCCGAGGCGGGGCCGACCATGCGTCCGGAAATGAGCGGCTGATGGATGAGCACGCGCGCGTGCGGGTAAAGCAGGCGCCGGCCCTTCGGCGCGCCGGACAGCAGGATGGAGCCCATGGACGCGGCCATGCCAGTGACGATCACGGTGATCGGCGACGTGATGAGTTTCATCGTGTCGTAAACCGCCATGCCTGCCGTGATCGAGCCGCCGGGCGAGTTGATGTAAAAGGTGATCTCCTTGCCGGGCGCGACGGCCTCGAGGTAGAGCAGCTTTTCGGTGAGGTCCTTGGCCGACTCGTCGGTCACCGCGCCCCAGAGGAAGATCTTACGCTGTTCGAGAAACTTCTTTTGGACAATGAGTCCGACGGGGGCCACGCCCTTCTTTCCCGGCGTGGGTTCCTGCTCATCGTCATCGTCATCATCGTCGTCGAAGCGCGGGACAGGGGCGGAAAGGCTCGGCTGAAGGTTGTCGAAATGCATACGATCCCGAACGTGTGCGGGCGATTCCAGGTTGGCAAGTGCTCAAGGACGTTCGTCAAGCCGGCTCAGTAGCGGACTTTGTCGGACTTTCCGGTCCATTCGCGGAACGTCGCGAGCGCCTCGTCGCGCAGCAACGGATGCATGCGCACCGTGCGCTCGGCGATGGGCAGTGCCAGCTCGCGGTAAATCGTGTCGTCGTCGAAGCCGATCTCCGCGGCGTCGGCGCGCGTATTCGCAAAGAACACCCGCGGGATGCGGGCCCAGTAGATGGCGGCGAGGCACATCGGACACGGCTCGCAGCTGGTGTAGAGCTCGCAGTCGTCGAGCCGGAAAGTTTGCAGGGAGTCGCAGGCGTCGCGAATGGCGACGATCTCCGCGTGCGCGGTGGGATCGTTCGTGGCGGTGACGCGGTTGTGTCCGCGCGCCACGATCCGGCCCTGGCGGACGATGACGCAGCCGAAGGGACCGCCGGCGTTGTTCCGCAACCCGTGCTGTGCCATCCGGATCGCTTCCCGCATGTGATCTTCGGGAGTCATGTAGGGCTGGAAGCATGACAGCGCCTCGCGGGAAATGCGAGCGTGACGGCGGCCCGCCTTCGACCGCGGCAAATGCGGAAAGGTTGAGAAAATTTTTGTGAAATCCGCGATTTAGGGGATTGTCCGTTACGTTTTCGGTCGAAAGTTCCGTTTGCGTCGCTTCAAACCAGTGGCGGCGCGCGTGAGGCGTTCCGAGTTGTCACCATGTTCCCGAAATTTCGCCGCATCACTACGCTCCTCGCCGCGGGTATCGGGTCGATCATGTCAGCAGAAATGAGCCGGGCGCAGAATCTGCAGGATTTTCTTCACGAGCCGCCGGTGCAGCGCGTCGTGGCCGGTTCGCCGGACGAATTGCTGCTGGACGAAATTCAGCGGCGGGCGGTGTTGTATCTCGTCGAGCAAACGGATCCGTCGACGGGGCTCACGCGCGACCGGGCGCCGGCTGATGGCGGCGAGAGCCTGATTCCGGCGAGCATTGCAACCTCGGGCTTTGCGCTCACGGGGTGGTGCATCGCCGATGCGCGGGGCTGGATGAAAACGGAGGAAGCGCGGGCGCGGGTGCTGAAAACGCTGCAGTTCGTCGCCGACCATGTCGCGCACGAGCACGGTTGGTTTTATCATTTCATCGATGCGCGGAACGGGCAGCGGGCGTGGCTGAGCGAAGCGTCGACGATCGACACCGCGCTTTTTCTCAGCGGCGCGTTGATGGCCCGCGAATACTTCGACGACGCGGAGGTGCGGCGCTGGGTTGACCGGATTTATGCGCGGATCGACTGGCGCTGGGCGCTGAACGGCGGCACGACGCTGACCCACGGATGGAAGCCGGAGACGGGATTCATCCCGTGGCGCTGGGACAGCTATTCGGAGTTGCTCGGTATGTATCTGCTCGGCATCGGTGCGCCGGCGAACGCGTTGCCCGCGGAGTCGTGGTATGCGTGGAAGCGCGAGCCGGTCGTGCACTACGGCGGGCGCACGTATCTCGATTGCGGACCGTTGTTCACGCATCAGTTTTCGCATGCTTGGTTCGATTTTCGCGGCCAGCGCGATGCGCACACGGATTTTTGGAAAAACTCGGTGGACGCGACCCTCGGGCAGCGCGAGTGGTCGGCGGCGCAGGCGGCGCGTTTCCCGCGCTGGTCCAAGGACCTTTGGGGACTGACGGCTTCGGACAGCGCGCGCGGCTACATCGCGTGGGGCGGCCCGGGCGGCGATGGCGGCAAGTTCGCCGACGGCACGGTCGTCCCATGTGCGCCGGGCGGGTCGCTGCCGTTTGCGCCGGAAGAATGCCTCGCGACGCTGCATCGGATGCGCGAAGTGGGCGGAGAAGGAGTTTGGAAACGCTATGGTTTCGTCGATGCCTTCAATCCGCAGAACGGGTGGACGGCTTCCGATGTGATCGGAATCGATTTGGGCATCATGCTGCTGATGGCGGAGAATCTCCGCTCGGAGCTGGTGTGGCGTGTGTTCATGAAAGCGCCGGAAGTGCGGCTGGGCATGTGGCTCGCGGGCTTCCGCAGCGACGCTCCCCGCCATCCGGTGGCGACAGTCAAGGTGGCTTCGGCACGTTAAGGCGGCCGCGGGTGAACGGGCCGAATTTCGGTCCGATTCCCCTTACTTTTTGCGCGCGGCGGCCGATGGGGGGAATGGCCTTTTACCCTTCGCCCCTTTTGGCCATGAAAGCACTCATACTGACTCTGCTGGGTTTTGCCGCGCTTTCGGCGGGCGCCGCGTTCGGCGCGGACGTCAAATTGCGCGTGGAGGGCAGCCAGGAGCTGCGCCTCGTGATTGTGGACAGCATCCGGGCCAGCGCCGGTCGCGACACCCTGCACCGGGCGTTTGCGGACGGGCTCGCCGAAGCGATCAACCGCAGCGGGGGCGCGCCGATTGCGGTGGGGACGAAGCGCAGCCACGCCGATCAGGCGGCGTTCAGTTTAAACCAGGGCGTATGCGATGCGGTGCTGGTGATCGGCAAGGACGTGCCGCGTCCGCTCATCATCGCGGGCACCCGGCGTCTGGTGGCCACGCTCACCACCAACCGCGGGGAGAAAAAGGCGTATTTGATTTTTAGCGACGCGGACCCGGGTTTGACGCGCGTGCTCTCGGACGCGTTTACCCCCGCGATCACCGACCATCGGTTTCTCGACGCGATGGACGGCGGCTTCGATCAGGTGGATGCGGACCACGCGGGCACGAAGCTGGCCGCGCGTTGAGGGCGACGGATTTTCAAAAACAAAAAGGCCGCCCGGGCGGGCGGCCTTGCGGTGACTCAGCGGAATTAACTCAGTTCGAAATATCGAACGTGGTGCTCGAGTCGCGGATCGGGGTGTAAACCTTGTACCATTCCTTCTGCGCGTCGCTGCCGGAGTATTCCTTGAGGGCGGCTTCGCTGGCGAATTCCATCACGATGGCGTTGGCTTTGCCGCCCTGCGCCTTGATCGTGCGAGTCCAGACGCGGGTGATGCCCTTGAACTTGGAGGGGAGGGCCTGCACGCCGTCGAGCGCGGCCTGCACCTGCTCCGGCGTGGTGCCGGCTTTCCACGAAACCGTCACGACGTGGATCACGGATTTGGGCGCAGACTCGGCCGCTTGGGCGAGACTGACACTGCCGAGAAACAGGCAGCCGGCAGTGAGGAGGGAGGCGATGAGTTTTTTCATGGATGCGGATTGGGGGAGGTTATCTGGCAGGCAGGACCGGCATGGTCCACGCCCGCTGCATGGACGCATCCGACTAAAAATGGATGCGCCGAAACGGAAATCATGCAGTCGCCGCGGCGGGCCGCAAGAACGCTGAGCGAACGGCTTGCGCCCGCCGGTCGCGCGTCAACGTTCGGAGACCACCTCGGTGGCCGTGATTTCGATTGCCTCCGGTTTGGCGGCAAACGGCGGCGTGGGGCGCCGGGAAAAAGCGCGCGGTGCGGCGGCGGACGGCGGGGGAGATTTCAACCGAAACAGCCGCCGTGCGAGCATGACGGAGAGACTCGCCACCGTGATCGCGGCGGCGACAAACAGACCGCCGACGATTGCGATCACCGAGAGGAGAACCGTGAGAAGGGTTTTGGTTGCGCGCACGAGGAGAAAGACTCGCGGGAAGAAGGAAAGTTGCGGCGCGGCGAAAGATGCCGGGTAGCGGCGGAAAGTTTCAGCGCGGTTCTTCGAACAAGATCCGCAGCCCCTCGGAAAACGCGAGCGGCAGGACGTTGTAGTGATCGTGATCGGCAAACCGTCGCGTCGAGATTGTGAGTCCGGCAAATGGCGTGGTCGCAAGCTGCTGTTCGAGCAAGGTCAGATCGCCGGTCATCGACGCGGTGTCCTCCGCGCCGACGCTCAGAAAAAGCCGGCCGGACAATTGCGACTGTCGCGAACGAAGCTGCTGGATTTGTCCAAGGATGGCGCGTTCGGCCCACCAGATCGAAGGCGCGCTCGCGAGATGGTGCGTGAAGAACGGCTGCGGTTGAAACTGCGCGTGGAGCACGAGGAGCGAGCCGAGCGAATGGCCGGCGATGCCGCGGAGGTGAGGATCCAAGGGATAGCGCCGGGCGAGTTCCGTCCACAGCGTGGTCGTGAGGAATTCCAGAAACGCATCGCCGCCGCCGCTGGACGGTTCGTCCGCATGCGGCACCGGTGTGTAATCGCGGCCGCGCCGGTTTCCGGGTTTCGTGTAACTGGCACCGTAGCCCACGCCGACGAGCCACAGCGGGCGCACGGTGCCGGCCGCGCGGAGTTCGCGGTAGGCGGCGGTGGCGAACTTGAACTGATCGTCTCCATCCATGAACAACACCGCCGGCCGCGGCGCCGATGCTTTAGCGGTCGCGTCGGAGGTATCGACATAGATCGCGTAATCGGTGGAGGTCTCGGGCGAGCGAAGATGAAACGTGGGCGTCACGGGCCGACACGAGACGCGAACCGGGCGCGGGCGCAAGTCATGCGGCCGGGCCGGCGAAGGCTGCGTATTCCGATATTACCAAGGAAAAAGGCCGGTCGCGTGACCGGCCTCGAGACGGGAGGGGAACGGTGCCCGGCTAGATCAGCCCGAGCTTCATTTTCCCCTCTTCGGAAATCATCGCCTGATTCCACGGCGGATCCCAGGTGATGCGGACGTCGGCGTCGCTGACGCCGGGAACGAGGAGAATCTTGGATTTGGCGTCCTCGGCGATCGCGGGACCCATGCCGCAGCCGGGCGCGGTGAGCGTCATTTGCACGTTGACCTTGTAGCTCGGCTGGTCGCCGGGCGAGGGCGCGGCGACGGCTTCGACGTCCATCGAATAAACGAGGCCGAGGTCGACAATGTTGACCGGGATTTCCGGATCGAAGACCTGGCGAAGTTGACCCCAGATGGCCTCGGGATCGGGAGCGCCGTCGGCGAGGGTGGCGGCCTTGACGGTATTGTCGACGACGGCCTCGCCGAGGGCGTCGCCATCCTTGCCGTCGATGCGGAAAAGACCGCGATCGGTCTGGACCGTGTAACTGCCGCCGAGCGTCTGGTGAATGATGACGGGCGTGCCGGCGGTGAGGGGGGCCTTGTCGCCTGACGGAATCTGGGTGGCGAGGACGTCGCGGGAGAGAGTGCGATCGCGGTTCATGCGTCCCAGTGAAACGCGGACGCAGGCAGGTGCAACCGCGGAAGCGGTCTTAACAGGAGCGGCGTTTTCGCCAGGCGGAAAAGCCGAGAGCGATCAGGCCGAAGAGCGCGGCGTAGGTCGAAGGTTCGGGAATCGCGGTGGAGGTGGCGTTCAACACCAGGGTGTTTCCCGCGAAAGCGAGGCTGTAATCGAATCCATCGATAGTGGTGCCGAAGGTGAAATCGGTGAGGTCGAAATCGTAGAGTGCGATATTGCCCGCGGAGAAATCGAACAGGGTGTAGGTGCCCGCGGTGAAACCACCGGAGTCGAAGAAGTTCAACGTGATGCCGTCGTTTCCGCTCGGGCCGGAGATCCAGCCGGCGTTGACGCGGATGAGATCGCTGACCGTGCCGAGATCGAAGTCGATCGTCGTATCGGTGGCGAAGATGAGGGCGTAGCCGAACGTCAGGGTGCCCGCGGCGCCGGACGCGCTGCCGGGCTCGAGTCGCGCGCCGGTATGGATAAACGCGGCGCGGTCGATCGTTCCGCTGCCTCCAAGCGAGGCGCCCGCGTTGACGTCGATCATCGACGTGTTCGTGAGGGAGCCGTTGACGAAGAGCTTGCCGCCGTCGATTTCGGTGTAGCCGGAGTAAGTGTTCGCGCCGGAAAGGACGACGGTGCCGGCGCCGGTCTTGTAGAGCCAGCCTTCCCCTGAGATCGCGCCGGACCCGCCGGCGGCATTGCTTCTGAAGTTGAGGCCGCTGCCCTTCTCCAGGATCACGTTGGCATTGCCGAGGGAGCTCGAGTCGAGAAATGAGAACTGCTGGCCTCCTTTCACGGTGAAGGTGGCGGAGCCGCCAGTGGAGGAGTCCCGGAAATTCGTGTAGCCGCGCACCGTGAAGATGGCGTTGCCGCCGGTCGCGTTGCCGGAGAAATCCAGCCGGGTGGTGTCGATGGTGGCGTTGCCAGCGGTGGCGTTGCCGGTGAAGGTGATTTGGGCGGGAGCGATTTGGGGCAGCGTCGCGGGCGCATAGCTGGCGAGGATCTGCGCCGAACCGGCGGAGCTGTTGCCCGAGAAAACGAGCGAGCCGTCAGCGCTGACCTTGATGTCGGCATTGGCGGCGGTGGAGGTGCTTTTGAAGGTCACGTTGCCGCCGGTTTCCTGGATCGTGATCTTTGCGTTCGCTGCGGTGGCCGTGTTGTCGAAAGTGAGCACTCCGGCGCTCAACACACTGAGCTGGGCGGTGCCGGCCGACGACGCATCCAGGAAGTCGATTTTGCCGAGCTTGGTTGAGTTGCCCTTCGCGCTGATGATGACGTTGGCGGCGTGCGCCGAGTTGGTGAAGGCCAGACGGGCGCGGCCGGTATCGTTGGCTTTGACGTCGAAGGTCTGGGCGGAGGAGCTGTCGTTGACAATACCGGTGCCGGCGAGGATCAGGTTCGAACCGCCCTTCTGGGAGAAGGTGTAAGCGGGGGCGTCCTCGGTGAAATGGATGTAGTCGACGGTGAGGGTGCCGACGATGTTGACGGCCGGCTGCGCGGTGGAGCCGAACGTGGCGACGGCGGTTTCTGAGTTCGGAACGCCATCTGACCAGTTGTCGCTGGTCTCCCAATTTTTGTTGGTCGTGGCTTGCCAGGTGGATTGCGCGCCGGCTGAGAGGGTGGAGAGAAGGGCGGGCAGGAGCGCGAAGCGGAGAAACATGTTGTGAAGGTGCGTCGTGTGGGTGGGCGTGACGCGACGGTCCGTGCGGAGGCGCGGAGACCTGGTGGAGGCAGGCGTCAGTCCGACAGTGCGGCGCGGCGCGCTTCGGCATAAGCGGCTTTCAACGAACCGGGCGGAATTTTCGACGAAATGGACGCGAACGTCCGCGAACGCTCTGATCGGTGCGACGTTCGGGGCTGTCAGTGCAAGAAGCGCGGCGACGAAGCAATCCTGCTCCATCCCGCTGGATCGCCACGGTGCGCTTCACGCACTTCGCGATGACAAAGGAGTGACCTCTTTGGGCCGCTCTATGGCGGAAGCGCGGCGCGGAGGCGGGCGAGGGCGACGCGGGCGAGCGGGAGCGGCGGGGAGTTGAGTGCGTCGAGCGTGAGCACGCCGCTGTCGCGGGACCGGACGTCGAGCCCGGCGATGCGGTCGAGGTTGACGAGCAGCGAGCGTTCGAGCCGGAGGAAGGGCGGCGCGGGAAGCAACGCTTCCCATGCGGCCATGCGCTTCAGGACGAGCATGGGACGTTCGGCGGCGAGATGCACCCGCGTGTAGCTGCCTTCGGCGACGAGGGCGGCGATGTCGCTTACGCGCACTCGGCGAATCCGGCCGGCGTCGCGCAAGACGAGCGCCTGATCGAGGTGCGCAGGCTCGGTGGGGTTCGTGGGCGACGTGGCGAGAGGGCGGCCTTGGCGCACATGTTGAAGGGCGAGTGTGAGACGTTCGGGAGCGACGGGCTTCAGCAGGTAGTCGGCCGCGCTGGCGGCGAAGGCGCGCACCGCGAACTCGTCGTGCGCGGTGACGAAGATGATGGCCGGCGCGGGATCCAGCAGTGGCAAGAGATCGAAACCCGTCGCCGGCGGCATCTGCACGTCGAGAAAAATGACGTCAGGCTGGAGCTGGGCCGCGAGGGTGGCGGCTTCAGGGACAGAGGCCGCCTCGCCGACGACGGTTACTGAGATGTGTTCGGCGAGCAGCTGGCGGAGGTGTTTGCGGACCAGGCGTTCGTCGTCGACGAGCAGGGCACGGAGTTGAGAAGGGGTTGAGCGCGAGGCTTCGGGATTCGAAAGCATGGGCGCGGCAGGATCAGCGGACAAAACGGAATGAAGTCACGCGAGAACCGCGGCGGCGTTTTGAGCGACGGGAAGATCCACGGTGACGCGGACGCGTTGCGCATCGTGATCGATCGCGAGGGTGGCTTGGTCTTGATGCAGCAGCGCAAGACGGCGGCGCAGGTTGGCGAGACCGATCTGGGTGGAATCCGACGGAGTCGGTCGCGGTTCGATCCATCGTCCGGTGTTTTCCACGACGATCGTGAGGCGGTCCTCGCGCAGGGTGGCGGCGATGTCGATCCGCAGCGGTGGGGACGAGGTGCGCATGCCGTATTTCACGGCGTTCTCGACGAGCGGGAGCAGAACGGCGGTCGGCACGAGGGCGTGGCGAGCGGCGTCGTCGATTTTCAACGTGTGGATCAGGCGCTCCTCAAAACGCGCCTGTTCGACGCGGAGGTAGCCGCTGATGGCGTCGACCTCTTCGCCAAATTGGGCGTGGTGGTGGCGTTGCAGCAGGGAGGAACGAAGATAAGCGGCGAGCGAACTGGTGATGGCGCGGACGGCGCGAGGATTCTCGTCGCACTCGGCGAGGATGGAGGTGAGCGCGTTGTAGAGGAAGTGAGGGTTGACCTGTGCGCGCAGGGTGGCGAGTTCGGCCTCGCGGGCGGCGGTTTCGGCTTGGGCGAGCCGAAGCTCGCGCTCGCGCGATTCGAGCTCCTGGCGGAGCAGGAAATACAGCGCGGTCCAGGCGAGATAGAGCGTGAACCGAACGGGCAGGGCGCCGCGTTCAGCCAAGGCGGGCGCGGCCGGAAGATCGGCGAGCCGGCGGACGAGTTCGATCAATCCGGCGTCGGCCGCCGTCGCGACCAGGCAGGCGATCGCGATGGTGGGCAGATGCGGGAGGAGCTTGAACGTCGCGACCGGCCAGCGGCGATAAAGCCGCCAAAGCAGGAGGGTCAGGGCGAAGGAGAGAACCTGCCGGCCGAATCCGGCCAGGACGATGCTGCCCAGGTCGTCGAACGCGATCGACGCGAAGGCAGTGGAGATGGGGACCACCAGCAGCCAGCTGCCGATCTGTAATTGCCAGAAAAGACGGCGACGAGAGCCGGCGGGGAAATTCACCCCGCGAGGTTTGGAGAATTAGAAATCCAAGACCACTGCAAAGGGGGCGCGGGTTCGGGCATGAGGTCGGGCGTGCCACCGCGGCAACGATGTTAACCGCAGCGACGCTTCTGCCAGGCCGCGAAAGCGAAGGCGAACAGGCCAAAGAGCGCGGCGTAGGTGGAGGGTTCCGGGATGGCGCTGGCGGTGGCGGTCAACAGGAGAGTGTTTTCCGCGAAACCGAGGCTGTAGTCGAAACCAGCGATGGTCGTGCCGAAGACGAAGTCGGTGAGATCGAAGTCCGCGAGCACGACACCGCCGGTGGCGAAGTCGAACAAGGTGTAAGTGCCCGCGGCGAAGCCACCGGAATCGAACATGTTCAACGTGACACCGCCGGTTCCGCTCGGGCCGGTGAGGGTGCCGCCGGTCAGACGGATGAGATCGCTAACCGCGCCGAGCTCGAAGTCGACGATCGATCCTGCGGCGAACGTGAGGCCGTCGGAGAAAGTGACGGTGCCGGGAGAATTGCCGGGGGCGAGGTGCGCGCCACCGAGCAGGGTGGTGGCGCCGCCGATCGTGCCGTTGCCCGCGAGGGTGGCGCCGGAGGCGACGGTGAGAACGGTGCCGGCGAGCGAGCCATTCACGCGCAGCGCGCCGGCGTCGACGAGGGTATCGCCGGTATAGGTGTTGGCGCCGGAGAGAGTGAGCGTGCCGGTGCCGATTTTGGTGAAGCCGCCGGTGCCGGAGAGAATGCCAAAGAGTGTGAGATGGCCGGAGCCGCCGAGTTGAGCCGAGCCGGTGGCGAGCGTGACGCCGCCGGCGTAGCTGGCGGCGGCCGCGGAGCTGTTGACAAGCGCGGAGGACGCGCCGCTTTTCAGCACGAGGGCGTTGGCGCGGACGGTGGTCTGGCCATTGAGGTCGAGCGTGCCGGTCCGGATTTCGACGTTCTCCGTGGCGGCGGCGAGCGCGGTGGAGGAAAGCAGCTTCACGGTCGGATCACCCGCGTAGCCGATGATGACCTGATTGTGATCGGGAGTGTAGACGCGATCGTTCGAGCCGCCGAGATAGACGGTGCTGCCTGAGGACGCGTTGATCCAGAGACGCGCGCTGCTGCCGGAGCCGGTGAAGGTAGCGTCGAGGGTGGCGTTGCCGCTGACGAAGACCGGGCCGTCGGTGGCGAGTGTGCCGTTGGCGATCGTGCCGGCGTGGACGTTGATTTCGGCGCCGGGGGAGAGCGTCTGGGTCGTGCCGCCGAGGTCGAGCGTGCCCTGGGTGGCGTTGTTTTCGTGGCCGAGGTCGAGCCCGGAGCCGCCGAGCTGGCCGGACTGCGTGAGCGCGAGCGTGCCTTCGTTGATGTAGGTGTCCGTGTAACCGTAGAAGCCGGAACCCGTGTCGGTCAGCGTGAGCGTGCCGGCGCCGGTTTTGACAAGCGCCGTGCCATAGAGGAACGCGTTGGAGAGGGTGACGTTCTGCCCGTCGGTGGCGAAGCGCAGGCCGCCCCAGTCGGCGTCGGCATAACCGCCATCGGTGTAGTAGCCGCCGGAGACAGTCGTGTCTCCAGGGCCGGAGAATTTCAACGTGCCGATTTCGAAGTTGAACTCGGTCAAGACGCCGGCGCTGACGTTGCTGAAAATGAAGCTGGTGGCGTTGGCGAGCGCGAGCGTGCCGTCGGAGAGCCAAACGCTGCGGTAAAGATCGGGGTTGGCGAAGAAACTGTCGTTCGTCAGCGCGAGCATGCCCGCGCCGATTTTGTAGAGGCTTGTGCCGCTCAGCGTGCCGGAGAGCGCGAGGTCGCCGGCGCCGCCGAGCTGGGCGGCGTAGCCGGAAAGCGCGACGGCGCCGGCGTAACTGGCGGCGTGGGCGGAATCGTTGTTCACCAGCTGCGAACTGGAGTCTTGCAGCGTGATGGAGTTGGCGCGGACGTCGGTCTGGCCATTGAGGTCGAGCACGCCTCTGAAAACCTGGACGTTCTCGGTGGCGGCAGCGAGGGCGTTGGCGCTGCCGAGCTTCACCGTGCCGAAGAGGTCGTAGTCGATGATGACCTGATTGTGGTCGGCGGTGTAGATGGCGTCGTTGGTGCCGTTGAGCGTGACGGTGCCGACGGCATTGCCGCCGATCCAGAGGCGACCTGTGGCGGAGGTGCCGGTGAAGGTGTTGGCGTAGGTGCCGCTCTGAAGATACGTGTCGCCGGTCGTGACGGTCGTGCCGGCGGTGATGTTGCCGACGAGACGGTTGGAGGCGCTGCCGAGCGAGGAGAACGTCCCGGTGTTGCCGCCGAGATCGAGCGTGGCGCCACCGGTGAGGTGCAGCGTGCCGGTGGTGCTGAGCGGACCGCCAGCCGCCGCGAGCGCGAGCGTGCCGCCTGAAATGGTCGTGTTGCCGGTGTAGGCGCTGGCGGCGGCGAGCGTGAGCGTGCCGGAACCCGCTTTGGTGAAGGAGCCGGTGCCGGAGAGGGCGGACTCGAACGTGATGTTATTGCCGTTGGTGTCGAAGACCGCGCCGAGGGAACCGAAGGCGGCGAGGCGCGAGGAGATGTCGGAGGTATTGCCGGAGGCCCAGCGGAGGCCGCCGCCGTTGAGGGTAATCGAGCCGGAGCCGAAGTTGTCAGCCGAAGCGAACGCGATCTGACCCGCGTTGATCGTGGTGCCTCCGGAGAACGTGTTGGTGCCCGAGAGGGTGAGGGTGCCGGTGCCGGCTTTGGTGAGCGAACCGCTGCCGGAGAGCACGCCGGAGTAGGTGGAGCTGGCGTTGTTGCCGCCGACGATGAGGGCGACGCTGGCGGCGGAGGTGTTGCTCAGGGCCAGGTTCTGCGTGCCGGCGAGGCTGCCAAAGGTGGCGTTCGTGAGCGAACCGAAGCCGAGCGAGCCGCCAGAGTAGTTGAATGTGCTGTTCTGGAGTGCGAGGGAATGGGCGAGCGTGAGTGTTCCGCTCTGGAGCGTGGTGGCGCCGGTGTAGGTGTTCGCACCGGCGAGAACGACGGCGCCGGTCGGATTGGTGCCGTCGACGAAGGTGATGCCGTAGTTGCCGGAAATGACGCCGCTGAGCGTCGAGGTAGCGGCGGCGGCGGTGTCGGGATTGGCCGAGGTGAGCGTGAGATTTTTGGTAAGCGAGATCGTGCCGGCGAGATTCGTGAGGCGACCAAGGGTGAAGTCGCCGGCGAGCACGACGTTGTTGGTAAACGTGCGGGCGGAAGCGTGCGCGCGGAGATTTCCGCCGTGGAGGGTGAGCGTGCCGGCGCCGATGGCGTCGTCGCTGCCGAGAGCGAGCGTGCCGGCGTAGAGTGTCGTGCCGCCCGAGTAGGTGTTGGTTCCCAAGAGGGTGAGGGTGCCGGTGCCGGTCTTGGTGAGCGCTCCGGCGCCGGAGACGGCGGAGGCGAAGACGACGTTGTTGCCGTTGGTGTCGAAGGTGCCGCCACCGGTGCCGAGGGCAGTGAGGCGGGAGGAAACGTCGGCCGTGTTGCCAGAGGCCCAGCGCAGGCCGCCGCCGTCGAGCGTGATCGAGCCGGAGCCGAGTCCGGTGGAACCGAAGGCGATGAGGCCGCCGAAGACGGTCGTGGTGCCGGCGTAGGTGTTGGCGCCGGTGAGCGTGAGTGTGCCGTTCCCTCGCTTCACGACGGCGCCGGAGCCGCTGATCACGCCTGAGAAGGTGAAATCGTTGGAACGATTGAAAGCGAGCGTGGCGTCGTTGGTGACATTGCCCGTGATCGAGCCCGTGGTGCCGCCATCACCGAGCTGAAGCGTGCCGGCCGAGAGAGTGGTGCCGCCCGAGTAAGTGTTGACGCCCGTGAGGAGGAGGGTGCCGGCGCCGTATTTGATGAGCGGGCCCGTGCCGGCGATGGTCGAGCTGATGGCGAGATCGATGCCGCTCGGGGTGAAGCCTTGGGCGATGGTGAAGGACGTGGTGACGCCGCTCGTCCAACCGGAGAGCAACGTCAGGACGGGGACGTCGATCACCGCGGTGGTGGTGGCGGCGTGAGTGACGAGCGGGCCATTGAGCAGGAAGCGACCGTTCTCGCCCGGCGAGGTGAGGTGGCCGCCGGTCATCGCGACCTGCTGCAGCGTGGTGTGGGTGTCGGCGGAGTTGTCCGTGGTGACGGTGCCGCCGTTGATGACGAGGTGGGCGTTGCCGGAGCCCCAGCCGAGGGAGTCGGCGCCGGCGGTGACGAGGGTGCCGCCGGGGTTAACGATGACGGTGCTGCCGGGGGCGAAGGTGCCGATCTGGCCGTGGTGATCGGCGACAAGTGTGCCGGCATCGATCGTGGTGTCGCCGCTGTAGGTGTTGGCGGCGGTGAGCGTGAGCGTGCCCGCGCCGGTCTTGGTGAGAGAGCCGGTGCCGGAGAGGGAGGAATCGAAAGTGATGGAGTTGCTTCCGGTGTCCACGGTCCCGCCGGCAACGCCGAGGGTGATGAGCTGGGAGGAGAGGTCGGCGGTGTTGCCGGCGGCCCACCGCAGACCGCCGCCATCGAGGGTGATGGCGCCGGACCCGAGACTGGATGCGTTGAAGGTGATGACTCCTCCGGAGACAGTCGTGGCACCGGTATAGCTGCCCGCGCCCGCGAGCGTGAGCGTTCCGGCTCCGGTTTTGGTGAGCGAACCGCTGCCGGCGAGCGCGGACGCGAAGGTCAAATTATTGCCGTTCGTATCGATGATGCCGCCGGCGGAGCCGAGGGTGATCAAGCGGGAGGAAATATCGGCGGTGTTGCCGACGGCCCACTGAAGACCGCCGCCGTCGAGCGTGATCGACCCTGAGCCGAGGTTGCCGGGCGCGGCGAAGCTAATGAGGCCGCCGGTGACGGTCGTGCTGCCCGTGGAGGTGTTGGCGCCGGAAAGAGTGAGCGTGCCGGTGCCCGTCTTGGTCAGGGAACCGCTGCCGGAAATCGCGCCGGTGAACGTAATGGCGTCGGAGCGATTGAAAACCAGCGAGGCGTTGTTGAGCACTTTGCCGGCCAGCGAGCCAGTGACGCCGCCGTTGCCGATCTGGAGGGCGCCGGCGAGGATGTAGATGCCGGCGACGTCCACCTCACCCGTGAGGATCGTGGTGCCGCTCCCCCGCTGCTGGAGGAGGCTTTCGCCCGAGCCGAAGATGTCGGCGCTCAAAGTGTAGGTATCGGAGCGGCTGAACCAAAGGTCGGCGCCGAGCGAAAGATGGACAGACGATGTCGCGGAGATCGAACCGGCGCCGGCGAGATTGAGGAAAGAGTAGGAGGTGACGATGGTCTTGCCCGTGTAGGTGTTCTCGCCGCTGAAGGTGAGGATGCCGCTGCCAAAAGCGCCGAGAGTAACCTGGACGTTGCCGTCGCCACTGATCGTGCCGGCCACTTCGGCATTGTAGACGTTGATGAAGTCAAGTGACGAGCCGGCGGTGGTGGTGTGGGGCGAGGGGTCGTATTGATCGTACAGGTTGTAAAGGATGGTTTCCGCTTGCAGCGCACACGGGGCGGCCAAGGCAACGAGAGCAAACAGGATGGTCGCGACAAAGCCGCGGGCGGCAAACAGGCGCATAAGGGGGAAGGAAATGTGAGCGGGTGGGAAAAGGCCGCGGGAGTTTCCCAGAAGCGCAGCGGACTGAATACTCCCCTAAACAGGGGGAGATGTGACGGGCGCCCGACCCGGCGTATCAGTGTTCCGATTACGGGAGTCCGCCGAGCCAGAGCGCCATCAACCCGGCGCGGCTTTCCACCCCGAAATGCCGGTAGATCGCTTTCACGTATTGGTGCATCGTCGCCGGTTTGCGGCCTGCGGCGGCGGCGACCTCCTTTTCGGTCCGGCCGCTGAGCAGGCCGCGGAGGATCTGCCGCTCGACGGGACTGAGCGGCTTGTCGCTGGTGAGCAGGCCGTGGCCAAGCAGGAGGCGGCGGTGCAGTTCGGGCACGCCGCGCGACGCATCGCCGGCCAGCGTCGCCTCGCGCAGGGTAAAGTGCCGGTCGCGCCGCGCGCCGGCTTGCCGGTAGCGATCGACGAGGAAAAACGATTCCCGGCTGCCCGTGACCGGATAGCCGATCCAGATGCGGTCGCTGATGCCGGGCTCCAGATAATAACGCTGATAATTGGCCGTGCGCCGGAAGGCGGCGAAATCGATCCAACCGTCCCGCATGCGATGCACCCGGAAACGGCCGGCGCCGACGAACGCCGCGTGGCCGGTCATGCCGACGTGCACCTCGCGCTTTTCTTCGTGGGACCGCTGGTAATAGGTGGGCGTCCGTTTGCCGTAATGATCAGGGGTGTAATATTCGGCGAGCTGCCGTTGATAAGCCCCGGGATCGCTGCGCAGCGGTTGCCGGACCCGCAACCGCCAGCCGAGCGAGGGATCGTTTTTCGCGGGCGCGCCGTCCAGCACGCGAACGGCGCCGATCCAGATGACGTTGTCGGCGTCGATCGCCTGGGCGATCCAGCCCATCAGGCTGCGGAGGGCGGATTCGAACTGCGCGGCAGGATAGTCGGACAGCCGTTGCCGGAGCGCAAAGAGCGCTTCGGTCGAACCGTGAGCGGAACGTTTCACGCGTGACGCCGACGGGCGAGCGGCGTGAGGTTCAGCGCGAAGAGGCGAAGAGCGCAAAGGTAACGCGAAGAATGCCGGGTGACTCTTTGCGGACTGGGCGGATCTTCGCGCCTTCGCGCTGACGCTTATTTCTTGAACTTGGTTTGGATCAACGCGCGGAGCGCGTCGTGGAGCGGCTCGTTGTCGAGACGTTGCAGGACTTCCTCGAAGAAGCCGAAGGTGAGCAGCTCGTCGGCCATCGCTTTGCCGATGCCGCGCGACTGGAGATAGAACTCCTGCTCGGGATCGATGCGCGAGGACGTGGCGCCGTGCGTGCAGCGGACGTCGTTGGCCTGAATCTCGAGACCGGGCAGCGAATTCGCCTCGGCGTCGTCGCTCAGCATCAGATTGCGATTCGACTGGTAGGCGTCGGTTTTCTGCGCGTCCGGGTCGACGATGATCAGACCGGAGAAGATCGTGCGGGCTTTGTCGCGCAGCGTGTTCTTGTAGAGCAGGTCGGATTTCGTGTTCGGCGCCTGATGAATCTGCAGCGTGCGCTGGTCGAACTCCTGCGCGTCCTCGGCGACGGTGACGGCGAGCATCTCGGAGAACGCGCCGGGAGCCTGAAGCTGCGAGAGCGACTCGTGACGGGCCTGGCGGGCGCCGAGGTGGACGTTGAGCGACTGCACGCGGGCGTCGCGGCGGACGATGGTGTCGTTGAAATGAAACGACAGGGTGTCGCGCGACCAGTCTTGCGCGGCGACGTAGGTCAGCTGCGCGCCGTGGCCGGCATAGAGATCGTTCGCGCCGCACGCGAACGATCGGACCTCGGAGCCGGGAGCGGGGAGATCGGCGCTGACGGATACGAAGTAGTCGACGACGGTGACCTTGGCATTGTCTTCCGCGATCACGAGCGTGTGCGGGAAGACGGTGGCGTTCGCGCCGGCGGCGGCATGCGTGATCACGATCGGCGAGGGCACTTCGACGCCGCGGGGCACGTAAATGAACGCGCCATCGGAAATGAAGGCGGAGTGCAACGAGGCGAACTTCTCGGAGCCGAGTTTCTGCGGCTGCGCCATGAAATGCTCCTTGAGCAAGTCGGCATGCTTCGCCGCGGCCTCGACGAGCGTCGTGACGATCACGCCCTTCGGCAGATCGGACGGAAGCGCGACCTGGCCGACCAGCGCGTTGTTGACGAACGTGAGCGCCGGGGCGCCGAACGGCGAATCGGCGGAGAGCCCGCCGGGGATGCCGGGGGCGGTCTCGAAGCCATCGAGCGTCAGGCCGGCGATGTTCGAAAAGCGCCACGTTTCATCGGTGCGTTTCGGCATCGGGAGCGCGGCGAATTGCGCATAGGCTTCGCGCTTGCGCTCAAGCCACCAAGCGGGCGCGGATTTCTGCGCCGCGAGATGAGTATTGAAGGCGTCGGCGGTGAAGTTGCCGAGCGTGGAGTGGGACAAAGTGGAGGTGGACATTTTGGATTAAGCGCGAAGACGCGAAGAGCGCCAAGTATCGCGAAGGAAAGATCTTTGCGGAGCTTCGCCTCTTGGCGTCTTTGCGCTTCAATTGATCAGCCGACCGAGCCTTCCATTTCGAGGTCGATGAGGCGCTTGAGCTCGACGCTGTATTCCATCGGGAACTGGCGCGCGAGGTCGTTGATGAAGCCGTTGACGGCCAGACTCATGGCCTGGCCCTCGGTGAGGCCGCGCTGCTGCATGTAGAAGATCATGTCTTCCGAAACCTTCGAGACGGAGGCTTCGTGCTGCGTGGCGTTTTGGTCGCCGCGGACTGTGATCGCGGGGTAGGTATCGGTGCGGCTGTTCGTGTTGATCAGCAGCGCGTCGCACTCGGTGTTGTTTTTGCAACCCTTCAAGTGCTTCGGGATGTGAACCTGTCCGCGATACGTGGCGCGACCCTGGCCGACGGAAATGGATTTCGAGACGACGTTGGAGGTCGTTTCGTCGGCGGCGTGGATCATCTTCGCGCCGGTGTCCTGGTGCTGGCCGTCGTTGGCGAGCGCGATCGAGATCACCTCACCGCGAGCCTTGCGGCCCTTGAGGACCACGCCGGGATACTTCATCGTGAGGCGGCTGCCAATGTTGCAGTCGATCCACTTGATCTCGGCGTTCTCGTGCGCGACGCCGCGCTTGGTGACGAGATTGAAGACGTTGGGGGCCCAGTTCTGGACGGTGATGTATTGAATCTTGGCGCCCTTGAGCGCGACGAGTTCCACGACGGCGCTATGGAGCGTCGAGGTGGAGAACTTCGGCGCGGTGCAGCCTTCCATGTAAACGACCTCGGAGCCTTCGTCGGCAATGATGAGGGTGCGCTCGAATTGGCCGAAGTTTTCCGCGTTGATGCGGAAGTAGGCCTGCAGCGGGTGCGAGACCTTCACGCCGGGCGGCACGTAGATGAAGGAGCCGCCGGAGAACACGGCGCTGTTGAGCGCGGCGAACTTGTTGTCGCCGGTCGGGATGACCTTGCCGAAGAACTTGCGGAAGAGCTCCGGGTGTTCGCGCAGCGCCTCGGTCGAGTTGACGAAGATGACGCCCTGCTTCGCGACCGTTTCCTTGATGTTGGAATACGCGGCTTCGGAGTCGAACTGGGCTTCCACGCCGGCGAGGAACTTGCGCTCCTGCTCGGGAATGCCGAGGCGCTCGAAGGTCTTCTTGATGTCGTCGGGCACTTCGTCCCAGGTCCGCTTCGGCTTCTGGCCCTGCGCCAGGTAGTAGCGGATCTTGTCGAAATCGATGTTCTCGAGGTCCTTCGTCGCCCAGTGGGTGGGCAGCGGCATCGACTGGAACTTCTTGAGGGCGTTGAGGCGAAATTCGAGCAGCCACGGCGCCTCCTTTTTGACGGAGCTGATGTAGCGGACAGTCTGCTCGGTGAGGCCGGTGCCGGCGTCGAATTCGTAATCGACGTCGTATTTGAAATCGCCGCGCGACTGGTCAATGCCAGCGACGGGATTCTCGATCACGACCTCGTCGGGAGCGACGGACGTGGTGTCGAGTTCGGTGGGTGGTTTCATGGGCAATCTGAAATTTTAGATTTGAGATCTGAAATCGCGCGGCGGGGCCGCGGTCAGGCGGTGACGAGTTCTTTTTTGACCCAGTCGTAGCCCTTGGCCTCGAGCTCGAGGGCAAGGTTTTTGTCGCCGCTCTTTACGATGCGGCCATCATACATGACGTGCACGAAGTCGGGCACGATGTAGTTCAGCAGGCGCTGATAGTGGGTGATGAGGAGAACGCCGAGTTTCTCGCCGCGGAGCGCGTTGACGCCCTCGGCCACGATGCGCAGCGCATCGATATCGAGGCCGGAATCGGTTTCGTCCATGAGGGCGAACGCGGGTTCGAGCATCGCCAGCTGAAGGATCTCGCAACGCTTCTTTTCGCCGCCGGAAAACCCTTCGTTGACGGCGCGGGACGTGAACTTCCGGTCGATCTTGAGGAGGTCCATCTTCGAATAGAGCCGCTTGTAGTAGGCGGTGGCGTCGAGTTCCTCGCCCTCGCCCATGCGGGCCTGCACGGCGGCGCGGAGAAAGTTGGCGATGCTGACGCCGGGGATCTCGCTCGGATACTGAAAAGCCAGAAAGATCCCGGCGCGGGCGCGTTCATCGGGCTCGAGTTCCAGGATGGATTTGCCGTCGAGCAGGACCTCGCCCCCGGTGATGACGTAGTCCGGGTGTCCGGCGATCGCTTTCGCGAGCGTGGACTTGCCGGTGCCGTTGGGGCCCATGATGGCGTGCACTTCGCCCTGGCGGATCGTGAGGTTGAGGCCCTTGACGATCGGTTTGTCGCCGATGGCGATGTGGAGGTCTTTGATTTCGAGTTGGCTCATTGCGGGAAGTTGAGAGTTGAGGGATGAGACTGGAGGGAGAGCGTGGGTTAGCGGGCGTGGGAATTCGTTTTGCCGCGGAAAATGATCTCCACGGACGAGGCTTCGTAATCGGAAGGGAGAACTTTCTTCACGCGGGCCAGGAGCTCGGGCGGAAGGTCGACGTCGTAGGTCTCGCCCGTCTCCTCGTCGTGAAAATGGGCGTGCGGATGAAGGTTCGGGCAGTAACGCGTCGGGCCGCGTTCGAAATTGACCGCGCGCACCAGATGGCACTGCACGAGTGTTTCGAGACAGTTGTAGACGGTCGCCAGGGAAATCGTCGGCATCTCGTTGCGCACCCGCGCATACACTTCGTCAGCCGTCGGGTGGTCGCGCTTTTTCAACAGAACGCCGAAAACGACCTCGCGCTGGGGGGTGGCGCGCAGCCCGCTGTCGGCCAGCCGACGGGCCAACGAATCGGGAGAAATCGTGTCGTGGGAAATCATGGGAAGGTGGCAACAAACTGGAATGGTTCTAAGTTTCAAGTGAGAATTAGAACTATTCTAAACAAGCGCCCCGACGATCACGTGATAGGAGAGGTTTGCGAAGGTCGGTCAGTGCGTCCGACGCGCGACCTCGAGCAACGGCGGCTGCCAGCACCAGTGCCACGGCTCGAAACGGATGCCGTGACGGTTGTGGTGCGGATAGCTCAGCGTGAAACCGAATTCCGCCGCGCGGGCGCTCAACCACGTGAACGCGTCCGTCTGCGCGAAGCTTTCTTCCAACCCCGGATGCTCCGGCGTGGCGAGATCGACGGCCCGGCCGCTGTGATGCTCGCTGTAGCCGGGGGCCGCGTTGACCTCGAGGATCGATTCGATCGACTGGCCGCGGGCGAGCTTGCGGCGGATGATTTCCGTCTGGCGCTCGATCGAGCGAAAGCCCGACAGCAGCAGCAATTCGATGCCGTCGCGGCGTGCCGCCGTGTGCAGCGAACGCCAGCCGTCGGCGGCGTCGCGGGTGAGCCGGATCGTCGGCGTCGACCCGGCGTGGCCGTTGGCGGCGACGACGTCGACGAGATCGCGGGCCTCGGCGCAGAACCCGAGTCCGCGCCGGCGCGCGTAGTCGGAAGGGATGCCCAGCTCCCGGTGCAGCGCCGCGATCGCTTCCGGCATCGCGTTCATCCGGCAGACGGCGTCAACGCATTCGGGCCCGCTTCGCCGCGGGCGATCGCGTCCAGGTTGTTCAAGGTCGTCTCGGCAATCGCGTTCATGGCCTCGCGCGTGAAAAACGCCTGGTGGCTGGTCACGAGGACATTGGGAAATCCGATCAGTCGCGCGAGTTGATCGTCGGCGAGGATCTGTCCGGAAAGGTCCTCGAAGAACACGCCTTCCTCCTCCTCGTAAACGTCCAGCGCGAGCGCGCCGACGCGGCCTGATTTGAGCGCGTCGACGACGGCGGCCGTGTCGATCAGCGGACCGCGGCCGGTGTTGATCAACACCACGCCCTCGCGCATCTCCGCGAGGGTGGACTCGTTGATGAGATGATGCGTTTGCGGCGTGAGCGGGCAGTGCAGGCTGATGACATGACTTTCCGCGAGCAGCTCCGGCAGCGGCACGTAAGTGGCGCCGAGCGCGCAGACCTCGGGATTTTCCACGACGTCATAGGCCAGCAGGCGGCAGCCGAAGCCGGCCATGATGCGGGTAAAACACGTGCCGATCTTGCCCGTGCCGATCACGCCGATCGTTTTGCCGTGCAGTTCGAAGCCGAGCAGCCCCTCGAGCGAGAAATTCCCCTCGCGCACGCGATTGTGCGCGCGGTGGATCCGGCGGTTGAGCGTCAGCAGCAAACCCACGGCGTGCTCGGCGACTCCATGCGGCGAATACGCGGGCACACGATTGACCAGCACGTGCTGACGCTGCGCGGCGGCGAGATCGACATTGTTGTAACCGGCGCAGCGCAAGGCGATCCCGCGCACCCCAAGTTCCGCGAGCCGCGCCATCACGGCGGCGTCGGCGTGATCGTGAACGAACAGGCACACGGCGCCGGCACCGGCGGCGAGCGGCGTGGTTTCCGCGAGTAACCGCGGTTCTTGAAACACGAGCTCGTGACGGCCGCGGTTGGCCGCGACCAGAAATTGCCGATCGTAGGGCTTGGTGCTGAAGACGACGACGCGCATGGGAGACGGGATCGCCTCCATGGTGACGCAGGTCGCGGCGGCGTGCAACGCCGCAAGTTCGCGCGCGCGCCGACGCTCAGGCGCCGTGCTCGGCGAGCCAGCGCTCCGCTTCGATCGCGGCCTGGCAGCCCATGCCCGCGGCGGTGATCGCCTGGCGGTAGACATGGTCGGCACAATCGCCCGCGACATACACGCCCGGCACCTTCGTTTTCACCTGCGAGCCGTCGGACGGTTTGAAATAGCCGCCGTCGTCGACGTCGAGCGCCGCGGCGAACGGGCCGGTGTTGGGCACGTGGCCGATCGCCACGAAGAGTCCCTTGATCGGCAGCACGCTCTCCTCGTTGGTCTTCACATTCTGGATGCGCAGGCCGCTGACCGCGCCCTGTTCGACACCTTCGACCGCGAGCGGGATGCTGTTCCACACCATCCGGATTTTTTCGTGCGAGGTCGCGCGATCCGCCATGATCTTCGAGGCGCGGAGCGCGTCGCGACGATGCACGAGGTAAACCTTGCTGGCGAAACGCGTCAGAAACAGCGCCTCCTCCGCCGCGCTGTCGCCACCGCCGATGACGGCGACGTCCATCTTGCGATAAAACGCACCGTCGCACGTCGCGCAGGTCGTCACGCCCTTGCCGCCGTAAAGTTCCTTTTCGCCCGGGATGCCCGTCATGCGCGGCGAGGCGCCGGTCGCGATGATCACGCTCTTCGCGAGAATCGTGCGATCGCCGCAGATCAGCTTCCGCGGGTGCGAGGTGAAGTCGACGGCGGTGACGAGCGCCTGCTCGAAACGCGTGCCGAACTTTGCCGCCTGCTCGCGGAGATTCTGCATCAGTTGATAGCCGTCGACTCCCTCGGGGAACCCCGGGAAATTCTCCACCTCGCTCGTCGTCGTGAGCTGGCCGCCGGGCAGCGAGCCTTCGAGCACGAGCGGATTCAGGTTGGCGCGTCCGGTGTAGATCGCCGCGGTCAGGCCTGCGCAGCCCGTGCCGACGATGACGACGTTTTCGACGGAGGAAGACATGAGGCGGTTAGTTCAGTCGCAACTTAGCACACTTGGGAAGGGGAAAGTGGTCCCGGCCTGGCGGGGAACGCCCGCGCCGATGCTCGGTCTGCGGGGCGGGCCCATCCCCACTTGCCATGCCGGAAATCGATCAAGCCTTTTTGGCCGCGGCCCCGTCGCCGCCGACCACCGATCCTGTGAACGAAACGAGCTGGAGCTCCCTGATCCCCGAGGATCAATGGCGGGTGTTACTTGGCGGCACGGACGCGCTCGAACAGGCGGGCGTGCGTTTCCTGTTGGGCGGAGCCCTCGCGCTCGCCACCTACACCGGCCACTGGCGCAACACCAAGGACGTCGACGTGATCGTGTTCGAGGCCGACCGCGATCGCGCGATCGAAGCCCTGAAACGAACCGGATTCGACGATTACTTCGAGCAGCAGGCCTACGACCGCAGCTGGATCTTCCGCGGTTTCAAGGACGGCGTGCTCTTCGACGTGATCTGGGCGCTGCCGAATCACCGCGTCGGCATCGACGATGGCTGGTTCGCGCACGCACGGGCGCTGAATCTGCGCGGACGGACGTTCCACGCGGCGCCGGCGGAGGAGATCGTGCGCGTGAAGCTTTATGTCATGCAGCGCGAGCGTTGCGACTGGGTCGATGTGCTCAACATCCTCGCCGCCACCGTCGAGCAGATCTCGTGGCCCTGGCTTTTCGAACGCATGGGACGCGACCTGCCGCTGCTGCACGCCGCCCTCGCGATTTTCAACTGGATGTGCCCGGGCCGGGCGCACGCGTTGCCGGCGTGGCTGCGGAAACAATTTGCGCTGCCCCGCATCGAGGCCGACGACCTGGCGGCGACGGAGGAGCGTCGCGTCCGGCTGTTCGACAGCCGGCCGTGGTTCGCGCTGCATCAACCCGACGACCGACCGCTCGAGCGATAAGTGCACGCCGGCCGGGGCGAACGGCAGACCCTTTATGACGATTGGCGCGATGAACCACCCTGGCGAGCCGCTGCAACGCGAGCTGGCCTGGATGTCGGAACTGGAGCTCGACTTTGTCGATCTCACGCTCGAACCGCCGGCCGCCGCCACGTGGCAGCTGCGGCCCGCCGAGGTCGCGGCGATGCTGCGCGATTTTGACCTCGGCGTGGTCGGTCACACGGCCTTCTACCTGCCGATCGCGTCGTCGTTCGAAAGCGTGCGGCGTGCCGCGGTCGACGAGTTGAAGCGCGCGGCGGAGTTCTTCGCGAAACTCGGCGCGAAGTGGATGAACGTGCATCCTGACGGACACGCGCCGTTCGTCGACGAACCGAGTGTGGTCCGGCGCAACATCGCGTCGCTCCAGGAGCTCGCCGATTTCGCCCAGCCGCTCGGCGTCGGCGTGATGCTCGAAAACGTGCCCGGGCGCTTCAACAACGTGGTGCAACTCGCGCCGATTTTCGACGCGGTCCCTCATCTCGGGCTGCACCTCGACATCGGTCACAGCAATCTTTCCGTGCCGCGGAACACTGCGACCGAGCTGATCGAGCGCTTCGCGCCCCGCCTCGCGCACGTGCACGTGCACGACAACCGCGGCGGGCACTCTGACCTTCACCTTGCGATCGGCATGGGCGACATCGAAGTCGGCCGCCATGTCCGCGAACTTCGTGCCAGCGGCTACGACGGGACGATCACGCTGGAAGTGTTTTCGCGCGACCGTCACTTCCTCGCCTACAGTCGCGACCGGCTGCGGCAGCTGTGGGACGCGGCGGCCTGACGCCAACGTCTCGCGGTATTCGCTATCCGGATTCGAAGCCGGAGGCCGGCGCCTTGCGCTAGCGTGGCAGCGGCGTGGTGCGGGGCTGGACCGGCGAAGGAAACGCGGCCCGCGGACCCGAGCCGTCGAGCGGGTCGGGCGGCGCGATCGGCAGTTCGAGGAAGAAGGCGGCGCCCTGACCGGTCCCGGCGCTCTCGACGCGCAACGTTCCATGCATCTCCAGTGCGGCGAGAATGCTCGCGTGCAGCCCGAAGCCATGGCCGTGCGGCCGCGTCGTGAAGCCATGCGTGAAGATGCGGGAGAGGTTCGCCGGGGCGATGCCGACGCCGTTGTCTTCGACGACAAAGCGCACGCAGCCGGGGGCGCCCGGCTCGACGCGGACCGTGATCGTCCGCCCCCCGGGCGAATCGCCGGCCTCCTCGCAAGCTTCCTTCGCGTTCCGCACCAGGTTCACCAGAATCTGCAGCACCTTGCCTTTTTCGACGGTGATCGGCGGCACCGGCCGGTAGTCGCGGACGATGTTCACGCCACGACCGGGCAGGAAGGTGTCGTTGATGCGAAGCGCGTCCTCACACAGCGACGAGGCGTCGAGGGTTTCGACGACGCCCGCCATCGTCGCGTGGTCCTGCTGCGTGACGACGATTTCCTTGATGTGGTCGATGCTGCGCTGCATCGCCGCAATTTCTTCGATCAGCCAGGCGCGCTCGCCGGCGGCATTTTCCGCCAGCATCGCGACCATCTCGGGCACGCGTCGTCCCTTCGGGTCGGCGGTCAAAAAGTGGGGGAGATTGGCGGCGTGCTCGTGGAGCAGCGCCGAGAGTTTCTGCAGCAGGTCGGTCTTCGAATGGCGGACGGTGTCCGCGATCACGTTGGCGGAGACGTTGAGGCTGTTGAGCACGTTGCCGACGTTGTGCAGCACGCCGGTGGCCACCTCCGCCATGCCCGCGACGCGCGACGTGGCCACGAGTCGCTTGTAGGTCGCGGCGAGCTGCTCCTCGGCCTGCTTGCGCGGTGTAATGTCTTCCAGGATACCGATCTCCTGCACCGCCCGGCCGGCGTCGTCGCGGATCACCGCGACCGAAAACGAGCCCCAGACGGTGCGGCCGTCGGCGAGCACGAAACGTTCCTCGAGGTTGTAGCTGTCGGCCTCGCCGGACTCGATCAACCGGTTGAGGGAGGCCTGGCGCTCGGCATCGGCGGGATGCACGAGGTTGGTGAGCAGGGCGTAGTCGATCGTGGTGTCGTCGGAAAGCCCGAGAATGCGGCGGAAGGCGGCGTTGAAATGATACGCCGTGCCCAAATCCGATCGCCGCCAGGAGATGCCGACAGGAGCCTGTTCGAAGATCAGACGGAAGAGCGATTCCCGCTGCTGCAATTCGCGATTCGAATGCGACAGTTCGGCCGTGCGCGCTTCGACGCGCTGTTCCAGTTCGGTGTTGAGCGTCCGGTAACGTTCCTCGCTGGCGCGGAGTGCCTGCGTGCGTTCGCCGACGAGTTGCTCGAGCCGGTCGTTTTCGCGGCGTTGCAGGTAGGACGAGAGCCAGCCGGCAAAGCTGACCAGCCCCACGGCCGTAAGGACATAGGCGACCCAGGCCAGCCGCGTCCGGAACCAGGGCGGGCGAATCGTGAAGGCGAGTCTCGCCTCGTCTCCGCGCAGCGTGCCGCCGGCGACCGGCCGCACGCGAAACACGTAGTCGCCTTCCTTCAGCCGGTTGAACGAGGCGGAGCCGATCGTGCCGGTGGAAACCCACTGGCTGCCGGCGCCCTCGAGCAGGACCTCGAAGCCAACGGCAGCGGCAAACGGGTTCGCGGGCGCGGCGAAATGAAACATGAGGGAGTTGTCGCCGTAGTCGACCGGCGGCAGCGCCCCCGCCGGCGAAAAGACCCATCGGCCGCTCGAGGAGAACTCGACGCTGGTCAGACGCGCCTGCAGCGGCGGCGCGGCCGGAACTTCGACGCGCGGATCGATTCGCGAGAGTCGTTGTTTGTTGAAGATCCAGACGACGCCGGCGTCATCGATCGTATATTCCAGCGGCGAAAAACCGACCGCGAGGGTGGTGATTCGCGGCGCGGCTCCATTGGCGCGGCGTTCCAGAATGTGCACCTGGCCGTTCGCCGTATACCACAGCCGCCCGTCGGGCGCCCGCGCCACGCGCCCTTCCGGCCGCGCGTCCGCCGGAAAACGCGCGAGCAGTTCGCGATCTTCCACAAACCGCCGGCTGGCCGGATCGAAGAGAAGAAAGTGGTTGGCGAGATGAAACCGCGCTTCGCCAGCGAGTGCGTAAACCTCGACCCAGCCATCGGCGAGACCGTCCTGCGCCCCGAAGATTTCAACGGTAGGCTGGGCCGGATTCGGATCGAAACGCGCCACCCTGTTCGTGCCGAGCTCCAGCCAGACCACACCGGCGGCGTCTTGCGCCGAGCCGTAGTTGTCCGGCAGTTCGGGGAACGGGCGGCGCTCGGCGCGAAATCCTTCCGGCGTCCGCTGCAGCCAGCCGACTTCGCCTCGCGCGGCGAACGGAATCCCGGCCTCCGTCGGCCGGCCGACCATCCGGGCGTTGACCACACCGGTGACGATGGAAGTCCAGCCCGACGCCGTCCGCATATAGATGCCGTTTTCGTTGCCCGCGAGCAGGTGTCCCTGCACCTCGGCGAGCGTGAAAAGGAAACGTCCCGGCGGGGAATCCTCTTCGAAACGTTCGATTCTTCCGTCCGCATCGTAAGCCGCGCGCAGCGCGCGTCCGTCCGCCAGCAGCCAAAGGGAGCCCTCGTGTCGCAAGGGTTTCGCGTAGACGAGCCCGCTGGGGATCAGCGGCTCGAAATGCGAAATCGGCGACGGAAACTGCACGCGAGCCACGCCTTCGTTCAACAACGCCCAGAGCACGCCGTCGCGCGAATGCACGAGCCGCTTCACGCGCGAGAGCCGGTGATCCAGCGAACGGTCCAGCACTTGGACGATTTTGCCGGAGCGGTCGAAAAACACGATGCCCACGGTGTCCACGGCTGCGGCGAAAACGCCATCGCCCACCACGCAAAGGTCGGTGAGGCGAAAGCCGGGACCGAGGAGACGCGAGTGTCCGAAGGGTTGCGTCGTCGTGCCGTCGAACGTGCGGAGGCCATCGGCGCCGGTGCCGACGAGCAAAGTATTCGCGTTCAGCGGCGCCGCGCACGTGATGCCTTGGCTGGCCATCACGTCGCGCCGCGACACCCGCTCCAGGCCGTTGGCATTTCGCCTAAGTCGAAACAGCGAGCCGATCGAGCGATCACTGAAAAACACGTCGGGCCCGAGCGAAAACACCCGCTCGATCGCAGCGTCGGCATTCGCCACCACGCGCGCGGTCTCGCCCGGCCGCCACGCCACCACCGAGCCGCTGCCGCCATACCAATACCACTGGTTTTCAAGTCGCGTGACCCACGCGAGGGTGATCTTTTGCAGGCCGGAATCGGCGGGCAAATCGGCAGCACGCGCGAGTCGCCAGCGCGCGTCGGACCCGAGTTCGACCCGCGCGATCCCCCCGCGAACGCCGGTGTAAATGTTTCCCTGCTCGTCGACGGCGACTTGCGGCGCGATCGACTCCTCGCCGTCGGCGCCGCGAAACACCTCCCAGCGCAGGCCGTCGCCCAAGGCGATTTCACGCAGGGAAGTGGCAAGAATGCGCCCATCCGGCAGCACTTGCAGATCGGCCGGCTGCGTGCTCAGCCCCATCGCTTCCGGTCCCAGCACAACAAACGACGGGGTGCCGGTTTCCACCCGGTCGGCCGGCGTGGACGCCATGGTCTGCGCGATCGAAACCGGGGCCGCCGCGGCTAGGACCGAGGCGAACAAAACCGTCCGGGCGAGACGAAGCGGCCGGCGAAGCGCGGAGAGGGCGTGACGGAGCGGGGTAATGGCGCAGGCTATGGCTGCTTCGTCGGCATTCGCGAGACGATCTTGAGCGAAAAACCGCTCGCATCCCGGGCGCGCAAACCGCGCTTGCGATGCGGCGGAGCGACGTCGACTGTGGCGCTCGCACCGTGCCCGATTCCGTTACTTCGAAAATCTATTCTCACGAGCCCGTCTGGGATCCCGCCCGCTGGCTGCCGACTACGCGCGACGAGATCGAGGCGCGCGGCTGGGATTACGTGGACGTCATCCTCGTTTCCGGCGACGCCTACGTCGATCATCCGTCCTTCGGCACGGCGGTCGTCGGCCGCATCATGGAGCACGCGGGCTTCCGCGTTGCGATCCTGCCGCAACCGAACTGGCGCGACGACCTGCGCGATTTCAAGAAACTCGGCGTGCCACGGCTGTTTTTCGGCGTCACGGCGGGCTGCATGGACTCGATGGTCAACCGCTACACGGCGGCGAAGAAACTGCGTAGTGAAGATGCTTATACGCCGGGCGGCGAACATGGGTTCCGCCCGGATTACGCCAGCGTGGTTTACTCGCGGATCCTCAAACAGCTTTATCCGGATGTGCCCGTGCTGCTCGGTGGCATCGAGGCGAGCCTGCGCCGCGTGACGCATTACGACTATTGGTCCGACACGCTGAAACCGGGCATCCTCGAGGAAAGCGGCGCCGACCTGCTGGTTTACGGCATGGGCGAGTTGCCGCTGCGCGAGATCCTGCGGCTGTTGAAGCGCGGCGTGCCGTTTTCGTCTCTAAAAACGATTCCGCAGACGGCGGTGATGCTGACCACCGGCGCGCCGCTCCCGAAGAACTCCAACTGGGACGACTTCACGCTGCACTCGCACGCCGAGTGCCTGACGGACCGCGCGCTCTACGCGAAGAACTTCAAGGACATCGAGACCGAGTCGAATCGCGTGAAGGCGCGGCGGCTGCTGCAGGCGGTCGGCGAGCGGATGCTCGTCGTCAATCCGCCGTATCCGACGATGACCGAGGCGCAGATCGACGAGAGTTTCGATCTGCCCTACACGCGGCTGCCGCATCCGAAATACCGGAAGCGCGGGCCGATCCCCGCGTATGAGATGATCAAGCACTCGATCAACATGCATCGCGGGTGCTTCGGCGGTTGCAGCTTCTGCACGATCTCGGCGCACCAGGGGAAGTTTGTCGCGAGTCGCAGCAAGGCGTCGATCCTGCGCGAGGTGGAGGCGGTGAAGCAGATGCCGGACTTCCGCGGCACGATCAGCGACCTCGGCGGACCGTCGGCCAACATGTACAAGATGAAGGGCAAGCAGCAGTGGATCTGCGACGAGTGCATCCGCCCGAGCTGCATCTGGCCGGATGTATGTCGAAACCTGGATACAGATCATACGGCGTTGCTGGAGATCTACCAGGCCGTGCGCGAGACGCCGGGCGTGAAGCACGCTTATGTGGCGAGCGGGATCCGCTACGATCTTTTCCTGCACGACAAGGACCAGCGGCCGGAGGTGAAGGCGAGCCACGAGAAGTATATCGAGGAACTCGCGGCGCATCACGTGCCCGGCCGCATCAAGGTCGCGCCCGAGCACACGAGCGACCACGTGCTGCGCGTGATGCGCAAACCGACCTTCAACCTGTTCTACAAGTTCAAGGAGAAGTTCGATCGCGCGGCGAAGAAGGCGGGCAAGCCCGAGATGCCGGTCGTGCCGTATTTCATCAGCTCGCATCCCGGCTCGCGTCCGGAAGACATGGCCGAGCTCGCCCTCAAGACGAAGGACCTCGGGTTCCGGCTGGAGCAGGTGCAGGATTTCACGCCGACGCCGATGACGGTTGCGACGGAGATCTACGCGACCGGCGTGCATCCGTATAACCAGGAAAACGTGTGCGTCGCGCGCACGCCGGAGGAAAAACAGGAGCAGCGCAGTTTCTTCTTTTGGTACAAGCCGGAGATGAAGTCGGTCCTGCGGCGTTCGCTCCAGCGGATCGGCCTGGGCCAGATGGCGACGCGTTTGCTTGACGAAAAGAAGAAGACGGTCGACGTGACTCCGCCGCCGCACATCACGCCGTGCGGGATGAATGCGACGGATGTGGCGGCGCATTCGGGCACGCGATTGGAGGCCGCGCGACGCGGGGCAAGGAAGCCGATGAAGGTCGAGGTCGACGAGTTGTTGAAGAAGGCGGGCGTGCGGGTGAAGGAATGACGGGGCGAAGAAGGTGGTGCCGCGGGGGCCGACGCGGGGCGGTGTCTTCGGTCACGATCTGTGCGCCAAAACGCGCTCGAAAAACTCCACATATCGCGGAGCGAGTTTTCGAGGAAGGTAGACTTCGCCGGCGGCGCGGGCGCGCGTGCTGGCGGCGGCGTAGAAAGCGTCGTCGGCGAGTTTTTCGATGAGTTCCAGCCACGGGGCGACGGCGGCTGCGGTGACGGGCGTGCGCGTTTCCAATGTCAGCTCGGTCGGGAGCGGCAGGACGAAACCGCCGCCGTTGGCGGCTTCGGGCAGGCCGCCGCGGTCGCTCACGATCGGCGGCACGCCATTGAGCAGCGCCTCGGCGGCGACCCGACCGAATGGTTCTTCCCACACCGATGGAGCGAGCAGTGCGCGGGCGCCGCGGAAAATTTCGGCGGGCATCGCGGTGGCGGGCGCGAACATGAGCGATTCGTGCCGGCGCAGATCGAAGCCGCCGGCGAGGCCCGCGCGGACGAGAGCACCGGCGGAGCCGCGGGATTCGATGAAAAGCAGCGGCAAGTCGGGCCGGCGCAACGCGACTTCTTCCGCGACTCGCGCGAGGAAGAAAACGCCCTTTTCGACGGACGGGTTCACCGCGACGAAGAAGATGGGTTCGCGTTCGGTGGCGATGACGTCGCGTTCGGCGAGCGGAGGCGGCAGCGCGGTGCTGTCGAGTCCGAGTCGCTCGCGGTAGCGCGCGGAAAGAAACTCGCTGCACGTGAGGACGGCGTCGAGTTCGGCGAGCCAGCGAGCCTCGTAGTAGCCGTGGTTGCGCAGGCCGAAAACGACTTTCGCGCCCATAGCGGAGGCGCGGCGGTAGCGTTCGACGTCGCTGGGGTGTCCGCCGAAAGCGAATACGATGTCCGGGCGAAAATCTGCGAGTTCGCGGGCGTAGAGCCGGTTGAACTGAGAGCTGTGATGCTCCGGCCAGGCGGAGAGGGCGAGGTTGCCGGTGTCGAGCAGCGTCGTGTGGATACCGTGCTGGTCGGTGAACGTGAGGACAGGGCGATCGTGCCGGTAAATCGCGCGATTGGGCGCGCGTTCGTCGGGCGCGATGCCTTGTTGAGCGAGCAGGGCGCGTCCATCGCCGCCGGCGGCTTCGGTGGCGGTGGTCGCGAGCGTGCGCACGGACCAGCCAGCAGCGGCCAGGAATTCGCACGCGGTGCGGAGGGAACGGGCCGCGCCGCTGGCGGGGTCGTGCGGCAATTGCGGCAGAAGCAGCAAGAGCCGCGGCATGGGATCAGGCGGCGCGACGGCGGCGATACGCGACGTAGCCGAGGGCGGTCAGGCCGAGCAGCAGGGCGTAGGTCGAGGGTTCGGGGATGGCGCTGAGGGTGTTGGAGCCGAGCGCGAAACCCTCGGAGGGGCCCATGGCGATGTTGAGCGTATCGGTTGTCGCTGCCGCGCTGAAATGGATGGTGAGCTCGACGAGCCAGCTGCCCCCGAGCAGGTATATCGGGTCGTCTCTATCGTTCCATCCGTCGTTGGAGATGAAGCTGCCCGAGCCGGAGAATGTTCCCGAACTGAAATCCGAGATGTTGTCCAGGCTAGGACCTGTCCTGCGATCGTCCGCGCTGATCAGATTGGCATTGATAGACAGCGAGTGGAGCGTGACGCCGGAGCTGGCGGAAAGAGAAAATTGGTAGGCGAACGCCACCTCCGTGCCCTCTAGCAGCTCGCCGGAACTGCCGGAATCGGAGTAGAGTTGGATGTGCGCTTCGAGCCCGGGGCCCGACGTAGGCAGATTGGTGAACGTGTAGTTCGCGCCAAACTGCTGGCCCGCGAGACCGTCCTGTAGGGAGAGGGACTTGCTGAACGAGCTTGATGCCGTGTAGTTGAAGACGGCGGAACCGGACGGGACAAAGGCCGAGGCGCTCGTCAAGGTCATGGGCCCGAACACCACCTGGGCTTCGGCTTCGGTCGGCACGGTCGCGAGCGCCAGTGGGGCGATCACGGCGGCAGCCTTCGTGGATTTCGCAATGAAAGCTTTGGCGGCCTGAAGCAGGTTGGAGCGGGGGGAATCCATGGATGAAATTTTTTTTCGCTGAACGAGAGAACCTCTTCGGCAGATAAAATAAAACTGTAGGTCTTATCCTGTCATTTGGATCAACGCGGAGAAGCCCAGGCGGCGAACAAATGGGCTTCGAACAGCTGCGGGCGGCGCGTCACCTACCAGCCAAAACTCCGCTTGATGCGGAGGGGCTCGTAGAGGTCGGTCGGGAGCTCGAGGATGAAACGGCTCGGCGTGAGGAGCATGCCGCCGGGGCCGGCGCGCGTCGCCACCTTCGGATATGTGAGATACAATTCATTCTTCGCACGCGTGACCGCGACGTAAAACAATCGCCGCTCCTCCTCCACGTCGCCGCTCTCGATCGACCGCCGGCCGGGAAACTGGCCGTCCGCGAGTCCGATCAGGAAAACGACGTCGTATTCGAGGCCTTTGGATTGGTGAACGGTGGTGAGCTTGACGGCTTCCGTATCCGCCTCGACATGACGGTCGCTGGTCTCGCTGTTGAGCAGCACGATCTGCGCGAGGAAATCCTGCGTCTCCTCGAACCGCTGCGCGAAACCGACCAGCGCCTTCAATTCGTCGAGGCGGTCGAGGTAGTCGGCGAAGGCGCCTTTCAGGTAATCGCCATACCAGCCGTCGATCGCGGTCTGCACGGCGTCCGCCGGCCGTCCGGCTTGCATCGTCTCCGCGACCTGCGAGAGCGAGGCGCAGAAATTCACCCAGTCGTCGCGCGCATCTTTCGGGACCTTGCTGCGGACGTCGTCCGTGTTCAGTATATCGATGAAATTTTTCTGCATCAGCCGCGCATGATCGAGGGCGGCGGCGTAGATCTTCTGCGCACCTTTTTCGCCGATCTTCGGCAGCAGCACGACGATCCGCGCCCAAGCCTGCTCGTCGGCCGGATTGTAGACGAAGCGCAGCAGGGCCACGAGGTCGCGGATGTGCTGGCGCTCGAAGAATTTCACGCCGCTGGTGATGTGATACGGGAGTCCGGCGCGCGAAAGCGCGAGCTGCACCTCGAGCGCGAGAAAGTGCGAACGGTAGAGAATCGCGATCTCGTTGAGCGACACGCCTTCGTCCTCCACCAGCGCGCGGATGCGTTTGAGGATGAAATCCGCCTGCTCGCGGTCGTCCATGGTCTGGACCACGAAAGGCTTCTGCGAGTGACCGCGGGCGGCGCGGAGTTCTTTGTCGAAATGCCGGCCCTTGGGCTGCGCGAGCAGCACGCCGTTCGCGAGATTCAGGATCTCGGGCGTCGAGCGGTAATTCGTTTCGATCCGATGGATGACGGTGCCCGGATGCCGGTCGGGAAACGTCATGATGTTTTCGAAATTCGCGCCGCGCCACGAGTAGATGCACTGGGCGTCGTCGCCGACGGCCATCACGCAATGGTGTGCGGCGAGCCGGTCGACGATCTGCGACTGCAGCGTGTTCGTGTCCTGATATTCGTCGACGAGCACGTGGCGGAAGCGGTGCGCGAAATACTGCGCGACCTCCGGCGCGTCGATCAGCAGGCGCAGCCAGCATTCGAGCAGGTCGTCGTAATCGAGCACGTTCTGCTCGCGTTTCTTGGCCGCGTAGGCGGCCGCAAACGCGGGAAACCGGTGCGCGATCTCGTCGTATTGCGGGAAGTTCTTTTTGACCGTTTCCGGGATCGAAAGCTGCGTGTTGCGCGCGAGGGAAAGGACGTCGAAGAGCGGGCCGGGCCGCGGGTTGGTTTTGTCCTTGAAAAAGAGTTTGTCCTCGCGATCGACAACCTGCTTCAGCAGCGATTCGGATTCGTCGGCGTCGAGGATCGTGAAGTTGCGCGGTACTTTGATCGCTTCGCCGTAGATGCGCAGCGCGCGGTGGCCGAGCGAATGAAATGTCCCGCCCCAGAAACGCTGTGGCTCGACACCCGTCAGGTCCTGCACGCGATGCAGCATCTCCTTCGCGGCCTTGTTGGTGAACGTGAGCAGCAGGATCTCGCCCGGTTTCACGCCCTGCGACAACAGGTAGGCGACGCGGTAGGTGAGCGTGCGCGTCTTGCCGGAGCCGGCGCCGGCCAGCACGAGCAGCGGTCCGGGCGGCGCCGTGACGGCCGCGTATTGTTCGTCGTTCAGCTGCGCGCGAAAGTCGATCGGCGGGATCTGCTCCGGGGGACGTTGGTCGAGGGAAAATTCCATCAAAGCCGCAATGGCCGCAAAGAAGCGCGGACGGGGCAAAAGAAAAAACCCGCGAAAGCGGCGGCGCGCGCGGTTGCGTTCAACCCGATGGCGCGGCCGAGCGGGCGCGGCGCAGCAAAAGACGCAATGCCCGCACGGGAGAACCGACCCGCCGCCGCACCGCGTCGGGTCGCAGCGGCGGCGGCATCGCCTGGACCAGACGTTGACCCAGGCTCGGCGGTTCCGCCCGCCAGCCGCGAAACGGCGTGCGGTCCAGATAGCGGTAATAATCGCGCCGCCAGGGGTGCGCGTTGCGATCGTGCCACGGTTTCGCCGTCGAGGTGAAATGAACGATGAATGGACGCGTCCGCGCCGCCCGCAAGGACGCCACGGAAACTTGCAGGTCGGCGGCGGAGTGATCGAAGAACTTCGATTGCTGGTTCCAGCGCAGATCGAGCCGATGCCAGTTTCCCGCATGCACCTGATTCAGAGCGTCCTGATCCTGGCATGGCAGCTCACCGGGATGCTCGAGCGCAAACGCCAGCGCCCGCGCGGCGATCCGTTGCTCGCGCCACGCCTGCAAGTCGAGCACCAGCACGCCGGCGTTGAAATAATCGTCGGCGCGACGGAGGCCCAGCAGGTCGAGTTTCCGGCCGGCGGGATTGAGCACCGCAGCCGTCGGCCGGCCGCGCAAATCTTCTTCCCAGAGCTCCTCGATCGGATGGCGGACGAGAAGATCGCAATCGAGATAAATGGCGCGGCCGACATCGGACGGAAGCAACTGCGGCACGAGCAGTCGATAATAGGTCGCTTCCGTGAGATGTTCGCTGAGCGGAATCGACGAAAGCTGGCGCCGGGCCTCGTGCACGGGAACGAAACCAATCGTCGCACCGGCGTCGGCGACCACCTGCAGGAGCGGCCCGGCGTTGTGGGCCGCCAGCGAGTCCGACAAGATCCAGAAGCGCAACCGGGACGCAGCACGGGCATGCGCCACGACCGAGGCGACAGCGACCGTCAGCGGCTGCAGATAACCGGCATCGCAACCAAAGGCAATTTCGACAAAAGGCGCAGGAGCGTTCGAAGCCATGCGCGACTCGACAGCGACCGGCGGCAAACGGCGACGGAATCGTCCACCAAGCCCAGATGGGGGCTCGTCCCGAAGGAGAACACCGTTGAAAGGAGACCGGCAGCGTGGCCAGGCCGTCAGCCGCTCGCGCGATGGGCGAGCGGGTCGGGAGCCGAGATGACGCGCAGCGGCGCGAGGTCTTCGGGGTAGGTGACTTTGATGTTCTGGGCCGGCCCTTCGATCAGACGCACGCGATGACGCGCGCGGCTCATCAGTGCGATCGTGCTTTCCTCCTCCCAGCCGTGGCGGGCCGCCAGATCGTAGGCGCGGCGCAGGGCGGACGTGCGGTAGGCGTGTGGTGCCTGAACGGATACGACTTCCGAACGCGGCAGGCTGGCGGTGAGCAGGCCGTCTTTCATCGTCGCCACGCTGTCTCGCACCGGCAGCGGGGTGAAGAGCGCCACCGCGCTGCTGTGCCGCACCTCGGTCAGCAATCGCCGGAACGTCTCCGGTTCGACCCAGGGCCGCGCGACCTCATGCACAAGCACGAACGGCGTGTGCGCTTCGTCGAGCAGACGCTTGAGGGATTGCTGGCGGGTGGCGCCGCCGCTGACGCACGTGATCGCGCAGTCGTAGCGCGGCGAGTGGCATTGTTCGTGCGCCCAATCGAGATCGCACTCGCGGACGCCGACGACGGCGTGAGCGACGAACGGCGACACGAGCGACAGGGCGTGTTGGAGGAGCGAGCCGCCCTGGTATTCGAGGGTGGCCTTGGCGATCCCGCCGAGACGCGTGCCGCTGCCGGCGGCGAGAATCAGAGCGGTGACCTCAGGCCGACCGCAGCAGTCGTTTGAAAGCTCGGGATGCATTGCGCAGGTAGGGAAGCGAGGTGTGAAAGGCCCGGCCGAAGGGACTTACGGCCAGCAGTTGCGCGTCGGAGGCGACCTCCGGCGCGAGTCGGTCGATGTGGGCGGCGAGGCGTTCGCCGCTGCGGCCGTCGAGGAGAGGACCGAACAGGCGCTCGCGATAGACGGCGCGGCGGTCTCCGTGGAGTTGCGGGTTGTTGAGAACGTCCGTGATCGCGCCGGGCAGCGCGTCGGCGCTGGAGATACGTTCGCCCATGTCGCGCCACTTCCACTCCATCCCGTTCGGATCGTAGTGTTCCGACGCGACGTGCTGCGGGTTGTCGATCAGGACCATGGGGCGGTCGAGCGCGAGAAATTCGAGCTGCACGCTGGAGGCGTCGGTGACGAGCACGTCGGCGGCCTTGAGCCAGGGCATCACATCCTCGCCGCGGTTCTCGATCAGGAACGCATCGCTGCGGCGGCGGGTGGCCTCGCGCAGCGTCTGCATCCACGGCGCGAGTTTCGGATCCTGGCCCTGCTGCACGAGAGGGTGCGGCTTGATCACCACGAAGGTGTCGCTGCGTCCGCCGTGCAGCAGATCGACGACGCGCGAGCCCAGCATCGGGAGCGAGGACAGACCGTCGTGCCACGTGGGAGCGTAGAGGACGACCTTCTTCCCGGCGGGAATCTGGGCGGGCCGCGGAGCGCTGAACAAGTTGTCCATCTGGACGTAACCGGTAATCCAATACGCCCGTCGCGGCTGGATCCCTTGGGCGAGAAAGTCGTCGCGCATCGCCTCGCTGGTCACACAAACGTAATCGGCGGCGCGGAAGGAGCGCGCGGGAATGCCCTTGTTCGCCAGGCCGTGGCGCGTATGCACGAAACGGGAAAGCGGCAGGTGGGCGCGCAAATGCAGGTAGGTAAGGTCTTCGGCGGCGACAATCACATGTGGCCGGAAGCGGGTCAGCTTTCCGGTGTCGGACGTGGCGAGGCAGTCGTGCCGCTGCTCCAGGGCGCGGATCGTCGACTGGAAAATCGCCTCGTGAAACGTGTGTCGGTAGTAGATGCCAATCCGCATGAGTCTCGGAAGGAAGGGTTACGAATTCGTGACAGACAGGCGGCCGGGGCGCTTGTGTTACAAATGCGAAACAAAGCAGGTCCCGATCGGCGCACCGGGGATTTTCCCACCCCGGGCGCGGCCACGTTTCGCCGCCGTCCGAGTTTGATGATGCTGGCGGCGGATTCCCTCAACCCGTCGCCGGCAGGGGATGGCGCATGATGAAATGGGTCAGCGTTTCCTCCACCACCGAGAATCCGAGCCGCAGGTAAAGATCGCGCGCCCGGGTGTTGACCTTCAACACCTGCAGACGGACCGGCAGGGCTAGGCGGTGGGAGGAATCAACGACGCTCCGCACCACGGCGCTGCCGAGACCGCGGTTCTGGAAGGCAGGATCGATCTGAATGTTGGCCAGAAAGACGTCGGCGGCGGTGCGTTCGACGTGCAGCAGGCCGGCATCGCGGCCTTCGGTGACGATGATCTGGATCGTCTTGGGGCTGAAGTGCTGCCGGAAAAAGCGTTCTTGGGCGGCGTCGTCCCACGAGCCCCAGGTTTGCTCGACGAGCGGCTGCATGGTGCGGCGTTTGAGCTCCCACAGCCATGCGTAGTCACGCTCGGTGACGGTGCGGAGGGAAAACGGCGCCGGCGGCGAATCCGTGCGGATGGTCACGGGGAGAGGCGGAAATGCGCGTCGGGCGCGCAACGTGGAGGGACGAAAGCTCTTGGGGCGTGAGCGGCTAGAGCAGGACCAGGTCGTTGCGATGCACGACCTCCAGGCGTTTGCGTGCGGGATACAGCACGGACACTTCCTCGCCCTTGCGCCCGGCGAGAGCGGGGATCTCGTCGCTGGAAAACGCGATCTTGCCGCGGGCGAAGACGGTGCGTTTCGGGTCGGCGATGTTGACGATGTCGCCCGCGGAGAACTCCCCCGAGGCGCCCGTCACGCCGACGGCGAGCAGGCTTCGACCCTGCTCGCGCAGGACGGGGACGGCGCAGTCGTTGACGAACACGGTGCCGCTGGGCCGCTGGAAATAGGCGAGCCAGCGCTTCTTCGCCTCGAGCGGCAGACCGCTGGGCACGAAAAACGTGCCCGGTCCGTGGCCGCCCAGCAAACGGGCGATGATCTGCGGTTCGGCGCCACTGGCGATGAACACGCCGCAGCCGGAGCGCGTCGCGAGTTTCGCCGCGGAAATCTTCGAGATCATTCCGCCAACCGCGGTCTCGCTCGTCGTGCCGCCGGCCATGGCCTCGATGTCGGGCGTGATGCGCTCGACGATCGGCACGATCTTCTTGGAGCCGTTCAGGTCGATGAGTCCCGGCGCGGTCGAAAGAATGATGAGATACTGAGCCTCGACCAGACTGGCGACGAGCGCGGAGAGGGTGTCGTTGTCGCCGAATTTGATCTCGGCTGCCGAGACCGTGTCGTTCTCGTTGATGATGGGGATCGTGCCGTAGCTGACGAGCTGGCGCAGCGTCTCCTTCACGCCGAGAAAACGCGCCCGGCCGCGGAGGTCCTCGTGGGTGAGCAGCACCTGCGCGACGGTAAGGCCGTGAGGGCGAAAACCGGTCTGCCAGTGCTGCATCAGCAGGCTCTGGCCGATCGCGGCGCAGGCCTGTTTCTTGGAGACGTCCTTCGGACGCTTGGCGAGCGCGAGCGCGCCCATGCCGAGGCCGACGGCGCCCGAACTGACGATGATCACTTCGGTGCCCTGCGCGCGGAGGGCGGCGACCTCGGCGCACACCGCGGAAATGCGGGCCGTATCAAGCTGGCCGATACCGGACGTGAGCACGCCGGTGCCGAGCTTGACGACGAGACGTTTGGGAGGAGCGGAGGAGGGAGGCATCGTGCTGGCGGCCGGAGCGGCCGCCGCGATCGATCAGACCGTCAGCAGATCCTTTTCCTTGCCGGCAAGGTGCGCGTTGATGTCGGCAATGGCCTTGTCGGTCGCCGTCTGGATGTCTTTTTCGACGCGCTTGGCCTCGTCCTCGGGCAGCTTCGCCTTCTTGACGCTTTCGATCGCATCGCGACGGAGGTTGCGCACCTGAACGCGACCTTCCTCGGCGAGGCGGTGGGCGGTCTTGACGAATTCCTGCCGGCGTTCGCGGCTCATTTCCGGCAGCGGGATTCGCACGACTTTCCCGTCCGGGACGGGGTTGAAACCGAGGTTGGCTTCCTGGATGCCCTTGACGATGGCCTTCACGAGGCCGGCGTCCCACGGTTGGATCTGGATCAGGCGGGCGTCGGGCGTGGAGATGGCGGCGCAATCTTTCAACCGCATCGGGGAACCGTAAGCTTCGATCATGACGCCTTCGACCATGGTCGGCGTCGCCTTGCCGGTGTGGATCGCGCTGAACTCATGCAGCGTGTGATCCACGGCTTTCTTCATCTTGGCTTGGGCGTCGGTGAGAATGGGATGGGACATGGTTGGAAGTTGAGAGTTGAGGGTTTTGAGTTGAGAGCCGGAGAGAGGGTGCGAACGAGAATGAAAGAGGTCGGTATGACCTCTCAGCACTCAACTCTCAACTCTCAACTCGCGCGCACCCGCGCGCATTCAACCATGCACGAGGGTGCCGATTTTCTCGCCGAGGACCGCTTTCCGGATCGCGTGGGCGTCGCCGAGATCGAACACCAGAATCGGCACGTGGTTGTCGAGACAGAGGGAGAACGCCGTGGAGTCCATGACATTGAGCCGCTGCTTCAGCGCGTCGATGAAGCTGATCTGGTCGTATTTGACGGCGTCGGCGTGTTTCTTCGGATCCTTGTCGTAGATGCCATCGACTTTCGTCGCCTTCATGATGATGTCGGCGTGCATCTCGGAGGCCCGGAGCGCGGCGGTGGTGTCCGTGGTGAAATAAGGGTTGCCCGTGCCGGCGACGAAAATGACGACGCGGCCCTTTTCGAGGTGGCGGATGGCGCGGCGGAGGATGAAGGGCTCCGCGATCTGATTCATGGGAATCGCGCTCTGCACGCGGGTGCGAACGCCCATTTTTTCCAGACAATCCATGATCGCGAGACCGTTGATCACGGTCGCGAGCATGCCCATGTAGTCGCCGGTCGTGCGGTCCACGCCGCGCTGCGAGCCGGTGAGTCCGCGGAAGATGTTTCCTCCGCCGATGATCACGCAGACTTCGACGCCGAGGTCGTGGATTTCCTTCACCTGCCCGCAGATTCGCTCGAGGGTGGTGGCATCGATCGCATCGCCGGTTTTCCCTCCCCGGAGCACTTCGCCGCTCAACTTGAGGACGATGCGCTTGTATTTAACATTCGGATCAACCGGCGGTTTCTCTTCCATTCCTTGAGAAAACGACGCATGAAAATCCACGTCAATCCCGCCGTGTCGGAACACCCGCGGAGCGCGCCAGATGCAGGTATCGGGAAATTCCGGTGCCTGTCTCGCGCACACGCGCGAATCATTTGATCCCGGCCCGAGCCTCGCTCGGCACGATGTGTCGTTGAAAGAATCGAAACAGCGCGATCACCGGCAGGGTGGCGAGCACGGCGCACGCGAGGATGTCGCCCCACTGGATCGGCGGGGCGGTGAACAGATTCGCCAGCGAAAGCTGCACCGTGCGCGTCTCCTCGCGCGTGCTGATCATCAGCGGCCATAGAAAGTCGCCCCAATGTGCGAGCAGGTCGAGCAGCACAACCGTCGCGAGCGCTGGGCGCACCGCCGGCAGGGCGAGGCTCCAAAATTGCCGCCATGCGCCCGCGCCCTCGAGCGCCGCGGATTCCTCGAGTTCCTGCGGCAGCGAAAGGAAATGCTGCCGCAGGAAGTAAATGTTGAATGCCTTGGCGAGAAACGGAACCGTGAGCCCCGCGAGCGCTGCGCCGAAGCCGCCGGTCAGCCCGAGATCGCGCGCGGTGAAAAACATCGGCACGGCGAGGACCTCCACCGGCAGAATGATGAGGATCACCACGCCGGCAAAGAGCAGATCGCGACCGCGAAACTCGAGCCGGGCAAACGCATACGCCGCAGCGGCGTTGACGACGAGTCCGATGCCGGCGACGAGCGCGACCTGCAGAAGCGAAACGAGCAAACCGCCGCCGAGAGCCGCGCGGCGCCACGCGTCGGCATAATTCGCGAAGGTCCAGCCGTCCGTGGTGAACCAGTTTTCGCTCGTGAAATGAAAAATCCGCCCCTCCTCCCGGAAGGACGCGAGCACCATCCACAGCAGCGGCGCGAGGAAGGCCACCGCGACGACAACGCTCACCAGCCAGGCGAGCGCCGGACTCGAATTCGAAAGGCGCGCTTTCATGTGCGTTCCTCCCGCGTGAAACGGCGCTGCAGCAGCGTGAGCCCGCCGACGAGCAGCAGAAACAGCAGCGTCGCGGCGCACGCGCGTCCGAGGTTTTGGCTCAAGAAGGTGATCTCGTAGATCGATTGCACGACGGTGAGCGTGCTGTTGCCCGGTCCGCCACGCGTCATCAGATACGGCTGCACGAAAATCCGAAACGCCAGGATCGTCGTCACCGTGATCACGAACACGATCGTGTTGCGCAAGCCGGGGACGACGATATGCCGCACGCGTTGACCCGCCGTGGCGCCGTCGATCCGCGCCGCGTCGAGCAGTTCACGCGAGACGCCCTGCAATCCGGCGAGAAACACCATCATCTGCAGGCCCACGCCCTGCCAGATCGACATCGCCGCGATGGCGGGCAACGCGAGGTGCGGATCGCGCAGCCAGGCCTGCGCCGGCAGACCGACGAGCGAAAGCGCGGCGTTGACGAGCCCGGTTTCGCCGCCGTGCGCGGGTTGGTAGAGGATGGTCCACAGCACCGCGAGGACCGGCATCGAGACGATCACGGGCAGAAAGAACGCCGCGCGCAGCCAGCGCCACGCCGGTTCGGGGCGGTTCACCCAGAGCGCGAGGAGAAACGCGAGGACCGTCTGGATCGGCACCACGAGGAGCGCGAACAGCGCGGTGTTGCCGAAAGCGCGCCGAAAGCGCGGGTCGGCGAGCAGATCCGAATAGTTGTCGAGCCCGGACCAGCGCGCCTGCTCCGGCGCGAGCAGATCGGCGTTGGTGAAACTCCAGCCGAAGGCCCGCAGCATCGGCCAGACGACGAACATCGCGAGCAGGGCGAGCGCGGGCAGCAGGAACCACGGCGCCGCGCGGCTTTGGGCTTTTTTCCAGGACGTCATGGAGAAGATGATACGGCGGACGGCGCCGCGGCCGGGCGACGCCGGTCGATCACGGCCTGCACCTCGCGCTCGGCCGCCCGCAGGCGGCCGGCGACCTCGTCGCCGCGGGCGATGTCGCGCAGCGCCCCGGCGAACCGCTGCGTCAACGTCGCGTAGAAGGGTGTGCGCGGCCGCGGTTGCGCGGAGGTTTCCAGCTGCTCGCGAAAGAGGCGGTAGGGGAGATTCTGATACTCGGGAAACAGTGCGAACGCCGAGCGCCGCGCGGGCACCGCGCCATTCGCGCGCACGATCGGCGCGATGCCCTGTTGCGGGTCCGTCACCCATTTCAGCCACAGCGCCGCGAGCTCGGGATGCCGCGCCTGCGCGGATACGCCCCAGCACCAGCTGCCGCAGGGCGCGACCGAGCGGGCGCCGACCCGCGGCAGCGGCATCGCGCCGAGGGCCGCGCCTTTCGTCCGCACGTGCGACGGAGCCATCCAGTGGCCGCTCCAGTCCATGGCGGTGCGTCCGCTGCCGAACGGATCCGGATCGACCGGGTCGGTCGCGGCGTAATTATTTTTGAATACGTCCTGCCAGGCCTGCAGGGCGGCGATGTTCTCCACCGACGCCAGGACGCCGCGAACCGAGGTGCCGTCGCTCGAGATGAGCTGGCCGCCGTTCGACCAGATCACCGGCGAAAAGGCATAGGTGAACCATTCGTCGGCGGACTCGTTCATGTGAAAGGCGACCGGTTCGACGCCGCTCGCATGCAACTTTTCGCACGCCGCGAGAAATTCGTTCCAAGTCCACCCGCGACCGGCTCGCGGCGGTTCGACGCCGGCGGCGGCAAGCAGCTCGCGATCGTAGTAGAGGACCACGGCCGAGTCGAAGGCGCCGAGCGCGTAGAGACGGCCGTCGATCGTCCCCTGCGTGCGGATCGTCGGCAGGAAATCGGCGAGCTCGGCCGGCGTGAACCACGCGTCGAGCGGCGCGAGCAGGCCGGCATCGACGTAGCGCGCCACCAGCGGCCCGTCGAGATCGAGCGCGTCCGGGAGATCGCGGGCGGCGGCGGCGATGGCGATCTTCTCGTTATATTGGAAGTCGGGGAAAAACGTCAGCTCGACGCGGGCGCGACCCGCATGTGCGGCATTGAAGGCGGCGGCGATCGCGCGCATCGCCTGGTTCTCGGCTTCCTGCCCCTGATGACACCACACCCGCACGAGCGACACGCCGGCCGTCGCCGGATCGTCCCGCCGGCAACCCGCGGTTCCGATCAGCGCGAGGAACAGGAAGAGGAAAGCGGAAATGGGGGCGGGTCGAACGGAACGCATGAGCAGCGGGAAAATGAAACCGCCGGCGGAGAACGTTTCCGCACCGCTGACGAAAGTGGATCCGACCCGCGACGCGGCGCGGGTGGAAAGAGGCAGACCGATAGCAACGTTGCGGGTTCAGGTGCAACCCCTCTCTGCGCCTTTGTTTTTCCGATGACGGGAACGGGCGATCGCGCGATGTGCCACCGGTGGGTTGTCTTGCGCGGCCGGTCCGGTCGCGCCCCGCTCCCGTTTGCCGCCGGTGCTGCGTAGAGTGGAGGATGCGTTTCATCTCCACCTGGGTTCATGGCGTGCTCGACTACGTGGTCGGCATTTTTCTCCTCTTTGCGCCGCGTGTCTTCGGGTTTCAGAACGGCGGGCCCGAGGACAGGATTTTCGTGTTCCTCGGCGTGGCGACGTTGATCTACAGCCTGCTCACGCGCTACGAACTCGGGCTGTTCAAGGTCCTGCGATTCAGGACGCACCTCACCCTCGACATCATCAACGGCGCACTGCTCGCGATGTCGCCTTGGGTGTTCGGCTTCGTCGAACGCGTGTGGGCGCCGCACCTCATCATCGGCCTCTTCGAACTCGGCGTCGTGCTGCTGACGCAGCCGCACACGGCGGAGACCGGCCTGCAGCGGATCGGCCGCTGAGGGCCGTCAGGTGACTTTCAAGCTGTCGAGGGTGATGACGCCCTCGTCATTCTTTTGCGTGACCGCTTCGAACTCACGATGGAAGCGGTTGAAAGATCGGGTGGTGCTGTCGAAATACTCGATGTAGGCGCGGCCCTTGGAGCGAAAACGGTTGGCCCAGCCTTGCACCGGCAGCGTCTCGTCGAGCGAGATCTTCGCGTCGGTCACTTTTACGGCGTGGGTGCCGATGGGATATTCGTATTTGAAGTAATCGAGCAGCCGTTCGCGCGTGAACTCCCGGTGCTCCTCGCGGGCCGCGTCGCCCGGGGTCGGCGGAGCCGCGCCCACCGAGCCGGCGGCGAGAAGCGACAGCGAGAAAAGGGAAACGAGGAACAAACCGAGAGGTGAGAAGCGACGAGTCATAAGTGTAGGCGACGCACGCCAAAGAACTGCCGCTCATCCGGAATCGCAAGCTGATCGCGGTGGCGGAAGCGCACGCGAGCGACGCCTACGCGTCGCTCGCGGCCTTGGTTCAACGACTCCGATCTTCCGACGACTGCCGTTCCGCGGGCGCGGGACCGGTGTCGATTTCGATCCCCGCCTCTTCGAGCGCGCTGCGGAGCGGCGCGACGAAGTGGTCGCAGAACTCCTCGAGTCGGAACGTCACTTCGAAATCCTCCTGGCCCGTGACAAACGAGACGGCGTCCGCGAGATCGCAGAGGTCTTCGTCGGTGAAATGCTCCTCGATCACGGCCTGACTGCCCTCGAGCGCGATCATTTGCGCCCAGAACACGTCGTTGTCGGGATCGGCCGGGCGCAGCGTGACGCGACCGCAGAGCCCCGCTCGGGCGATGCGCCGGCCGAAGCCGCGCAGCGTCTCATACGCGAACGCCAGATTCGCGAGCCGGGCCTGTCGCGCGAGCAGCGGACGAGCCTGCAATAATTGGGTGAGTTTCATGGGAGGTCCTCCTTGCATCAGCATGCCTTGGTTGAAGGTTGATCCGCGTCCGGTGACGCGGGGTGTTGAGCAAACGCGAACAACTGACCATGGGTCCGGTGTCCCCGCCTTCGCCGAAGCGACTGTGCCGGAAACCGGGCCGTCACTGACCTGAACGCCGGAAAAAACCGCTGTCCTGACGATGCGCTCGGCCCTGCCGCGAATCGGATCCTGATCAACCATCCTCCGAGCCGCGCTTCATCTCGCCTCACGCTCTGCTGTCAATCACTCGTCACTGACCGGACTGACTTAAGCTTCCACTCCAACGAAGCTGCGTCCGCGCGCTTGTCCAGCCTCGTGACAAAAAAACTGCGGTGGCGCTGGAAATTTTCGCAATCGGGCCGCACCTGAGGCGCCCTTCCGGCCACTCTCCGCAAGACAGGCGGGGGTGCTTCCTCTAGCATGTTCCATGCGCTTTCATCCTGCAGCGGCCGGCCGGCGATCCTGGTGGCACAGAATCATGCGAGTGCTGCTGACGACCCTGGCGGGAGCCGCGGCCGCCGCCGGGCCCGAGGCAGGACCGCCGGGCGAGTGGCGGATGGCCGCCAGGGACTTTGCCAACACGCGCTATAGCGCGCTGACGGAGATCGGCACCGCGAACGTCTCGCAACTGCGGGTGGCATGGGCGTTCTCGACCGGCGTGGTGCGCGGGCACGAGGCCGCGCCGCTCGTGGTCGGCGACACGATGTATGTCGTCACCCCGTATCCAAACATTCTCTACGCGCTGGATCTGACGAAAAGCGGCGCGGTGAAATGGCGCTGCGAACCCAGGCCCTCGCGCTCGGCGCAAGGCGTGGCGTGTTGCGACGTGGTCAATCGCGGCGCCGCTTATGCGGACGGGCGGATCTCGTCGTCGGCGTGCCGGCGGATCTCGAACGCGCGCTCCCGGCGCGGCCGTATTACCGTTCCACCTACGTCTTCGTCACCCGGGCGGGCACGGCGGCGGTGCACTCTTTCGACGATGCCGCATAGCGGCGTCGCACCATCGGCGTGCAGATGATCGGCGACGATTTCTACAGTTCGCCTCCGGCACGCGCGCTCGCGGCCCGCGGTCGGACGGAAAACGTGTGCGGCGACTACGCGCAGGATAGTCCTCCGGCCGAGATCGCTCGCGCGGACGAGGCGTCGCGAACGGCGGTATTGAGCGAGTTGCGTCCTGGCCCGGCGAGTCCGGCGGACCCGAAGCGCGTGAGCCTCTACGACGACAACGCCTGGGCGGTTTCCGAGGGGCAGCGCTGGTTCCAGGCTTTTAATTGCATCGGCTGCCATGCCAACGGCGGGGGAGGCATCGGGCCGGCGTTGATGGACGATGTGTGGATCTACGGATTCGGACCGGAGAACATTCGCGCCACGATCATCGAAGGGCGGCCGAACGGGATGCCGTCGTTTCGCGGCCGGGTGACGGAACAGCAGGCCTGGGAGCTCGTGGCTTATGTGCGCTCGCTCGGCGGCCTGCTGCGCAAGGACGTCGAGCCGGGGCGCTCCGACAGCATGAACGCGCGGCTCGCGCCGCAATCGACTCCGCCGCAAAAGCCGCGTCAGAGCGAGTGACGCGTCGGAACCGCCATGTCGGAAAACTTGAACTCCGCGCTGGATACGGCCGGTCCCCAAGCGGGGCGGATCGAGGACTTGTGGTGGCTCCTGTTTGGTTTCTGCGCGGTGGTGTTTGTCGCGGTGATGGCGGTGCTCGTGGCCGCGCTCGTGCGGCGCCGCACGCCGGACGAATCGATGGAACCGACGTATGCGGGGCAGCGCACGGCGCTGCGCTACGTGGGCGCCGGACTGCTGGCGACGGGCGCAATCCTGTTCGGTTTCTTGATCGCGAGCGTCACGACCGACCGCGGGCTCGACGAAATCGAAACCGGTGGCGCGCGTGTGCTGACGATCACCGGCCGGCAGTGGTGGTGGGAGATTCGTTACGAGGATGCGCGGCCGGACCGGGTGGTGGTGACCGCGAACGAGATCCATGTTCCGGTGGGGCAGCCGGTGTTGCTGCGGCTGCGGGCTTCGGACGTGATCCACAGTTTCTGGGTCCCGAGTCTGGCGGGGAAGCGGGACCTGATTCCCGGACGCGACACCGGATTATGGATACAGGCCGACCGGCCGGGAACCTTTCAGGGGCAATGCGCGGAGTTTTGCGGGCACCAGCACGCGCACATGCGTTTCCTCGTGATTGCGCAGCCGCCGGCCGAATTCGAGGCGTGGCTGGAGGGGCAGCGGGCGTCGGCCCCCGAGCCGGCCACCGACGAGGAGCGGCGCGGGCGGGAGGTGTTTCTCGCCGGGAGCTGCGTGATGTGTCACACGATTCGCGGCACCGCGGCCGGGAGCATCGTGGGCCCCGATCTCACGCACCTCGCCAGCCGGCAAACGATCGCGGCCGGAGCGCGGCCGAATACCCGCGATCATCTGGCGGCCTGGGTGGCGGACCCGCAGCGCACCAAACCCGGTGCGCGCATGCCGGTGCCGGAGCTGCCGCCGGCGGATCTGCAGGCGCTGGTGACCTACCTGAGGAGCTTGCGATGATGACGCGGCGGCAAGGGTCGGCGGGACGGAGGCCGCGGGCGTGAAGCTTTCACCCGAAGCGGAGGCGGCGTTGCACGAACCGGCCACGGACGCCGAGGCGGCCCTGCTCGAGCGCACCTGGGCGCGACCGCGCGGGCTCGCGGGCTGGCTGGCGTCGACCGATCACAAGGACATCGGCCGGCGCTTCGTCGTGACGGCTTTTGCATTTTTCCTCATCGGCGGCGTATTGGCGGCGCTGATGCGCCTGCAGCTGAGCCGGCCGGAGTTGGGGCTGCTCGATCCCGATTTATACAATCAGGTGTTTTCGATGCACGGTGCGACGATGATGTTTCTCTTCGCCGTGCCGGTGATGGAGGCGATGGGCGTTTACCTCGTGCCGTTGATGATCGGCACGCGCAACCTGGCGTTCCCGCGGCTCGCGGCGTTCGGCTATTACATCTATCTTTTCGGCGGCGTGATGATCTACGTGGCCTTCGCCTTCGACACGGGCATCGAGACGGGCTGGTTCAGCTACGTGCCTCTGGCGGGGCCGGAGTTTTCGCCGGGCAAGCGGACGGATTTCTACGCGCAACTGATCACCTTCACGGCGCTGTCCGCGATGGTCGAGGCGGTGAACCTCATCGTGACGATCCTGAAGCTGCGGGCGCCGGGCATGACGCTCAACCGGATGCCGCTGTTCGTGTGGGCGATGCTGGTGACCTCGTTCATGATCGTGTTTGCGATGCCGACGGTGGCGACGGGCAGCGCGATGCTGATGCTCGACCGGCTGGTGAGCACGCAGTTCTTCAATCCGGCCGAAGGCGGCGATGCCTTGTTGTGGCAGCATCTGTTCTGGTTCTTCGGACACCCGGAAGTTTACATCATTTTCCTCCCGGCCACGGGGATGGTTTCGGCGATGCTCGTGCCGTTCACCCGGCGCGCGATCGTTGGCTACACGCCGGTGGTGCTGGCGCTGATCGCGACGGCATTTGCCGGATTCGGCCTGTGGGTGCACCACATGTTTGCGACGGGCTTGCCGAAGCTCGGGCAGAGTTTCTTCACGGCAGCGAGCATGTTGATCGCGATTCCGAGCGGCACGCAGATTTTCTGCTGGCTGGCGACCTTGTGGATGGGGCGGCCCCGGTTCACGACCCCGCTGTTGTTCGCGCTCGGATTTCTGTTCACGTTTGTGATGGGCGGGCTGACCGGTGTGATGCTCGCCGCGGTGCCGTTCAACCTGCAGGTGCACGACACGTATTTTGTCGTCGCGCATTTTCATTATGTGCTGATCGGCGGTGCGGTTTTTCCGCTGTTCGGAGCATTCTACTACTGGTTCCCGAAAGCGTATGGTCGCATGCTGAGCGAGCGCCTCGGACGGTGGAACTTCGCGCTGATGTTCGCGGGGTTTCAGCTCACGTTTTTTCCCATGCACATTCTCGGGCTGCACGGCATGCCGCGGCGCGTGTATACTTATCCGGCGGAGACGGGATGGGGCGGCCTCAGCCTGCTGGCGAGTATCGGGGCCGGGGTGCTTGGGCTCAGCGTGCTGCTGTTTTTGATCAACGTATTGCTGGCGCTGCGGCGACCGCGCGAGAATCCCGCGAATCCGTGGCATGCCGACGGCCTCGAGTGGTCGACGACCTCGCCGCCGCCGGCCTGCAACTACGCCGATCTTCCGGTCGTGCGCGGCCGCTATGCGCTGTGGACCAAGGGCGAGCCGACGGTGGTCACGGGCCTGCGCCGGGACAGGATGTTCGTGCTCGTCACGCATGTGCTGGACGCCCAGCCGGATCACAAGCTGGAGATGCCGGCGCCGTCGCTCTGGCCGCTGCTCGCCGCGCTGGCGACCACCGCGCTGTTCATCGCGACGATCTTCACGCCGTGGGGTGTAGTGTGGGGACTGATACCGGTATTCGTGACGCTCGTCGGCTGGTTCTGGCCGAAACAGGACGAATCATGAAAACGCTGCACAAACTGGACGTGTCCGAGCTGCCGGAATACGCCTTCGGCCACCGCAGCATCATGTGGTGGGGCACGATGGGAATCGTGCTGATCGAGGGCACGATGTTCGTGGCGCTGCTTGGGACCTATTATTACCTGCGCAGCCAGTCGACGGGGTGGCCGCCGGAATCGCCGCCGCCGGACCTGTGGTTCGGCACGATCAACACGGTGATTCTCCTGGCGAGTTGTGTGCCGAATCATTTGTACAAAAAGGCCGCCGAGCGGGAGGACCTGCGTGGCGTGCGGATCTGGCTCGTGGTCGCGGTGCTCTTCGCCCTCGCGTTCGTCGCGATCCGGGTCTTCGAGTTTCGCACGCTGAATTGCCGCTGGTCGGACAACGCCTACGCGTCGGCGATCTGGACGCTGCTGGGCTTCCACACGGCGCACCTGGTCACGGACCTGCTCGATACGCTCGTCCTGACCGTGCTGATGTTCACGGGCCCGCTGAAGGGAAAGCGCTTCGTCGACGTCGCGGAGAACGGCATGTATTGGTATTTCGTCGTGTGGGCGTGGCTCCCGATTTACGCGACGATCTATCTCGTTTCGCGAGGAGGTGGCGCATGAGCGGCTCGGACCTCCGTCTGCCGGCGCGCGACAACGTCCCGGACGAGTCGCCGGGCAACAACGAGACGCGGCGCGACGTCCTTCGCCTGTGGACGGGGATTTTTGCCGGGCCGTTCGCGTGGTTTGTGCACCAGCAGGTGTCGTTTGTGCTGGTGCCGTGGGTGTGCCGGAATGGCGAAATCTACTGGCTGCACCTGCTGACCGTCGCCTGCCTTGCCGCGACCGCGCTGGCCGGGCGCATCGCCTGGGACACGTGGAAGCGGGAGCGCCACAAAACGCGGTCCGAGCCGTTCCGGCCGGGACAGCAGCGCGTGATCTTCATGGCCGTGCTCGGCGTGCTGGGCTGCGCGTTTTTCGCCGCGGTCATCGTGGCGCAGGAAATCCCCAATTTGTTTCTCGATCCCTGCCAGCGATGAACCCGCCCGCGTTTGCCGCTCTGCTGGCGTCGTGCCTGCCGCTCGCCCACGTCGGTCCGGCGTCGACGAACGGACCGGTGAACTGGTCGCAACTGGTGCAGGCATGGGAACTCGATCCATTGCTGCTGCTCGGGCTGGTCGTGAGCGCGTGGATTTATCGCCGCGGCGTGCGGCGGCTGCGGGCGGAGCTGGACGCGGGGCACGGCCTGCGCGGTTGGGAAGTCACGGCATTTTGGGCGGGCTGGTGGACGCTGGTCCTCGCGCTCTCGTCGCCGCTGCATCCGTGGGGACAGGTGCTGTTCGCCGCGCACATGACGCAACACGAACTTCTCATGGTCGCCGCCGCGCCGCTGCTGGTGTTGGGTCGCCCGTTCCTCGCGCTGATGTTTGCGCTGCCGCGGGCCGACGCGCGTCAGCTCTCACGGGCCGCACGCCGGCCGGCGCTGCGGCGGACCTGGCGCACGCTGACTCATCCCGTGGTCGCCTGGGCGGTGCACGCGGCCGCGCTGTGGCTCTGGCATGTGCCGGTGCTGTTCCAGGCGACGCTGGTGCGACCGTGGCTGCACGATCTGCAACACCTGAGTTTCTTCGGCTCGGCTTTGCTCTTCTGGTGGAGCGCACTTGACGCCCGCGCGAGGCTGCAAGGTTTCGGCGTGGCGGTGTTATATCTGTTCACGACGATGGCGCACACCGGACTGCTCGGTGCGTTGCTGACGTTTGCGACGCGTCCGCTTTATCCCGACTACGCCGCGGGCGCGCGGGCGTGGGGGCTGACGCCGCTCGAGGACCAGCAACTGGGCGGCCTTATCATGTGGGTGCCGGCCGGACTCGTTTATATGATTGCAGGGCTCGCGCTGGTGGCGGGCTGGATGCGCCGCGCCGACCGGGCGCCGACGCCCCCGGCGGTTCGTCGATCCCCGGGCACTTCAGCTCAGTTGGGCTGAAACTCGCGCGCTTGCGGGGCGCTGGAGTTGGCGCCGGACGAAGGTCCAATGGCGATGCCCCACGGGCCGGCCCCGGCGGGGACGCGCTGCAACTCGCGCCGCGCGCGCACGTCGATCACCGACACGTCGTTCGACGCGCCGTTGGCCGTGAAGAGCCGGGAGCCATCGGGACTCAAGCCGAGGCCCCAAGGCCGCGCGCCGACGGGGATGCTCGCGATCACCTCGCGTTTTATGAGGTCGATCACGACGACCTGATTCCCGCGACCGGTGGAAACGTAGAGTTCGTGGCCGTCGGGCGAAAGCGCGGACGCCATCGGCAGAGCAGGCGTCGGCAGCGGAATTTTTCCGACGAGCTGAAGCGGGTTGGTTTCCAGCATCGCGATCGCTGCGCCGGTTTCCAGCGGCACGTAGGCAAACGTGCCATCGCGATCGAACCTGATCGTGCGCGGGCGACCGCCCAGCCGGAGGTGTCCGCGAGGTTGGCCGTTGGGTACGGAAACAATGAAGACATCGCCTTCCTCTTCACAGGCGATCCACGCTTCGTCGCGAGTGGGATGGAGGCTCACGCCCTCGGGTTCTTCGCTGACGGGCGAACGGGCGAGGCGTTCGCCGGACTGGACATCCCAGATCGACACGGCGGCAATGTCTTCGTTGGCGACGATCACGTGGCGGCCGTCGGGAAAAAGCGAACTCCTCCGGATCGGACCCGACGGCGAGGCGGCGGACGACGCGATTTTCCTGCAGATCGATGACGGCGAGGCCGTCGGCGGATTTGTCGGCCTGGGGGCTGCGGGCGCGTTCGGGATCGGCGCCCGGCCCCTGACGCGGCGAGCCGCTGGTCGCGACGAGCAACCAGCGACCGTCGGGAGACAGGTGCAGACCGCGCGGACGCTGGCCGACGGACAGGGTGAAGAGCGGCGCGAGCGTGGCGCCGTCGAGGACGGAAACGTCGCCGGACCGCTCGTTGCTGACATAGATGCGAAAATCGGCGCCGGTGCCATGAGTCCACGGGGCGAGCGCGACGAAAAGGACGGAACGGACGAGTCGGGCGAAGCGCACATCACTGCGGACAGAGGTCGCGCGCGGGCGTTCCGCGGCGCGAACCGACGCGGCGGCAGGCGGTCCGAGATCGCGATGAGCTTGGCGGTAAAGACGAGTCTTGCCCCGATGGAAGCGGCGTCCGTTGAGGAGATTCCCACGGGTGGCGGCTGGCAGTATGAGCCGAAGTGGGATGGGTTTCGCTGCCTGGTTTTTCGGGACGGTGAAAACGTCGAGTTGCGGTCGAAGGCCGGACAGCCGCTGGGGCGCTACTTCCCTGAAATCGTCGCGGCGGCGCAACAGTTGCGGGCGGCGCGCTACGTGCTCGACGGCGAGTTGGTGATCGCGCACGGCGGGACGCTGTCGTTCGACGAATTGCTGCAACGGATACATCCGGCGGCGAGCCGGGTGACGAAGCTGTCGCGCGAGACGCCGGCGTGGCTGGTGGCGTTCGATCTGCTGGCGGACGAGCGAGGACATTCGCTGGTCTCGCAGCCGTTGGGCGAACGGCGAAAGGCGCTGGACGCGTTTGCGAGACGGTTCTTCCCGCCGGACGGAGCGCTGCGGCTTTCGCCGGCAACGGTGGACTTGAAGGTCGCCAGAAAATGGTTCGGCTCGGTCGGCACGAGTCTGGACGGATTGATCGCGAAACGCGTCGACGCCCCGTATGCGGCGGGCGAGCGCACGGCCATGGTGAAGATCAAACCGGAGCGCACGGCGGACTGCGTGGTGGGAGGGTTTCGTTACGCGGCGAAGAAGAAGGAAGTAGGCTCGCTGCTGCTCGGGCTGTATGACGACGACGGGCGGCTGCATCACGTCGGCTTTTGCTCCGGTTTGAAGGCAGCGGAGAAACCGGCGCTGACGAAGAAATTGGAGGCGGCGATCGGCGGGCCGGGTTTCACGGGCCGGGCGCCGGGCGGGCCGAGCCGGTGGAGCACGGCGCGATCGGCCGAATGGCAACCGCTCGCGCCGGAGCTGGTGGTGGAGGTGGCGTTCGACCACGTGACCGGCGAACGCTTCCGTCACGGCACGCGACTGGTGCGCTGGCGACCCGACAAGGCGCCGCGACAATGCACGATGGACCAGCTGCGGCAGAAAGCGTCGCGGGTGCTGGCCTGGCTCAAGTGAGCGGGGCGAGGGAACTCGGAACTTGCGTCGGCAAACGCGCCCGCGAGGCTTCGAGAGCATGCTCGTTCACTCCGTTTATTTTTGGCTGAAGCCTGAACTTTCCGACGCTCAGCGCGCGGATTTCCGTCGCGGCGTCGAGTCGCTGGCCGGCATCAAGTCGGTGGAAAAGGTTTATGTCGGCACGCCTGCGGCCACGCCGAAGCGCGCGGTGATCGACGACAGTTATTCGGTCGCACTGACGGTGCTCTGCCGCGATCTCGCCGCGCAGGATGCGTATCAGATCGATCCGATCCATCTCGCGTTCGTGGAGCAGTTCAAGACGTTCTGGACGCGCGTGCAGATCTACGATTCGGAGTGAGGTGACGCGAAGGCAGATGCTCGGGAAGCTGGCGACGCTGCTGGGCACCCAGCGGTGGCCGGGCTGGCTGCATGCAACGGAAGCGGCGCCGTGCGCGTTCGCGGTGGCGAACGATTTCCATCACGACGGCCCGGCGTGCGATCCGTGGTTCGAGCGGCTCTTCGAGAGCATCGGCCGTCATCCCGGGCTCGAGTTCTGCGTCGGCCTCGGAGATCTGTCGCACCAGGGGCAGCCCGAAAGCCTCGAGGCGATCCGCCGGCTGTCGCGCTGCGCCGGCGTGCCGTTTTATCCGGTGCCCGGCAACCATGACAACGATCTCGATGGCACGACGCGGCGCTATGCCGCGGTGTTTCCCGGGCGTATCAACTATTCCTGGACGCAGGCGGGCTGGCAGTTCGTCGCGCTCGATACGACGGACGGGGCAAAATGGAAGGAGACGCACATCGCCGAAGCGACCCTGGCGTGGGTCGAAGAGGAACTGGCACGGCTCGATCCGCGGAAACCGACGGTGATCTTCACGCATTTTCCGCTCGGAGCCGGCGTGCGGATGCGACCGCTCAATGCCGACGAACTTCTGGCGCGGTTCGCGGGTTTCAACGTCCGCACGGCGTTTTGCGGGCATTTCCACGGCCGCAGTGCGGTGCGGCGGGGCGACTGCGATCTCGTGACGAACGTCTGCTGCTCGCGGGTGGCGGCGAACCACGACGAATCGGTCGACAAAGGTTACTGGCTGTGTGCGGCGCGCGCCGACGGAACGCTGACGCGCGCGTTCGTGACCTTTGCCGGCTGAGCGCCGGCGCCGGTTTCACTTCACGACGAAAGGCGCGAAGAAACCGGACTGCGTTGGGGGAAAACGGGCTTTGATCCGCACGCCGCCGTCGAAGTCCTCCGACGCCTGCACCTCGCCGAACTCGTGGAGACGCGCGATGACGTCGTAGCGCTCGTGCGGCACGACCAGTTCGGTCGAACCGAAGGCGTCGGCGATCAGCTCGAGGCAGCGCGTTTCCAGGAGGTCCATCCCTTCCCGGGTGCGCGCACTGACGAAGATCGCATCGGGCACGAGATGACGCGCCCGTTGCCGCAGCGCGGGATCGGCGATGTCGGTCTTGTTGAAAACGGTGAGGATCTGCTTGTCCGCGGCGCCCAGCTCCGCAAGCACGCCGAGCGTGGTGGCGTGGTGCTTCTCGAAATTTGGATTGGCGACGTCGAGCACGTGGATGAGGAAATCGGCGACGACGACCTCTTCCAAGGTGGCCTTGAAGGCCTCGACCAGGCCGTGCGGCAGGCGGCGGATGAAACCGACGGTGTCGGTGACGAGCAGCTTCTGGTTGCCGCGCAGCTGGAGCTGGCGCGTGGTGGGATCGAGCGTCGCGAACAGCTTGTCTTCCGCGAGGACGTGCGCGCCCGTGAGGGCGTTGAGCAGCGAGGATTTTCCGGCGTTGGTGTAGCCGACGATCGAGGCGGTCGGAACCGGCACGCGCAGCCGCCGGCGACGCTGCACGCCGCGCTGCTGCACAACCTCGACGAGCTCGCGTTTCAGATGCGCGATGCGGTCGCGCACGATCCGGCGGTCCTGCTCGAGCTGGGTTTCGCCTTCGCCGCCGAGGGCGCCTTTGCCGCGCTGACGGGAAAGATGGGTCCACGCGCGGGTCAGCCGCGGTAGCGAGTATTCCATGCGCGCGAGCGCGACCTGGAGCACCGCTTCGCGCGTGTGCGCGCGATCGGCGAACACCTCGAGGATCACTTCCTCGCGATCGATCACGCCCAGCCCGGTGAGCTCTTCCCAGTTGCGCTGCTGGGCCGGCGAAAGTTGCTCGTCGAACACGATCACGTCGGCGTTCTGCGCCTTCGCGCGCTCGGCCAGCTCCGCGGCCTTGCCGGAGCCCAGAAGGAGGGAAGGCGTGGGCGTGCGCAGGTTGACGAGGGTGGAATCGACGACCGTGAGCCGCAAATTCTCCACCAACTCCTTCAGCTCGCCGAGCAGTTCCGCGGCTTCCCCGGCCGGCATGTCATTCGTCTGGACGCCGATCAGAAAGGCGCGTTCGAGGTTGCGGGGTTTTTCGGTGAGAAATACGGCCATCGGAAGGAAACGCCCAGAGATATCCGGATCGCGGGCGGCGTCAACCGGCTGAGGGCCAACCCCGGCGGCTTGCGTCGCATCGAGACGCCCCTAGCATTTCGCGCGTGAAAAGCCGCTCGATCCTGGTTGTCGACGACGAAAGTGAGCTCCGCGACATGATTGCCCGCGTGTTGTCGGAGGCCGGCCATCGGGTCGAAACCGCCAGCGACGGCGCGATCGCAAGCCGGCTGTTTGCGGCGCGGGATTTCGATCTGGTCGTGACCGACGTGATCATGCCCGAGCGCGATGGCATGCAGGTGATTTCCGAACTGCGGCGGAAGCACCCGCAGGTGAAAATCATTGCGATGTCCGGCGGCGGCCACGTGCCGCGGGAGCATTATTTGAAAATGGCGAGAGGCCTCGGCGCACACGCGGTGCTCTCGAAGCCCTTCGACGTGCAGGAACTGCTCGCGGCGGTGGCGTCGGCGTTTCCCGTCGACGCGTGAGCGCGGGGCGTCGCCGTCAATTCGCGAACAAGACGCAGACCGGCGCGGGCACCTGGGCGACGGCGTCGGTCGCGGTGAGGCGTCCGGTCTCCGAATCGACGCGAAATGCCTTCAACGTGCCGGCATCCTGGTGGGCGACGATCAGCCAGCGCCCGTCCGGGGAGAGCGCGAAATCGCGGGGGTTGGGCCCGCCGCAGGGAACGATTTCCACCAGCGAAAGCCGGCCCGTGCCTTCTTCGAACCGAAACACCGCGATCGTGTCCGGACCGCGGTTCGAGCCGTAAACGAAGCGCCCGTTCGGGTGCACGCGGACGGCGGCGGATTTGTTCTTCCCGGGAAACTCGGCGGAGAGCGTCGACTGCGTATCCAGCGGATGAAGTGTGCCGCGCTCGGCGTCGTAGCGGTAGGACGTGAGCGTGCCGCCCATTTCCGAAATCATGAACGCGTGGGCGCCATCGGGGCTGAACGCGAAGTGCCGCGGGCCCACGCCGGCCGGCGTGCTGACAAACGCCGGGTCGTGCGGCTGCAGCGTGGCGGTGGCCAGATCGATCTTGTAGATGTAGATCTTGTCAGTGCCGAGATCGCACGCGAAGACGAACCGGTTGTCCGGCGAAACCGTGACGGAATGCGCGTGGGGCGACGTCTGGCGGTCCGGGTCGACGCTCGAGCCCGTGTGCTGGATCAGCGTGGCGGGAGCGCGCAGACGGCCGTCGGGCGCAATGGGAATCGAGCCGACCGTGCCCGTGTGATAATTGGAAACGAAGAGCACGCGACCCGTGCGGTCGGTCATCAGATGGCAGGGTGCCTTTCCGGCCGCCGGCTGCCGGTCGTCGAGCGGGGTGAGGGTGCGATCGGCGCTGACGGCGAAGCCCACGGCCATGCCGGCGGATTCGCTGACCGCGTAGAGGTGGCGCTGGTCGGGAGAGAAGGCGAGGTAGGTCGGACTGGTGGTTTCCGCCGCGACCTGTGGCGCATCGAAGCGGCCCGTGGCCGGATCGAACGAGACGGCGTAGATGCCTTTGCTGCCGGAATTGGTGTAGGTGCCGATGAAAAGAGCGTGCGACATGGCGGAAGACAGGGAAAGGAACGGAAATGTGGCGAAAGCGAAGGTGGAAACGACCAGAGAGCGCAGGCGCATGATGGGGAAGGTCACAGGTATTTGCCTGCAAATCCGCGATCTGCAATCGGACAGACCGGTTTTTTCGTCATAGGCGCACACTGCGCATTTCTTGCCCGACGTCTTCGGTTGAGCAATTTTCGCAATGCATGCGCCAACCTCTGCGCAGTCGGCGGCGCGCGGCTCTGCGAAGATAGCTGAACCAAATTCGAAGCACCACCCATGAGTTTCCCCTTTCCCTTCCTCTCCGCGGACGAAGCCGCGGCGTTTATCAAGGATCGCGACACGATCGGTTTCGGCGGTTTCACGGCGGCGGGAGCCTGCAAGGTCATCCCCCTCGCCATTGCCGCGCGCGCCAAGGTGGAGCATGCCGCGGGCCGGCCGTTTCAGCTCGGCGTGATCACCGGCGCCTCGACCGGTCGCTCCCTCGACGGCGCGCTGGCCGCGGCCGAGGCGATCGCCTGGCGCACGCCTTACCAGTCCGATCCGACGCTCCGCAAAGCGATCAATGAAGGGAAAACGCGGTTCTTCGACCTGCACCTTTCCGCCGTGCAGCCCACCGTCCGCAGCGGCGTTCTGGGCAAGGTCAACTGGGCGATCGTCGAGGCGAGCGACGTGAAGGCGGACGGCACCATCACGCTTTCGACGTCGGTCGGCGCGGCGAACACCTTCGTGCGCATGGCCGAACGCGTGCTGATCGAGCTCAACGCGCACCACCCGGCGGCGCTGACAGGTTTCCACGATTTGTATGAACCGGCCGATCCGCCGGCACGCCGCGAGATTCCGCTCTACACGCCGACCGATCGCATCGGCTCTCCCGTCATCAAGATCGATCCGAAGAAGATCGTGGGCGTGGTGAAGACGAACGCGCCCGACGAGACCGGTGGCTTCGATGCGCCGGATGAGGTGACGAACCGGATCGGCGAAAACGTGGCCCAATTCCTCGCCGACGAGTTGCGCGTGGGCCGGCTGCCGAGCTCGTTCCTGCCGCTCCAGTCCGGTGTGGGTAACATCGCCAACGCCGTGATCGGCGCGCTCGGTTCGAATCCGGGCATCCCCCCGTTCATGATGTATACGGAGGTGATCCAGGATTCGGTGATCGACCTCGTGAAGAGCGGGAAATGCGTGTTTGCGAGCGGCTGCTCGCTGACCGTCAGCCCCGAGAAGTTGAAGGAGGTTTACAGCGATCTGGAATATTTCCGTCCGCGCATGGTGCTGCGGCCGCAGGAGATTTCCAACAGCCCCGAAATCGTGCGCCGGCTTGGCCTGATCACGGTGAACACGGCGATCGAGGTCGACCTTTTCGGCAACGTGAACAGCACGCACGTGATGGGCCGCGACCTGATGAACGGCATCGGCGGCTCCGGCGATTTCACGCGCAACGCCCACGTGTCGATCTACACCTGTCCGTCGGTCGCCAAGAAGGGCGCGATCAGCACGATCGTGCCGCTGGTGACGCACCTCGATCACAGCGAGCACTCCGTGCAGGTCGTGGTGACGGAATACGGCGTCGCGGATCTCCGCGGCAAGGCGCCGGCCGACCGCGCGCGCCTGATGATCGAGAAATGCGTGCATCCGGATTATCGTCCGCTGCTCACCGCCTATCTGAACATCTCCGGCTCCGGCCACGTGCCGCAGACGCTGCAGAACGCCTTCCGCATGCACCTTGCGTATCTGGAAGGTGGAGACATGCGCAAGGTCGGGTGGCACCGCTGAGCTTGGCGGCGGCCTCCGCGAATCTGCGCGATGAGCTTTTCGTGTCCGTTCTTCCGTCCCGAGGGCGAGTATTGCCTGCGGTTGAAGACCGACTGCATCCCCGGCCGGCGCGGCTGTGTGCTGCCGGCGGATACGGTCTTCGCCGTGCCCGCGGAGGAGCGGGTGAAGGCGAAGGAAGAGGAGAAACGCCAGGCCCAGGCCGACCGTCTGCCAACCTGGCCGCCGGAGCCCTGACCCGGCGGCCGCGCGCGCGCTATGCGCCGGCGCGCTGGCAGGCGGCGTGACGCGGGCAGGTGACGAGGTGGTCGTTGACCATCCCGCTGGCCTGCATGAACGCGTAGCAGATCGTCGTGCCGACGAACTTGAAACCGCGCCGCTTCAGGTCGGCGCTGAGCGCGTCGCTTTCGACCGTGCGCACGGGGACGTCTCCGGATGTGCGGCGGCGATGGACGATGGGTTTGCCGCCGACAAAGGACCAGAGATAGCGATCGAAGCTGCCGAACTCCTGCTGCACGGCGAGGAAGGCGCGCGCGTTGCCGACGGTGGCGTCGATCTTGAGCCGGTTGCGCACGATGCCGGGATTTTTCAGCAAGGCCGCGCGCTTGCGCGCGTCGTAGCGCGCAATCCTGACAGCGTCGAACCGGTCGAACGCGGCGCGATAATTTTCGCGTTTGGCGAGAATGGTGGACCAGCTCAGCCCGGCTTGCGCGCCTTCGAGAATCAGCAGTTCGAATAACGCGCGGTCGTCGTGGAGCGGCACGCCCCATTCTGAATCGTGGTAGGCTTGATCGAGCGGCGTCTTGGGCCAGGGACAGGGACGGAGCGTGGGCATGGAAGGAAGGTGCGAGCAGGGTAGCACGGCGCGCGACAACCTTATGTCAGGATTCGTGAGGGGGAACGCGATGCCGGCCAGCGGTTTTCCTTTGGCGGGCGCGCCGGAAGTTTTCCATTCTGCCGGGATGAACCGAACGGACCGGCTCGTCGCGATGGTGATGTTTTTGCAGGGGCGGCGCGTGGTCAAAGCGGACGAGCTGGCGGCGCATTTCGACGTGAATGTGCGGACCGTTTATCGGGACGTCGCGGCGTTGAGCGAGGCGGGCGTGCCGGTCGCGGGCGAGGCGGGCGTCGGCTACAGCCTGGTGAAAGGCTATCATCTGCCGCCCGTCATGTTCACGGCGGAGGAAGCGATGGCGCTCTTTGTCGGCGGCGAAATGGTGAAGCAGTTCACGGATGCGTCGTTGGGCGAGCCGATGGATTCGGCGCTGTTGAAAATTCGCTCGGTGCTGCCGCGGGACCGGCAGGACGACGTCGATCGGCTGGCGAAGGCGACGGTGATTTATGGCACGCCGCGACTGCCGTCGGGATTGGATCAACGCACCTTGTTGCCGATCCAGCAGGCGGTGGTGTCGCGACGGGTGTTGCGGATGACCTACCACTCGCGCACGAGCGGCGGGGAAACCGCGCGCGAGGTGGAGCCGCTCGGGGTGACGTTTCACGGCGGCGCGTGGTATGTCGTGGGTTGGTGCCGGCTGCGGAAGGCGTTCCGGTATTTCAAACTCGAGCGCGTGCAGACGCTGGAGGTTTTGCCGGAACGTTTCGCGCCGCGGCCGGAGTTTTCGCTGCGCGACTACATGCAGCGCGAACTCGCGGCGGAGACGGAAACCGTGCGCGTCTGGTTCGCGACCCGTGCGGTGGACCGTGCGCGACGGGAAAGCTATTCGGGCTTCATCGAGGCCGTGCCTGCGCGCGAGGGACTGGAAGTGGCGATGAAGACCTTCGCGCTCGAGTGGATGGCGCGATGGCTGTTGTCGTTCGGCGCCGATGCGGAAGCGCTCGCGCCGGCGCGCCTGCGCACGCTCGTGGCAAAGGAGGCGGCGGCGGTCGCGCGACGGTATCGTCCGGAGTGAGGTTTTTTCCGGATCCGCGCGCTCCTGACATAAGGATGTCAAAAGCCGGTGGTAGGATTCGCCGCCATGAACACCCCCGCTCCCGTCTCCGCTGTCCGCGTCAAAGAAATCGCGTTTACCGGCTATCCCGTGACCGACCTGCCTCGTGCCCGGGCCTTCTATGAAGGCGTGCTGGGTTTGAAATCGGCGCTGACTTTCGAGCACGGCGGTGCGGCGTGGATCGAATATGAGATCGGCGGCGGCACGCTCGCGATCAGCAACATGATGCCGGAGTGGAAACCCTCGCCGGACGGCCCTTCGATCGCGCTGGAAGTGGAGGATTTCGACGCAGCGGTGGCGGCGTTGAAGGCGGCAGGCACAAAATTTTTGCTGGAGCCGATGGTCGGTCAGACCTGCAGCCTCGCCGTGGTGGCGGATCCGGCTGGCAATGGCGTGGCGATCCATCGGCGCAACGAAGCGGCATCTACGACCTGATCCGGTCCTGCAGTGAGACACAGCGAACGCAGTATTTTGGCTGCTTCTGACTCACCCTGTCGGAAAAGGACGTATTTAAACGTCATAGAAGTGGGCTCAAATTTACCCGCACGTATTTCCCTTACATGAAGACTCGCACGATCACCCTTTCGGTCGCAGCGGAACGCGATACGCTTTTCGCTTTTCTTCAGCACATTGAGAACCTGCCCGCCTGGGCGCCGGAAACGTTTCGCGAGTTGCGACGCGAGGGAGGTCATTGGAAAGCGCGCACCCCCGTGGGCGAAATGCACGTCGCATTGATGGCCGATGCGCGCACGGGCGTGATCGATCTTTTGATCGGCGAACACCCCGACGAAATGACGCTGTGGCCGATGCGCGTGACCTGCCGTTCGCACGGAGCGGCGTTGACGGCGACGATCTTCCAGGCGGCGGACGAGCCGGAGGAGCTGTTCGATTGTGTCTGCCGTGCTTGGATGGCGGATATGCGCGGCCTCTCCGCGAAGTTCGGTGGAAACAACCTCGACGTCCTGCCGAGTGAGGGCGTGGCGTTTTACCCCGGGATCGTCACGGCCGATTTCTACGGAACGTGGGATTTTTACAGCACGCACCTTGGCTTCCGCACCGTGGCCGAATGCAGTTATTACGTGCAACTCGCTCATCCGAGCGGCGCGCAAATTTCGATCCTGCGTCACGAACTCGACGGCCAGGCGCCGGAATTGATCAGCGCCACGGACGGCCGGGGGTTCTGGCTGAATCTCGATGTGGCCGACACGGATGCCGAACATGCGCGACTGAGTCAGGCCGGCCTCGAGATTGTGGCGCCGCCGGAGGACAAGCCCTGGGGCGACCGGATGTTTGTGATCCGCGATCCGAACGGCGTGCTCATCGCGCTCTCGCATCGCGTGGCCTCTCCGGCCATCGAGACGATGCCCCTGGCGGTGAACTGAGCGGCTCAGTCGCGCGGCGGTCGCTGCCGAAGTGACCGCAAAGCTCTTCGCCTCAGGTGAGTTGACCGGCGGCGTGACGCAGTCACGTTGGCGGCGAGTATCACTTGTCATGAAGAGTTTCCTGAAATTCCTCCAATTCGGCTTCATTCCGCGCAGCTCCGATCTCGCGCTGCTCGTTCTCCGGGTGTGGCTCGGCATATCGCTGCTGGCGCTGCACGGCTGGGCGAAGCTGGTCAATTTCAGTTCCATGGCGGGCCGTTTTCCGGATCCGCTCGGGATCGGCCCGAAAGGCAGCCTGGCGCTCGCGATCTTCGCCGAGGTGCTTTGCGCCGCACTGCTGGCGCTGGGCCTGGCCACGCGCTTCGCGGCGCTCGTGCTGATCGTCTTGCTCGCCGTCGCGTTTCTCGTGGTGCACGGACGCGCCTTGTCGGGGGCCGGCAGCGGCGAGATGGCTTTCGTCTACCTCGCTGGTTTCGTGACGGTCTTTCTGGCCGGTCCGGGCCGTTACTCGGTCGATGCGAAACTCGGCGGCGCGGTCTGAGCCTTCGGCCGGTGGGCGGCTCAACGCACGATCATGATGCCGAAGCGAAGCTGATCTTTGCGCCGGACATTGTAATCGAGGAGGCTTTCCCCGTAGCCGTTGAAATACTGCACCAGCGCGTAGCCACCCAGCGAGTGGGGCAGGATGAGTTTGAGCAGCGGCGTTTCGATGGCGGGCCAGGAAGCGTCGAACTCGACGCTTCCGTATCCGCTGGGGTGGCCGCGGAGCTCCGTCGCGAGTTGGAATCCGCGATCGTATCCGCCGCGCAACTTCAATGCCACATAGCCGCGATAGCGCGCGATGTCGGGATTTTCGTCGACTTGAAAATACGAGCTCGCCCGGGCGCCCGCCTCGAAGAAGCGGCCGCGGTCGTCCGACCACCGGAGGGTCGTCCCGAAATAAAGCGTGTTGAGGCTTCGTGAATCGGCGGGCGCCGGATCGGTGGCGGGATCGGGCGTGCCGCCTTTGCCGTTCGATTCGTGCTGAACGCCGCCGTTGACCGTGAAACGCCAGCCGACGGCCTTCTCGGGTCTGAACGTGTGTTCGAGGAAAATCGTCGGCCGGTAGCTGGAATCGTAGAACGGTTTGGAGAAGGTCTCCAGGTCCCAGATCGTGGTTTGCGAATAGGCGGCGTGCAGGTCGCGGGCGAGCTGGGCATACCACGGATCCCCGGAGGTCGCCGGCTCGAACACGCGGTATTTGAAACTGAACTGGAAACGGGCGTTCAACCGGGCGCGGGACCCGACCGCAAAGTAGATCGGTTCGTAACCCGAGATGTGCCGCCGCATGTTTTCCAGATCGGTCGTCAGATCGAGATGATGTCCCGGCTTCAGCGCCGTGCGCTGCGCCGGGGTGGGAGCGGCCGCCTCGGGCGGGGTTGCGCTCGCGAGAGCGGCAGGATGCTGCAGTTCGAACATGATGCTGTTCGTCTCCGGCCGAAGCAGCCGCAATGAAACGAAGCCGTTTTCTCCCTCGAGCGGCTCGCGCAGCACCAGTTTTACGGTGCGACGGCTGAGCGCAGGCACGACGCAGCGGAGATCGTCGGTCTCGGCCAATTGGAGCTGCGTGCGGTGGCGGCCGGTGCTGCTGGAATAGTCGGCGGAGATGACCTGCGGAAATTCGACCGTCTCGTCGAAGGGCGTCGGGTTGTTGAGATAAAGCGTGAACACCAGGCCGGCCTCGCCGGGCACCGCGTCGTTCGGCGGAACAAGCAGAAAATCGACCCGCGCGTGGAGCCCGGTGGCGGGCGCGAGGACGAGCAGAAAAACGAGAAGGCGAAACTTCATGATAACGTGCGACCGGTCCGAGGGTGAGGTGGAGATCCGTGCGGGTGCAAGCGGCGCCACGCGCGCGTCTTCGCGGTGCAAGCCCCAGCCAAACGTGGGGAAACTTACCCGCCGCGGTGCCATCGCTCGCGATACGCCGACGTTGCGCCGCGTTCCGATGAGACCACGCGGCGGTCAAACCGCCGGACGGAGCCGGTCAGCTCGCTCCGCCGGCGTCGCGAACGTAGCGCAGGTGTCAGAACCGTGGATACGACGGGCCGACCGGCGGCCGCGGGCGGCGCGCCGGTGGAGCTCCGCGATCCGCGTTCAAGGCTGCAGCTTCGCGATCTCCGCGGCGACGGCTGGCTCGGCGCCGATCGTGCCGGTGAGCCGCTTCGCGTAAGCCGGTTTGCGAGCCGCGCGGGCGTGGGCGGCGACGCGATCGAGCTTCTCGCGGATCGAGAGTTCCTCGGCCACCTCGCTGTAGTTGTGGCGGCGGAGGAATTTCTCGAGGTAGCGCGCGTGGTGCTCCCACAGGTGGGCATCGACGATGCGCTTCGCCTCGAGGCGCGCGGCATACCAATCGCTCGCGAGCATCGACTCGCGCGTGAAGAGGGCGCGGAACTCGGGATGATCCGCGCCGCGGCCTTCCCACTGGCCGTCGCGCATGATGTGCAGCAGCGCCTTCAGCGGCGGCACGGCCTGCTCGATCGAGCCGTCGTTGAAGTAGTTTGCCGCGGCGGTGCGCATCGCGGTGGCGATGTTGGTCATGCCGGCGACGAACACGTCCATGTCCTGCTTCTCCGGGCGGAGATACTCCTCCTCGAAGACCATCGTCGGATTGCTGAACATGCGGCCGAAGAACGTCTGCACGAAGCGCTCGGTGATGCGCCAGCCGAGGCGGTTCGCGAGCACGCGCTGGCCGTTGTGATCGAAGTCCGCGCAGCGCTCGAGATAGCCGTGCTCGATGAGGAATTTCGGATCGCGTTCCTCGGGCGACATGCGCGCCCAGATCTCGGGGACGAGCAGGCTGATGTCGTGATCGACGCGGAGCTTCGGGCCCACCCAGCCGGCGGCCGTCGAGAAGACGGGGAGACCGGTGAGGATGAAGGAGACGAGCGCGGCGTTGAGATCGTAGATCGGCGGCAGGGCGTTGAACGGACCCTTCGTCAGCGCGCCTTCCGAGCCCGCGCCGGTGGTGGACGGCGATTTGCCGGTGAGGCTGCCGATGAGATCCATGAAGGCCTCGGGCAATTCCTGGTAGTGGATCGGTCCATACACGCAGAGCGGCTGGACGCCGGCCTCGGGCGGGTTGAGCCGGCGGCCCATGAGCACGGCGCCGACCGGAAACACCACGGGAGCGTCGGCGCGGAGCCGGCGGTAAAGGCGCGCGCCGGTTTGCGCAAGATACGTGGCGCGCGGGTCCTCGAGGTCGGGACGATATTGCAGGTAACGCGGGTTCTTCGAGGGCTTGCCGTCGACCACGCGCGGATGCGCGGGCGACACGAGGAACTGCGGGCCGGGCTTCTCGAGGAAATCGTGGAAGATCTTCTGCACCGGCTCCGTGAACGCGTCGAAGCCGAGCGCGTCCTCGACGATGGCGGTCGCGGCCTTGCGATCGAGCGGCTCGTAATTCGAGAAGAAGTTGCCGGGGCGGCCGAAATCGCGCTCCGTGCGTTTGTCGTAGCCGCGCACGATCGCGTCGTCGGGCCGCTGGAAGAGGCGCGTCTCGCAGTTGTGGACGAATTTGAGCGACGGCTCGGTCGCGTTGGCGGGGATGCCCTGCACCTGCTCGCGTGGCGCCACCGCCGAGGCGGTGATGTCGTCTTCGACCTGGATCTTTTCCGCCGGGAAAAAGTCCTTGCGCAGCGTGAAGGTGCGCCAGCCGCCGTCCTTCGTGTAGCCGACACGGAGGTAATGCGTGAGCAGGCGTTCGCGGTGGTATTTGAGCTCGTTGCCCGGGCGGGCGTTGATCGTGTCGACGCTGTAGTGCTCACGCCAGTCGCCGGCCCAGGACGGCTTGTAGGCGCGCTTCACGATCAGGACGAGGTCGCGGATGTTGCCCGGAATCGTCTCGAGCCAGGCGTTGTATTCGTCGGTGTAGTCGGGGCTGACGGAGAGCAGCTTGACGACCGAGCCGAGCGAGCGGCGTGGATCGAGCACGGGGCGGCCGTGCGGGCGGTTGCGGGCCGGATCGCGGAAACGTTTCGAATAGTCGTAGCGCAGGATTTCGTCGACGCGATCGAGGTCCTTGTTGAGTTCGCTGACGAACACCGGACCGGAGAACGTGGCGTCGGCGATGGATTTCGAGATCTCGGATTTGCCGCCGCCGGAGACGGTGCACGGCTTGTGGCAGAGCAGGCCCTCGGCGGTCGTGCCGCGCAGGCGCCAGCGGCGGCCCTGGTCGGGCTTGTTCATCTCCACCTTGTAGCCGGACGGCAGCACGTAGGTGATGCCCGGCAGAAGTTTCAATTTCTGCTCGGAGCCGTCGCCGTTTTTCCACGTCACGCATTGCGTGCGCAGATCGAAGCGGGAGTCCTGCGGCACGTAATACACGTCGGACACCACGCGGTCGCGCGCCCAGCCGCCCGGCTGCAGTTCGGCGCGCTCGCCGAGCAATGCGAGCGCCTCGGAGAACGTGTGATCGACGACCGGCACGTAGCTGCTGAGCTGGAAGTCTTCGCCGAGATCGTAACTGGGAAACACGATGGCGCCGCCAGCGTGTTCCTCCTCGGCGACGCCGAGAAGATTCGCGGCGAAGCTGATCTGGGTCTTCACCTCCTTTTTGCAGTAGCCGAAATAGTTGTCGGAGATAATCGTGACGACCACGCCGGAGGCGTTGCGGGCGGTGATCTTGAAGGCGCCGCCGTCGTTGTAGAGCTCGTTGGGATCCTTCCAGCACATCCCGTCGCGACGCTGCCGCGGCGTCGCGGCGTCCCAGGAGGGGAGGCCGAGATCGATCTTCTTCAGGCCGTTGAGATGCGGGGCGAGGATGACGCAGCCGGTGTGGCCGGTCCAGTGCTCGGGATCGAGCGCCGCGTCGTTTTCGGGGAGATGCGGATCGCCGGCGTTGCCGAAGATGCTTTCGACGAAATCGAGGTTGGCGACGAGGCTGCCGGGGACGAAGAAACGCGTCTCCATGGACCGCGCTGGCGTGAAACCGGGCACGGCGGGCACGACGGTCGGCCGCAGATAGAGCGACACGAAACACGCGGCCTGCTCCGGCTCGGCCGCCGTAAACGGGAGCCGCGCGAAATCGGTGGGCGGCTGCAAGGCGATCCGCAGCAGCCGGCCGAAGACGGCGGCGGGGACGGCTTTTTTGTCGTCTGGAATCGGGAGCCCACCTTCGGTGACGTGGAAAATGCCCTGGGTGGTGCGGCGGTCGGCCTTGGGATTGTGCAGCACGCCCTGGCGCACACGGCGCGAGGTGAGAATCGGGCTCTGGTGCTCGTCGCGCGACGGCGGCAGCGAGAGGGTGCGGGCCAGCCCGGCGCGATCCAGGACGAGCGTGGCCGGCGGCAGGCGCGGCGTCTCGACTACACTCTCCAGGTAGTCGAACAGAAAGTTCTGAATGCGCTGGTCGACCGGGCAAAGATGGCGGGACAAGGCGCGATCCTTTTCGCGGCTTAGCGCAACAAAATTGCCGACGAGGTCGCCGAGTCCATCGTCGGCCAGCGGCACTCCCGGCTGCGAGAGTTCGCGAAGCTTCAGATTGAGGTAGGCCAGCGTGCGAGTGTCGGTGGAGGAGGTGGGAGAGGTCGACATGGCGATTGAAAACATCCGGAGGCGCCGAGAAGCAAAGAAACGTCCGGCCATCGCGCAAACTAATAGACTGCGCAGTTTATGCGGGGAACACGCGCAAAAGCTGCGCAGCCGAAAGGATGCAAGATCGGCGCAGTCGCATCGCGGCGGTCAGGCTTGCCGGCGACGCAGGAAGATGCGCTCGCGCCGTTCCTCCTCCGCGTGGCGGTGGAGCCGCGCGGCAAGGATATCGCCGCGTCCCAGATAGCCGATCACCTGTCCGGGCCGGTCTCGCTGCACCACCGGCAGCCGTCCCACGCCGAGCGTCAGCATCCGGGTGAGCGCGGTCTGGAGGGTTTCGTCGGGAAACGCGGTCGCGACGCCGGAGCGCGCCGCCGATATGACCGGTGCGCGGCCGGAGGGATCGCGTTGCAGCGCGTTCATCAGATCGCCGCGGGTGATCACGCCCGCCAGATTCCCCTCGGCATCGACGATGAACGCCGCCTGGCGGCGGGCCACCGCGGGATCGTCCTGCGCGATGCGTTCGGCAAGCGTGCTGATCGTCATGTCGGCCGGAACCAGCGGCGGCTGCCGGTCCATCGCTTCTCCGACGCGCGCGAGTTCGAAGACGTCCACCGAATATTCGCGCGCGATGTGTTGTCCGCGCCGGGCGAGTTTTTCCGTCAGGATCGAGCGACGCAACAGCAGCACGGTCACACACAGTGCCGCCACGCTGCCGACGAGGAGCGCGGGCAGCGCGTGCAAATCCTGCGTGAGCTCGAGCAGAAAGAAGACCCCGGTGAGCGGTGAACGCATCGTGCCGCCCATCATCGCGGCCATGCCGACCGTCGCCCACAAGCCCGCGTCGCCGAGCCCGGTGGCGTTTCCGACGAGTGCGCCCAGCGCACCGCCGATCATCAGCAAAGGCGCGAGCACGCCGCCGGAAGTGCCGGAACCCAGCGCGACCGCCCAGACGATGCCCTTGCCCACGAGCAGCGAAACGAGCGCCCAGCCGAGAATATCTCCGCGCAACAATCCATGGATGCTTTCGTAACCGACACCGAGCACGCGTGAATCGAGCAACCCGCCCAGACCTACCACCACGCCGCCGATCGCCGGCCACCACATCCAGTGAAGCGGCAGTTTCTCGAAACCATCCTCGCACGCATAAACGACGGCAGTGAGCAGGCCGGACAATAATCCGCCGCCGATGCCGATCGCCAGCGCGATGCCGAGCGCGGCGGAAGAGAGCGGTGCGTGGGCCGCGACCGGGAAAATCGGACCGGCTCCCAGCAGCGGCACCCGCAGCAACGCGGCCGTCACCGCCGCGACGGCGACCGGAATGAAGCTGCGCGGCTTCCACTCGAACAGCAGCAGTTCCACCGCGAGCAGGACGGCGGCGATCGGCGTGGCGAACACCGCGGCCATCCCGGCGGCGGCGCCGGCGACGAGCAGCGTCTTTCGTTCGGCGGCGGTGAGGTGGAACAATTGCGCGAAGATCGAACCGAACGCACCGCCGGTCATGATGATCGGCCCTTCGGCGCCAAACGGGCCACCCGTGCCGATCGACACGGCGGAGGAAACGGGTTTCAAGATCGCGACCTTGGGCTTGATGAGGCTGCCGCCGAGAAGGATCGCCTCCAAGGCTTCAGGAATGCCGTGACCGCGGATTTTGTCCGAACCGTAACGCGCCATGAGGCCGATGATCAGGCCGCCGATGACCGGCACGGCCACGCCCCACCAGCCGAAGTGATGATCCTGCAGCGCCACCGGTTCCGCCGAAAAACGGAGGAAGAACGCGGCGTTCGTGAAGACGGCGATCAGCCAGAGCAGCACCTTCGCCACGACCGCGCCGAGCGCGCCGATCGGCAGGGCGAGGGCGCAGAGCAGGAGCACGCGCCGGTTGGTGCTGAAGTCGGCGAGACGATCCGAAAGATGGGTTTGGGCAGGCGCCGGAGCCGGCGCGGCGGGAACAGCGGAGGACATAAAACGGAAGAAAACATATCGTAGTGCGATATATTGCAATGGCATTGTCGCGATCGCGCGGATGCGCTTGATTGCGCGTGCCATGACTGCGAAACGAACCGCCCGCCTGACGAAAGCGAACTACGAGGCTCTCGCGGAGCTCCGCCATACGCTGCGCGGCTTCCTCCGGTTCAGCGAAGCCGCGGCGAAAGCGGCGGGAGTGCCGCCGGAACAGCATCAGGCGCTGCTCGCCATCAAGGGTTTCCCTGGCCGCGACATCATCACCATTGGCGAGCTCGCCGAACGGTTGCATGTGCAACACCACAGTGCGGTTGGCCTCGTCGACCGCCTGGTGCGACGGCAACTGGTGCGTCGCGTGCGCGACGGCGCCGACCGCCGCCGGGTGCACGTGGAGCTGACCGCGCGGGGCGAGACGCTGATCGGCCGGCTGTCCGCCGCGCACCTCGACGAGCTGCGTCAGATCGGGCCGTTGTTGCGGCAATTGCTGGACACCATGTGACAGGTTAAAACGCCTTGCGGGTAGGGGGCTTGCGACGCACCGCCCCGGCGCCCGAAGATGCGGGGAATGGGGGTTTTAAGCTTTGGGATCAACGCGCGCGCCGAGATCGTCGCGGTGGGGGACGATTGGGAAAAACATGCAGATCAAGGGGCGCCGCCGCGGGCGGCGATCATTGGCCGCGTGCTGTGGGATTTTTTTGCCGATCCAACGACCAAGGAGCTCTACGCGCGACTCGTGAACCGCCTGCCCGCCGGCGGCTCCGTGAGCGTTCCGTATCGCTGCGACACGCCTTCGCGCCGGCGTTGGTTCGTGATGACCATCGTGCGACAGGGGACGGATCGGGTGGAGTTTACGTCGCGCCTCATGCGCGAGGAGAATCGCGCGCCGGTGGCGCTCTTCGAATTCGCGCGGGCCAGAGACGAGCGAATGGTGCGGATGTGCAGCTGGTGTCAGCGGATCGCCGCGCCGGACGACGGCTGGCTGGCGGTGGAGGAGGCGATAGCGGTGTCGCGCTTGTTGGAACGCGAAACGATGCCGCGAATCACGCACGGCATCTGTCCCGATTGCGTCGATGGGCTCGCTCGCTCGACTTCCCTCGAGTGGAAAACCTGAGCCGCCCCCCTGGGGCCGGCCCGCGCGTCAATCGATCTTGAGCTGCAGGTCGACGGCGAGCCGGTGCCCGGAGCAGTCGAAATGAAAGATGTGCCGCGTGGCGGATTTGATCGCGGCGATCGACAGCTTTTGTCCGCGAACGATCGCGGGCAGCGTGAGTTTGCAGGGGAAACCCATGTCGCACAGCGTGTTTTTAAAACCGCCGACGGTCATGTTCGTGATTTCTCCAATCGCATCGTGCACGACTTCGTCACCGTGCATCTCCACCTCTTCCCGGCTCATCCCGAGAATCCGGCTGCTGGCGATTTTCGCGAACTGTTCCGTGAGGCAAAGATAGATCAACCCGTCCGCCGCGCCCAGAAAACCCACGCTCGCAATCACGTGCGGCGACGCGAGTGGCAGCGAATGCACGTCGGCGCCGACTTGGTTCACAAACCGGACATCGTCGCCCGCCATGGTTTTGAAGACCGCCTGAACCGAGCGGATGATGCAGTCTTGGATGACCTGATCGGTGACAGGGGTTTTTACGTCCATTCGTGAAAAGATTACCCGTTATCGGGACAAACGCCGATTCCTGAAGCGCGTTTTTGGCCGCGCTACGCCGTTTAGCGGCATAAAAAACCCCGCGATGCGCTCGCGGGGTTTCCTGCAGGCACGCGCCGATATCGGCGGCGCTCGAAAGGCGGTCTACGGCTCGATGAGCGCCGCGCCGCCGTTGATGGTCAGCCGATCTGCAGCCACCCGGCCGGTGAGCGTCGTATTCGTGTTCAGCGAAACGGTGCCGGCTGGCGCGGTGACGTTGCCGTGCAGGGACGCGCCGGAATTCAACGTGACATTCCCGCCCGCAACCTCGAGCTCCAGCCAGGCGGGCTGCGAGGACGAACCGATTTCGCCGCCGTTAAAAGACATGTCCGCAGCGACACGCAGCCGGACGGGGCCGACGACTTGCAGCCGTGCGCCGGAATTGAGCGTCAGTCGCTGCAACTCGTAAACCGCTGGCTCGGTCGCGCCGGCGACGCCGAGCACCAACGTGCTGCCGCGATTCGCCGCGAAGTCGCCGTAGGTGCCCGGCGGCACGGCCACGCTGCCGGCGCCGGAGTTCAGCGTGAGATTGCGTAGCGTCGCGAAAGCGCCCGGAGACTGCGAGGCGTTGTTGATGGAAACATCGCGTGTGCCCGCCGGTTTCGCCGGCGCCGCCACGGTCGGGAGCGCGGGCGAATCGACCCGGCGCACGACGTGCCGGAGCACCGCGCGTTGGTTCAGCGTGATCGTGTGACTCGAGGGCGAGGCGCTGCCGCTGGCGTCCTGCGTCCCGCCATAAAGCGGGCTGCCGTTCAACACTACGCGCGGCGTACCAGGAACGAGGAGATCGCCGCCAATGCTGGCGCCACCGTTGAGCGTCACGTTCTCCGGGAAGATGACTTGCGCGGAGCCGTCGAGATCGCCGTTGAAACTCGGCGCGTGGCGGACGCGCGCGGTGATCGTGATGGTCAACGTATCCGCGAGCGCACCGTGGTAACCTGGATCCGTCACACGCGTGGCGACGGCGTAAGTTCCCGGCAGGATCGGCGGCGCGGTTTCACCGTCGTAGGTGATCTCGACCGGCAGACCGGCGGGAATGGTGGCGACCGATACTGGCTTTGGACTGCCATCGTAGGCTTGCGTGAGATGTTCCAGCTTGATCGCGGCGATTGCCTGCACCGTCACCTGCAGACTCGAGCCATCGAGCAGGAATGTCGCCATGTAGCCTTCCGGCAAACCGATCGCCGAGAAGTCCGCGGCCGCAAAGTCTGTCGACGCGAACGTCGCGACCGTGTAAGGAATTCCCAACAGGACGTCGTCGCCGAATTGCAGCGCGACGGGGAACGAGCCCGCGCCGCCGCGGGTGAGTGCGCCGGCCAGTTCGAGGCGATCGGAACTGCCGTCGGCGCCGAGCCGCGCGCTGAGGACGCTGCCGGCGTTCCAGCGGATGGCGGGCACCGCGAGTTGACCGGATGGGGCGAGCGCGCCGCCGTCGAGGACCACCGTGCGGGCGAGATTGCCGCTTGCGGCGAGCGTCCCCCCGGAGCGGACGACGACGTCGTCACCGGCGCCGAGACTGCCGGTCAGGGCGAGTTTGCCTTCGGCAATGACGAGCGGACCGGTGAACGTGTTTTCACCCGCAAGAGACAGCACGCCGCTGCCGGTTTTCGTGAAGCCACCGTCGCCGGTGAGAGCGCCGGTGAGCGCCACATCGTGTGGCTGACCGAGGGCGTCGGCGGCGCGAAGTTCCACCGAGTTGCCCGCGGGCAACGTGAGCGCCACGGACGTGCTCCACGGTGCGATCGCGCCGAGGGTGCCGTCGATGAGGTTGATGACGGGCCGGAACGAACCGGTCCCATTCTTCGCAATGCCACCGGCGCCGACGAAGAGCTCGCCGCCGTTGACATTGATCGTGGCCGAGCCGGCGTTGACGTCGGCGTCGTAGCCCAACGCGATGCGTTCGGCGGTGGTGGTGCCGCCGAGCAGATGGAGCTCGGCGACGTTGTTCGCGTTACTGCCGTTCTTGCGCGAAAGCACCAGGTCGCCGACCGCGAGAGTGCCGCCGAGCACGCGGACCTGTCCGCCGCGCCCGGAGGTTTGCTGCCAGCCGACGTAGAGTTCGTCGATCGCGATCGAGCCGCCTTCGACGGACATCGCGCCCCAGGAGTTGGTCGTGCCGAGGCCAACCGTGCCGATCGCGGTTTCGCCGCCTTGGATCACGAGTCCGTAACTATACATGCCCGCGCCGTCGCCGCTGCGAGGAAACAGCAGCTCGGTCGCCGTCATCGTGCCGCCTGTGACCTTCACGAGGTTGTTGCGGGAGTTGGTCGGGACGATGCGTTGGAAACTCGCGCGACCCGCGCTGACGACGTAGCCAACGCCGGTGCCAGAGACGAGCGCGGCGTCGCCCGTCACCGTGAGATCGCCGCCCGCGACTTCGAACTGCGTGCTGACCGCGAGCGAGATCGACGGCACGACGAGCGTCGCCCCCGAACCGAGCTTGAGCCGGCCCTGCGAGACGGAGATCGGTCCGGAGAACGAGCCGATGCGGTTGAGGATCGCGGTGCCCCAGCCGGTCTTGGTCAGGCCGTTGTCGGTCGCGAGCGTAACGTCCAAAATTGCCGGATACGCGGCGCCGAGTTCGGCGAGCGTCGGATTCGTCTGGCCAGCGGTTCCGGTGAAGTCGACGTGAACCGCGGCCGGTCCGGACGGCATGGCGAGCGTGAGCGTGTTGGCCGGATCGCCGTTGTCGGTGAGCAACCAGTTTCCCGGCGAGGCCTGGTCCGCATCGCCGAACGCCACGCGACCGACCGTGCGCGGGCCATCGAGATGCACGGTGACCGTGTCGCCGATGTCGCGCGTGCTGAAGTCCGCGGTCGCGCCGACGCCGTTGCCGATGAGGTTACCCTCCCAGTTAGCGGCATCGCTCCAATTACCGTCCGCCTCGGTGCTGCTCCATACGCTGCTGCCGGGCAGGCGCAGCGTGTAGGATTGACCGCCGGTGTAGTTGCGGGAGCTGACGCTGTTGCCTGCGAGATCCTGGATCGTGGAATTGGTGCGGCGGTCGAGTCGGATCGTGCCGTCACCGCCGGCGCCGGTGATCGTCACGTCGTAGATCCGCGGAGTGATTTCTGTCACGGTCGCGATTGCGCCGGTGACGCCGGTGCTGGTGGAGAGCGTGAAATCGGTCGGGTCGACGTCGATGACGGGCTCGGAGAACGTCACCCGAAACACGAGCGTGCTCGCGGACGTGCTCGGCGTGGCAGGATCGAAGCGCGCGCTCGTGTCGATGGTCGGAGCCTCGGTGTCGACCTGCACGCGGAACGGAGCAGACACCGGACTGGCGACGTCACCCGTCGAGGCCGTGGCCGTGAAGATGTAGTCGCCGTCCGGCAACGTCGTGGCGGTGGCATCGAAAGTCCACGCTCCGCTCGCATCGGCGGTGGCCGTGCCGATCTCACCCGCGCCGGCGCGGGTGAATGTCACGACCGAGTCGGCAGGCGCGGTGCCGCGGAGCAGCAGCGTCGTGTCGCGCGTGATTTGGTCGTCCGGGACGACGCCGGTGTCGGATTCGATCGCGATGAAAACCGGCGCCGCGAGACGGGTGTCGACGACATAGGCGGCCGACGCGGCACCGGCGTTGCCGGCGAGATCGATGGCGGACGCGGTGAACGAGTAAATCCCGGGGGGGAGCGGCGCGCCGGTGTAGGCGGCAGTCCAGCGGCCGTAGCCGTCGGCGGTCGCGGTTGCGACCGTTCCGACGCCTTCCTGGGTAACGGTGATCGCATCGCCGGGCGTGGCGGTGCCGCTGAAAACGTAATCCGGCGCGATCACGAGACCGGCAATCGCGGGCGGTTCGGCAGGCGTGGTGTCGACCTGCACGACGAAGGCGGGCGACGGCGGCGAAACGCGGCCGCCGAGATCCGCCATCGCGGTAAACGCATAATACCGGTCCGCGAGCGGCGTGCCGCTGTAGTCGAATTCCCAGCGGCCGTTGGCGTCGGCGACCGCCGTGCCAATCGCGCCGAGATCGACGCGGGAAATCGTCACGGTGCGGCCCGGCGCGCTGCTGCCGTGCAGCACGAGAGTGGTGTCGGAGGTGACGCCATCGTCGTCGATGTCGCCGCTGTCGTTGGCGATACCGTCGATGCTCACCGCCGGCACGCCCGCCACCACCAGGGCGTTGAGGTAATTTTCGAGATTGGTGTAACCGTCGCCATCGCGATCGCCGTTGTGATCGGCAACGTCCGGATCGGTGCCGGCGGCGGATTCCCACCAATCCGGCATGCCGTCGCTGTCCGTATCGACTGCGGCAATACCGCCGGCGATGGGGCCGGGGCCGCCGACCTCGTTTTCATCGACGATCTGCGCGCCGGCGATACCGAGCGACGTCAGCTCGGAAATCATGAACGCGTCGACGCGATCACGGCGATGGGATGCGCCGGCGTAGGCGACGACGTGCTCGTAGGCTTCCTCCGGCGTGAGCAGCGTCGCGACCGCGGGGTAGGGAAAGCGCTCGGAAACGAAATCCACCGTCGTGTAGCCGGACGGCGGAACGACGGAGCCGTTCAACACGCCGTCGCGGTCGGCGTCGTGGACATTGTTGTCGGCGAAGACGTGGAAGTTGAGATTGCCGCGGGTGAAGGCCTGCGCGGGCGAGTTCGGGCCCGCGATGAAGTAGTTGCGGCTGATGTTGGCATACGACTGGCCGGCGGAATCGCCGAGGATGTAGCCGCCGCCGCCGCCCCAGTTGTAGACGACGTTGTTGGTGAACTCGTGGACGCCCTTCACCTTCGGATTGCGCATCCAGTTGTCGGTATAGAGCGTGCGGAAAACGCTCACGCCGCCGTCGGTCTGCATCAGGCCGCCGGCCGAGTGAATCAGCAGGCCCTGGCCGACGATGCAGTCCTGCAGGGTGATGTTGCTCGGCGAGCCGCTGACGGAGAACGTCTCGTCGCGTCCCCAGGACGCGGATACGTGATCGAAGATCATGCGATCGCCCGACGCGATGCCGACCGCGTCGGTGCCGCCGTCGCCGCCGAGGCCCTGACGGAAGCGGATGTAGCGGCAGATGGTGTTGTTGGCATTGGAGAACGAGATGCCGTTGCCGTAGATCGTGATGCCGTCGCCGGGCGCGGTCTGGCCGGCGATGGTGATGTTTTCCCGCACGGCGATGCGCGAGGTGATGTGGATGATGCCACCGACGGCGAACACGACGGTGCGGTTGGGCTGGCTGACGGCGTCGCGGAACGAACCCGGACCGCTGTCGTTGAGGTTGGTGACCGTGTAGACCGAGCCGCCGCGTCCACCCGTGGCCTCGGCGCCGAAACCTTCGGCGCCGGGAAACGCGGGCAACGCCAGCACGGAATGGGCAACGAAAGCCATCAGCGCAGCGAAAACCGCGCAGACGCGAACACGAACAGAGCGAGGCACAGGCAGTGGGGTCATAGGGAAAAATGAAATGCGGCGGGGTGGCCGGACGGAACGCGGGTGGGGCAGGCCGCCGAGTGGGGCGCCGGAAACCAAATGCTTTTTCGCGCAATTTCCGGTTCGCACTGCTCGTTCCGTCTGAGCGCCGTCAGTTTTACGATTGGGTGACGCTGCCGATCGGTGCTAAAGGCTGCGCATGAGTTCTGAATCTGCTGTCGTGCCACCGCTGCCGATCGATCCGCCGTTGTCCGCGCTCGAAGCGCGCGTGTTGGGCTGCCTCATTGAGAAGGAGCTGACGACGCCGGATGTGTATCCGTTGACGCTCAACGCGCTCGTGAATGCCTGCAATCAGCGCAACAACCGCGCGCCGCTGCTCAGCGTCGGCGCGTCCGAGGTGGAACTCGCGCTCGAGCAGCTGCGGCACAAGCAACTCGTCACGCACTTCGCCGGCGCGGATGCGCGCGTGGCCAAGTTCAAGCAGCGGATCGACGACGTCTTCCCGATGGAAACGGCGGCGCGGGCGATGCTGGGGGAGTTGTTGCTCCGCGGACCGCAAACGAGCGCGGGGTTGCGTGGGAACTCCGAGCGCATGGGCGCGATGCCGGATCTGGCGGAAATCGAAGTAATTCTCGCGGAACTGGCGGTGCGCCCGGCGGGCGCGATCGTGCGGAAACTTCCGCGTCAACCCGGGCAGAAGGAGGCGCGGTGGACGCAGCTACTCACCGGCGAGCCGGCGACAGGAGCGGTCGAGGCGACGGGGGCGGGTGGCGCCACGGAGCCGTTGACGGTCGCCGTGACGCTGCCGCCGGACGCGGAGCGGCGTATTGCTGCCTTGGAGACAGAAGTCGCCGCGCTCCGCACCGAACTCAACCAGCTGCGCGAGGCGCTCGGCAGCTGAAGTCAGCAGGGCGGGCTGTCGGGCCCGCCCTGCGCTTTCAGATCAGGGTTCGGCGAGGACGCCGCCGCGGTTGATCGTGAGCCGGTCGGAGGAGACGCGGCCGTTGAGCTCGGTGTTGCCGTTGATCGAGACCGTGCCGGCTGGCGCGGAGACGATGCCGTGGAGCGTTGCGCCGGAGTTCAGCGTCAGCCCACCCGAAGCGATTTCGAGTTCGAGCCATTCCGGATGAGCGGCGGCACCGACGGTGCCGGCGTTGATCATAAGGCCGCTACCGAGGCGCAGCCGGACCGGGCCGACCACCTGCACGTGGGAACCGCTATTGAGCGCGAGGCTCTGGAGTTCGTAAACCGCAGGCTGGGTCGCGTCGACGACGCCGAGAACGAAGGTCGAACCTCCGTTCGCGGTGAACGCGCCGTAGGTGCCGGGCGGCACGCTGACGGAGCCGGCGTCGCGGTTCAGCGTCAGATTGCGCAGCGTCGCGAAGTCGCCGGGCGCCTGTGAGGGCTGGTTGATCGTGACGTTGCGCGTGCCGGTCGGCGCCGCGGGAGCGGCGACGGAGGGCAGTTCGATCGCGTCGACGCGGCGCACCACGTGACGCAACATCGAGCCGCTGTTCAGCGTGATCGTATGCTGCGTGGGCGAGGCGCTGCCGTCGGCGTCGATCGTGCCCGCGTAGAGCGGACTGCCGTTCAACTGCACGCGCGGCTGGCCGGGCACGAGCAGATCGCCGTAAACGCCGGCGATGCCGTTGAGCGTGACACTCTCGGGCAGCAGCACCTGCGCGGAACCGTCGAGATCGCCGTTGAACGCCGGTGCGTGGCGCACGAGGGCCGTGACGGTGATCACGAGCGTGCCGTTGGCGGTGCCGGCGTAGTTGGCATCGTCGACGCTCGCCACGACCGCGTAGCGGCCCGGCAACGTCGGCGCTGTTGGCGAACCGGCGTAGGTGATCGTCACGGCCAGATCGGACGGCGACGTCGTGACGCTGACTGGACGCGGCGTGCCGTCATACGGCTGCTGGAGGCCGCTGAGCGTCACGGTGGCGGCGGCTTTGGCGATCGTGAGCGCGAGCGGCGCAGCGCCGGTGCCGGCGACGTTCGAGGCGGTCAACGTCACGTTGAACTCACCCGTGACCGTCGGCGTCCCGGAGATGACGCCGGTTGCCGGATTGAGCGTGAGACCGGCGGGCAAGCCGGAGGCGCCGAAGCTCGTGGGCTCGTTGCCGGCGGTGATGGCGTAGCTGAACGGTTCGCCGTAGGTGCCGGAAGTGGCGGCCGGGCTGGTGATGAACGGCGTGCCGACGATCGAGACCTGCAGCGACGTGTCGTCGAGGTGAAACACCGCGGCGTAGCCGGACGGGAGTCCGGTGGCGGTTAAGTCGTCCGCCGTGAAGTCGGTCGACGCGAACGTCGCGAGCGTGTAGGTGTTGCCCGCGGCGAAACCGTCGCCCGCTTGTAGCGAGAACGCGAATACGCCGGAGCCGGCCTTGGTCAACGGCCCCGCGAGGGCGAGCCGGCCCGAGGTGCCGCTGGCGCCGAGTTCCGTGGAGACAACGCCGCCGCCGGACCAGGTCAGGCCACTGGCGCCGAGCTCGAGGGTGTCGCCGGCGAGGGCGAGGGCGGCGGTATCGTTGAGGAGCACGGGACCGACGACACGGCCCGAGACGCGGAGCGCGCCGCCGTTGAGCACCGTGGCGCCGGTGAAGGTGTTGTCCGCGGCGAGCGTGAGGGTGCCGGGGCCGGTCTTCGTCAGACTACCGTCGCCGGAGATCACGCCGGAGAGCGTGATGTCATGCGGTTCGCCGGCGGCGTCGGCGGTTTGAATCGTTACACTGTTTCCAGCCGGCAGCGTGAGCGGCACGGAGCTGAACCAGTCGTCCTTGGCCGCGAGCACGCCGGATGCGAGGACCACGGCCGGCATGAACGAACCGGAGCCGTTGGCGACGAGGCCGCCGCTGCCGAGGTAGATCGTGCCGCCGTCGAGGGTGAGGGTGGCGGTGCCGGAGTTCACGGCGCTGGTGAGGCCGAGCGTGATCTTCTCGAATGTACTCGTGCCGCCGGAGAATTCGCCGGTGGCGACATTGCCGGCGCGGGCGCCGAGGACGAGGCCGCCTTCGGCGGCGACGTTAAACGTGCCGCCCGTGACGCGAAGCTGTCCGCCTCGTCCGCCGGTCGCCTGATTACCGACGGTGACGACGCCGCCGACCGTGAGCGTGCCGCCTTCGACGGACATCGAACCCCACGAATTATTCGTGCCGACGCCGATGGTGTTGGCGATGGTGGCGGTGCCGCCGGTGACGACGAAACCGAAGGCAAACGACGGCGAGCGATCGCTGCTGCGCGGGATGTTGATGCTGGCGGCTTCGAAGCTGCCGCCGTTGATGCGGATGAGACCGTTGGCCGAGTTGTTCGTGTTGACGGCGGCGAACGTGGCGGCGCCGTCGTTGACGATGAGGCGACCGCCGCTGCCGTTGACGGTGGTGGCGCCGCTCGCGGTAAGGCTGCCGCCATTCACCTCGAGGGTTCCGGTGCCGGCGGAAACGTTCACCGTGCTTGCGGTCATGCTGCTCTCGGTGTCGAAGCGCAGGGTGCCGGCGGCGACGTTGAGCTGACCGGTGAGCTCGAGTGGACGCTGCAGAGCGAGCGTGCCGGCGCCGGCTTTCGCGAGTCCGGCGGTGCCCGCGAGGCGGACGTCGAGGCGCGCGACGGCGTCTTCGCCGAGGGCGTTGACGGTGAGCGTGGGCACGCCGCTGAGGGTATCCAGCGTGAGCGCGTGATCGGCTGGACTGGCGAGGGTCCAGCTCGCGGCCGACGCGGGCGCGGTGTCGCCGAACGTGATGCCGGAAATCGTGCGCGGCGTATCGAGGATCACGGTGTTGTCGGTCGTGAGATCGAAATTGCCGAAAATCGGCACGGCCCCGACACCGTCGGCGACGATGCCGCCGTCCCAGTTCGCGGGATCGCTCCAGTTGCCGCCGCTGGCGGTATTCGTCCACGCGAGCGTGGCGCGATTGTAGGCTTCGCCGCCGGTGAACCCGCTTGAAATTGGCGTGCCGTCGACGCTCACGATGCCGGTGCCGGAGGCGGCGAGATCGACGCGAATCAATCCGCTGCCGGTGATGGCACCGACGGTGACGTTATAGGCGAAATCCGTCAGTCGGGTAACGCTCGCGATGGAGCCTACGGCGGTGCCGGTCGTCGTGACGAGGAAGTCGCTCGCGTCGACGCCGGTGACCGCGGTGTTGAAGGTGGCGCGGAACGTGAGCTGCGTGCGATCGGTGTTGGTGCTGAACGGATCGTAGCGGTTGATCGACGCCGCCGCGGGCGGTGCGGGCGGGAGATCGGCGAGGGAGGTGACGATGTCCGGCGCGGGCGGAGCCGACATGCCTTCGCCGAGATAAAAGCTGGGGTGCGGGGGCTGGTTGTATCCAACATTCTGCCACGCGATCGCGAGGCGATACTGGCGGTCGTGCATCAGCGTGGGAAAGCGATACGTGGTCGGCGTCGTGGTCGTGTAGAGCCGCAGCGCGTCGTCGGTGTTTTCCCGCAGAATCACCTCCTCGCGCCAGTCGCCGAGAATGTCTCCGCTGAGCGCAGGCGTGGCTTTGGTGCCGTTGTTGGAGGAGACGTCCGGTGAGCTCAGCAGAACGGACGTGGTGCTGGTGTTCCAGTCCCACTTCGAGATGGTGGTGCCGTCGAGGATCTCGCGCAGGAGATCGCCGTCCCACCAGATCACGAAATTCATCTGGCCGGGGCGGGCGGCGGAGATCTGGGTGCCGTCAACGGCCATCAGTCCACTGCGTGAGCCCCACATTTCGTAGCCGAGAAAATGCGGATCGATGTCGCCGGCCACGCCGCGACCGACGTCGGCGCCGTTGCCCGGAACGCCGAAGATGATCTCGCCGGTGCGGGCGTCGCGGAAGTCCTGGCCGTTGGGGCCGTAGCTGCCCGGATCCTCGTGGACCATCCAGAGTTCCTGACCGGGGCGCGTGGGATCCATGTCGGACAGGTGCACGGCGTCGCCGTGGCCGAGCAGCGTCGAGTAGAGGCCGGAGCCATCGTCATCGATCGCGGAGGCGCCGTAGGTGATTTCGTCGCGGCCATCGCCATCGACGTCGCCGACGGTGACGGAATGCGAACCCTGGCCGCGCCAGTTGGCGTAAGGGGAGGCGGTGCCGTTGTGGCCGGTGTCGAAGACCCAGCGCGGGGTCAACTGGCCATTGCGCCAATCCCAGGCGGCGACCACGGCGCGCGTGTAATAGCCGCGGCAGAGCACGAGACTCGGACGACGGCCGTCGAGGTAGGCGACGCACGCGAGGAAGCGGTCCACGCGATTGCCGTAGTTGTCGCCCCAGGCGGAGACATCGCTGCTGGCGGGGTTGTCGTTGCGCGGCGGAATGTAGTTGGTGGTCGCGAGTTCTGCGCCGGTGAGGCCGTTGAAGATCGTGAAGAACTCGGGGCCGGTGAGGATGTAGCCGCCCTCGTTGCGGTAATCGGCGGAATGATCGATCGGAGCGGAAGGCGTGCCGACAAATTTGCCGGGTTGGCCGATGAAGGCGCCGGTGCCGTCCTTCGTGCCCGGAGCGGTTTTGCACACGACTTCGGCGCGGCCGTCGCCATCGAAATCATACACGAGGAACTGCGTGTAGTGGGCGCCGGCGCGGATGTTCACGCCCAGGTCGATGCGCCAAAGAAACGTGCCGTCGAGCTTGTAGGCGTCGAGATAGACGTTCCCCGTGACGCCGGACTGGGAGTTGTCCTTCGAGTTGGACGGATCCCATTTGACGATGAGCTCGTATTCGCCGTCGCCATCGACATCGCCGACGCTGGTGTCGTTGGGACTGTAGGTGTAATCGGGGCCGGGCGTCGGGCGCTGGAGCGGGATGCGCAGATACGGTTGTGCGGGGCTGTTGGCCGGCAGGGTGAACGCGGCGCTGAGCGGCTGCTCGGTGCCGCCGACGATCGCGGCCACGGCGTAGGCGTTGGCCTGCGCGGGGTCGGCGGTGGTGTCGGTGAAATGCGTGGGACCGGTGAGCGGCTCGGCGTTGAGCCGCACGGCGGCGGCGCCGTTGGTGGAGCGGTAGACATTGAAGGCGAGATCGCCGGGGTCGGTGCCGAGGAGGCGCCAGCTGACGAAGACCTCCGCTTCGGAGGTGCGCACGGCGACGACACCGCGACCGAGGTTTTCCATCAGGTGGGGCGCGGCTGACAACGAGGTGGTCAGGGCGCACGCGAGCAGAAGCAACGTTTTGAGCAGTTTCATGGGGAGGGGAAAAGCGAGCCGACGGGGTGGATCGGGCGGCGGTGCCGCGGGGTGATCGAAAACAGCGCCCGGTTGCTCGGATGCACAAAGAGCGCGCGCAGCTGACAGTTCGGGTGAAAACCTTTCGGTAAATCCCCGATGGCTCGCTGGGCCTGAACGGACCTGGCGAACACTCGGAAAGCGCAAAAAAAAAGCCCCGCGCTTTTGGCGCGGGGCTTGGGAGAGAAACGGACGCTGCTTACTTCTTCTTCTTGCTGCTGCCGGCGGCCTTCAGCTCCGCGACCGCCGCCTGGGCGGCGGCGAGGCGGGCGACGGGCACGCGATAGGGCGAGCAGGAGACGTAGGAGAGGCCGAGCTTGTGGCAGAACTTCACCGAGTCCGGGTCGCCGCCGTGTTCGCCGCAGATGCCAAGCTTGATGTCGGGGCGGGACTGGCGGCCCTTCGCGATCGCGACCTGCATCAGCTGGCCGACGCCGGTCTGGTCGATGGAAGCGAACGGATTCTTCTTCATGATCTCGGCCTCCTGGTAGGCGCCGAGGAAGATGCCCGAATCGTCACGCGACATGCCGAGGCAGGTCTGCGTGAGGTCGTTCGTGCCGAAGCTGAAGAACTGCGCGGTCTGCGCGATCTCGTCGGCGGTGAGCGCGCCGCGCGGCACCTCGATCATGGTGCCGACGGAGTAGTTGAGCTTCACCTTCTTTTCGGCCTGAACCTGCTTGGCGACCTGGTGAACGATCTCGACCTGGAGATCGAGTTCCTTCTTGAAGCCGACGAGCGGGATCATGATCTCGGGCTTGGCCTTGAAGCCGGCCTTGTTGGCGTCGGCGGCGGCCTCGAGGACGGCGCGGGCCTGCATGGCGGTGATCTCGGGATACTTGATCCCGAGACGGCAGCCGCGGAAACCGAGCATCGGGTTGAACTCATGCAGCTCGTGCACGCGGTGCATGATCTTCTCGACCGGAATGTTCAACTTCCGCGCGAGGTCCATCTGCTGCTCCTTCGAGTTCGGGAGGAACTCGTGCAGCGGCGGATCGAGGAAGCGGATCGTGGCCGGAAAGCCCTTCAGCTCTTTGAAGATGCCGAAGAAGTCCGCGCGCTGATACGGGAGCAGTTTCTCGAGCGCGGCCTTGCGGGCCTCGAGGGTGTCGGCGAGGATCATCTCGCGCATCGCGTCGATGCGGTCGCCCTCGAAGAACATGTGCTCGGTGCGGGTGAGGCCGATGCCGGTGGCGCCGAACGCGACCGCGTTGCGGGTCTGCTCGGGGGTGTCGGCGTTGGTGCGGACGGCGAGCTTCGTGACCTGCGCGCACCACTTCATGAGTTGCGCGTAGCTCTTGAACTTCTCGGTCTTCTTCGCGGCTTCGTCGTTGTGGAGGAGGCCGGAGATGATTTCGGACGGGGCGGTCTTGATCTGGCCCGCGTAAACGGTGCCGCTGGTGCCGTCGATCGAGAGGTAGTCGCCCTCGTTGAAGGTCTGGCCGTCGATGGTGGCGGTCTTCTTGTCGTAGTCGATCTGGACGGCGGAGGCGCCGCACACGCAGACCTTGCCCATCTGGCGGGCAACGAGCGCCGCGTGCGAGGACACGCCACCGCGAGCGGTGAGGATGCCCTCGGCGGCGATCATGCCGCGGAGATCTTCGGGCGAGGTTTCGACGCGGACGAGGAGAACCTTCTCGTTCTTCTCGGCGGCGATGACGGCGCGATCGGCGTTGAAGTAGATCTTGCCGGTGGCGGCGCCGGGGCCGGCGGGGAGGCCGGTGGCGATGACCTTGGCCTTCTTGACCTCGTTGAGATCGAAGATCGGGGCGAGGAGCTGCTCGAGCTGGTCGGCGGGGTTGCGCAGGATGGCGGTCTGCCAGTCGATGAGCTTCTCCTTCACCATATCGATGGAGAACTTCAACGCGGCGGCGGCGGTGCGCTTGCCGTTGCGCGTCTGGAGCATGAACAGCTTGCCTTCCTGGATGGTGAACTCGACGTCCTGCACGTCCTTGAAGTGCTTCTCGAGGATCGCGCGGACGCGCATGAGCTCGGCGTAGGCCTTCGGCATCTGTTTCTTGAGCTCGAGGACCGGCTCGGGCGTGCGGACGCCGGCGACGACGTCCTCACCCTGTGCATTGATGAGGAACTCGCCGTAGAATTCGTTGGCGCCGTTGGCGGGATTGCGCGTGAACGCCACGCCGGAGCCGGAAGTTTCGCCGGTGTTGCCGAACACCATGGCCTGCACGTTGACGGCGGTGCCCCACTCGGAGGGGATGTTGTATTTGCGGCGATAGACGATCGCGCGGTCGTTCATCCAGGAACCGAAGACGGCGCCGGCGGCGCCGCGCAGCTGGTCCCACGCGCTGTTCGGGAACGACTTGCCGGTGCGTTCCTTCACGAGCGCCTTGAAGCGCTTCACGAGCTCCTGCTGGTCCTCGGCGGTGAGCTTCGAGTCTTCGATGTCCTCGTGGTAGGTCTCGTGCTTGAAGCTGTGGATGACGGTCTCGAACGGCTCGTGGTCCTCGCCGGGGCGTTTCTGCACGCCGAGCACGACGTCGCCATACATCTGGATGAAGCGGCGGTAGCAGTCCCACGCGAAGCGCGGATTGTTGGTGGCCTTCTCAAGCGCGACGACGGTCTGGTCGTTGAGGCCGAGGTTGAGGATCGTATCCATCATGCCCGGCATCGAGTCGCGGGCGCCGGAGCGGACGGCGACGAGGAGCGGCATGCCGGAGGTGGCGCCGAACTTCGTGCCCATGATCTTCTCCATGTTGGCGACGCCGGCTTCCATCTGGGCCTGCAGCGACGCCGGATACGTCTTCTTGTTCGCGTAGTAGTAGGTGCAGACTTCCGTCGTGATGGTGAAGCCCGGAGGCACCGGCAGGCCGATGCGGGTCATCTCGGCGAGATTGGCGCCCTTGCCGCCGAGGAGGGGCTTCATCGAACCGTCGCCGTCGGCTTTGCCATTGCCCCACGTGTAAACGTATTTCGGGCCTTTGGCGGCGGAGGTTTTCTTAGCGGGCGCGGAGGCTTTGGACTTCGCGGCGGGTTTTTTCGCTTTGGATTTAACGGCCATGATGGAGGTTATCTGGGTTTAAAAACGAACGGTCTGCGCGGGGCGCAAAGGGCAAGGGCATAGCTGGGCGAAAGGCACTGTCAACCGCCTATAAGACGGGCGACGGGCGGTGGCCGTCCGCGAGTCGCCGCGGCCGTGCCACCGATCAGGTGCGCTTCGACCAGCGGCGATCCTGCTTCAATTCGAGCGTGCGGGTGCCGATCTGCACGCCGGCCACGGCCGGATGGGAACGCAGTTCGTGAAACGACGGGGCATTCACCTTCCAGCTGAGCGCGGTGCTGGTCTCCGCGAACGGCGCGACGCGGCCGTCGAAAAGAAACGCGAGTTCGACGCGCGTGTCGCCCGACTGCTTGTCGAGCGTCGAGCGCAGCTGGCGGAGGAAGGACGGGAGCTCGCGATGTTGCGGATGGAGAATCCAAACGACCTTGCGGACGAGGCCGGCGACCTGGTTCTCGAGCGGATACGCTTCCTTCACGTTGATGCGCGCGCCCTCGTGATTGACGATGATGGTGCCCTGCACGAGCACGAGGGCGTTTTCGACGAGGACGGTGCCGTAGTTGGCGTAGCCGTCGGCGAACATGTTGAGCGGGAGCGAGCCGTTTTTCGTCGCGAGGACGAAGGACGCCCACGGACGGTTGTCTTTTTTCGAGAGGCGTTTCGCGATCGAGCCGGCGATGCCGCAGAGGCGGAATTCGGTGCGATCGGGCTGGTTCAACAACTCCGTGATCGGGAAGGTGTCGATCGCGTCGGTGAGGCCGGCGAAGGTGTTGAGCGGGTGGCCGGACACGTAGAAGCCGAGGAGCTCCTTCTCGAACGCGAGTTTTTCCGACGACGCGAAGTCGTCCGCGGCGGCGGCGGGCGACGATTTCAAATCTGAACTCTCGGATTTGGGATTTCGAGCCGGAGGCTCGGGGGCGAACATGTCGAAGAAGTTGTGCTGGCCGGCGGCTTTGTCGCGCGCGTGCGCGGCGACGGCGGCGAGCGCGGAGTCGATGCTTTCGAACAACGTTTTGCGCGAGGCGCCGCTGAAATCGAAGGCGCCGGTTTTCACGAGATGCTCGAGCACCCGCTTGTTGATGGCGCGTCCGTCCATGCGGGAGATGAAGTCGTCGAAATCCTCGAAGGCCCCCTTCGCGTCGCGCTCCTCGATGATGTTGCGCGCGGCCTGTTCGCCTACGCCTTTAATTCCCGCCAAACCGAAGCGGATTTCGCCTTTGGCGGAACCCGCGTCGGCAGCTGATAGCTGAGAGCCCAGGGCCGGGAGCTCGGAGTCGGATTTGCTCTGGGCTCTGGGCTCTGGGCTCTGGGCTTTTCGAAACACCGGCGTGAACGTCTCGCGCGATTCGTTCACGTCGGGGCCGAGGACGGTGATGCCCATGGCCTCGGCTTCGGCGATGAAGTGGGCGACCTTTTCCGCGTTGCCCAGTTCGGCCGTGAGCACGGCGGCCATGAACTGCACCGGGTAGTTGGCTTTCAAATACGCCGTCTGGTAGCTGACGAGCGCATACGCGGCGGAGTGCGATTTGTTGAAGCCGTAGCTCGCGAACTTGTTGAGCAGGTCGAAGATTTCGTTGGCCTTCTTTTCGTCGATGTTGTTCACGCGCTTCGCGCCTTCGACGAACTTGATGCGCTCCTTCGCCATCGCCTCGGCGTCCTTCTTGCCCATCGCGCGGCGGAGCATGTCGGCGCCGCCGAGCGTGTAGCCGGCGATGATCTTCGCGCACTCCATGACCTGCTCCTGGTAAACGATGATGCCGTAGGTTTCCTGCAGCGACGCTTCGAGGAGCTTGTGCGGGTAGTGGACGGAGGAAGGGTCCTTTTTCCCGCGGGCGTAGTCGGGAATGAACGCCATCGGACCGGGACGGTAGAGCGCGCAGATGGCGTTGATGTCGTCGATGTTCGAGACGCCCACCTGTTTGCACGCGCTCTGCATGCCGGGAGATTCGAGCTGGAACACGCCCACGGTCCGGCCGGCGTTGAGCATCGCGTAGGTCTTCGGGTCGTCGAGCGGGATGGCCTCGATGTCGAACTTCGGGTTGACGGTGCGGCGGACGTTTTTCACGGCGTCGTCGATGACGGTGAGCGTCTTGAGGCCGAGGAAGTCCATCTTCAACAGACCGAGTTTGCCGACGGCGGCCATGTCGTATTGGACGGTGACGTCGCCTTCCTGCGAAGTGAGCGGGACGAATTCGTCGAGCGGTTTGTCCGTGATGATGATGCCGGCGGCGTGCTTGCCGGTGTTGCGCACCATGCCTTCGAGGACGAGCGCGTGGTCGACGATTTTTTTCGCGACGGGATTGCGCGCGATTTCGGAGGCGAGTTCGGCCGATTTGGCGATGGCGTCGGTGAGCGAGATGTTGAGCTCGTCCGGAATCATCTTCGCGAGCCGGTCGGCCTCGGCGAAGGGCAGGTTGTGAACGCGCGAGACGTCGCGGATCACCATCTTCGCGCCGAGTGTGCCGTAGGTGATGATGTTGGCCACGCAGTCGCGGCCGTATTTCTCGCGGACGTAGTTGATGACGTCCTCGCGGCGGCGCATGCAGAAATCGATGTCGAAGTCAGGCGGCGAGACGCGCTCGGGATTGAGGAAGCGCTCGAAGAGAAGTTTGAAGCGGAGCGGATCCAGATTGGTGATGCCGAGGAGATAGGCGACGAGGCAGCCGGCGCCGGAGCCGCGGCCGGGACCGACCGGGATTTCACGGGACTTGGCCCAGTGGATGAAATCCCACACGACGAGGAAGTAGTCGATGAAGCCGGTGACGGTGATGATCGACAGCTCGTAGGCGAGGCGGACGACGAGTTCTTCCTCGTGAGCGAGACCGCTGTAATCGGGCGGCTGCGGTTTCTCGCCGGGCGGAAGATTCGTGAGTTTGGCGAGGCGTTCGGCGACGACGGCGCGCGAGGCGACCGCCTCGTAGTCGACGCCGTAGCGGCGCTTCAGGCCGCCGACGCAGAGATCGTGGAGGTAGGCGCCGGGATTGGATTTTTCGCGGACCTCGAGGGGCAGCGGATATTTCGGGTAACGCTCGCTGCCTTTGGGAAACGGGATCGCGAGGTCGCACATCTCGGCGACCAGCTGGGTGTTCGTGAGCGACTCGGGGACCTCGGCGAACACCTTCGCCATTTCGTCGCGGGATTTGAGATAGAACTCGTGGCCGGAGAAACGCATGCGCTTCTCCTCGTCGATCTTCGCGCCGGTCTGGATGCAGAGCATCGCGTCGTGCGGGCCGGCGTCGGAGTGATTCACGTAGTGGACATCGTTCGAGCAGATGACCTGGAGCTTGAATTCGTCGGCCAGCTTCAGGAGTCCGGGGATGATCTTGCGCTGCTCGGGGATGCCGTGGTCCTGGATCTCGACGAAATAGTTTTCGCGGCCGAAGATGTCGACGAAGCGGGCGCAGGCTTCGCGGGCCTCGTCGTCGCGATCATTGAGCAAGTGCTGCGGCACGAGGGAGGCGAGACAGCCGGTGAAGCCGATCAGGCCTTCGGCGTGTTTCGCGAGCAGCTCGAGATCGGTGCGCGGCTTGTAATAGAAGCCCTTGAGATGCGCGTCGGAGACGAGCTTGAGCAGGTTCTGGTAGCCGGTGAGATTGCGGGCGAGAAGGCCGAGGTGGAAAATGGATTTTCCCTCGTCGTCGGTGCGGCCGTGTTTCTCGAGGCGGGAGTGTTCGACGAGGTAGAGCTCGCAACCGATGAGCGGTTTGATCTGCGCGGCTTTGGCGGCGTTGTAGAAGGCGATCGCGCCGTAAAGATTGCCGTGGTCGGTGAGCGCGAGCGCCTTCATTCCGAGCTCGGTGGCGCGCTTCATCAGGCGGTCGATCCGGCAGGCGCCGTCGAGCAGGCTGTAATCGGTGTGGACGTGAAGATGGACGAAATTCGGATCGGCGGACGGCACGGGTTTATGAAGGAAACGCGCGGGCGGAGCGGGCAAGGGGAAAGGTGGGCGCGAGCGGGAAACGGCCGGAAATCACGTGGCTGCGGCGTAATTTGGAGGCGGTGCCCACGGGGAAAGTGGCGGAACGCCACCGCAAACCGAGGGCGGGCGGCAAACGGCGAAAAAGACCATTGACGCGTGTGGGGAGGGGTGGCGTAGTTACCCACTTTTCTCTCACCTTCCGTCCGTCCCACATGGCTATCGAAATCAAAATCCGTAAGAATGAGCCGGTTGATCGTGCGATCCGTCGCATGAAGAAGAAGCTCGATCGCGAGAACATCATCAAGGGTGTTCGCGCCAAGCGCTACTACGAGAAGCCGTGCGAAAAGCGCCGCCGCAAGGAGAAGGTCCAGGCCTTCACCCAGATGCTGCGCCGCCGTTACGAGAGCTGAGGTTCTCGGACGCTGAATTTCAGCCGCGCTCCCGGTCGTCCGGGGCGCGGCTTTCTTTTTGCGTGCAACGGGATGGGATTTTCGAGTTTTTGGTGAGGTGAAGCCTGTGTTTTCGCTTTCCTGCTGCTGGTGCTCGCACCGTCATTCCGACGGCTACGCGATGGCCCGGGAGATGGCCGACATCGGATTCGAATACGTGGAACTGAGCCACGGCGTCCGGATCACCCTGGTGCCCGGCATCCTGAAAGCGGTCGACGAGGGCATCATTAAGGTCAGCTCGACGCATAACTTTTGCCCGTTGCCCATGGGCATCGTGCATGCGGCGCCAAATCTCTTCGAGCCATCGTCGCTCGACGCCCGCGAGCACGACCAATGGCTGCGGCACACCAAGCGGTCGATCGACTTTGCCGCGCAGGTGAAGGCGCGCGTCCTCGTCTGCCATTTGGGCAGCGTCCATTTTTTCTGGCTCAACCCCGGCCGCAAACTCCGCGCCTACGCCCGCCGGCATGCGCGCGACGCCCACATGGGCAATCCGCGTTACCGCGCGTTGCTCGACAAATGCAGCAACCGGCTGCGCAAGCGTCTCGGGCCGTATTGGGAGCGAACGAAAGAGACGGTTGGCGAGGTGCTCGCCTACGCGAAACAGAAAGGCGTGCGGCTGGGCTTCGAGAACCGCGAGAAATTCGAGGAACTGCCGTTCGATGCGGATTTCGCGGATTATTTCGCGAGTCTGCCGGCCGACGTTTCCGCCGGCTACTGGCACGACACGGGGCATGCGGACATCAAACAGTCGATGGGCATGATCGACCACCGCGCGCAGTTGGAAAAACTTTCGGCGCGCACGATCGGCTTTCATCTGCACGACGTCGACGCCGAGGGCTCGGATCACCAGCCGATCGGCACCGGGCACATCGATTTCGGCATGGTCAGCGAATTCTGGCGGCCGGAACACGTGCTCGTTCTCGAACTGAGCCCGCGCGTGCCGGTCGAAGGCGTGCGCATCTCGAAAGAACGCGTCGAAGCCTTGCTCGCCCGCAAATGGGCGTAACCTCACTTATGAAATTCAGAACGTTTCTTCTCTGCGCCCTGGTGCTGGGCGCGTCCGGCGTCGCGGGTGCGGCGGACACCGATTCGTCCGCCACCACGGCGACCTCGCCGCAGGGCGTCGACGAGTTGAAGGCACTGATCGAGCGGATCAAAACCAAGCTGACCGCGGGCGCGCGCACGGAGGCGGATCTCGCCGAAGAGTTGAAGGCGTTCGACACCCTGATCGCCGACCATCGCGGCCAGCCGACGGAACTGAGCGCGCAGGCGATGCTGATGAAGGCGGCGCTGTATCTGCAGGTGTTCGAGGACTACGACCGCGCGGCGGAATTGCTGACGGCGCTCAAGGAGGAGTTTCCAGATTCGGAATCGGGTCGGACCGCCGTGCAGCTGCTCGCGCAACTGGACCAGCAGAAGGAGAGCTTGCAGGCGCAGGCGGCATTGAAGCCCGGCGCGGTGTTCCCGGATTTCAACGAAAAGGATCTCGCGGGCCAGCCGCTCTCGGTCAGTCAGTTCAAGGGCAAGGTCGTGTTGATCGATTTCTGGGCAACGTGGTGCGGACCATGCGTGGCGGAACTGCCGCACGTGTTGGCGGCGTATCAAAAGTATCACGACAAAGGTTTCGAGATCGTCGGGATCAGCCTCGACCAGAGCGAAAGCGCGCTGAAGAATTTCATCGCGGAGCGCAAGATGACGTGGCCGCAGTATTTCGACGGTCAGGGATGGAACAGCAAACTCGGCCGCGCGTATGGCGTGAACAGCATTCCCGCCACCTACCTGTTGGATAAGGAAGGCCGGATCGTCGCGAAAAATCTGCGCGGCCCTGCGCTCGAGCAGCAACTCGCCAAACTTCTCGGCGAATAATTCGGCGATAAAGAGGTGGGGACGCGTGTCTCCACGCGTCTTGAGTTGGGTGCACGCCGCGCCTTTGGATGAGCGCGGACGGCTCGGAGAGCCGTCCCTACCGTCCTTTGAGCAACTCGCCGATCCAGCGGCGATGCGGGCCGGACAGCGTGATCGTGTCGAGGTCGGACCGCGACACCCACACCAGTTCCGGTCCGGGCGTTCCGCGCGGCGCGGGCGCGCGATAGATCGATTCCGTGATTTGAAAACGCGTGATGCCGCGCCGCTTTTTTGCGAGCAGGTGTTCGTCGTTCAGTCGCCCGGCGTCGATACCCGCTTGTTCCGCGGTGGGAAGTTCGTGTAACTCGGCCAGCCGCCGCGCACCGGCGGCGGCGCGATGCAGCAGGAGCGCGCCGTCGCGCTCGCACCAGACGCGCGTCACGGCGCGTTGCTCCATTTGCTTCGGCGCGAGCCGCGGATAATCCTCGGGATTCCCGCGCTGACCGGCGGCGCAGAACATCCGCACCGGGCAGGTCAGGCAGAGCGGCTTCTGTCGGAAGCAGACGGTGGCGCCGAGCTCCATCATCGCCTGATTGTGATCGCCGGCGGCCTCGTGCGAGAGGAGTTCGCTGGCCAGCGGCGTGAAGGCTTTCGCGGCGGTCGCGGAATCGCGAAACGACGTGGCATCAGCGGTCAGCCGCGCGAGGATGCGCACGACATTGCCATCGACGCAGGCGGCGGGCGCGTTGAACGAAATGCTGGTGATCGCCGCCGCGGTGTAGGGACCGACGCCCGGCAACTCGCGCCACGCGTCGGGCGTGCGCGGGAGTGCGGGGAGCGCGGTGACGGCTTTCGCGAGTTTGTGCAGATTGCGGGCGCGCGAGTAGTAGCCGAGGCCTTCCCAGAGTTTCAGGACGCGCGGCTCCGGCGCGGCGGCAAGCGCGGCAAAATCGGGAAACTCTGCGAGCCAGCGCGCGAAATAGGGGAGAACCGTTTTCACCTGCGTCTGCTGCAGCATGAACTCGCTCACGACCGTTTTGTAAGCCGAAGGCCGGTCGCGCCATGGCAGCGTGCGGGCGTGCCGGCGATACCAGGCCAGCAGCGCGGCTTGAAACTCGGCCCGGCGGGCAGTGAGGGTCGGCGTCACAAAAGGTCCAAGAGGCACAAAACTTCGTCGCGGCCCAAGCAGAATTTTTTTGTGCTTTCCCCGCTTTTTGTGGCGAATCGCGTGATGCCAAGAAAGCCAGCCGAGGAAGAGGCGCCGAAAAAGCTCTCGTCCTACACCACCAAGCTCGACGACGCGCAGATGGAGAAGCTCCACGCGATCTGCAAGGCACGCGGTTTCACGCCGTTTGAGGTGGCCTATACGCGGTTCGCGTTCAAATCCGACGCGGCGCGCATAAACATCAGCGCCTACACGAGCGGCAAGGTCGTGATCGCCGGCAAGGGCACCGAGGAGTTTATCACGATGACGCTCGAGCCGGAGGTCACCGGGGTGGCGAAGCTCGGCTACGACGAGGCGCTGCATCCGGACTGGTTCGAGTCGCACGCGGGCCTGGACGAAAGCGGCAAGGGCGATTTTTTCGGACCGGTGATCGCGGCCACGGTGATTGCCGACAAGGCCGCGATCGACGCGTGGCGCAAGGCGGGCGTGCAGGACTCGAAGAAGATCACGGAAACGCGGATCCTCGAGCTCGACCGGATCATTCGCGAAACGAAGGACGTCGTTGTGCGCACCTGCTATTGCGGGATGGCGAAATACAACGATTTGATGGCGCGGCCCGGCGCGAATCTCAACCGCCTGCTAGCGTGGCAGCACGCGACGGCGCTCGAACAAGCCCTCGCAGCGAAGCGCGTGTCGTGGGGATTGCTCGACCAGTTTTCCGAACAGCCGCTCGCGCAACGGGAGCTCGCGCGCAAAGGCGTGAAGGATTTCGAACTCAAGATGCGGACGAAGGCGGAAGAAGATCCCGTCGTCGCCGCGGCGTCGGTGGTCGCGCGCGCCGAGTTCGTGCGACAAATGAACCTGCTGTCCCGCCGCTTCGGCGCGAAACTCCAGAAAGGCGCCGGACCGCTGGTGAAGGAGCAGGCGCGCCAGATCATCGAAAAGTTTGGCACGCGGGCGCTCGGCGAGTTCGCCAAGCTGCATTTTCGCACGGCGTATGAGGTGGTTGCGGCGATGGGCAAACTGGACGAGTTGCCGTTGAAGGAGCCGCGGGAGAAAATGGAGTGGGGCGGACGATGAAGGGGTGGGTTTTGAGATTGGACACGGCGGTAGGGACGGCTCTCCGAGCCGTCCGCTTTCCCGCAGCGACGATCTTTAACGGACGCCTCGGAGAAGCGTCCCTCCCGTCGATCACGCGTTAGCATGCCGAAGCGCAGACAATTGCGGGCGTTCGATCTGAAGCAGATCGAAAGTTACCAAAGCCTCATCGGCGTCGATGAAGTGGGGCGCGGCGCGTTTGCCGGGCCGGTCGTGGCGGCGGCGGTGCTGGTGACGCGCGAGTTTCTGGAGAGCCGCTGGGCGATCACGAAAGCCGGGCGCGTCAACGACTCGAAAGCGCTCAACGCGTCGCAGCGCGAGGAGTTGTGGCAGGAGTTCGAGACCCTCGCGGCGAACGGAATGATCCACGCGCATTTCGGCGTGGCGGGCGTGGACGAGATCGCGCAGTTCAACATCCTCGGAGCCACCAAGCTCGCGATGCGCCGGGCGCTGGAAGCGATCCATCCGCCGGATGCCTTCGAGCGCAAAGTCGAGCCGGACCTGTTCTCGAGTTTCGAGGAGCGCGCGGCGTTTCAGCCCACGGTCTCGGCGCGTGTGCTCATCGACGGTCTGGCGTTGCGCGGCTTTCCTTATCCCCACACGGCGTTCGTCAACGGCGACGCGCGCTCGCTCTGCATCGCGATGGCTTCGATCGTGGCGAAGGTCGCGCGCGACCGGCTGATGTGCGAGCTCGACACGAAATTCCCCGGCTACGGTTTTGCGCAACACAAAGGCTATGGGACGGAGGAGCATCGCGAGGCGGTGCTGCGGCTCGGACGCTGTATCGAGCATCGCGAGATGTTCCTGCGCAAGCTGCTCGCGGTGCGCGTCGATCCCGCGCAGATGGAAATGTTCGGCGAATGAAATGCTGAAGACATCGAGCGCCGGAACGCCAGAAACCTGAAACGCTGAGAAGCCGGGAACGGGCGGAGTTTTCAGCATTTCAGTTTTTCCGGGTTTCAGTTTTTGTGCGCCCATGCCCGGTAAGAAGAATTCCTCGCTGGACCGCGTGCTTGGACGCGTCGAGTCGCTCGACTCGGTCAATCTCGCGAACCTCGTGCAGCGGCTCGCGCGCGAGCGCGGGCTGTTCGAGGACATCTTCAACGTGCTGCAGGAAGGCGTGCTCGTGATCAGCGCGGATGGGCGGATAGAATACGCCAATCGCGCGGCGCAGCGACTGATCGGCCTGGCGGACGAAGACCTGTCGGGGCAGACGCTGTGGCGGCTCGTGCCAGGACTGCGACCCTCGCTCGAGCGCGCCCTCGACGCGGAGGGCGTGGCGTCGCTGCCGATCGTGGCGCGCGAGTTCGAGCTGACGTATCCGGAGCCGCGGACGGTGCGGCTCTACATGGTGCCGTTTCGCAACGAATCCCGCGGCGCGCTGCGCCGGTTTGCGGTCATTCTCTCGGACATCACGCGCGACAAACAAACCACGGAGGCGCGGATCGAAAACGAGCGGACGTCATCGATCCTGCTACTCGCGGCAGGCGTGGCGCACGAGCTGGGTAATCCGCTGAATTCGCTGACGATTCACCTGCAGTTGATCGAGCGCCGGTTGAAGAAGCTGCGTTCGGCGAAGGACAAGGACGTCGCGGGGCTCGAGAACTCGATCGGAGTCTGTCAGGAGGAGGTCCGACGGCTTGACGGGATCATTAGCAACTTCCTCGAGGCGATCCGGCCGCGCACGCCGGACCTCTCGGAGACGCACCTCGCGGAGCTGCTCGCGGACGTCCTGCGTTTCCAGCACGGCGAGCTCGCGGATCGCGGGATCACCGTCGATGCGGAAGCGACGGGCGAGCTGCCGGTGGTGATGGCGGATGCCAATCAGATCAAGCAGGTGTTTTTCAACATCATCAAAAACGCGATCGAGGCGATGCAGCCGGGTGGAAAATTGAAAATCCGGTCGCACGCGGACGACGACAATGTGTATTTGCTCTTTGGCGACACCGGCGCGGGGATCAAGCAGGAGGATCTCGTGCGGTTGTTTCAGCCGTATCACACCACGAAATCCAGCGGCCACGGTCTCGGCCTGATGATCGTGCAGCGGATCATGCGCGACCACGGCGGCCAGATCGGCATCGAGAGCAAGGAAGGCGTGGGCACGCTCGTGACCTTGCAGTTTCCGCGGAAAGACCGCCGCGTCCGCATGCTGCAGTGAGGGCGCGGCGGCGCGAGGTGGATGCGCGCGGTGGTTATGCGGCCTGGGGCCGGCGCTGCCAGGCTTCGACGATCTGGCGGATCGTTTCCTCGAGCGACTGCGTGATGTCCCACGACGGGTAGTGCGCGCGCATCTTGCGCAGGTCGGAGTAGTAGCAGATGTGGTCGCCGATGCGGTTCTGGTCGACGTAGGTGTAGACCTGGGGCTTGCCGGTGAATTTTTCGGCGATCTTGAACGCCTCGAGGATGGACGTGCTGTTGGCCTTGCCGCCGCCGAGATTGTAGACCTCGCCGGCGCGCGGCGCGGCGACGAAAGCGGCCATGAACCGCGCGACGTCGAGCGAGTGGATGTTGTCGCGCACCTGTTTTCCCTTGTATCCAAAAACCTTATATTCGCGGCCCTCGAGATTGCATTTCACGAGGTAGGAGAGGAAGCCGTGGAGCTCGACGCCGGAGTGGTTGGGACCGGTGAGGCAGCCGCCGCGAAGGCAGCAGGTAGGCAGGTTGAAATAGCGGCCGTATTCCTGGACCATGACATCGGCGGCGACCTTCGACGCGCCGAAAAGCGAGTGCTTCGACTGGTCGATGGTGAACGTCTCGGCGATGCCGTGTTCGTAGGTCGGATCGGCGTAGTCCCAGCGGGTCTCGAGTTCCTTGAGCGCGATGCGGTTGGGAGCGTCGCCGTAGACCTTGTTCGTGCTCATGTGGACGAACGGCGATTCGGGCGCGGACTGGCGGGCGGCCTCGAGGAGGTTGAGTGTGCCGACGGCGTTGGTGTCGAAATCGTCGAACGGGATGGCGGCAGCGCGATCGTGGCTGGGTTGGGCGGCGGTGTGGACGATGGCGTCGGGCTTGACGGATTTGACGAGGGCGAGAACGCCGGCGCGGTCGCGGATGTCGAGCTCGTGATGGACGAAGTCGGGCAGCTCGTGCGCGAGGCGCTGCTGGTTCCAGCGGGTGTCGCCCTGCGGGCCGAAGAAGACGGCGCGCTGGTTGTTGTCGACGCCGTGGACGGTGTAGCCGAGTTCGCGGGCGAAATAGACGCAGACTTCGGAGCCGATGAGACCGGAGGAACCAGTGACGAGAAGGGTTTTGGGCACGAGAGGAGGAAGTTGAGAAGAACCAGCTAAATAAGCGACGCACGTCGCGGCGCAACTCGAACGATGGTCGTGCTCCCCCGGGTGAGACGTCCGCGGGTTTCCCGAGGCGATTGAGGGGGCGCGGCCGACGTGCGGAGCGCGGGAAACGAGCGAAACGGGCTTTACTGTTTCCTGATATAAATGCGGCTGCCGTCGACGGTCGCCGCCAGAAAGTAGTGACGAGCCACAAAATCCCGCAGCGGTGGAAAACTCTCGTGGCGATGCTCAGGGGTGCGGTCGTTGTAGCCGAAATTGTTTCCGCCCACGGCATCGACGAAAATGCGGGGCAGCCGACGTTGCAGATCCCACAGGTATCTCTGGCGATAAAACTCCACCATGGAGCCTTGAATCTGCCGTTGCGTATTGCCGTCGCGGGCGGCTTGGGGAAGGCCGGTCTCGACGTAAAAATAGGGCATCCAGCCCCATACCGTCATCGTGTCGCCCGGCTGGGCCAGCTGGGCGATGGCGATCGAGGCGGGGTATCTCATTTCGCCTTGCCGCCGAGTCCACTCGCCACGCATTTCAGGATTCGCTCGTTGGAGACGGGCGACGATCAGCGGGCTCGCCATCAGAAGCGCCAGTATTGCCAGCACCGCGAACTCGGCCCGGCCCGACAGCTTTGCCATGCGGAAACGAAGTTCGCACCACGCGACGATGCCCAGCGCTCCGAGAGGCACGCTCAAAAACTGCAGGTAGTGCGCGAAGAAGCGACGCGGCGCCAGCACGCAATAGACGCCGGCCGCCACGACCACCGCGGCAAGGAGGAAGCGGGATGCTCCGCCCGGACTGAGCGAGAAACCGCGCACGCGAATCCTGGAGAGTAACGTCGCGTCGGCTGGGAGCCAGGGCCGGCGGATCGGGCGCCAGCGGCAGGAGACAACCAGCGCGGCAAGGAAAGCGAGGATCGTGATGCCTGCTGCCGCCTGCAACCCGGGCGCGACGTCCATCCAGCTCCAAAGCTGAGAAATCATCCACCACCACGAGAACTCGCCGCCGTCCGCGTAGAGCAGGTTGTTCAAAACATACGTAAGCCAAAACTGCTGGGTGAGTCCCCAAATGATCAGGTAAACCGCGAGGAACAGCGAGGGGGCCAACGCGCCGGCGATGAGGGCCGTTACGAACCGGCCGCGCGCGGGTCGCCGCCACGCCGCGATCAGCGACACGACTCCGATGGCGACGCCGAGGGGGATGCCTTGGATCTTCGCGTAGGGGATGCAGCCCAGCAGCGCCCCGCCCAACGCGAGTAGCGATGCGCGTTGGCGAATGGACAACTCCGGGGAACGCAGTGCCGATGCGAGCGGCCAGATCGCAACAAGCGCAAAAAAGATCGCGGGCATTTCGCTCGTGTATCCGGAGAAGTCATAAAAAGAGATGGAGACCCAAAGCAGGATGACTGGCGCCAGCCCCAGTCGAATCGCGGAAAAGGAGCCGCAATGCCGCAGCCCGCGGGCCGCGAGCAGCCAGCCGCCGATCATCATCATCCCGCCGACGAACCGGGCGCCGCCATAGCTGAGCGGAACACCGAAGGCGTGGGCGAAGAGCAGGGGGACGTCGGCGAGCGGACCGTGAGTCGTGCCGTCCACGTATTTCCAAAAAATGGGATACGACTTAAGCGTGATCGCGCCCGCGATCATTTGCGCCTCGTCGGGATTGGCGATCGCGGGACCGACCAGAAATGGCCAACGCCAGGCCAGCAGCAGCAGGACGCTTGCGCCCGACCACAGCCACCAGGTTCTCGGCCAGCGGCGATCGTCGCGATCGATGAGCAGGGTGACCGTCCACGCGACGGTCGTCAGCAGCGCGATGCTCCAGTAGTGCCAGGGCTCGCGATCGAGCCAGTCAAGCAAGGTTCTCGTCATGACGCCCCTTCATTCTCCGCCACCGCGACTTCCCGATGCGGTCGGCAGCCAATCAGAATTACCCCCGCTGCGCCGAGGATTATGATTCCCCAGGCCAGCGGTTGCATGTTCCCCCCGATGACCCCATTGCCGGGAACCCAGGTGAACACGAAGGCCGCGAGTTGAAGCACCGCCATCGCGGGGATGGCGAACCGGCCAACAACGTCGCACCAGGCGGCGAACAGTGCGAACAAGGCAATCATCGCAGCGAAGGATCCCTGGTGAACGATGGCTTCGCCTCCCTTGAACATCAATGCGCACCAGACGCAGAGTGTCCCGAGACTCCAGGCCAGCAGCGCGCCGTGTCTTTTCGCCCGAGACGCAGACTCCGGCGGGGCAACTCTCAAGCGCCGGAAAATCAGCGGCAGAAAGAAAAGTGCGACGAGCCACCAACCGAACGCTCGGAACGTATGGAAGAATTCGTCGATGCGGCGGGCTTCGGCTCCCGCGGCGGAGGTGGCGACTAGTTCGTGCCATTCTCCGCGAAAGAGCGTTTTAAAATTCTCGAGCTTCTGATGACCGATGGCTGCGCCGTCCAGGGCACCGTAATTCTCCCGCAGGGTTTCCCAGACTCCACGAGGGTCCGGGGCGATCTGGCCGCCAAGGTGCCACTTCACGAGGCGGTTGCCCGGTGGGTCATAGAATTTTTGATACAGCAGCCAGGGCGTGGCGGCGAGGGCGAACACGCATCCGGCGAGGAGCCAGTCCCGATACCGACCCTTCAAAGCGTCCCACGCAATCCAGGGCACGAGCGCAAGGAGAGAAAACGCCACGCCGCCGTGGGCGAGCCAGGCCATCGCGGCACAAAGCGAACCGGCAACCAGCGCCGATGAAAGCCGGCTCGATTCGGCCCGCGAGACCCATAACACAAACGTGCCGCACATCAGCGCGCCCGCGGCGAGCTTGGGCCAGACAAAGGTGGAGTGCAGCAGGAAGAAACCACTGAGGGAAAGCAGGGCGACCCAAACGGCGCTTCGTCGGGGCGGAATTTGCAGCCATCGGAGCAGACCGTAGCACGCAGGCACCCAGAGAAGTTGAAACCAGATCGCCGACATGCCGCTCACGGATTTGGCGTCCAACCCCAAGGGCGCAAGCGGCGCGCGGGTGAGCAGGATCCAGCCGGTTTGCAGCGGCGGCCGGTCGCTGGAAAGCCAGTCGCCGGAGAAAGGTTTGAGTGAGCTACCGGTATAAAGTCGCTCGGCGAAGAGGTGCGGAAGTTCATTGTCGCCCGGGAGTCCGGCGAGAAACCGATTCGCGGACAGCGCGTAGAGGCTTCCACTCCCGGAATACAAATGGAGAACGCCGATGTAGCCCAGACCGATGAAGCCGCCGAGCAGTGCGATGCGTCTGGCTTCGGGGTTCATCTGCAAGCCGCGGAGGTGATGGCCCCAGCCGAAGGTCATGCCGCCGATTGCGCCGCCAACGGCGACCAGATGTCCGAACCACGGATGCAGAAAGTAGGCCCAGAAGGTTGCATATCCTGCGGCGCAGACCAACGCCCCAGCGACGAGGGGTTGCCACGGCTGCGTGATGCCACCGAGCTGCTGGACCGCCGCGAGTGCAACCATTCCCATTCCGGCCAAAACAAGACCGCTCGCCAGCCACGCTGTCAGATTTTGAATCAGTATCTGTCCGGACGTGACACTCCCCCGCGCCAGGACAGATCCGACCACCACGACGATCAGCGCCGCGGTCAGAAACTTCAGTCCTTGGGAATCGGATGAGCGATACCAAGGTCGAGCCACATACCACATCGCAGGTGCGAGCGCAGCGGCGATGGAGAGGGCCAAAAGCGCTGCGGCCTCACCGTTGATCTGCCAGCTGGGGAAGTCGGGCGCGGCAACGATGCCGAGCACCCGGATGCCCGCCATTTCGAGCGCCGCGATTGGCAGCACCCAATACCAGCCGCGTCGGACGGGCGGCAAAGCGGCGGCCGCGTAAATGATGAGAAGAATCGAGAGCGGCTCCAGGCAGTTGCGTCCCAAACCGTCATTGCTGAAGCCCCAGAAAACCAGCATCGTCGCGAACGCACCGGCAAAAATCCAGAAACGCAGTCCGGCGGCCGACTGCGGCGCGGGACGGAACAGACTGTAGAGCGCCGCCGGATACAGAATCAGCCCCATCGCGCCCGGCAGCGATTTCGCGTATCCAATCGCCCATCGCAGTGTCGGGCTGAGCGGACCCTCCAGCCACGCCGTCATGTGCGACGAGTAGAAAAAACCTGCAGGAACAACGGTCAGCCAGAAGTTCTGCCAACGGCAATCGAGCCATGAACCGATGCTCGCCGCGGCCAGAAATCCGCGTCCGTCGCCGAGGGTATAACGGAGCATGGCGTCCGGATGTCCCAACCAGGCTTTATAGGCCAGCCACGGCAAAAGGCAGGCGGCGAGCGCGCCGGCGAACCAACCGGCCGTTCGCACGGCTGTGCGTAATCTGCGATCGGGTTCGCTTTCCCGCCACGCCCGCCATGCGAGAAAACCAAAGACCGGCGGCGTCATCAGCGCTCCCACCGGATGGCTCAGGTAGGCGAGCGCACACCACAAGGCGCTGCGCCAGGCCGGCTGTTGCGCGACGATCGCGCGCACCGCAAGCACGACGAATGTGGTGGCGAGGAGTTTGGGCCACACGAAATCCGTGTTGATGGCGACAACGGGAGCACACGCCAAAGCAAGCAGCGCCAGGCGTTGGGAATGCGGCGCGAGATGCGACGCCAGGGCCGCGCCGGCGAGCACGACGAGCGCGTTGCACAAAATCGTGAACGCGCGCGCGAGCCAGAACCCGTCCGACGAAGCGGGCCAGGCGTCCGTTCGCGCCCCTGGTGGCGATCCCGGATCCACGTCGAAGAAGGCAAAGAGAGAGGTCAACGCGAGCGGCAGCAACGGCCCGCGCGAACCGACCGACCACATCTCACCGAAGTAGGCGGCACGGTCCTCGTTACCGTCCTTGCCATGTAGAAAATAGGCGGCGGTCCGCCACGGGATGTCGTGATCCGGAGGCGACGCAATCATTCGACTTTGCGCCGTGGTGCGGGCTCCAAACTCCTGCGCGACCTCGAGCGGAAGCACGCCATAGGCGAGCGCGGCGACCACGACCGCTCCGTAGACCAGGCCCGCCTGGCAATCCTCGCGCGCCAACGGCACGCCGTGCGCCCACCAGCGCACCGCGAGCAGCAGGGCAAGAACGCCGTGAGCCAGCAGCCAGGTGACCGCGAAGACCTCGCCGTTCGCATTTCCCGTCAGCCACATCATCAAGCCGGCTGCGGCCAGGGCAAGCAGGCCGGGAATCGCGATCATAACCGTCGCGGAGAATCGCCAACCCGGAAGCCACGTCGCCAGGGCCAGCCCCGGCAGTAACAGGAGCGCGGATACGGCGACCACACCGATCGCGAACCAAAGGTAGTTGCGGCGAACGTTCTCAAGCCATGGCACCTCGTGCGGCGGAGAAAACGACGGCGCGCCGATGGCGAGCCAGCCGGCGAATGCCGGCGATGCGTCCGTCAGCACCAGCCTGGCCGGGGCGCCGCGCCATTTCTTGACATCCACGGACCACAAGGCGCTCCGCTCGGTGGGATTTTTTCCAGTAAATGCGATTCGCTTCGGGCCGCCGGGCGTTTCGATCTCCAGCGCCAGCTCCGTGCCAGGCGAGTGGGGATAGCCGGCGATCGGAACGAAAAGCTTGTCTTCGTGAAGCGGAAACGGGGCCGTCGCGAGGACGCCGGTGAATGCGTCGCCGCCATAGTAAGAGCCAAACCACCGGTCGCCGCCGAGTGCTGGTGGCACCCGTCCGGCGAATGTTTCCGCCGAAGGCGGCGGCGCGCGGGATGACAGGACGTGAAGGGCAAAATCGCGCTCTGTAAACGGCGCGGGCGTGAGCGGAGGAGGGATCGGGTTTACCAGTTTCAGCCGGACCAAAAGAACGACGGCAATGGCTCCCGCGGCCAACATCGCCGCGATCGATGCGATCGCGGCCGCCGAAGAGGTCGGCCTCACGACGCGCGGCAGCTTGCGACTGCGCCTGATCGCCGTTGCGGCTCCGATGAGCACCAATCCCGCGACGAGGATAGTGGCATGCTGCTTCGTCATCTTTTCGGCGACCCAGCTGGTCCAGCCCATCTCGATTGGCCGGGTGAAAGCGAACCAGCCGCGTGGATCGCCGTCGCTCGCCTCGATCCACCATTCGCCTGCCGGCCGGGCGACCGTCACGCGCTTCCATCGCTCGCCGGAAGGCGCCTCAGGAATCACCGGCGTTTCGCCCTCCCGACTCTTGATTGTCAATCGCAGGCGGGGCGATCCGTTGCCCAAATCGCCGGCCACGAGGAACCGCAGCACGGGCAGCGTCGATGTCGCCACAGGGTCGCTTCGCCAGGAAACCTCTTCTCGTTCGGCTTCCGGTTCGCCGCGTGTGCTTAGCGCAATCTCCCAATTGCCCCGTGGCAGCGTCGGCGCGGAATGCGGATCGCGAGGCATCGTTTCTTCCCGGAGACGAATGGGCGTTCGCACGCTCCAAGGCAGAATCGCGCGCAGCACAGGTGTATCCAGTCGTTGCCGCAACACCGGCGCGCTGGGATACGGGATCTCGGGCCATGTCTGGTTCTCGAAGACGGCGGGATCGCCGTTCGCCACATAAGAACGGACAAGCTCATGCTGCCGCTGGTGGATCTCCGGAAGCGAGCCAATCGCCCCCGTCGCCTCGTGAACGCTGCGAGTGAGCAGACCGCCGATCGCAACCACCATCCACGCGCCGACGAACCACGGTCGGGATTGGCGCAAAATCAGAAGGCCGCCAACGGCGACGTTGATCGCGAGCAGATCTGTGTAACGCGACGCCTCAACTGCGCCGCCGCCGCGGCCGTAGGCCAGCGCGAGCGCCTGCAGCAGGCTCCAGCTCAACAATCCGAGCAACACGGGATCAGGTGCGTTGCCGGCGCCGCGTCGCAGCGCGCGCCAGATAAAAATCGCCGCGGGCGCGAAGACCAGCGGGAGAAACCACGGCCCGGGCCACGCGAGCAACTGCAGCAGCGCGAAGACGAATTGAAACGGCGTGTGCGCCTTCAAAATCGCATGCCCCGCCACATCGACTTTCATCGCCCAACCGGCGACAACGGCTGCGCCCGCAAGCAACGCGGTGACGATTTGCTGCGGCGTCCAGCGACGCTCGCGAACGAGGCGATAACCCAGCGCCGACAGCACGGCCAGCGCGGAAAGAAACCCCGTCGCCATCGTCGCCAGCGCAAGCACGGCACAGAGCTGGCCGAGCGCCCAGCGAATCGTGAAACGTTCGGCCTCGAGCGAGAAGATCAGGTGTCCGAGCGAGAAGAGCAGCAGATAATAAAACTGGGCCTGAAATCCGACGAGGGTGTTTTCCCAGGAGAACGGCAGGCTGAAGAGGAGCAGCAGCAGCAATCCAAACCAAAAAAACGGCGGCCCGCGCAGCCAGCGTCGGGCGCACCACAGCAACAGAACCGCCGACGCGAGGTGAATGAACGCGTTGAACACCGTTTCGACGTAGCCATCCCATTGCCGGTTGAGCGCCGTCAACGCGAGGGTTTGAAGCTTCGTGGTGACGATGCGGTGCTCGTTGTGCGGCTTCAGGATGTCGGCCGCCGTGAGCCGGTTCTCCAACCAGGGACGCAGCGCAAATTCGGCTTCACCGTCCCATTGATCGAGCACTGGCAGATCGCTGCCGGCGCGCTGAATGAGCCAGAACTTTGCGCCGAGAATCGTCAGCGCGAAGCCAAGCAGCAGCAACCAGCGAGACAGCGCGCCCGGGCTCAGTTTTCGCATATAGCGAACAGATGATTGTCGAGCGGGAGACCTTCGGGTGTGCGCACAGGCAGGGGTGCGTAGGTGAGGATCTCGACTTTCCTGAAATAACCGGACAACAGCCCGCGGAGACTCGCGCGGGTGAAGAAGTTTTTGTGATCGCCTTCGAGCAGGTGCCAGGGAACGACGCGATAAGGATGAAGGTAGGGGATCAGTTCCAGGTTGGGGACCGAGATCAGGCAGCGATGGCCGGTGACTCGCGCGATCTCCGACAGAAACCCGGCGGGCTCGGCGATATGCTCGAGGACTTCGATGCAGATCGTCGATTCGAAGGCGCGATCCGCAAATGGAAGTGTGCGGCCATCGACCTGGCGGTGGGGAAGATTCCGCCGCGCCAGCTCGTCGCAATCGGAAGCTTTGACCTCCACGCCGAGCCAGTCGTAACCCGCATCGAGCAGCGCGCGCCCGTATCCACCAAAACCGCACCCGACGTCGAGCACGTGGCTGGGGGGCTCCGGAAGATAGCGGCGAAGCATTGTCAGGCACTCGGGATTGATTTCGGAGACAGATGCGCCCGAGGTGTAGATGTCGGACCGGTGAAACAGCCGCGTCTCATCGGGTCGCGCCAAGACGCCGTAGTCGTTCGAGCGATAGTCGCGATCGATGACCTGGATGGTGCGAGTGGCCCCGAGCACGGAGGAACCGTCGCTGAAACGAATGCGACAGCCGAGCGTGACGAACTCCCGCCTGAACAGGGACGGGGCGCTGAGCAAAACCGAAAACCCGGTCCGCGTGTCGCTCAAAAAGGAATGCGCCTCGTTGACGTCGGGACGAATGAAGAAAAACGCCGTCTGGCCGAGCAATTCGCCGTCGGCGAGCACCTCCACCGCGACCAGATCGTCGTGTCGCGATGCCGCATGCACCCAGCCTTCGATGCGAAGCGCGAGCGGATCGGCGAGCGCATTGGCGGAGGGGGTGTCGATGATGTTGATGGGATTCATGCGGGCCGTTCTGATGCGTTCAAGTTGCATTAGGCGAAGCCTTTCGGCTTCGCCTGAAGGGTTCAAGTCTTCTGCAACTATCGGGCGATAATGTCGAGGCGCGCGAACTCGAACCGTGCGCGTTCCCGGAAATATTTTACGCCGCCGCGCGGAAGTTCGAGTCGAATGCTACGGACTTCCCGGCCGGCGGATTGCGTCAACAGCGTCGAAAGGTCCGCTGTATCCAGAAGCATGGGACTGAGCAGGAAACCGGCGCGGGCGGCGGGGACGATCAGGCGGAAGCGACGTTCGATGTCGTCGGCATCCCGCACGACGAGGCTGAGCTCCGGCGGCTTGTAGAAAAACGTGCGCAGCCGACCCAGCCACGAATACGGAGCCTCGATGCTCGCCCACACGGTCCCGCTGCCTGGCGGCAGGGTTTGCGCTTCGGTGCCATAGCGCAGAGAGCCGGAGGCGAGAGGCTTCCGCGTGACGGCCGACGGGGCGGGATTTTTTTGCAACAAGAGAAAGCCACCTTCCGCCAAAACGAACCGGTAATCGCTCTGCAAACGCGGGAGCAGAGCCGCGTCATCAAGCGTTGGATACCGGCCGTCGATCGTCTCGAGCGAAGCGAGCAGGAACTCCGCGCCGTCCGGCGAGAGGGCGGCCGTTTCATTGAGCCGGGCGAGCGGTCCGGAGTAGGCCTGGAAACTTTGAAAGACCGGACGCGGGCGATAGTTGAAGGCGTTGAGCAGGAGAATCGCCTGGTTGTTGCCGAATTGATCGACAGTGGCATCTCCGATGGCCGCGCGAACGGCCGGCAGCGCGTGGCCGAGGGCGAGGGCACGGGTTTGCCGGTCACGGATTTCGCGAACCCAAGGGAGTTGGAACGCGAGCTCGGTCTTCTTCACCAGGCGAAGACGGCTGGTGTGGTAGGGAAGCGTGAGCATCGCCGGCTCCGCTGCGAGGCAGCCGCCGAGCGCGACGGCGCAAAGCGCGCCGGACGTGACGTGGCGCCGCCAGCCTGCGGACGGATTCAGGCGCGGCGCGGCGATGCCGGCGAAGAGCACAAAGAAGAAAAAGCCGAGCGTGTGACCGTCAGCGCGGACGAAACCGTGTTTCCAGGCGAGAAAGCCAAACCCGGTCAACGCCAGGGCGGCCGGCCAGCTTTCACGGTTCACGCGATCCCAGACGAGCAGCAAAAACAGCAGCGCGCCCGAGATCCCGAACGCGAACACGGCGGGCGACTCCTCGAGGAACATCGCTTCCGTGTATCCGGAAGCCACCCACGCCGAGTGTTGGAGGAAAAGCGGGATCGCGGCCAAAGGCTGGCCGGCGGCCATCCAACCGATCAGAAATGAGCCGGTCGTGCCGCCGAGCAGCGCGGCCAGAAAGCGGCCGCGTTCCGGCGTGCGCAGGCGTTGGCCCACCACGCACGTCAGGCCTCCGGCGGCCATGACCAGATACGTGAACTTCTGGAGCGAAAGAAATCCCAGGCCCGCGCCGATCGCGGCGAGGAGCGGCCAGCGCAGATTTGGGCGCATCGCGAGCAGCGTCAGGCCAGCGATGAGCAGCATCGGCAGCGTGTCCTGAAAAACGGGCGGAAACAGGATCGCCGCGGCGACAAAGGCGATGCGGCGAGGCCAGGCGAGCGTGGTTGCGGCGAGGACCACCAGGATGGACGCGACAGTTTTGAAACCGATTTCCCACGCCATACGGGGAAAGAACGTCGCCGCGTCATACTGCAGCGTCGTCAACCAGCCCCACGGACCATACGTGTAGACCAGATCGCGTCCGAACACCCAGGGGCGGCCGACCGCGTGACAGAGCACGCTCTGCCAGGACGGATCGAGTCCGAGCGCCGGCTCGTTCGGAAAAAAAAGATTGGCCGACCAGACGAGGCACGTCGCGACCACCGCGAGCGTCCACCGCAGCGCTCGCCGCGCCGGCGAAGCCGCCGGGAAAGCGGTCGCTGCGGCCGAAGCGGGGGCGTCGGACACGTGCATGCCGGGGAAGGCGCGCGGCGAAGGCTCAGGCCGCCGGCGGGCGCGGAGGAAACGCCAGCGCGAAGTCTTCGTGCTGCAGCGTGAGGTTGGGGTTGTAAGCGGGGTCGTTGTCGAGCAACGCGCCCCAGGTGCGCCGCATGTAAGCGGCTTCGCGCTGGAAGCGCGCGATCTTTTCCGGCGTATCCTCGGCGCCGCGACTGGCGGACTCGTGGTGATACAGCTCGGCGAACGGCGTCCACAGGTTGCGGTAACCGGCCTGCCGGACGCGGAGGCAAAAATCGATGTCGTTGAACGCGACGGGCAGGTCGGCTTCGTTGAAGCCTCCGACCTGGTCGAAGACCTCGCGGCGCACGACCAGGCACGCCGCGGTGACGGCGGAATAGTTCTGCACGAGCCGCAGGCGGTTGCGCTGGCCCTCGGCGCCGCGCGGGAAACCCTTGAACGCATGGCCCGCGACACCGTCTTTGCCGGCGGGACCGGTGAGGCCGAGCACGACGCCGGCGTGCTGCACGGTTTCGTTGGGATAATAAAGCATCGCGCCGACGCAGCCGATCTCCGGCCGCAACGCCTGGGCGGTCATCTCGGCGAGCCAGTCGGGGGTGATGACCTCGAGGTCGTTGTTGAGAAACGCGAGGACGGAGCCCGTCGCAGCCCGCGCGGCGAAATTGTTGATCGCGGAAAAATTAAACGGTTGATCGTAGTCGATCACGCGGACCTTGATCCGGCGCAACTCGTCGAAATAGGCCAGCGTGCCTGGATCGTCGGAGCGGTTGTTCGCCACGATGACTTCAAAATCCGGATACGCGGTGCGCGCCAGGATGGAACCGATGCAGATGCGCAGGAGGCCCTCGGCGTTGCGCGTCGGGATGATGATCGAGACTCGCGGCGCGGGTTCGGGCAGGGCGCGCTTCACGCGCCAGTGCCGACCGGTGACGGAGACCAGTTCGGCGGCCGTGCCGGTGCGCGCGAGGTGATCGGCGAGGGCCTTGCGCGCGGCCAGAAACGGGTAATCGCTTTTCTGGTCGATCACGAGCGCGGTCGAGCCGGCGATGGCGCGCCAGTGATAAAGGATGCGCGGGATGTGGTGAACCTCGCCGGCGCTGAGACCCTCGGCGAAGCGCAGCGTGAGGTCCCAGTCCTGGCTGCCCTCGTAGCCGACGCGGAAGCCGCCAATGGCGTGGAGGCGACTCGTGCGGAAAACGGAAAGATGGCAGATGTAATTCTGGCCGAGCAGGAGATCGGGATTCCAGTCGGGTTTGAAATAGGGTTCGAAACGCCGGCCCTGCTCGTCGATTTTGTCCTCGTCGGAATAGAGGAACTCGAGCGCGGGGTTCGCGGCGAGCGCGAACGCCACTTCCGCGAGCGCCTGGGGAGTGAGTTCGTCGTCGTGATCGAGCAGCGCGGTGAACTCGCCACGGGCAAGGGCGAGCGCCGAGTTCGAGGCGGCCGAGATGTGGCCGTTTTGTTCACGGAAGGTGACCTTGATGCGTTCGTCGCGACGCGCGTAGTCCTCGAGCACGCGGCGGACGTGCGGCGAGGTCGAGGCATCGTCCGCGATGCAGAGTTCCCAGTGCGGGTAAATCTGAGCGCGCACCGACTCGATCGCTTTGACGAGCCACACCTCGGGCGTGTTGTAGGTAGGCATCAGCACCGAAATCAGCGGCCGCCGCGTGTCCGGCAGCGATTCCACGCGGGCCCGGAGGGCGACGGTTTGCTCGAGGCCGAGGGTGTCGAAACGCTGGACCCAGGTCGCGTAGTCGCGGCGCAGGTGCGGCGGAATTTCGGCGGCGACCTGCGCGGTGGGCGTCGCCGCGCAGCGCCAGACGCGATCCTCGGTCTGCACCTCGAGGAGGAGCGGCTGCGAGGTTTGCGGCGGCAGCGAATATTCGAGGGAGAAGCCGCTGCGCAACGCATGCGGATGGGCCGGGTGGCCCATGGCGACGTCGGGGCGCGTGAGGGCGTGAGCGGCATCGACAACATGACCGGCGGCGCGGAGCCGGACGCCGAGCACCGCGAGATTCTCCTGCGAGAGCACCCAGCCGCGCAAGGTGCCGGTCGGAGCGACCTGGTTCCAGTCGGTGGGTTCGTCGATGACGCAAGTCAACGACGTATCCGGAGAAATAGGACGCGGGGCGGGGGCAGGCCGGCGGCGCGTCAGCGGATCGATCAGAAGCCGGCGCAGCGAGCGCAGCGGGGCCGTGATCTGCCAGGAAAAGGAACGTTGGAGACGTTTGGTCTTCTGGTGGCTTTGGTGGAGCTCCGCCGAGAGCTCGTCCGAACGGGCGCGCTGCGCTTCCAGTTGATCGGCGAACCGCCGCACGGCGCTCATCGCCTCGACGAGCTGTCCGCGGAGCACTTCGACCTGGTTCCGAGCGTCGTTGGTTTTGCCGGCTTGGTAATTGAAGCGTGCGACCTGGCGGTCGTGGGACGCCTGAAGTCCGCTCAGGGTGTGGCGCAGTGAGTTGATCGTCTCATTGAGGCTAGCCACGGTGTTTTGCAGCGATTGGATCGTGCGCTGATGCAGCGCGAGCTCTTGCTGCAGTGACAGAAACGGCTTTTCGGCGGCGACCACCTGCTCGCGCAGGTGAGCGATGGTGGCTTCCTTGGCGCGCAGGCGCAGTCCGATATCGCCGCCGTCGAGCAATAGGTCTTCGGAAGGCGGCGTGCTCGAATCGGGGAAGAGCGGAGCGGCCGCGCTGGTGACGCGCTGATAAAAACCGAAAAGCGCGGCGGTGTTTTCCTTTAGATCGAAATGGCGGCGCGCAAAGGCGCGTGCGCCTTCGGCGAGCCGGCGGGCAAGCGCAGGATCGTGGAAGACCTGCAGGCACTTCTCGACGATCTCCTCCGGCGTGCCGGTGTCCAGGAGCAGCGCGTCGCGGCCATCCTGCATCTCGTGTGCGAGGTTCGCGCGGGGAATGATCGTGGGGCGGCCGGAGAAAAGAAATTCCGGAATTTTCGAGGGCAGCCGGTAGTCGTTGAACGCGTCGGCGGCGCCGGGTTGCACGAGCACGTCCGCGAGCGCGAGGAGATGAGGGAGCAGGGGCTTCTCCACGAAGCCGAGATCGATCACATTGCCGCCGGCGATGGCGGCAAGCTCGGCGGAATATTGGGGCGGGTTGATTCCGGTGCGGAGCAGTTTGCAGGGCGTGCCGCGATCGTTGAGGAGCCGGACGGCGAGCAGCAGGGTGCGCACGTCGGCGAGATTCGCGAACGTCGTGCTGCCGGTGAACACGAGCAGTTTCTCGTGCGGCTGCACGCCGAACGACTCGCGTGTTGGCGGAGTGGAAACCGGACGCTCGAAAGTTGCGGGATCGATGCCCGGCAGCAGGCGAAGGGCGGGCTTGTCCGGGGGAATGAACTCGCGCAGGCGGTCGGTGATGAAGGTGGCGGCGTGCGCGACCCGGAGGAAGTTTTTGAACCGGACCGGGTGAGAAAGCCGCGGCGACAGGCGGGCGGCGAGTTCCTCGTCGGAAAGCGTGCGCAGCTGATCCAGGCCCTCCTGGGCGAACGATTCGATCAGGAAGGCTTCGTTGTCTTCGAGATGAATGATGAGGGCGGCGTCGCGATGCTGCCGGAGGTAGTGCAGGCAGAACTCGCGGACGTTTTCGCGCGGAGTCCAGGCGTGCACCACGTCGGCGGGGCGGCGGTCCGGGAAGATCGGCTCGCGCTGCAGCGCACGTTCAAACGTCAGTGGCGTGAACAGCGGTTCCGGAATCGCGGAAATCGTTTCCGGATTGTCGGGGACGGCGACGACGCAGGAATGGCCGAGCAGGGTGAGCTGGTTGGCGAACGCGCCGATGTGGTTCAGGCTGTTGCTGGTGAAGTCGCCGTAGTTGACAAAAAGGATGTTCACGCGAATCGCCGCCGAGGCTAGTTGGAGTCGGCGAACGGATTCCAGAACCGTTTTTCCAGATCCGGTTCGCGGAGGACAGAAACTAACGCCGATCGGGATGAACCCGCACCCACTCCAATAGCTCCGCGGTGGTGACGCTCGCGGTGCCGGGCTTCCCGACGACGATGCCGGCGGCGTGATTCGCAAGCGTGGCGGCTTCGAAGGGCGTCGCTCCCGCGGCGCGAGCAAGGGCAAACGCGGCGATCACGGTGTCGCCGGCGCCGGCGACGTCGAACACCTGGCGGGCGAAGGTGGGAATAGGTTGCGGGATGTGGCCTTTTTCGGCGAGCAGGAGCCCGGCTTCGCTCAAGGTGACAAGCAGCACGGCGGGATCGTGGCGGGCCTGGACGGCGGCGACGGCGCGTTGCAAGGCGTCGTCGCGGTCGCGGAAATTCGCGTTGGCGGATTCGCTCATGCCGGCGAGTTCGAAGGTCTCCTTGCGATTCGGCGTGAGCAGCGCGCACCCGCGCATCTCGAGCTGATGCGCGGGTTTCGGATCGATGCAAACCGGGACGCCAAGTCGCACGGCTTCGCTGAAGGCGGCGTCAAGCAGAGGCTGGCTGACAACGCCCTTGGCGTAATCGGCGACCAGAACGGCGGCGGCGCCCGGCAGCACGGCGCGAAGGTGCGAAAGGAGTTTCTCGGCCGTGGCGGCGCGGGCGGGCTCGCTGGTTTCGCGGTCGAGACGGACGAGTTGCTGGCGTTGCGCGGTGATACGGGTTTTGAGTGTCGTGGCGCGGCCGGGCTCGGCGATCAGGCCGTCGGTGCCGATGGCGTGTTGAGCGAGGCTTTCGCGCAGCAGCGTCGCGGCGGAATCGTCGCCGACCACGCCGAGCAAATCCACGCGTGCGCCGAGGGAGACCAGATTGTGGGCGACGTTGGCGGCTCCGCCGGGTGTGTAGGTTTCGTGGAGGAAGTTGACGACCGGGATCGGCGCTTCGGGCGAGATGCGGCGGGCATCGCCGACGATCAGGTGATCGAGCATGAGGTCGCCGAGAACGACGAACCGCTGCTGCGGAAACGCGGCGCAGATCTGCTGGAGACGGGAGGGAGGCACGGAGAGCATGCGGGACGCGAGGAGCGGCGAGGCGACTACGGGGACGACGCGGCGGCAATTCGTTTCAGCAGCCCGGTCGTGCTGAAGCCGGGGAGGAAGGGCAGGAAGCGAACCTCGGCCCCGACTTCCTGGAGGGCGGCCCGCTCGGTCGGGTCGAGAGTCGCCAGGGAGTAATCGCCGGCTTTGACATAGATGTCCGGCGCGAGCGCGCAGATTTCGGCCTCCAATCGCGGTTGATCGAACAGGACGATCGTATGCACGCAGGCGAGGGCGGAGAGCGCGTAAGCTCGTTCGAATTCGGAAAGGATCGGGCGGGCGGGACCTTTGAGCGCGCGCACGCTGGCATCGCTGTTTAGCGCGACGAAAAGCGCGTCGCCGCACGCCGCGGCCTGTTGGAGAAAATAAAGGTGGCCGGCGTGCAGCAGGTCGAAGCAACCGTTGGTGAGGACGACGCGGCGGTGCTGCTGACGGAGCGATTGGCGGAGATCGATCGCGGCGGTCAGGCTGCGGAGCTTGTCGGCTGACGGTGAAGTCACAGGAAGTCCCATGAAGCGGCGTAGGAAGGAGAACTCGGAACGTTCCGATGGGACACGCGCTTCATGGGCAAGCCGGCACGCCCGCGTGGGGACGTTTCAATGCGGCGCTGGCCGTCAGCTAGCTGGAAGCAGCCAGCGGCGACGTGACGAGATCGGGCGCCGAGACCATCTGCTCCAATGACGATTTGCGGCTGGTGCCCAACCCGCGGGTCGGCTGCGGATCGACGAGAAGAACGAGCGACTGCTGACCGGGAGAGAACTCGGCGGTGACGCGTTCCACGATATAGGTGCTCAACGCGCGCACGGTCTCCGCCAGCGATTGCTCGGGTTCGGGGGACGAGCCGTTCTGATGGCGATGGTTACCGATTTCGGCCAAGGCAACGGGATCGAAACCGTTCCACGACACGTCGACATGCATCGGCACGCCGAGCTTGTTTTCCACGCCCATGGGCGCGGAGAAAACCGTTGTCTCGGGCAGAGGGGGCAGACCGCGATCGGTAAAAAGACCGTGTCCCGGCAGCAGGATGGGCGACTCGAAGTTTATCGGAGTTCCGGCCGTAATGCTGGTGAGCGGGATATCTGTCGCCAGGTCAAATTTACTACGATCGCCAAAGGGGTTTTGCAGCGCTTCGGGGGTGACGGAATGGGAGGAGAGTAGGGGAGACTGGAGCTGCAAAGGATGACCAAGGTATTCGGCCAGCAGAATCTCCGTTTCGCGGCTGGAGGAGTTCAGCACGTTCCGCAGTTCCAGTAAAAAGGCACGCGTTTTTTCGTCGAGCGGAAGGCTGATGACGACAAGCTTATCCGGTGGACTTGCGGGGACCGGCGTCGTGGGCGTGGTTGGCGTTTGCGAATCGCCCGGTGTGTTCGGCGTTCCTCCACCGTTTCCAGGAGTGACCGGCGGGGTTTCGGGATCGCCCGTACCCGGAAGCAATACGTGCACCGAAGAGGTGGGCATGCCCGTGACCGCCACTAAGTCCGGTAGATACTTAAGGTTCAGGGTTTGCTCGGAATTGAGGCTGATGAGGAAAACCGACTTGCTACTCGAGTCGAACGTGAGGGTTTTCAGATCCGAGATGAGGCTCGTGTCTCCGAGGGCGCCCAGGGAGAGATCCGTGCTGTCTCCCTTCAAAACGGCCAAGCGACCGGCGGTGGCCAATGAGAGAGTCTCGACGTCGCGGGCCGTGAGGCTCTCCGTGACGGACAGACCGCTGGCGCTGAACGAACCGACGGAGTCTATGATGAGCGTTTCGACCTTATCGTTGCCGACAATGTTAACGGTCTCGAAGGACGAGATGTAAAGGTTCGTGATGAAGTCGGGCAGCTTATCAAGATCGATGGTGACGGCTGCATCGGCATTACCCGTGAGAACCAGACGATGATTGCCGAAGTTCGTGCTGAACGAACCCTGAAAATCTCCCGTGCCACTGACGGCGGCCATGGTCAGATTGAAATCAGCCGTCAGTCCAAACGGGTCCGAAGCATCGGCCGCCAGCAGCGTGCGCGTCTCCAATGCCTCAAGGAGGAGTCGGGAGGGGAGAGCTGGATACGCGTTCATTGTCGGCTGGCGAAAGAAAATGAGGAAGTTCAGGAGGGCGCAATCAATATTGCGGGCAAACCGGGGATCGCATCGGCGGAACGCTCGATTCTGACCTTGACGCGGAACGTGCCGCTGGACGGATCGATGATGGGATCAACATGGGAGATGGTGCCTGTCACGATCGGCTGCTCTTCTGTCGACTTGAGGACGCGGACTTGTACCTGTTGGCCAGTCTTGAAGAGCGGGAAGTGGCGCGCGTCGCAATATACCACCATTTCCAAGCTCGTGACATCGACCACGCGGGCGACGGTCTCGTAACGTTCGACCGCTTCGCCGACCAGTTTGTTGGTCTTTAGGAAGATGCCATCGATCGGCGAAACAATATCGCGGTTCTCCAGCCGCACTTTCGCGAGCTCCATGGCCGCGACGGCCTGCTGCTGACGACTGCGAGCCAGTTCGGCGGCGGCTTTCGCTTCCTGGAGTTGTTTCTCGCTGTAAATCTTGTCTTCCCTGAGCCGCTGCATCCGGTCGAACTCGTTCTCGGCCCGCGACAGTTCGGCGTCCGCGCCGCGGACGGCGGCTTTGGCTTGGGCGAGCTCCGCCCGCTCTTGATTGGAGTCGAGGCTGATGATCGGCTGGCTCGCTTTGACCTCGGTCCCTTCGGGCACGCGGATGAATTCGACGATGCCCGCGGCGCGGGCGCTGAGGGAAACGTCCAGTACGGGACGGAGAACCGAGCGAAGCGATCCGCGCGAGGTGCTTCCGCCCAAGGTGAACGTCTCGGTTTCCCGCGCGGCGGGATTGAGGCTGGACTGCGCCGCGGCCGGCAGGCAGGGGAGCAGCAGACTGAAAGCGATCAGTGAGCTTCGCAAAGAGGAGGAGGAGGAGCGGGACCCAGAGCCCATGGCCATAATCGTGGAAGGCGGACTAGAAGAATCGGACAGTAAGGAAATTGATAAAATCGCTGAACATCACGTAAGCGAGCGCCCGGGTGCCGGTCTTGAAAGTAACGCGGCCCGTGAAGCCGGCCTTCAGGACGTTGGTTTCTTCCAGCCGGGTGTTCAACGGCAACATGGCGGTGAATTGATATTCGCCAGTCGTGGTATCCAGTCCGTAAGCGAGCTGACTTTTGCGTTCGAGACTGAGCTCGTATTCGCGGGCCGGATTAGCTGACAGTCGCAGCGAGGCGAATACCTCCCCTTGTTTGGCCAGGGTTCTGTCCAGATAGATCAAATCACGCTCCTTGAGGCTGGCTTTTACCTGCCAGGCGGAGGGATCGACCACTTCCAGCGCCGGCTCGCCCATGCGCAAGACCTCACCGATGCGGGTGGAAAGAGTTTGAGCTCCCAGCACCATGCCGGTGAACGGAGCCCGCATGACGGCGCGAGAAAGATCGAGCCGAAGCTTTTCGGCGGCGGCGGCGGCTTTCTCGGCGTTCAGCCGGGCGATCTGCATCTGCGCTTCGTTACCCATCGTCAGGGCGGCGTCGCTTTCCACGAGAGATCGCTGGTATTCCTGTTCCGCTTGGGAGAGCTGCAGCTGGATGTCGCGCGTATCGAAACGCGCCAGCACCTCGCCCTGCTCCACCATCTGGCCCTCGCGGACTGTCACCTCCAGCAACCGGGCGTTCACCAAGGATGGCAGCGTGTTCTGCGTGACCGGCAGAACACTGGCATTGCCGCGCACGTTATAGGGGACCGGCAGAGCCAGGATAGCCACGATCACCAAGACCGGCAGGCCGAAGCGCATGAGCTTGCGGCGAAGCGGCGTGTTCACGTATTCGCGCCGCAACGCAATCGTGCGGTGCGCGATCCGCATGGAACGATGCTGCGTGCAATAGAGTGTCGTCCCGAGCGCCTTGCCGGCCGACGCTGCGAGATCGAGCATCGGCTTAAGCAGCGTGGCAATTTTCTCCTCCAGCTTGACTCCTTCGAAAAGCAGAATGCCGCAAACACGGTTTTCGCGATCGAGCAGGGGGATGACGGTCGCCCAGTTCATGGGCATGACCTCGAAATAGTCGTTCACCTCCGGCGGACGCGTGGCCGTTTTTGACGGATCGCGCATCATCAACGTGAGCTGCATCCGCGGCGCCACCGGGTCCGGTGCGGCTTTTGCGGGCTGGGCGGGATGGTTGCCGGGCGCTGGATTCGCGGTGTTGTCGGCGGCTGTCGCCTCGGCGGGCGCAGGCGCGGCATTCTCAGTCGTGGCCTTTTGCATCGACATCTCGGTCAGCTTCTGGGCCACGTGCTGCAACACCACCGCCTGCTCGCTTTTCGGATGCGGCCGCTTCAGCCCGCTGCAGGCCTGCAAGCGGAACTCGTAATCGAGACTACCGGACGCGGGATCGGCTTGGACGACGCGGTGGTAATCGCTCGCGATAAACAGACACACCCGCTCGCACGCCACGGCTTCACGCGCGTAGTTGACGAGCTTCCAGCTGACGGAGTCGAGATCGATGTCCCCGGTCAGCTCCTCCAGCAGTCTGGCGTAAGTCGTGACGCGCGTGACCTCATGCGACGCATCGCGGGCGCGGCGCGTTTTCAGATACAGCTCAATCTCGTTGCACAGCTGGCGGAGTATCGTCACGCGCGCATGGGAAGCGGCGGGATTCGTGGGCTGGAACCAGACGTGAAGGATGCCCGCGCAGCCGTCGTTCATCGGGATTGGCACGAAAACCTGCTCGAAAGGAGTCTGGTTGAAAATCGAAAGCTCGTCGGGCGCCGGCGAGTCGAACGCCGAGGATCCGCGTGGGCCGGCCTGACGTGTGTTAGGCGGCAAGACCAGCGGTTTGCGTTGATCGACGACCATCTTCCGCGCCCGCTGGAACGCGTTTTCCTGTTCCGGTGAATCCTTGTAACCCAGTGACTCCAGATTCGCCTGTAACAGGCGCTGGAATACCGCGCCGGCCACCATTTCGTAGGAAAATCCCGCGGGACGGAAAGCCGCGGTGACACACTCCGCGTGAGCTCTCAGGTAGACCAGCAAGTCCGGCGGATCCTTGGCCAGCTGACTGAGCCGCGCGGTGATCTGGTTGAAAAATTGCTGCTGTTGGGAAACGGAAGCCGCGGGCGGTGACTGCACAGGCGTCATTGGAAGGTAAGGACGATTTCACCCCATGCCTTCCTGTGGCAATTCAATTTCTGATGAGCCCGACCGCACTTCTTCCGCTGATTTTAAGCCATGACGGACTGGACGGGGCGGCAGAAGAGAGACAGACGGTGCTGGAATAAAGGGGAGCCCACGTCGGGAGCACACCCACTCCGAGAAATACGTTGCCATGCTGCACGCCAGACCTGACGTTGCCGGTTTTCTGCGAAATGTATCCGATGTTCCGGCGCCCGTGCCTTATCGACGTGCGATCCATCGTCAGCCGCCCAGCGGCGGATGTGAAGCGGTGCGGCACCCCGGTTTCGGGCCATCGTCCTTCGGACTCAAAGCAATGACCCTGCTGCGACTGCGTCGTCACGTTAAACTGAATACCTCCCGCTTCGCGTCGGTTCTTCTGACTGCAACCGCATTCTCGATGATGCCCGTCGGCGCGAGGAGCGAGCCCACGGCCGCTCGCCTGTCGGGATTGGCCGCGGCGGATGTGTGGACGCTCGACCGGGCTCTGAATCGGGCGCTGGAGGCGAATCCCGACATCGTGGCGGCGAAGCACGATCTCGAGCGCCAGGAGGGCGCGCGTATTCAATATGTGGCGCGGCTGCTCCCGTCGCTCTCGGTCAGTGCGAGTGTGAACGAGCGCTCGGAAGGCCTGGTGGATACCGATCTGCCCGCCTCGCAGGCGAAACCGGATGTGGCCCTCTATGGCTACGACTCGCGAATCGAGGTGCGTCAGCTGGTGTTCGACGGACTTTCGAGTTGGAACCAGGCGCGGCGGCAGAGCTTGTTGACCAAGCAGGCTTACCTGACGCTGCAGGCGACGGTAGGGCGCGTCGTGAGCACGGTCCGGCAGGAATTCGACGCGGTGCTGCTGCGGGGTTCGGTGGTCAGGGCCGAGGAGCGGCGGGTTGATGAGTTTGTGCAGCTGGTGGACTGGACGTCGCGCAAGCACGCAGTTGGGGATGTTGCCGATTTCGAACTGCTGCGAGCCGAGGCCGAACTGGAAGGCGCCCGCGCCGATCTCGCGGAAGCGAACCGGGCGCTGTCGCAGGCCGAGCAGGCGTTTCGCCGAATCCTGCAGATCACGGATGCGAACCGACCGATCCGGCTCGAGGGTGCGTTCGAGCCGCGGCGGTTTGATCTGCCGCTGGAGCAGGCGATCGCGCAGGCCCAGGCCAATCGCCCCGACCTGCAGGCGGCGGCGTTGGCGGTGAAAGCCGCGCGACGCAACGAACTTTCCGAACGGGGCAATTATCTCCCGAGGCTGGAGGTGTTCGCCTCCTACGGGGCGCGCAGCTCGTATTACGATTCTGGAACGCGACTCGACGGCTGGAGCTACGGCGCGATGGGACAGTGGAATCTCTTCGAGGGCGGCGCGGCGCGTGGGCGCCGGATTAGCTTGCGGGCGGAGCGGCGCGGCGCGGAGGCCAAGCTCAGCGAAACCGAGCAAGGCATTGTCTCGCGTCTCCACGAATTATACGATGGTCTCGATCAGGCCAAAATCGCGATGGAAGCGCAGCACAAGAGCGTGGAAATGTCGGGTCGGGCATCGCATGATGCGCGCCGGCTCTACGAAGAGGGGCAGGCCAGCCTCGAGCAGGTCCTGCAAGCCGGCATGACCTTCCGTCGCGCGGAAACGCGACTCGGTGAAGCGGTCTTCAATTACAACTCGACCGTATCGGAAATCGAGTTCGCCATCGGCAACGGCACGGATGGGGCGGAGCGGGTGCCCGGCGTTAAGAAGCCATGAGCACCGTGGCAGCGCCTGCGCCCGCGCCCGCGTCTGCGCCGCCCGCGGCGGATGCCGAGCAAAGCCGGCTGGAGGCCGTGATCCCGGCGCGCCTGCGCGCGGACATCGTGATCCGGCGGCAATCCTTCAAGCACCAGGAGTACTACGTCCTTAAGGATCCGCTGGCGCTGACGTATTTCCGGCTGCTGCCTGAGGAGGCTTATGTTCTTACGCTGCTCGACGGGAAGAAGTCGCTGGGCCAGATCGCGCGACGGTTCAACGCGCGGTATCCGAACCATCACCGTTCGGCGGCTGAGCTCGCGCAGTTTGTGAATCAGCTCGGTGCGGGTGGATTGCTGAACATCAGCGCGAGCCGGTTCATCGAGGAGGCAAAAAAGACCAAGCCGCAGCAGCTCCTGCTGTTGTGGGCGAAGCTGATTTCCAGCACGCTCTTCATCAAGGTGCCGCTGCTCGACCCGAGCCCGTGGCTGGGAAAGCTCGTGCACGCGATCCGCTTCGTGTGGACGAAGTGGTTCGTGGGCGCCGCGCTGCTGTTGTTCGTCTGGACGATCGGTTTGCTGCTGGCCAACGCCGGCGAATTCAGCGCCCGGCCGATCAACTTTTTCTCCGCGAGCAACCTCATGCTCCTGTGGGCAACGACGATCGTCATCAAGACGCTCCACGAGTTTGGCCACGCCACCACCTGTCGCCGCTTCGGCGGCGAGGTGCACGAGATGGGGGTGTGTTTCATGATGTTCACGCCCTGCGGCTATGTGGACGCCTCGGATGCGTGGATGATGCGGCATCAACGGCACAAGCTGTTCACGACCATCGCGGGCATCTTCACCGAGCTGATCCTTGCGTGTATCGCGGCGCACCTGTGGCTGATCCTGCCGGATGGGCTGGCGCGCAGCGTTGCGTTCAACGCAATGTTGGTGGCGAGCATCAATACGATCGTCTTTAATATTAATCCGCTGATGCGGTTCGACGGCTATTATGTACTGTGTGATCTGCTCGAGGTTCCGAACCTGCGGTCGAAGGCGATCAGCTTCTGTTCGTATCACTTGCAGCGCCTGATGTTGGGCTACCGAAATCGCATGCAAGAGATGCAGTTTGCGCAAGAGGCGCACGGTCGAGTGTTCGTGCTCTATGCGATCCTCGCGTATCTTTACATGATTTCGATCATCTACGGATTCACGCAAATTTTCGCACGCGTGCTGGAGCCGATCGGACTGCACGATTTTGGCCTCTCGCTGGGTTTTTTTGTCGAAGGTTCCTTCGTAGCCCTCCCGTTTATCAAAGTCATCATGGATGCAACCAAACCCGGCGTGCACATCGTCAAGACAGGATCGGCCTTAAAGCGGGCCAGCCTCATCGTCCTCGGTTTGGTCGGAATCGTAGTCGGGAGCTTCTACGTGCCGACGCGCTATCATGTCAGCGGCCAGGCGGTCGTGATGCCACATTCGCTGGAAGTCGTCGGTTCCGAGGTCGGCGGCGTCATCAGGGAAGTGCATGTCCGCACCGGACAATGGGTGAGCCGCGGCGATCTGCTGATCACGTTGGATAACCCGGAAGTGACCGCGGAGCTAAAGATTGCTGAAGCGGGCCGTGTGCAGGCCCGGGTGCGCTTTAGCAGCCTGGCGAATTCCTCGACCTGGCGCGTGTCGGAAACCCGCGCGTTTGCCGCGCAGGAGATGGAGGTCGCCGAAGCCGCTTATAAAATTGCGGCCGCCCGCGCGGCCAAACTGGAGCTTCGCGCCGCGGCGGACGGTTACGTGCTGACGCCGGATGTAAAGAAGCTGGTGGGGTCCTACGCGCCACCTTTCGCGGTGGTCCTGCGGCTCGGCGACACGCGTCAGCTCCGGCTGGCGATGGCGCTCAGCGAGGACGAAGCCCAAGTGATCGGTCCGGGCGCGCCGGTGGAAGGTCGCTGGGTGGCGACGGCGGAGAGATTCGAGACGAAACTGGATTCCGTGTCGTCGCAACCCGCCAAGCCTTCCGAACTGCACCATGGGATGCTCGCCTATTTTGGCGGCGTGGTGCCGGCGCAGGCCATGCAACGCGACCACCGCGGGGCGACCAGTTATCCGATCTTTCTGGCGACGGCACCGTTGCCGAAACCCGATTATGAAGTGACGGAAGGATTGCGCCTTCGCGTGAATATTGAAGGCAACCGCACCACGCTCGGCCATAAGGTGTGGCGGCGGATCCTGTCGTTCTTCAATTTGAAGTCGGCGCCGCCGCAGCGGTGAGTAAGGGGCACCGGCATGCGCGCAGCGGATGTCGCGCCGCCGTTACCGGTTTCGGCTTCTCGGTGGGTTCGCAATCGGGTAGGTGATCGCCATGGTCGCGCCGTCGGCTCTCAACGAATGTCTGCTGGAACTCGCGCTGCAACGCAGCCTCGCGGGGTTTCAGCAATCGTTAAAGCGGACGCTGGATCAGTTTTCTCTTTCGGCGTGGGCGGTGGTTTTCCCCGCCGGGACGGCAATCGGTGCGCGGCCGGTTTTCATGGGGCACGGCGTGCGATCCACCGCGAGTTCCCTGCTGTCCTTGGCCTCGAAACAGGGGCTGGAAACGATTTTTCCGCCGCAGGGCGTCGGGCCGCAGTTGCTGGCGCGTTTCGCCGATGAACTCAATCCCGCGCCGGGGAGCCGGTGCCGCATCCTGCGCAGCAAACGCGAAAAATCCGGCGAGTTTTTCCTGTTCTGCTACCGCGTGCCGTCGGGCCCGGATCTTTCCGCTGCGGAAATCGAAGTGCTGTCGCGCGTCGGCCGGATTCTCGATCGTTGCTTCGTGGCGCTGTGGCAGGCGCAGGAGCAGGAGTTCGAAGCCGGACTGTTCCGCCTGGTTGGCAACCTGCATCCGGAAGGTCTGTGCGTATTGGATAATCGGTTACGCATCCTTTTCGAAAACCGGAAATTCCGGGAGCAGATGCAGATTTGGAACCGCGGACTGGGCGCGCTGCAAAGTCTCTCGTTGCCGAAGCAGTCGGAACTGCCGGCGGTCTGGCGCGAGGCGTGCGATCGCTCGTTCCAAGCGTTTCGCGAGGTGAAATTTCCTCCCGTTTCGGGTCGCATGGCCGTCACTCAAGGTTCGCTGTCGGTGCTGAAACATCCGCTCGACGACCAGAGCTGGCTCGAGGGAGCGGTGCGCTATCTCGCTTTCCAAAGTGCGTTGGGCGTGCGGCCCTATCTGGTGCTCACGTGCGCGTTCAAGCGCCGTCAGCCGGCTTCGGCGGCGTTGACGCCCGCGCAGATCGCCGAGCGACTGGGATTCTCGCGTCGCGAGGCCGAGTTGGCCGAACTTATTTTGGAGGGCAAATCCGCGCGGGAAATCGCCGGCCGGCTGAAGATCGCCTTGCCGACGGTGAAGACACACATCCGCCATATTCTCCACAAATCGGGAGTGAAGACGCGGCTGCAGTTTGTGGGGCTTTGTCGGCCGCAGAACTGACCGCCGCAGATCGAAGGCCGACGCAGGCTTGCGCGTTGTGGCGAACGCTTCTGGTGTTCACCGTCATGAGCATGCCGTTGGTCGAGGTGGATCGGGTCACCAAGGATTATCGTTTGTGGCACAAGCCGGCGGATCGGCTGGCCACGATGCTGCTCGAACAGACAGCGCAGCTACCGCTGGTGCCGGAGGGGATCGGGCGACGTTTGCGGGCGGCGGCCGATCGCCGCGGTGCGCTGTTCCATGCGTTGCGGGAAACCAGCTTCACACTGCAGCACGGCGAAAGCCTTGGAATCATTGGCCGCAACGGCTCAGGCAAAAGCACGCTGCTGCAGATCCTGGCGGGAACGCTGCAACCTTCAACAGGAACGCTGAAGGTGAGCGGCCGGGTCGCGGCGCTGCTGGAGCTCGGTTCCGGCTTTAATCCCGAGTTTTCCGGACGAGAAAACGTGCTGCTGCAAGCGGCGCTGTTTGGCTTCACGCGACGGCAGGTGGAAGCGCGCATGCCGGAAGTGGAGGAGTTCGCGGGCATCGGGGAGTTCATTGACCAGCCGGTGAAGGTCTATTCGAGCGGCATGCTCGTCCGGCTGGCGTTTGCGACCCAGACCATCGTCGAGCCGGAGCTGTTCATTGTGGATGAGGCTCTCGCCGTGGGTGACGTCTTCTTCCAGGCGAGATGTGCAAAGTTCTTCGAGGATCGGCTGAAGTCCGGCATGTCGCTGATCCTCGTCAGCCACGATCTCGTCGCGGTTAAAGCACTGTGCCAGCGGACCATTGTCCTGCATCAGGGACATCTGTCGTTTTTCGGACCGAGTGCCGAGGCGGTCAGCCACTATCATCAGTTGCATCGCCCTCGTATCGAGAGTTCGAGTGCCACTGTGCCAGCAACGGCGTCCGCTCTGGACGCGTCCATCGAACTGCCGCGCGGCGCGCAGGAGCGTAATTGGACGGCATCACAGGAAGTCGGAACGCGCGAAATCGAGATCGTTTTCTGCCGGGTTTTGGACGTGTCTGGACAGGAGCGAGCGGCGTTCGATTTGGCCGAGGAGGTGCTCGTGGAGTTCTATACCCGCAGCAAAGTTGCGCTCACCGGGGTGGTGTTTGGTCTCGAGCTGACCAACCGGCACAATCAGGTGGTTTACGGTGCGACCACGGTCCATTTGGGGACGGAACCTCCGTCCATCTCCGCGGGAAGCCTGAGTCGGTTCGCTTTTCGTTTCTCTGCGCGTCTGGGCGCAGGCGACTATTTGATCGATGCGGCCGTGGGTTGGGGAGATCGGGGCGATGGAGCGCCTGAACAGCTTCTGCATCGGGTCGCCCGGATCGCTTCGCTCTCGGTCCGGCATACGGGATTACGACCGGCCTTTTTTGGCGCGGCGGATTTGTCCGGCAGGCTGCAGATCGACGCCGGATAAGGCCTTTGCCTGAAAAATTGCGTGCCCGCATCGTTACGTATCTGCATATGCAAGGCGCAGTTTCGATGCATTGGGAGTCGCTTCGGATATCATCCTTATGGATGGTTCACGGTTCTTTGAGGCCCGCTTAAGCCGCTGCCTTCGAGAACGGTTCGGGAAACCTTCGGGAAAGGATCGGGCCGCAAAGCTCCTCGTAAAATCATCCCTTGGGATGATAGGCGATTTTCCGGTTTTTCGCTAGGATAACGCCGACATTGAGCAACCCGGCTTCTTTTTTGGAGGCTGCGACCCTGCTCGAACCCAAACAGAAAACCTATATGGCTAAACGCACAAAGAAACTGTCCAAGTCAGTCCTCAAGCTTGAGGCGCTCGAGCAGCGCCAGCTTCTCGCCGGTATTTCCGGTAGCGGTCAGGAAGTCACGCCCGGCGGCGAGGGCGTGGATAACTACATCCTCCACCCGAACGGCAATAAGTATGACCAGGTGCTCATGACCGGTCAGACGGTTTCCGTGACGAACGATACCGGCACGGTTACCCGTGTTTCGTTCATGGATCTCCAAGGTGACATCGTCCAAGCCGAGTTCTCCGGCAAAGGCACCCTGACGATCTCTCTCGACGACTACAGCGGTCCGAAGGAAGCGGAAAAGTATATCCAGCCGGGCGTGAAATACGTTTCCGGTCTCGCGACCTTCACCATCGAGGGTTCGGATTCCACGACCAACTTCTCGGTCTTCTCGGTCGGTAGCAAGACGGCTATCAACCAGTCGCTCTTCGACGACACGCATGTTGGCGGTAACCACACGGCGGACGTCGCGCGCGTGACCATCGTTGCTGATACCACCAACCCGAACGGTTCGAACTTCGGTGGCATCCGGGCCGGCAACGCCGTCTTCACGGCGGACAATGGCCCGGTCGGTATCACTGCTGCGAACGTTCAGGTGCAGAACAAGGTCGTCATTGGTGAAATCAATGCCACCGGTTCGGCCACCCCGACGCTGATCTTCGGCAAGGCCTCTCAGTTCGGTGACGTTCAGGTCGCTGGCGGCGGCTTGCTCTCGGCTAACGGCAAAGCGATCAACAACGTCGACTCCTATACCTTCGGCCTGACGCTGATGGCGGGTGAGAAGTCCGATGGCACGGCGGACGCGGCGGAGGCCACCCAGTCGCAGCTGTCGTTCCTCGGCAACAACCCGGTTGCGGCCCAGACGAAGACGTTCGAGCTCACGACGGGCGTTGACACGATCGTTGGAACCACGGGCGGCGACAAGATCCTCGCGAGTGACACGACGATTACCGGTCTCGACACGGTGAACGGCGGCGACGGCAATGACACCTTGACGGTCAACGACGTCGCTGGCGCGTCGGCGAACCTCTCGCTCCTCACGGTCAGCAACGTCGAAAACCTCGTCGTGAACTCGACGAAGGGGCTCAACGGCGCGGCGCTCAACACGACTGCCTGGACCGGCCTCAATTCGGTTGTTCTGACCCTGAATGCTGGCGCCGCCCAGACGATTACGGCGTCTTCGACCACGGATTTGAGCGTGGTGAATACCTCCGCTCAAGACGTCAGCATCATCGGCGGCGGCCAGTCTCTCATCGTGCAGAACGGCGCGGGAGCGATTAATGTCGGCCAGACCAACGTTGCCAACGCTTATACTTCCGCTGAGATCAAGGGCGGCACCACGGTTGCTATCCGCGATTATTCCAAATCCGGCGGCGGCGTGGGAGCTACCCTCACGAGCGTAACCCTGGACGGTAACACCGGTGCGGCGACGCTTACTTCCGATGGTCTGACCTCCGTGACGCTGAAGAACCTGAGCACGGACACGACGATCACCAACACCAAGGATCACGCGCTAACGGTTGGCTTGGAGAAGACCGCGGCTGGTGCTACGCTGACGGACGCTAAGGCAACTTCCGTCTCGGTGAGCGCTGCGGCCGATTCTACGCTGACGACCTTGACGGCTGCGGCCGCCAAAAGCGTTTCGCTCGCTGGTACCGCTGGCAAGCTGACGGTCACGACCGCTGACGTTGACGCGGCCGAGACGATCTCGATCACCGGGAGCAAGGACGTGACGGTGGGCCTCGGTGCCACCGCTGCGCTCAAGACGATTGACGCGTCTGCGGCCACCGGTCCCGTCAAGGTGACCACCGCCATTGGCACGGGCATCGTTTACAAGGGCGGCGCGGGCGCTGACACCATCACCCTCGGTGCCACGACGAAGGATATCACCACGGGTGCCGGCGACGACGTTGTGACGGTGAATGCCAGCGCGATCACCGGTACTATCGACGCGGGCGAAGGCACCGACACCCTCGCCATGACCTCGGCCAACGCCGTCACCGCTTCCGCTTCGACCACGTTCGAAGGCAAGATCAGCGGTTTCGAGCGCCTTGACCTTGGCACGTTCACGACTGCCAGTGCAGAAGTGAAGCTCAACAACCTCGATGACATCAACTATGTCACCGTGAACGGCATCACGAGCGCCACGGCGGCGACGGCCGACACGCTTACTCTTAGCGGTTTGGCGAACGGCGCGACCCTCAAGATCACCGGCGCGGCGGACGAGGCGGCGAACGATGGCTATGCCCTCGCTCTCACCGACAACTCCGGCTCGAACGACAGCGTTAACCTTGTCATCTCCAACGTCGCCGGCATTAATGTCGGTAAGGTCGACGCTTCCGGCATTGAGACGATCAACATCAACTCCGACGACACGGCGAGCACCCCCTCGGGCATCGCTCACACGGTCGCTCTCACGGCTGCGGCTGCAAAGACCATCGTCGTGACGGGTGATGCGGGTCTGACCGTGACCGGCACGGGCACGGCGCTCACGAGCTTCGACGCCAGCGCGGTTTCGAAGGGTGCGGTTACGCTTACCACGGCGGCGCTCGCCAACGCGGCCACCCTCAAGGGTGGCGCGGGTGACGACGTCATCAACGCGAGTGCGGCCACCAAGGCCGTTACGATCGAAGGTGGCGCGGGTGCGGATACCCTCACGGGTTCGGCGACAGCGGCCAACACGATCAACGGCGGCGATGGTAATGACATCATCGTTGGTGGCGCGGCTGCTGACACCATCAATGGTGGTGCCGGCAACGACACCATCACCACGGGTGGCGGCCTCGACATGATCACCGGTGGTGCGGGTAACGACACCTTCATCATCAGTGTTCCGGCTAACGGCAACACCTACGCCACCATCACGGATGCGTCGGCGGGTGATAAGCTGCAGTTCGCCGATCAGGGCACCGAGACCTTCACCTCCGCGAAGGTGGAACTCGCGAGCACGGCTGCTTTCCAGGACTATCTGGATGCTGCCGCGGCCGCGACGAATGCTGCAGCAAATGGCAACTACTCGTGGTTCCAGTATAACGGCGACACCTACCTCGTGCAGGATAACTCCGATGCCTCTACGTTCCAGAACGGCGCGGACATCGTTGTGAAGCTCTCCGGTCTCGTCGACCTCTCGAAGGCGACCGGTGGCACGACGAACATCCTGACGATCGCCTAACTCGGTTAGCGATTCTTGGATCTCAGCCCCGTCCCGAAAGGGACGGGGCTTTTTCGTGGAAGCTGACGACGGAAGGCATCCTCGAATCCCCCTTTACACAGCTGGTCTCCCCGCTTGTTGTGGAACGCATGTCGAACCTCGAAAACGCAAGCGCACCATCGCAAACGAATCCCTACGATGTGACGCCTTATCCGGCCGCGGCTTTTCCGCAAAGTCATCCTAATCGCTTAGCGGCGATGGCGCGTCTTTTTGGCGTAGCGGCCCCTGACCCTGTTCATGCGCGAGTGCTGGAACTCGGCTGTGCAGACGGTTCCAACCTACTGCCAATGGCGTCGCATCTGCCCGGTGCAAAACTACTCGGTGTGGATGCTTCCACGGTTCACGTCACGGCGGCGCAGAAGGCGCGCGACGCTTCAACCTTGGGTAACGTCGAGATCAGACGACAAGATATTTTGAATTTCCCGGAGACGGAGGGGGCGTTCGATTATATCGTGGTGCACGGCGTGTACTCTTGGGTGCCGCAGGTCGTTCGAGAGAAGATATTGTCCATTTGCTCGACCCACCTGACCGATAATGGCGTCGCCTATATAAGCTATAATGCGCATCCAGGCTGGAATCTGCGTCGCTCGCTACGGGATATGATGCTGTTTCATACGCGAAATATCACTGAACCGGCGGCAAAAGTTCAGCAAGCCCGCGCCCTGCTGGCGTTTTTGGCAGAGACCGTTCCGAGCGATGATAATGCCTACGGCATGCTCCTCAAAAACGAGCTGAGTGCGATCACTTCGTATGCCGATAATTTCCTCCTCCATGACATTCTCGGCCAGGAGAACACGCCTTTCTATTTCCACGAATTCATTTCCGACGCTGCGCGCCACGGGCTGCAGTACTTGAGCGAGCCGGGCATCGCCGAAATGTTGACTGCAAATCTCCCCGATAAAGTTCGGCAGACGCTGGGGCAGCTTAATAACCAGCTCATTGCCCAGGAGCAATACATCGACTTTGTCCGCAATCGATCCTTCCGCCAGACCTTGCTGGTAAAAGCGGGAGCGTCGATCAAACGCAAACTGGATCCGGCCAGCATGAGCCAATTTTCGTTCCGCTCCACATTGGTGCGGGCCACGGGAGCAGTAGAATTGGTGCCGGGTATCCCTGTTAGCTTCACGACCGCACTGGGCGTCCAGATCACCAGTGCCGATGTGTTCGTGAAAGCGGCGTTACTTGCGCTGACTGAGACAAAAGGAGTGGCGGCAGTATCCTATAGTTCGTTGTTGGAAAACGCGCGTTTACGCTCCCGCCCTTTCCTGGGCGAAGTGCCTGCCGATCGTAACGAGGTAGAAGACGCCACCCTTCAAACGAACCTCCTCAATCTGCTGGCTAAAGGCTTTGTCGAGCTTCACGCGACGCCTGTTTCGGTGCGCACCGACGTGCCTGAAAGGCCGGCCGTCACTCCGCTGGCGCGCTATCAGGCGCTAAACGCCCGTTTGGTCACGAATCATATTCACCAGTCGGTCCCCGCAGACATCGTGTCTCGGTATATCATCGCCGCGTGCGATGGCAGTCGCACGCGGGAGCAGATCCTGGACGAACTCGTGGCGCGGGTGCTGGAAGGCAAGCTGCAGGTGAACGAGGGTTCGGTGAAGGTCACCGACGAAACGAAGCTCCGCGGTCTGCTCGGCCCGACCTTGGATACCGGGCTCACCGCGCTGGCCAATGCCGGGTTCTTCGCGGCGGAGTGATAAATCGACTACATTTACAAGAACGAGGTGGAGAATGACGGACGCGGAAATTCTCCACCAGTTCCTCGCTCGCGAGCAGCGCTGGCTGCAGACGCTGCAGGCGTTGCGCAGCTTTCACGAAACGCAGATGGGCAAGGTCGCGACCGGCATCCAGTGGATTGCTGGGCGTGAACTGGGACGGTTCTCCTGGCTAGGCTATTACTGGCACCAGGAGATGTTCTGGTTTGGTTACGGGCTACGCGAAGGCCTTTGGCGTCCCCTGATCGAGGTCGATAACCGCTCCCGGTTCAGCGACGTGCTCGAATCCATGCGCGCCGAATTGAGCGGGAGGTGGGAATCGGTCACCGCCGAAGGAAATCTGTACCGCCGGCTGTGGTCGGAAGCCCCCGTCGCCGGCGAGTCCGCGTCCGAACTCGAATGGTTCAAGGCCCGCTCGCGCGAGCTGCACGAGTTTGTCGTCCAGCCGGGGTCGAGCTGAGCTCCGGCTCTTTCGCGCAGATTGGCGCGATGGTCTGTCCCGCCGCTCACGCGGCGGGCTACGATTACGAAAGCGACCGTCGCCGCAGGACGCAGAACGCTCCTGCCCACGGTTCGGGTTTGATCAGTTCAAAATCCGGATGGCGCGCGACGAATTCGTCGGCTGCGGTTTTCGCCCCCGTCGAAAAGAAATCGTAGTCGTCCACCACGACGCGGCCGTTGGGCGTGAGGTGGCGCTCGAGGTATTCAAGCGTGTAGAGGATCGGCTCGTAGAAATCGAAATCGACGTAGGCGAACGACACCTGCGCCGGGCCATTTTCCTCGCGCAGCGTCTCCTGCACCCAGCCCGCGCGAATTCGATAACGCTCCGGCGCAAACCCGATCGCGGCGAGCCGGTGTTCCACCTCGCGCGAATCGCAGCGCATTTCCCCTTCATAAAGCTCGATGCTGCCGAGGCGGAAAATGTCGTCCTTCAACCGATCCTTCGCGGACGGCTTGGGCAGGCCGGCAAACGAATCGAACAGCCACAGGGCTTTCGCCGTCGAGCGAATCTCGTTGGCGAGCAGCGCCGAGGTCGCGCCTTGGGCCACGCCGAACTCGCACACGTCGCCTTCATCCGCCAGTCCTTCGTGCAGCGCCGCAAGCACATACATCGCCTCCGGGATGCCGGTTCCGAGCAGTTTCGCCATCAAGTCGACGCGGCCGTCAGTGAGTGGCAGCCGCGGAAACAGGAACTGCCGCACCGCATCGTGCATTTGCGCGACGAGATTCGGATAGGCTTGGGTCAGCTCGGGCTGCAGGGGGATGATCGGTGACATGGAAAATTTGGGGTCCGGCGATCCGGTCGTGGCGCACAGGGATCCGGTCGAGGAGGCGTGTTGTCGCCCTGTCCGTGAGGACAGGGATTCCGTTTCAGGAGAGTTCGTCGATTCGGCAGCGGCGTGTTCGGTCCCGCTCCTCACGGAGCAGGCCACGGACGAAGCGGGTGCGGCGTGTCTCCACAAATCGGAGACGTGGCTGCCGTGCGGCGCAATGTCGCGGCCGTAGCGCGCGACGATGTCGTTGAACGACCGCGCCTTCATCAGGCGCACGAGCCAGGCGTTGAGATGATCCATGCAGCGCTGTTGCGCGGAGCGTTGGCTCATCGGCAACTCGGGCGAGGCGGCCCAGCCGGCGGCGTTCAGCGACTTGATGATGTATTCCAGCGTGTAGAGGCGGAAGGCCGGACGCGTGACGAAGAGAGGTCCGGGATTCGACGAAAACACCCGCATTGCTTCCCACCACCGTGCAAGTCCGCCGGAATTGGTTTTCGTCGCCGGGTGGTCGCGGTTCGCGGCGAGGAAGTGCGGCAGGCGCGCGCCACGCAGCCCTGCTTTGAAGAAGCGCGTGAACCACTCGTAATCCATGAACCAGCGCAGATCTTCGCGCAGCGGTCCGACCTGCGTCGGCACCCGCCGTCTCATGAAGAGCGTGGGCTGGCAGATGAAATTGTGAGAGCAGAAATACCGCCGCGGATCCGGATCTTCGGTGAACGGATTCGGCGTCATGATCCGGCCATTTTCGTCGATCTCCAGCACGTCGCCGTAGACGAAGTCCAGTGTCGGATCGGCCGAAAACGCCGCCTGCACGCGGGCGAGCGCGTCCGGCAAATACAGGTCGTCGGAGTTCAGCCACGCCACAATTTCGCCGCGGGCCTGGACGAGTCCGCGATTGATGGCGTCGACCTGGCCGCGATCCGCTTCACGCCGCCACTCGAGTCGGTCGCGGTAGCGCTCCAGGATCTCCGCGGTGCCGTCGTCGGAGAGCGCGTCGAACACGATCAATTCGACCCGCCCGGCGAACTGCTGATCGAGCACGCTGCGCACGGCGTCTTCGATCCAGCGCGCGTGGTTGCGCGTTGGCATGACGATGGTGAAGTCGGGTGCGGACTGAGGCATGGCGTTGATTCGTCGAAACCGCGCGGAAGAAGGCAATCCCGCTCCGCACGGAACGAGTTACCGGTTGTGTCCTCCCGCGCGCGGCCGCAGGGACTCGCTCAGCAGCCGTTGCGCGGCGCCGATTTCGTGGGGCAGAAGCGCGCGGCGCGGCACCTGCGAGCGCGGCTCGAGGAATTTTTTGCGATACCAGTGTTTCCACGGGCGGTAGCGGCGGCGGGCGAGTTCGAACGCGGCGAGATGGCCTTCGACCAGACGTTGCGGTGTGAATTCGGCGGCGCGTTCAACGCCGCGCTGGGCGAGCTGGCGGCAGAGCGCATCGTCCTGCCACAAGCGAGCGATCGCCTGGGCGATGTCGTCGCTCCGCGTGGGATCGAAGTAGAGTGCGCTCGCTTGCGCGATTTCGGGCAAGCTCGTTCGGTCCGCGCAGGCGATCGGGCAGCCCGACTGCATCGCCTCGATCAACGGAATGCCGAAGCCTTCGAACAGCGACGGGAACACCAGTCCGCGCGCGTGCTGAAACAGCCACGCGATTTCGCCGCGAGAGCGTCGGCCGAGATGATGAACTGAATCGGCGAGGCCCGCGTCGCGGATCATGGCGTTCCATGCCTCCTCGTGGCCCAGCAGATTTCCGGTGAGCACGCCGCGAACGGCCAGGCCGTTGGCGCGGCATTTCTGCAAGGCATCCAACAGAGTCCGGTGATTTTTGTGCTCCCAGAGGTTCGACGGGTAGAAAATGAACTTTTCCCAGCTCGCATCCCAGCCGTCGGGCCGACGGGGCGAAGGGAGTTCGTCCGGGGCATGGTAGACGCGGCGAATTTTACGCGGAGAGATCCCGACGATGTCGGTGCAGGACCGTTTCGTGAACTCGGAAACCGCGATCACGACGTCCGCCATGCGCAGCGATGCGTCGTAGTGGAAAAACCGTTCCTCGAGCTGCGCCGGGGTGAAAAACTCCGGGAAAAAGCGCTCCTGCAGGTCGTGAAACGTGAGCACTGTGGGGAGCGGGACCGGGCGTGGCCACAGCGAGCTGAACGGGCAGAAGTAGACGTCGATTTTGTCCAGGTGGCGGAGGACGTCTTCCTGAGTGCGGAGACGGATCTCATGACGCCGCGCCGCGGCGGGAAGCTGCGCAAGCATCTCCTCATTGTGGTCGAACGTGAACAACACCAGCGGGTGTTCGGGCGCGAACTCCGGCCAGTGCCGCAGCAAAGTGAGCGCGTAGTTGCCGACGCCGCCAGCGTGCGGCTGGAGGAGGTTGAGTCCGACGCCGATCCTCATGGGTGGACGGGACGGCGCTCCGGACACCCGGGATCAGCGTTCGTAAGCTGACCGGCCGTAGCCCTGCGCGTGAGCGCAGGGACGGGTTGGACATGCTCCCGTTGCTCAAGCGGCAGACATTGGTCCGCGCGCCGATGATGAATCTTCCAGAACGTCTCCCACAAATCTGCGCCGCGAGGATCGAGGTCCGGATAGCCCGGAACCATACACCCAAGATGCGGCCATTCGCGTTTTCGCAGGAGCGCCGTCGCGAGCCATTGATCGGCAGAATCGGACAGACCCATCGCCATGATGTGCCAGTGGTCGGGCATGAGCACGTAGCATGGCACGGCGAGTTGGTAGCGATGACACGCGTGGAGCAGAGTCTCGCGAAAACGGTGATGGAACGCGGGACTCAGCCAACCGGTGGCACGGTGCTCCATGGTGTGCGTCCACAGGACGATCGCGCGACCCTGGTAATACTCGCGGGCGAGACGCGGGAGTTTGGAACACGCGACGAAACTCATGGACGGACGAGGCTGCAACGGTCCCGCTGCTTACGCAGCGGGCCAGGGGCCGGGTGCGGCGAGAGACTTGCCCCATTGGATGGCGGTATGCGGGGATCGCTCGTGCCTCGTGTTCATCGCCGGACGGGGTCGGTCAGATTCTGCAACAGCGCGAGCGCGTAGCGCGCGACGCCGGCGAGTCGTCGTTTAGCAGCGAACGCCAGGAACGCTTTTTGCGCGTTCCGATCGCTGGCGGTGCGGGCGGGGAGTTCGCGGAAGCGCTGCGATGTCCACAAATACACCTGCCAGTGAAACTCCAGCGAGGACTCGACGATCAGGTAATTCAGCAAAATCCAGGGCACGCGCAGTCCTAAGCGAACGCCCTGCGTGGCTTGATGGCGGCGGTTCATCTGCAGATCGCCCCAGGTGCGCGTGAGCACGGTGCGAACACTGTAGGCGCACACGCCGCCGAAACCGGCGAAGAAATATTGGGCGGCGTTGCCGTTGCGCCAGAAATAGCGCCACATCCGCCACAGCGAGTCGCGGCCGTGGTGATGATACGCCACCAGCGAAGGTTCGTAGGCGAGCAGATAGCCGGCAGCCCGGATGCGCTGCGTGAGATCGACGTCCTCACCGTTCGGCAAATCCGGGTTGAAGCCACCCGAGCGATGATACGCTTCGACGCGAACGACAATCGCCGCGCTGTAGAGGAACCAGATGCTATGCGGCACGGCGCGCAGCGGCGATTGCTGCGACCAGAAATTCGAGATGTCCGTGAGCTGCTCGAAATACGTTCCGCGGCCGCCCGGCAGCCGCACGCCGATCGCGCCGACCGGCGGCTGGTCGGACTTCGTCGCCGGCACGGCGAGGATACGCGCGAGCATCGCGAAGAAATCGGGCGACAGCTGCACATCGTCGTCGACAAACAAATACCACTCACCGGTGGAGCGTTTCACTCCTTCCACGCGCGTGCGGGGCGGCAGGAGATTGTGTTCGAGATCCACTGGCACGAGCGGCAAACGCGGGTATTTGGACAACAGCTGCGAAGCGCCCACGCCGACGACGACCACCTCCCAGAAATCGGGCTGAAGGGTCTGCGCCGCGAGCGATTGCAAGGTGCCGTCGGCCCGCTCCGGACGGCCCATCGGGATGATGACCGATAATTTCGGCAGCCGAGGCCCCGGGGGAGCCGGTGTCGTGCTTTTCTCCATCAGCTCCGCGTGAGAGATTTTGAGCCGTTCGAGCACGTCGTTGATGATCTGGAGGCGCGCCCAGCCGTCCCAGCGGAGTCGATACAGCTCCTGCTGATACCAGTCGCGAACTTGTTCGAACTCGGCCGCACGATCGGGCGAACCCGGGAGCGGCAACGCAATCGGGAGGGCGACCTGGCCGGCCGCCGGCGCGGCGAGTTGATCGACGACGGCCTGAGCGACCGCCTCGTAGGGGACGTCCTGCGCGCAAACGTGACGCTCGAACGCACACTGCCACTGGCAGCCGCGGCACACCGGATTCCCTTGCACGACGCGGACGCGCCCGAACTGCGGGACAAAGCGTCCTTTTTGTCCGGCGCCGAACACGGCCACGGCGGGAACCTCCAATGCGGCGCACAGATGAACGTAGGACGTGTCGTTGCAGACGACGAGCGCCGCCGAGTGCAGCAACGCGGCGAGCAGGTCGAGGCGATCGGCGGAAATCTTGATGCGGTGAGCCGCTTCTTCCGGGGAGAGCTGTGCCAGCAACTCGGCGTCCTGCGGGCCCTCAAGCCAGCGAACCGCGTGACCTTGGGCACGAAGTTCGCCGGCTATCTGGAGAAAGTGTTTCAACGGCCACGCCCGTTGCGTGTTTTGTCCGACGCCCGGCGCGATCAGCACCGTGCGCTGACCCGACGCTAGAAGCGCGGCTGCGTCCTGTTTTGCGGCCGCGGAAAGACTCAAGTCCGGAGGTGACCACGACGTTTGCGGCGAGATCGCCCGCAGCATCCGGCCGTGCTGCCGCCATTCGGGTTCTTCCAACGACGACGTGATCTCGTCGGTGAACACCGCCTTTTTCTGCGGCAGGTGCGTGAACGCTGCCTCGATCATCGGCTGGCAGGCGACATGGGTCGCGAACGCGAAGCGCCGCGGGGCATTGCTCGCGGTGACCGTGAAGTCGCTCAGCGCAGTGCGATTCACCACCGGCGCGACGGCCAGGTCCCACGCGGTGGCGGAGAGGAATTCGCGCCACCAGCCGAACTGGCGATCGAGGCCAGAAGTCCAGTTGGCGTATGGATCGAGGCGGGTGGGCACGACGACGATCGGAGTCGTGGTGATCGACCACAGGCGTTCTGCTTCGGCGGTCGCGGGCAGGTTCGCGTCGGGCACGAACACACTCGTGTCGGCGACGAGCGACGCGATGACCTCCATGCCATGCCGCACGTGCCAGACAATGCGCGCATCGGGACGGGCGCGTCGCAAGCCCTGCACGAACGACGTCGCGAGCACCTGGTCGCCGAGCGCGTCGGGTTTTGAAACGAGAATCTTCATCGCCGAGGCTGAGGCGTCGTCCGCGATTTCCGCCATCAGCCGAACCAGCGGCGGAGCTTCGCGAGCAGGCCCTGCGGCTGCTTGCGGAGGATGGCCGCGCCGGTGACGTAGTTGTGATGGGCGGCCGTTTGCCGGTGCCAGCGGAGAAATGGCCCGATGTCTTCGCGATTCCACTCGAGACGTTTGCCGCTGCGAAACGCCGGGTGATTCCAGATCTCGCGCTCGAATTCGGCCATCGTCAGCGCCCGCCCGTTCCATTCCGGGAACGTCATTCCAAGCGACGGTTCGCAAATGTCGAATGAGATGCCGAAGCGGCCGTCGGGCTTGAGCACGCGGGCAACTTCGGAGACAGCGAGACGTTTGTCGTCCTGGTGTTCGATCACCGAGAAGCTGGTCGCCGCGTCCACGCTGTTGTCGGCGAACGGCAGCCGGCAGGAATCGACGATTTGCCAGTCGACTTTCACGTCGCCGAGCGCGGCGCGCACCGCCTCCCATTGTCCAATCCAGTCGCGGCGAGTTTCGACAAGCGTGACGACGGCGCCTTGGGTCGCGAGCCACCAGGGAAACGGCGATTGCTCGGAACCGAGGTCAATGACCCGACGTCCGCGCCAGTCGAGCGCGGACAAGCCGCGGTGCCAGAGCCACGGATACTCCCAGATCTTCGACCAGTTGGTGAACTGGCGCAGCCCGAGGGGCGCCGCGAAGGCGTTGAGCGTATCGATGAAACCGATCCAGTCCGGAGAAAACGTTTCGCCGAGATTGGCGAGGTGACGAAGCTTGCGCGGAGGTGTTTCGACGCGGCGGGCGACGACGATCTCGTGTGCGCGCCGCCACGCGGTCTCATTCTCGAGCACAGCGAAACCGGCCGTTTCCAACAGCGTGGCCACCGAATCGCGCGAGTAGATGAACACGTGTTCCTGCACGTCGAAGACTCGCTCGTTCATCGGACCGAAGTCGGGTTCGGTGCGCTCGAGCAGTGGGAGCTGTAGGAACAGCACGCCGCCGGGCTGGAGCGCTGCCCGGGCGGCGCGCAGGAAAGCGAGCGGTTCGGGGATGTGTTCGAGCACATCGCAGGCGATGAACAGATCGCAAGTGGGCGCGGCGATTTTCGGAAAGGCGCCGGCGCTAATCTCGAGGCCGGTCCGCTCCGCGACCGCCGCGGCGGTTTTCGCGTCAGGCTCGATGCCTACCGCTCGCCAGCCGCGATCTCGCAGATGCCGCAGCAGCGTGCCTTCCGCACAACCGACCTCGACGGCGGTGCCGCGTTTCGGGCCGGTGTGGCGTTCGATGGCCCGTATCCAGAAATCGATGCGGCCGTCGGCCTGGCTTTCGAAAAGTTCCTGACGCGCCCACAGAGTGGGATGCTCCTTGCCCGATTGGCGCTGGTGCCAGTAGCCGTCGAAGCTGTAGAAGCGTTCGATGCAATCTGGCTTGAGCCGGCGTGACGAGAAGTGCGTGCCGCAACGCTCGCAGACCAGGTAATGGGGCGAGTGAGCACTGGGCGTCGTGCTGCGGCCGCCGCACCAGCAGCGGTCCACGACATCGAACCACGATTCGTCGACCGTGTGCGTGTAGGTCTTGATCATGGGCGCTCAGGATAGCCGTAGCGGTTGAAGTCGCCGGGATCGGCTTGCTCGAGGTCGCGCCGCCAGCCCTGGTCTTCGCGCCAGCGCTCGTTGTTTCCGCCACGGTAAAACGTTTTCGGGCCGGGTTGCGTCATTCGGCTGAAATCCGTCCACCAATGCACGAAGGGGGGCGAGAGTTTTGGGCGAACGCCGAGGAAGGAGACGATTCGCTCCAACTCGGTCGGGCTGGCCTTGAGGTCTTCGAAGCGCACGAGACAGGTGCGCTCGGGCGCCTTTTCCTGAATCGCGAGCGCGGCGTCGTAGAATTCGCGATAGTGACGGTACACGTCTTTCATCCACGCCACGCGATCGGGGACGATCGCGCCCCACCGGTCGATCGCGGTGTGATACCAGCTGTAGACGGTGGGATGCGGATCTCGAATCAGGATGAGCAACGGCCAGTTCCCGGCGATAGGCGTGCCGTGCGTGCCGTTGGCCGCGGCGTTGATATAAACGGGCTGGACGGGCACGCCGTCCTCGCGCAAACGCAGCGCATAATAAGCGTGCGGATTCAGCTCCTCGGCCCGCTGCCGCGCCTCGGGGTTGTCGACGTATTCGTTCGGAAAGAACACCAGATCGAGCAAGCCGGTCAGACAGGCCCACAGGTAGTGGCTGCCCGTGCGGGGGAACGCGTAATAGTCGCATCGCACGGCCAGACGGCTGCCGAAATAGTAGCTTTCCGGAGTCATAAAAGGTAGAGCACGCAGCGCGCTGGAAATCAGCGCAAACGAAAAAAGAACGCGCCGGAGTTCACAAAAGTGTCAGTTCGCCGAACCTAAAGCACGTCCGCAAACGCCGAGCGGGTTTTGCTGAAGAAGAAGTAGCCGGCGAAGCAGACGGCGAGGCCGGAGAGCCAGAGATAAAGCAGCCCGTGCGCGTTGACCGGCATCTGCCACAGCACCGCGTGGCGGGCGCCGTCGACCGCGTGGAGCAGCGGATTCCAGCGCAGCACCGTCCACCACACCGTGCCTTGCACGAGGCTCAGCGGAAAAAACACGAAGCTCGTGTAAACCAGCACCTGCACGAGGAACGGCATCGCGTTCGCGACGTCCCGCACAAAGACGCCCAGCGCCGCCAAGAACCATGCGCACCCGAGTCCGATCAGCGCCACCGGCGGCAGGATCGCCAAAAGCAGCAACGCATGCGCGTCGAGCCCGCGGCCCAGCACCGCGATGCCCGTGATCGCCAGCGTGAGGCTCACCGCGGCGTTGAACGCCGCCGCGCCCACGATCGCCACGGGCAGGACTTCGAGCGGAAACACCACCTTCTTCACGAAGTTCGGCTGCGTCACGATCGCGGTCGAGGCCTGCGCGAGGATTTCGCCGATGAATTGAAAGATCGCCAGCCCCAGAAACAGCCCGAGCGCATACTCGAAACGCGTCTCGTCCGGCACGACGCCGTAACGCGTGCCCAAAACGTGCCCGAACACGAACGTATACAACGCCAGCGATAACAGCGGCGTGAGAATCGTCCACACGAAACCCAAAAAGCTGCCGCGGTGCCGTTGTTCGATCGTGCGCCGCGTGAACTGCCGCAGCAGATCGCGGTGCCGCCAGAGCAGGATGAAAGGGGCGAGCGGATTCCAGGCCGACGTGGTCATGCGAGAAACGGATCCCCCGTCCCGGCGCCGAGCCGGTCGCGGGCGAAATCGAGCAGCCGCGCCGCGCTCGCGTCGACCGAATCGCGGCTGGTGTCGAGCACGAGATCGGCCGCGGCAGGCGGCTCGAAGCCCGACGAGATGCCGGTCATGTGTTTCACGCCGCCGGCGTTGGCGCGCGCGTAGAGACCCTTCACGTCGCGAGCGACGCACACTTCGAGTGGGGCGTTGAGATAAATGAACGAAAGCGACGAGTGGGGGACAACGCTGCGCACCAGGGCGCGATTCGCGGAGAGCGGCGTGATGAACGACGCCACCACGCAAAGCTGCGATTGCAACGCGAGCTTGGCCGTTTCAGCCGCGCGGCGGAGGTTTTCCGCGCGGTCCGCGTCGGAGAATCCTAGGCCGGCGCACAAACCCGCGCGCAGCGCGTCGCCGTCGAGCATCAGCACTGGATTCCCGTCGTCGCGCAGACTGTCGCCGAGCCGCGTCGCGAGCGTGGACTTGCCGGCGCCGGAAAGGCCGAAGAGCCAGAAAACGTGAGGAGTGAAGCGATTCATCGGGGATCCTTGCCCGCACTTACGTTACGGACGGAAAAACGGATTCAGCGACGCGCAGGAAACGGAGAAAGCACCGCCGGCTCATGCCAGTTTCTGCAGTTCGGATTCCACCAGGCGGCCGACCATGTCCTTGAACGGAACGGTGTTTCGCCAGCCGAGGATGCGGTGGGCTTTGCCGGGATTGCCGCAGGGCGCGACGGGCTCGACGCTCGTGATCAACGCCGCGTCGTGGCGCACGTGATCGCGCCAGTTGAGGCCCACGCAATCGAAGGCGCAGCCGACGAGATCGGCCACGCTGTGCAGTTCGCCAGTGGCGAGCACGAAGTCGTCGACGTGCTGCTCCTGCAGGATGAGCCACATGCCCTTCACGTAATCCGGCGCCCAACCCCAATCGCGGCGGCCTTCCAAGCTGCCGAGCGCGAGCTCGGTTTGCAGGCCGCGCTTGATGCGGGCGGCGGCGCGCGCGACCTTCATCGTGACGAAATTGCTGCTCCGGCGCGGCGACTCGTGGTTGTAGAGAATCACGGCGCAGGTTTGCAGACCATAGGCGATGCGGTAGATCCGCGCCATCTGCTGGGAAAACGCCTTCGCCGCTCCGTAAGGCGTGGTCGGGTTGACCGGCGTGAGCTCGTCCTGCGGCGAGTGGGGCGGGGAACCGAAGACCTCGCTGCTCGACGCGTAGAGGAATTTTGGCGGATTCGGCAGATCACGGAGAATTTCCAACAGTCGCAGCGTCGCCATGCCGATGCTGTCGACCGTGCTTTCCGGCAACTCGAGGCTGAGCCGCGGGCTGGATTGGCCGGCGAGATGATAAAACTCGTGCGGCCGCGCCCGGCTGATGATGCGGCGCAGATGCGTGGCGTCTTCGAACGCGCCGTTGTGCAGGAAGAGGCGCTTGCCGAGCAACGCAGCGTCCGTGACCAGGTGGCGGATATTGCTCGTGGCGAGTGCGTCGGGCCGGTGCACGAGGCCGTGCACCTCGTAGCCTTTTTCCAAGAGGAGTTCGCACAAATAGGAACCGTCCTGGCCCGTGATGCCCGTGATGAACGCTTTCTGCATGGTCGACCGGACGGTTATCGCGCGGCGGCGTCGAGCGCAAAGCCAAAGACAGTCGCCCGGCCCGCGGTGGAGGATGGGGAGAACAACGGCAGGCCGTTGACGGCGTGGAACTATTAAACTTTCGCTTGTCTCCTGAATTTGCTGAGGTGGCGGCTGCGCTGTCCCGTCAGCGCCAGGAAACATCACGCCGTCACCATCGAATGCTCCGTCGCCTCCGCTTTACCGTCATTGCCGGCATCGCTTGTTTCCTCCCGTTCGTTTGCGCCCAGACTTCGTCCGACTCGTCGCTGCCCGTGCCGGAGACCTATTTTCCCGGGCTGAAGACGTTGATCGAGACCGCCGTTTCGCAAGCGCCGCGGATGATCGCGCGCAATACCGAGAGCGCCGTGGCCGAAGCCGAGCGCATGGTCACTCGCGCCGCCCAGCTGCCGCAATTGCGCGGTTACGCAAGCTACTATCCGTGGACGCAGGACCGCCGCGCCGATCTGACCGGCACGACGACGACCGAAAAGGCGGCGTATAACTTCGCGCTCGAGCAGCCGCTGTTTCACTGGGGCGCGCTGCGCGACGCAACGCGGATCCGCGACCTGCAACTCAACATTTCCCGCGGGCAGATGGCCGAGGCGTATCGCAGCCTCGTCGCCGAAATCCGCGCGCAATACCTGCAACTCGTGCTCAAACGCCTGGGCCTGGAACGCGCGCACCAGGCGCAGCGCCTCGCTGACGAGGCATTGAGCCTCGCGCGCGACCGGCTCGAGCGAAAGGAAATCGCCGAGGCGGATTTGTTCGGACCGACGATCGCCGCCGAGCAGGCGCGGCTGTATACCGATCGAGTGCAGGACGATTACGACACGGCGCGGATCGTGCTTGGCAAATTGTGCGGCACCGAACCGATCGACGACGCGCAGGTGCCGACCGCGATTCCGCCGATCACGCCCGTCTCAAGCGAAGTGGGATCGCTGGTCGCGGACTTCACGCGTCGCGGAGAAGTGGATACGATTGGCATGCGCAACCTGCGCCAGCAGATCGAAATCGAGCGGTTGAACTACGCGATCGCGTCGGACCGGCTGAAGCCGAAGCTCAATGCGGTCGTGGGCCTCTCGCAGGACCAGCAGACCTACGTGTATTCGCCGGGTTCGGAACGCAATTATCGCTACGAGGTGCAGTCGCTGTTCACCGGCGTGACGTTGAGCTGGTCGATTTTCGACGGCTTCGCGACGCGCGGCGCGAAGGCCGCGTCGCTGGCGCGCCGCCGGCAACTCGAGCGCGATTACGCCACGCAGGGCGACGCGATTGCGATGAACGTCAAGGCCCAGCAGCGGCAGCTCGAGTATGCGGCGCGCAGCCTGGCGATTTCCGAAAAGTATCTCGCGCGCGGGCGCGACGAACTCGCGCGCAAGGAGGAGGACGCGAAACGCGGCCTGGTCTCGGCCAACGACCTCGAGACGGCGCGGATCCAGTTTGTCGACACGCAGAACGCCACGTTTGCCGCCCGCAACGATTACCTGTTGCGCGTCGCGGAGATTCTGTCTGCCACCATGAACGATCCCGCGCTAGCCAACCTTCCGGCCCAACTTCGATGAAAAAGATCCTGATCGCAGTCGTGGCGCTCATCGCCGCGGCCGTTGTTTTCCTGGTAATGGCCAAACCGGTGGCGAAGGTCGCTCCGGTCGTGAAAGGCCGCGCGGTGAATTCCGTGCCGGGCAGCATCACCGTCGAGGCGGAATACCAGATGGAGCTGAAGAGCGAGATCGGCGGACGCGTGATCGAGAGCCGGCTCGACGAAGGTCTCGCCGTGCGAAAGGGCGACGTGCTCGTGCAGATCGACACCGGGGATCTCGAACTCGATATCGAGAAAACGCAGAGCGAATACGACGCGAAGAAGAAGAGTCTCGAGATCGGCTCCAGCATCCGGTTGCAACTGGCGACCGCGCGCGAGAACTTGGAAAATCTCGAACGCCTGACGAAGTCCGGCAACTACGCGCCGGCCGAGTTGGAAAAACAGCGCCGCCAGGTGAAACAGATCGAACAGCAGCTGGCGTTGGAGGAGGTGAGCAATTCCCACCTGCTCGCAAGCTACGAGAACGCGTTGAAAACGAAGCGTCGCCAGCTCGACAAGATGACGATTCGCGCGCCGTTCGACGGCGTCGTGTCCGTGATCAAGGCGCGGCCCGGCGACCTGATCGGGCCCGGTGCGCCGATCGCGGTGATCATCGCCAACTCGCGGAAGGTCGAAGCCAAGATCAGCGAGGAAAACTTCTCCGGCGTGCGCGTAGGCCAGCCGGCGAGCGTGCGCTTCCTCGGCTACGGCGATCACACCTACGAGGCCGTCGTCACCAAAATCCTGCCCACCGCCGATCCGGCGACGCAGCGTTACGTCGTTCACCTCGACGTGAAGATCGACCGGGAAAAACTCGTGCCGGGCATCACGGGCGAGGTCACGATCCAGGTCGGCGAGCGCGACGCCGAAGCGATCATCCCGCGGCGGGCGTTGTTCGGCAACAGCGTGTTCGTCGTGGAGGACGGGCGCGTGCACCTGCGCAACGTCGAGACCGGCTATGTGAGCCTCACCGCGGTGGAGGTGTTGAAGGGACTGCAGGCGGGCGAGCAGGTGATCGTCGAGGACCTCGACAAGTTCTACGACGGTCAGCGCGTGCGCGCCGAGTCGACGGGCAACTGATTCGTTTCGCGAGCGCCGAGGCAATGTCCACGAATTTCCGGATCGCGTATCGGTTTCTCACCGCGAAGAAGCGCGCGATGGCAATGAGCCTCGCGTGCATCATCCTCGGCGTGGGCCTGTTCGTGCTGACGCAGGCGACGACGAGCGGCTTCGAGCGGCTTTTCATCAACACGATCCTCGGGACGGACGGAGCGATCCGGATCCAGGACCAGATGCAGGACACGATGCGCAGCATGGCGGCGCCGGGCGGAAATTCGCTTTTTCGCGTGCAGCAGAAGGAAGGGCGCAAATACATCCAGGGCATCGAGGAGCCGCGGCTGGTGACGGAGGCCCTCGCGAAATTCGCGAGCGTGACGGCGGTGTCCGAAGTGCTTAGCGCGCCCGTGACGATCCGCAGCTCGTTCGGCAGCGATGCGGTGCGGATCTTCGGGATCAATTTCGACGATCACGTGCGCGTATCCGATCTGGAACGACAACTGGTGCGGGGCGAGGCGGCGACGTTTCGCAGCACGCCGTCCGGCGCGCTCGTCGGCAGCGAAATCGCGTCGCAGCTGCAGCTCGCGGTCGGGGATTCGTTCATCATCGAGGCTGCGGGCGAGCAGCGGCGGTTTCGCGTCAGTGCGATCTACGAGACCGGCGTGAGCGACATCGATCGCGTTCGCGTTTACGTGCACATGAGCGAGGCGCGCTCGGTGTTGAAGAAGCCGACCGGCGCGTCGTTCATCCAGGTGGCGGTGGTGGACCCGGACCGCGCGCCCGAGGACGCCGCGCACATGAGCGAGGTGCTGCACCATCTGGTGCGCCCGTGGCAGGTGCGGCAGAAGACCTGGCTCGAGGTGTTTCGCGCGCTGCGTATCTCCTCCGGCATTACGGTGTCGGTGTTCACGCTGATTGCGGGCCTGGCGATGTTCAACACCCTCGCGATGATCGTCCTCGAGAAGACCAAGGAGATCGCGATCCTGCGGTCGATGGGCTACACGCGCGACGACATCCTGCGGATCTTTCTGTGGCAGGCGGGGATCGTGCTGGCGATCGGCACGGTGCTCGGTTGCGCGCTTGGCGCGGCGGTGACCTATGGCGTTTCGCGGGTGCCGTTGCGGATCACGGGGATCTTCAAGACGGAGACCTTCATCGTGGCGTGGTCGGTCTGGCACTACGTCGCGGCCGTGGTGACCGCGGTCACGATGGTGATGATCGCGAGTTTGATTCCCGCCCGTCGCGCCGCGCGCCTCGAGCCCGGCGATGTCATTCGCGGCACGGCGCAATAGCTTCGGGCGCATCCGGCTGAACGATGAGTTTTTCCACCCACAATCCTGCCCTTGCCGCCGACGGCCTCGCGCTGCGTTGTGTGAATCTGCACCGCCATCTCGGCCAGGACGAGGCGCGGGTGCATGTGTTGCGCGGAGTGTCGTTCGAAGCGCAGCGCGGCCAGGTTTACGCGATCGTCGGTCCGTCGGGTTGCGGCAAGTCGACGCTGCTTTATCTGCTCGGCCTGCTCGATCGCCAGGAGGAAGGCGACATCTGGATCAACGGGCAGTTGATGTCGGACCGCAGCGACCTCGAGCGCACGTCGGCGCGGTGTGCGCACATCGGGTTCGTGTTTCAGTTTCACTTCCTGATGTCGGAGTTCACGGCGTTGGAGAACGTGATGATGCCGATGCGTCGTCTGGGGAAACTCTCGCCGGAGCAGATGGTCGAGCGTGCGCAGGCGCTGCTGGGGGAGGTGGGGCTGGGGGACAAGGCCCACCGTTTGGGTAATCATCTTTCGGGTGGCGAGCAGCAGCGCGTCGCGATCGCGCGCGCCCTCGCCAACGAGCCGGCGATTATCCTGGCGGACGAACCGACGGGAAATCTCGACGTGAAGAATTCGGGCATGGTCTTCGACCTGCTCACGCGGTTGGCGAAGGAAAACGGCCAGGCGGTCGTGCTCGTCACGCACAATCCTGACATCGCGAGCCGTTGCGATCGGGTGCGGCCGATGCGCGATGGTGTATTCGTAGATTGAAGCGCGCGTGGCCCGGAGCGTCGGGCCTTTCTCCCTACGGCTCATGGGGCCTTCGACCGGGTCGCGCTTATTAGCGCGCGCGCCATGCCGTTGCAGGGATGGTCATATTTTGTGCACAAGAAATGCGGCTCCCCAAATTTTGGTTTACAACGACAAAACACGCACACTTCTTTGACAGCTCCATAACTTCCTCCCTTTCACCCGCTGTGAGCCACGACCCTTCTCGAAAGAGCTTTCTTGGTAAGTTGATCGGCCTCTTCGCCGTCGCGAGTCTCGCGCCGCGGGTGCTGGCCAAAACCGCGGTGAACGCCGCGACCGAGGACTCGAAAAAGGCTCCTGCTCCTTTCTCGCTCCGCCCGGATTCTCGCGCCGTTTCACGGCGCGCCGATTCGGTTTAACCCGCGTTTGGTTCACCGAGGATCATCCGGCTCATGTCGTATATTTTTCCGAAATCGGCCAACAAGCTGCCGCTGCAGATTGTCATTTATCTCGTCGTTCTGGCGGGCATCGCGACGGCAGGCGTCACCTACTACATGACGCCGAAATACACGCGCGTGGGCTATGCGCCGGTCCAGCCGGTGCCCTACAGCCACGCGCTGCACGTCGGCCAGCTCGGCCTCGATTGCCGTTACTGCCACAACAACGTCGACAAGTCGGGCTTCGCCAACCTGCCGACCGCGCAGACGTGCATGAACTGCCACAACCAGGTGAAGCCGGACAGCCCGCTGCTCGCGCCGGTGCGCCACAGCTATGAAACCGGCGAGCCGGTGCCGTGGGTGCAGATTCACTCGCTCCCCGATTTTGCCTACTTCAATCACGCCGCCCACGTGAACCGTGGCGTCAGCTGCGTCGAATGCCACGGCAAGATCAACGAAATGGAAGTCGTCGAGCACGCGCAGTCCCTGAGCATGGGCTTCTGTCTCGACTGTCACCGCGCGCCGGAGAGCCGCGTGCGCCGTCCTGAGGACATCTTCAATCTGAACTCGCCGACCATCGCGCAGGCGCAAGGCATCGAGGCGGGCAAAAAATTCGTGCACGACTGGAATATCAAGCCCCCGCAAAGCTGCAGCGGCTGCCACCGATGAAACGCAAATTTGAACATCCCGCGCCGTCCGAACGCGAGCTGACCGGTCCCAAATACTGGCGGAGCCTCGACGAACTCGCCGCGACGCCCGGTTTCAAGGCGCAGCTTGAGCGCGAATTTCCCGATGGAGCTTCCGAGCTCGAGGGGGTTGATCGTCGCCAGTTCCTGAAGCTGATGGCGGCGTCGTTCGCCCTCGGTGGCATCGGCCTCGCCGGCTGCCGCCGCCCCGAGAAGCACATCCTGCCTTACGGCAAGTCCGTCGAAGGCGTGATCCAGGGTTTGCCGCTTTATTTCGCGACCGCGATGCCGCTGCGTCGCTCGGCGATTCCGCTGCTGGCGGAGACGCATCAGGGCCGCCCGACCAAGCTCGAGGGCAATCCGACCTACACGCCGCACGGCGGCGCGAGTTCGCTCCTCGCCCAGGCTTCGGTGCTCGATCTTTACGATCCGGATCGCGCTACGCGTCACACGAGCGGTGGCCGCGAACTGCGTCCGGCCGACGTGAACGATCTGCTCGCCAAACTTGGCGCCGATCACGCTTCCAACGGCGGCGCCGGCCTGGCTTTCCTGGCCGAGCAATCGAGCTCGCCAACTCGCGCGCGCCTCGTGGCCGCGTTGCAGGAGCGTTTCCCGCGTGCGATCTGGGCCGAATACGAGCCGGTGACCGATGAGGCGCCGGCCGAGGTTGCGCGTGCGGCATTCGGACAGAACGTCCGCCCGCTGTATCGTTTCGCCAAGGCGCAGCGCGTCGTCTCGATCGACGCCGATTTCCTCCGCGCCGACGGCAGCCATCTGTATTACTCGCGCGACTTCGCGAAGGCGCGCCGCGTGCGTAATCCGGAAGACGCGAGGGCGATGAACCGCCTCTACGTCGCCGAGAGCGCGTTCACGCTGACCGGCAGTATGGCGGATCACCGCCTCCGCCTCGCCAGCAGCCACATGGTGGCACTGCTCGCGACGCTCGCGGGCAAGATCACCGGCGAAAACACCTACGCGTCTCTCGCGCAGGGACTCGACATCAATCCGAAGTGGGTCGACGAGTGCGTGGCCGATCTCCTTGAACACCGCGGCGCATCGCTGGTCGTCGCCGGCGCGCACCTCCCGGTGCAGGCGCACGTGATCGCCTATGCGATCAATGCGGCGCTCGGCAACATCGGCGCGACGGTCGACTTCGTCACGGTCCAGGAAAACAGCGCCACGTCGATCACCGGTCTCGCGAGTGCGATCAAGGCCGGCTCGGTCAGCTCGCTGGTGATTCTCGGCGGCAATCCCGCTTACAACGCTCCTGCCGACCTCGATTGGCCGGCGCTGCAGAAGTCGGTCGCGAACGTCGTTCGCTACGGCTACTACGTCGACGAAACGTCCGCGGCGTCGAATGTCACGCACATCGCCGCGACGCACTATCTCGAATCGTGGGGCGACGCCCGCACGATCGACGGCACGATCGTGCCGATCCAGCCGATGATCCTGCCGCTGTTCGGCGGACTCACGGAAAACGAAGTGCTCGCCCGCATTGCCGGTATCCAGAATCCGGATCCGTATGCGCTCGTCGTCGAGACGATCGCGCCGCTGGCCGGTGGCGATGCCGAGAAGGCGGTCCGCCAGTTCCTGCACGACGGTCTGCTGGCCAATTCGGCTTTCCCGATCGCGCGGGTTTCGTTCAACGCCGGCTCCGCGGCCCGCGCGCTGGGTGGCGCGGCCAAGCCCGAAGCGCTGTCGGGCAAGAACCTCGAGGTGCGTTTCGTCAGCGACTACAAGCTTGAGGACGGTCGCTTTGCAAACAACGGCTGGCTGCAAGAGCTGCCGGACCCGATCACGAAGCTCTCGTGGGACAACGCGATCCTCGTCAGCCCGCGCCTCGGCAAGGAGCTCGGCGTCATGCCGACCGGGTCGAAGCTGCAGGTGGCACGCATGGAGTCGGCCGAGTATCCGCAGGGCAAGCAGGTCGCCTACATCGGCACGCTGACCCTCGGCGGCCGGACGATCACCGGGCCGATTCATATCCAGCCTGGTCTTTCGAATTACACCGTCGTTCTTCCGCTCGGCTATGGCCGCACGAAGACCGGTCACGTCGGGCAGGGGATGGGCCACGATTTCTATCCGCTGCGCACGACCGCCGGCTTCCATTTCGCGACCGGCGCGACGCTCACCGTCACGCAGGAATCGGTGAAGTTGGCGAACACGCAGGAGCACTGGTCGATGGAAGGCCGCGACATTGTCCGCGAGGGCAATGCGGCGGAATACATCGAGAATCCGGCGTTCGTGCACACGTTCGGCATGGAGACGCACAGCCCCTCCATTCTCGGCGAGAAGGGCGAGGCGATGTCTCCCGCCGAGCGGGCGACCTTGATCCCGCGCGGTAACTCTCTTTACCAGACGCCAAAGTTCGACGGTCACCACCAGTGGGGCATGACCATCGACCTCAACACGTGCATCGGCTGCAACGCGTGCGTGATCGCCTGCCAGGCGGAAAACAACATTCCGATCGTCGGCAAGGACCAGGTCATGCGGGGTCGCGAAATGCACTGGATCCGGCTCGACCGTTATTATTCCGACGGCCGGCTCGATGCGGCGGCGTTCGGTGGCGAGGGCAACAAGGAGATCCCGGAAGATCCGCAGGTTTCGCTGCAGCCGATGGCGTGCGTGCACTGCGAGATGGCTCCGTGCGAAACCGTGTGTCCGGTCAATGCCACGGTGCACGACGACGAAGGCCTGAACGTGATGGCCTACAATCGCTGCATCGGCACCCGTTATTGCGCGAATAACTGCCCGTATAAGGTGCGGCGCTTTAATTTCTTCGACTGGAATCAGCGCCAGCTCGACAGCCTCTACCTCGGCCCGGTGGGCCCGCAGGGCATGCCCGAGCTGCTGAAGATGGTGAAGAACCCGGAAGTCACCGTCCGCATGCGCGGCGTGATGGAGAAGTGCACCTATTGCGTGCAGCGTATCCAGAACGGCAAGATCCAGCACAAGGTGAAGACCGCGCAAGCCGGCCGGCCCGAGGATGTCGTCGTTCCCGATGGCACGATCAAGACGGCCTGCCAGCAGGTTTGCCCCGTCGACGCCATCGTGTTCGGCAACATTCTCGATCCGAACAGCGCTGTCTCGCAGAACAAGGCGCTCGGCCAGAGCTACGACGTGCTGGGTTATCTCAACACCCGTCCGCGCACCTCGTATCTCGGCAAGCTCCGCAATCCGAATCCGCGGATGCCGGACTACACCGAGCTGCCGCTCAGCCGGGTCGAATATCAGCGCAAGAACGAACCTGCCGGTCATGGCGAAGGCCACGGCGAAGACCACGCTCCCACGCAAGGCGAGCACAAGCATGACCACGACAGTCACAGCGCCATGAACGCGTTGAAACGTTTGGGAGGACTTAGCTAATGGCCCACGCCGACCATGCCGTCGCCGCGCCGGCGATTCTCAACGAGGTCAAGCCCGCGCATCTGCCGCGGGCGGTGCTCGTCGAGCACAACCGGAGCTTCTCGTGGATCACCGACAAGATCTGCGGCATCATCGAGGGCAAGACGCCCGCCTGGTGGTGGGTTTGCTTCATCCTCGCGTGCTTCGTCGCGTCCTTCACCGTCGCAGGCATCACCTACCTCGTCGCCACCGGCGTCGGCGTGTGGGGCCACGCGAATCCGGTCAATTGGGCGTGGGATATCGTCAACTTCGTCTTCTGGATCGGTATCGGCCACGCCGGCACCCTGATCTCCGCGATCTTGTGCCTGCTGCGCCAGAAGTGGCGCACGTCGATCAATCGTGCCGCCGAGGCGATGACGATTTTCGCGGTCGTTTGCGCCGCGATCTTCCCGGTCTTCCACGTCGGTCGCGTCTGGTATGCGTGGTATCTGTTCCCGATTCCGAATTCCAACTGGATCTGGCAGAACTTCCGCTCGCCGCTCGAGTGGGACGTGTTCGCGGTTTCGACCTACGGCACGGTGTCCGTGCTCTTCTGGTATGTCGGTCTGATCCCTGACCTCGCGATCCTGCGCGATCGTTTCGAGGCCGCGGGCAATCGCCTGCGTTCCTTCCTTTACGGCCTCTTCGCGATGGGCTGGCGCGGTTCGAACCGCCACTGGAGCAATTACGAAATGGCGTATTTGATCCTCGCCGGCGTGAGCACGCCACTCGTGTTGTCCGTGCACACGATCGTGTCGTTCGACTTCGCGGTTTCGCTGCTCCCGGGCTGGCACACGACGATCTTCCCGCCTTACTTCGTCGCCGGCGCGATCTTCTCCGGCTTCGGCATGGTGTTGACGCTGATGTTGCCGCTGCGCGCGATCTACCGATTGGAGGATTTGATCACGCAGTATCACATCGACTGCATGTGCAAGATCACCCTCGCGACGGGCACCATCGTGGGCTACGCCTACGGCATGGAGTTCTTCATCGCGTGGTATGGCGCGAACCCGTATGAAGGCTTCGCGTTCATCAATCGCGCCTTCGGCCACTACGCCTGGGCCTACTGGATCATGATCTCGTGCAACGTGATCACGCCGCAGTTCTTCTGGTTCAAGGCGATCCGCAACAACACCGCCCTGGTCTGGGTGCTGTCGATCTTCGTCAACGTCGGCATGTGGTTCGAGCGCTTCGTCATCATCGTGACCTCGCTGGCCCGCGACTTCCTGCCGTCGAGCTGGGGCTACTACAGCCCGTCGATCGTCGAGATCTTCACGTTCTTCGGCACCTTCGGCGTCTTCTCGGTCCTGTTCCTCCTCTTCATCCGCTTCCTGCCGATCATGCCGATGGCCGAGCTCAAGGCGGTCACGCCGCAGGCGGACGTCCATGGCCACGGCCCCGACGACCACGCGCACACGACGGGTCTCGGCGATCCGATCAAGCTCGAGAAAATCTAACGCACGACCCGACCATGCCCGCACCATCCTACGGCTTGATCGCCACCTTCGACTCCGCTGCCGCGGTTTACCACGCGGCCGAGCAGGTGCGTGACGCCGGCTACAAGAACTGGGACGTGATCACTCCGTGTCCGATCCACGGCATGGACAAAGCCATGGGCGTGAAGCGCTCCATCGTGCCGCGCATCTCGCTCGCCGGCGGCATCACCGGTTTCTGCACCGGCATGACGATGATCTGGTGGACCGGTCAATACGACTATCCGCTGATCGTCGGCGGCAAGCCCTACTTCTCCCCGATGTTCGCGTTTCCCGTGAGCTATGAGCTCACGATTCTCTTCACCGCCTTCGCCACCATCATCGGCATGTTCGTCGTGAACGGCCTGCCCATGCACTACCATCCGGTGCTGAAGTCGCCGAAGATCAAGCGCGGCTTGGACGATCAATTCCTCATCGTGATCGAGGCGCGTGACCCGCGCTTCAATCTCGCCAACACCAAGGCGCTGCTCGAGAAAGTCGGCGGCAAGGACGTGTCGGAGCTGGAGGCCTGAGCCATGCGCAACGTCTACCTTGTCACCGCTTTCGTCGTCGTGCTCGCGTTCTCGATCCTCGGGTTTCGCGGCACGAACTTCACCCGCCCGCCCGCGGACGTTTTCCCCGAATGGGCGTTTCCCGGGATGAAGTATCAACCGAAATACAAGCCGCAGCACGAGAGTGCGTTCTTCGCCGACGGCCGCGTCGATCGCCCGATCCCGACGCACGCCGTCTCGCGCGACGCGCTCCGGAACGACGATGAGCTCTACGCCGGCCGCACCGGCAATGGCGAATGGGTCCGCGGCTTTCCCGCCGGCATCGAAGTCGACGAGAAGCTGATGGCTCGCGGCCACGACCGCTATCAGATCTATTGTGCCCCCTGCCACGGCGCGCTCGGCGATGGCCACGGCGTCACCAAGCTCTACGGCATGGGCGCGACCCCGACCTACCACGATCCGCGCCTGCGGGACATGGCGGAAGGTGAAATCTTCAACACGATCACTCACGGCAAGGGCAACATGCTGTCTTATGCCGACAAGCTCGCGCCGGAAGACCGGTGGGCGGTGATCCTCTACGTGCGGGCTCTGCAGCGCGCGCAAATGGGCACGGCGGCGGATGTCACCGACGCGGCGGCCAAAACCTCTCTCGGTATCCAATGAGCACCCACGCTGCTTCCGCTTCCGCAGCCGTCCCGGCGGCCTCGTCTTCGGCGACTCCCGCCGGCAAGGCCCTGATGATCGGCGCCGTGGGGCTGGCCCTGACGCTGGTCGGCGCGCTCATCTCGCCCGACAAGGCCGGCGTCGCGCTGTCCTATCTCGTCGGCGTCAGCTACTGGACCGCCATCACCATCGGCGCGCTCCTGCTGGTGCTGATCCACCACATCTTCGACGCCTCCTGGTCGGTCGTGATCCGCCGCCAATACGAACACTGGCTCAACGCCTTCAAGTGGCTCGCCGTCCTGTTCGTGCCGCTCGTGCTGGTGACGCTCTTTTTCCAGCGGGATCTGATCTGGCCGTGGATGGACCCGGCGCATGAAATGCACGGCGGCCACACCGTCGGACACGATCCGCTTTATCTGAAGAAATCCGGCTTCCTCAACCTGAATGCTTTCGTGATCGGCACGTTCGCGTTCTACGGAATGTGGATGTGGCTGTCGGCCCGGCTCCGCAAGGCGTCGTTCTCCCAAGATGCCGACGGCGACGTGAAGTGGACCTTCATGAACCGCAAGACGGCGGCCTTCGGCCTCCCGATCGCGGCGCTCTCGCTCACCGCGGCGGCGATCTACTGGATCAAGTCGCTCGAATATCACTGGTTCTCGACGATGTATGGCGTGTGGTTCTTCGCGAACTGCGTGCGCGGCGCCCTGTGCGTCGGCGTCGTCATCATGGTCTGGCTGTATCGCCGCGGCGACTACAAGGGGGTGCTCAACACGAACCACCTCCACAGCATCGGCCAGCTGATGCTCGCGTTCACGATCTTCTGGGCCTACGTCACGTTCTCCCAATACTTTCTGATCTGGAACGCCAACGTTCCCGAGGAGACCTTCTGGTATAACCTGCGCGAGCTGAATCAGGACGGTTCCACGAACCAGTGGTGGTATGTCGGCCTCGTGATCCTCTTCGGTCACTTCTTCGTGCCGTTCTTCGCATTGCTGTCCTACCGCTTCAAGGTGACGCAGCACATCATCCGGCGCATCGCCTTCTGGAATCTCGCCATCATCCTCGTCGACATTTGCTACAACATCCTGCCGGCCCTGAAGAACGAGCACGGCGATCCGCTGCCGTTCACCTCGCTCAACCTCGTGTGGGTGATCACGTCGATCGTCGGCGTGGGCGGCATCTGTGTCTGGGCCTATCTGAAGAGCTTCCCGACTACCAAACTCATCCCGATCCGCGATCCGCGGATTGGCGAGAGCCTCACGCACCATGAGTGACCTTTCTCCGAGACGAGCTCCGCTCGTGGCCATCTTCGCGATCTTCGTGCTCTTCGCACTCTTCGCGGCGGTCGCCTACTACATTTACGTTCCGCGTCGCACGGGCGCCTACACCGGCGACGGGCTGCGCACGGCGGAAGAACGCATCAAGAACCTCGCCGAGCTTCACGCCAAGGAGGCGGAGGCTGCGTCGACCTACGGCTGGGTTGACCAGAAGGCCGGCGTCGTCCGGCTGCCGCTCAACCAGGCGCAGGAAATCACCCTGCAGCATTACGCCAAGAAGCAGTAAACGATGTCCGCGATGACCTCTGCCTCCACCGAAGTCAGCGAGATTGACTCGTCCGCCCGCGGACCGATTTCGCTGCTCCTTGCGTTCGCGCTCGTCTGGCTCGTGGTCAGCGGCGCGCTCGCGCTGCTGCACTTCGCGCAGACGCTTAATCCGGCCTTCCTCGCCGATTGCGCCTGGCTCACCTACGGCCGCCTCCGCGGCTTGCAGGAAACCGCGTTCGTTTACGGCTGGGCCGGCAACGCCGGCGTGGCGATCGCTGTCTGGCTGCTGGGCCGCCTCGGCGGCGCGGCGCTGCGTTCGTTGAACTGGCTGACCGTCGGCGCGCTGTTCTGGAATCTCGGCGTGCTGCTCGGCCTGATCGGCATCGCCCGCGGTGACGGCAGCTCCACGCCGTTCCTTCGCGTGCCGGAGTATGTCCAGTTGCTGCTGCTGGTCGCCTATGCCGCGATGGCGATTCCGGGCATTCTCGCGTGGACCGGTCGCGGCCGGGCGCAGACGTTCGCCGCGCAGTGGTATGCGGTGGCTGCACTCTTCCTGTTTCCCTGGTTCTTCGCCGCCGCGCAGATCGTGCTCGTGCACTTCCCGGTTCGCGGGGTGGTTCAGGCGATCGGTGCGGTGTGGTATGCGCAGAGCCTGTGGAATCTCTGGCTCGCGTCGCTCGCACTCGCCGCCGCCTATTATCTGGTGCCGAAGCTGACCGGGCGCGTGCTTCCCGGCTACGATTTCGCGGCCTATGGTTTTTGGACGTTGATCCTGGTTGGCGGCTGGATCGGCGGGCGCCACCTGGTGGGCGGTCCGGTTCCGGCCTGGGTGGCGACGATCGGCATCGTTTCCTGCCAGGTCCTCGTGTTCCATTATCTCATCGTCGCGATCAATCTTCGCGGTGCGTTCACGGGCCGCGGCAGCACCGCCCTGAGTCTCGTGGCGTATGGCGTCGCCGCCTATCTCCTCGGTGGACTGGTTGACGCGGTGGTGTCGCTGCGGGCGATCGCGGTGACGACGCAATTCACGTGGGTGACGCAGGCGCAGACCGCGCTCGCGCTCTACGGGGCGTTTTCGCTGATCGCGTTCGGCGTGATCTATTTCCTGGTTCCGCGCATCGCGAATCAGCCGTGGCCGTCCGCTCCGCTGGTGCGCGCGCATTACGCGGCCGCGTTGTTGGGCACGGGCGGTTTGGTCCTTGGCCTCGCCGTCGCCGGCGTGATCCAAGGTCGGGGCTTGCTCGAGGCGGGCTTGTCGTTCGCCGACATCGCCGCCCGCACGCGCCCCTGGATCCTCGTCGCGGCGGCCGGCCAGGCGGTCCTGTTGGCCGGTAATCTCGTGTTCCTGTTCCACTTCGCTCGTCTCCTGGTGAAGAAGCCGGCCGTCACTGCGGCCGAACTGCTCCGCCAGCCCCCGACAATGGAGGCGTCTGTCTCATGAGAAACGGTTTCCTTTTCTTCATTGGCCTTTTCTGCGCCGCCGCCCTGTCGTGGGCGGGTGTGGTGCTGTGGCCCCATCTCCAGATGGGCTCGCTCGTCCCCTATGTGGACGAGACCGAAGGCAAGGCCTATCCCTTGCGCCTCTCCGGCATCGCGGCCCAGGGCCAGATGGTTTACGACGACCTTGGTTGCGCGGCCTGCCACACGCAGCAGGTGCGTCGTCCGGGCTTCGGCTCCGACAAGGAGCGCGGTTGGGGCGATCGACAGACGGTCGCGCGCGACTACATCTACGAGACGCACGTGCAACTCGGCGACAGCCGCCTCGGACCGGACCTCGCCAACGTCGGCGGCCGCAAGACGCCCTACGACGCGGAGGATCTCTACAAGCTGCTCTACGCGGGCAGCGGTGCGATGCCGGCCTACAAGTTCCTTTTCGAGCAACGCTCGATCGCGGACCGCCAGCCGTCCGATTACGCGCTCGCCTTGCGCGGCAATCTGGCGCCGGCGCCCGGGACGGAAGTGGTGCCCACGATGCGCGCACGCGCCCTGGTGACCTATCTCCTGAGTTTGAATCACACATTTGAATACCCGGAAGCCCGTCCGGTCGAGCCGACGGCGGAGAACGAGGGGGAGGCCAAATGAGCGACCAAAACGATCCTCGCCTCGAACAGCCCGGCGCGTCCGACGAGACGCTGCTGTCGGCGCACGAGCATCAGCTCGCCCCGAAGGGCGACGATGGCGGTCATTATCGGATGCTGCCGCTGGCGCTGCTGTTCATCTTCAGCGGTCTGATCTTCTACGGAGCGACCTACCTGCATCACTACTCGGGCCACTTCCACGCCGACGTTTTCAACGAGACGGCGTCGCCGGCCGGCGCGACGGCGGCGGCACCCAAGATCGATCCGATCGTGCTTGGCAAACGCAGCTATGAGCAGGTCTGCGCGACCTGCCATCAGGCCACCGGCCTGGGCGTCGAAGGTGTTTATCCGCCGCTGGCGGCTTCCGAGTGGGTCACCGGTTCGACGGATCGCGTCATCCGCATCGTGGTGCACGGCCTGAAGGGCCCGATCACGGTCGAGGGCAAGCAATACGGCGCCGCGGCCATGCCGGCGTTCGGCAAGGTTCCTGGCGGCGGTTACAACTGGAACGAGGATCGGATCGCCGCGGTGCTGAGCTACATTCGTCAGGCTTGGGGCAACACAGCCTCGGCGATCACGCCGGAGCAGGTGGCCGCGATTCTCCAGCAGGAAGGTCCGCGCAAGGAGTGGACCGAGCCGGAACTCCTCAAGATTCCCTGAGCGGCCCCGCCGTTGGCTGCCAGAACTCACTTCAAAGCCGCGCCTCCCAGGCGCGGCTTTTCGTTTTTTAGCGCTCTGGGATCGCCCGTGCGCCGGCGGAGCGCGATTGCCTTCACGCCGCGCGCGAACATGGTGTGCTCGTGATTGCGTCGGTCCGCTTCCGAAATTTCAAAGCTCTTCGCGACGCCCGCGTGCGGCTGGCTCCGTTCAATCTTGTCCTCGGGCCGAACGGCAGCGGCAAGACGAGCCTCATCGAAGCCCTGTTGCACCTGCGTGGGCTGGCGAACCTCGCGCCGCGGCCGATCGGCCCGGTGCCTGAGTCCGGCGGGGGCCCGGATATTCAGTTTCAGTTCACTCCGCCTCACGCGGCCGTCGAGGTGCGGCTCGGCTGCGTCGATGCGACGCGCTGCAATGCCTTGAACATCCGGCCACCCGACGCTCCCGACTGGCCGGCACTGAAGGCGGAGATCGCCCGGATCCGAAGCTACGTTTTCGACCACGAGGCGATGTCGCGCCCCGCCCCCGGGGAAGAGGCGGACGAGCTTTCGGCGGACGCGGCGAATCTTCCGGCGCTGCTCGCCACCTGGAAACGGCGCCACCCCGAGGCTTACGCCGCTTTCGTGCGCGAAGCGTTGCGGTTGTTTCCGGAGTATTCGGCGATGGCGCTGCGGGAACGCCCCGGCAATCGTATCGCGCTGGCGTTCACGCTCGTGGGCGAAGTGGGCGTTGTTGACGTGGAGAACATTTCCCAGGGCACGCTGCACACGCTCGGAATCCTCGCGTTGTCGGTGACGCCCACGCCGCCGAGCGTGTTGTGCATCGAGGAGATCGATCGCGGCGTGCATCCGCGCATGCTGCGCGAGATTCGCGATGCGTTTTACCGGCTGAGCTATCCCGAGGCGAGTGGCTTGAAACGCCCACCCGTGCAGGTGCTGGCCACCACGCATTCGCCCTATCTGCTGGATCTGTTTCGCGATCATCCGGAAGAGATCGTGCTCACGCAAAAGCACGGCCGCGAAGCGCACTTCATGGCGCTGACCGATCTTCCGAATTTCCGCGAAGTCCTGGTCGAGGGTTCGCTGGGCGATCTGTGGTTCAGCGGCATTCTCGGCGGCGTGCCGGAAGCGGACTAGACCTGGAATGCACGCAACCCGGCTCATCCTTTCGCAAACGAACGCGGCGCGATGTCGCGGCCATGAGTTTCAAGGGAGCCGATGAACGTCGCGATTCTGAGCGAGTCGCCGGCGGATGAGGCGGCAATCCGGGTGTGGACGGAAGCGTTGCTGGGCGTGCCGATCCACCGGGTCCAGGCCGGATTGCGGGCGCGCGGGTGGCCGAATGTCCTGCAGGTGCTGCCGGCGGTGGTCCGTCACCTGCATTTCAATACGGACGCGCACGGCCTCGTGGTGGTGGTCGATGCCGACGATTCCGTGGTGCATACGGAAGCGCACGAGGCGCCGAACTATTTCCATCCGTTATGCCGGCTCTGCCAGTTGCGCGCGGTTTTCCGGCGCACCGCCAAACGCCTGCCGGCGGCGCGTGGACGCGAGCGCGTGCTGCGTTGCGTCGGCGTGGCCGTGCCCGCGATTGAAGCATGGTATTTGTGCGGTCGCGACGACTCGGTCGGCGAGGCGGCGTGGCTGGCTGGACAGGAGCAGGGGCGACCGCCCTACACCCGGCGCGAGTTGAAAGAGCGCGTTTACGGCACGGATCGGCCGAGCCTGCCGTTCGAAACCGAACGTGCGATCGCGGAGGTGCGCCGTCAGGGCAAGGATCTGCGGCGGCTCGAGGCGGATTTTCCCGGAGGTTTCGGCGCCCTTGCGGCCGACCTGCGAAGCTGGCATAAAGCCTCTTCAACATGAAGAGCTTCGAACAGAAGCTGGCGGAGCTGTCGCCCGTGTGGGTGCGCGAAGGCCTCATCACCGAGGAGCAGCGTAAGCGTTTGCTCGCCCGTCACCCGGCGGAAATCGGCGGCGGCGGACGGTTCGTGGCGATTCTGGCGACGTTCGGCGGCATCATGGTGGCGGCGGGCCTCGCGCTTGTGATCGCGTCGCACTGGCAGGCGATCGCCGATGGCTGGAAGATCGCGGGTTTGATCGCGCTGCTGGTCGGCACGCACCTGACCGGTTGGCGGCTGCGCATCGCCCCCGCGAGTTTTCCGCGGACCGGCGAAGTTTTCTTCATGATCGGCTGTGTGATGTTCCTGCTCGGCATCGCGCTCGTCAGCCAGATCTATCATCTCAACAGCCGGCCCGCGACCGGCGTGATGATCTGGTGGCTTGGCATCGCCGGCCTGCCGTGGATCGTCCGCGTGAAAAGCGCCCAGTTGGTCAGCCTCGTGGGCCTGCTGATCTGGTTGGGCATGGAAGCCGCAGCCAACGATTCCTGGTTCTGCCTGCGCACGGAAGCGTCGGGTCACGGCGCGGAGCGGTTGCACGGCGTCGCCTTCTTTTTCCTCGGCGCGACACTGGCGTTGAGCGGGCTGGCGCTGCGTCGAAGCGCTTATGCGCTCTTCGCTTCGCTGCACGAATTGCTCGGGCTGCTGGTGGCGAACGCGGCCTTGTTTTTCCTCAGCTTCAGCTGGAGTCGAAACCTGTGGTGGAACGCCAGCGCCGTCGCGCCACGGCCGATGCCCTTCGTCGTATTGCTCGTGGTTCTCGGGGCGATCGCCGTTTGGGCATGGCGCTGGAATCGCCCGGACGTCGCGCGAATCGGCGGGTGGCTGGCGCTCGGGCTGGTTCCGGCGTGCGGATTTTTGTTTGCGGTCAACGATCCTGCGGCGCGGTGGTGGTGGGGGGCGGCGGCGAGCGTCGCGTTGTTTTTCCTCAACGTCGGCATGGTGCGGGCCGGACTCGCGAGCGGCCGCGAAAGTTGGATCAACCTTGGCGTGGCGTTCGTCGCCCTGAATGTTTTCGCCCGCTATGTCGACCTGTTCGCCTCGATGCTCGAGGGCGGGTTGTTTTTCGTCATCACGGGCCTGATTGTTCTCGGCCTGGGGGTGTATCTCGAACGCAAACGCCGCGCGCTCGTCGCGCGGGCGCGGGAGGCCAAATGAACGTGCGCGCGGTTTGGTGGTTTTGGAGTCTCGTCGCTCTCCAGGTGGTTTTCCTCCTCGGCTGGGCCGGCTATCACGAGACGGTGCGGCGCTCCGCACCGACCGTGTTGCTGAAAACGAATCCGGTCGACCCACGGGATTTGTTGCGCGGCGACTACATCTTGCTCGGCTACGAGATTGCGGACGTAGCGTTGCCCGCGGAGACGGCGATCGGGGCCGACGTCTGGGTTCTGCTCGAGCCGCACGGCCGGTATTACGAAGCGGTGTCGGCGTCCCGCGAACGACCGGCACTCCAGGATCGGCAGATCGCGGTCCGCGCGCAGAAAGGCGGCCGCGGAGTGAATTTCGGCATCGAGCATTTTTACGTGCCGGAAGGCAAGGGGACGCCGGCTTTCACGACCCTCGAGGTCGAGGCGTCGGTCAGCCCGACCCAGCAACTTTACATCAAACACCTGTTGCTGGACGGAAAACCTTATCCGTAACGCGCGGCCGGTCGTGCGGTTGACGGGTGGGAAACCGGTGCGGATCGGACCGCCGCGCGGGTTGGCTTCGGTTGTTCGAGTCGCCGCGTTTATTGCCCGGGCGTTTTCCGGAGGAGAAATGTTTTGAAAACGCGAGCCGGGTGGCTCGCATCGACGTCCGCGAGCATGCCTACCCTGTTACTGCGCCGAAGGTCCTACCTTCCTTATCCCATCGAACTGCTGGCCGAACTCGGCGCGCGCCTCCTCTATCGCGTGCGCTCGCGGGGCGGGCAACACGTTCCGGCGAGCGGGGGCGCGCTGCTGATCGCGAACCACCTGTCCTACGTCGACGTGATCGTGCTGCAGCTGGCATGTCCGCGACCGATCCGGTTTGTCGGATTTCAAGGCCTGCGCGCGAACGCCTTTTTCGATCTCTGTCTGCGCTGGAGCGGGGCGTTGCTGATTTCCTCGCGGCGGCCGGCGGAAGGGATGAAGGGCGCGATTCGCGCGCTGCAGGCGGGCGAACTGGTGTGCGTGTTTCCCGAGGGGCACATCTCGCGCACCGGTCAGCTGATGGAGCTCAAGCGCGGCTTTGCGGTGATCGCGCGGAATGCGGGCGTGCCGGTGATTCCGGTGGCGATCGACGGCTTGTGGGGTTCGGTGTTTTCCTTCGCGGGCAACAAGTATCTGTGGAAATCGCCGCGGTTGATGCCGACGGCGGTGTTCATTGCGTTCGGTGAACCGATCCCGGCGGAAAAGGCGAGTGTCGCCGTCGCGCGGAAGGCGATGCTGGACCTCGGCGCGATCGCCTTCGAAGAGCGACCCATTTTGAAGCGTCATCTGGCCCGCGAGTGCGTGCGCGCGCTGGCCAAGAATCCGCGGCGCGTGCTCGTGATCGATCGCACGGCGGAGCGCCGGCCGCTCAGTGCGGGGCGGATCTTCGCGGCGGCGGCGGCGCTGGCGTGCCGGATCCGTGACACCATTCCCGAGCGGCGGGTGGGCATCGTGTTGCCGCCCGGTGCGGGGGCGTTCGTCGCGAATCTCGCGGTGATCTGCGCGGGCAAGGTGCCGGTGAATTTAAATTTCACGCTCGGGAGCGCGTCCTCCGCCGCCTGCATCCGCATGGCGGAGGTGAAGACGGTGATTTCCGCCGATGCGATGCGCGCCAAGGTGCCCGGCTTCCCCTGGCCGGAGCGCACGCTCGACCTGCCGACCGAACTGAAGGCGTGCGGCAAGAAGAAGATCCTGCCGTGGCTGCTCGCAGCGTGGTTCCTGCCGAACCAATGGGTCGCCTCGCTGCTCCGGCTGCCCAAGGTGGGCGATCGCAACGAGGCGGGACTGCTTTTCACGAGCGGCAGCGCCGGCGAACCCAAGGGCGTGATCCTCACGCATCGCAACATCCTCGCCAACTGCGCGCAGATTTCCTCGCTGTCGATCCTGCCCCGGAGTGCGTCGATCATGGGCTGCCTGCCGCTGTTTCACAGCTTCGGCTTCACCGTCACGCTCTGGTTTCCGATGCTGCGCGGCTGCCACGTGGTGACCGTGCCGAGTCCGCTCGACACGCGCAAAATCATCGACGCCATCCGCGAGGAGGAGGTGACGGTGCTGGTCGGCGCGCCGACTTTCATCCGGCCGATCTTGAAGAAGGCCCAACCGGCCGAGCTGCGTTCGCTGGACATCGTGGTGACCGGCGCGGAAAAGCTGCCGGACGATCTTTATCGAGCGTTTCTCGAGACGTTTCACATCGAGATCCTGCAGGGTTACGGACTGACGGAGACCACGCCGGTGACAAACGTGAACCAGCCCGACCCGCCGGTCACGACCGACACGGCCGAATATCAAAGCGGGAAACGCACCGGCTCGATCGGACGCCTTTTCCCGGGCATGACCGCGCGTATCGTCGATCCCGATACGGGCCGCGAGCTGGAGGTCACGCAAACCGGTGTCGTGTTGTTTCGCGGCGCCAACGTGTTTTCCGGCTACCTGAACGACGAGCAGAAAACCCGCTCGGCGTTTCGCGACGGCTGGTTCGTGACCGGCGATCTCGGACGCTTCGACGAGGAGGGTTTTCTTTTCATCGAGGGCCGGCTCTCGCGGTTCTCGAAGATCGGCGGCGAGATGGTGCCGCATGTCACCATCGAACAGAAGATCGCCGAGGTCTTCCGCCTCGACGAAAGCGAGCGGCCGAAGGTCGCCGTCACGAGCGTGCCGGATCCGATCAAGGGAGAGGCCTTGGTGTTGTTGACGACGGAGCCGATCGCGAACGACGAGCTGCGCGTGCGGCTGCTCGACGCCGGCCTGCCGAATCTGTGGGTGCCGAAGATTGTGAAACGGATCCCGGAAATCCCGATGCTCGGCTCCGGCAAGCTCGACCTGAAGGCCTGTCGCGAACTCGCCGCCGGGCCAGCCGCTTGAGCGTCGCGCTCCGCGGCCACGCGCCGCTTCAGGCGGCTTTCGGTTCGGCGGCGAGGGCTCCGCCGGTGGAGCTCCGCCGGGCGCTGAACAGGAGCGCCGTGACCAGCGCGAGCCCGCTGCAGACGACGAATACGCCGCGGTAGCCGACGGTCGACGCCAGCAGGCCGAAAAGCAGGTAGCCGGCGGTCGCACCGATCCGGTTCACCGTCATGTAGAGATTCGTGGCCGAGCCATGCTGACCGGGCAGATAGTTTTGAAAAAATGTGATTGCGACGCCGGAGTTCACCGCGGTGACGGCGGCGGCGAGCAACTGCAGCGGATACACGTTCCACGGCGCGCGGACCGCCGCGAGCAGTCCGTAGTAGGCGAGCGCGATCGCGGCGCCGAGGCGGATGATTCTGGCCTGGTCGCCGCGAGAGGCGAGCAGGCCGAAATAGAACATCAGCGGAATCTCGAAGATCGGCGCGAGGCTGAAGGCGATGCCGATCTGCTGCTCGGTGCCGTGCAGTGTCTGGATGATCAACAGGGGCAGGCTCATCGCCGCCATGGTCGAGGCGCTGTTGATCAGCACGAAGCCGACCGCAAACGCCTGCAGGTCGCGGCGCTGCAACGTGCGAAACAGCGACGGCCGCGGGCCGGTCCGTCGCGCCTGCGGCGGAGGGAGATGCGGGATGAACCGCAACACGATCGCCAGCAGCACGACAAACAACGACGCGGTGGTCAGGAACAGCCCGCGGTAGGAAAACAGCACGAGCACCCAGGAGGCCGCCGCCGGACCGACCGTCCACGCCAGCGCGAAAAACAGGCGGAATACGTTCACGTAAAGCGGCGCATCGGCTGCGGGAAGGCCCGAGCGGTCGAGTTGCTCCCGCGCATGCGCGAACAGCTGCGAAAACGTGATCGAGGAGATGCTGACGACGAAACAGCCCACGAGCATCAGTCCGGTGAAGCTGCGGACGTAGCCGTAGCCGAGATAGCCGAGTGCGCCGCCCACGCAGCCGACGATGAGCACCGTGCGCCGCGACCAGTGCGTGTCGGACCAGCGCGCGATCGCCGTGCTGACCACGATCGCCGCCAGCGCCGTCACGGTCATGAAGACGCCGAACTGTGCCGGGCTCATGCCCGCCTCGATGGTGCCGAAGAGCGAGAAAAACGGCACCGCGAAGGAATAGGCGAGGCCGAGCAGCACGTTGCACCCGAGGATGACGAGCAGCTCGGGATGTTGGACGAAGGTTCGCGCCGGCGTGAGCACGCGTTGCATGGCGAAACCGGCCTTCATAGCCGACGCGTGCCCCCGCGCCACGGAAAAACGCAGACAGCCGCGTGGCGTCGCGCTCGGGGCGGCAAAACTGCCTAGGCCGACGGCAGTTCCAGCATGAACGTGGCGCCCTGGCCCGGGCCCCCGCTGGTGACGGATAACGTGCCCTTCATCTCGCGCGCCGCGATGGCGCTCGAATGCAGACCGAAGCCGTGACCGCCCGCGCGGGTGGTGAAGCCGTGGGCGAAAATCCGCGTCAGGTTCTCCGGGGCGATGCCGACGCCGTTGTCCGCGACGATCAGTTGCACGCGTCCTGTCTCGCCGGTTTGGATACGCAACGTCACGCGTTTGTCGGGACGGCCGCTTTCGTCGGCCGCATACTTCGCGTTGCGGATCAGGTTCACGAGGATCTGCAGCACCTTGGCCTTTTCGGCGAGCACCGGCGGAACGGGCTGGAACTCGCGCACCACCGCGACCGAGTGGCGCATGAGGGCGCCGGCGTTCATGCGCAGCGAATCCTCCATCAATTCGGCGGGATCGAGCGGCTCGGTGACGCCGACCATGGTCGCGTAGGCCTGCTGCATCGCGACGATCTCCTTGATGTGGTCGACGTTTTTCTTGAGCGATTCGATTTCCTTCAACAGCCGGGTGCGTTCGGCGGCGGCGTGCTGGGCGAGCGACTCGATGAACTCAGGCAGCCGCCGGCCCTTCGGGTCGCGGGTGAGATAGTCGCCGAGGTCGGCGGCGTGCCGGCGAAACAGCTCGGCGACGCGCGTGAGGTTTTCGGTTTTGGAATTGCGGAGGCCGCTGGCGATGACGGTCGCGGAGACGTTCAGGCTGTTGAGCACGTTGCCGACGTTGTGCAGCACGCCGGTGGCGACCTCGGCCATGCCCGCCGTGCGCGATGCGTCGATCAGCTGGCGCTGCGTCTGCTCGAGCGTCAGCTCCGTTTCCTTCGACTGCGTCACATCCTTGCTGATACCGAAAGTGCCGACGACCTCGCCCTCGGCGTTGCAGAGCGGAAGCTTCGTGGTGAGGACCCAGGTGATCCGCCCGTCGGGCCAGGTTTCGCGCTCGACCTTGCCGATGATCGGTTGACCGGTGCGGATGATCTCCTGTTCGTCGGCAAACGCGGCCCGGGCGTGCGCTTCGGAAAACAGATCGAAGTCGGTTTTGCCCAGGATCTCGCCGCGCTGTCGGTCGTGAAGAATCTCCAGCGAACGACTGACCGCGATGAAGCGCGACTCGCGATCCTTGAAATAGATCACGTCGGGAATGTTTTCCAGGAACGCGACCGCAAGATCGTGATCGAGGCTTTGCCCGTCCTGGCGATTGAGGCGGGCCGAAGTCGGTTCAGTGGAGGTCATGCGACGGGGGCGCAGGTGCGATTGGGGAGATAACGGCTCAGCATCGCCCGGAGGTCCGCGGGCTTCACCGGCTTGGCGAGATAATCGTCCATCCCAGCCGAGAGGCACGCCTCGCGATCGCCTGACATGGCGTTCGCCGTCATGGCCACGATCGTGATCGGCGATTGAAAGCCCGGCTCTCCGGCGGCTTGCGCGGAGCGGATGCGCCGTGTCGCCTCGGCGCCGTCCATTTCCGGCATCTGCGCGTCCATCAGGATCAGCGCGTAGGTCTTGCGCTGCAGGGCGGCGATGACCTCGACGCCATTCGCGACCACGTCCGCGGTGTAGCCGAGATTGCGGAGCTGCAGAAGAGTGACCTTCTGGTTAACGGGATTGTCTTCGGCGATCAGGATCTCCGCCGGATGCGGCGTCGAGGCCGGGGCTTCGTCCGTGGCTGATGGCGGGGTGGCGGCGGAAGGCGGGAGACTCGCGAGCACGCGGGCGAGCGTCTCGTGGAGCGACTTCGTGTGAATCGGTTTCAGCTCGCACGCAGCGAAACGGTATTCGTCGAGCACGGGCTGGGGCAGCCGTTCGCCCCGTGAAGTCAGCAGCACGAGGGCGGGTTGGGGCAGGCCCTGATCGGTCATGATCGTCGCGGCGAGATCCAGGCCGTCGCGGCCGGGCATGTGATGATCGGTGATCACCAGCTCGAACGGCGTGCCGGCCTCGGCCGCGCGTTGCAGTTCCTCGATGGCGCTCGTGACCGAATCGACCGCCACGGATTCGAGCTGCCAGCCGGCGCAGAGGTGCGAAAGGAGGGTGCGGTTCGTGGCGTTATCATCCACAATGAGCACCCGATGTCCCTGCAGCGTGGGCAGGCGGACCACCGGATCGATCGGGTGCCGGGCGTGCTTCAGTTCGGCGGTGAACCAGAACGTCGAGCCCTTGCCGGGCGTGCTTTCGACGCCAATGCGACCGTCCATCAACTCTACGAGGCGTTTGCAGATCACCAGTCCCAGCCCCGTGCCGCCGAAGCGCCGCGTGGTGGAGCTGTCCGCCTGGACGAAGGGTTGGAAGAGTTTTTCCTGGATCCAGTCGGGGATGCCGATGCCCGTATCGCGCACGGCAAACCGGACCAGCGTGCGGTCCGGCCAGCTCTGGTCGATCGAGGTCTCGAGCACGACTTCGCCCTGGGTGGTGAACTTGATGGCGTTGCCCACCAGATTGAGCACCACCTGGCGCACGCGCACGGGATCGCCGCGCACGTGCCGCGGCACATCGGGCCCGAAACGGGCGACGAGTTCGAGTCCCTTGCGCGCGGCCGCCTCGGCGTGCAGGTCGAGCGCGCGCTCGAGCGTGTCAGCCAGGTCGAAGTCGATCGACTCGAGTTCGAGCCGGCCCGCTTCGATTTTGGAGAAATCGAGGATGTCGTTGATGATTGTGAGCAGGCTTTCGCCGCTCTGGCAGAGCGTCTCGGTGAGGTCCCGCTGCTCGGCGTTCAGCGGCGTCGCGAGCAGGAGATTCGCCATGCCAAGGACGCCGTTCATCGGCGTGCGGATTTCGTGGCTCATGTTGGCGAGAAACGCGCTCTTCGCGCGATCCGCCGCCTCGGCCGCTTCCTTCGCGCGCTTCAGGTCGAGCTCGACCAGCATGCGGCGCGCGATCTCGTCCTGCAGCAATCCGTTGGCCTGCTCGAGCGCAGCGGTGCGACCGCGCACGCGCGCCTCGAGGTCGTCGGCATGAGCGCGGGCCTGCTGCAGGAGATTCCATTTCGCGGTCATCGCGTTCGCGAGCTGGAGCACCTCGATCGTGTCGAACGGCTTTTTCAGGATCACGAGGCGGTCGGAGCCGTCGATCTTCGCCAGCAGCTCCTCCCAGGAGTAATCGGAATAGGCGGTGCAGATGACGATCTGCAGGTCGGGCGCGACTTTCCACAGCTCGAGCGTGGTCTCCACGCCGTCCCAGCCCGGGGGCATGCGCATGTCGACGAAGGCCATCCCATACGGTTGACCCTCGGCGAGCGCCTGTTCGACGCGCGCGAGGCCCTCGCGTCCTTGAAACGCCGAATCGACGACGAAAGTCGGCAGCGCCCGCGCGGGCGCATTGTCCGGACCGGTCGGGTTGTCGCCGAACAGCTCCTGCTCCAGAGCGTCGAGGCTGGCGGACGACGGCACGGTCGGCGGGCAGAGGATTTTGCGCACGTCGTCGTGAATCGACGGGTTGTCGTCGATCACGAGGACGCGATTGCTTCGCGCCGAGCCACGGGCCGGTGGGGAAGTGAGAACCATGAGCGGGCTGCGCGCCGAACGCGCACCGGAGACTGCAATTATTTTGTCGGCTCAAATCGTTTGAACTTTAGCTCCTCTGCTGAACGCAAACCGACGGCAACCGCCGCACTCTTGCGTCGAATTCTGGCGCGCGGCACCCTGCGAGCATGTCCTTCGCTCCAGCCACTCGTTTGCTGCGCCGGCGGCTTGGCCGCATCGTCGCCACCGATGAGGCGTCGCGTTTCGCGGCGTCGTTCGACAGCAGCAAGATTTCCTTCCTTCCCGAGGCGGTGATCACGCCGCGACGCGAGGCCGAAATCGGCGTCGTGCTGACACTGGCGAACCGCCACGGCGTGCCCGTCACGGTGCGCGGGCGGGGGACGACGTTGATGGGCTCGGCGGCGCCGGTGCGTGGCGGCTGGGTGATCGACATGCTGGCGCTGAATCGGATCAAGATCGATCCCGTCGCCGGACTGGCGCAGGTGCAATGCGGTGCGAAGGTCGGCGATATCCAGCGCGCGGCGGAAGCGGATGGCTGGTTTTATCCGCCCGACCCCTCGTCGAAGGAATACTGCACGATCGGCGGCAACATCGCGTGCAACGCCGGCGGGATGCACGGCGGCAAATACGGGGTGACGCGTGACTTTGTCGTGGCGCTGAGCGGATTCCTGCCGACGGGCGAGTTCGTGCAATGGGGGACGGCGACGAAGAAGTTTTCCGCCGGCTTCAACCTCCGCGACCTGTGGATCGGCAGCGAAGGCATGCTCGGCGTGGTGACGGGCGCGGTGTTGAAACTTGTGCCGAAACCGGCGGCGCGCTGGACGCTGCTGACGGCGTATCCGGACGAGCAGCACGCGATCGAGGCGGTGCTCGCGCTGTTCCAGGCGAAGGTGCAGCCGGCGATCTGCGAGTTTCTCGATCGCGACAGCGTGCTCTGCGCGGAGCGGGCGACGCAGACGGAAGTATTTCCCGGACAGGCCGGTCGGCCGGTCGTGCTGCTCGAATTCACCGGCAGCGTGGCGGACGTCGCCGAGCAGCAGGTGGCGGCGCTGGCGTGGGCGCAGGCGCACACGAGCGCGCACCGCGCGGCCCGCGATCGCGCCGAGGCCGAGCAACTCTGGGCGGTGCGGCGGAAATGTTCGGGGGCGATGTTCGAGCTCGGCGACGCGAAGCTGAACGAAGACATCGTGGTGCCGATGAAGAATTACGGGACGTTCATGCGTTTTCTTACGCAGTTGAAGCGCAGCTCGCGGCTCGCGATTCCGACCTTCGGTCATCTCGCCGACGGCAACCTGCACGTGAACATCATGTATCATCGCGACGATCCCGCGGAGACGAAACGCGCGGAAGCGGCGGTCGAAAAACTGATGCGCAAGGTGGTCGCGCTGGGCGGCGCGATATCCGGCGAGCACGGTATTGGCCTGGCGAAAACGCCCTTCCTGCGGGTGCAGCACAGCCCGGCGCAGATCAAGGCGATGAAGGCGGTGAAGCACGCGCTCGATCCGAACGGTATCCTGAATCCCGGAAAAATGTTCGAGCCCGTGCGCATCTGGAAATACCGCCGCCTCGCCGTGAAGCTGCCGTGGGATCACAAGTGAGGCGTGACCGGTCGCGGGGAGCTCCTGGCCCTCGCGGCGCCGCGGCCGGCCATTCTCGTGCGCGTGGCGCCGCATCGGCAGACTTTGATCTTCGGCGATGAGGTGGGACACGACTGAGTTTGCCGAGGCGAGTTGGCGTCGATCGCGTCGCGGTCCGATCGCCCTCAACTCTCAATCTCTCAACTCTCAACCCTCAACTCGGGACTCCCTCCGCCCTCACTTCCCGACCGGGGCAGCGGCGTCGCCGGCGATGTTGACCTCGGCGCCAGGACGGCGGCGGGTGCGACGGTTGCTGACGTTGTTGCCATCGTTGGCGTGCAGGCCCCAGAACGTGATCGAGGACAGGATCGTGACGCTGCCCAGCGTGAAGAATGCTTTGTGCAGTGCGGGGATCGCCTGGCCCGGATCGGTCTGATTCACGTGGCCGAGAAACAGTCCGGCCAGCAATGAGCCAAACGCCACGCCGAAGCTTAACGAAAGCTGCTGCGCCGTGCTCGCGATGCTGCCGGCCTTGCTCGCGTCGCGATCCGAGATGTCGGCGTAAACGAGCGAGTTCATGCTCGTGAACTGCAGCGACGAGAAGAACCCTTGGGTGAAACTCAGCAACAGGATCGCCGCCCACGGCGTGCCGGGGCCGATCTGCGTGAAGACCATGATCGTGCCGCCGAGCAGGACGGTGTTGGCGATCAGCACATGGCGGTGGCCGAGATGACGCAGGACCGGCCGGCTGATGATCTTCATACCCATCGCGGCGACCGCTTGTGGCATGGTCAACAGTCCCGCCTGCCAGGCCGGATAGCCGAGTCCGATTTGGTAGAGTAGCGGCAACAAAAACGGCATGCCGCCCACGCCCAGCCTCGTGACGAAACCGCCGACGACGGAAAGGCGAAACGTCCGCACGCGAAACAGCGACAATTCGAGCAGCGGCGCGTCGTCACGTTGCGCGTGCCAGCCGTAGGCGGCGAGCAGCAGCAGCGCCAGCGCCAGCAAAAACGCGATCGGTCCGGGCGCCATGCTGTGCTCGCCGAACACTTCCAGCACGTAGGAGAGCAGCGCGATGCCGGCGCCGAAGAGCACGAACCCTGTGCGGTCCATCGGCGCGGTTTCCTCGCGGAAATCCGGCATGTAGCGCCGGATCATCCAGAATCCGAGGAGCGCGAGGGGAATGTTGACGAAAAAGATCACGCGCCAGGAAAACCAGTGCACGATCAAGCCGCCGGTGAACGGCCCGAGCAGCGGGCCCATCAAGGCGGGGATGACAACGTAGTTCATCGCGCGCAGCATTTCGGAACGGGGAAACGCGCGCACGAGCGCGAGCCGTCCGACCGGTGTCATCATCGCGCCGCCGATGCCTTGGAGGATGCGCGCGCCGACGAGGAAGTGAATGTTGGGCGCGACGCCGCAAAGCAGGGAGCCGGCCATGAACAACGTCACCGCCCAGTGAAACACCTGGCGCGTGCCGAAGCGATCGGCGAGCCAGCCGCTGATCGGAATGAACACGGCGAGGCTGAGCGTGTAGCTCGTGAGCACGGCCTTGAGGCTCAGCGGCGCGACCTGGAGATTTGCCGCGATCGTCGGCACGGCGGTGTTCACGATCGTCGCGTCGAGGTTCTCCATGAACAGCGCTCCCGCGACCAGCCATGGCAGATAACGGCGCGTCTCGGAAGAAACAGCGACGGACGTGGCGGCGGCGTTCGTGGACATCGGACCCAAAGTGCTAGCGAGTGACGTCCCCGGCGCAAACGAGGATCCGATCGGCATCGATGCACTCCGTGCAATCTGTGGTTTCAATTAAGAAGGGCAGCCCATGCTCGCACCTGACGAAGGAGCGCCGGCGCCGGGGACCGGCCGCGCCCGGCTGGGAATACCGTGTGAACATCTTTCGGGTTTTTCCATTGCCGGGGACTAGGGGTGGCCTTCAATGGCCCGTTTTTAACGCTGCATGTATCTAAAGGCGCTCAAGCTCCACGGTTTTAAATCGTTCGCCGACCCCACCACGCTTCGCTTTGAGCCCGGCGTCACCGCGGTCGTCGGTCCCAACGGTTGCGGCAAGTCCAACATCGCCGATTCCATCCGCTGGGTGCTGGGCGAACAGAGCGCCAAAGCCCTCCGCGGCGGCAAGATGCAGGACGTCATCTTCGAGGGCGCCGACACCCGCAAACCCGCGCAGATGTGCGAGGTTTCGTTGCTGTTGACCGAGTGCGAGAAGCAGCTCGGCAGCGAGTTTCACGAGATCGAAATCACCCGCCGTGTGCACCGCGACGGCCAGAGCGAGTATTTCTTCAACGGCCAGGCATGCCGGTTGAAGGACATCCAAAAACTGTTCATGGACACCGGCATCGGTCGGACCAGCTACTCGATCATGGCGCAGGGCCAGATCGACCTGATCCTCTCCTCGAAGCCGGAAGAGCGTCGTTCCGTTTTCGAAGAGGCGGCCGGAATCACCAAATACAAGAGCCAGCGTCGCGAGGCCCTGCAGAAGCTCGCGCTCACCGACCAGAATCTCGCGCGCGTGGCCGACGTCATCGGCGAAGTCAGCCGGCAGATCGGCAGCCTCCGCCGCCAGGCGTCCAAGGCGATGCGTTACAAGCGCATCAGTTTCCGCCTGCGCCACCTCAGCCTCGCGTGGAGCGGCTATCATCACGCGAAGCTCGCGGCGTCGCTCGGCGAACTCGAGAGCCGCGTCACCTCGCTGCGCTCCGAAGCCGACGAGCGTCGCACGCATCTCGAGTCGCAACAGGCGCTGCTCGACGAAAAGAAGTCCGGCCGCAACCGGCTCAACCAGCGCGTGCAGGATGCGCAGCAGGCGGTCTTCGACGTCCGCTCGCAAAAAGAGCAGGCGGAAAACCAGGCCAATCTCGCTCAGATCAAACGCACCGGCCTCGAGGACCGGCTGGGTTCCTCGAAACAGAATCTCGAGGAACTGGAGATGCAGCTGCGCGAAGTCTCAGCGCAGGTCGACAGCGGCGCGCAGGACAAGCAGCTGCAGCTCGGCTTGCTCGGCAGCAGCGATGCCGTTTTCCAGCAGCGCAACCGCGAACTCGCGATCGTCGAGGGCGAGTTGTCGAAACTGGAGCAGGAGCTGCAGCAGGCGAAATTCCAACTCCTCCAACTCGAGAGCACGGTCGCGCGTTTGCGCACCGACTGCTCCGGCTACGAGGTCGACCAGAAGACCAGCGTGCACCGTCACGAGGGACTCGCGCAGGAACTCGAAAGCGTGCGGCAGCAGCAGGCCGCCGCCGCGCAGATCGTGGCGGAGCTCGAGGCGCGCGTCGAAAGCGCGCTCGCCGACAAGGCCCGCGCCAATCAGGAAGCCGCGGAAGCGCAGCAATCGATCACCGATCTGACGCGCGAGTTTCGCGAGGCGCAGCGCAAGCTGCAGGAAATCGATCGCCAGCTCGCCCAGCGCACCGCGCGGCTGCGCTTGTTGCAGCAGCTGCAGGAAAAGTGGGAAGGTTTCGGCGAGGGCGCGAAAGCCGTGCTGCAGGGCCGGCTCGATGCCGCGCTCGCAGGCGCGAAGGTCGCGCCGATCACGCACGGGCTCGCCGTGAAACAGGATTTCGCGAAGGCGATCGAGGCGATCCTCGGCGCCGCCGCCGAGGCGATCAGCGTCACCGATCTGTCGACCGCGCAGCGCATCCTCGCGCAACTGGAAACCGAGCAGATCGGTTCCGCGGTGCTGAATGTGGCGGAGATGGGAGCGCGGGGCTCGGCGAACGGAAGCGAGCTGCCGCCGGGTCTCACGCCCGCGGTCCAAGCGCTCGGCGACATGGAGCCGAATCATCCCGTGCTCGGCGTGCTCGGCGAATGCTACATCGCCGAGGATCTCGGCGCGTTTCTCGATTATTGGAAGGCCAACCCGAGCTTCGGGTTTCTCGCGGTGGCGACCCGGAAAGGCGATTTGGTGGACCGACGCGGTTTCGTTTACGGCGGCTTCCACTCGAGCAAGCGCTCGGCGAACAGCATCGTGCAGCGCGAAATCGATCTGCGCGAAACCGCAAAAGCGCTCGCCGACGACCAGAAGGCGCACGACGAACAGAAGGCCGTCATCGACGCGCTCAACGCGCGACTGACCGAAGCCGAGCAAACGCTCGAAGCGAAGCGCGCCGAAGTGCTCGCGGTCACGCAGACCGTCGCCGCGGTGCAGGCCGAGCAGCGCAGCGCCGAGCGCAACGCCGAGGACATCGCGAACCGCGTCCGCCGGATGGAGACGGAACTCGTCGGCCTCGAACAGGCCCGCAACGAGGCGCACGTGCGCTGGGAAAAAGCGCAGGCCGGACTGGCGGAGGCGGAAGCCACCGCCGGCGCGCAGCGCGATCGCATCCAGCACCTCGAGGTGCGGATCAACGAATTGCGCGCGGATCGCGACGTGAAGCGCGAGACCCTGGGGCAGGCGCGGCTCGAACTCGCCGAGCGACGCCAGAAGGTCGAAGTCCTCGATCGCGGCCTCGGCGAAATGGAGCGCCGGCGTATTCAACTTTCGGAGCTGCTCGTGCAGCGGCAGCACGAGATCGAAACCTGGAGCGAGCAGACCGGTTTGCTCGAACGCGAGGCCGAGGAACAGCGCGCCCGCGCGATCCAGCTCGAGGAAACGTTGATCGTTTCGCAGCAGCAGGTGGAGAGTGCGCGCACGGAGTTGATCGATCTGGAGCGCGAGATCAACGCGCTCGAAGGTGCACAGTCGTCGCTGCATTCGCAGTCCGACAACGCGCACAACCAGCTCAGCTCGCACGAAATCAGGCTCGCGGAGACACGTCAGCGCGCGCAGTTCCTCGCCGAGGAAGTCACCCGCGAGTATCAGCTCGATATCACCAGCGTCGATTGGAAGCAGCAGCTCTGGCGCTCGGACGACGAGCCGGAAGGCGTGAAGCCGCTCGATCTCGACGACGAGGACGATGACGAACCGAAAAGCGCGGAGTTGAAGGCCTCGACGCCCGAACCCGACCTGCGTGGCGAGACCCCGGCCGCGGCGGGCGAGGAGCCCGGTCCGAACGGCGAGCAACCGGCGGGCGAGGCGGAGGCCGCAGCGCCGACGAAGCGCCGGCGCAAGCCGAAGGCGCCGAAGGGCGAGCCGACGGAGCAGGATCTCGCGGCGCTCGAAGCCACGAACTGGGACGCGATCAAGAGCGAAATCGATGCGCTCCGCGCGCGGCTCGGCAGCATGGGCGCCGTCAACCTCGTCGCCATCGAGGAATACGCGGAATTGAAGCAGCGCTTCGATTTCCTGAAGGGGCAGTCGGACGACCTCACGACCGCGAAGGCGGAGTTGTTGAAGGCGATCGACGAGATCAACCAGACCTCGCAGAAGCAGTTCGAGCTTACGTTCGAGCAGATCAAAAAGAATTTCGAATACACCTTCCACACGCTCTTCGGTGGCGGCCGCGCGCACCTGGAATTGATCCAGACCGAGGACATTCTGGAGAGCGGCATCGAGATCGTGGCGCAACCGCCGGGCACGAAGTTGAAAGGCATCACGCTGCTGTCGGGCGGACAGAAAACGCTCACCGCCGTGGCGCTGCTTTTCGCGCTCTACATGGTGAAGCCGTCGCCGTTCTGCTTGCTCGACGAACTCGACGCGCCGCTCGACGAATCGAACATCGGTCGCTTCACGGATCTGTTGAAGAAGTTCGTGAACGAGTCGCAGTTCATCATCATCACGCACAACAAGCGCACCGTCTCGGCGGCGAGCGCGATCTACGGCGTGACGATGGAGGAGCGCGGCGTCTCGAAGACCGTCTCGATGAGATTCAATCACGAGCGCGGCGAAGCCGAGGCGCATTCCCAAAACATCGCCCAGGCGGTTCGTGCCGCCGCGCCGGCGCTCGCCTGACGCGGTGAGGCCCGGTCGGATCAAGCTCATCTGGGGCGGGGCGGAGCGCATTCGCGGCCACTGGCGGCTGGGATTGTGGGGCGTCTATCAGCGCGAAGTCGGTTCGCGTCCCCACATCGCGATCAGCCTGCGCGGCGTGCTGCTCTGGCTGACCGCGATTGCAGTCAGCGGTTATCTGGTCGGCGCCACCGCGCTCTATTTCTGGTTTCGGCAGAGCCCCTACAACTTCGTCACCTGGTCCGACTGCGTCCTCATGCCGGTCCGCTGGGACCACGTCCGCGAGTTGCGCGGTCGCGCGATGATCGCGGAAGGCCTGGCCGATTTGAAGGAGAAGCGCTGGGGTGAGGCGCAGATGAAGCTGCGGATCGGCCTCGCCCGCGCCCCGCGCGAACTCGAGGCGCGACGGGCCCTGGCCGAGTTTTACGTGCTCGCCAACCGGCGCCCGCTGGCCCTGAGCACGCTCGAGGACGGGCTCCGTTTCAAGTATCCGGGAAAACGTTACCTCACGACCCTGTTTGCGGTCGCGACCCAGGGCGAGGCGCACGAGACGATCGTGACCGCCTGCGACCGTTTTCTGCCGGGCGAGACGATCGACCGCGCCTGGCTCGTGACGCAGAAAGCGAACGCGTTGATGGCGCTCGACCGGCCGGCCGACGCGCTGGCCGCGGTCGACGCCGAGCGGGATCGCCTGACCCCGCAGCTGCGCGAGGCGCGGGTGCTCGCGCTCGTGGCGTTGGGCCGGGCAGACGCCGCCGCCGCCGCGCTCGAGGCGTGGACTCGCGAAGCCCCCGCAGACCGTGCGCAAATCCTGCGTCTCAAAGTGCGGGTGCTCCGCGAGGCGGGACGACTCGCGGAGATGTCGGCGGCATGGGCGCAGCTGCGCGAGCTGGCGCCCGCGGATCCGCGGACCTACGTCTATGGCGTCGTGCAGACCTGGCTGGCGGGGGACGCCACAGGCGCGGCGGACGGGCTGGAGGATTTCTTCCGTCGTTTCGGAGCATCGTCGCAGCACCTGTTGCTGATGGCGAATGCGCTCGGTGAAGCGAAAGCCGCCGCGCTGGTGCGACGCTGCGACGAACGGGCGGCCTCGCACGGGTTTCCGCGGGCGGGGTTCAAGACGAGCCTCGCGCAGGTGCAGCTGGCGACGGGTGACTGGACGGGCGCGCTCACGACGGTCGCGGAGTTGAAGGGCTTGCTGAAGCAGCCCTCGGCGGAAAACGCGTTTGTGCTCGCGTGGATGGAGCGGGTGGCCGGGCTGGCGGCACGGCCGGAGGACGCGCGGCGGGTGATGCTGCTCGAGCTGTTGCAGGGGCGGTCGCTGCCGCTGCGCGTGTATCGTGAAACCGGAGACATTTTGGTGCGCGCGGCGGATTATGAAGGCGCGCGCCGGGTGCTGGACCTGGCGCAGCGCTCCTATCCGGAGAGCTCCACGCTGGCGGCACTGCGGACGCGGACCGACGAGGGGCTCGCGGCGCTGGCGGCGCAGAGCGCGGCCGCCGAACCGGTCGCGGCGAATCGCCCGAGCGGCACCGCGGACGATTTTTTTGACCGGCTGAACCAGCTCGAAACGGAGGAACGCTGGTCCGAGGCGCTGGAAGCGGTGCGAGCGATACGGCTGGCGAAGCCGGGCTGGCTCGCTTCGCGCGATGCCGAGGTGATCGAGCGCCAGCTTCGCCTGGCCGCGCGCGCCGGAGAGACGCTGGAGCTGCTCGGGGCGGCGCGACAGTATTTGAACGGAGAGCTGGTGCGCGCGGCCCGGGTCGTGCAGATCGCCCGCGAACTCGATGCCGCCGGTCGCCGGACGGACGCGATGGCGCTGAATCGCGAAGTGCTGCGGCGGACGCCTGCTTTCAAGCCGGCGGTGACGTTGCAGGAGAGTTGGGACCGGCCGCCCGAGGCGCCCGCGAGTCAGCCCTAGGTCTTGGCGGGGCGCCCGAGCGTCGCCCTGTTTCGAGGCGGCGGGCGGATCAGAGGATCAGGTCGGGCGGGACGTTGCTCAGCGCCTCTTCGATGGTCGTGAGGCCCTGCCGCACCTTCAACATCGAGTCCTGGTGCAGCGTTTTCATGCCGTTTTTCATCGCGATGCGCTTCAATTCGGCGACCTCGATCTCGCGGTTGATGCCGTCGGTCAGCTCCTCGCTGTTCGTCATGAGTTCGTGGATACCGACGCGGCCCTTGTAACCGAGGCCGGCGCAGGTCGGGCAGCCCTGGGGATTGGCTTTGAAGACCTGGCCGCTCCAGCCGAGCGCCTTTTCGAGGATGTCCTTCTCGCGACCCTTCGGCTCGTAAGGCACCTTGCAGTTCTTGCAGACACGACGGAGGAGACGCTGCGCGCAGACGCAGACGAGCGAGGCGGAGATGTTGAACGGCTCGATGCCCATCTCGCCGAGACGTGCGACGGTGGACGGCGCGTCGTTGGTGTGGAGCGTGGACACGAGCAGGTGACCGGTGAGCGCAGCCTCGACGGCGATGCCGGCGGTTTCCTCGTCGCGGATTTCGCCGACGAGGATCACGTCGGGGTCCATGCGGAGGTAACAACGCAACGCGCGCGCGAAGGTGAGCCCGATCTGCCGGTTCATCTGCATCTGGTTCAGGCCGGGCAGCGTATATTCGATCGGGTCCTCGGCGGTCTGGATGTTGATGTCGGGCGTGTTGATCTCCGAGAGGGCGGAGTAGAGCGTCATCGACTTCCCGGAGCCGGTCGGTCCGCAGTGCAGGATCATGCCGTAGGGCTGCCGGATGCACTCGCGATATTTGGCGAGGTTTTCCTCGGAAAAGCCGAGGGCGGGCAACGGCAGCGTCGACTTCTGCTTATCGAGGATGCGCATGACGACTTTCTCGCCGTGATTCATCGGGCCGGTCGCGACGCGCAGGTCGATATCGATGTTTTTCTTCGTGTATTTCTTGAAGACGATGCGTCCGTCCTGCGGCAACCGTCGCTCCGAGATGTCGAGGTTGCACATGATCTTGAGGCGGGTGACGAGCGCGTTGGTCACCTGTTTCGGCAGCCGGAGCTTTTCCTGGCAAAGGCCGTCGACGCGGTAGCGCACGAGCAGATCCTTTTCCATGGGCTCGATGTGGATGTCGGACGCGCCGGAGATGTAGGCGTCTTCGATGACGCGGTTGGCGAGCTGGACGATCGGCGCGGATTCCTCGTTCTCAAGATCGGCGGCGGTGGCATCGCCGACGAGCTCGTCGCCGGTGTAGGCGGTGCTGATCTCCTCGGCGACGGAGCCGATATCGATGTCGTCGGCGCCGGGCGCGGCGGTTTTGGCGTCCTTGAAATATTTTTTGAGGAGCGTCTCGAACAGCGAAGCCGAGACGACGCTGACGTCCTCGATCGACAGATCCGTGGCTTGGGAAAACGCCTCCCGCTTCGCGTAATCGAGCGGGTTGGCCATGAGCACGGCGATGGACGTGGGTGAGACGCGTTTGTGCGGGAAAACACCCTCGCGGCGGATGATCGCGTCGCCGATCGCTTCGAGGAGCTTGTCGTCGATCTCGACGTCCTCGGGTTTCGTGACGAGCGGAAGGTCCGTGAGCTTGGCGACGAACTTCGCGGTGTCGTCGGCGCTGAGCTGGAACTTCGGGTCCAGCATCCGCTGCAGGAGCGTGGCGGAATATTCGGCGACCTCCTGGAGGAGGAGCAGATCCTTTTCGGTGAACTCGCCGCCGGTGCCGGCGGAGGCTTCCTTGTTCAGCACCTGGATCGCGCCGATCACGACGTTCGTTTTCAGCGGGACGGTCAGCATCGACCGCACCTCGAAGCCCGTCGTTTTTGCGAGCGATGCCATCATCGACGCCTCGTCGGCGGTGTTGCGGAAGAACTGGGCTTCGCCCGCGGCGATCACGCGGCCGACGATGCCGGTGCCGAGCGGCAACTTGAGCGCGAGGAGCTTGGCGGCGGTTTCTTGCAGCTTGTTCTCGAGCGGCGGATCCTTCGCCCACAGCGTGGGCGAATAGTAAACCTGTTTGAAGGCGATGTCGTTGCCCTCGACGAGATAGAGCGTCATCGACTGGGCCTGCAGCGCCTCGACGACCTTCGACGCGGTCAGCTCGATCACGGAACTCACATCCTCCCGGCTCGGGGCGGGCTTGGAGATGACCTTGATCAACAACGAGCGGCGCAGGGTGCTGGCGATGTGCGAGGAAGCCATGGGGCTGGAGCGGGTGGCGGGATTGTCGATGGTGGTCGAAGGCTCGCAATGAGAATCAGCCTCCGCCATACCGCGTTCGCCATGCTGCGATGGATCAAGCGGATTCTGGGAGGACGTCCGGGCGACGGCGCCGGCGAACGCGGCGAGCGGCAGGCGGAAGCGTGGCTGAAACGGGAGAAAGGTTTCTCGATTGTCGCACGCAACTGGCGGAGTCCGCGCGACCGGCGCGAGGAGATCGATCTGGTGTGTCGCGAGGGCGACGTGCTGGTGTTTGTCGAAGTGAAGGCGCGCGCCGCCGCCGCGCTGGTGCCGGGGTATTATGCGGTGGACGAACGCAAGAAGCGTGTGATGCGCCGGGCGATCGACGCCTATCTGCGACGACTGTCCGCGGCGCCGCAGACATTTCGCTTCGATGTGGTGGAGGTTTCGCAGCGTCCCGACGGCGACGTCGCGGAGATCCTGCACTTCGAGAACGTTCCGCTGTTTTCGAAACATTATCGCGGGTGAGCGCGCGGTCGACGATGTGACACGCATCGTCCAATTGGCGACTTGCGTCACCCGCGGAGCGGGTCGAAGTTCGCGGCCGCGCATGGCCGACACACAGCGACATCCTTTTCTGCATGGACTGAGCAAACACCGCGGCGCCCCCCCGACGGTGGTGGTGATTTTCGGCGCCTCTGGCGACCTCACCGCGCGAAAACTCATTCCCGCCGTCTATAACCTCGGCCTCGATGGCTTGCTGCCGGCCGATTTCTTCCTCGTGGGCTACGGCCGGAAGCCGATCCCCGACGACGAGTTTCGCAAACTTTCCGCCGAGGCCATCCACGAGTTCTCGCGTCGTGACCTGATCGAGGACGTGTGGAAGCGCATCGCCGCGCACACGAGCTATGTTGCCGGCGGTTACGACGAGAAGGAGGCGTTCGACCGGCTCGCGGCGCATATCGCCGGGCTCGAAAAAAAGCTCGGGCGGCCGATGCAGACGCTGTTCTACATCTCGACCCCGCCGTCGGTGTTCGCGCCGATCGTCAAGAATCTCGGCGCGAGCGGGCTGGCTTCGAAATACCTCAACGAGCCGCACCACGCGAAGGTGATCATCGAGAAACCGTTCGGCAAGGACCTGGCTTCGGCACAGGCGTTGAACACGGCCATCCGCGCGGTCTTCGAGGAGCGCCAGGTGTATCGTATCGACCATTACCTCGGGAAGGAAACGGTGCAGGACCTGCTCGTGCAGCGCTTCGCGAACGCGATTTTCGAGCCGCTGTGGAATCGCAACTTCATCGACAGCGTGCAGATCACGGTCGCGGAGGAGGTCGGCGTCGGCACGCGCGGCGGTTATTACGAGCAGAGCGGCGCGTTGCGCGACATGATCCAGAATCATACGATGCAGCTGCTGGCGCTTACCGCGATGGAGACGCCGGTGTCGCTCGATGCGGAGGCGATCCGGGACGAGAAGGTGAAGCTGCTGCGTGCGATCCAGCCGCTCGATCTCGGCCCGCAGGGCGATGTCGCGCGGGCCCAATATGACGCCGGCATGATCGGCGGCAAACGCGTGCCCGGCTATCTGGCGGAGGAGGGCATCTCGCCGCAGTCGAGCACCGAGACCTACGCGGCGTTGCGACTCTCCATCAACAACTGGCGCTGGCAGGGCGTGCCGTTCTACCTGCGTTCCGGCAAGCGCATGGCCCGCCGCGTCTCGGAAATCGCGATCAATTTCCGGCGTCCGCCCGGCACGCTGTTCGCCGAAGGCGAGAAGTTCAACCTGGCGGCCAACACGCTCTCGTTCCAGATCCAGCCCGACGAAGGCCTGAGCTTCGTGTTGAACGGCAAGGTGCCGGGACTCGAGACGCGCACGCAGCCGGTGAAGATGAATTTCCGCTACTCGACCACCTTCGGCTCGAACACGCCGGAGGCCTACGAGCGCCTGGTGCTCGATGCGATGGTCGGCGACGGCACGCTCTTCATTCGCGGCGACGAGACCGAGGCGTCGTGGAGGCTCTGCACGCCCATTCTCGAATCGTGGGCCGCCGCCGGTCGCCAAGGTCTGGATACGTATCCCGCCGGCTCCTGGGGCCCGCCGAGCGCGGCGGCGCTGCTCGCCAAGAACGGCCACACCTGGCGGCAGCCGTGAGGCCCGCGCCGCATCGAGCACCGGACCCAAAGCCGATCATGTCTGAGATTTTCAACGCGCTGCCCGGGATCGAGGTCGAAGTGGGCGCCATCGCGAAAAGCCTGGCGCACATGTGGGAGGCCACGGCCGCGAGCGGCCGGGCCGCGCCGGCCTCGAACGACGTCCGCGCGACGCAGGCGAACGTGGTGCTGCATCTCGGGTTCAACACAACGCCCGCCGATGCGCTCGAACAGTTCCAGACCATGCTGCGTTTCTCGCAGCGTTATCCCAGCCGAGTGGTTGTGCTCTGTCCGCTCAAGGAAGAGCACGGTGCGACCGAGATGCGGGCGAAGATCTATGGCGAATGTTTCCTCGGGCGCTCGAAGGGAGACACCCGCTGCGTCGAGTTCGTGATGCTCAGTTATCCGATCGTGGCGCGGCAGCGGCTGGAGGATCAGGTGTCGATCTGCCTCTCGACGGACCTGCCGCTCTACTACTGGGTGCACCGTTTTCTGACGACCCAGCGGATGGCCGACTACACTTACCTGCTGTCGCGCGCCAAACGCGTGCTGATCGACAGCGCGACGGCGCCGGCCGACACCCTGGCTTATCCGTGGCCGAATCCGGCGGCGCTGCGGGACCTGGTGTATTGCCGCCTGCTGCCGGTGCGCCAGACGGTCGGCCAGTTTCTCGCGGGCTATTCGCCGGAGATACTGGTGGACGGGTTGAAGGCCGTCACGGTGCGCCATGGGGGCGAGCTTGCCGCGGAAGCGCGGGTCACGCTCGGCTGGCTGCAGCGCCGGCTCGCCGCTTGCGGCGCGACGGTGCAGGACATCGCCTTTGCGGACGAAACCGACGGCAACGGAAAATTCGAAATCCATTTCGCCTATGCGACCGCGGGGAAATTCTTCCATTGGGCCGGGGATCTGACGACCCGCCATGCGATGTTCGAGGCGGATTTCGGTTCCGGCCCGGCGACGCTGCCTGCGCCGGTCAGCCTGCTCGCACCGGAGTGGGCGCTGAGCGAGGCGATGTTCTTCTAGGGAGACGCCCGCCGGAAACACCCCGCGTGGTCGCGCCGTAACTTGGCTGCGGCGGTCGGCGTCTGCCTGGACTCTTCTCCGGCTCTTGCCAACGAGAACGCGTAGCGCCATGCACTTGCCCCGTTTTCCTTGAACTTTTGCTGGGACCGAACGTCACATCGTGCACTTTCTTTTCCATGTTCATCGCCATGATTGAGGTCTTCAAGGGCGCGGGCGTCCTGATCTATCCGCTTGGGATCTGCTCCGCCGCGGCGGTATTCATCATCTGCGAGCGCGCTTATGCGTTGCGCCGGGTGGCCGTGATGCCGCCCGACCTGGTCGACGCCGTGGTCAACGGCCGGCCGCTCGTCGGCGGGAGGCACACGGTGCTTTCGCGCATCGTGGAGTTCGCCGAGATGCACAAGCATGACGAGGACGCAGTGAAGGCCTTCGCCCGCCTCGAAATCAACCGGATGGAGCGCGGCATCCCGTATCTCGACGTCATCTATGCCGCCGCGCCGCTCATTGGCCTCACGGGCACGGTGACCGGCCTGCTCCAGGTATTCTCCCAGATCGCGCCCGACACGGGCCTGCCCGATCCGGTCAACTTCACGAAAGGCGTCGCCCTCGCGCTGTCCGCCACGGTCATCGGCCTGTCGATTGCGATTCCGTCGCTGGTCGGCAGCGGTTACCTCCAGCGGAAAATCGAGAATTACGCGGCGCAACTCGATGTGCTGCTCGAGCGCATCCTGCAGCGCGGCCGGGTATGAGCGGCCTCGTTCGCAAACGGCGCAAACGGCCCGAGATGAACCTCGTGCCGCTGATCGACGTGCTGGTCATGTTGATCTTTTTCGCGTTCGTCACGATGCAGTTCAAATCGGCGGCGACCCTGAACATCACGCTGCCGAAGGTGGAGACCGCCGGCAAAAACGAGTTCAAGGGCAACATCACCATCTCGATCGACAAGGAGGGGCAGCTCACCTTCAACGGCAAGCCGATCCCCGACGAGGCGCTGCCCGGCCTCCTGCGCGAAGTGCACAACGTCGACCGCACGATTCCCGTGCTGATCAAGGCCGACGAAAACACGCCGCTGAAAAAAGTGACCTACGTGTGGGACGAATGCCGCAAGGTCGGTCTCACGCGGCAAAGCATCCAGTCGCGCTGACGCCGCAGTCCGCGAACGGAACCCGGTGGGACGAGCAATCGCGCGGTTGCGCGCGCGAAGCGGACCCCCAGAGTGGGCGGGCATGAAGATTCTGATCACCGGAGCGACGCGCGGCCTCGGTCGCGCCCTGGCGGAGGAATTCATTCGCGGCGGGCACACCGTGTTCGGCTGCGGACGCAACGGCGAAGCCATTTTCGACCTGCGCATGGCGTATCCGGAACCGCATGACTTCTCCGTCGTCGACGTGGCGCTCGACAACAAGGTCGCTCTCTGGGCCGCCAAGGTCCTCGAGCACGATGCCGCGCCCGACCTGCTCATCAACAACGCCGGCGTCATCAACCAGAACGCGAATCTCTGGGAGATCTCCGACCGCGATTTCACGAAAGTCATCGACGTCAACGTGCGCGGCGTGGCTAACGTGATCCGTCATTTCGTGCCCGCGATGGTCGCGCGGAAAAAAGGCGTGATCGTCAATTTCAGCTCCGGTTGGGGCCGCAGCACGTCGCCCGAGGTGGCACCGTATTGTGCGTCGAAGTTTGCGATCGAGGGACTCACGCAGGCGCTCGCGCAGGAACTGCCGGACGGCATGGCCGCAGTCGCGTTGAATCCCGGCGTGATCGACACCGACATGCTGCGCACCTGCTGGGCGGATGGCGCAGGGAGTTACCCGAAAGCGGAAGCCTGGGCGAAAGCCGCTGCGCCGTTTCTGCTCGGCCTCGGGCCGAAACACAATGGCCGCGCTCTGAGTGTGTCGTCGTTCGAAGACTGAGGCGGCCCACGGAACACACAGAAGACACGGAAGAGTGGGTTTTCTTAAACCACGAAACACACCAAACACACGAAAGCTCAGACCCCGGGAAAGGTAGGGGCGGCTCTCCGAGCCGTCCGTGGTTTGGCCCACCTCCGCCGCCATGCGGCGAGTTTAAGGTTCAAAGTTTAGCGTTTAAGGGGCGCGATTGAACCTTCCCGCGTGCGCGGCTCGCGGGAATTGCGCCGCTCAAACAAGCGATCCTGATTTCCGTGTTTTTCCGTGTGTTCCGTGAGCCCTCTGCTTGTTTGCCGCTGCTCCGACGAGCGCCCGCGCGAGTCATTTTCTGCTTTTCGCACCGGCGGATGTCACTCTTGCCCCGCGCGTGCGACTAACACACGTTTCCCATTCCACATGCAGTCCCCTGTTCTTCCCCGCGTGGCGGCGCTCGCCGCTGGTCTCCTGGTGTTATTTTCCGCAGGCGTGCGCGCCGTGGAAGTCGAAGCGGATGCCTCCGCGTCCGTGCCGCGAGGGCTGAAGGATCCCGGGACGCGCCTCGCCGAAGCGGAGATCGCGCCGGCCTCGAACGAAGCCGAGCAGGCGCTGAAACGCATGCAGCTGCCGGCCGGCCTGCAAGCCTCGCTGTGGGCGGCGGAGCCGATGCTGGCGAACCCGGTGGCGTTCAACATCGACGAGCAGGGCCGCATCTTCGTGGCTGAGACCTATCGCTACGGCTCCAGCGTGCTCGATATCCGCAACTATCTCTGGATGCTCGAGGACGATCTCGCGTGTCGCACGATCGAGGATCGCACGAAATTGATCGCGGCGAAGTTCGGCCCCGAAGGCACGAAGGAACTGTCGCTGGAAAGCGAGCGGCTCCGGCTGCTCGAGGATCGCGATGGCGACGGCAAGGCGGACTTTTCCACGGTTTACGCGGAGGGTTTCAACACGCCGCTCGATGGTGTGGCGGCGGGCGTGCTGATCCGCCGCGGCGAAGTCTGGTTCACCAACATCCCGAGTCTCTGGAAACTCACCGGCCGCGAGAAGGCCGAGCAGCGCGTCGAGCTCAGCCGCGGTTACGGCGTTCGTTTCAACTACACCGGTCACGACCTGCACGGGCCGATCTGGGGACCGGATGGGAAAATCTATTTCAGCATCGGCGATCGCGGCGCGCATGTGCCCACGAAGGAAGGCGGCGTCGTCGACGTCCCGGACATGGGCGCGGTTTTTCGCTGCAATCCCGACGGCACCGAACTGGAGCTCTTCGCCTACGGCCTGCGCAATCCGCAAAGCCTGCTGTTCACGGAAAACGGCGATCTTTTCACCGGCGACAACGACTCCGACCAGGGCGACCAGGAGCGACTGGTGCAACTCGTCGAGAATGGCGACAGCGGCTGGCGCGTCGGTTATCAGTTCGCGCCGCTGGGCAACGCCGGTCCGTGGAACACCGAAAAAATGTGGCACCCGCGCCACGCCGGACAGGCTGCGTATCTGCTCCCGCCGATTGCCAATATCGAGGACGGTCCGTCCGGCATCGCTTACTACCCCGGCACGGGCCTCAACGACAGCTATCGCGGCAGCATCTTCATCACCCATTTCAAGGGCAGCATCGCCCGCAGCGGCATCTTCGATTACAAGCTGAAGCCGGCCGGCGCTTCTTACGCGATCGCGGACGCGAAGCCGTTCCTGACCTCCTCGCTGCCGACCGACGTGCGTTTCGGGCCCGATGGCCGCGTGTATTATTCCGACTGGGCCGAGGGCTGGCCGAAATCGAAGAAGGGCCGCATCTATGCGATCTTCGATCCCGCTCACGTGAACGATCCGCTCGTGAAGGAAACGAAGGCGATCATCGCGTCCGATTTCACGCGCAAATCGGACGACACGCTCGTGCAACTTCTCGCGCACGCCGACTGGCGCGTGCGGCTCGAGGCGCAATTCACGCTCGCCGAACGCGGCGCGAAGAGCATCGCGCGTTTCGCCTCCGTGCTGCAGCGTCCGGAACCGGGATACGCCGGGTTGCATGCGATTTGGGGACTGGGGCAGCTCGCGGCCCGGGAGACGTCGGCGCTCGCGCCGGTGCGGGCCGCGCTCAAGCACGGAGACGCCGAGGTGCGGGCGCAGGCGGCGAAGGTTTTGGGCGATCGTCGGATGAACGAGGCCTTTGACGACCTGATCGCCGCGCTCCGTGACGATCAGGCCCGCGTGCGTTTCTTCGCCGCGCAGAGTCTCGGGAAGCTCGGTCGTCCGGAAGCGGCGCCGGCGCTGCTCGCGGTCTTGCGGGAGAACGACGACCGCGATCTCTACCTGCGCCACGCCGCGGTGATGGGCCTGGTCGGCGGCAAAAATCTCGAGGCGCTCGCGGCCGCGGCGAAGTCGGATTCGCGCGCCGAGCGGCTCGGCGTGTTGCTCGCGTGGCGCCGGCTGCATCGCCCGGAGCTCGCGCAGTTTCTCTCGGACGCGGATCCGTTCCTGCGACGCGAGGCCGCGCTGGCGATCAACGACGAACCGGTCGACGGTGCCTTCCCGGCGCTCGCGGCCTTGTTGAGCGACGCCTCGTCCGGGACGGCGGCGGACGAACCCGTGATGTTGCGGGCGATCAACGCGAATTTCCGTCTCGGCGGCGTCGACCACGCCCAGGCTCTCGCCCGCTACGCGGCGCAGGCCGGCGCTCCGGCCGCGCTGCGCGCCGAGGCGCTGAAGCAACTCGCGCTCTGGCGCAAGCCCCCGGCGCGCGACCGCATCGTGGGCGTGTATCGACCGATCCATGACGCCGGCCGCGCGCCCGAGGCGGCCGCGGTCGCGTTGAGCGAAGTCGCGGGATCGATTCTCTCGGGCGGTGCCGCCAGTGAGGTCGAGGCGGCGGCGATCGAGGCGATCGTGGCCTTGCAGGCGCGAGCGGCGGCCGACGCGCTCGTGGCCACCGTGCGCGACGCGCAGCAGCCCGGCGACATCCGGGCGGCCGCGCTCGCGGCCCTGGCCAAGCTGCAGGCGGGCGATTTGACGGAACTGGTCGCGTTCGCCCGCGAATCGGATTCTCCCGAACTGCGGATCGCGGCGCTGCCGGTCGCGGCGAAACTCTCGCCGGAGGCCGCCGCGCCGCTGCTGGAAAAGCTCGCGACGCAGGGCAACGCCGAGGAGCAGCGCGCCGCTTACCAGGCGCTCGGCACGCTGCAGCTGCCCGCGGCGGACAAGCTACTCATCGCGCAACTCAAGAAGCTGAACGCGGGCGAGATTCCCGCGCCCGCGCAGCTCGAGCTGCTCGAGGCGCTGCAACAGCGCAGCGATCCGGCGATCAAGCAGATGCTCGCGGACCGCGATGCCGCGCTCGCCGCCAGCCCCGATCCGCTCGCGCCTTACCGCGTCGCCCTCGAAGGCGGCAATCCCCGCAAGGGTCGCGATATTTTCCGCAGCCAGCCGGTCATGTCGTGTATCCGTTGTCATGATGCAGGCTTCGGCGGCGGCGACGCCGGCCCGAATCTGGTGATGGTGGGAGCCCGCCGCACGCGCGAGTATCTGCTCGAAGCGGTGGTGAAGCCCAACGCCGCGATCGCGCCCGGTTTCGACAGCGTGGTCGTCACGTTGAAGTCCGGCGGCCTCGTCGGCGGTATCGTTTCGACGGAGACGGAAGACACGCTGAGCCTGAAGGACGCGGACGGCAAAGTGGTCGAAGTGAAAAAGTCGAACATCGCCAGCCGCGAAGGGGCGCCCTCGTCGATGCCGGAGATCTACGGCGCGGTGCTGTCGAAGACGGAGCTGCGCGACGTCGTCGCGTTTCTGGCGAGCCTGACGAAGGAGTCCGGCGGTGGCGCCGGTCCGGAAAAGTTGCGCGCGCTTCGCACCGAGGAGGAAATCGCCGCGATGCAGTGAACGCGGGCCGCTGACGGCACCGCGCGACGACGCCAAGGGGCGAAGCATAGCGAAGGATTCATGGTCCTTCGCGCGTCTTCGCTCCGCTTCGCGGCTTCCGGCTTTGGTTCGGCTTGATGCTTCTTCGACCTCCTCGCTTGCGCGGGGAGGTGGAGCTGCGCAGGTTGCCGCCGATCTGAGGCGGCATGGCGCGCGATACCTTGAGTTATACGAATCCGGTCTGGCCGGGTTATCTCGCGGATCCCTTCGTGTTTCAACACGAGGGGATCTATTACGCGGTAGGCACGGGCTCGGACGAGGGTAACGGACGCCAGCCGGACGGCCGCGTGTTTCCGGTCCTGCGTTCGCCGGATCTGGTGCACTGGACGCAGCTCGGCGGCGCGCTCGAGCCTCTGCCGGCGGCGCCTGCCAGCACCGCGTATTGGGCGCCGGAGGTGGCGGAGCGCGACGGCGTATTCCATATGTATTACGCGGCGGACATGCGACTGCGCGTGGCGAAGGCGCGGCGTCCGGAAGGTCCCTATCGCGACGCGGGAGTGGATCTGTTTCCCGAGGAGAAATTTTCGATCGACGCGAATCCGTTTCGCGATCCGCGGGATGGACAATGGTATCTGTTTTTCGCGAAAGATTATTTCGACGAACGCGTCGGCACCGGCATCGCGGTGGTGCCGCTGGCCGACGACATGGTGACGCCGCGTGAGGCGCCGCGCACCGTGGTGCGGGCGCAGAGCGACTGGCAGATTTTTCAGCGCGACCGGCTGTGGTATGGACGAAAGTGGGACGCGTGGCACACGGTGGAGGGACCCTTCGTCGTCGCTCACGACGGGCGCTACTATTGCCTCTATTCCGGCGGCTGCTGGGAAACGCCCGGTTACGGCGTCAGCTTTGCCGTCGCCGATCATCCGCTTGGCCCCTGGAGCGACGAATGGAGTGAGGCGGGACCGGTGGTGTTGCGCGGCATCGAGGGCCAGGTCGTCGGACCCGGCCACAATTCCGTGGTGCGCGGGCCCGATGGCCAGCGTTGGTGGATCGTCTATCACGCCTGGAATGCGGAACGCACGCGCCGCCAGATGTGCGTCGATCCGCTGGTCTTCACGCCGGCGGGGCCGCGCTGCCTCGGTCCGACGACCACACGTCAGGCTTTCGAGGGAGCCTGAGAGTAATTGCGCTGCGTTGTCGTCAGCTGTTTTTGCGATGATGGAGCGTGAGGCGGTTCTCGTCGGGATCGAGCACGACCGCCATCCAGCACACGGGCGTTTCCTGCGGTTCCCAGAGAAACTTCACCTGTTCAGCTTTCATGCGCTTCACCCACGCGTCGAAATCATCGACCTCCAGCGCCGCGCCCGGCCCGCCGTTGGCCGGCGGCCATTCCGCGCCCCCGGCAACGATCGCCAGACACCCAGGGCCGATGTCGTATTCCACCCAGCTGGGATTGGACTCGTCGCCCCATGCGCGCGACGTCTTCAGGCCAAGCACGCCCTCGTAGAAACGGCGGGCGCGCGTCATGTCGGTCACCGGATACGCGGTGAACGCGATTTCCTTGATCGTCATTCGTATAAAATAACGGGTTTCCTCGCCGGCGCCAGCGGCAGGATCCGCGTCTTTACGGCAGCGGCATCGCCGGTTCCGAGACAGTTTTGAGCACCTTGCCGGACATGCCGGCGTGCACGTCGACGGCGAGATCGCCGAGCGACACGATGCCGACCAGGCTGTCGCGCGCGTCGACCACCGGGAGTCGTCGTACCTGGTATTTTTGCATGAGCTCCGCCGCTTCGTCGACCTCCTGATCCTCCCGGATCGAGATCGAGCCTTGGGACATGACATCGCGCACGAGCGTGGCCCGTGGATCCTCGCCGTCGGCCACGACCTGCAGGACGATGTCGCGGTCGGTCAACATGCCCACGATCCGGTCGCCTTCGAGCACCGGCACGACTCCGACATCGTGAAGGCGCATCAATCCGGCTGCTTCGATCACGGCGGTTTCGGGCCCGACGGAGTGCGTGCCCCTGGTCATCATCTCGCGAATTTTCATGAGGTGCGGAATGTATCCCGTCGTTGCGTCCCGGCCATGGGGCGGGTTCCGGCTTGCGCGGACGGAGATCATTGCAGCGGCCAGAAGCGAGGAACCAGGAACATCGCGAGAATCAGCAGCAACACGGTGAGCGGAGCTCCGACGCGAAGAAAATCGGCGAACCGATATTGACCCGGCCCATAGACCATCACGCAGGCGGGTTCGAGCGGCGTGAGATACGAGCAACTCGCGGCCACCGCGATCATGATGGCAAAGGCGCGGGGGTTCAGATGGAGCTGCGCTGCGGTGTGCACGGCGATGGGCAGGATGACGGCCGCGGCGGCCTGGTTGGACATCGGCTGCGTGAGGGCGACGGTGAGAACGAAAAAGCCGCCCAACAGCCAGAGCGGGGACACTCCGGCGCTCGCCGCGGCCAGCAATTCCGCGAGATAGGCGGCGGTCCCCGTGCGCACCATCGCTTCTCCGAGCGCGAGCATGCAGGCGATCAGAATCACCGCCCGCCACTCGACCTCGCGATACGCGTCGGAGGGTGCGATGCAGCGGGTGAGGAAAATCAAAAACGCGCCGAGCAGCACCGCGACCGGAAGCGGGAGGACATTGAACGTGGCGAGCAGCAGCGAGCCCACGAAGATCGCGATCGAACGCCAGGCGCGACCGCGGTCGACGCGATGTTCCGTCACGGCATTCAGGACCGAGACGGCGCCGTCGTCGGCGAGCCGCGCGATCGATTCCTTCCGGCCCTGTAGCAGCAACATGTCGCCGGCGCGGAGCACGGTGCGGCTCAGTTTCTCGAGCATGTTTTGGCCGTGGCGATTCAGGCCGAGCACCTGCAGCCGATAACGTTCGCGGAAGCCGACGGAGCGCAGCGTGCGACCGATCAGCAGCGAGCGCGGGACGATCAACGCTTCCGCCAAGGTGATGTCCTCGACGTTGAGATCGGGATCGGAAAGCGCCACGTCCGGACGGATCTCGATTCCGACGGTGTCTTTAACCTTCAGGACGTTCTCGCGGGCGCCTTTCACCAGCAGCACGTCACCGGCGCGGATCGCCATCGTGCGACGCGGCCACACGTAGGTGTCGGGCTGGCGTAGCACGCGGATCACCTCGAGGTCCATATCGCGCCCGAGCCCGGCCTGGTCGAAGGTCTTTCCGACCAGCGGAGAATCGGGCAGCACGAGCACTTCGGTCACGTAGGCGCGCACGTTGAACTGGTCCACGAGGTTTTCGGCAGGGGCGCGTTGCGGGATGATCCGGCGGCCGATGAAAAACATGTAGAGCAGCCCGACCGCGAGGATCGGAAGGCCGACGGGCGTCAGTTCGAACATCCCGAGCGGCTGCAATCCCGCGCGGGTCATGAGCCCGCTGACGACGAGGTTGGTGGAGGTGCTGATCAGCGTGACGGAGCTCGCGAGAATCGAGGCGAACGCCACCGGCATCAGCAAACTCGAGGGCGAGATCTTGGCCTTTGCGGCGATGCCGATCACCACCGGCAGAAACAGGGCGGCGGCCGCGGTGTTGCTGATGAAGGTGCTGAGGGTGGCCACCGCCAGCATGATCGCCGCGAACAACCCGTTGGTCCTCGTGCCGGCGTGCCGCAGGATCGCGCGCGCGACGAGGTCGACCACTCCGGTGCCGACGAGCGCCGCGGTCATGATCAACAGCGCGAGGATCATGATCACGGTGTCGCTGCCAAACCCGGCGAACGCATCCCGCGCCGGCAGCAGCCCGGTGAGTATCAACGCGAGCAGGACGCCCAGCGCCACGACGTCGCTCGAAACCCATTCGAACGAAAAGAGGATCAGCGCCACGACGACGATGCCAAGCAGCAGGGCGATCGAGAGAGTCACCGCCGTATGGTGCGAAAGAAGGGGGCGCAAGTTCCCCCGATCGGGCCCGTCCGTTCGCGACGACCGGAAAGTCCCGGTGTCGGCCGCTCAATCGATCTTCACTTTCGAAAAGTCCGCCTTGGCCTTCGGCCATTTCAAATCCAGCGCTTCGAACGTGTCCACGACGAGCCGGGCAATGAGGTGATCGCGATACCAGTTGTGGTCGGCGGGGATGACGTGCCAGGGAGCGGCGCGGTGACTGGTCTGGTTAAGCATGTCCTCGAACGCCTCGGCGTAGTCGTCCCAGCGTTTTCGCACGTCGAGATCGGCAGGGGAGAACTTCCAGTGCTTCTTCGGATTGTTCAGGCGCTCGCGGAAACGCCGCGCCTGTTCCTCGCGGCTCAGGTGCAGGAAGAATTTCAACAGCACGACCTTGTTGGCGGCCAGCATGCGTTCCCAGTCGACGATTTGCTCATAGCGTGGCTTCCAGACCCCCGGCGGCACGATGCCGAGCACGCGTTCGGCCAGCACCGCTTCGTAGTGCGAGCGGTTGAACACGCCGATGTTGCCGTAGCGCGGCACCGCGCGGTGCACGCGCCACAAAAAGTCATGCGCCCGCTCCTCCTCGGAGGGCACCTTGAAGTTCGCCACCTCGACGCCGGCGGGATTGACCTCGCGGAGCACGCTGCGGACCGAGCCGTCCTTGCCGCTCGCATCGATGCCCTGGAAAATCATCAGCACGGCGTGCGTGCCGTTGGCGTAGAGCAACGGCTGCAAGTCGCCGATGCGCTCGTGCAGCTTGGCGGTTTTCGCCTTCGTCACGGCTTTGTCCAGGCCGCGGGTGTCGTCGGGATTGAGGCGTTTGAGACGGAACTTGGTTTTCACAGGTGCCGACAGACTACGAGACTCGCGCCGAGTTGCCACGCGCCCGGCGATTCAGGTCGGCGAGGAATCCAGGATCCACCCATCGGGGTAGCGGCGATAACCACGGGTGTTCAGCGGCCGAAACCCTGCGCCCGACCAGGCCCGAATCTCGAACTCCAACCGGTCGCCGGATAACGCGATCCAGTTGTAGGCGTTGGCCTCGTGCCGGGTGCGACCGGAGGTGGCGGTGCCGGCCTGCGCCGCAACGATCGCGCGCTGCGAGGCCGGATAATGTGAACGCACGTCGCCGCTGTAGCCGCGATGCAGGTGTCCGGCGAGCAACAGGTCCGCGCCACCCGCCGCCAGAATCGGAATGGCGAGTGCGGCGCGCCCCACCAGATCGATGCCGATGCCATCCGGCGGCGGCAGAAAGGGATGATGCGTCACCACGACTTTCAGTCGGGCGCCCGCGCCGTTCAGCCGCTGCTCAAGCAACCGCAGCTGTTCCGCCGAGATGCGGCCGCTTTTCCAGGTAAACGATCGCGCGGTGTTCAGCCCGATGACGGCGACCTCGTCGTGCAACAGCAAAGGATTCGGGTCCTCCGATATGAAGCGGCGATAGCGGGCGAGCGGGGCGAGAAACCGGCGCACGACGTCGTAAAGCGGCACATCGTGATTGCCCGGCACGACGAGCTGCGGCCGGGGCAGCTGGTCCAGCCAGGCGCGCGCATGGCGGAATTGGGAACGCCGGGCGCGTTGCGTGAGATCGCCACTGACGACGACCAGCGACGGGCGGCGTTCCTGAAGCTCGGCGGCGAGCGCCGCGACGACGGCGGGAATTTCGGTGCCGAAATGCAGGTCCGAGAGATGGGCGATCGTGGTCACGGGCGGGATCCGGCGGGCGGCGCGAGCACGCGCAGGGCGAGCGGCCGGCAGCGAAATTTCAGCGGAGGTGCCAGGTCGACGAGTTCGCCGTCGCACGCGACCGGCAGCCGCGGTTTCGCCACCGAAATCGTCGCGCGGTCGGTGTCCTGCACGTCGAGGCGATCGGTGTCGTCGAGATCGCGGGTGAGTGCCTGCGCGACGAGGCCGAGCACTGCCCAGCGGCTTTGCGCCCGCGTGGTGTAGAGGCACAACCGGCCCTCATCGAGCCGTGGCCGGAGGTCGCTGTTCAGGACATGGCCGGAGTAGCGATTGTTGGCGATCACCGCAAACGGCGAGCGAAGGCAGGTGGTGCCCGCGGGCGTCTCGATCGTGAAGCGATGCCGGCGCAGCCGGCGAAAAACCTGCCAGCAGGCGAGTGCCATCGCCCGCCATTTGCCGTGGCCCCGTTCGCGTCGCAGCGCGTCGCGTCGCCGCACCGCCTCCCCATAGGAGCCGAGCGAGCAGTTGTTGATGAACACGCGACCGTTGACCTCGGCGACATCCACCCGGCGTTCGACGGCGGTGGCGAGCGTCCGAATGGCTTCGCGCCAGTCGGCGGGCAGGCCGAGGTCCCGGGCGAAATGATTCAGCGTGCCCAGCGGCAGCACCCCCAGCGGCACGCCGGAATCGGCCAGCCTGCCCGCGGCGGCGCTCACCGTCCCGTCTCCGCCGCCCGCGAAAATCGCGTCCGGCCGGCGCGCGAGCGCGGCGGCGAAGGTGCGGTCAACCTCTCCGCCCTCGAGCGGCAGGAGCGCGACGCTCACCCCCGCCTGCGCAAACGCCTGCTGCAGCGCCTGGTCCGAGGCCTCCGCGTCGGAACCGGCGGCTGCACCGGCTTTACGATTAAGGACGAGGATGGCGTTCATCGCCCGGCGCTGACCGGTCAGCTGCCGGCAGGTTCGCGCGGGGAAGATCGAGGCTCTGCAAAACTCAGTATTCGACGTGCAGGATCTCGAGTCTGCGTTCGCCCGCTGGCGCCTTGAAACGGACGATGTCGCCGCGGCGGTGGTTCAGCAGCGCCCGCGCGATCGGCGAGGTCCAGCTGACGGCGGAGTCCTCGAAATCGGCTTCGTCCACACCCACAATGCGATACTTCGTCACCTCGCCATCCTCGGCCTCCACGGTGACGGACGCGCCGAAACGAACCACGCCGTCGTTATGTTCGGGTGGGCTGACGATTTCCGCGGTTGCGAGACTCTGCTGCAAATAACGGATGCGCTGGTCGAGCACCTTGAGTTGTCGTCGGATCTCCGGGTCGTCGGAGCCGGTGAGACGCGGACGTTCCTGCTGCACGAACTGACTCAGCTCCTCGCGCAGCCGTTCTGCTCCCGCTTGCGTCAGATAATTCCTGGCTCCCGCCGGCAGAACCTGCGCCAAAGGCGCCGGCTCCGGAACCGTTCCCAAATCGGATTCGCGAAGGAATGCTTTGCTCATGGGAAAATATAGCCGTGCGATGCGGCATTACAACCTGCCGGGACGAGCGGTTTGGACGGGGCTGAGGCTGTAAAAAACCGATTTAAACGCGACGCGGCGCGGGCTCAGGCGTGCCGCGGCGACCGGCCGAAGCCACCGGATCTGAAACAGCTTAGACACGAGCCGGCGGGACGTATCGGTAAAAGCACTTCAATGCCTCCCGGGAATTATTCTCGACGGAGCCATCGGTGAAAACACTGTGCGGCTTCGTTGCTGGCCAGCGGCAACAGATCTCCGGCGCGACCGTGCGCCCGGACGGAAACCTCAAATTACGAATTATGTTCAAGCAAAGTAAGGTGAAGATCGGGCTGGCGCTGCTGGGGCTTTTGCCGGCGGGTGGATTGTGTGCGGCCACGAGCATTCCCGGTCCACTCACCACGATCAGTGGGGAGCAGAAGCAGTGGCACAAGGTGACGCTGACGTTTGCGGGGCCGACGGCGAGCGAGACGGGGAGCCCGAATCCGTTTCGCAACTACCGGCTGGATGTGACGTTCAAGCACGCGGGGAGCGGGCGGACGTATGTGGTGCCCGGCTACTTTGCAGCGGACGGCAACGCGGCGAACACGAGTGCGACGTCGGGGAACAAGTGGCGGGTGCATTTTGCGCCGGAGGCGACGGGCACGTGGACGTATGTGGCGTCGTTCCGGACGGGCGCGGACGTGGCGGCGTCGACGTCGGTGACGGCGGGAAGCGCGACGAGCTTCAACGGCGAGAAAGGAAGTTTCACGATCGACGCGTCGAACAAGAGCGGTGCGGACTTCCGGGCGAAAGGCCGACTGGAGGACGTGGGCCAGCACTATTTCCAGTTCAAAGGAAACAAGGAGTATTTCGTGAAGGTGGGCGCCGGCAGTCCGGAAAACTTCCTCGCGTATGCCGACTTCGACAACACGACGGCAGGAAATCGGATTCTCCATCGCTACGCACCGCATGCGGCTCACTACCGTTCGGGCGATCCGACGTGGAAGGGCGGGAAGGGCAAGGCGATCATCGGGTCGGTGACGTATCTGGCGTCGAAGAAGATGAACTCGCTGTATTTTCTGACGATGAACGTGAATGGCGACGGGAACGACGTGTTCCCGTGGACGACGAAGTCGGAGCGTTACCGGTTCGACGTGAGCAAGCTGGCGCAGTGGGAGATCGTGTTCGAGCACATGCAGGAACTCGGGATCCACCTGCACATGGTGACGCAGGAGCAGGAGAACGATCAGTTGCTGGACAGCGGCAATCTCGGGCTGCAGCGGAAACTTTACTATCGCGAGTTGATCGCGCGGTTCGGGCATCACCTGGCGCTGACGTGGAACCTGGGTGAGGAGAACACGAACACGAGCGCGCAGCGCTCGGCGTTTTCGAACTACATCAACGGCGTGGATCCGTATCTGCACCCGATCGCGCTGCACACGTTTCCGAACCAGCGGGATGCGATCTACACGGCGGAGCTGGGCGACGAGCTGATCGGCGCGGCCTCGCTGCAACTGGAGACGCCGTCGATCGTGCACGCGGAGACGCTCAAGTGGGTGAAGAAGTCCGCTTCCGCCGGCCGCAAGTGGGTCGTCGCCGTCGACGAACTCGGCAAGGCCGCCGTGGGCGTGGTGCCGGATGCGAACGATCCGGAGCATGCCGAGATCATGAAACGCGTGCTGTGGGGCGGGTTTCTCGCCGGCGCGGCCGGCATGGAGTGGTATTTTGGATACGACTACGCCAACGACGATCTCGATTGCGAGGACTGGACGTCGCGCGAGCGCATGTGGGAGCTGAGCGCGATCGCGGCGCAGTTCATGCGCGACCATGTGCCGCTGCCCCTCGTCGCCAATTACAACAGCCTCACGTCGACCACCTCGGATTACGTGCTCGGCAAGCCTGGATCGGTTTACGTCATTTATCTGCCGGCCGGAGTGGCGACCGACATCGCGTTGCCGGCGGGAGAAACCTATGCGGTGAACTGGTTCGACCCCCGTCGGGGTGGGAGCCTCGTCGCCGGTACGGTGACCTCCGTCACCGGCGGTTCCGCCGTGGCGCTCGGCCGTCCGTCCGGCACGACGGGCGGGGATTGGGTGGCGCTGCTGCGTCGTTCCGCCGAGGCGCCTGCGGGCGAGGCTCCCAAGCCTGCGCCGGAGCCGGAAACCGGCATGGCCGTGACGAAGTTGACGCTGATCGATGCGACGCGGCAGCTGGCGCTCGGCGCGCTCTCGAACGCGACGATCGTCAACCTCGCCGCGACGAGTGCGATCAACGTGCTCGCGGAAACGTCCGGGAAGGTTGGCAGCGTGCTCTTTTACGTGGATGGCAAGCTGGTGCAGCGGGAAAATCTGGCGCCGTATGCGCTGGCTGGCGACGACTCCGGTGTGTTTCGCAAATGGCAGCCGACCGTCGGCACGCACACCGTGCGCGCGGTGCCCTACAGCGGCAGCAACGGCAGCGGAGCCGTGGGCACGCCGGTCGAGGTCACGTTCTCGGTGGTGGCGTCCACCGACGTGGTAACGGCGCCGGTGGAAGACGTGGTGAAGGCGCCGGCCGAGCTCGCGGTGACTCGTTTCGTGCTCATCGATGCTGCGACCCAGCGTGACCTGCGGGAGTTGACCGATGGAGCCGTGATCAGGCTCAGCCAGGATGGAACGGCGTTGAACATTCGCGCCGAGGTTGCGGGTTCGGCCGGCTGTGTCCTTTTCGTCTGGGACGGCAAGAATTACTGCACGGAAAACCTCGCGCCCTACGCGATCGGACTCGACGACAACGGCGTGTACCGCCGCTGGACGCCGCCGCTCGGGAGTCATACGCTGCGCGGCGTGCCGTATTCCGGGAGCAATCGCAGCGGGAACGCCGGCACCGCGCGCACGATCCGGATCGACGTTGTCAATTAGGCGACACCGGCACCGGACGTTAGTACGCTTTGTGACCCGTGGTACCGGTAGCGCGCCCGATGGGCGTTACCGGGACGGCTTCGATTTCGCTCATCCAAGCGTTTGCTAGGCTGGCACGATGCTTTGTCGCATCCTTCCGGCCCTGTTGGCCTGCTGGCTGGCCCCACTTTGTGGATACAGCTGCGGCCGCGAAGCGCCGGCCTTGGTCACGACCGGTCTGTCGTCAGCCTGGCTTCAGACGGAGGAGGGCGGAGGAGGACCGGAGTGTCCCGGGCCCAGGTGGGGGCGAATGACGGACGTGTCGAAGCGCGTGGCGCCGCTCGCTTTTCAGCGTGCGCGCCAGGACAGCCGGGACGTCGTCAAATTTCTCCGAAAAACGACGGAACCTTGGTTGACTCGCGGGTTCGCACCGCCGGTGGAATTTACGGTGCGTGGATTCGGTGAATACGGCGAGGAACCCGAATGGGCGCTCGCGTCGGCTTCCCGCTCGCGTGCCGAGCTTCATTCCGCGCGGGGACGCCAGTCGGATCCCTAGACCCCGTCGCCGAATGCTCCGACCGGAGCGCAGGCGGTGGATCAGCTCTCCAGCATCACACCTTTCATTCGAAGGGGCCGTCGATCCCGACGGTCGCCTTCCTGGCGAAGCTTTTCTAGCGCGTATCCGGCTACCGGATGCGGGTGTGGGCAGCACGCGAAACAAGTCAGCAAATCCGGACGGCTGCCGCCGCTCCTGTCGCCGGCGCATCCGCGTCCGGCAATGCGGCGACCGAGACCGTTCCCCTTACCATCGATAAACAGAACAAAAGACATGTTGTTTAGACTCGTTCAAGGCGCAGGGGCGTTGCTCCTCGCAACGGCGTGGCCGGTCCTCGCGACCGCCGCCACCAGCAATTTGGGCAGCAAAACCACGATCAGTGGGGAGCAGAAGCAGTGGCACAAGGTGACGCTGACGTTTGCAGGGCCGACGGCGAGCGAGACGGGGAGCCCGAATCCGTTTCGCAACTACCGGCTGGATGTGACGTTCAAGCACGCCGGGAGCGGGCGGACGTATGTGGTGCCCGGCTACTTTGCAGCGGACGGCAACGCGGCGAACACGAGTGCGACGTCGGGGAACAAGTGGCGGGTGCATTTTGCGCCGGAGGCGACGGGCACGTGGACGTATGTGGCGTCGTTCCGGACGGGCGCGGACGTGGCGGCGTCGACGTCGGTGACGGCGGGAAGCGCGACGAGCTTCAACGGCGAGAAAGGAAGTTTCACGATCGACGCGTCGAACAAGAGCGGTGCGGACTTCCGGGCGAAAGGCCGGTTGGAGGACGTGGGCCAGCACTATTTCCAGTTCAAAGGAAACAAGGAGTATTTCGTGAAGGTGGGAGCGGGGAGTCCGGAAAACTTCCTCGCGTATGCCGACTTCGACAACACGACGGCGGGAAAGCGGATCCTGCATCGCTACGCGCCGCATGTAACCCACTATCGTTCGGGCGATCCGACGTGGAAGGGCGGCAAGGGCAAGGCGATCATCGGCGCGGTGACATATCTGGCGTCGAAGAAGATGAACTCGCTGTATTTTCTGACGATGAACGTGAACGGCGACGGCAACGACGTGTTCCCGTGGACGACGAAGTCGGAGCGCTACCGGTTCGACGTGAGCAAGCTGGCGCAGTGGGAAATCGTGTTCGAGCACATGCAGGAACTCGGGATCCACCTGCACATGGTGACGCAGGAGCAGGAGAACGACCAGTTGCTGGACAGCGGGAATCTCGGGCTGCAGCGGAAACTTTATTATCGCGAACTGATCGCGCGGTTCGGGCATCACCTGGCGCTGACGTGGAATCTGGGTGAGGAGAACACGAACACGAGCGCGCAGCGCTCGGCGTTTTCGAATTACATCAACGGCGTGGATCCGTACCTGCACCCGATCGCGCTGCACACGTTTCCGAACCAGCGGGATGCGATCTACACGGCGGAGCTGGGCGACGAGCTGATCGGCGCGGCTTCGCTGCAACTGGAGACGCCGTCGATCGTGCACGCGGAGACGTTGAAGTGGGTGAAGAAGTCCGCTTCCGCCGGCCGCAAGTGGGTCGTCGCCGTCGACGAACTCGGCAAGGCCGCCGTGGGCGCGAAGCCCGACTCCTACGACACCACGCGCAACGAGATCCGTTACAAGGTCCTGTGGGGCAGCCTGCTCGCCGGTGCGGCGGGTGTGGAGTGGTATTTTGGATACGACTACCCGCATGACGACCTGGACTCCGAGGACTGGACGGTCCGGTCGAAGCTGTGGACGATCTCGGCTTACGCCGCGCAGTTCATGCGCGACTATATGCCGCTGCCGCTGGTCGCCAACTATGACAGCATCACGTCGGCCACGTCCGACTACGTGCTGGGTAAGTCGGGTGTGGCGTATGCGGTTTATCTGCCGGGCGGTGTGACGACGAACATCACGTTGCCGGCGAGCCAGACTTACACGGTGCATTGGTTCAATCCGCGCGCCGGCGGCAGCCTGCGCACGGGCACGATCGGCACCGTCAAAGGCGGATCTGCGACCTCGCTCGGCCGTCCACCGGCGGAAACGTCGCAGGACTGGGTGGCGCTGCTGCGCCGCTCCGGCGGCACGGGCACGTCCGCCCCAAGTGCGCCGTCGACGGATTCTTCGAACGACTCGGGCACGACGATGGCGGTTACGAAGCTCGTCTTGATCAACGCGAGCGAACAGGAAGCGCTGCGCTCGCTGGCCTCCGGCAGCGTGGTCGATCTGTCGAGCGACGGCAGTTCCCTCAATGTGCGCGCCGACGCTTCCGGCTCTGTGAAGAGCGTCGTGTTTTATCTGAACGGGAAAAGGCTCAATGCCGAGAGCGTGGCGCCGTATGCGATGGCGATGGACGATAACGGAGTATATCGCGGGTGGAAACCCGCGCCCGGCAGCTACACGTTGAAAGCCGTGCCCTATTCGGGAAGCGGCGGCACCGGTGCCGTCGGCACGCCGCTGGAAGTTTCGTTCAAGGTCCAAAAGTAGCGGCGCTCCCGGCGGCTTCGATCGCCGGTGAAACTTTTCCGGAGAAGACACCCGCTCCCGGTTCGACGCCGGGGCGGGTGAAGTTCGCGGTTGTCAAAACGCGGCTAAAGTCGGCGCGTGCGTGCGTGCCGGCTTTCGTTTTCGTCGTGCAACCGATTTATCTGGAACATGCAACCGATCCGTGTCGCGGCACTCGTGCTCGGAATGGCCGGGTTGGCGAATATTTCGCCGGCGGCCGGCGGATGGCCGGAGTTGAAAGCAGGAATGACGGCGCAAGAGACGGCGGCGGCGCTTGGGGAACCTTTGATGCGCAGCCAGGGCCGGCAGTTCGAACTCTGGATCTACGATTCGGGGGCGGAGGTGGTGTGTTTGCGCGGGGTGGTGGTTGCTTGGACCGCGCCGGCCGGCATCATGGCGGCGAACGGTCGCGAGTTCGATTTGCGTGGGGTGCCGGCGACAGCGCCGGAGCAGAAAACGGCGCGCTCGAGAACGGTGCGGACGCGGCCGGTGCGTTTCCGCTGGTGAACGCGGACACGTTTCCCGCTTGAAGCCCGCACGGGGCGGTCGGCATGGTCCTGCGCCCCCATGAGTACGCTCGACCCCGCAGCGAGTTCCGTTTCCGAAATTGAATTGGCCCCGGCGTCGCTCGGCGGCCGGTTGCGCCAGGTGGGACCTGGTCTGATCATCTCGGCGATCATCGTTGGCGCGGGCGAGTTGATCGTCACTCCGAAGCTCGGCGCGGAGGTCGGTTTCCGGCTGCTTTGGTTTATCGTCCTCGGCTGCCTGGTGAAGGTGTTCGTGCAGATCGAACTTGGCCGCTATGCGATCACGCGGGGCCGGACGACGCTGGAAGCGCTGAATGCGCTGCCGGGCCCGCGGCTGGCGGTTTCGTGGGTGATGTGGATCTGGCTGGCGATGTATCTTTGTCTCGTCCCGCAGGTCGCCGGCATGTTGGGCGGCACGGCGACGGCGTTGCGGCTGGGAGGGGCGGCGATTCCGGTCGGAGCGCTGTCGATTTTGATCGGCGCCAGCTGCGCGATCCTGCTGGTGGTCGGCCGCTACCGGCTGGTCGAGCGCGTTTCGACCGTCCTCGTCGGCGCGTTCACGTTGACGACGATCGTGGCGGTGACGGCGCTGCAGTTCACGCCCTATGCGATCACCGGCGCGCAACTGGCGAGCGGGTTCTCGTTCGAGTTGCCGGCGGACCTGGCGACGGCGTTCGGCGCTTTCGGCATCATTGGCGTCGGCGCGTCCGAACTGATCTACTATCCCTATTGGTGCTTGGAAAAAGGATACGCGCGGAAGCTTGGCGCGGACGACGGCAGCCCGGAGTGGAAGGTTCGCGCCGCCGCGTGGCTGCGGGTGATGCGGCTGGACGCGTGGATGTCGTTCGCGCTCTACACGTCGACGACGGTGGCGTTCTATCTGCTCGGCGCGGCGATCCTGCACGCGAAGTCGCTGCGGGTGGAGAGCGACCGGATGATCGAGACGCTCTCGTTCATGTATCGCGACGCGTTTGGCGAGTGGAGCCTGTGGCTTTTCGTCGTCGGCGCCGTGGCGGTGCTCTATTCGACGATCTTTTGTGCGACGGCGTCGAATGCGCGGCTGCTGGCCGACGCGCTCGCGCTCTTTCAGGTGAAACGCTACCGCGACGCCGAGCACCGGATTCGCTGGATCAAGCTTTGCTGCGTGTTGTTGCCGGTGGCGTTCACGGGCTTGTTTCTCGCGGTCGGCAATCCCGTGCAGCTGGTGTTCTGGGGCGCGATCGCGCAGGGACTCATGCTGCCCTTTCTCGCGGGCGCGGCGCTTTACTTTCATTTCAAGAACCCGCATCGCGAACTGCGGGCGCGACCGGCGTCGCTCGCGGGGCTGAGCGTTGCGGCGGTGCTGATGACCGCGCTGGGCGGTTACCAGGTCGTCACGGAGATTCTTCGCCGGTGGCCGTGACACGAGTGCGGCGGCCGCTTCTTGTAACCGGCTGGCGGGTGCGGAGTGGCGCGAAAATCCATTGTCGGGTCGGGGATCCCGCTGCACGCTGTCTGACCCCATGACCGTGTCTGGCGAACGCTTCGTTTGCAGGTCGATTGTGTTCTTCGCGCTGGCGACAAGCGGCCGGGCGGAGACCTCGGTCGTACGGGCCGAGTCGTCGCGCGGTCCGTGGCTGGAATGGGGGGCGGGGATTGCCGCGGCCGTGTGTGTGATTCTGCTGTTTTACCGGCTGCTCGGACCGCGCGGCGACGAGGCCGGGCCCGCGCGCTCGGACGCCGAGGAGCGGGAGGATTCCGACCTCGCCCTCGAGTATCCGTACTGCACCGATCCGCCGCCGCGCGAGGAGGTGAAAATCGAGCTGCGCGAGCCGCTCGATCTCACCCCGGAGGTATTGCGGGAGCTGGAGTGGAAACGATTCGAGGAGCTCGTCTGCGGCTACTACGAGGCGCATGGCATGGACGCCCAGCGCACTCACGCGGGTCTGGGAGCGCCGGTCAACATCTGCCTGTATCGGGCCGGCGAGCACCGGCCGTGCGCGTATGTGCAGTGCGATTACGGTTTGGAACCGGATGACGGCGCGGGGCGCCTGCGCGCGCTGCGCGAAACCGCCACCGGCGAACGCGTCGAGGAAGGCGTGGCCATTTCCCAGCGCGGTTTCGCCGCGGGCGTCCGCGAGGAATGGTCGCAGGCCGGACTGCACCTGATCGACGGCGACGAGTTTCTCAATTTGTTCGCGGCTCTGCCGCTCGAACAGCGGGACCGGATCGTGCGGCATGTGACGCGCGAGGATTATCGCACGCCGACGTGTCCCGCGTGCGACCTGAAGATGACGCGGCGCGATTCCGGCACCGAGGCAGTCTGGGTTTGCCGGAATTATCCGCGTTGCCAGCGGATGGTCGCAGGACGCTGAATACGGGCGCGAGTCTGGCACCGGCTGCCGAAGTGCTGGTCTGATGGAGGCTTCCGCGCCGGCGATTCGCCCGTGCCGCGTCTTTTCCCGTTCGGACGTTCTATTTTCCTCCCGATGAAAACCACACCCGTTCGTCTCATGATTCTGCTTGTCGCCGCCGCCGGATTGCTCGCCGCGGGGCGAATGTCCGCCGCCACGTTTGAAGGCCGCGTGAAGATGAAAATGGAGTCCGGTCGCAATGACGCGCAGCTCCTCACCTACGCGATGAAAGGTTCGAAACTCCGCATGGAAATGCCCGCCGGCGACCGCGAGATGATCAGCCTCGTCGACTGGGACAAACGGGAGATGAGCATGCTCATGCCCGAGCAGAAAATGTACATGGTGGTCGAGATGAAGGACGTTCCTGCGATCGGCGAAGTCGAGGAGGCGCGTGACAGCGCACGGCTCGAGAAAACGTCCGAGACGGCAACGATCGCCGGGCGCGAGGCCACGAAATACCTCGCGCGCGACGGCAAGGACAAGACGGAGCTCTGGCTCGCGAGCGGTCTCGGCTCGTGGTTCAACATGGGCAGCGGCGGAGGAAATCCGATGAAGCCGAAAAAACTTTCGGATTGGGAAAAGGAAGTGATCGCGAAGGGCCTGTTTCCGCTGCGCATCGTCGGCTTCGATGGCAAGGGGCGGCAGACGATGAAAATGGAGGTCGTCGAACTGATCCCGCAATCCCTCGACGACGCGCTGTTCGTGCCGCCGGCGGACTATTCGCGATTCAACATGGGCGGTTTGCTAAAGGGACTCACCGGCGGCGGCCGCTGAGCTCAACTGAGCGCAGTCGGTTTTGGATTCTCGCCGGGGCGGCCGGGTGTCATGACCTCCGCCGCATGTTTCTTCGTTTCTCCTGCATCTCCTGCGCGTTGCACGGACGCATCGTCCGGCGTTCGCTTTCCGCACTCGCGTCTGCCTGCGTCGCCGTCGCGGCGCCCGCGGCGGAGTGGCGGCCGTTGCTGGACCGCGATCTCAGCCAGTGGCGGACGTATCTGAGTTTTCAACACGTCGAAGGCTATCGCGGGGCGCCGCCGGCGGACGCGCATGGCCGGCCGATCGAGCCGGTCGGCTACGACCGCGATCCGAGCGGTGTGTTTACGGTGCTCGAGCAGGAGGACCGGCTGGTGCTGAGGGTCAGTGGCGAGACCTACGGCTGCATTTTCACGAAGGAGGAGTTCTCGAATTATCGCCTGCGGTTGAAAGTGAAATGGGGCGAACGCAAGTGGACGCCGCGGCGGAACCTCCTGCGCGACTCCGGCATCCTTTATCATTCGGTGGGTCCGGCGGGCGTCGACTACTGGCGCGCGTGGATGCTGTCGCAGGAGTTCCAGATCATGGAGGGCCACATGGGCGATTACTGGGCGATCGCAAACTCGGCGATCGACATCCGCGCCTTCCCGCCGGAGGGCATGATGAACTGCGTCGCGAGCGCGAAGCAGCCGTTTCGCCCGTTTGGCGCGGAGCCCAGCGTCAGTGGCTTCTGCCTGCGCAGCGAGGATCGGGAAAGTCCGCCCGGGGAATGGACGCAACTCGAGCTGGTCTGCCACGAAGGCCGGAGTCTTCACATCGTGAACGGCCACGTCGTTATGGTCCTCCAGAATTCGCGCGCGGTCACGGAAGGCGTGGCCACACCGCTCACCCAGGGCCGCATCCAGTTGCAGAGCGAGGCGGCGGAGGTGTTTTTCGCCGACGTCGAAGTGCAGCCGATCGACGCCTTGCCGGAGGAGTTTGCGGCGTATTTTCGGTGAATGACGCGTGAGGAGGAGCCGCCCTGCATTACGTCCGCCCGCGGTGGAGCTGCGTTCTGTGCATTCCGTGCACTCGGTGGTCCAATGGAATTGGCTTCCGCTCAGCGTCGCGGCGCGGTGACGTCCATCGGACCTTGGTGCAGCACCAGGTGGGTGACGCGGCCCTCTGCGTCGGTGAAAAATTCCAGCTGCGCGTCCACCACCTTGAAAAAGAAACGGGTGTCGGATTCCGGAAAGATCGGCGCCTTGGCCTGGCCGGTCGCCTGACTCGTCAGCTGGTCGCCTTCGAGCGCGATCGTAAGAGCGAGACCCGGCCGCAGCTGATAGACGCCGACCAGCGCTTCCTTCGCAGGGCGCGGCAGTTCGATTTCGCGGCGCTCGACCACGCGATCGCTGATCCGCGGTGCGACCTGCGCGTGTCCATTTTGATGGAGGGTGAGCTCGGCGACCCGGCCGTTCGTGTCCCGGGAAAACTCAATCTGCGCGTCGACCACTTTCAGGAAAAATTTCGTGCCGGACTCCGGAAACAACGGGAATTCGGCCTGGCCGGAGAGCTGCACGGTCAGATGGTCATCGCGCTGCCGGACGGCGATCGTCACTTTGTCCGTGAGGCGGTAAACGCCGACGTATCCAGCAAGACCGGACGAGGGGAGAATGGCGACCGGGCGCTCGGCCGGGAAGGCCGCGGGGTCGCCCAACGCCACCGCCGCGAGTTCGCCCGCCAGCTCGGCGGCGGCGGGGCCGTTGACGTTGGCGAGCACGACCACGGCCAGCTGCGGGTCGGGATAGAACGCCAGGTAGGAATTGAAACCCTCAATGCCGCCGCCGTGCTGGATGACGCGGCGGCCGCCTTCGGTCTTAACGCCGAGGCCGAGCGCATAGTCGCTCAGGTGTGGCGAGATCATCTTTTCGAGCGAGGCGGGCGAGAGGAGTTTGCCGCCGAAGAGACTGTCGCACCAGCGCGCGAGGTCGTGCGTGGTTGAATACAAACTCCCGGCGGCGTGCGGCAGCGACATGTCGATGTAGGGGGCGTGAATGAGCTGGCCCTGCGCATCGTGCGCATAGCCGACGGCGCGCCGCGGGAGAATCGCGTCGTTGCGGTCCACTCCGGTGTTCTCCAGGCCGAGCGGCTGCAGGACGCGCTCGCGCAGAAACGTCTCATAGCTCCGGCCGCTGGCCTGCTCGATCACCGCGCCGAGGACGATGTAGCCGGAGTTGCTGTAATGGAATTTTTCGCCCGGCGGAAAATCGAGCGGCAGCTCGCGAATCAGGTCGACGATCTGAAGCGGGGTGGCGGGCGAGAGCTTGCGTTGCGGATATTCGGGCAGCTCGGTGACGCTGGGAAGTCCGGCGGTGTGCGTGAGCAGCTGATACAACGTGATGTCGTGCCAGGACGCCGGCGCGCCGGGGACGTGGCGCGAAACGGGGTCGGATAGCTGCAGCTTTCCCTCTTCCTGAAGCAGCAGCACGGCGGCGGCGGTGAATTGCTTCGTGATCGAGCCGATGCGAAACCGTGTGTCGGCGGAGTTCGGGACGTGCCATTCCGCGTCGGCGAACCCGACGCTACGCTCGAAGACGGTGCGGCCGGCGCGGGTCACGAGCACCGAGCCCATGAAGCGGTCCCCGTCTGCCCGGGCTTCGACGAGGCGAGTCATGCGAGCAACATCCTGTGCGCCGGCCTGTGCCACGATCGCCCATGCGATGAGCAACCCGCGAAAGATCATGGCGCGAAACGTAGTGCGGACGACGCATCCGCTCAAGGTTTGTCGCGCGGCCGATCCGCGCGGTGATTCGTGTTTGTGCTTTTGCCGCGGCTGAACAAAGAGCTGCGATCATGAGTGCGATGCGTGCGATCCGGGCCGAGGCGGGCCGACACTTCGAGGCAAGTGCAGAGCGGGTGTTCGAGGCCTGGCTGAAACCGGATCTGATCGAGCGCTGGATGTTCGGACCGACCGTGCGCGACGAGGAGATCGTGCATCTGTCGGTCGATCCACGGTTGGGCGGGGCATTCTCGTTCATGGTGGAGCGCGACGGCCAGAAGATCGAACATCTCGGCAAGTATCTGGAGTTCGAGCGGCCGCGGCGGCTGGTGTTCACTTGGATGGTGGCGGACGAGAGCGTGGGCTCGCGGGTGCTGGTCGAGATCGCGCCGCGCGGCGAGGGTTGCGAACTCAGGCTCGTGCATGAGGTGCATCCGAGCTGGGCTGCGCAGGTGGCGCAGATTTCCGCGTCGTGGCGGCGGATGCTGGAAGGACTGGCGGCGGCGTTGCAGTAGCGGCGCGGTCCGCCCGCGGCGTCACTCGACGAGCTTCACCTGGCAGTTGCCCGCACGTTCGTCGAGTTGCACGAGACCCCGGCGCTGGGCCTCCGCGAGGAGGTCGGTGAACGAGCCGAAACCGTGCGCGCGTTCGTTGAAGCCGGGATCGCGCCGCTTCATCGCCTGCTTGATCATCGAGGCCCAGATCGGTTCGTCGGCCCCGCGCTCCTCGGTCAACGCACTGAGGGTGGCGACGAGGAGGTCGATGCCACCGCCGCCGCCGGCGGCAGGCGCGGGGGCGTGCGGCGATTTCGGTTTCGCCGTCGCGGCGTTGCCGGCACGGGCGCGGGTTTTGGGCGCCGTTTTCCGGACGAGGTCGTCGTAGTAGATGAACTCGTCGCAGTTCGAGACGAAGAGATCGGAGGTTGAGTTCTTCACGCCGAGGCCGATGACGGTCTTCGCGTTTTCGCGGAGCTTGCTGACCAGCGGCGAAAAGTCCGAGTCGCCGCTGAGGATGGCGAACGCGTCGACGTGGGCGTTGGTGTAGCAGAGGTCGAGGGCATCGACGACCATGCGGATGTCGGCGGAGTTTTTGCCCGAGTGGCGCACGTGCGGGATTTCGATCAGCTCGAAGGCGGTCTCGTGCAGCGGGTGTTTCAGGTCCTTGAACCGTTCGAAGTCGCAGTAGGCTTTTTTCACGACGATGTTGCCCTTGAGGAGGAGGCGCTCGAGGACCTTGCCGACGTCGAACGGCGGGAAGCCGGCGTCGGCGGCGCCGCGTGCGAGGTTTTCGAGATCGAGGAAAACGGCGAGGGTGAGATTGGTTTCGCGCGCGGGATTCATGAATGGAGAGAGGGCTGCGACCGACTATGGGGCGGCGTGCGTGCAGGGCAAACCCCGCGATCCGATCCGCGCGTCAGGATTGCGGGGCTGGCGGCGATCTGCTCTCGTCGACGCGTTACCCCCTCGTCAATATGACAAACTCCTGTTCATGGTTCCTGCGCCCGGCGGTCCGCCGGGTTGCGATGCTTGCGCTGGGCTGCGTCGTCAGCCTGGCTTTGGTTCAGATCGCCGTGGTCTCCGCTCACGCTGCGCCGGCCGCGAAAACCTCGGTCGAGAAAGCGACGAAGCTGCCTGTCTCGGCCCGGTTCCACAAAACGAAGGCCAAGGAAGGCACGACCTATGAGCTCAAGCTGAAGAGCAAGGCGAAGGAGCCGCTCACGGTGCAGGTCACGGTTTACCTGAGCGTGGTGGCGCACAACGCCGACAAGGCGCGCGTGGAGCCGCCGCATGTGATCGCGCCGAAGGATACGTATACCGTTTCCGGCCTCGCCGCTCTCGACAAGGTGGTCGTCGCCGCCGACGGCTACGCGCCGCTCGAGCTCGAGGTGAAATAATCCGTTGACTCCGGCGCCGGTCAGCCCGGCGCCGGAGTGAGTGATTGCAGCCGGTGGCGCACGAAATCCACGTAGCTGCGCAACCAGTAAAAGCGGTCGGCGAACGAAGCCGGAATTTTGAGCCGGTTCACGTGGTCTTCGATTTCGTCGACGCGCTGCAGCAGTTCCTGAATCCGGGCCGCGGTGAGCGGCGCGAAAGTCTCACGCTCGACCCGGAGGAGCGGCCGGTAGCAGCGATAGAGGCGCAGCTGGATGACCCAGCGAAACAGCAGCGGCAGGAGCCGTATCGCCGGAACAATGACAAGGATCAGCGGGACGACCGCGACCAGGATGCGGTTGAGCAGGCTTGCGAGCCAGAACGAATGGAGCGTCCGGTAGATCAGTCCCTTGCCGGACTTGTAATAACGCAGCGCATCCTCGCTGAGCGGAATCTCGTGCTCGAGCGGTGAGGGGAATTCGCCGCGTTTTTGGAACAGGCTCGCGCGGCCGTGCACGCCTTTCGCGACTTCGAGGAGGAGATCGGAAAGCGCGGAGTTGAGACCCTTGCGCGCCACCAGCTCGACCGTGGGGCCAACCAGCGTGACGTCTGCGGACGGAAGATTTTTCCCGAGATCCATCACACCCTGGGGCAGTTCGATCTTGTTGAGAAACGGATATCGCCGGAGATACGCGTCGGCCTGTTCGAAGTTGAACAACTTCACGTCGGGTGCGCGCATCAGCGAGCGCAGCGCGTGCAGAGGCGCGGAATCCCCCATGAGGAAAACGGCGTCCAACCGGCCCTCGAGCAGCGCCGCGGTCGCATCGTCGGCGTCGAGGTCGAGCAGGGTCGTGGGCGCTCCGGTGATTCCGTTGGCCTGCAGCAGCAGCAGAGCAAAGGACCGCGTGCCGCTGCCGATCGCGCCGACCGCGAGCCGGCGACCGGCCAGTTCCGAGAGGCGTTCGATAGGCGTGTCGCCGCGGTAAAATACGAACAGCGGCTGGTAGGCGAGGCTGCCCAGCGAGAGGAGGCCTTTGACGCTGCCTTCCTTCACGAGCCCCCCGGGCACGAAGCCGATATCGATACCCGAACTCCCGGATTGCAGCCGCTCGAGATTGTCGAGGCCGCCGGCGGAGGTTCGTACCTCGAGCCGTACATCGTGGCTCGCGAGATCCTTCTGATAGGCCAGCGCCCATCGGTGAAACGAACTACCTTCCGGGCCGCTCGTGAGCACGAGCTTGTCCGGCGGCGCGGAACGCAGGATCCACAGGATTGCCGCCGCGCAGAACAGCGCGAGGAAGAAGGTGATCACCGACGCGACCGCCGGGCTGAACCCGAAGGTTTCGATCAGTGCGGTGACGAAGGGGAGACGTTTCCTTTCCTGCGGGGATTTCATGACGTCGGGAAGCGGAGTGCGACCACGATGGCAGAATTCGGGCCGGGGAAACCACGAAAAACCGGACGAGCGTTGGAAACGGACGACGTCGCGCGGGGGGCGCGGGACGAATCGGGTGGGCGAAGTTCGGGCGCGATGACGATCGAGTATTTCCCGTTGGTTCTCCTTTGCACGCGTCGGGCGTGACGCGGCTCGGAACCCGGCGGGTGACGACGGTTCTGTGAGCGCATGCAGCGGATGAGCACAGCCTGCCGGCGGGACGGCGGTCGAGCAGAGGAGGATTGATCGATGCCGTTTTCCCGCCGACAGCCGCGGATCGCGTCCGGTGGTCGCGTCACGCTCCGCCTCACCGTGGTGCAGCGCGATCGTTTGCTCGCATCACCGGCGTTGCCGAAAAATCTCGGACATCTCCTGCACCGGGCGCCGGTGCGCGAGGGCCGGTTGGGCGTGCGGGTGACGCGCGCCGAACTGGCGGCGCTGATCGCCGCCGCCGCGGAGGTGAAGGCTCGCGACGACCGCGAGGAGCGGGCACTGGGGGCGCTGTTGCGCTATCTCGAGACGCAGGAGGAGCGTTTCGAGGATGTATCCGAGGAGCCGTGACGCGGCGCGGCGGCCGCTCAGGCCGCGCGCAGCCGGAGCGAGGCGATGAAGGAACCGGCGCCGCCGGTCGCGCGCTCGATGCGCACGAACACCTCGCGAGGCGTGCCCTGCAGCGGTTGGACGAGATGGTGCGTGGAGCGGTCCAGGGCGACGGCGAGAAATGCCTTCCACTGCGCCTCGAACGAAGCGGCGTCGTCAGACCCGCCGTCGAGCACAAGGAGTTTCGCGAAGGGGCGACCAATCAGCGATTTTTCGGTGGCGCCCCAGAGCTGCCGGGCGGAGTGGTTGGCGGCCACGACGCGTCCCGAAACATCGAGCACCAGCACGGCGGAGAGTTCGGCCTCGTCGACGGCGGCGGGGGTGGGGGAAAGGGTGGGCGCAGTGGTGTTCAACGGCACTGCACTTCGCTCCGGCTGAAGCACCGGTGCGGAAATGCACGTTCACCAAATGCGACCGGGCGGGCGGCGTCAAATGGTGGCGTTGCGCAGAGATTGCGCTTTTCAGAGCGGAACTTGGCCCCCGGCTGCCGGCGCGCGTCGGTGCCGAACCTGAAAGCCATCCATGGAAACTGCAGTCGCGCTCCCGGTGGCCGCCCGATGGCGGCGGGAACGCGGTCGCGTAAGTTGAAAAGCCATGAACAAAAAACACTTCATCCTTTGGGGACTCGCGGCCCTCCTCACGTTCGCGGCCACGGGCTGCAACACGATGCACGGCGTTGGAAAAGACGTGGAGCGCGCTGGCGAAAAGATTCAGGACAACGCCAACCGGCACCGTTGAGCAAAACAGCGTCGCCGACGCCCGAGCGCCGGGCGTTCGGGGCGGCGACCGTCGCCGGCGCGGTGCGAAGCGGCTTGTCCGTCCGGCGGCTGGTGGTTCGTTGAGAGGCTGGCCGGAGATTTTCACCCGCCGGCGTTATTCCTGAACCCTTAACTCCACTCCCATGGCTCGAGTCAGCACCTACCTCATCTTCGCCGGCACCACCGAAGCGGCGTTTTCATTCTACAAGTCCGTTTTCCAAACGGAGTATGTGACGCCGATCGTCCGCTTCGACAGCGCGCCGCCGAATCCCGCCGCCCCGCTGCAGGAGGCGGACAAACAAATGGTCCTGCACGTGGCGCTTCCGATTCTTGGCGGTCATTTGCTGATGGGCAGCGATTGCCCGCCGTCCTCGGGCATGAGCGTCACGCCGGGCAACGCCGTTCACATCAATCTGGAGCCGGACACGCGCGCCGAAACGAAGCGCCTCTTCGACGCCCTCTCCGCCGGCGGCAAGGTCGAGATGGAGCTGCAGGACATGTTCTGGGGCGACTACTACGGTTCCTTCGAGGACCGCTTTGGCGTGCACTGGATGGTGAACTGCCGGAGTAAAGCCTGAGGCGACACGAGCGAACGAGGCGCCCCACGGTATCGTCCCGGGGTGCCGTCGGCCGGTCGTTGTAAAACTTTAGGTAAATTTTCGATTATTTTGTGGCCGAAGGCGGAAAGCTGGGTTCCGTTCGAGCCATGCGCTTCCGTCGCGCCGCCACCCTGCTGTTTGCTGCCCTGTTGTTTATTGGCGGTGTTTCGTGTGGGTTGCATTTCGTTGGCGACGCCGGTCGTGCGGGGGAAGCCGGGAGGGCGCGGGGCTCGCCGGCCGAAGTGAACACGCACGTGACGCGAAACGCGGAGCTCTCGCGTGGTCCCTTGGCTTTTGTGCAGGCGGTCGCGTTGCGGGTTTCCGACCGGCTCGCCAGAGTGTTCGTTACCCGGGCCGAGGAGGCGGCACTGATCGGCGAGATGAGCCAGTTGCACCTGCTGGCGGAGGATTCCGGGCTCGAGTTGAACCCCGCGCAATGGGAACGGTTCGCGGCGGTGACGCTGCAGTTGCAGGCGGTGCGACAGGAGTTCGAAGCGCAGATCGCCCACGTAACCGCGGTCGCTCCGGGCCGCTATCAGGTGGAAATTCCAGACTATGCCGCGGCGGGCGGCGCGTTGCGGCGGAAATTTTACGCCACCCTCGGGGCGGAGCTCGGCGAGGGCGTCGCGGCGGACATTGCGGATCGTCTCGGCGGAGGGCTCGAAGGGTATTTCGGCGGCTTCGGCGTGAGCCGGCAGACGCTCGAGGTGTCCGCGCCGTCCGGCGGCGCCACCGAGGTCGAAGTCACCCGCACGATCACTTACGTCAAGGACCTCGACGGCGCACCGCGTGTGATTACGCGACGGGAGACGGTTTTCCCGGGCTGGGAGGATCCGGCCGGCGAGCGCTGGGGTGCGCTGTTGGCGCGGCTGCCGGCGCGGGCGGGCTGAGGTTTTTTCGATTTCTCGAAAAAAGTGTCGCGAATCGGTCTGAATCGGGCGGCGCGATTCGTCTAGATGGCGAGATCCCATGAATCCCGCCCTGACCCCCACGTCCTCCCGGCCGAAAATCGTTTCGCGCGCCGAATGGCTGAAGGCCCGCAAGGAACTTCTGGCCGAAGAAAAAGCCCTGACTCGCGCGCGCGATGCGCTCAGCGCCCGACGCCGCCGGTTGCCGATGGTGAAACTTGAAAAAATCTACACCTTCACGAGTGCGGCCGGCCCGGTGACGCTCACCGAGTTGTTCGCCGGCAAACGCCAGCTTTACGTGCACCACTTCATGTGGAACGAGGAGCAGCAGAAACATTGCCCCGGCTGCTCGCAGTCGGCCGACATCATGTTCAACAACGAACCCTTCCTGGCCTTTCTCGCGGAGCGCGACACGGCCTTCGCCGCCATCTCACGCGCACCGCTCGAGCGCATCGAAACCACGAAGGCGGAGAAAGGTTGGAAGTTCCCGTGGGTGTCCTCGGCCGGCACGGATTTCAATTACGACTTCCACGTGACGCTCGATGACTCGCGCGCGCCCATCGAATACAATTACCGTAACCGTGAGGAGTTGATCGCCGCGGGTTTTCCCGCGGAGCAGCTCAAGGGCGACTGGCCGGCCGCGAGCGTTTTTCTGCGCGACGGCGACACGGTGTATCACACTTATTCGACCTTCGCGCGCGGAGCGGATCACCAGTTCACGCCCTACAACTTCCTCGATCTCACCGCCTACGGCCGGCAGGAGAATTGGGAGGATTCGCCCGAGGGGTGGCCGCAACGGCCGACGTATGGTTGAGACGCGCCGGACCGCTGAATCCGGCGGGGAGTGGCGGAAATCCGGATTTGCACGCAGGCGATGGCTCGCGGCCGCGGTGCCGGTGATCGGACTGGCGCTGCTGCCGAAGTGCCTCGCCTGCGTGCTCGGCTATATCGCGATCGGCGCGGGCTTGAGCGCGGCCGGCCGCGAACTTTGCGGCGCCGTGACGAGCGGTGACGGCTGGCTGGTGGTGCTGACGAGCGACGGCTGGCTCTACGGCGGGCTCGCGCTGGCGGCCGGCATGACGGCGCTCGTCTGGGGCCGGCGGGCTCGCAAGTGAGAATTGCCGGTCGCGTAGCGGCGGACGCGCGAATGTGTGAATGGGTGGAAAATTGTCGCGTGCACGTCGGACCCCACGCTCCGGCGGCGTTATCCAACCCCGTTGCCCATGAAATCGATTTGGCACTTTGGCCTTTGCTTATTGCTGCTCGCGCTTGGCGTATCGGCCTCCACGGCCGCCGCAGAGAATTCCGCACGACCGCTGCTGGCTCCCATTTTCGGCGACGGCATGGTGCTGCAGCGTGGAAAACCGAACACCTTCTGGGGCTGGGCAAAGCCGGGCCAGTCGGTGCGCGTGACGATCGCGGCGGCAGTCGTCGACGCGGTGGCCGGGGAAGACGGGCGTTGGTCGGCATCGGTCACGGTGCCGCCGCCCGGCGGACCTTACCGGGTCGCGATCGACGGCCCGCAACGGATCGAACTGAACAATGTGCTCGTCGGCGACGTCTGGCTGTGCAGCGGTCAGTCGAACATGGAATTTGCGCTCGCCGCCAGCTTTGGCGGCGACGCTGAAGTCAAAGCGGCGAATCATCCGGACCTGCGCTTTTATCTCGTGCCGCGCACGGTCGAATATGCACCCGCGGAACAGGCCGCGGGGAAATGGACCGCGTGCACGCCGGAGACGGCAGCGCGGTTTTCGGCGGTCGCGTATTATTTTGCGCGGCGGTTGCAGGCGGAATTGCACGTGCCGATCGGACTCGTGCAGTCGGCCGTGGGCGGAAGTCCGGCGGAATCGTGGATCAGCGCGGAAGCGCTGGCGAAGGCTGGTGAGTTCGGCCCGCAGGTGGCGGAGATCGCGCGCCTCGAAAAAAAAGGCGGACCGCACCACGGGAGCTTTTTGATGCACTGGCTCGACGAACACGACATCGGCGGGCAGGGCGAGGTGTGGGCGAAACCGGAGTTCGACGATCGCGGCTGGCGCCGCGTCAAGGTGCCTGGCGGTTTTGCGGAGCTCGGCGTGCCGACGCGGCCGAGCGTGGTGTGGTTTCGCCGCGAGATCGAGTTGCCCGATACGCTCCCGGCGAACGGCGCACGCGTGCAACTCGGCGTCGTCGAGCGGATGGACACGATTTACGTGAACGGCCACTGGACCGGCGCGAGCTCGTGGGTCGAGAATCCACGCAACTATGCGATCCCGGCGGGCGCGTTGCGGCCGGGGAAGAACACGATCGCGCTGCGCGTGTTCAAGACGAAGCCGGAGGGCGGGTTCCTGTCACCGGCGGATGCTCTGAAGATCGTCCTCGGCGACGGCACCGTCGTGCCGCTCGCGGGCGAGTGGCGCGCCGCGGTGAGCGTCGACGTGCAACCGCCGTTGGCGTTGCCGCTGGATTTCGACAATTACCCGACCATGCCGACGGTGCTCTACAACGGCATGATCGCGCCGGTCGCGCCGCTCGCGATCGCCGGCGCGCTTTGGTATCAGGGCGAGGCGAACACGTCGCGCGCGCAGCAGTATCGCACCCTCCTGCCGGCGCTGATCGGTGACTGGCGCGAGCGTTTCGGCCAGGGAGAGTTTCCATTCTACATCGTCGGCCTGCCGGCGTTCATGTCGCGCCGCAGCGAACCCGGCACCGACGGCTGGGCGGAGTTGCGCGAGGTACAGCTCGACGTGGCGCGCCACGTGCGCAACACCGCGGTCGCGGTGACGATCGACACCGGTGACGCGAACGACATTCACCCGAAGGAAAAACGCACGGTCGGCGAACGGCTGGCGCGCTGGGCGCTCGCGGAACATTATGGACGCGACGTGGCGGCGTCAGGGCCCGCTTTGAAATGGGTCGAACGCCGGCCGGGCGCGCTGGCCTTGCATTTCGACAACGTCGGTGACGGCCTGGTCGTGCGCGGCGAAAAGCTTGGCGAATTTGCGGTTGCGGGGCCGGATCGCATCTGGCGTTGGGCGGAGGCGAAAATCGCGGGCAAGGACGTGGTTGTGCTGACGAGCAACGCGGTAACCGAGCCCGTGGCGGCGCGTTATGCGTGGCAAGGCAATCCGCTCGCGACGCTCGCAAACAGCGACGGCTTGCCGGCGGCGCCGTTCCGCACGGACGACTGGCCGCTCGCGCGCTGAGGCGTCCGCTTGCGCGCGGGGACGGGGCGGGCGAAACTCGCGATTCGCTCGTTTCCTGCGCATGTCCGACTACATCGAACTTCACGCCAACAGCGCGTTCAGTTTTCTCCGCGGCGCCTCGCTGCCGGAGGACCTGGCGCGTGAGGCTGCGCGGCTGCAGATTCCGGGCGTAGCCTTGCTGGATCGCGACGGCGTTTACGGCGCGCCCCGGCTGTATGGCGCCGTGCGGGAATTCGAGCTCGAGCTTCAGCCCATCGTCGGCGCGGAAATCACGATGGAGGACGGGACGGTCGTGCCGCTGCTGGTCGAGAACCGCACCGGTTACAGCAATCTCACCCGCCTCATCAGCACGGCCAAGCTCGAGCCGCGCACACCGGTCGAGCCCGTTCGCGAACTGGCGCCGGGCGAGGACCCGCGCGCGCGGAAGCGTCCGTGTTTTGCGACTTGGGCGGAACTCGCGGCGCATGCGGAGGGATTGATTGCGCTGACGGGCGACGAGGACGGTCCCGTGATGCGCGCGCTGGCGACCGGCGGCACGGGTGCAGCGGAGGCGACGATGCAAAGGCTCGAGGCGATTTTCGGCGGCGGGCGGCTGTATGTCGAAGTGCAGCGCCGGCGCGAACGGGGGGAGAATGCGACCGTGGAAGCGCTCGCGGATCTCGCGGCCGCGCGGAAACTGCCGGTGGTGGCCACCGGCGGCGTGCGGTATGCGACGCGCTCCGGCCGGATGGTGGCGGATGTATTCACTTGTCTGCGACAGCATACGACGCTCGATCGCGCCGGCCGGAGGCTCGCGCCGAACAGCGAGCGGCACCTGCGTTCCGGACGCGAGATGGCGGAGTTGTTTCGCGACTTGCCGGAGGCGATCCTGAACACGCGCCGGCTCGGCGAGCGGCTGGAATTCACCTTGCAGAACCTCGGTTATCGTTTCCCGGAGTTTCCCGTCGGTCCCGGCGAGACGATGGCCGGCGTGTTGCGCGAGCAGGTCTATGCGGGCGCGCGCGAGCGTTTTGGCGGGATCACCGCGCGCGTGCGCGAGCAGATCGAGCATGAGCTGGCGCTGATCAACAAACTGGAGTTTGCCGGCTATTTTTTGATCGTGTGGGACATCTGCCGGTGGGCGCGCCAGCAAGGCATCCTCGTGCAAGGCCGCGGTTCGGCGGCGAACAGCGTCGTTTGTTATGCGCTGCGGATCACGTCGGTCGATCCGATCGCCGGCCGTTTGTTGTTCGAACGCTTCCTCAGCGAAGGACGTCATGGCGCCGACGGCCAGCCGTCGTGGCCGGACATCGATCTGGATTTCCCGAGCGGCGAATTGCGCGAGGCGGTGATCCAGGAGGTATATCGCCGCTACGCGCCGCGCGGCGCGGCGATGGTTGCCAACGTGATCACGTATCGCGGCCGCAGCGCGGTGCGGGAATTGGGCAAGGTGATGGGCCTGGCGGAGGACGTGATGGATCGCTTTTCGGCGTTGTATGCCAACGGCGATTTCCCGCAGACGCTCGACGTTCGCGAACAGGTGAAGCTGGCGGGATTGTCGGAGAGCCACCCGCGGCTCGAGGCGATGCTCGGCGTGTATCACCAGATGAAAGGCCTGCCGCGTCATCTTGGACAGCACTCGGGCGGCATGGTGCTTTGCCCGCATCACCTGGACCAGATCGTGCCGATCGAGCCGGCGACGATGGAGAATCGCGCGGTGATCCAGTGGGACAAGGACGACTGCGAGGACCTGGGGCTGGTGAAAATCGACTTCCTCGGGCTCGGCATGATGGCGGTGCTGCAGGATACCTTCGAGCTCTGCCGCGGCCGCGGCGGGCCGACGGATCTCGCGGACATCCCGCAGGACGATCCTGCGACTTACGCCAGTATGCAGGCGGCGGATACGGTGGGCGTTTTCCAGATCGAGAGCCGGGCGCAGATGGCGACGCTCCCGCGCTTCCGGCCGCAGACCTTTTATGACGTGGCGATGCAGGTTTCCATCGTGCGGCCCGGGCCGATCGTGGGACGGTTGGTGCATCCGCTGATCCGGCGGCGTCAAGGCCTGGAGAAAGTGACGTTCATCGATCCGACGGTCGACGACATCGTGCGGCCGACGCTCGAGCGCACGCAGGGCGTGATCCTCTTCCAGGAACAGATGTTGAAGATCGCGATGGATCTGGCGGATTTCACCGGCAGCGAGGCGGAGGAGCTGCGACGGGCGATGGGTTTCACCCGGAATCGCGATCGTCTCGACCGTGCACTTTCGAAACTCCGCGCGGCCCTGCGCGCGAAAGGGCACAACGACGCGGTGATCAACAAAGTCGTCGATTCGTGCACCTCGTTCGCGGCTTATGGCTTTCCGGAAAGCCATGCGATCTCGTTCGCGCTGCTCGCGTATGCGAGCACGTGGTTGAAGGTGCACCGGCTGGCAGAATTCTGTGCGAGCGTGCTGAACAACCAGCCGATGGGCTTTTATGCGCCGGCCACGCTGATCCAGGATGCGCGGCGGCACGGGTTGAAGGTGAAGCCGGTGTGCGTGCAACGCTCCGCGTGGAAGTGCACGGTCGAAGGGGAGAACACGATGCGGATCGGCCTGAGCTACGTGCACGGCCTCCGCGAGGCGCGCGTGCGCGCGATGCTGGAGCAACGGGCGGAGCGGCCGTTTGCGTCGATCGAGGATTTCATCAGCCGCACCACGTTCACCGCCGCGGAGCGGCGCGCGCTCGCGTCGGTCGGTGCGTTTCATTTGCTCGCGCCGCATCGCCGGGCGGCATTGTGGCAGATCGAGGCGGCATGGTCGGCCGACGAAAGCCTCCTGCTCGGCGCGGGGTTGCTGGAGGAGGCGTCGCCGCTCGCGCCGATGACGGCGGAGGAGCGGGTGCAGGCGGATTTCGGCGGGTTGAGCCTCACGGTCGGCGAGCATCCGATGACACTGGTCCGCGAGCGGCTGCCGGATGCGTGGCGCGCGGCAGAGTTGCCGCTGGGGCGCGACGGCGATCGCGTGCGGATCGCGGGCAGCGTGATCTGCCGGCAGCGTCCAGGCACGGCCAAGGGCTTCGTCTTTGTTTCGCTCGAGGACGAGACGGGCATCGCGAATGCGGTGGTGACGCCGGATCTGTTCGAAGCGCGCCGCATGGTGATCAACGAGGAGTCGTCGCTCAGCATCGTCGGCCGGCTGCAGATCCAGAACCACGTGATCCATGTGCGCGCAGAGAAGATCGACGCGCTGCGTCTGGACGAGCTGCCGGCGCAGGCATCGCACGATTTTCGCTAGAAAGGGAACCGCCCGCCGACGCGCAACCGCCGCGCTTCAAGCGGGTCGATGGCATCATGGCGACCGCGACCGCATCGCTGGAAAAACTGCGCGCGCAGGCGCGACGTTGCACGCGCTGCCCGCTTTACAAGACCGGCACGCAGACGGTTTTCGGTGAAGGTCCGGCGAAAGCGCGCGTGCTGATGATCGGCGAGCAGCCGGGCGATCAGGAGGATGTGGCGGGCCGGCCATTTGTCGGCCCGGCGGGGAAATTGCTCGATCGCGCGCTGGCAGGGGCGGGCCTCGAGCGGTCGGAGGTGTATCTCACGAATGCGGTGAAACATTTCAAATGGGTGCGCTCCGGGAAACGACGGCTGCATCAGAAACCGACGGCGCGGGAGATAGCGGCCTGCCGCGTGTGGCTGGACGGAGAGCTGGACCTGATCGATCCCGAACTGGTGGTGGCGCTGGGCGCGACGGCCGCGCAGGCGTTGATGGGGCGGACGTTTCGCGTCACGCAGCAGCGCGGTGAGGTGCTTGCGGATCCACACGGCCGACCGTTGCTGGCGACCGTGCATCCGTCGTCGATCCTGCGGACGCCTTCGGGCGATCGCGAAATGGCGTATGCGGCGATGATGGAGGACTTGAAAGCGGCCGCGCGGTTCTTGAGGAAGGCGAAGGATTGACGTCGCGGCCTCGTCAATCGTCGGCGGGCGTCGGCGCTCCGGACAAACTGGCGCGCACCTGGGCGTCGGTGAGCGGGGGAAAATGATCATACCACACCCCGACGGCGTAGAACGGCGTGGGCTGAAGCGGACAGATGAGTTCGTCGACGGCGCTCGCGAGCGCCGCACAGGTTTCGGGCGCGCCGACGGGAATGGCGATGGTGAGCGAGGCGGGCCGCAGTTTTTGCAGCGCGAGCACGGCCACGCGCATGGTGTAGCCGGTGGCAACGCCGTCATCGACGAGGATGACGTGCCGCTGTTCGATCTCCGGCGGCGGGCGATCGCCGCGGTAGAGTTGTTCGCGACGGTGTAGCTCCCGCGTTTCTTCCTGCACGACCCGGGCGATCGCGTTGGGCGAGACATTTTCCGTTGCGATCAGCGACTCGTCGAGCAGCTGGACGCCACCGGAGGCGAGGGCACCCATCGCGAACTCGGGCTGGCCGGGCAGGCCGAGTTTGCGAACGACGAACACATCGAGCGGGGCGGACAACGCGCGCGCGATCTCTGCCCCGACCGGCACGCCGCCGCGAGGCAGCGCGAGAATGACAGGGCGATCGTCCGGACGCAGGCGGGACGCGAGGTGTTTGGCGAGAGCCTGTCCGGCCTCGACGCGATCGCGATAACGGTTGGCGGAAGTCATGAGAGGATGCGCGGCGCGGGACCAAAAACGATAGTCCTGAAGCGACGCGATTGCCATTCGGGACTGCCGGAGCGCGCGCGAGTGCGGTCGGTGGCGGACGATCTCCGCAATCACGGAAAATCACCCATCCGCTGCCCCAAGGTTGTCCCGATTACCTTTGCGCTTATTGTGGCTAGATTGGCCGCGATGAAAACCATCCACATCGCCGAAGTGATTGCACAGGGAGGAAGGGACGGAACCGTGGAGGCGCCGGATGGCGGATTCTCGGTCAAACTTTCGACGGATGAGCAGCCGGGCAGTGTCACGCCCGAGCATCTTTTTGCGGGCGCCTACGGCTCCTGTTTTCTGGGCGCGCTGAAGAACGCGGCGACCACCGCGCATCTGCCGATCGAAGGCTTCACGGTCGTGGCGCGCGCGCATCTCGAAGAGGACAACCGCGGCGGCTACCGGTTGAACGTCGAACTGCGCGCGGCGATGCCGGGCGTTTCGGCGCCGGATGCGAAACACATCATGAACATCGCGCATCAGACCTGTCCGTATTCGCGGGCCACGCGCGGCAATATCAACGTGACCCTCTCGTTCGATTGAACCCTCACGCCATGAACGAACATTTCATCATCACGCTCGATCGCGGGCATCTGCGGATTTATTCCGAAACGCGGGAGCCCGGCCAGGCGACGCCGAAACTCGAGATCGTCGAAGCGATGGATTTTCCGCAGGGACGATCGCCCTACACGGACAACGCCACCGACCAGGCCGGTCGTTTCCCCGGCTCGAAAGGTCGGCCTGGCGGGATGTCGATCGACGAACGATTGCCGATGAAACGCGAGGAGGAGCGACGCATCACAACGCTGATCGCAAGCGAACTGGATACGTTTCTGCAGAACCGTCCCCAGGCGAGCTGGGATCTCGCGGCCTCGCCGTCGCTGTTCAATGCGGTGATCGATGAGCTCTCGCCGGAAACGCGCCGCCGGCTCAAGCGCGCGCTGCCGAAGGATCTCGTGAATCAAAATACCGAGGAAGTCCGCGCGCATTTCGCGACCGCGGGCCGGTGAATCTCTCCGCGCGGCGGCATCGCCGTGGTGGGTGGGCGCCCCTTCGGGCGGGCGTTAGCGTTTCAACTTCTTCCGGCTCTTGTAGTCCTGCATGAAGATGCTGCCGACGAGGTAGAACGCGCCCGCCGCGGCAGCAAGGAACAACAGGATCGCGAGGCCCGGGTAGCCGAAGAGCCGGAATCGCGTTTCGACGCGCATCAGCAATGACGCGCCGATGATCAGCGCGGCGAGGACGACGCCGGCGGTGATGCGGTTGGCGATCTTCTGCATGCCCTCGAGCGCGACGTTGGCGTCGACCGCCTTCACCTTCACCTCGAGTTCGGCGTTGGTGATCGCGTCCATGATCCGGTTCAACCGCGCCGGCAGGCTGCCGACGAAATCCTTCATCTCGAGGATCGAGTTGAACATGTTGCCCTGTGTAAGGTCGCGCCGGATACGCCGCGACATCAGTTCGGTGACGTTGCGCCGGATGGAGGCGTTGGGATCGAACTGCGGATCGAGGATGCGCCCGATCTCGTCGAGCTGGAGGAGAGTCTTGCCGAGCAGCGTCAATTCGCTCGGCGCGAACAGTCCGCAATCGCGCGCGTGTTGCGTGAGCCGCAGGAGCGATTTGCCGACGTTCATCTGTTCGAGCCCCTGGTCGTGGCGACGCGCGACGAGCTGGCTGACCAGCCGGCGGAAGGTTGCCTGATCGAAATCCTCGAGTTTCTCGCTGACGCGGATCGCGATGTCGGCGGCCTGCTCGCCGTCGCCGTCGCTGAGTGCGAGGAGGACCTTGAGCAGATTCTCCTGCATGGCGGGCGACGTGTGGCCGACCATGCCGAGATCGAGCAGCGCCAGCCGGCCGTCGGCGGTGATGAAGACGTTGCCCGGATGCGGATCGGCGTGAAACAGGCCATCGACCAGGACCTGCTTCAGATACGAACGGAACAGCTCCTCGATCAGCGGCTCGCCCTTGATGTCGAGCCGGGCGAGGGGACTGAGCGAGGTGACCTTCTGGCCGCGCACGTAATCCATCGTGAGCAGGTTGCGCGTGCAGTAGTCGGAGATCGGCTGCGGCACCAGGATCAGCGGAAACTCGCGGAGGTTGTTGCCGACGGCGATGAGGTTCTGCGCCTCGTGAAGATAGTTGAGCTCGTGCTGGATCGAGACGCGGAATTCCTCGACGACCAGGGCGAAGCGGAAGCGTTTCCCGGCGGTCGTGTGCTCGTCGAGAAAGGTGGCGATCTGACCGAGAACTTCGAAATCCTCGGTGATCTGCGCGCGGATGTCGGGTCGTTGCACTTTCACCACCACCGGCCGCCCGTCGCGCAACTCGGCGAAATGCACCTGGCCGAGCGACGCGGCGGCGATCGGTTCAGGGTCGAAGCGGGAAAACGCCTTCGAGATGCGCACGCCCAGTTCTGATGCGACGATCTGCTCAACTTCCTCGTAAGGGAACGGTTTGACGCGATCCTGCAGACGCTCGAGGGCCTGCAGATAGGCCTCGGGCAAGAGGTCGGGCCGGCCGGCGAGCACCTGGCCGATTTTTATATACGTCGGCCCCATGGACTCGAGGTCGTCGGCGAATTGTTCGGGGGCGGCGGCATCGCCCTCCGGCAGGCCCTCGGTTGGGCCGAGGTCTTCCGATTTCGCCATCTGTTGCACGAGATCGGACCGGCCGTATTTCCACAACAGGCGGGCGATCTCGCGGTAGCGTTTCAGATGATTGGGAGACAGTTTCATGCGAAAGGGAAGCGGGCGCGCGGGGAAGGAGACCGACACCGCCGGGCCGGTGCGGTTCACGCCCGGCAAGTGCGGGAACCGAATCGCGCGCGGCGGTCTCTAGTCGAACGATGTTTTCCGCCGCGAAAGACGCCCTCACGAGCCGGGCCGCCCAGACCTTCATCAACCAGCGCATCGCACGCTACGGCGAGGTGAAGTCCCTGAAACTCGATTCGCGCACCAAATCGGGCGAGGTGGTGTGTCAACTCATCGGCGAGCCGACGCCGATCACCGTCCGCATCGAGCGCTACGAACTCGAACAACGCGAAGGTCAAACTTACCTGCGCGTCGGCGCGTGTTCGTCGAATCGCGAGTGGCTGCAGAATCTGCTGACCGATCTCGCGCGCGAACGCGAGATTCCGGTTCCGCCGTGGGCGGCGTCGGCGTTGTAGGGTGCGGCTCCGGGCGTTGTATCCGCGGATCATGACAGGATAAGCGCGGCGGTGGGATTCAAAACCGGTTGCCAGCGGCACGGGATGGCCAACGCTGCCGCCATGGTCAAAATCACCGGCGAATATCAAGGCGATCTTCACTGCATCGCGATTCACGGCCCGTCCGGCCAGCAACTGATCACCGACGCCCCGAAGGACAACATGGGCCGCGGCGAGGCGTTTTCGCCCACGGATCTGTTCGCGACGTCGTTTGCGACCTGCATCGCGACGACGATGGCGATCGTCGCCCGCAAGAACGGTGTCGAGCTCGGAAAGTTTCGCTTCGAGGTGACGAAGGAGATGTCGACCGACGCCCCGCGCCGGATCGCGCGGCTGGCGACGCAGATGTGGATGCCGATCCCGCGCAGCTCGCCGATCGCGACGCTGATGGAGAAAACCGCGCACAGCTGTCCGGTGCATCAGAGCCTGAGCACCGCCGTCGACGCGCCGGTGACGTTTCACTGGGCCGCGGAGTGAGCGCCTGGCCGCGCGCCGGCGTTGTACGGTGCGGCCGCGGCGAAGCGGTAGGTGGTGTTGAAGATCAGCTGGATTCGCTTCGAGACGAAGACGCGGACCTTGATCCGGCCGTGCGTGGCATCGGCCGGGACGGCGCGGCCTTCGATGTGACGGCGGTCGCCGTCGTCGCTCACGCCATGGCCTGAAAACTCGATCGGCGCACCGGCCGCCAGTTGGCGCAGCTGCTCGTCGGAGATCTCGACGAAGAGCGTGCCGCTCTCGTTGTAGAAGAAATAGGGAAACACCTTCGCGTGATAGCCGGCGGAGTAAACGCCGTCGGTTCGCACAAAGGTCGGCATCGTCATCGTCACGCTCCCGACGTAGATCGACGTTTTCGTCGACGCGATGTCGACCCGGTCGAAGCGCGCGAGGTCGGTCTCCTCCGCGAGGCTGGCCGCGGCGGAGGCAAACAGCACCGCCAAAACCAGGAGCGCGCGAAGACGAAGCATGCGGCGGACTTTGCGGCCGGGCGGCGGACGGTCAAGGGAGCGGCGGGGCGGATGGGGTGACGGCTTTTCGCGTTGCGCGGTCGGGCGGCGGACCGTCATCTCGTGGCCGAATCTCATGGCCAAAAAGTCTTCGCAAGTCACCTGGGGTGGCCGCTTCAGCGCGGGCCCGGCGGAATTGATGCTGCAGTTCAGCGAGTCGGTTTCGTTCGACCGCCGGCTGGCGCCGTTCGACGTCGCCGGCAGCAAGGCGCACTCGGCCATGCTCGCGCATGTCGGGCTGATCACGGCGAAGGAGCGCGACGCGATTCATGCGGGGCTGGACGCGATCCTCGCGGAGATCGAAGCCGGCAAGTTCACGTGGGACACGAAGCTCGAGGACGTGCACATGAACATCGAGCAGGCGTTGACGAAGCGCGTGCCGGCGGCGGCGAGATTGCACACCGCGCGCAGCCGCAACGACCAGGTCGCGACGGATATGCGGCTGTTCTTCAAGCACGCGTGCGGCGTGTTGGCGGAAAAGATCCGCGGCGCGGAACGGGTGTTGCTCGCGGCGGCCGAGGCGAATCGTGACGTGTTGATCCCCGGCTACACCCACCTGCAGCGCGCGCAGCCGGTATTTCTCGCGCATCATCTTTTTGCGTGGCTCGAGATGCTGGAGCGCGACCGGCTCCGCTTCGGCGATGTCGCGGCGCACGCGAACTGGTGTCCGCTCGGTTCGGGCGCGATCGCGGGCACGACCCTGCCGATCGACCGCGAGTTCACAGCGAAGGCGCTCGGCTTCGTCGATGCGAAGGGCCGGCCGCAGGTCACGCAGAACTCCATGGATACCGTCGCGGATCGCGACCTGTTCATCGAGTTCGCCGGTGCGTGTGCGCTGTTCGGCGTGCACGTGTCGCGCATCGCCGAAGATCTGATTTTGTGGAGCAGCTCGGAGTTCAAATACGTCGAGCTGCCGGACGCGTTCTGCACCGGCTCGTCGTTGATGCCGCAGAAGAAGAATCCGGATTCCTGCGAGCTCCTGCGCGGCAAATCGGCGCGGCTGCAGGGCAACCTCCACACCTTGCTCACGCTCGCGAAAGGCCTGCCGCTGACCTACAACCGCGACCTGCAGGAGGACAAGCCGCCGGTGTTCGACAGCTTCGACCAGACGGCGATCTGCGCGGACGTGCTCGCGGGGACGTTGTCGGGCATGACGGTGTATGCGGAGCGTTGTGCGGCGGCGGTGGCGGATCCCGCGCTGCTGGCGACGGACCTCGCGGATTATCTCGTGTTGAAGGGCGTGCCGTTTCGCGATGCGCATCACGCGGTCGGCGCGGTGGTGCGTCTGGCGGAAAAGAACGCCGTCGCGCTCAACCAGCTGCCGACAGAGGAGGTGCAAAAAATCAACCCGGCTTTCGGCGCGGACTGGGTGGAGGTGTTCGATTTGAAGCGCGCGCTGGCCAAGCGCGCCGGCACCGGCATGCCCGGCCCGGCGCAAGTGGAAAAGCAGTTCAAGCGCTGGCGGAAAGTGCTGGCGTAGGAACGGCGGTTGACCGTGGGAAGCCGGCCTTTATTGTTAAGGCTATGATCTTGAGTGCGGTCCTTTCACCCGCCGAGGAAGGCGGGTTTGTGGCTTTCAATCCCGAAACCGGCACCACGACCCAGGGCGAGACGATCGAGGAAGCTCTCGCCAATCTTCGGGAGGCGACGGAATTGTATCTCGAAGAGTTTCCGCTGTCGAAGCCGGCGGCCTCGCTTTTGACCACGTTCGAGGTTCCGGCCCGTGCCTAAGCTTCCCCATCTTTCGGGAGCGGAGATCATCCGCGTGCTGGGCCGGTTGGGTTTTGTGCAGATTCGGCAGAAGGGGAGTCACGTGATCCTGAAGCGTGGAAACGCAGGTTGTGTCGTTCCGCTGCACCGGGAGGTAAAGGTGGGAACCTTGGCCGGGGTCCTGCGGCAGGCAGGACTGTCGGCGGAGGAGTTCCTGGCGGCGCTTTAGCCTGGTCGGAGTCGCAAGCGGCCGAGCCTGACGCTGGTGCGCCTCCGCTGCGCAAGCATTGCGGAGGCTTTTCCAAACAACGCGCAGGCGCGGGAGAAAAAACTAGGTATATTGGGCGCGAATCCGGCCCCGCTCCGGAGCGGATTCCCGCGTTACCCCCTAGTTTTTTCACCATGAAAGACTACGCCTCCGCCGACCTCCGCAGCTTTGCCGTCGTCGGGCACGCGTCGTCCGGCAAGACCCTGCTCTGTGAAGCGATGCTGGCCTGTTCCGGCCGGATCGGCCGCATGGGTAGCATCGCCGCCGGCACCACCGTGTCCGATTATCATGCGAGCGAGAAACAACATCAGATCTCGATCCACGCATCGCTGCTCAACACGGAGTGGCAGGACAAGAAGTTCAATCTCATCGATTGCCCGGGCTACGCCGACTTCATCAGCGAAACCTACAGTGCGCTTCGGGTCGGCGACTTCGCGCTGGTGGTGATCAATGCCGCGCACGGCCTCGGCGTCGGCACCGACACGGCGTGGGACAACGCCACGCTGCACGGCCTGCCGCGCATGATCGCGGTCAACGCCCTCGACAAGCCCAACACGAGCTTCGAGCAGATCCTTGAGGACACGCGCAGTCATTTCGGCCGGAAGGTTTTTCCGCTCACGATTCCGCTCAACGCCGGTCCCGGCTTCAACCGCGTGCTCGATGTCCTGCGCAGCGAGGTCGTGACCTACAAGCCCGGCGGCAACGGCGCCTACACCGAGGAGCCCGCCGAGGGCGAGCTCGCGGAACGCGTGCACGCGCTGCACAAGGAATTGATCGAATACGTCGCGGAATCCGACGACGCGCTGATGGAGCGGTTCTTCGAACAAGGCGTCCTCGCCGAGAGCGAACTGCGCGCGGGCCTGCACCGGGCGATCCAGAATCAGGTTTTCATTCCGCTCTTTGCGGTGTCGGCCGAGACGAATGTCGGCGTGGCACGGCTGATGGACTTCATCGCGAAATACGGCTCGTCTCCGCTCGATCGTTCGGAGGTCGATGCGCTCGATGCGAAAGGCGCCCACGTGCCTGTGCCCCTCTCGCACGCCGAACCGGTCGTCTACGTCTTCAAGACGATGAACGAACCGGGAGTCGGCGAGCTCTCTCTCTTTCGCGTTTATTCCGGCACCGTCACAAGCGGTGCCGAACTTTTTAATGCGAGCCGGCAGGTCACCGAACGACTGGGACAACTCTACGTGCTCAACGGCCACGATCGCGTGCCGGTGCCGCAACTCCGCGCGGGCGATCTCGGCGCGGTGGTGAAGCTGCGCGACACCCGCACCGACGACACCTTGTGCAGTCCGCGTTTCGTGGTGACGCTCCCGCGCGCGGAACTTCCGCGGCCCAACATCCACGGCGCGCTCAAGCTGCGCACCAAGGGCGACGAGGATAAACTCGCCGTCGGTCTCGCCACCCTGCACGCCGAGGATCCGTCCTTTCAGTATCGCGTCGTCGACGAACTGCACCAGACGATCGTGTCGGGCCAGGGCGAGATTCACCTGCAGGTGATCGTCGAGCGGCTGCTGCGGCGCTTCGGCGTGAGCGTCGAGTTGACCGAGCCCGGAATCCCGTATCGCGAAACGATCCGGACGAAGGGCGAATCGAAATACCGGCACAAGAAACAGACCGGCGGCGCCGGGCAGTTTGCCGAGGTGTGGTTGCGGATCGAACCCGCGCCGCGCGACACCGGTGTGGTGTTCACGCAGTCACTCGTCGGCACCAACGTCGACCGCGTGTTCGTGCCCTCGGTGGAAAAAGGCCTGCGCACCGCGTGTACCGAGGGTGTGCGTGCGGGCTTCCGCGTGACGGACGTGAAGGCGGATTTCTACGACGGCAAGATGCACCCCGTCGACTCGAAGGACATCGCGTTCCAGGTCGCGGGTTATCACGCGTTCAAGGAAGCGTTCCTGTCGGCCGCGCCGTGTTTGCTCGAACCGATCTACAAGGTGAATCTCACCGTGCCGGAGGACTACATCGGTGCGGTGATGGGCGATCTCTCGTCACGACGCGGCCAGATCCTCGGCGTGGACAGCGACGGGCATTTCCAGATCGTCCATGCCCACGTCCCGCAGAAGGAGCTGCACCGCTACAGCACGACGCTGCGCTCGCTGACCAGCGGCCGCGGCCGTCACGAGGAGGAGTTCAGTCACTACGCCGAAGTGCCGCCGGAGCAGGAGGCGAAGATTCTCGCGGAGGCGAAAGCCCGCCGGGAAAACGGCGCCAACGGCGGGAAGTGAGGACGACTGCAGCGCGCGTCGGACGGTTCAATTTCTCAGCCATGACAACCACAACCTGGAAAATCGAAATCACCGAGCCGCACAGCGGCGAACTCGGCGAGGCGATCCTGCACGAGGACCACGCGCTCGCGATGGAAGGGTATAGCTACGAACCGGGACACAAACTCGAAGTCGCGGTGCACGACGTGCACGATCCACAGTGGCACATTTTCACGGACTTCGATTCGGGCCACCGTTTCAAGATTCCGCCGGGCAAATACCGCAGGTTGTCCTGAGCGGGAGGAACCACGAAAAACACGAAAGACACGAAAACCCTGCACCACCCGAGCCAAGCTGCCCACGGAACACACGGAATACACGGAAAGAAAAACAGCCGGGAGTTTTGGGCTGCCTCTTCAGACAAGAGATCGGCTTCGGGTGGATCTGATTTCTGTGTATTCCGTGTGTTCCGTGGGCAGGTCTGCTTTGGTTTTCGTGTGTTTCGTGTCTTTCGTGGTTTCCTCTCCGACACGGCGCCGGGGTAATTCTGCGCTTCCGTTTTGGCGCGAATCCGGGATTTGCTTGGCGGGTTAATGACCAAGGTCCGCATCCTTCCCGATCGAGTCGCCAATCAGATCGCCGCCGGCGAAGTCATCGAGCGTCCGGCCGCCGTCATCAAGGAACTCGTCGAAAACGCGCTCGATGCGGGCGCGACGCGGATCGAGGTCGAGTTCCGCCACGGCGGACGTTCGCTCATGCGCGTCGAGGACAACGGCGGCGGCATGTCGCGCGACGATGCGCTCCTCGCGCTCGAGCGTCACGCGACGAGCAAGATCGCGGAGGCCGGCGACCTCGACCGGCTGGTCAGCTATGGATTTCGCGGCGAGGCGCTGCCGTCGATCGCCAGTGTTTCGCGTTTCGATTTGCAGACGCGCGAGACCGGGACGGATATCGGGACCGAGATTCTGATCAATGGCGGGAAGTTCGTGCACGTGCGCGAATGCGGCCGGCCCGTCGGCACGCGGATCGAGGTCACGCACCTGTTCAACTCGGTGCCCGCACGGCGCAAGTTTCTCAAAACCGATCAGACCGAGGCCGCGCACATCGTGCAATGCGTGCGGCTCTACGCCCTCGCGTGTCCGCAGACGGCGTTCACGCTCATCGAGGACGGTCGCGTGATTTTTCGATCCCCGCAATGCGCCACGCTCTCGGAGCGGATTAGCGAGATCTTCGGCCGGCAAACCGCGGAGTCGCTCGTGCCGCTCGCCGCGGAGGAAAACGGGATGCGGTTGAACGGCTTGATCGGACGGCCCGGCATCGGTCGCGGGACGCGTCATGAGATGATCGTGTTCGTGAACCAACGTCCGGTGGACAGCCGCACGCTGAATTACGCACTGATCGAGAGTTATCACGACTCGCTGCCGAAGGGACGCTATCCGCTGGCGTTTGTGTTTTTCGAATGCGATCCGGCGGTGGTGGATGTGAACGTGCATCCGGCGAAACGCGAAGTGCGTTTCCGCAGCGAGCCCGCGGTGCGCGGGTTCGTGATCCGCGCGGTGTTGTCGCGGCTGCGGGAAATCGGCGGCGGAGCCGGCACCGGAGACCGGAGCGTTCCGCTCGGAGATCGGAGTTCGGAGATCGGAGATCGGGACAAACTGAGCGCCCCATTTCCGCCAACGACCGACGGCCGGTTCGCGTCTCCTTTCCCGCGGCCGGTCCTCGTGGCACCCGCCGAACTCCGATCTGCGAACTCCGATCTGCGATCTCCGATCTCCGAATTCCGATCTCCGGTCCCTGCTCCCAACCCAAAACTCGAAACCCAGAAGCCGGAACTCCCGCCGCCTGCGGCGGCGGCGGTGGCGGCGCCAACCTGGCGGTTCGTCGGATTGGCGCATGGCAGCTACGCGTTGTTCGAGACGAGCGCGGGTTTGGTCCTGCTCGACCGGCGGGCCGCGCACGAGCGGATCTGGTTCGAGCGTTTGCAGGAACAGTTTCGCGCGGGCGAGGTGCCGAGCCAGCGGCTGCTGTTGCCCGTGCCGCTGGAGCTGGACCCGATCGCAGCGGCGCTGCTGCTGGACCGGCTGCTGTTTCTCAACGCGCACGGTTTCGAGATCGCGGAGTTCGGACGGAATTTTTTCCGGATCGAAGGCGTGCCGGCGTGGATGGAGCCGGCCGACGCGGAACCGTTCCTGCGCGATCTGCTCGGCGCGTTTCGTGACGGCCACTGGCCCGATGCCAATCCGGAACTGGCCCGCGAGGAACTGGCGCGGCTGTCGGCGCTGAAAGCGGTGCGTTTGCCGCCGGGCGAGAGCGAGACAGAGATGCGCTCGCTCGTGGCGCAACTTTTCGCCACCCGCACACCGCTCACGAGTCCGGGTGGACGACCGACTTACATCGAGTTGAACCACACCGAGCTGGCGCGGCGTTTTCAGAAATAAACGGGATCAGCGTCGGCGGCGAACGCCCCGCGGGAAAATAGGCGTGCGCGCGGCGGGCGATGGCACAATTCTTGTTTTGGTCGTTCATTAATTTCCATGGCTAATTCCTCTTCCGCGCCCTCATTTGCCTCTGTTCCGAAACTCGAAGCCTGCCCGGGCGAGTCGCCCGAGGAGGCGTTTCGCGCTTCGATTCTCCGGCATCTGATCTCGACGCTGGCGCGACATCCCGGGGCCGCGACGGCCCGCGACTGGTGGATCGCCACGGCCCTGGCGACCCGCGACCGGATTCACGAGCGAATGCTCGAAACGCAGGCGGTGCATAACAACGAAAACGTCCGCCGCGTTTATTATTTCTCGATGGAGTATCTGATGGGCCGGTTGTTCGAGAGCAACCTGCTCGCCACGAATCTGACGGAGGTCGCGCGCCAGGCGCTGACCTCGCTCGGCGTCGATTTCGACGCGGTCCGCGCCGCGGAAGTCGACATGGGCCTGGGCAACGGCGGTCTCGGACGCCTCGCCGCGTGCTTCCTCGATTCGCTGTCCACGCTCGATTATCCAGCGCTTGGATACGGAATCTACTACGAGTTCGGGCTCTTCAAACAGGAGTTCGTCAACGGCCACCAGGTCGAACATCCCGACGCCTGGGGCCTGTTCGGCGATCCGTGGGAGGTGGTGCGCGCCGACTACACGCAGGAGGTCCAGCTCTACGGACGCGTGGAAAACGTCTTCGACGATCGCGGCAACTCGCGTCCGCGCTGGGTCGGCACGCAGACGATCATCGGTGTGCCGCGCGACATCCCGGTCGCCGGCTACGGCACGAAAACCGTCAACCTGCTGCGGCTCTGGGCCTCGAAGGCCTCGAAGGACTTCGACCTCGCGGCGTTCAATTCCGGCGGCTACGTCGAGGCCGTGCGCGACAAGGCGATGGGCGAGACCATCTCGAAGGTGCTTTACCCGAACGATAAGACGGAGAACGGCAAGGAGCTGCGCCTCGTGCAGCAGTATTTCTTCGTCGCCTGCTCGCTGCGCGACATCCTGCGCCGGCATTTCCGGAGCCCGCTCAACACCTGGGCCAACTTTCCGAAAAAGGTCGCGGTGCAGCTCAACGACACGCATCCCGCGATCGCCGTCGCCGAGCTGATGCGCATCCTGCTCGACGAACATCAGATGGAGTGGGACGCCGCGTGGGACATCGTCGGCCGGACGTTCGGCTACACGAATCACACCTTGCTGCCCGAGGCGCTCGAGCGCTGGAGCGTGGCGCTGTTCGAGCGCGTGCTCCCGCGCCATCTCCAGATCATTTACGACATCAACACGCGCCTGCTGCGGCTGGTCGAGACGACCTGGCCGGGCGACGTCAACAAGCTCCGCACCTGCTCGCTGGTCGAGGAAAACGGCGCGAAGATGATCCGCATGGCGAACCTCGCGGTCGTCGGTTCGCACGCCGTCAACGGCGTGGCCGCGCTGCACACGGAGCTGCTGAAAAAGCACCTGTTCCCCGAATTCGATTCGCTGTTTCCGGGCAAGTTTCAGAACAAGACCAACGGCATCACGCCGCGCCGCTGGCTCGCGCAGTGCAACCCCAGCCTCGCCGGACTGATCACGCGCACGCTCGAAAGCGAGGCGTGGATACGGAACCTGGATCTGTTGCGCGGACTCGAGAAGTTCGCCGACGACGCCGAGTTCCAGGACGAGTTCATGGCGATCAAGCGCGCCAACAAGGCCAACCTCGCGGCCGTCATCAAGGCCGAGTGCGGCATCGTGGTGTCGCCGGACGCGCTGTTCGACGTGCAGATCAAGCGCCTGCACGAATACAAGCGGCAGCACCTGAATCTGCTGCACATCCTCGCGCTTTACCGCCGGCTGCTGCAGAACCCGTCGCTCGATATCGTTCCGCGCGTGTTCGTCTTCGCGGCCAAGGCGGCGCCGGGCTACGATCTGGCCAAGAACATCATCCGCGCGATCAACCTGATCGGGGCGAAGATCAACACCGATCCGCGCGTGGCGGATCGGTTGAAGGTCGCCTTCCTGCCGAATTATCGGGTGTCGCTCGCGGAAAAAATCATTCCGGCCTCGGACCTGTCGGAGCAGATTTCCACGGCGGGCAAGGAGGCGTCGGGCACGGGCAACATGAAACTCGCGCTCAACGGCTCGCTCACGATCGGCACGCTCGACGGCGCCAATGTCGAAATCAAGGAGGAGGTCGGCGACGACAACATCTTCATTTTCGGCATGACGGTCGCGGAGGTCGAATCGCTGCTGAGCAGCGGCTATAATCCGTGGGACGTCTACCAGCGCGACGAGGAGCTGCGGGCCGTGGTCGACTGGCTCGGGAGCGACTATTTCACGCCGGGCGAGCACGGCGCGTTTCACCTCGTGCACCACAGCCTCCTCAATGGCCGCGACCCGTTCATGGTGCTCGCGGATTTCCGGGCCTACAGCGACTGCCAGGCGCGCGTCGATCAGGCGTTTCGCGACCGGAAGGGCTGGGCGCGCAAGGCCATCCTGAACACGGCGCGCGTCGGGAAATTCTCGAGCGACCGCACGATTCGCGAATACGCCGAGCAGATCTGGAAGCTGCCCGCCGTGCGGGTGAAGTGAATGCGCCTCCGGCCGCGGCTTGCGGTCGATGCGGCGCGTCTGCAACGTAACGCGCGGCCTTCGGGCTGCGTTTCCGCCATGCGTCGCGCCTTCCTTTCCCTTGCATGTTTTCGTGCCGACGCAGGCTGACCGCGACGCTCGCGGCCGTCGCGTTCACGGCGGTCGCGGTCGCCAAGCCCTCGCCGCTGCCGCCGTTTGACGGCGATTTTTCCGGCGACCTGCAGGCGACGAGAATCCCCCGGGCGCCTTCGCTGCACTGGACGATGCAGATGCGTTCGGTCGAGTCCGGCGAGCGGACCGCCACGCTCTCTCTGGCGGGCCCGGGGACGACGCTGCGCGCCGAGATCGGCGTCGACGCGGACGGCGACGGCTGGTGGAAAATTGCGTCGGCGGAGTTCGGCGCCGACGCATGGTTTCCCGCGCTGATCGCGGGGCTCGGACCGGCGTTCGAGTCCGTGACGGCGACGGGAAAAATCGTGATGACCGGCTCTGGCGTCCTCCACGCGTGGCAGCCGACGGGAAGATTCGCGTTCGAATGGACGGACGGTCGCGTGCAAAGCGAAACCGATGGCTGGCACGTGGAGGGTGTTTCGTTGCGCGGGGCGTTCGCGCTCGAGACGCCGGGCGGGTTTCCGCACAGCGAGACGCCGGCCGAGTTTTCGATCCGCACCGTCGTCTCGCAGCGTTTTGGCGCGCGCAATGCGCTCATCCGCGGCGTGCTCCGGTCGGACCGGACGTTTGCGCTGGAGACGGCGCAAATCGAGATCGCCGGTGGTTCGGCGTCGGTGGATCCGGCAGTGATCCAGCTTGCGCCGGTGGCGCTCGATCTGCACCTGCGCATCACCGATGTCGGGCTGCAGGACGTGGCGGCGCTGGTGCCGTCGGGGTTGACCGAATCGAGCGGTCGCGTGAACGGCGCGCTGCAGATCGGGTGGAGCGAGGCAGCGGGTTTTCAGCTCGGAGCGGGCAATCTCGTGCTGGGCGAAAGCGAGCCGGCGTTTCTGCGGCTGGCGCCTGCGCCCGGATTTTTGACGGACCGCGTCGGCGAGCGCATTGACCTTTTGCCGAAATCCTTCGGTCCGCTCGCGCGCTGGACGCGACCCGTCAATCCGGCCTATGCCGACCTGCAGGCGGTCGAGTTGGGCCGGGTGGCGCTGCAAGTCACGAAGCTCAGCGTGCAGCTCACGCCTGAAGGCGATGCGAACGGCCGCACCGCCGTCGTGCGGTTGCGCGCGCAGCCGGCGAAGCCCGGGAGCTTGATCGATGAGGTGACCTTCGAGATCAACGTCGCCGGGCCGCTTTCGCAGGTGCTGAAGCTGGGCCTGAACAAGGCGTTTTCGGTCGACGTGCGTTGACGAAACTTCTGTTGCCAGCCGGCGTCTCCGAGCCGATAGTCTGACACCCATTTCCCATGCGCCGCGTCTTTCTTCTTGCCCCGCTTTTGCTGTTGGCGGGCTGCATCCATGTGAAACTCGATCCCGTGCAGGTGCACGCCGTGGTCGATGTGAACGTCAAGGTCGACAAGGCGCTCGATGACTTCTTCGGCGACCTGGACCAGAAGTCCGCCACGATCGAAAATTCAGCCCGTTGATGATCATGAACGTTTCCTTCCTTCGTGTTTTGACCCTGGCGTTCGCGTTCGTGCTCGGGGTGGGAGCGGTGTCCGCCTATGCCGAGGACCTCGGCGCCGTAAAATCGCGCATGAGCCAGCGCCTCTCCAAGATTGACCAGCTCAAGGCGAGTGGCGCGATCGGCGAAAACAATCGTGGCTACGTGGAAGTCCGCGGGAGCGGCGACGCCGCGACGATCGTCGCCGCGGAGAACAGCGACCGGGAAGCGGTCTATGCCGCGATCGCGAAGCAGACCGGATCGAGCGCCGATCAAGTCGGTCGCGCCCGCGCCCGGCAGATCGCCGCCGCCAGCGCCGCGGGCGTGTGGTTGCAGCGCGAGGACGGCGAGTGGTATCGGAAGTAGAAGTGAAAGTGAGAGTGACAGTGAAAGTGGATAACGCGTAAGAGCGCTCTCTCTGGCTGCGTCACGAGTCCACTTTCAGTAGCACTTTCACTCTCACTTTCACTTTCACTCCTCCGCCTCACGTCAGCATGCCGGCGACGCAGGCGGTGAGGAAGCAGGCGAGGCTGCCGCCGATGAGCGCCTTGAGGCCGAGTTTGGCGAGGGTCGGACGTTGCGCGGGAGCGAGCGCGCCGATGCCGCCGACCTGGATGCCGATCGAGACGAAGTTGGCGAATCCACAAAGCGCATACGTGAGGATCACGAGCGAGCGTTCGTCGGTGAAGGCACCCGCCGCCTTCATCTCGCCCAGCTGCAGGTAGGAGATGAACTCGTTGAGCACGGTGCGCGTGCCGAGCAGCTGACCGGAAACGAGGAGCTGGCCGTGATCGATGCCCATGAGCCACGCGATCGGCGAGAACAGCATCCCGAGCAGGAACTCGAGCGAGAAGCTTTGATAGGCGCCGTCGGTGGCGGACGCGACCCAGGCGTTCAAACCCGTCGGCCCGCCGATCCACGCGCTGAGAATATAATTCGCCAGCGCGACCAGAGCGGTGAACACGATCAGCATGCCGCCGATGTTCACCGCGAGGCGCAGGCCGTCGGTCGTGCCGAGGCAAATGGCGTCGAGGAGATTGGCGCCCACTTTTTCCTTCGCGACCGTGAGGTCGCGCTGCACGGCTTCGGTTTGCGGTAACAGGATTTTGGAGACCATCAACGCCGCCGGCGCGGAGATCACGGAGGCGGTGATCAGGTGCGTCCCATAGAGGAGTTGCTGCGCGGGATCGTTGCCACCGAGAAAGCTGATGTAGGCGATCATCACGCCGCCGGCGATCGTCGCCATGCCGCCGACCATCACCGCGAGCATCTCGGAACGCGTCATGCCCGCGAGATACGGCTTGATCAGCAAGGGCGCCTCGGTTTGCCCGACGAAGATGTTGCCCGAGGCCGAGAGACTTTCGGCGCCGGACAGGTGCATGGTTTTCGACATCACCCAGGCGAACGCGAAGACGATTTTTTGCAGCACGCCGAGGTAGTAGAGCATCGACGTCAGCGCGGAGAAAAAGATCACCGACGGCAGCACCGACAGCCCGAAAACGACGCCGTGTTTCGACTGGTCCACGAGCGAACCGAAAAGAAACTTCGTCCCTTCGCCGGTGAACCCGAGGAGCTTCACAAAGAAGTTCGCCATCGCCTCGACGGCCAGCCGCGCCGGCGGAAAATACAGCACAAGCGCGGCGAAGACGATTTGCAGCGCCATGCCGCCCGCGACCAGCCGCCAGCGGATCGCGCGACGATTTTCGCTCAACGCGACGGCAATCCCGACAAACACCGCGATGCCGAGCAGGCCGCGCGCGACGTGGTTCAACGTGTCCATGCGAGAAAAGACCGCGCGAGCTTGGCGACCGCGGAATACGCGGCGAGCGGCAAATGACGCGGCGCCGCGAACTGCGGAGCGTTGGACAAAACGCGCACAGGATCGCCGCTTGCGGCGCGCGAAGTTCCGGCGGAAGTTGGGGCGCATGACTGTCGAAGAACGCCTGGAACGTCACCTGTCGAAATCGCCCGACGTCGCGCGCGCGAACTGGATCGCGGCCAATGCCACCGTCATCGGCGACGTCACGCTGGGACCGCTCTCGAGTGTGTTTTACGGAGCGGTGCTGCGCGGCGACATCGCGCGGATCGTGGTCGGCGAAGGTTCGAACATCCAGGACAACGCGGTGGTGCACCTGGCGGACGATCTCGACGCCGTGATCGGCGCGTGGTGCACGATCGGACACGCGGCGATCGTCCACGCGTGCACGATCGAGGACGAATGTCTCATCGGCATGGGCGCGACGGTGCTCGATGGCGCCCGGATCGGCGCGCGCAGCATCGTCGGCGCCGGCGCGGTGGTTACGCCGCGAACGATCGTCCCGCCCGGTTCGATGGTGCTCGGGGCGCCGGCAAAAGTGACGCGCGCGCTCAGCGCCGCGGAACAGTCGGCGTTGAAGGGCTGGGCGGAAAAATACGTCGCAGTATCGAAAGCTCACGCGTTGCGCGAAACGCGCCGCTGAGAGCGACGGTCGTCGCGGCCGCGGGCGGGCGGGATCCTCCGTTGGCGCGCTGAAATGGCGCCGGTGGGCGCGCGAGTCCGGATGCTGCGGAGCAATGGCCAAGATGTGCGCAGCGGGCGGCGCCGGGGAGGAGTAGGGTCGGCTTGTTCCCATTCCTCCCATGAAAGCAAACGTAGGTTCGTATGATTGCGCGGTGCGATTCGTGGCCGGGTGCCTGGCGCTCCTGGTGGGCCACCACTATTTTAGCTGGTGGGCGCTGATCGGCTTCGTGCCGATCCTGTCGTCGATCGCCGGCTTCTGTCCGCTTTATGCGCTGCTGCGCATCGACACGACAGAGTGCGACCGGCACGAGCACCGGATGCGTTCCGATGGCTGGTTCGCCCGCACCGGGCGCACGCCGCGCGGCTGACCGTTGGAGCGGGCGCGCGAAGGAGATCAGCGCGCCCGGGCCGCGGCGTCGGCGCGTCGCAGCTTTTCCGCGGCGTCGGCGGGTTTGCCCTCCGCACTGAGGGAGCGTGCCCAGCGGCGCCACGTCTCGGGATTGTCCGGCGCATTGGAGGTGCTGCCGGCGAAGCTTTCGTTGGCGAGGGCGAAGGTGGCGGCGCGGGTGGACGGCAGGCCTTTGATGGCGTCGGCCTGGCGGCTGTAGGCGACGCCGAGATCCGACAGGATCGCGGGCAGCGCGGCGGCTTCGTCGCAGAGCTGCAGCGACCTCCGGAGTTGAGCGACAGCGGAGTCGTAGCGCTGTTGGGCGAGCATCACGCGACCGAAGCCCAGGAATACCTCATAATTGGTCGGATCGAGCAGCCACGCCTGGTTGTAACGGCGCATGGCGAGATCGAGATTGCCTTCGGCGAAGTAGCGATCGGCCTGATCGGTCCACGCGATGGCTGCGAGGCGGCGGTCGCCTCCAAATTCGCTCGCGGCGTTCACGACAAACGCCTCGTCGGCTTGTTTCAGTTGCGTCGGCCGCGGAATTTCCGGCTGACCATACATGGGAAGGTTGTCGATCCTTGGCGGCGGAACCGGCGTGGAACAGGCGCTGGCGAGCAGGAGCGAAACCAACCCGATGCAACATGAAGGCCGCGACCGGAGGCGGGAGTGCAGGGAGCGAACGCGGAATCGAATCATGGGCGTGACCTCGGGGTGGGGCGTGTGCCAATCAGGTATATGATAAAGGAGAGTCAATGCCACGCTTGTTCTTTTCGCCGACGGTCGTCACCGCGCGCGATTTGAGGCGAACCGCGAAGGGTGCGGACGAGTTGAGGCCTGGCAGATTTGCGCCGCAAAAGACACCGACTGCAGCGAAGCCGTCTCGTGAGTCCGAAGCGCGGCGCGCGACCCGGCGCACGACGAGATTTCCGCGTTCCGTGTCTTCCGTGCGATCCGTGGCCGCTTCTTTCTTTCGCAATCTCGACTAAGGGCGCCCGGGTTTGGTGCCGCTCGCGAGCAGCGTTTCGAAAAACGGCTCGTCGGTTTCCTTCGCGACGGCGGTGACCTCGACGTGGGCGAAGCCGGCTTTTTTCAGAAAGCCGTGGAGCGCGCCCTCCTTGAATCCGAGCCAGACGTCGGCGTAGAGATCGCGGGCTTTTTCGAAGGCGTGCTCGTTGAGATCGAGGATGAGCACCTGGCCGCCGGGACGGAGAATGCGATATGCTTCCTCGACCGCGGTCTGCGGATGCTGCGCGTGATGCAGGGCCTGGCTGAGAATCGCGAGATCGACCGAGCGATCGGGGAGCGGCACGTTTTCGAGATCGCCAAGTTTATAGGCAAGGTTGGCGAGGCCGTTTTTCTGCGCGAGCTCCGTCCCGACCTCGACCATGCGTGGCGAGTTGTCGATGCACCAGACCTGCCGGGCGCGTTGGGCGAGGAGTTGAGAAATCAGACCTTCGCCGGCGCCGAGATCCGCGATGTCGATCGCCGGCGTGAGCCGCAGCGCGAGATGACCGATCGCTTCCCAGGAGCGGCCGGGGCAGTAGTTTTTCCCGAGCCGGCCGGCGATCGTGTTGAAATAATGTTCCTGCGTGCGGCGGCGCTTCTGCAGGATGCGATCGAGGTTGTCGCGATCCTCGATGACGACGGGCAGCTCGGCGACGGAGTCCACGGACGCCTGGAGCAACGCGAGGGTTTTCGGGGGGAGATTCGGACGCAGCGAGTAGAACGCCTTTTTGCCGTCGCGGCGGTCGGTCACGAGATCCACCTGTCGCAGCTGTGCGAGTTGGGAGGAGACGCGGGACTGGCCCATGCCGAGGATTTCCTGGAGCTCGGCGACCGACAGTTCCTCGCGCGAAAGCAGGGCGAGCAGGCGGAGGCGGGTGGGATCGGAGAGGGTCTTGAGGATGTCCCAGGAGGCGTTCACGCGCAGCGATGCTGGAGCGCGGCCGGACCCTGGCAAGGGCGCAGGCGGGACGGCCGCGGGCGGGGCGTCAGCTGATGAAACGAATCGTGAGCGGATACGACCACGGTTTCGCATCGTTGGCCTTCAGCGCGCCGATGATCACGCAGATCAGGTTGCCGAGACCGATGATCACCATCAGCGGAATGCCGATGACGACGAGAATCAGAAGCGCGGATACGATGAGATAGAGGAGGCACGAGAGCTGGAAATTCAGCACCGCCTTGGCGTGCTCCACGACCGTGGGCATCTCGTGTTTCTTGACCTGCCAGACGATGATCGGGCCGAGGATGTTGCCGAATGGAATGAGGAAACCGCCCAGGGCGGAGAGGTGCGCGAGCATCGACCAGGTGCGAATCTGCGCCTCGGCCGGCGTGAGCGTCACGGGTGGAGGAACGACGGGCGGAGGTGTATCCATGGCCGGACAGTATGAGGCGTCGGCCCGGGCAGGGCAATGGCGACGGAGCCTCGGGCAATGCCTGACGCCGCAACCGGACGCGACGCGGCGAAGGGGCAGCCGCGCGAATTGACGGCGGGGGAGGTTTTGGCAGGATCGGCTCGCTAGAGATCTGTGTTCAAACCTCAACTCCCAACCCAGTTATCATGGATACCCCTCCCGCCCCGATTCCCGATCCCGTCCCCGCCGCTGCCACCACCACGGAGGTGGTGGTTTCGGAAGACAAGACGGTCGCCATTGTGAGTTACCTCACGCTGATCGGTTTCATCGTCGCCGTCGTTCTGCATGGCAACAAGAAGACCAAGCTCGGTGCCTATCACCTGCGCCAGTCGCTCGGTCTGATGATCACGTTCATCGGTCTGTGGATCGTGAACATGATCCTCGCGTTCATCCCGGTGATCGGATGGATCCTCATTCCGATCGTCTGGCTCGGCATGTTCGTGCTGTGGCTGATCGGTCTGATCAACGCCGCCGGCGGCAAGATGAAGCCCGTTCCGGTGCTCGGCGACTATTACCAGAAGTGGTTTGCGTCGACGTTCGAATAACAGCTCCGGCCGTTGTCTGATTCTCGCCGGCCCTGCGGCTGGCGGGCGCAAAAAAAGCGCCGCCCGAAAGGCGGCGCTGATTTTTTGCGGCAATGCCGCGGTTAGCTCGCGGCGGCGTCGACGTAGCGCGCGATACCGACGATCTCGTAGTCTTCCTCGGAGGTGCCGGTCTTCACCTTGACGGATTCGCCGACCTTCTTGCCGAGCAGGGCGGCGCCGAAGGGGGTTTTGTAGGAAATGACGTGGTTGTCGGGATCGCTGTCCCAAGCGCCGAGGACGGTGTAGCGGGTGACATTGCCGTTGGCGTGACTCTTCACGTCGACGATCGAGCCGACGCTCACCTGATCGGTGGTCGCCTCGCTGAAGGTCGTCACCCGGGCGCGGCCGAGGTCGCGCTCGAGTTGTGTCTTCTGGGCCATGAGGACCTGCTGGTCCTGCTTGGCCATCTTGTATTCGGAGTTTTCCTTCAGGTCGCCGTGCTCGCGGGCGACGGCGATGGCGCGGGAGTTTTCCGGAATCTTTTTTGACACGATGGTCTCGTATTCCTCGCGCTTGCGCTCGAAGGATGATTTCGAGACCAGCAGCTGCTCCTCCTTCGATTCGGCTTCGGAAGCGACGAGCGACTGGATCTTCGGGAAAATTTTGATGAAGCGGGCGAGGAGGGATTTTTTCGTCAGCTCCTCGAAGCCCTGATTCAGCATCAGCGTGTTCGCGAGATCGCGGGCAGTCTCGGGATCGGCGGTGGAGAGCAGGTCGGCGATCAGGTCCGGATCCTCGCTCAACACGTCCGCGAGCGGGATGCGGCGGGCGCTGGCGGCCTGCAGTGCTTCGTAATCGATCGCGAAGAAGATCGCGCCGAGGAGCCGCGGGGTGATGAGGTCGTTGAGCAGCTTGGCGAATTTCTTCGAGTGGCGGTTCTTGACGATCCAGAGGAGAACCGGCGCGCGGAGGTTTTGCTCGGTCTGCCAGCGCTTGAGCGTGGCGGCGAGCTCCTCGGCGTGGCCCTGCTCGACGAGGAAGTTGATGCACTCGGTGGTGAACTTGCCCTGCGAGGTCTTGAGCAGCGAGAACAGGATGTCGCGGCTCTCGATCGGATGGGTGGCGTTGATCAGCTCGAGAAACTGCGGCTGGAAATGAACGGGAATCTTTTCCGCCATCGCCGACAGATCGCGGGAATTGGCGACGAGGGCGGACTGCTGCGGTTCGAAGGTGGCGGGATCGACGCCGAGGCGTTGCGCCAGCTCATCGCGGATGTAGGCGCCGTAAAGGCGTTCGGCGGCATCGAGCTGGTTGCTGGTTTTGACGCCTTCGGCGATCCCCGAAAGGATCGTGGAGAGATCGGTGGTGACCTCTTTCTTGCCGATCGCGGCGACCAGTTCCTCCGCGAGGGCGATGCGGCGGCGGGCGGAACGGGTGCCGTTGAACTGCTCCAGGATCTCGTCCTCCGCCGAGACCGGAGTTTCGCGCAGGACATAGCACTCGGTCTTCTTTTCGGGCACCTGGATGCGCGGATCCTTCGCGACGGTCTTCTTCGCGGCCGCCCACCATTTCTTGAACTTATCTTCGCCCACCACTTGGGAGAGGGTGATCTCGAGATCGATCGCGGTCGTGGCGTGGTTGGGATAGGATTCGAGGGCTTCGACGACGAGTTGCGGCGGGTTCTCGGCGATCAGCTGGCTGATCTTGTCCGGTTCCGTTTCCTTGCGCACGAGAAGGTGTTTCGGCGGAAGCACGTCCATCGTGTTGACGCAGAACGCCGGGTCCATCGGATGCCCTTTCTTGTCCGCAAAATCGATGATCAGCCGCTGCGCCGACTCGTCGTAATTCTTGATCTGACCGAATCCCCAGCTGCGGTGAATCACATAAGCGCCCGGCTCCATGGCTTCGAGTTTGGCTTTGGCCGCTTTGAGCGGCGGGTTCTTGGCAATGAGCGCGGAAACGGCTTCGGAATTCATAATTGCGAAAGTGATGGCCTGAACGGGAGAGTTGAGCGGAGAATGTTCCCCCTTGTCAAACAGAGTGTCCAATCCGGCCATGAGCGTAGCAACTGATCCGAGACGTCCCGATGCGTGGAGTTCCGCGGCGCGTTTGATCGCGCGCTGGCTCGACCGACGCGAGCGCGTGGACGAGCTGCTCGAGACGCTCGGCGGGTCGCTTTCCGGGGCGGAGCGTGCGCGCTGCCAGCACCTGGTGTTCGGTGTGGTGCGTCACTTCGGGCGGCTCGAAGCGGCGCTGGGCCGCCTGGTCGCGCATCCGCCGCGTTTCGCGACGCGTGCGGTCTTGTTTCTCGCGGGTTTCGAGTTGATCGAAGCTCAGGGGCGGCCGGCGGAGGAGGGGCTCGTTGCCAAGATCGTGCATCACGCCGTCGAGCAGACGAAGCGGCTCGCAAGTCCCGCGGAGGCGCGGCTGGTCAATGCCGTCGTGCGCAAGCTCGCCGCGAGCCTCGACGTGCCACCGCCGCCGAAACTCGCGCCCGCCGAGACGCTGGCGGAGTATTTCTCGCATCCGTTGTGGCTGGTGCGGAGCTGGCGGGCCCAGTTCGGTGCCGAAGGCACGCGCCAACTGCTCGAATGGAATCAGCAACCCGCGCCCGTCTACGCGCGTTGGCGCGGTCCGGAAGGCGAAGCGCCGCCGGACTGGTTCAAGCCCACCACATGGCCCGGATTTTACGAGATCCCGGCGGGCCGATGGAGCGAGGTGGAGCCGCTGCTGAAATCGGGGCGGATCTATCTGCAGGATCCCGCGACGCGTCTCGCGGTCGAGCTGCTCGCGCCGCAGGAAACCGAGATCGTGCTCGATGGCTGCGCGGCGCCGGGCGGCAAGAGTCTTTTGATCGCCGATACGATGCGCCGGGGAAAAGTGATCGCGATGGATCTGCCGGGACCACGTATCGACCGGCTGAAGGAAAATCTCGCGCGCGTGCCCCCGACCGTCGGCGTCGCCCTCGTGCAGGGAGATCTCCGCGAAAATCCCGCGGAGCTCCTCAAGGAACACGAATTGCCGGCGAGTTTCCGGGCGGTGCTGCTCGATGTGCCGTGTTCGAACACCGGCGTCATGCGCCATCGCGTCGACGTGAAATGGCGGCTGCAGCCGGACGATTTCAAGAAGCACCCGCGCCAGCAACTCGCGCTGCTCAATGCGGCGGCGCGGCTCGTGACGCCCGGCGGACGGCTCGTGTATTCGACCTGCAGCCTCGACCAGGAGGAGAACGAGCACGTCGTGCGCGAGTTCGTCACCTCCCGTCACCGTCAGTGGACGCTCGAGGCCCAAACGATTTCCCGTCCATGGGAGACGGGTCACGACGGTGCCGGCGTGTTCCTGCTGCGTCGGAACGCGGGTTGAAGGAAGTTAGAGCAGGAAGTTTAGGTTGAGAAGGGGGACGGGGGTCGCGGCGCCGCGAGTCCAGGCGCCGCACCTTGGAGTCATCCGCGTAGGACCGACGCTCGTCCGGCATTCACTTCCACCTAGACTTCCCGCTTCAACTTCCGAGGCACCGGCGGCGCATCGGGCACGGCGTTACGGAACGAGATCGATCACCGGGATGGTTTTGATCGTCTCGTTCGTGCCGTTCAGAAACGTGAACGTGATTTCGGAGGCCGTGGCGACGAGTGCCTGATACCGGGCGATGTCCCACTGATCGACCGGGTCGCCGTCGATGCGCGTGACGAGGTCGCCGCGCTGCACCTCGGCCCGCTCGGCGGGCGAGCCGGGCACGACACTCGCGACCCGCCAGTAAACGGGATTCTTGCTGAAGCTCACGCCACTGTGGCGGCACGGCGCCGACGGGATCGGCGCGGTCGAATCGCGGTGAAACGTGACGCGGTTGTGCTCCTGATCGAAGGTGACGGTGAAATTTTTCAGCAGCCCGCCGCCGATCGACGTGAGTTCGTCCGTGAGGTCGACCACTGGTTTCTCCACTTGGTATTCTCCGATCGTGATCGATCGGGCGAGCCGCCCGATCTGCTGCTCGCGATCGCCGGCGAGCGTCGCGATCGTCGGGCCGGGCCGGGGCTCGACCGCATACTCCGGCTGGAGCCCGACGGGATTCAGGCTGAGCACCGCATCGCTGCCCGAATCGATCAGTGCAACGAAGGTCTGGTCACCGAGCCGCAGCGGGATGATCGGTGTCTTGCGGTCGTTGTTGAACGGGATCGGCGAGCCCGGCGTGAACGGCTCGGCGGAACGCCGCTGCAGGACGAGCCGCGAACGGGGATAGTCGAGCGTGAGCAACGTTTCGCGAAACAGGGGGAAGCCCAGAATGCCGTCGATCTGCACGCCGAGATGCGCGGAAATCGCGGCGCAATCGTAGACGAGGGCCTGCACGTTCTCGAACAGCGCGCCGCCGAGTTGTATCCGTCGCAAGGTGACAGCGGTCAGCAGTGCGGTCTCGCCGCCGGCGGATTTGACGCGCACGATCGGCGTCGTCGGCGGTGGGGCGTTTTTCGCTGCGTAGCGGGCGGCGAGGTCCGGCGACACGAGTGTCACCGACGCACCGGTGTCGACGAGGAAATGATACGGGCCGCGCTTGTCCCATTTCGCCTCGACCACGAGGTAGTTCGACAGCGGCTTCGCCGGCACGACGACCAGGGGGCTGTCGAGCTTCGTGCGACCGGGCCGCGGCAGCTCGCGCGAGAAGAAGTGGCAGCCGGAAAACAGCACGAGCAGGACCAGCCACGCCGCGGTTTGCGCCAGCGCGCCCAAGATCGGCCGCCGGGCCGGCCGCTCAGCCTGGCGGCGAAAAGCGACGCGCCAGAAGCGGCGAGCGGCGCCAGGGTGCGACCGTGGGAGCGAGGTCATGGGGAGGCGGAAAAATCATTTCGCAGGATCCGGCAGCTTCCGGCTCAGCCACAGGGCGAAAATCGCGAACGCTGCGCCGCCGACGAAGACACTGCGGGATCCAAACACCCAGAACACCGTGCCCGCAAGCACCGGCGTGATCGCGCGCGACAGCGAGCCCAGGGAGCGGAAAATACCGAGGGCGCGACCCTGTTGCGCATGATCGCTATAGAGCGAAATCAGACCGGTCGAAGACGGGTTCACCAGCCCCGAGCCGAGCGCGAGAGCCGCCAGTCCGACGTAAAGCAGCAGGGGACGGAACGCGAAACCGATGCAGAGCAGGCCAAGAAACGATGCCGCAAGGCCCAGGTTCAGCACGCGAATCTCGCTGTGCCGTTTCAAGAGCACGCGCACGATGTAGCCCTGGGTGACGATCGCGCACAGACCCAGAAACCCGAGCAGAAATCCGTTTTCCCGCGCCGTGTAGCCGAAGCGCTCCGCGGCCAGGAACGTGAGCGACGTCTCCATCGCGACAAACGCCACCGAGTAGATGAAGGCCACGAGATTCGTCTGTCGCACCGCCGGATCCTCGAGTCCGAGAATGGCCGTGATCGGGTTGCGCAGCCGCGGTTCGCGCGACACCGCGCGCGTCGCCGGCGCGAGCGTCTCCTTGAAGCGGGCGCCGATCCACGCGAGGTTGATCAGGCACAACCCGAATGCGAGCGCCGCGGGGACCGAGAAGGGATTGAAACCGAAACGCTCCAGCGCCGGAAAGCGGTCCGCGAGGTTGATGTGCACGGTCAGTGCTCCCAGGGTCGGACCGGTGACGAGGCCGAGTCCGAAAGCGGCGCCGACGAGCCCCATGGCTTTCGACCGGTCTTCGCGCGTGGTGATGTCGGCCACCGCCGCCGTCGCGACGGACAGATTGCCGCTGAACGCGCCACTGACGATCCGCGAGAGCACGAACAACCAGAACGAACCGCTGAGCATCCACACGAGATAACCGAGCGCGGTGCCCGCGACGGTGAACAGCAGCACGCCACGGCGTCCGTGCCGGTCGCTGACCGCACCCCAGAACGGCGCGAAGATGAACTGCAGGATCGAAAAGAAGGAACTGATCACGCCGCCGAACAGCACCGCGGCGAAATTACGGTCCTTGCCGAGCAGCTGCGCAATCGCGTCGGTCTGCCCGACCAGCCACCCGAGCGTGCCGGAATGGCCGTCGGTGTTGAGATAATGGGTGAGCAGATCCGGGCCGAGCGGGAAGATGATCGAGAACCCGATCAGGTCGATGTACAGCGTCAGGAAAATGACCCCGAAGGAGAGCGGCCGGGCGGGTTGGGTGGCGGAAGAAGACACAGAAGGTGCTACGAAAACGGTTCCCGCCATGACGCCAAGGCGCAAAGCGCGGTTTCCCGTTTCCTCATCCGCTCACCGGCGGAACCCGATGAGGATCTCGGGTTTGGCGGGCGTTGTCGCGCGCTGGCGTTTGGCGCGAGCCAAGCGCGCAGGGTTCAGCCGAGTAACTCGCGCAATTTTTGTTCGAGCCGCGCGCGGGTGAAGGGCTTTTGCATGAAGGTCAACGGACCGTGACTCGCGAGCAGGGCCACGCGGTCATTTTCGCTGTAGCCGCTCACGAGCATGACCCGCACCAGCGGATTGATTTGCCGCAGGCCGGCGAGTGTCTCCTCGCCGCCAAGCCCAGGCATCGTGAGATCCAGGAAGACGAGGTCGAAGGCCGACGGATCCGCGCGATAACGTTCGAGGCCTGTCGCGCCGTCGGGCGCGGTCACGACCGAAAAACCGAATGTGCGGATCAGCTCCGCCGCGATCTCGCGCACCGGTTCCTCGTCGTCGATCACGAGCACCATGCCTTTGCGCTGCCACGGCGTCGCCGTTGCGGTGCGCGCCGTGATCGCGTCGCCGACGCCAAGCGGCAGCACGAGCGTGAAGGTCGAACCGACGCCGAGTTCGCTCTCCACCCGCAACGCGCCGGCGTGACCGCGGACGATGCCGAGCACCGCCGCGAGTCCGAGTCCGCGCCCGGTGAACTTGGTCGTGAAGAACGGATCGAAGATTTTCGCCAATGTATCGTGGCTCATCCCGCAACCGCTGTCGCGCACCTCGAGAACGGCGTAATCTCCGGCCGGAAGGTTGTCGCCGACGCGAGCAGCCGCCAGGAACTCGCGCCCGAGCGATGCACGGGCGGTCCGCACGTGAATCGACCCGCTGGCGGCGCCCAACGCTTCGCCGGCGTTCATGATCAGGTTCATGACGATCTGGCGGATCTGAGTGGCGTCGGCGGTGATCGGGATCGGCTCCTCCGACAACGCCAGCTCGAGCCCGGCCCGCGGCGAAAGTGCGCCGCGGAGCAGCGGCAGCGTGTCTCTCACCAGCGCGCTCAAATCCAGGCTTTCGAGGAGAAAACGGCCGCGGCCGGAGTAGGCCAGCATCTGCTGGCAAAGGTCGGCGGCCCGCATGGCGCCCGCCTCGATCTTGCGCAGGTGATCGACAACCTCCGGATCCGAATTGTCCCGGTGGCGCGCGAGGCTCGCGTGGCCGAGGATGCCGGTGAGCAGGTTGTTGAAATCGTGCGCAATCCCGCCCGCGAGGAGTCCGAGGCTCTCGAGTTTCTGGGTCTCGAGCAGCTTGCGCTCGAGCCCGAATTTTTCGATCTCGGCCTGCTTGCGCGCGGTGATGTCGATCGCCAGGCCTTCGAAAAACAGCAGTTCGCCGCTTTCGCTGTAGACGCCGCGCGCGCGGGTGAAGACCCATTTCTCGCGTCCGTTGGCGGTGATGAGCCGGTATTCGCTTTCGAAACCCTTGCGCTCGATCACCGCGCGCTGCGTGCCATGGCGGAGAATCTCGAGATCGTTGGGGTGGACGAGATCCTGGAAATGCACCTGACCTTCGGCGAAATCCGACGCAGGCCAGCCGGTGAGCGCGAGGGCGCCTTCGCTGGCGAAAAACACCTCCAGCCGGTCGTCGTAGCGCGCCCGAAACGCCATCCCCGGCAGCGCGGCGAACAGGTTGTCCAGCTGGCGCCGGCTCTCCTCCAGCTCCGCCGTGCGCTCCGCGACGAGCCGGGCGATCGCCGCGGTCCGGCGCGCCAGCGCGAGCACGAGTCCGGCGACCAAAGCGGTGATCAGCAGGCCGGCGCCGAGCCACCATTCGGCGAAGCGATTCTCCTGTTCGCGCAACCACTCCGCGGACGGACGACAAAGGGCGAGCCAGCGGCGCCCGCCGAACTCGATCGGCATGACGCGATGCAGCCCGCGGCGAAATGCTTGTTCGGATACGTCCGAGCCGGCGGGCGCGGAGCCTTGGGCGGGCGCGAAATGCAGGATGCGCTGCGCCGGGTCCGTGGCCGAATCGTCGACGTAAAGAATGTCGGCCGCATTGGTCGGTCCGTGTTGCTGCGCCTGCGCCAGCATGGCGTCGACCCAGAACACGCCTTGCACAAAACCGCGGAAGCGTCGCCCTACGTCCTGGCCCGGTTCGATGAAATACACCGGACAGCTCATCACGAGCCCGCGGCGTCCCTGCACCGTTTCGAAGGGAGAGGTGACGACGAGCTCGCCCGACTGGCGGGCGCGATCCAGAAACGGGCGGCTCGGCGCATCTTGAATATCGTAGCCCAGGGCTGCTTCGTTGCCGGCGAACGGCTCCACATAGAGGATCGGAAAATATTCCGGACGCTCCGGCGCTCGCACCATGGTCCGATCATTGGGTCCACGGGGTTGAGTGAACTCGAAGGGCCGCCCCAGTTTTTCGCTGAAACTCTTCTCGAAAACGGCGCGGTCCTGGCCGGCAACGCGGGGCACCCATTCCAACGCGGCGATGCCGGGCACCCGGGCGAGAATGTCGGTCGCGACCACGCGAAACTCGGCCGGTTGCACGTAGCTGCTGCCCTGGAAAAGGCTCCGCAGCGCGTAGATGCCCGAAACGTAATAGTTGAGCGTCTCGCGGGTCAGCGCGGTGCGCGTTTCGACCCGCCGGCTGAACTCCGTCTCGATCCGCGCGGCGCGCAGCCGGACATTGTAGCGATAAACGGCGAGCGAAAGGCCGGCGCCGATCAGCCCGATGCCGAGCACCAGCCACGTGGAAACGTGGACATGGCGGAGCGTGGCGGTGCGCCGGGTGGGTTGCATGAATCCGGCGGCAGCATGATCGGACCGCCGGACGAATCGCAAGCAGGCTGAATGCCGGGTTCGCTGAGACCGTCCGGATGCGCGCGCCAATGAAAACGCCCGCCGTCAGCGGGCGGGCGTTGGGTCAAGCACGTCGCGGTTTACAGCCGGTAGGGCAGGGGGAAGCGGCCCATCAGCGCGACCACGCGCTTCTTCGTATCGGCGACGGTGGCGAGTTCGCGATCCGTGCCGATCGCGGCGAGGACGGCGTCGATGCAGCTGGCGATCTCCTCCATGTCCCCTTCGCGGAAGCCGCGCGTCGTCACCGCCGGCGTGCCGAGGCGGATGCCGGAAGCCTGGAACGGCGAGCGGGTCTCGAACGGCACCGTGTTCTTGTTGCAGGTGATGTTGGCGAGATCGAGCGTCTCCTGCGCCTTCTTGGCGGTGAGATCGGGAAACTTCGTCCGCAGGTCGATCAGGAACAGGTGATTGTCCGTGCCGCCGGAAACGAGCTTGTAGCCGCGCGACGTGAACGCCGCCGCGAGCGCCTGCGAGTTTTTCACGATCTGCTCCGAGTAGGTCTTGAACTCGGGCTTGAGGCACTCGCCGAAACACACGGCCTTCGCCGCGATGACATGCATGAGCGGGCCGCCCTGCGTGCCGGGGAACACCGCGGAATCGATCGCCTTCGCGTGCGCCGCCTTGCAGAGGATCAGGCCGCCGCGCGGGCCGCGCAGGGTCTTGTGCGTGGTGGTCGTCACGAAGTCGGCATACGGCACGGGCGACGGATGCACGCCCGCGGCGACGAGTCCGGCGATGTGCGCGATGTCGGCGAAGAGCAACGCGCCGACGCTGCGGGCGATCTCCGCCATGCGCGCGAAATCGATGATCCGCGAATAGGCGCTCGCGCCGACGGTGATCATCTTGGGCTTCTCGCGCTGGGCGACGGCGGCGAGTTCGTCGTAATCGATCAGGCCGTTGTCCTCGCGGACGCCGTATTGGCAGAAATTGTAGAGCTTGCCGGAAAAGTTGGCCGGATTGCCGTGGGTCAGATGTCCGCCGTGGCTCAGGTTCATGCCGAGGACCTTGTCGCCCGGCTGGAGGACGGAGGCATAGACGGCGGCGTTGGCCTGCGCACCCGAGTGCGGCTGCACGTTAGCGTGCTCCGCGCCGAACAACTGCTTCGCGCGCTCGATCGCGAGGAGCTCGATCTTGTCGACGAACTCGCAGCCGCCATACCAGCGCTTCGCCGGATAACCTTCGGCGTATTTGTTCGTGAGGACGCTCCCTTGCGCCTCCATCACCGCGGGATAGGTGAAGTTTTCCGAGGCGATGAGCTCGATATGATTCTGCTGGCGGTGCAGCTCCTCGGAGATCGCGGAGAAGACCTGCGGGTCGAGGGCTTGGAGCGGAGACGCGTTGAGCATGGTGAAAGGCGAAGTTGGCTTTTCGAGAATTCGATTGAGAACGGCTGGCCGAAAGTGACCAGCAAGAAGCGAAAAACGGAAACTCGAAAGCGGAAAACTACGCGAGCTTCGGGAGCACGCGTGTCTTAAGCGCCTCGACCAGCCCGGGAATCGCCTCGACCATTTCGTCGCGGCACAGCTCGTAGATCCGCAGCGGCCCCCCGAAGGGATCGACGATCTCCCGATCCGCCGGCGGCGGGAGAAACTCGCGGAAAAGATACAGGTGCGACGGCGCCGGATTCGCCTGCAACTCGATCATCGAGCGGTGCGACTCGGTCATGCACAGGACGGCGGCCGAACGGTTCAGAAGCTCCTGGGTGAGCGGCTGGCTGACGTGGCGCGAGATGTCGATGCCGACCTTGCGCAACGCGATCACGGAATTTTCCGACACGCGTTCGCCCCGTCGCGCGGCCACGCCCGCGGATTCCACGCGGAGCGAGCGCAGCGGTTCCGGTTGTGCCGCCAGCGCATGTTGCAGCAAACCGGCAGCCATCGGGCTGCGGCAAATGTTGGCAGTGCAAACGACCAGCAGGGTGTCAGGCATCGGAAGCGCGAATGGACACCAAATCGCGCTATTTGCAAAGACCGGAGTGCGCGGCCCCGCCCGCGACCGGTCACACGCGCTTCAAGGCTCGCAACGCGCGATGCAGTTGCAGGGCGCGTTGCAAGGCGGCGTCAATCAGCGGCGGCGGCGCGGTGGTCGCCTCGTCTCCCGGCGCGAGGTCCTGCGACGTGGGCACCTCACCCGCTCGTTCGCGCATCAGCGACGCCTCGTCGATGCGCTCCTTCGGCGGATCCTCGACGGTGAGCGACCGCACCGGCGTGCCGCTTTCGAGCGCGTCATACGCGCGATGCTCCGCCGCCTCGGTGGTGTCCACGGCCAGGTCGGGCACGAATCCGCCCGCCGCGGTGCCGATCGTGATCACGCCGGCCTGGGTTTTCAGATGCGCGAGGACGGCCCGGATCGCTGGCGCGCTCGTCGCGTTGACAAGCACGATCATGGGACGGCGGGGCGCGGCGCGAAAGCGAATCCACGCTTCGAGCGCGACCCCGGCCGCGCTTTCCGCCTTCGCGTAACGCAAATCGAGCACCAGCGGACCGGGCGCGACATCCGCCGCCGGCAGGTCGTCCGGCAGCGACTTCGCGCGGAAATAGCGCAGGCCGTCGCCGAGATCGCGGGCGAGCGGCGCGGCCGCAGCCGGCAGGCCGAGGGCGAACAGCAACGCGACGAGGACACCCATCAGCGGGCGCAGCGGAAAACGCGTCCCCGGCGCGACGAAGTTCATGCGCGTCGCAACTGCCGCGCGCCGATGTCGCGGCGGAAATACTTGCTCGAACACTGGATCGCCTCGCACACGGCGTAGGCGTCGACCGCGGCGTGATGCAGCGTCGGGCCGAGCGCGGTGACGCCCAGGACGCGGCCGCCGTTGGTGACGAGCAGACCGGCGGCATTGCGCGCCGTGCCTGCATGGAAGATGGAAACGGAGCCCGGGAAAACCCGCGGAAACGTGATCACGTCGCCCTTCGGATAGGAATTGGGGTAACCGCGGGCGGCGATGACGACGCAAAGCGCGTGGGCCGAGTGGACTTTGAGCGTGACCCCGCCCAGCTGGCCGCGGGCGGCGGCCCAGAGCAGTTTTAGAACGTCGGTTTCAAGGCGTGGCAGCACGACCTGCGTTTCGGGATCGCCGAAGCGCGTGTTGTATTCGAGCACGCTTGGGCCGTCGGCCGTGAGCATGATGCCGATGAAGAGCGTCCCACGAAACTGGATACCTTCGGCGGCGATCGCGTCGACGGACGGGCGGACGATTTGCTGGTCGATCCGGGCGAGGAGCGCCGGCGTCACCACCTCCGCGGGCGAGTAGGTGCCCATGCCCCCGGTGTTCGGGCCGGTGTCGCCGTCGCCGGCGCGCTTGTGGTCCTGCGAGGTCGGCAGGATCACGTAATCGCGTCCGGACACGACCACGAGGATCGAAGTCTCCTCGCCGGTGAGGCAGTCCTCGATCAGGATCTTCGTTTTCTGGCTCTCCGGATTCGACTGCGGCGAGAGCGCGAGGAGCGATCGCACGGCGGCCTCGGCTTCCGTGTGCGTCTGCGCGACGACCACGCCCTTGCCGGCCGCGAGGCCGTCGGCCTTGACGACGATCGGCGCGGGTCGCGCGCGCACGTAGGCAATCGCGGCGTCGGCGTCGTCGAAGAACGCCGCGGGCGCGGTCGGGATCCGGTATTTCTGCAGGATCTCCTTCGTGTAGATTTTCGAAGCCTCGAGCCGGGCGCCGTCGGCCTTGGGGCCGTAGGCGGGAATGCCGGCTTTCTCCAGTTCGTCCACGAGTCCGAGCGCCAGCGGCACCTCCGGTCCGACGACGACGAATTCGATCTGCTCGCGGCGCGCGAGCCCGACGAGCCCGGCGATGTCATCGGCCGCGACCGGCACGCAGGTGGCGAGTTCGGCGATGCCGGGATTGCCGGGCGCGCAATAAAGTTGGGGAGAGCTGGGCGAGCGGTGCAGCGCGGCGACGATGGCGTGTTCGCGGCCACCGGAGCCGACGACGAGGACGGAGCGAGGGAGGGTGTTCAAGGAAGGCGTGAAAAAATCGGTCGTTTAAAGCACCTGCAGTTTTTGACGGTAGAACGAGACGACTTCGTCGGGATCGTCGGTGAACAGAATGTAGTCGGCGATCCAAGCGGGGGCGCGCTTGCTCGTGATCATCTCGCGGATTTGCTTCCGAAGATCGCCCCAGAAGCGAGCGTTAAAGAAGACATAAGGCACGCGCGGGCGGATGCCGAGCTTCAGGTTGCACATTTCGATGCCGATCTCCTCCAGCGTGCCGACGCCGCCGACGTTGAAGATGCAAAAATCCGCCGCCTCGAACCATTTCTGGCGGAAGTGGCGCGACGCTTCCTGAAACGTATTGAAAAAATCGACACCGATTTCCGGCGGCTGCGCCTCGAGCTCGAGGAAGCACGCGCCGGTGAGCGCACCCTGGCCGCGCGCCTGCTCGGTGGCGAGGCGCATCACGCCGCCGCCGCCGCCGGTGAGCACGCCGAGGTTGTGGCCAAAGAAGCCGGTGAGCTTGTCCACCAGGCCGGAAATCCGCGCCGTATCCGGTCCTTCGAGACCGATGGCCGAACCGTAGAACGCGAGGATGGTGCACTCCTGGAACTTGCGAGCCATCTCCTCGCGCACGAAGAAGCCGTGGTCCTTCTTGTAGGTGTGCAGGTAGAGATCGCCGCTCAGCTCGTCATACCAGTAGACCTGCAGGCCGATGGCGTCGAACATGTCGAGCCGCGCGTGGGCGTTGCTCGACAGGAAATAGCCGTGGGTGCGCGAGGCCTTGCGGAAGACGATGCGCTTGAGCGGCGCGTCGCCGATGCGGGTGACGAGCTCGGTGTGCTCCAGCAGGTCCGGGAAATAGTCGAGGACGAGCGTGTCCGCGTTGGGCGCCGCAGCGTCGAGCGCCTGGATCATCGTGCGGTGGCCGCCGGGACCGCCGTTGCCGCGCAGGATGGCCGCGGGATCGTCGCCGGCGCGGATGAAGAGCGAACGGTTCTCCATCGTCGCGCTCTGGTTGCGCACCGTGATCTTCGTGCGCGGCCGCGCCTCGTGATTGTCGTGCGGCGGATGCTGGTCGAGGCTTTGATACAGTTCCTGCGAGAGCGAGAGCAGCCGGCGGCGGCGCTTCTGGCGGGATTTGAACTCCGGATCGTCGGCCTCGGGCGCGCGGAAGATCTCGACCGACACCATCGGATTCACCACCGGCTGGTCGCCGGTGTTGTAGATCTCCAGCATGACGTTCGTGCCGAAGGTCTTGATCGGATCGAGCAGGATGGCGCTGGTGTGGATGCCGAAGTTTCCCTGGCCCTGGTTGAGCACCACGAAGTGCTCTTTCAAATACATGGAACAGCTCGTGAGGATCCCGGAGCGCGGCGGAATCGTGAGCGGCGACGAGTCGTGACGGACCTGGATCTTGTCGAGAAACGCCCGACCGGCGTTGCCGCTGACGATGCGCTCGAAATTCAGCCGCTGCAGCTTCGGGGTGAGCGTGTAGGAAACCTGGTGCGGGGTCAGAAACACGCGGCCCTCGCGGTCGATGCTGATCGTGTTGGGCAACTTGAGGCGGTTCGCGCGGATGGCGTCCCAGATTTCGCCGGTGGACAGCTTGGCGGCGGCGGGTGCGTGGAAAAGCCGGCCGACGGGCGAGCCGGAGCGCAGGAGCTTTTTCCAGTAGCTGGCGTGGGGGAAGCTCTGGTCGAAGATGAACGCGTCGACCTCGAGCTCGAGGCGGTTGCCCTCGAGCCGGAGCGGACCGCGGACGAGCATCTCGATCCCGATGCGCGCGAGCGAGCTCCGTTCGGTGAACTTCAGTTCGGCGAGACGGGACTTGAAGAAGTCGAGCTCGGCGGGAAACCGCGGCCAGAAGGCGAGCGTGAGGGCGACGGTGCGATCGTCCCGGTTCTTCACGGTGAGGATCTGTCCGTCCTGGCTCGTCCAGAATTGATCGGGCTTCATGGAAAAGCCGCGACTGTTGGAGAATTCGGCAGGGTGAGACAAGCGGGGAGTAATTGGTTGCTTTCGCTCGGGGCGGATGCCACACCCGAAAACTTCGCGGCACAAACGCGTGCCGCGGTTTTCCATCACTGCTTCGTTTACCCGCATGAAATCCAAATTCATTCTGTCCGCGTGCACGCTGCTGGCCGGCTTTTCTGCCGCGGCCTTCGCGCAGGAGATCAAACTTGACCTGCCGAACCAGGCCGACGCGAAGAACGCGGCTGCGCCGGCCCCTGCCGCGGAGTTTGCCGAAGAGCAGCTCATCGAGGAGTTTGGCTGGTTTGTGGCGACCCGCGTCGGGATCTCCGAACTCGATTTCAACGCTGCCGAGGTGCAGGCCTTCATCAAGGGCATCAAGGCCGCCGCCGAGGGCAAGGAATCGCCTTACGAGCTCGAGAAGATCGGGCCGTTCATGGATCAGTTCATGCAGCGCAAGCAGACCGCCTACCTCTCGAAGCTGAAGCAGAAGAGCGAAGCCGAGAGCACCGCGTTCATGACGGATTTGAAGAAGAAGCAGGGCGTCGTCGTGCTCCCGAGCGGTCTCGTGTATGAGATCGAGAAGCAGGGCGAGGGTCCGGCGCCGAAGGCCGAAGACAAGGTTCGCGTGCACTACACGGGCAAGCTCGTCGACGGCACGGTGTTCGACAGTTCGGTCGAGCGCGGCGAGCCGGCCGAATTCGAATTGAACCAGGTGATTCCCGGCTGGACCGAGGGCCTGCAGAAGATTTCCAAGGGCGGCAAAATCAAGCTCTACGTCCCGCCGCAGCTCGCCTACGGCGACGACGGCCGCCCGGGCATCCCGCCGGCCTCGACGCTCGTTTTCGACGTCGAACTGCTCGACATCAACCCGCCCGCCGCCGCCACGCCCCCGGCCAGCCAGGCGAAATAACGCGCGCCAGATCCGACGGTCTTTCTTTGAGAGCTCCGGCTTCGGCCGGAGCTTTTTTTTATGCGAGTCGCCGCGCGTCGGCCAGAAACGCGTCGACTTCCTGATCGCTCGTCGCCCAGGAGCACATCAGGCGATACCCCTGCTCGCCGATGAACTGATAGAACTGCCAGCCGCGCGCGATCAGTCCGGCGTAGACGGCGGGCGGCATTTCGACGAAGACGCCGTTCGCTTCGGGCTCCTCGAGCAATCGCATCCCGGGCAGCGCGCGCAGCCCCTCGGCCAGGCGCCGAGCCTGCGTGTTCGCGTGCGCCGCGTGCCGCAACCAGGCGCCGTCGCGCAGCATGCCTACCCACTGCGCGGCGGCGAATCGCATCTTCGACGCGAGCTGGCCGCCTTGCTTCACGCGATACTCGAACTCGCGCGCGAGCCCGTGATGAAAGAACACCACCGCCTCGGTGCTGTGCATGCCGTTCTTCGTGCCGCCGAAACAAAGCACGTCGACGCCCGCCCGCCACGTGAGGTCCGCGGCCGACGGCCCGGCGGGGGCCTTCGTATTCGAGATGTGGTTACGCCGCAGGGCAGCCAGGGCGTTGGCGAAACGCGCGCCGTCCATGTGCACGGCGAGTCCGTGCGCGCGCGCGAAATCGCCGAGCGCCTGCAGCTCGGCGGGCGAGTAGACGGTGCCGACCTCCGTCGACTGGGTCAGCGACAGCGCCGCCGGCTTCGGGTAATGCACGCCGTGGCCGCGATGCAGCGCGGCTTCGAGCGCCGGGGTTTCCAATTTTCCGTGCGCACCGGGCAGCGGGTTGATCTTCGCCCCGCCGGTGAAGAATTCCGGCGCGCCGCATTCGTCCGTGTCGACGTGCGAGAGCTCGTGACAGAGGATGCGGGCGTGCGGCCGGCCGCAGCAGGCCGCGAGCGCGAGCGCGTTGGCCGCGGTCCCGTTGAAAACAAAGAAGACCTCGCAGTCGGTCTCGAAGAGTTCGCGCAGCAGCTGCGTCGCCCGCTGCGTCCACGGATCGTCGCCGTAGCTCGCGACGCGATCGCGATTGGCTTCGGCGAGGGCGGTCCAGGCTTCCGGACAAATGCCCGCGGTGTTGTCGCTCGCAAAGGCGTAAGGTGCGTTCGCAGTCATGCGACCCGTATTCAAGTCCCACCGCGGCGCCGTCGCAGCCTTTTTTCGCGATTGGCATCGCGGGCGCGCGGCGTTGCTTTGATCCGGCACACATGAACGCGGCGGACGTGAACCTTTACCTGGTCGGCTTCATGGGCACCGGCAAGACCACGATCGGTCGCGCGGTGGCCCAGCGGCTGGGCTTCACGCTGCTCGACAGCGACCACGAGATCGAGCGCCAGCAGGGGCGCAGCATCGCGGAAATCTTCGCGACCGACGGTGAACCGGCGTTTCGCGCGCTGGAACGCGCCTACATCGAGCAAGGCCATCCGGCGTCCCGTTCGGTCGTGTCCTGCGGCGGCGGCCTCGTCGTGCCTCCGGGCATGCTGGAATTGCTGCAGGAGCGCGGCGTCGTCATCTGTTTGCACGCCTCGATCGAAACCATCCTCGAACGCACGGCGCGCCACCGCCACCGGCCGCTGTTGAACGTCGAGGATCCGGAGGCCCGCGTGCGCGCGCTCTACGCGCAACGCGAACCGATCTACAAACGCGCGGGCACGGTCCTGCTCACGGACTCGCGTCCGCTCAACGACATCGTCGCGCACGTCATTCGCGCGTGGCGTCGGGAGGCGCTCGATTTTGTCCGGTCGAAAAAATAACCGCCGCGAGCGACCCGGGCCGCTGGAGGCAAGCCGATGATCGCGCCGCGCCAGGAGGAATTGCGCGAGCAGCTGCGCGCGCTCGGTTTCGACGACGTGCGCTTCGCGGCGGTGACGCCCGCGCTGCCCGGGGAACCGTTGCAAAACTGGCTCGCGGCCGGCCGGCAGGCGGACATGGGGTGGATCGAGCGTTCGCTCGAGAAACGCCTCGACCCGGCGCGCGTGCTGCCCGGCGTGAAATCGATCATCCTGCTTGGCGTGAACTATTCGGCGGACCGCACCGTCGATGCCGGCGGCGCGACGGATTTCGTCCGGCCGCGTTGGGCCCGCTACGCGCGGTATGAGGATTATCACGACACGATGAAGCCGGCGCTCGTAGCCGCGGGTCGCCTGCTCGAGGAATTTTACGGCGCGGGCCCGACGGATTATCGCCACTACGTCGACACCGGTCCCGTGCTGGAGCGCAGCTGGGCGGCGCGCGCCGGGCTCGGGTTCATCGGCAAAAACGCGATGCTGATCTCGCGCACGCACGGGAACTGGTTGTTTCTCGCCGCGATCCTGACGCGGCAGGAATTCGCGCCCGACGCGCCGCTGAGCGGAGGACGCGACGACAACGGCGAGCCGAGGACGATCGGGCAGTTGTGCGGCAAATGCACACGCTGCCTCGACGCGTGTCCGACCGCGGCGTTCGCCGCGCCCGGCGTCGTCGACGCCCGCCGCTGCATCTCTTATCAAACCATCGAAAACAAAGGCGCCATCCCGCGCGAACTGCGACACGGCATCGGCGCGCGTGTCTATGGCTGCGACGTCTGCGCCGAGGTGTGCCCGTGGAACCGTTTCGCGCGCGACGGCCGGCGGATGTTGCTCGTCGCGCGCGAGGAGCTCGCGCACCTGACGCTCGCCGAACTGCTGACGCTGACGCCGGAGCGATTCGCGGAGGTGTTTCGCCGCACGCCGATCAAGCGGGTGAAACTCGCCGGCCTGCTGCGCAACGCCTGCGTGGTCGCGGGAAATTCAGGCGATCCGGCGCACCTGCCGCAACTCGTCCGGCTCGCGCGCCATGAAAACCCGCTGGTCCGCGCACATGCGGTGTGGGCCGTCCTCGCGATCGCCGGTGCGGCGCGCGCCAACGAACTGCTCGCCGAGGCTCGCGCCAACGAAACGGACGCGTCCGTATTATCTGAATACGCGGCCGAATGAGCCGCGCGCGAAAGTGCTGGTAGGGCGGCTCTTCCGACCCCGCCTTGAAAACAGAAGGATGCGCGCCGGCGGGTCAGGAGACCCGACCCTACAACCCTACGGCGATCCCGGAGCGGGCGAGGCGTCGCGGAAGAGTTCGGTCATCCGCGCGACAAAACCCGGTGGCGGCCGCGTCGGCTGACCGCGCAGGTCGCAGAACGCGTGGCTCGACTGGCCGGTCGCGAGCAGTTCCTCGCCGCGGAAGACTTCGTAGTGGATGCGGATGCGCAGCATCGGTTTTTCGCGGATCGTGGCGACGATCGTGAGCGTGTCGTCGTAGAGCGCGGGCCGCAGGTATTTCGCCGAGACTTCGAGCACGGGAATCCGGTAGCCGTCGGTCTCGAGCTGCCGATAGGGAAAGCCCTGCTCGCGCAGCAGCTGCGTGCGCGCAACTTCGAACCACGGCAGATAATTCGCGTGGTAGACGATGCCCATCATGTCGGTTTCGGCATAACGGACGGTGACGCTGGCGCGGGATTGGATCATGCGATTTCCTCAGCGGGGCAAAACAACGCTTCGGCGGAACGCCGCCAGCAATTTTTCGTGGACCACTCGCGTCCCGCTTCGCCGAGCCGGCGACGCAGCTCCGGATCGAAGACCAGACGCTCGAACGCCGCGGCGAGCTGCGCGGGCCGGTGGGGCGGAACCAGCAGGCCCGTCACGCCGTCGACCACCGCTTCGGAGACGCCGCCGACATCGTGAGCCACGATGGGCAGGCCGTGCGCGGACGCTTCGAGATAAACGAGGCCGAACCCCTCGATGCTGTGGCCGTGATTGACGCTCGTCATCGCAAAGATGTCGGCCCGTTCATAGACGTCGGAAAGCTCCTGATCGGGGAGGTTGCCGAGGAAGCGCACGGTGAGATCCGGCATCGCTTCGGCCGCGGCGCGCAGGTCGGCTTCGTAGCCGCTTTTGCTTTGTCCGCTCACCATCCAGTATTCGATGCGCGCGCGAACTTCGGGGGCAAGCGCTTGCAGCGCTTCGAGCGTGAGGAGTTGTCCCTTGCGCGGGTGCAGCCGGCCGACCGTGAGCACGACGATCTTGTCCGTGGGCTCGGCGCGACGCGGGCGCACGACGACGAAATCCGTGCGCAGGGCGCCGGGCGTGAGATGAACCTTGTCGGCCGCCTCCGGGAAGTGTTCGAGCAACAGCTCCTGCGTGTAGTGGGTGAGGGTGGTGACGCGCGTCGCATGTCCGATCAGGCGGCGGGCGAGGGCACGGCGCCAGGGGCTGTGGGCGAAACGCAGGATCTCGGAGCCATGAAACGTGAGCACGAGACGCTTGGGCCGGAAGGCGTGAAAAAATTGCAGCAGCATCATCGTCAGCATCGGCCCGGGCTCCGGTAGGTAGACGATCGCGTAGCGAAGCTTGCGCCGCGCGCGCACGACCTGCCAGGCGAGGCGGAGCTGGCACCACAGGTCGTGCGAGCCCTTCAGCGGCAACCGGCGAATCCGAAACGGCCAGGGCTTTTCGGCGTCCGGCGGAGCCGATTGGGCCCAGACTTCCAGGTTGTAACCGAGATCGGCGGTCGCCTTCGCGATCTCCTCGGCGAAGGTCGCGATGCCTCCCCGCCGCGGATAAAATTCGTGCGTGATCAGATAAACCGGAGGCAGGGCGGCTGGAGCCGGACAGGACATTCGAGGACGAAGGCGGACGATCGGAGCGACCAGAGGAAAAGGGAACGCGGCGGAAGGCGGAGGGTCAATGGGCGAATCGCGTTACCGGCCGCTGGCTTGGCTCATGCTACGCCTTCCGGAACGTCTTCGTTACGAGGCTCGCAACTAAAGTTTAGAGGTTTACAATGGAGCGTGCCGGAGCAACCTAACCCAACACCAATGTCCGAAGCATCTTCAACCAGTTCGGCGACGAACAAACCCTTTCCTGTTCTGGCGAAGCCGTTTTCGCCGGAGGATGAGACCGCGCTGCGGGAGTCGCTGAAACGTTGTTCACCGTCGACCTTCGAGGCCGCGGTCCAGTTTCGCAAAACGGGGAATCCCGAGCACGTCCCGGCCGTCGTGATCGGCGTGATCGAGCGGTTCGTCGAACCCGATCTCCGGACGAAATTGAAGGATGCCGACGACGATCTCCGCCTGATCGAGGACCTCGGCATCGATTCGCTCACGATGATGGAGATCGTGATCCTCGTGGAAGACGTGCTCCAGCTCTCCATCAACAACGACGAGCTGCGCAACCTTCGCACCGTCGGCGATGTGAAGATGTTTATCGATTGCAAGATTCGCGATCTTCCGCTCCCGAAGCCGACGAAATTCCTGCCCATCGAGCACATCGGCACCGTCATGCCGATCCAGCCGCCATTCCTCTTTCTGAACGAGGCGTCCGTCAGCTCCACCGGGGCCAACGGCAAATACAAGATCAGCGGCCAGGAGTTTTTCATCCAAGGGCATTTCAAGGATAACCCGGTGATGCCCGCTTCCATCATGCTGGAGGCGCTCGGTCAGCTCGCGGTGCTGTTCCTGCTCGAAGGCCTCACGCCGGAGCCGGGCAAGGTGGTCAATCCGCAGACGATCTTTTTCACCGGCTGCGAGGGCGTGCGCGCCCATCGCATGTGCAAGCCCGGCGACATCCTTTCGCTGTCGATCAAGCCGAAGCGAATGAAGATGCCGCTCGCCACGTTCGAGGGCGCCATCCGCGTCGGTCAGGAAAAAGCGGCGATTGCCGAAGAGATCACCCTGACGTTTGCGTTTGCCGACGCGGCGGTGGAAACGCCGTCCTCCGTCGGGACGAATACCGCGTCAGGTTCGGCGTCCAGTGCGGCGACCGAGAACGTCGCGCCGCCGATTCGCGCCGCCGCCAGCGCCTGAGCGCGCTTCGACCGCGATTGGAGTTCGCGCGACGGCCTCCGCCCGGCGCTACCGCGTCGCCGGAGGATGCGCTGAAACGTGCTCCCGCATTGACCGGCGGCCGCTTTCGCTGCGACCGTTTCTCCCGGAACGCGTTCGCTTGCTCGCTGGAGCGTTCGAGTCTTCTTCTTCATTATGCCTCGTGTTTTCATCACCGGTTTGGGCTTCGTCACGAGCATCGGCAACGATGCGGCCACCGTCGCTCGCAACCTGCGCGAAATGCAGCACGGCTTCGAGGTCTTCCCCCCGTTCCAAAAGCCCGACATCCCGTGCAAAGTCGTCGGCACCGTGAAGGGTTTTTTCACCGACTCGGCGGATCAGGAGGACTGGACCTATCCCGAGCGCTACAAGATCAAGCGGGAACTCCTCCGCACGATGGCGCCGAACGGCCTCTTCGCGCATTGCGCGATGATCCAGGCGATCGAGGACGCCCGGCTCGCGGACACCGACGTCTCCAATCCGGAGACCGGCCTCTACGCCGCGTCCGGCGGGTCGCCGATGCTCACGAATTATCACCATGACCGCCTCAACAAGTTCGGCGTCATGCGCTGCTCGCCGCTCGGCATCGTCGCTTCGATCGTCGGCACGCTGAACTTCAACCTCGTCGCCGCGTTCAAGATCCTCGGTTCTTCCTGCGGCTTCTCCTCGGCCTGCGCCTCCTCGGCGCACGCGATCGGTTACGCCTTCGACGACCTCACGCTCGGCCGGCAGAAACGGATGTTCGTCGTTGGCGGCGAGGATGGAAACACGGACGCGATCCTGCCGTTTGCCGGCATGCGCACGTTGTCCTTGCAGACCGATCCCAATCTCGCGTCGCGCCCCTTTGACGCGGCGCGCGACGGTTTTGTCGGCACCGGTGGCGCCACCGTGCTGGTCCTCGAAACCGAGGACGAGGTCGCGCGGCGCGGCGTGACACCGTATTGCGAAATTCTCGGCTGGGGCCAGGCGTCCGATGGCTATAACGTCGCCATTTCCCACCCCGAAGGCAGCGGCCTGGCGGCGGCGATGGCGCGAGCGATGCGCGCGGCACAGGTCGCGCCGGAGGAGATCGATTACATCAACGCCCACGCCACCTCGACGCTGATCGGCGACGTCTCGGAAACCCGTGCGCTCCGCTCCGCTCTCGGCGCCGCGGCCGGCCGCCCCGCGGTCAGCAGCACGAAATCCCTCACCGGCCATGGCCTCTCGCTCGCCGGCGCGATGGAAACCGGTTTCTGCAGCCTCGCCATGCGCGAAGGATTCATCCCGGGCTCGGCCAACATCTCCCAGCTCGATCCGGCCTGCCAGGGCCTGCGCATCCTGCAGCAGACGGAAAACACCGCGCCGCGGACGGTGCTGAAAAACAGCAGCGGCTTCGGCGGCGCCAATGTCGCGATCCTGCTGCGCCAGCCGTGAGTCGTCCGCTGTCCGAACTCTACGCCACGGCGTTCGTCACCGGCACCAGTGCGGGGCTCGGACGCGCGTTCGCGGAAATGCTCCTCGCCGAGGGCGTGCGCGTGTGGGGCACGGCCCGCGACGCCGGCCGGCTCACCGATCTGGCTTCGCGTTATCCGGCGCTCTTCACGCCGGTCATTCTCGATCTGGCGGTGCCCGCCGCCGCCGAGACCGCCTTCGAGCGCGCCGCCAACACCGCCGGCGGCGCCTTCGATCTCGTGGTGAACAATGCCGGCTACGGCGTCTTCGGCGAATTCGACGCAACCGATTTTTCCGTCTGGCAGACGCAGCTCGACACGATGATCGGGACGACCCTGCGCCTCGCGCATGCCGCCCTGCGTCGCATGCGCCGGAAAAACGCCGGCTGCCTCGTCAATGTCTCCTCCCTCGCCGTGGAGTTTCCGCTGCCGTTCATGAGCGGCTACAATGTCGCGAAGGCCGCGCTCTCCGCGTTCAGCGAAAGTTTATGGATTGAAACCCGCGGCACCGGAATCAGCGTCATCGATTTCCGCCCGGGCGATTTTCGCACCGACTTCAACCAATCCATGCAGGCCGCCTCCTCCTCGCCGCCGCTCCGGTCGGCCCGCACGCAACGCGCCTGGCAGGCCCTGGAAAATCACCTCCGCGGCGCGCCGCCCGCCGCGCGCGCCGCCGCCGATCTGAAGCGCGCGCTCCGGCGCCGTCGCCACGGCACGGTGCGTTCCGGCATGGTGTTCCAGGCGGCGATCGCGCCGTTCTTCGCGCGCTTCCTGCCCGCCGCCCTGCGCCGCGCGGTGTCCGCCCGCTACTTCGGGCTCTAGCGTGGCCAAAGTTCGGATACTGGTGCTGACCTCCAGCACGGGCGGCGGACACGACGCGCGCGCGGAGGCGTTTGCCGAGTGGTGCTTCCAGCTCTACCGGCACGAGGTCGAGGTGCGCATCGAACAGATGCTCGAGGATTCGTCCGTCGTGCAGCGCGCCGGCGTGCGTCTCTACAACCGCATCCAGCAAGGCGCGCCCTGGGTGCACAAGGTCTTCTACGCCATCGTCGAGGTCCTCGCGTTCCTCAATACCCGCCGCGTCACCTTCGGCGAACGCTACTACGTCGACGTGCTGCAGCGCTTCCGGCCGCACCTGGTCTTCAGCGTGCACGACTGCTTGAATCGCGGTTATTTCCAGGTCGCGCGCAAGGTGCTCGGCCGCGAGCACGTCCGCTGCGCGACCTACTGCGGCGAGTTTTCCGGCGGTTGGGGTTACTCGCGCAACTGGATCGAGCCGACCGTCGACCGGTATTTCTCCCGCACCGCGACGGCCAACGATTTCGCGGTGAAACGCGGCATCCCCGTCGAGCGCTCCCGCGTGCGCGCGCTCCTGATGTATCCACGTTCCCACGTCGATATCTTCGACGCCGGCGAGCGCCGCGCCTTCCTCACGAAGAAGCTCGGTCTCCGGACGGACCGGCTCACGGTCTTTCTCGCGACCGGCGGCAACGGCGCGCACAATCATTTCGATCTGTTGCCTGCGCTCGTGCGCCACGCCGACCACATTCAGGCGATCGTCATCTGCGGTCGAAACCGACAGGCCTACAACGAGCTCCTCCAGTGGCGCGCGCAGCATCCGGCATTCGGTTGCTACCTCGAAGGCTACTCCGAAATCGTGCACCGCCTGATGCAGGTCAGCGACGTGATCGTCACCCGCGGCGGCACGACCACCTGCGCCAAGGCGCTCTTCTACCGCTGCCCGATCGTGTTCAATGCCTTCGGCGGCATCATGCCGCAGGAGGCGCTCACGTGGAAATTCTTCCGCAACGGTGCCGAATGCCCGAAGGTCGAAAACGCGGCGGACTTCGCCGCGTTGATCGACCGCTGGATGGCGCAGCCGGAGGAGTTGCGCGCCTTGCGCGAGCGCTTCCTGCAGCTGCGCCACGAGGAGGATCCCACCGTGCTGATCGACGAGCTCGTCGAGCTCGGCAACGAAGTGGCGCGCGCCCAACTCGAGCGCCATCCGTTTCCATCGGAGGACGGCCCACCGAACACACCGAACCCACGGACGAACCCGGAGCAGCCCGGCGTTTGAAGCTCGAATTCACCCGCGCCTCGTCGTCCCCGTCCGGCCTTTTCGCCGCGTTGCGGCGAGTTAAGTTTAGGGTCCGGTAGCGGCGATCGTCCCGATCGCCACCCTTTCAGCTTTTCAGCATGTCAGCGTTTCAGCGTGTCGACGGCTCCCCCTTTCACTTTAACTGTCACTTTCACTCGCGCGCCGCCCATCTCAGCTCGCGGCCGCGGCAGGGCCGCGGCCGCCTTCACCTCTTTCGTGTATTTCGTGGTTCATCCCCGCCGCGCGCGTAATTTCCGTTTACCGCTTGGCCGGCCGGGCCGCAGCATTGTAACAGTATTCCACCTTGCGCACCTCCGAGCCTGTCATCGCCTATCTGTTCACCACGTTCCCGAAAGCCACCGAGACGTTTCTCCAGCGGGAAATCATCGCGATGCGCGAGCTCGGGGTGTCGCTGCGCCTGTATTCGCTGTGGGGCGGCAGCCGCAGTTTTCGCGGTCTCCCGGTCCGGCGTTTCAACAAGTGGCGGCTCCTTACGCTTTTCTGGATGATTCCCTACGAGGCGTGGCGGCGGCCCGACGTCCTGCGCCAGTTGCTGCGCGGGTTGAGCACGCGCCGCGCGCCGTCCTGGCTCAATTTCTGGGAAAACATGCTTGGCGCAGGCTTCGCCTGCCTGTTTGCGCGGGAGTTTCGCCGCCATCCGCCCGCGCTGGTGCACGCCGCCTGGGGCGGCGCCCCGGCGACCGCCGCGTGGCTGCTCTGGCGGATGGACGGCCATCGCTTCAGCGCCGCGGCGCACGCGTATGACATCTACGAATACGGCGGCGACTGGTGGCTGCACGACAAGCTCGAGCACGCGGCGTTCGTCCATACCTCCACCGAAATGGGGCGCGCCTCGCTGATCGCCCGCGGCCTTGCGCCGGACCGGATCGTCTGCATCCGGCGCGGGCTCGACCGTTTGCCGGCGGTCAAGCCGCTGCGCGCGCACCGCGATCCGCTGCATCTCGTCTGCGTGGCCCGGCTGGTGGAGAAGAAAGGACTCGATCACCAGCTGCGCATCTACGCGGCGCTCAAGGCGGCGGGCGTGGATTTCGAAGCCCGGATCGTCGGCGGCGGTCCCCTGCAGCCGCAGCTCGAGCAACTCGCCGGCCACCTCGGCGTCGCTTCGCAGGTCGCGTTCACCGGACACCTGCCGCAGCATGAAGTCTGGAACCAGCTCGGCTGGGCCGACGTCCTGTTGCACACCGGCGTCGTCGCCCCCAGCGGCGATCGCGACGGCCTCCCCAACGTGATTCCCGAAGCGATGTCGATCGGCGTGCTGGTGGCGACGTCGCCCACCGCCGCCACCACCGAAGCGGTCGCCGACGGCGTGAGCGGGGTGGTCGCGCCGGTGGAGGAGCCGGAAGCCTGGGTGACCGCCATCCGGCGGCTCGCTCGCGACGACCGGTTTGCCGACAGCCTCCGTGGCGCCGCGCGGCGCTGGGTCGAGGAGAATTTCGATGCGCACCGGAACGCGGCGCGCCTCCTGCAGCACTTCCGTCGTGTCATTGCGGATACGAAGGTCCCCGCCGGCGTGCCGGCGTCCGCGACGTCATGATTTATTTCGACGTCACGAAGGCCAGGTCGGTGAAACATCGCTCCGGGCTCGCGCGGCTCAGCGACCGGCTGCGCCGCGAACTCGGCTCCTTCGCGTCCGCGGCCACGTGGGAGGAGGCGCGCGTCCATGCCTCCGCGCAAGACTGGTTTGTCACGACCGAACTGTTTTCCGAAGGGGAGCGGCCCGGCTTCGGCGCCTTTCTCGATTCGCGCCGCTGCCGCACTGCAGCGATTTTCGCCGACGCGATCCCGTTGAAACACCCGCGGATCACCTGGCCGCACAGCGTCGCCCGGCATCCGCATTATCTGAAAATGCTCGCGCGTTTCGAGCGCGTCTGGGCGATCTCCGTCGCCAGCCGCACGGAGCTCGTCGACTACTGGCGCTGGCTCGGACTCGAGCGCCCGCCGCCGGTCGAGGTGCTGCCGCTCGGTGCCGATTTCGACGGCCGTCCGCGGACCGCCACGCCCGCGCCGCCGGCGAGCAGACCCGCGAATCTGTTGTGCGTCGGCATCCTCGAACCGCGGAAAAACCAGCTCTTTCTCCTCGAAGTTTGCGACGGACTTTGCCGCGCGGGACTGAAGTTCAATCTGCACATCGTCGGACGGGTCAACCCGCACTTCGGCGCACCGGTGGTGCGGCGGATTCGCGAGCTGAAGAAGCGTTGGTCCGGCCTGCATTTTCACGAGGCCGCGAGCGATGCACAGTTGGCGACGCTTTACGCGGAGGCGGATGCCACCGTCTTCCCGACGATCGCCGAAGGCTGCGGACTCCCGCTGCTCGAGTCGCTGTGGCGTGGGGTGCCTTGCGTGGCCAGCGACCTGGCGGTGTTGCGCGAAAACGCCGATGGCGGCGGTTGTCTGCTCGCTGAGCTTGATTCTGTCGAGGCCTGGACCGCCGCGCTGCGCGATGTGATCGGCCGAACCGCCCGCCAAGCACGTCTGCGCGAAGAGGCGGCAAGTCGCCCGCTGCCCACCTGGGCCGAAACCGCGAGAATCCTACAAGCCGGTTTGGCTCAGGCGTAAGCCGCGCGGGGGGCCGGTTGAAACCACGAAATACACGAAAAACACGAAAGGAAGAAGGCCCACGGAATACACGCACTTTAACCCAAACTCGCCGCGAAGCGGCGTGTACCGTGGTCAGATCCGATTTTCGTGTGTTTCGTGTCTTTCGTGGTTCCCTCAGTGGAATCCGTTGCAAAGAGGCTCAAAGGCAATCCGGTTGAAACCACGAAATACACGAAAAACACGAAAGGAAGAAGGCCCACGGAATACACGGACTACACGGAATCGGACTGGATTCTTTTCTGTGTGATCCGTGTGTTCCGTGGGCTCTCCGGATAGAGGTCCCGCGCACTCGGTGACGCCGCGAAGTGGTGCGGTAGCGGCCATCGTCACGATGGTCACGCCTTCAACTTTACACTTTAGACCCAAACTCGCCGCGAAGCGGCGACCTGCCCACGGACTACATGGAAAGGAAGCTGACCGAGATGAATTCTGTGCATTCCGTGCACTCTGTGGTCAGATCCGATTCGTGTGTTTCGTGTCTTGCGTGGTTCTCCACTCCGTGGGCCGGCTCGACACTCAGAGCCGTTTCACCGCATAGGCCATCGCCTCGGCGATCTTCTCGAGCTGCTCGTCCGTGTGCATCGCGGAGATCGCGGTGCGGATGAGATCTTTGCCGGCGGGAACCGCGGGCGCGATCGACATCACGGTGAACACGCCTTTCTCCATCAACGCGCGCCAGAAAAGATACACGCGCTCCTTCGATCCCAGCACGATCGGCACGGCAGGCGTTTCGCTGCCCCACAGGTCGAGGCCGAGACCTTTCAGCATCGCACGATACTTCTTCGTGTTGGCCCAGAGTCGCTCGTGATGCTGCGGCTCGGTCTGCATGATCTCCAGCGCAGTCTCCGCACACGCGGCCTGCGCCGGACTGATCGCGGCGCTGAAGATCGTCTGTCGCGAATTCGACCGGAGATACTCGATCACGTCGCGCGACGCCGCGATGAAGCCGCCCGTGCTCGCGAGCGATTTCGACAGGCTGCCGCAAATCACGTCGACGCGATCGTTGAGGCCGAAGTGATCGACCGTCCCGCGGCCCTGACGGCCCAGCACGCCGAAACCGTGCGCGTCGTCCACGACCGAGAAAACGCTGTTCGCATCCGCGATGTCGATCAGCTCCCGCATCCGCGCGATATGCCCTTCCATCGAATACACGCCCTCGATCACCAGCATCTTCGGCGCGTCGGAGCTCGTCGCCGCGATCACGCTGCGCAGGTCGTCCGGACTGTTGTGCGAGAAGCGTTCGACCGTCGCCATCGAGAGACGAATGCCGTCCCACAGGCAGGAGTGGATGTTCTTGTCGGCGTAAATGACGTCACCCTTTTGCGCGAACGACGCGACGCTCGACAGGCAGGAAAGATAACCGGCGGCATGCACATGGCACGCCTCGCGTCCGAAGAACGCCGCGAGCTTTTCCTCGAGCCGCAGATGAAACGCCCGCGAGCCGTTCGAGGGCCGCGCTCCCGTCGTGCTCGTGCCCCATTTGAGCAGCGCGTCGCGACCCGCCTCGATCACCTTCGGATGAAACGAGAGCCCGAGATAATCGTTGCTCGACAACATGATCATCTCGCGCCCGTCGAGCTTCACCGTCGTGCCCTGCTGCGACTCCATGGCGTGGTAGTACGGATTGTAACGCAGCCGCATCTTCGTCGCATAGTCATCGCGGCAGCGCGTGAGGATGCCCTTCTTTTCCTTCGCAAAAAACGATAACGCCATAGGTCGACGGGACGCTAGGTGCGACGAGGGGGTTGGCAAATCCGAAAGCCGCCCGTCAGCGCGTCGACCGCACGAGTTCCACCAGAGCCGCCGCCGCGTCGCGATAACGCACCGGTTCCTCGCGTGGAATTCGCTGCCCGAGAAAGAGACTCAGCAGCGCGAGATTCCAAACGATGGCGAGAGCAGTCGCACCGGCGACGAGCCCACGCGCGAGCAGGGGGCGCCCAAGCCGTTGTCGCAGCGTTGCCAATCCGATCATCGAAAAAAAGACGCCGATCTCGAAACCGCGATAACCGAACGACGACCCCAGCCACCACATCGGCCAAGCCGCCGCCAATCCAGTCATCAGCACCAGCGACCCCAACCACGCGCGCCCGATCGCCCCGCCGCGCGCGATCGCCCAGAAGACGAAACCCGCCACCGCGGGCAACAGCAGCGGGTGCCAGTAAAACCAGCCGTGCCGCGGCGAAAACAAAACCTCGGCGAGATGCAGCTGCGAAAAATCGAAACGCTCGCCGCCGTAGGAATACACGAGCCAGCGCCCATAGAGAACTTTCCACGCCAGCAACTGTAGCGCCACGATCGGTGCGGCTCCGGCGATCAACGCCGCGGCCGCGCGCGCCGAGCGAAGTTGCCGCAGCACGACCCAAGCAGGCATCAGAAGATACACGACGGTGACGTTGCGCGTGACGACGAGCAGCGCCGACGCGAACCCGAGCAACGCCCAGAAACGCCCGCGGCGTTCTCCATCCTCAAGTCGCAGCGCCGTCCAGAACACCAGCATCGCCAGCGCGAATACCTGGCTGTGACTCATCGAGAGCCGGGCGGATTGATAATACACGAGGGGACTCGCGAGCCAGATCACGAGCGCCGCGAAACTCGACTCTCGCGGCGGAAAGAACCGCTGCAGGATTCGCGTCGCGAGCCACATGCCGCCGATCGCATACAGCAGCTGGCCGAGCCACACCGCGAGCAGGTAGCGCGGCTCGAACCCCGTCGAATCGGCGGGACTGAACGCATGCACGAGCAGAAAAAACGGCGCGCTGCCGATCGCCCAGCCGGGCGGATACTTGTTCGGCACGAGTCCCGTCGCGGTGCGCGGCGCCGCCAGCGCCGCCTCGCGATCCGCCGCCGGCAATGACTCGCTTTGTGCGAGTTGATTCGAGAAATCGAGATCGTGGTCGATCACGACCGACGGCAGCCAAAAATAATAAAAGCTGTCGTCCCAACCCTGCAGCATCGAGCGCCGGCCCGGTCCGAACATGTCCCACGCCTGCCACACGATCCCGCCGAACGTCACCGCCACGCACAACAGGACGAGCGGCAGCGTCGTCTTCAGCGCCGCCGCACGGTTTGTATCCATGATTCGAGGTCGCGCGCATAGTCGGCCCACGATTTGAACCGCCGGCCGCGCGCAACGGCGGAAAGTCGCGCGAGCTCGTCCGGTCGGGCGAGCAGGTCGGCGATCGCCTCCGCGACGGACGCGGCGGTCAACGTCTTGAGCGCCACGCAGCCGCCGTGCTGCGAAATCTCGCCGAGCGCGCCTTTCGCCGAGCAGATACACGGCTTGCCGCGGGCGAGGCTCTCGATCACCGGCAACCCGAAGCCCTCTGCAATCGAGGGATAAACCGTGAACGCCGCCTCGGCGTAAGCCGCCGCGATCGCCTCATCCGTCGCCGGACCGTCGAACCGTAACGGCCGGCCCGAGGCCTGCAGCGCGCGCACGCGCGCGAGCGCCGGGCCACCGGTTTCGGCGTTCACGTGGCCGATGAGCCGGAGCTCGAACCGGACGTCGCGCGCCCAGAGCGCTTCGCAGGCGTCGAGCAGCACGCCGTGATTTTTCCGTCCTTCAAGCGTGCCGACGCACAGCACCACCGGACTGGCGGACTCCCGCGCCGCCGCCGCCTCTGTGCCGGCGGTTCGCGGCGGATCGACGCCGAGCGGAATTGCGGCGACGGTCGGGGTCGACGTCACGCCCAGCCATTTCCAATAGGCGAGGAGCGAAGCGCGCGATTCTTCCGAGATCGCCGCGATTCCGTCGAATTGCAGCAGGTCCTGCAGATACACCGGCAGCCGCGCCACCGTCCCGGGGGGCGTCAATTCCGGAAAACGCAGCGGAATCGGATCGTGAAACAACGCCACGCGCGGTCCTCGGACGTGCGCGAAAAGTTTCGGCAGGTCGCGCGCGACCTGAACGGAAAACAGCTCCGGCACGATCAGCGCATCGAATTCTCCCCGCAAAAGATGCTGCGGCGCGCGGCCGAAAGCGCGGCGGAACCGTCCGCGCCACTTGGCGGACGCGGGCCAGGTGGCCTTGCGCTTCAAACCGCCCTGGCTGCGCACGAGGTCGGCGAGCTCCCACGCTTCCAGCGCACGCCACCCGCCGAGAAACGGATCGCGGGTGACGGCAAGCGCGTTGTCTCCAAAATTCTGATGCAGCGCTCGCGCCACGCGCTGGATGCCGGTCCGCGCCGGCGTGTGGCTGGTGTGGGTGAGATCGAGCAGGAGCATGCAGCGTCAGGGAACAGGCACGAGGCGGATGGCCGCAATCCTGTAACGGCCCGGCGGAGCGTCGTCGGTGAGCGGCGTGGCGACGAACTCGATGTGGTTGTCCTGATTCGGTTCGAGCGGCACCGTGAACTGCCACGGTGCGGGCCCGGCGACGTCGAACGTCTCGCGCGGGCGGCCCGCCACGAGGTGGGTCGCCCGCCAGTGCACGGTCGCCTCGGCTTCGATCGACAACCGCAGCTCCGCGCGCTGCCCCGGCCGGATCACGATCGTCGCTGCCGGGTCGATCGTGTCCGGCACGCCTTGCGCCGGAGAAAAGCCGTCGAGCCGCAAAACCCGGTTCGCCGCGCGCAGCAGCACGAAACGCTCGGAGCTGAACAGCCGCGGCGAATCGACGTCGAAGGCATCGGCCCACGCGCGGCTGAGCAGGACCGCCGCGGGCGCAGGTGAATCTGCGTCGGACTCATGCCGGACCGCGCTGCGCAGATAGCCGCCGTTCTGGTGTCCGCGCTCCGCGTAAACGACCGAAGCCGCCCGCAGATAGTAGGCTGCCCACATGCCGTCGAAGAACGACATCCGAAACGTCGCCGGCTCCACGAGGATCGTCTGGCCGGCCAACGCGCGCGAAACGTGCGCGCCCAATGCCGGCCAGTCGCGCGTGATCGCTTTTCGCACCGACCACTTCTGCGTGTCGAATCCGTGGAAAATTACGCCAATCGCAAAAACGATCGTCGTCCCGGCGAGCAGCACGGCGGGAAAAGCGCCGCGGCACCCCCTCCGGAGGAAAACGGGCGCGTCGTTCAACGCCGCCACCGGCAGCATCGCGGCCAGAAAGACCGCGGAGAACTGGGCGGACTTCTGCCAGCCGTAATCGAAATCCGTTAGGATGGTATAAACCAGCAACAGCGCCGCACCCGCGAGCGTGGCGGCTGCTCCGAAACGATCCCGGGCTCGCGCCAGCGCGATGACTATGCCGCCGATCAGCGCGGCGGACGCCAGCAGCCCGAATCCAAATCCCAAATACTGCATCCCGCTGGCCGACAGCGTGACGAGCGTCGGGAGAAACTGCGGCGGCTCGAGCTTCGCCATGATGCTCACCCAGGCCTCGTCGGCGCGCGCAGCCTGAAACGAATGCGCAAAGCCATGATACGCGCGCACCGCCGTCGCCGGCTGCGCGATCAGACCGATCAGCGTCGCGGCCACCGCCCAGGTGATCCGGCGCGGCGGCGTTGACGGATTTCGCGCTCGCCACGCGCGGAGCAACAGCAGCGCCCCCGGCAGCGCAATGAACGGCGCGAGCTCCGGATACGTGAAGAGCACGCCATGCACCGCGAGCGCGAGCAGGACGAGCCAGCCCCGCCGCGGTGCGTTCCCGGCTAGAAAAAAGTGCAGCGCGATTACGGCGGTCGCGCCCGAGAGAATGCCGAGCAGATTCGGGAGATTCGCGTTGGCGCGAAAAAACGTGAACAACGGCTGCAGCGCGATCAGCGCGACGAGGCCGGTCCATGTCAGGCGCTCGATCCAGAACCCGCGCGCCACGAGATACACCGCGGCGAGCCACGGCAGGAACAGCGCGGCCGTGAGCGGCAGATACACGGCCACCGGATCGAGCGTGGTGAGCGAGGCCGCGAGCGCGAGCAGCGTCTCGGCGCCGGCGCGGCCCCACGCCGGACGCCAGCCGCTGATCGCCCGGGTCGCATCAGCCCAGGGATGAAACGGATCAGGCGGCGCCATTTCGAGGTAGGGGTGCGCCTGCAGGTGTTTCGCGCCGGTCACCCAGAAGTAGCCGTCGTGATTCGCGGTGCCGTCGTAGTAGATCAGCTCCGGTCGGGACAGCTCGGGCCATTGCAGGATCGCGAGCGAGAGAATCGTCAGCGCCAGCGCGGCCTGACCGAGACGGCCGCCCGACATTGCGCGCAGGTCGTCGCCCAATGCACGGCGCGACGCGGCCGGGAGGAGGGTCCACGCAATCGGCCACAGGCAGAGCGCGGCGGCAAACGGTCCGAGGGGCACGAAGGCGTTGACCACCGAAAGCGTCGCGAGCAGCAGCAGCAGACCCGCCAGCGTCGAGATCGCGAAACGCCGCACGGGCGAAAGCGCGCCGAGTCGGACGCCGAGTCCGTATCCGGAAAGCGGGCACGCGAGGGCGAAGGCGGCGGCGAGGACGAAGGCCATCAGCGCGGTCGGACGCGGCTCACGTGGTCGCCCCGGTGAGCTTCCAGCGTTTGATCAGATGGTGGCAGGGGCGGTTCGTCACGATGCGCGCGAGCGCGAGCGCGACTTTCAAACCGTGATAGCGCCACGGCCGTTTCCAATACCGGCTGAGATAACTCCAGCCGAGTTCGCGGCCGGAGGGATCGCGCGGCGGCCGGAAGGGCGGGCCCCAGCGGCGAAGGTATTCCTTCAGATTGTCGTTCTCCTTCACGAAGCGATCCGGCGAGGCGCTCACGTGGTGCAGCACGGTGCTCTGGTTGGCGACGTAGTTGCGATAGCCGCGCACGTTGAGCCGCAGGCAGAGATCGATGTCCTCGTAGCCGTTGCGGTAAACTTCGTCGAAGCCGCCGATGTCGAGAAACACCTCACGCGAAATCGCGCAGCACGCCGCGGTCACGGCGCGATAGCGCGAATAGCGCTTCAACATTTTCCACCACGGCTGGCGTCGGTCGTGAAACGGCCGGCCCAGCGAGTCGAACCGCACGCCGCAGTGGTCGAGCGAGCCGTCGCGATGCGCGTTCTGCCGGTTGCCCACGAGCCCCAGCCGGTCGCGCAGCGTGAAGAGCAGCATCATCGGCTCGAACCAGCCGGGCTGCAGCACGAGGTCGTTGTTGAGAAAGAACAGCAGGTCGCCCGTCGCCGCACGCGCGGCGCGGTTGTTCGACGCGGCGAAACCGAGGTTGCGCTCGTTCAGGATCGCGCGGCACGGCGGCGGCAGCGTGGCGAGCCAGTCGCGCGTGCCGTCGGTGCTGCCGTCGTCGATGAAAATGATCTCGTGCGCGAGCTCGTCCGGCAGGGTCGCACGCAGGCTGGCGAGCATCTCCTGCGTCAGCGGCAGGCAGTTGTAGAGCGAGGTGATGAACGAGACTTTCGCCATTCGCGGATCAACCTAGGAGAGCGCCACGGCTCCGGCGAAGCTCAAAACCGCGCCGGTTCATGCGCCGGCGACCTCTCCCTTCGATCGCCAGCCGCGACGTTTCACCTGCAAGATCAGGCTGACACCGAGCAACAAAGCCCCGAGCGCGAACAGCCACGTCCGCGCCGCCAGCACGCGCTGCACCGCCCACGAGCCGCGCGCCATCTCCACCGGCGCGGTGAACGCCAGCCACCCGCTCGCGCTCGCGTCGCGCACCTCGATCCACCAGTCGCCGTCCGGTCGCGCGATCTCGACGCGTTGCCACGCCTCGTTGGCTCCCGCGCCCGGCCGCAGCGCCACGTCGCCGGCCGCGGATTTGAGCACGAGTTGAAGCGACGCGTCGTCCGACCGGAAATCGCCGGCGACATGGAAGCGCAGATACGGCCGCTCCGGTTTGGCGGTCTGCGGCGGGCTTCGCCACCCGATTTCGGAGGGCGCACCCGCGTCCGGCGGCGTCCACGTGCTCAGGACCAGCGCGCCGGGCGCAGCGGCAAATCCGTCCGGCAGCGCTTGTGGCGCAGCCGCGGGTTCGCCGGCGAGCGGCAGGGGGCGATGCACGCTCGGCGGCATCGCGTCGGCGATCGCCGGCGACGCGAGGCGCTGCTGCAGCGCTTCGGGACTGGGATAAGGGATGTCGCTCGCGGGCGGTTCCGACAAATGGCGGGAGTCGCCCGTCCGGAGATAATCGCGCACGTTGATCTCGCGGCGGTGATTTCTTCCAACGTCGCGCAGGATGTCCGACCGCCACAGGATCTGCGCGTAACGGACGAGCAGGTGACACAGGCAGATCAGCCACACCGCGGCCAGGATCTGCTGGAAGCGCGTGCGGGTGCTGCGCAGCAGGACGAGAAAATTGAGCAGCACGTTGATTGCGAGCAGATCGAGGTAGCGATTCGGCGAGAGCATCGATTGCCGCCCGAGGATTCCGCGGCCGTAGGCGATCGCCGCGATCTGCACCGTGATCCAGACAATCAGGCCGAACAGAAACGCATCCTCCCGCGTCCACGTTCCCCGCCGCAGCCGGCTGACCGCAAACACGATCACCGGCAGACTCAGCGCCGCCGTCCACGGATAATACCGCGCCTCGCCCGGCCAGCCGATCAGCACGAGAAAGCTTTCGAGAAACTGCCCCGGCGACTGCGCGCGCAACGCGGCATGCGCCGGCACTTCGCGCATCAGCAGCACGCCGGCGATCGCGATGGCGAGCGCGATCGCCGCGCTGGCGATTTGCTGCGCCGTCCAGCGACATTCCTGGATCCCCCGCAGCGCAAGGACGCCGAGAATCGCCGCCGACGACAGAAATCCCGAGGCCATCGTCCCGAGCGTGAGCACGCCGCAGAGCTGGCCGACCCACCACGACGCGCTGAACGTCGACCGCGTCAGCGTGAACCACAGGTGGCCGAGCGAAAACAGCAGCAACAGATAGAACTGCACCTGAAAACCCACGAGCGTGTTCTCCGGCGACAGCGGCAGACAAAACAGCGCGAGGAGCAAAATCACCACGCCGCCGAAACGCGCGCCCGTGAACAACCGGCCCGCGATCAGCAGCAGCACTAGCGCGCACAGCGTGTGAATCGTGGCCGCCGTGACCGATTCGACATAGCCGTCCCACTGGCGGTCGTTGAGCTCGAAAAGCCCGAGTCCGAAAAGTCGTGTGAACGGGATGCGGTGTTCGTTGTGCGCATCGAACAACTGGCTCCACCGCCACGAGCCTTCCACCCACGGTCGCAACAGCGTTTCGCCCTCGGCGTCCCACTGATCGAGCAGCGGCAGGTCCGTGCCCGCCGTCGCGATCAGCCACAGTTTGCAGCTGAAGATCGTGAGCACGAAACCCGCGATCAACAGCCAGCGGGAAAGACGAATGCGTGTAGTCATCGCCGCACGACAGCGTTCCGTTCGATTCGCACGGCCTCCATCCACACCAGGCCGACAAACAGAATCAACAACGGATACGCCTGCGCGAACGCGCCCGGGCTGCGATTCGGAAACGACACCACGTCGACGACCGTGTTGATCAACACCACCGCGAGCGCTCCGCCGCCCGCCGCGGCCGCGACGACCAACGTGACCGGCAGCTTGCGCCGGCGCAACGCGGCCACGATCAGCACGCCCCACAAGAGCACGGCGCCATAGCTGCCGATCATCAGCGCGCCGCCGACACCGCGGCCGATCTTCTCGAGCAGCCAGACGCGACCGAAATCGAATTGCTGCTGCCGCTTCCGATCGAGGTCCGGCGCCTCCGCCGAAGGCGCGAGCGGCCAGCGCGTGAGATCGCTGAACAACTTGAGCTCCGCGGCGGTGCCCAAGCTGCCAGGCGCAAACGCCGACCCGCCCTCGAACGAAACGAAATACTGCAGCGCGCGCGGAACCTCCCGGCGCAAACCCGCGGTGAACTCCGGCCGCCACGGCGGCACGAACGAATCGCGCCGCGGCCGCGCGTCGAGCTCGCCGCGATCGCACGCGGCGTTCACTTCGTCGGCGATCCGCGCGTAAAACGCGAGCGCCTCGCGCGCGCTCGACGCGTGTCCTGCCGAAGCGACGGCATCGCGCAGCGCCCACATGAACCAGCCGCCACCCATCTCTCGCTCGCTCGCCGGCCGATGCGTGACACCGCTCGATGCCCCCGCCCAGGCCTCGCCCAACCACCCGTCGAGATGCGGACGCAGCTCCGCGAACGCCGGACTCACCGCATAGATTTTCTCCCGCGCCTCGCGCGTGACCGGCACATACGGGATCTCGTAGCTCGATTTCACCCGCTGCAGCGCGCCGTAAGCGCGCACGAACTCGGGCGCACGAAACTCCACCGTGCCAAACCAGCCGTAATACTCCCGATTCAACGCGCACACCGTGAGCAGCATCGCCGCGGACGTCGCCGTCGCCGCTACCACGGGCAGTACCAGCGGACGCAGCCGTTCGCCGGCGCGCCATGAAAGCCACGCCGCCAGGCCGGCGAGCAGCACCGCGCTCGGCGCCACCCAGATCGTTTCCTCGCGCGTCAGCCACAACGCCCCGCCACTCGCGCCGAGCAGAATGCCCCAGCCGGTGCGCACGGCGCGCGAGGCGTTTCGCGCGGTGAGGAGCGCGATCAAGCCTGCGAAAAATCCCAGCGTCGCCGGCGTGTAGAGATTTTGCCGCAACACGCGTCCGAGCACCGTCATTTCATACGACATCGGATTCCACCACAGCAGCAGGAACAGGCCGCACGCCGCGACGTGCGAAGCCAGCAGCGGTCGCACCGCGCGCACCACCAGCACGCAGCCGCCGAGGTAGAGCAGGTGTTGCGCGAGCGGCAGCGGGATTCCGACGATCACCGTCGCTGCGATCCACAACGAATACAGCGGACCCTTCGCGAGCGTGAGTTGATTGTAAGCGCCGAGCCAGTGGCCGCCGAGAATCTTGTCCGCGAGATGCAGGAAGAGGCGATCGTCATGACCCGCGCCGCCGATCGCGAGGACCGGCTGGGCCGCGACGAGCCAGAGTTTGAAGATCACCAACAGCGCGCAGGCGAGCGTCCAGCCGCGTCCGCTGCCGCCTAGGTTTCGCGAGGTCGGCGCGATCATCGTTTCAACGGCAGCGCGAGGATGCTGAGGAAAAACCCGGCGAGCACGATCTGACAACCCACCGCCAGCAGCACGCCGCCGGGAATCACCCAACGCAGCAGTTCGCCGGGCGCGAGTTGACCGAACCCTTCCGCGCGCCACAGCCCGACCGCGTGCAGCGACAGGATCAATCCCGCCAGTCCCGCCGCAATGCCCACGGCGAGGGATTTTTCCAAGTTCAACCGATCCATCCAGCGCTGCAGTTTCGGGTCCGGCGGCAGCACGCCGGACTGGATCGCGAAGACTTTCGTCAGCACCGCAAAGATCACCGATTGCAGCCCGATCAGGATCGCGACCGCGGCAAACAACAGCGTGTGCACGTCGAAGGTCACGCGACCGATCGTGAGCGGTCCGCTCACGAGCACGGCGCCGATCGCGACGCCGGCGGCGATCAGCGCGAGGCCGGGTTGGAGAAACAGCCAGCGCGGTGAAAACCACAGCATGAACCGCAGGTGCCGCCAGCCGTCGCGCCACGGCCGCAGGTGCGGTGGTCGGCTGCGTCCATCGGGCCGCAGGATCGTCGGAATCTCCGTCACGCGGAAATGGAAGAGCGTCGCCTTGATCACCATCTCGGACGCGAACTCCATGCCGGTCGTGCGCAGTGCGAGCCGTTCATATGCCTCTTTCGAAAACGCCCTCAGCCCGCAATGGAAGTCGCCGATCGCGCTGCCGAAAAACAGCCGGCCGAGTCCCGAGAGGATCGGGTTGCCGATGTAACGGTTTTTCCACGGCATCGCGCCCGGTTGCACGCCGCCGCGGAAGCGGTTGCCCATCACGAGATCCCAGCCTTCGCGCAACTTCGCCACGAACGCGCCCGCCTGCGAAAAGTCGTAGCTGCCGTCGGCGTCGCCCATCACAAGGTAGCGTCCGCGCGCCGCCGCGATCCCGCCGCGCAGCGCGCACCCGTAGCCTTTTTCCGCCACGGGCACGACCCGCGCGCCGGCGCGCGTCGCGATCGTCTGCGAGCCGTCGGTGCTACCGTTGTCGGCGACGATCACCTCGCCGCGGAGATTCGCGTCGCGGAGGGCCTGCAGCGCCTCCTCCACGCAGCCGGCCAGGGTTTCTGCCTCGTTGAGGCAGGGCATGACGATCGAGAGTTCGAGATCGGAGTCGTCCGAAGACGGCAGCGGGAGGCTCATTTCCAAAGGATTACGTCAGCTCCGGCCAAAAAGTGCCAGACGGCCGCGTGAAACTAAGAAAAATGAGAGTGAATTGCGCCGCGCTTACGCGGTCTCGGCAAAAACCTTGCGAAGATAGGAGCCGTAGGACGACTTGCCGAGCTTCACGATATTGGCGTCGAGCTGCGCGCGATCGATCCAGCCCTGCCGATACGCGATCTCCTCGAGACACGCGATCTTCAGCCCCTGGCGGTTTTCGATGACGCCGACGAACTGCGCCGCATCGAGCAGCGAGTCGTGCGTGCCGGTGTCGAGCCAGGCCGTGCCGCGGCCGAGGACTTCGACGTGCAACCGGCCGGCTTCGAGATAGAGCCGGTTGAGATCGGTGATCTCGAGCTCGCCGCGTTTCGACGGCTTCAGCGAACGCGCGAGGGCGACCACGTCGCGATCGTAGAAATAGATGCCGGGGATCGCGTAGTTGGATTTTGGTTGCGCGGGCTTTTCCTCGAGCGAAACGACGCGGCCGTCGTCCGCGAACTCGACGACGCCATAGCTTTTCGGGTCGGCGACGTGGTAGCCGAAGATCGTCGCACCGTCGGTCCGCGCGTGAGCGCGTTCGAGGGACTTCGTGAGATCGTGGCCGTAGAAGAGATTATCGCCGAGGACGAGCGCGGAGGGTTCCGTGCCGGAGAGGAAGCCGGTGTCGGCGGCAATGTGAAACGCCTGCGCGAGCCCGTCGGGGCTGGGTTGTTCGGCGTAGGAGAGGGCGAGGCCGATTTGCGAGCCGTCGCCGAGCAGCCGGCGGAAGAGCGGCAGGTCGGTGGGCGTGGAGATGACGAGGATCTCGCGGATTCCCGACAGCATGAGCGTCGACAGCGGATAATAGATCATCGGCTTGTCGTAGACGGGCATCAGCTGCTTGCTGACCGCGATGGTCAACGGGTAGAGGCGGGTGCCTGAACCGCCAGCGAGCACGATGCCGCGTCGCGGCCGCGCCGCGGCATCGTTGGTTGAAGTTGAAGTTTGAAGTTGAAGATCGGGCATACGCAGCGGTTTTAGCGATCGAGAGCTTTGATCAATCCGTGGAGCATTCGCGAGATTTCGCAAAGTTCGGCGCGAAGACGCTGCCCTGTTTGCGTTTCGAGATATCCGAGGGGGACGGCGCGCAATACTTGGGAGCGGGTTTCCCCGGCCGAGCCTTTGGCGTAGCCGAGGAACTGCTTGAACTCGGCCTTGCTGACACGCTCGGCGCCTTCCGCGATATTGTCCGCGATGCTGTTGGCGGCGCGCGTGATTTGATCCTTGAAGCCCCAATCGCGACAATCGGCGAGGAGTCGATAAACCTCGATGCTCAATGCCTGAGCTCGCCGCCAGACCTCCAGCTTCTCGAACGACTCGTCGGAAGGCTCTTTCATCTTCAACTTAAACTTGCCACTTAATCTCCGCTGGCCGTCAGAGAGCCGTCCCCAGCCGCTGGCGCGCATAACGGCCAGCGGTAATGTCCGCCGCCCACTCGCGGTGACCGAGATACCAGTCGACGGTTTTCTCGATGCCGGTTTCGAACGACTCGCGCGGGGACCAGCCGAGCTCGCGCTGGATCTTCGCACAGTCGATCGCGTAGCGACGGTCGTGGCCGGGACGGTCCTGCACGTGCGTGATCTGCGTGGCGTAGGATTTTCCATCGGCGCGCGGCGACTTCCGATCCAGCAGCGCACAAATCGTCTGCACGATCTCGATGTTCGGTTTTTCGTTCAAACCGCCGATGTTGTAAGTCTCGCCCACGCGGCCGCGCTGCAGCACGAGCCAGATCGCCGCCGCGTGGTCCTCGACATACAGCCAGTCGCGGATCTGCATGCCGTCGCCGTACACCGGCAGCGGTTTGCCCTCGAGCGCGTTGAGGATCATCAGCGGGATCAGCTTTTCCGGGAAATGATACGGCCCGTAGTTGTTCGAACAATTCGTCGTGAGCGTCGGAAATTTATAGGTGTGATGATACGAGCGCACGAGGTGATCGCTCGACGCTTTCGACGCCGCGTAGGGCGAGTTGGGCGCGAAGGGCGTTTGCTCGGTGAACGCCGGATCGTCCGGGGCAAGCGTGCCGTACACTTCGTCGGTCGAGATGTGGAGAAATCGAAACGCATTCTTCCGCGGCTCCGGCAGTTTCGCCCAGTACAGCCGCGCCGCGTTCAAGAGGCGCAGCGTGCCGACGACGTTGGTCTGCACGAACGGCTCCGGCGAATCGATCGAGCGGTCGACGTGCGACTCGGCCGCGAAATTCACCACCGCGTCGATCGCGTGATCGGCCAGCAGCCGTGCCACGAGCGCGCCGTCGCCGATGTCACCTTGGACGAAAACATAGCGCGGATCGCCGGCGACGTCCGCCAGGTTGGCGGGATTGCCCGCGTAGGTGAGCGCGTCGAGATTGACGAGCTTCGTCAGCGCCGAGCCGGACTCCGCCAGCCGCTGCCGAATGAAGTTGGAGCCGATAAACCCACAGCCGCCGGTGACGAGGATGTTCATGAAGTGGAAAGTGACGGTGAAAGTGACAGTGAAAGTGGGGGAACGACTAAGCGGTGCGGCGCAGGGTCGTGATGGAGCGCGACAGGATGGCAATGATTTCTCCGCAGAGGGCGATGCGGGCTTCGACGAGCGACTCGGGCAGCCAGTGTTTCATCCGACCGTAGCGCCCGCCCGTCTCCTGGGCAGATCCGCGAGCGATCACCAGGAACTGACAATACTCTTTCCGGCTGCCGCGGCCGAAACCTTCTTCGATGTTCGCCGCGATTGAGTCGGCGCTGGCGAATTGCTGGGCGATCAATCGCTGCAGTCCGGGTCGGTCGCTCAACGAATTCAGATCGGCGACGACGAGATCGAAGAGTTCGAGCGCTTTCTGATAAGCGCCAAATTTCCGCAGCGCGTCGGTCTCGTGCATGAGTGGAGGTAAAGTTGGAGCGGGAGGAAGGGGTGGGAGGGTAGTGGATACCGGCTGAAGAGTGAAAGTGAAAGTGATGGTGAAAGTGGGGAACCATCGTTCCGTCGGCCATGGCTTGAAATGGCGATCGGGAGCCGCAGCCCGGCGACCCTCAACGATCTCTCGCCTCTAGCCTCTCACCTCCGGTCTCCCTTTCGCTCTCCCTTTCACTTTCACTTTCCCTTTCCCTTTCACTTTCCCTTTCACTTTCCCTCCCGCCGCCACCGGCGGAGATCGCGTTCCACCGCTTCGTGGACTTCCGTCAGGCGGATGCCGGCGGCGGCGAGTTTCGACGAATCCATCACGCAATTCGAACGCGGCGTCTTCGCCGCCTTCTGCATGAAGTCCGCTTCGTTCGCGAAAAACGAAAACGCCTTGTCCGACACGCCCGTCTTCCTGATCAGCTCCACGACTTCGCGCGTCGTCACCTGGCCGGGATTGGTGACGTTATACGTGCCGAAAGGCACGCGCTGCTCCCAGCATGCAAACGTCGCGGCGACGAATTCTTCGAGCTGCGAGATCGAGTTCGTGGCCTCGAGCAGGGTGCTGTAGCGCATCAGCTTCGTCAGGTAATTGCGGGGATTGTCGACTTCGTTGAACGGAATCCGCAGGCGCCAGATATAGACGTCCGGTTTGCCGGCGAGGACCTCTTCGCCGAGCGCCTTGCTGCCGCTGTAGAAGGAGCAGTTGTTCTGTCGAAACGTGAAATTCGGCGCGTCGGTCTCGGTGAAACCGGAGCCGTCCGGCCGCGCGCCCGTGTAGATGCAGCCGGAGGACACATGCCCCCACGGCACGCCGGCGTCGGCGCAGGCCTGCGCGATGAGGCCGGGCAACGCGGCGTTGCCGAACAGGCACTCGGTCTTGTGCAGCTCGCAGGCATCGACGTTGGGCTTGCCGGTGTAGCCGGCGGCGTTGATCAGAAATTCGGGCCGGTCCGCCTTCAACGCGGCGGCGAGCACGGCCGGATTAGTGTAGTCGAGTTCGGCGCGACGAAGATTGCGAAAAGGGATGCCTTTGCGCGCGAGCAGCGCCTGATAGGCGGAACCGACGTAACCGGAGCCTCCAAGGAGATAGATCATGGAAAGGGTCGAAGTGAACGAGCGACCGCAGCTTGAACAAGGCTTTTCCCGCCCGGGGTTTCCCAAAGCGCGTCCCGGCCGCGGCAGGGAAGGCGTTATCTTCTCCGATAGTCGCCGCGGCTGAAATATTTTTCCAGCCACACGTAGGCGCAGATGAAGAAATACCGGCTGCCCATCTCCTTGATCTTGAGCTTGGCCTCGCCGTATTTGCGGTTCTGCCACGAGATCGGAATCACGGCGTAACTGAAGCCGCGCACGATCGCCTTCAACGGAATCTCGACCGTGAGATTGAAATGCGGCGCGAGAAACGGCCGGCAGCCGTCGATCACCGTGCGACGATAGGCCTTGAACGCATTCGTCGTGTCGTTGAGCGGAATGTTGAAGCCGACGCGCACGAAGAAATTCGCGAGCCGGTTCACGAAGAGTTTCAGCCGCGGATAATCGATGACCTTTCCGCCCGACACGAAACGGCTGCCGAACGCGCAATCGTAGCCGTCGTTCAACAACCGCCAGTAATGCACCGCGTGCACCGGCGAATCGGAGGCGTCGGCCATCATGATGACGACCGCATCGCCGCGGCTGTGATCGAGCCCCCACACGACCGCGCGGCCGAAGCCGTGCTCGCCGGTGTTTTGCGTGGGTGCGAGCGTCGGATAGTTCTCGCGCAGCTGCTGCAGCACGGTCCACGTCGCATCGCGGCTGCCGTCGTCGACCACCACGATCTCGTGCGGCACGTTCTCCGCCGTCAGCGTTTCATAGATACTGGCAACGGTAGAAGGCAGCGAGGCCTCCTCGTCGCGGGCGGGAATGATGACGGAGTAGAGCGTGAGCGGAGCGGGCATGAGGAGGCGCGCGTCGCGCGCCGAGTGAAAGTGAAGGTGAAAGGGAAAGGGATCGGAGGGTAGAGGCAAGAGGCGAGAGGCAACGCCGCGCTGCGGCGAGTTTAGGTTTAAAGTGTAAAGTTTAACGTTTGGTAGCGGCCGTCGTCCCGACGGCCATCCCTTCAGCTTTACACCTTGCTCCTTCAACACGCGCTTCCCCGCTTCGCGACTCCTTCGTGTCCTTCGCGGTTTATCCCCACTTTAACTTTCACTTTCACTCGCGCTGAGCGGCAGCGCGCAGCGCCGCCGCTCAGCGCGACATCTCCAGCCACCGCGGATTCGCCTCCGCGTGCGCGGCGATTTCGTCGAGGATCGTCTCCACCGGCGTCTGCGGCGCCCAGTCCCACAGGCGCGTCGCCTTCGCGTGATCAAGCACCATCCACGGAATGTCGAAAGGCCTCGGCGTGCCGTCCGCGCCCACCGGATGCGCGCCGAAACGCCGGTCGCACCACGCGGTCAGCTGGCGTAGTGACATCGCGGAGACAGCCCCGCCGGACACGTTCGCCATGCGATCCAGCGGATCGAGCGCCGGCGCCGCAAATTGCTTTTCCAACAACGGCACGAGATCGCGCGGATGCAGGCAGTCGCGCACCTGATGACCGTGCCCGCCGAAACCGATATACGCCAGCCGCCGCCGGCGCAGGTGGCTGTTCAGCCAGAACGCAAAAATCCCCTGGTCCGCGCGCCCGAACTGGCCCGCGCCGGCCAGCACGCCGCAGCGGTTGACGAACACCGGCAGGTCGAAGCTCGCGCCGTATTCCAGCGCGAGCGCTTCCGACGCCAGCTTTGTCGCGCCATACAGCGACACCGGCGCCGCCGTCGAAAAGCTTTCGTCCACACCCGCCGCCGTCAGCCCCGGCGGCGTCGCGTCCGCCACGGGACGAAACGCGCCGTCGACCGCCTCGACGCGCAGCGCCGCGAGCGGCGGGATCGAATACACGCGGCTCGTGCTCAGCAGGATGAAGCCCGCGCGGTGCTGCTTGCAGAACTCCAGCATGTTCACCGTGCCGGAAAGATTGTGCTCCACGAGTTGACGCGAGCTCGTGCGTCCGTCGACGCCCGCGAGCACGCTCGGATTCGCCGCCGCGTCGATCAGCCAATCCACCGCGGGCAATGTCTCGAGATCGCTCGCCGCGCGCAAGTCGCCGTGGTGCAGCGTCACGCCGAGTCGTTTCAACTCCTCGCGATTCGTTTCGCTGCCGGGGCGGATGAAATTGTCGAGGCCGACGATCTGGTGCCGCGTCCCCGCCGCCGCGAAAGCGCGCGCGAGCGTGCTGCCGACGAAGCCGCAGATGCCGGTGATCAGGAGTTTCATGCGCACTCACCCAAGCACGCGCCTCATGCCGGAGAAAGGCGAAACTGCGCCGCGGACGAGCGCCCGCGAGCATCGTCGCCCGCGCGACAAACTACTGCTTCGTCTCGGCGGTTTTCGCCTCGTCTTCGGCCGGCGCCCGCTGCGCCTTTTCCTGCGCGGCTTTGCGTCGCGCCTCCGCGTAGGCCTGCCGCTGCTGTTGTCCGATTTCCAATAAATCGCTGACGAGCATCCGCGCCTCCATTTCCTTTTCCTCCTGCGGCGTCATCGGGGGCAGCACGACGGCCGCGGGTTCTTTCGTGGGCGCGGTCGGCGCCGGCTTGTGCTCCGCGGGCGGGGGGACGGTCGCGGGCTGCGCCGGCGCCGGCTGCACACTCGCTTTTTTCAACGTCAGCCGGTGCTCGCGGCCCGCGACGCGAATGACCGCCTGTTCGGTTTTCGGATCGTAGCTGACGACGGTGATCTCGGCGACCGTTTTGCCGACCGGAATCCATTGGCTGCGTTTGTCCTCCATCCGCGTGATGCTCAGCAGGGTGTCGCGGCCGACGACGGTCATGCCGGAAAGCTGGAACGCCGCGTCCTCTTTCGCCGCGCCGCCCGGTTGGGCCGCGCCCGCCGGCGGCAGGAAAGGGGAGGGCGTGCGGAGCGACTCCTCCGCGCGCGCGAACGACGCCGCGCCGAGAACGACGAGCCAGGTAATGAGAAAACGGAGACGCAGGAACATGACGCAGGCGGCAGGTTGACCGTGAAGCTTGTGCTGCATCCCGCGCGGAGCAAGTCGCCGCTGCGCGCTTCGCCGCGCTGCGGCGAGTAACGCCGCGATGCGGCGAGTTGAGAGCTGAGAGCCTGGAGTTGAGAGCCGGGTAGCGGCGATCGTCCCGATCGCCATGATGGAAACCGCGAAGGACACGAAGCTCCGCGAAGATCGATCAAGGGTAGGAACGCGTGTCCCCACGCGTCCTGAGTTTGGCCCGCGCTTGGCCGCGCTGTCGCGCGAGTAACGCCGCGCTGCGGCGAGTTGAGAGCTGAGAGCCTAGAGTTGAGAGCTGGGTAGCGGCGATCGTCCCGATCGCCATGATGGAAACCGCGAAAGACACGAAGCTCCGCGAAGGTCGATCAAAGGTAGGGACGCGTGTCCCCACGCGTCCTGAGTTCGGTCCGCGCTTGGCCGCGCTGTCGCGCGAGTAACGCCGCACTGCGGCGAGTTGAGAGCTGAGAGCCTAGAGTTGAGAGTCCGGTAGCGGCGATCGTCCCGATCGCCATGATGGAAACCGCGAAGGACACGAAGCTCCGCGAAGATCGATCAAAGATAGGGACGGCTCTCCGAGCCGTCCTGAGTTCGGTCCACGCATATCACGACGGACCAAGCGCCGCCCGGCCCGTGCAATCTGTGCAATCCGTGGTTCAGATCCGTCGTCCTTCGCTCCCTTCACGCTTCTCCGCGTCCCTTCGCGGTTAATCCCTTTCGTGTGTTTCGTGTCTTGTCAGGCTTCTCGCTTCGCTCGGAACGTGGTTTGGAATTCCGACTCTCAGCTCTCAACTCTAGGCTCTCGACTCGCGCGTAGCGCGTCCCATCTCCGCTCCCCGGCTCCGTCACTTTCACTGTCACTTTCCCTCGCGCCCCTTCGTGGTTTGGAATTCCGGCTCCCAGCTCTAGACGCTCAGCTCTCAACTGGCTGCGAGAGCGGCGCTCGTCCCGACCGCCATCCTTTCAGCATGTCAGCGTTTCAGCTTTTCAGCGTTTCCGAAGGTTTTCACTTTCCCTTTCACTGTCACTGTCACTGTCACTCGCGCGTAGCGCGTCCGCCTCGGGTTTCAACACCAACGAGTTCGATTCAATTTTGTTTTCCGCGCGCAGGCTGATCTGCACAGGGATGTCGCCGACGACGTTGCCGAGCTCCGACGACATCGGTTCGAGCTCCACCGCCTGGTCGGGGGCCAGCTCCACGCGTTCCGGCCGCACGACGAAGTTGCCGAGATCGGAATTCACGTCGCGAATCTGAATCGTCAACGGCGCCGGCGAGGTGTTTTTCAGCGTCACGCGCAACGTCAGGTGCGGGCCGCCCGCGACCCGCAGGCGCGGCGTTGGCACGTCGTCGTCCCGCCTCTCGCCGGCGGGCCCCATCATTCCGCCGCTCATCCCGCCCGGTGGCCGGCCGCGGCGCCAACGCTGGCCGCTGCCGTCGCGCCCGCCGGATCCCTCGGGGTGCGGCCGCGCGGCTCGACCGAGCGTGGCGGATACGAGCACCTTGCCGTCGAAGAAGCGCGTCGCGCCGGCCATCGCCACCGGCGGGGAGTTCGCTGCCTCCGCAAACTCGCGGTCGCGGGGCGTGCTGCAGCCGGCGCACCAGGCGAGGGCGAACACGACGAGGCCGATGGCCGGACGCACGGGCATTTTCATGAGCGTCGTGTGACGGCGGCCGAGAAGAAAGGTTGCAGGCCGCGCGCGAGTTCGGGATGAAGGGCAAATCCGCAACTTCCCCACAGTCTCTTCGTCAGGCGAGGCACAGGCATGCTCCCCCTCGGATCAATCCTCTGCAGTCGCCCTCGGCGAGCTCGTGCGCCAGGCCCAATCGGGCAGCGAAACCGCCCAGCGGACGCTCGTGCTCAATTACCAGCGGCGGATCGCGGGTTTCGTGTATGCGATCACGGGGCGATCGGATGCGGTCGAGGACCTCGCGCAACAGGTTTTCATCAAGATGATTCGCGCGCTGCACCGGTTGCAGGACGTGGCTCAGTTCGAAGCGTGGCTGTTCCGCCTGGCGCGCAACACGTGCATCGACCACCTGCGGCGTCAGAAACTGCGGCGGATCTTCACCCCCTTCGCCGCGGAACACGAAAACATCCCCGAGCCGCCCGGCGCGGTCGATCCGGAGGAGCTCGACGCGCTCCGGCACGCGCTGCAACAGCTTCCGCCCAAGGACCGTGCGTTGCTGGCCATGGCCCAGGAAGGCCGCAGCCAGGTCGAGATGGCCGAGGCCACCGGCACCAGCGTGATGGCCGTCAAAGCGCGCCTGCACCGCGCGCGCGAAAAACTCCGTCAATTTTACCAACCTCCCCATGAAACCTGAAACCCATGCCTGGCAGGCGTTGCACCTGCACGCCGCGGCGCAATTGCGCCCCGGCTTTGCCGCGCGCGCGGTCAGCGCCGCCCGGACCGTCGCGCCGACCTTTGCGAGCCAGTGTCTGGTGAGCGTGGCCACCGCCGCGGTTTGTCTGGGCGCGATCTTTTTCGTGCACACGCACCGCACCGCCACCGAGACCGCGCAAAACCTCGCGGGCTGGGAGGCGATCGCGCTCGAAGCGCAGAAAGTCGGCGACTTCAGATGAAGCAACGGATCCTTATCGCGCTGCTCACCGTGGTTCTGATCGGCGCCGGCTTCGCCGCCGGCATCTGGACCGAGCGAAACGCCTGCAAGGTGCCCAAGCCGCCCGCCGTCCTCGGCGAAATGTCTCCGTCCAAACCGGCCGCGCAGGCGACGACCAGGAAGAACGATCCCAACCCCGCCGAACTCGCCGCCGAGATCGAGCGGCTGCGTCCGCAGATCGAATCCTTCCGGGAACGCCTTTCCCAGATCGACTACGAGATGGATCAGGAAATCAAAGGCATCCTGAATGCGGAACAGGCGACGAAGTTCGACGACATCATCAAATACTACGCCGACCGTCGCGCGAAGGAAGCGGCCAACTGGGACCGCGATACCCCGCTCACGCTCAACGAAATCGTCAACCTCCAGCAGCAGCCGCTCTACAAGATGCTCGGCATCGTCGTCGTGCCGCTGCGGATGGAGTGGAACACGCGCGATCTGAATCTCACCCCGGAGCAGACCGGGCAGCTGCGCGAAATCCTCGTTCGCCGCCGGCAGAAATTCCTCGACCTCGTCGACGCCTCCCCGCCGCCGAGCCTGATGCTCAGCCGCCTCGCCCCCGTCGCCCGCCGCCTCGTCACGACTGCGCCCGAACAGGCGCAGTAGCGCTCCGCCGCGGCGCGGCGAGCTGAGACGAAGCCGGGAGGCGGAGATGGTCGCACCGAAAGTGCGGCCCTGCAGCGCAGCGGAAGGGTGACGTGAGCGGGTGCCCCTCGGGCAGCGATCGGAACAACTGAGAGCTGAGAGCCTAGAGTTGAGAGTTGAAGGCTGAGAGTTGAGAGCCCGGTAGCGACGGTCGTAGGCGCCGCGTCGCCGCGTCGCCGCGGCGAGCCCAGAGCCCAGAGCCCAGAGCCCAGAGCCCAGAGCCCAGAGCCCAGAGCCCAGAGCCAGGTAGCGGCGGTCGTCCCGACCGCCATCCCTTAAACTTTACACTTTAAACCTAAACTCGCCGCAGCGCGGCCCGCCTCGCGCCTCTCGCCTCTACCCTCGGATCCCTTTCCCTTTCACTCGCGCGCCGCGCGACAGCCCGCCTCGCGGTTCTCTCCCGTCTCCGCCCCCCTTTCGTGTATTTCGTGTTTTTCGTGGTTTAAAAACTTCTGATCTTTCCGTGCTTTCCGTGTATTCCGTGGGCAACACCGCGCGCAGCGCCCACTTTCCCTCGCGCGCCGCGCGCGCGCCAACTTTAACCTTCAACTCGCGGCCTTCGGCCCGCTAGTTTGTTGAGCCATGGTGCCGAGCGTTTTAATCGTCGACGACGAGAAGCACACCCGCGAGGGGCTGCAGCAGGCACTCATCGAGAATTACGACGTCTCCGTCGCCGCCAACTCCGACGAGGCCTTCAACCTCATGGACGCGCAGCCGTTCGACGTGATCGTCACCGACCTGCGCATGCCCGGCAAATCCGGGTTGCGGGTCATCGACAAGGCCCTCGCGCTGCCCAACCGCCCCGCGGTGATCATGATGACCGCCTACGGCAACATCGAGACCGCCGTCGAGGCCATGAAGCGCGGCGCCGTCGATTTCCTCACCAAGCCCGTCAACATCGAACGACTCGAGGTCCTCATCCAGCGCGCCCTCAAGACCCGCACGCTCGAGGTCGAGGTGAAACAACTCCACGAGCGGCTCGACGAGAAATTCAATTTCCAGGGCATCATCGGCAACTCGCCCAAGCTCCAGGACGTGATCGAGCGCGTGAAGCTCGTCGCCCCGTCGCGCGCCACCATCCTCATCGAGGGCGAGTCCGGCACCGGCAAGGAGCTCATCGCCCAAGCCATCCACCAGGCCAGCCCCCGCGCGCGCGGGCCGTTCGTCGCCGTCCACTGCGCGGCGCTCTCCGAAAACCTTCTCGAGAGCGAGCTCTTCGGTCACGAGCGCGGCGCGTTCACCGGCGCCAGCGAGCGCCGCATCGGCCGCTTCGAATCCGCCGACCGCGGCACGCTCTTCCTCGACGAGATCGGCGAGATCTCCGCGTCCACGCAGGTGAAGCTGCTGCGCTTCCTCGAAACCAAAGCCATCGAGCGCGTCGGCGGCTCGAAATCGCTCGAGCTCGACGTCCGCCTCGTCGCCGCCACCAACCGCAATCTCGAACAGCAGGTGCGCGAGGGAAAATTCCGCGAGGACCTGTTCTTCCGGCTCAACGTCGTGCGGATCACCATGCCGCCGCTGCGCGAGCGCCCCGAGGACATCCCGCTGCTGCTCGCGCATTACATCAAGGTGTTCTCCGACGAAAATGGCGTGCCGCCGCTCTCGCTCGAACCGGGCGCGGTCAACACGCTCAAGTCCTACGCCTGGCCGGGCAACATCCGCGAACTGCGCAATTTCGCCGAAAACGCCGTCGTGCTCCGCCGCGGCGGCAGCCTCACGGAATACGATCTCGAGCCGAAATACCGCGACGCCGTCCTCGCGCCGACCGTAGGGCAGGTCTCCGACCGGCCCTCCGCCTTGTCCGCCCCCGCCGCCGGCGCATCGCTTTCCGTCGAGGAAAACGAGAAGCGCCTGCTGCGCGAAGCGCTGATCAAGGCCCGCGGCAACCGCACCCGGGCCGCCGAGTTGATGGGCGTCAGCCGCCGCACGCTGCACCGCAAGATCGCGCAGTGGCCGGAACTCGACGTCACGGACTGAACTCCGCGCCGTCCGTCCGTCTTTCCCCTCGTTTCCCCGCCGCCCCCGCAATGCCGCGCCTTCGTACCGCCCAGGAGCTGATTCACTGGCTGGAAATGGGGGCAGGCGCGCGCGTGATCCGGCTCGCCGCCGTCCTGCTCGGCCTGCTCGTGCTGTCGGGACGCGTCGCGTGGACGCAGTTCCACGGCGCCACCAGCGAAACGACGCTCGTCCAGGCCGACGTCGGCCGCCAGCTCGCCGCCGGCGCGGGCTTCACCACTCGCGTCAATTATCCGCAGGTCGCCGCGTTTCTGGAAACCCGCGGCCAGCGCTTCGACCCCGCGCGTCCGTATCCGGAGCTCTATTACGCGCCGCTCTATTCGCTCGCGCTCGGCGGCGCGCTGCGCCTGCTGCCGGAGTCGGCCCGCGCGGCCCTGTTTGCCTCGCCAGCCGCGCCGCCGGCGGGTTTCGCCGCCGACTATTTTCTCCTCGGGCTCAACGTCGTCCTGCTCTGGCTCACGGCGTGGCTGGCGTTCGACCTCGCGCGCCGGCTTTTCGACACCCGCACCGCCTGGCTCGCGTTGCTCGCGCTGTTCGTCTCCGCCGGAATCTGGCGCCAGACCGTCACGCTCACCGGCGCGCCGTTGCCGATGCTGCTCGCCGTCGCCGCGTTCTGGTTCTGGGCGCGGCTCGATCGCGCGCTCGACGCCGGCGACCGCCGCCGCGCGCGGCTCGGCTGCGTGGCGCTCGGCGCCGCCTGCGGGTTGTTGTTTCTTTCTGAATACGCCGCCGGCGCGCTGGTCCTCGTCGCGCTCGGCTACGCGGGGTGGCGCGGCCGCTTTGCCGCCGCGCTGCTGGTCGCGGCCGGCTTCGCCATCGTCGCCAGCCCGTGGGTCGCGCGCAATCTCGCCGTCGCCGGCCATCCCGTCGCGCTCGCCGCGCAGAATGTCGCGTTGAAAGCCGGCGATCCCACCGCCGAGCCCGCGACGGTGCGCAACACCCTCGCCGCCGACGCGCCGGCGATTTCGCTGCCCAAACTGGGCAACAAGACGCTCACCGCGCTGCAACAGGACGTGCAGTCGCGTCTTTGGTCGGGCGGGGCGCTGGTGCTGCTGGCTTTCTTCGTCGCGGGCTGGCTGTATGCGTTTCGTTCGCCGACCGCGAACCGCCTGCGCTGGATTTTCACGGGGTCGCTCGGCGTGCTGCTGCTCGCGCAGGCGGCGCTGAATTCCGGCGAGAGCGAGCGGCTCGCGTCGGGCTGGCTCGCCCCGCTCGTGATCGTGTTCGGCGCGGGCTTCTTCTTCGTGCTGCTCGGCAGCAACGAGACGCTCAGCCGCTGGCCGCGGCTCACCGCCGCGGTGCTGCTGCTCGCGCAGGCGCTGCCGCTGCTCCGCGACGCCCTCGAGCCGCCGCGGTTGCATTTTCAGTACCCGCCGTATTTCCCGAGTCTGTTCATCGGCATGCGCGAGGAGCTGCAGCGGCGCGATCGCGCGGAGCGGTTCGGCGCGATGGCCGACGTCCCTGCCGGCGTCGCCTGGTATGGCGGGCTGCGCGTGTGGTCGCAGCCGGCGAAGCTGCGCGATTTCCACGCGATCGCGCTCGAGCAGCCGATCGGCGAATTGCTGCTCACGCCGCGCACGCTCGACCGGCCGTTTTTCTCGGAGCTCGCTGCGCGCCCGCTCGAGCCCGGCGCGCTCGGCGCGATCACGAACCGCTTCGGCGACTGGGGCCGCGTGTATGCCGGATTGCTCACGGGTGTGCTGCCGGCGGAGTTTCCGCTGCGCGCGCCGCAGAAGCTCGCCGACAACCTCTACGTCCTGCTCAATCCGGCCCTGCCGCCGCCGGGGGAAAAGTAATTGCTTCGGCTCTGCGGGCACTTCTAGCGTCCCGCCTCCCTTCAACCGATGAACTTCGTGCGCGTGTTATTCGTGTCCGGTTTGCTCGCGGCGCTGCCTGCGCGCGCCGTGTATGCCCCGCTGCCCGAGCCGGAGCAGAAGAAGGACTGGCAGGTCTCGCTCCGCGCGGGTGTGTCGCACGACAGCAACATCTTCGGCGCGCAGACCGGCGCGATCGGGAGCATGGTCTACAACGCGTCGCCAAAATTTGAATATGCCGGCTCGCTCACCGACCAGACTTTCGCGGCCTTCGCCTACACGCTGTCGGTCGATCATGTCGTCGACCGGCCCGGCGACCAGACCCTCGACAGTCACGAGCTGATGGCGCGGCTCGCGCACGCGTTTTCGCCGAAGACGAACATCGACCTCAGCGACTATTACCAGATCGCGAAAAACCCCGAGTCGCTGTTGGCCGGCCTGCCGGTCAACACCAACCAGTCCTACAAGCGCAACGAGCTCAACGCGCGCCTCGCCGCCAATCCGCTCCCGAAATTCGGCGGCGCGATCAAGGTCCGCAGCGTCAATTACGATTACGACAACGCCGTCCTCGCCGCCGACTTGAACCGCAACGAAAACCTCTTGGGCGTCGCCGGCAGCTACGACGTGCTGCCGGAGTTGAAGGCGGTCGTCGAATACCGCCGCGAGGCGATCGATTACCGGACGGGTGGGGCGTTCAAGAACAAGGACACGGACTTCATCATCGGCGGCGTTGATTACGCGGTCGCGCGGAAGCTGAACCTCAGCGGCCGGCTCGGCGAGCAGTGGCGCAGCCGCGCGTCCGAGCGCAGCACGAGCGGGTTGTATGCGGAGTTTTCCGCGAAATACGATTACGCGCCGCGGTCCTTCTTGGCGGGCGGCTATGTTTATACGCTGGAGGAGACGTCCAACGTTGCCAAATACAGCGACACGCGTGTGAGCCGGCTGTTCGTCAACGTGCAGCATGCGTTGAGCGGTCTGATGGTCGCGTCGGGTTCGGTCACGTATGAGCCCTCGCAGCTGCAGGGCCGACGCGGCGTGGCGGATGCGGATGAGACGACGGTGCGGGCGGGAGCGGCGCTGACCTGGCTGCCGACCCCGCACTGGTCGTTTTCGGCGAGCGTCGACCGCGACCGCGTGACCTCCGACGACCCCGGCCGCGGCCAGCAGCGCACCCGCTACGGCGTGAGCGCCGCGTATGCGTTCTAGGGCGCGCTTCGCGCGAGTTGAAGGTGAAAGTTAAAGTGAAAGGGAGGGCTAGAGGGCAGAGGCGAGAGGCTAGAGCACGGTAGCGGCGGTCGTAGGCGCCGCGTTGCGGCGAGCTGAGAGTTGAGAGCTGAGAGTCGGAGGTAGCGGCGGTCGTCCCGACCGCCAGGTAGCGACGGCTCTCCGAGCCGTCCGCCTTCGCCCCTTTCGTGTATTTAGTGTTTTTCGTGGTTCTCCTCCGGATTCTTCCGTGAATTCCGTATCTTCCGTGGGCAAATTGCGGGCGACGCAGTCGCGGCCTCGTTCGCCTCCCGCCTCCCCTTAAACGTTACACCCTAAACCTAAACTCGCGCGCGTAGCGCGCGCTGCGCGGCTCGCCCGCTTGACCGACGTCATCCTCTGATCGATGATGTTGCGATGAATCTCATGGCGCGCATCACGACAGACCCGGCCGTTTGCCATGGTAAACCCTGCATTCGAAGCCTTCGTTATCCGGTTGAGATGCTGCTGGAGTTGATGAGTTCGGGCATGGCGGAGGATGAGATTTTGGCTGATTATCCGGATCTAGAACGCGAGGACCTTCGTGCTTGCCTCGCGTATGCGACACAACTCGCAAGGACGCGAACGAGCATTGCGTTGGCATCGTGAGGTTCATCATTGATGCGCAATTGCCGCGACGGTTGGCGCTACGGCTGTGTGAGCTGGGCCACAACGCCGTGCACACGTTCGATTTGCCTGCTGGGAACCGCACCACGGATGACACGATCTGTGCCATCGCAGATCAGGAGGGGCAGTGGTGGTTACGAAGGACGCGGATTTCCTTATCACGCGAATGTTGAAGGGAGCCCTCGCCGTTTGCTGGTGATCGCGACCGGCAATATAAGAAATGACGAATTGGTGGCTTTGGTGGAAAAGAATTTTAGTAGGATCGAAGGCTTGTTCGAAACCCCTGCGCATGTGGAGATGAGCCGCGTCGCACTCACGGTGCGTGAATAAGTGCCAAGTCTCACGCCCCTGACGGCGGTTTACGCGATGCGGCGGGAGCGTGTCAGAAAGTTTGTGTGTGGATCACTGAAATGAAAGGACAAGACAGTGACCACGAAAGAGAAGCAGCTGCCGTATGGCGGCTTGGATGTGAAGTTATTGGATGAGCTGA